>JADIZV010000001.1 GCA_016704565.1 Candidatus Phosphoribacter baldrii
GTTCGACGGGATCTCCGGAACCCTTCTGTGCCAGGCCCGCAGCACTGCGCAGCAGGTTGCCGCGAGACTGCTCAAGCCGAGGTGGTCATGGTGAGTAACCCGTTTCTCGTCGGTCGTGGGCACGACGGTGTGCCCTCACCCGAGCGTATCGGCCAGTGAGACGGCGGGTCGAGTTCCGCGGGACCCTTCGGCCTGGGGACAACTTCGGCAGCAAGCTGCGCGGCCTTGTCTATGGTGGTCCCGTGCCTGATCGCGACCCGCCCGACGTCCTGGCCCGGGTCCGCCGTCATGCCCTCGCGAGTGCCGATGAGTTGTTCGCTGTCGACCCGCTCCTGGGCGACCCGACCGTGCAACGCGAGGTTGACAGCTTCGTCGAGCAGGCGGTCGACGCGCTTCGGGCCGTCGCGATGATGGCCGCCCCGGCCGACCCGTCCGCCCCGACCGACCCCGGGTTGGCGCGATGGTGACGCCGCTGCGTGGCACGGACCCAGGGTCGGTTTCGCAGCTGGGTGGGATCCTGCGCACCACCGCCGCGGCACTGGCCGCCGGTGCGGCCGAACTCCACCCAGGCACACCGCTCGTGACCCTCTGCGTCACCACCGCAACGCACCTGGATTCCATGGGGTCGGCGTTGCAGGTGCAGGCCCAAGAGCTCGCGGAGGCGGCGGTGGCGCGGTCGCGGCTACGTGATCGCGCTACCGCCGCCGGGCTCGACCTCACCGAATGGTCGATCACCGAGCCGTTCGGCGTCGTGTCCGCCGAGGCGGCAGCACGCCGCACCGCCGAGCGGGCTCCGTTGCAGGCCCAGGCCGACCGGTTGGCCTCCCAGGTCGCCCGGACCCGGTCGCGGCTCGCTCGCGAGCTGGCCCAGGCCCGAGCACACCTGGCTCAGGCTGCCGAGGTGGCGCGCGCCCGCACGTGATGGGCGGGCCGAGTCGCTAAGGTCGGGGGCCATGCAGATCACCGAGACCCTGGTCTACCCGGCATCCATCGAGGTCGTCTTCGAGATGATGACCGACGAGGCCTTCCACACCCTCGTGTGCGAGGCGACGCACGCGATGAGCCACTCCGCGACGGTGAGCCGCCAGAGCGACGGCGCCACCGTCATCACCCACCGCGAGATGCCGACCGACGGCTTCCCGGAGTTCGCGCGGTCGATGGTCGGACGCAGCATCGACATCGTCGAGACGATCGTCTACGGCCCGCCCGGCCCGCACGGCACCCGGATCGGCGAGGTGTCTATCACGATGGGCACCGCTCCGATCGCCCTCAAGGGCGACATCCGGATCATGCCCGCCGACGACGGCACCGAGGTCGTCATCGAGGGCAACCTCAAGGCGAGCATTCCGTTCGTCGGGGGCAAGGTGGAGTCCGCGGCAGCGCCGTCGGTGATCTCCGGCATCCACAAGGAGTACGGCGTCGGGTTGGCCTGGCTCGCCGAGCGCGGGTACGTCGCCCAGGCCTGACCCCAGCACCCCCTTCCGGTATGCCGCCCACTCACCAGAGCGGGCGGCATACCGACGCGAGGGCGGTGACCACGAGAACCGGGGGGTGGCCCGGGTGTGCCGCGACCCACCGCACCGTGGCTGCGGTCGAACTCAGCCCATCGAGGGGTAGCGGTAGTCGGTCGGCGGGACGAACGTCTCCTTGATCGAGCGGACCGACGTCCAGCGCATGAGGTTCTGGGCCGCGCCGGCCTTGTCGTTGGTGCCCGACGCGCGACCGCCACCGAACGGCTGCTGGCCGACGACCGCACCGGTCGGCTTGTCGTTGATGTAGAAGTTGCCCGCGGCATACCGCAGCTTGTGGCTGGCCGCGACGATGGCCGCGCGATCCTGGGCGATGATCGAGCCGGTGAGGGCGTAGGGCGCGAACGACTCCATCTGGTCGAGCATCCGCTCGTAGGACCGGTCGGGGTAGACGTGGACCGACAGGATCGGCCCGAAATACTCGGTCCGCAGCGACTCGTCGGTCGGGTCATCGCACCTGAGCACGGTCGGGCGCACGAAGAAACCCTCGGAGTCGTCGTAGGTGCCGCCCGCGACGACCGAGACGCCCGGCGCCGCGTGGGCCCGGTCGATGGCGGCCTTGTGGTCGGCGAACGCACCGCCGTCGATGACCGCGCCCATGAAGTTGCCGAAGTCGGTGACGTCCCCTTGGGTGAGGGACTGGACCTCGTCGGTGAAGTCCTTGCCCATCCGCTTCCAGATCGAGGCCGGGACGTAGGCGCGCGAGGCCGCCGAGCACTTCTGGCCCTGGAACTCGAAGGCACCCCGGACCAGGGCCGTGCGCAGGACGTCGATGTCGGCCGAGGGGTGGGCGACGACGAAGTCCTTTCCGCCGGTCTCGCCGACCAGCCGCGGATAGGTCTTGTAGCGGCCGATGTTGGCCCCGACCTGCTCCCACATCGAGTGGAAGACGCCGGTCGAGCCGGTGAAGTGGATGCCGGCGAAGTCGCGGTCGGCCAGGACCGCGTTGGACAGGGTCGCGCCGTCGGAGGTGACCAGGTTGATGACGCCGGGAGGCAGGCCCGCGGCCTCGAGGATGAGCATCGTGTAGTGCGCCGCCAACTGCTGGGTGCGGGCCGGCTTCCAGACGACGGTGTTGCCCATCAGCGCTGGGGCGGTCGGCAGGTTGCCGCCGATCGCCGTGAAGTTGAACGGGGTGATCGCGTAGACGAAGCCCTCCAGCGAGCGGTAGTCGCTGCGGTTCCAGACCCCCTTGGAGTTCAGCGGCGGCTGCTCGGCGAGGATCTGCTGGGCGAAGTGGACGTTGATCCGCCAGAAGTCGATGAGCTCACACGCCGAGTCGATCTCGGCCTGGGGAGCGGTCTTGCTCTGCCCGAGCATCGTCGCGGCGTTGAGGGTGGCCCGCCACGGGCCGGACAGCAGCTCGGCGGCCTTGAGCAGGATCGCGGCCCGGTCGGCGAACGGCAGGTCGCGCCACATCGGCGCGGCGGCCTTGGCCGCGTCGATGGCGCTCTGCGCCTCGGTCGGGGTGACGAGCTTCATCGTCCCGAGGACCTTGCGGTGGGCGTGCGGCTGGACGACCTTGGCCGCGCGTCCGCCGCCCATGACCTTGCGGCCACCGATCGTGCTCGGCAGCTCGATCTGCTCGCCGCCGATCCGGACGAGCTCGGCTTCCAGGCTCGCGCGTTCGGGGCTGCCTGGCGCATATCCGAGGACCGGCTCGTTCGCCGGAGCGGGCACACGGAACAGGGCATCCATCGGAGGGTTCCTCCTCGTTGAGGGTCACGTCGTCGGGTCGAGCGGGTGGTCGACCCCTGACGCCCATCGTGTCACGTTCCCGGGGGCGCGGATGAGCACTCGGTATGCCGCGCAGCCGGGCGGGCGGCATACGCCATGCCCTCTCGCGGTCGGCCCGGGTGGCATGCCAGGCTTGCGCCCGTGAGCAGCGCAGCCACGACGGCACGGGAACAGGTGGCGGTCTTCGGGACCGGCAGCTGGGGCACGGCGTTCACCTCGGTCCTCGCCGAGGCCGGCTGCCACGTGCGGATGTGGGGCAAGTTCGAGGACGAGGTGGCCGACATCCAGCGCCACCACGCCAGCATGCGCTACCTACCTGACCTGCACCTGCCCGACACGGTGACCGCGACGGCCGACCCGGCCGAGGCGTTGGAGGGCGCCGGGATCGGGGTGCTGGCGGTGCCGGCCCAGACGCTGCGCGCGAACCTCGCCGAGTGGGGGCCGTTGCTGCCGCCCGGGATCGTCCTCGTCTCGCTGATGAAGGGTCTGGAGAAGGGCACCTCGAAACGGATGACCGAGGTCGTCATGGAATGCCTCGACCTGCCGCCTGAGCAGGTGGTCGCCGTGTCCGGGCCGAACATCGCTCGCGAGATCGCGGCGCGCGAGCCGGCGGCCACCACCGTGGCGAGCTCCTCCCTCGCCACAGCTCAGCGGGTCGCCGACGCGTGCGCGACGCCCGCGTTCCGGCCGTATGTCCACGACGACGTCGTCGGCGCCGAGCTGGGCGGCTGCGTGAAGAACGTCATCGCGGTGGCGTCCGGCATGACCGAGGGCCTGGGGCTGGGGCATTCGGTGACCGCAGCCGTCATTACCCGGGGACTCACGGAGATGAGTCAGCTGGGCATGGCGATGGGGGCCCACCCGGCGACGTTCTCGGGCCTCGCCGGGGTCGGTGACCTCGTCGTCACGTGTCTGTCGCCGCACTCGCGCAACTCGACGTTCGGCCGCAACCTCGGCACCGGGATGACCGTCGAGGAGGTCGTCGCCGTGACCAAGCAGACCGCCGAGGGAGTCGCCTCGTGCGGGGCGATCCTTGCGTTGGCGCAGGCCCACGGGGTCGACATGCCGATCGTCGCCAACGTCACCGCCGTGGTCCAGCAGGGCCGCACGGCCGCGGAGTTCGGCCGGGTGCTCATGACAACGATGTTTGAGGTCAGGTAGGCCCGGGTCGGCGTGACAGGCTGTATGCCGTGAGCGCGGCGGACTACCCGTATTTCGCGCCGCCGCCGATCGGCCTGGCCCATCGAGGCGGTGCCGCTCACCCTGCCAACGTCGGGATCGAGAACACCCTCGCGGCCTTCCGGACCGCCGTCGACCTGGGGTTTCGGTATCTCGAGACCGACGTCCATGCGACCAGCGACGGGCGACTGGTGGCCTTCCACGACGAGCACTTGGACCGGGTGACCGACCGGGGCGGGGCGATCGCGGACCTGCCGTGGCGGGAGGTGGCCGCGGCGCGGATCGGCGGTCGAGAGCCGATCCCCGCCCTCGACGAGTTGCTCGACGCCTTCCCCGACACCCGGATCAACATCGACATCAAGGCACCGGGCGCTGTCGCCCCGCTCTGGGAGACGATCCGGGCGCACGCGGCATACGACCGGGTGTGTGTCGGGTCGTTCTCGAACCGGCGGCTGCAGGCGTTCCGGCGCCTCGCGGGCGCGCGAGTGGCCACGGCGGCAGGGCGACTGGGGACGGCGGCGTTGCGCTACCTGCCGCCCGGGCTGTCCGCGCTTGCCCACTCCCCCGGACAGGTCCTGCAGATCCCCACGACACACGAGGTGCGGGGGCGGACACTGGCGCTCGTCACGCCTGGGCTGGTGGCGGCCGCCCACCGGTTCGGGATGCAGGTGCACGTCTGGACCATCGATGACCGGGACGAGATGGAGCGCCTGCTCGACCTCGGCGTCGACGGCATCGTCAGCGATCGGATCGACGTGCTGCGCGATGTGTTGACCTCGCGTGGAGCGTGGCCGAGATGAGCGACGTGACCGGCCGCGACCTCACTGCGCCCGCCGACCCTGCCCACCGTGCCGACCGTGCCCACCGTGCCGACCCTGCCCACCGTGCCGACCCTGCCCACCGTGCCGACCCTGCCCACCGTGCCGACCCTGCCCACCGTGCCGACCCTGCCCACCGTGCCGACCCTGCCGACCTCGCCGGACCCGACGTGCCGCGGACCGACCCGGCGATCACGGCAGCCCTGTTGCTGCTCACGACGATGATCGCCTTCGAGAACATGGCGGTCGCGACGGCGATGCCGGTGGTGGCGGCCGAGCTGGGCGCCCTCGGCTCATATGGCTTGGCGTTCTCGTCGATGATGACGGCGATGTTGCTCGGGATCGTCCTCGCTGGTCCGTGGACCGACCGGGCGGGGCCGTTGGCGCCGGTCTTCTGGGGGCAGGCCCTGTTCGCGATCGGAGCGATCGTGTGCGGTGCCGCACCGTCGTTCGGGGTGCTGCTGATCGGGCGGGTGATCACCGGACTTGGCGCCGGCCTGGTCATCGTCGTCGAGTTCGTCGTTGTGGCGCGGACGTTCGCGCCGGCGGACCGGCCACGGGTCTTCTCCTGGATGTCGGCCGCCTGGGTGTTGCCGAGCCTGGTTGGCGGTCCGATCGCCGGGTGGCTGGCCTCGACCGTGAGCTGGCGCTGGGTCTTCTGGGTGGTCGTCCTGCCCGCAGGTGTCGCGGGGAGTCTGCTCTTGCTCCGCCGAGCGGCTTTGCGCACCAGCCCCGACACGGGAACCCTTGGCGTCCAGGGCGATTCACCTGACGCGCGCGGCATAGGCGACGACGCTGACAACCATGGCGACGCTGACGACCATGGGGACGCTGGAGGACATGGCGACGCTGGCACCCCGGCCGACGAGCGGCGTGAGCACCGGCGGACGGCGCGGCTCGGCGCGGTCGTTGCCGGATCGGCGGGCTTGGTGCAGCTGGCGATCCACGAGCGTCCGCCGGTCTTCTCTCTGCTCAGCGCCCTGGCCGCGTTGGGTCTGATCGGCGTCGCGGTCGCCGCGCCGAAGCTGCTGCCGCCAGGCACCTTCCACAGCGCTCGGGGGTTGCCGTCCGTCGTCCTGACCCGGGGGTTGCTCAACGGGTCGTTCCTCGGTGCCTTCGCCTACCTGCCGCTGATGCTCAGCCAGGAGAAGGGCCTGGATGCCACGGCCTCCGGCCTGGTGCTCGCCGTCGGCTCGCTGGGGTGGAGCGCCGGGGCCTGGGCGCAGGGGCGGTCGCGACGCGCCGGAGCGGACGAGCGGGCTCGCCTTGTCCTCATCGGCGCCGCGATGCTGGCGGGTGGATGGGTGGTGTTCGTTGCGCTCACCCTGGCGCACGCGCCGGTGTGGACGTTCGCGGCGACGATCGTCCTCGGTGGGCTGGGGATGGGGCTGGGGTCGACGACCCTGTCCGGCCTGGTGCTGGAGCTCAGCCCCGACCGCGAGCACGGCCGGGCCTCGGCCGCCCTGCAGTTGGCCGACGTGCTCGGCACGGTGGTCGGTATTGCCGGTGCCACCGCCGCCTTCAGCATGTGGCACACCCCCGGGGAGCATCGCGGCTACGTCATCGTGTGGGTCGGGTTGGCCTGTTTCGGCGCCCTGGGCGTGCTCACCGCTGCTCGGTGCGCCTCGGCGCCGTCACGGGCGCGCGACCACGTGCCCGACCTGAGTCTGTAGCCGCACCCACCGCCCGCTGCGCCACACCCGGATGCTCGCCGTCGCGTCGGGCAGGAACCCCAGCACGTATGCCGCGAACGCCGCCCCCGCGGTCACGTCGACTCCTACGCCAGGTGCCTCGATGGTCGTCACGGGCGGGCCTGCTCCCCCGTCTCGCGCCCCGACGGCTCCCACTGGCACGGGTCGGGCCCACACACGACGCCGCAGCTCCTCGACGGCGCGGGCTCCGGCCACCGTGCCGGCCGGGCCAACTCCTTCGGAGATCTCGGCGATCCCGGACGTGGCCGCAGCGATCAGGTCGGACGCCGACAGCACTCCCGCCGGCGTCCACCCGCCGGTGGCGGGAAGCGCGCCGGACCAGGCGGCATACGCGCTGACGGTCGGGAGGGTCATCGACGTGGCCCCGACCCCGTCCCGGGCGAACCGGTCCAGCAGCGCCGAGGCCGAACAGACGAGGTCGAGATCGTTGTCGGTCGAGCCTCCCGCGGTCGAGCCCTCGGCCGGTCCGGCCAGCGCGATGCCGCGGACGCCGACGGCCGCACCATCGGCGAGCAACCCCGACCCGGGGAGCACACCGACCCACACCCGAAGGACACCGCCGCTCGCTTGGAGCCGAACCGCGGCGTCCGGGTCCGCCTGCTTGGCGCGGCGGACGAGCGTGGCCAGATCGGCATACCCTGCCGGGTCGGGGAAGACGAGTTCGGTGAGCATCGAGGTCACCGACGCTTGCGCAGCGGAGCGGGACCACCGAGCTGGGCCGCCAGACAGTCGCGCTCCTGTGCGGTGGCCCGGCGCGGGGCGTTGGCGGCGAAGTCGAACAGGGCCATCGAGGTCTCGGCGACGGCATACACGGTGCCGACGCCGACCCCGTGCGGATCTCGGACGATGTACCCGAGGTCGTAGCCCGCGCCACCGACCCGGGTGACCCACAGGTCGATGGCGACCGGCTCGGGGCGGTACTCGAGCTGGGCGCGGTATTCGATCTCGTGACGGACGACGAGGATGCCGCGTTCGAGCAGGGCGAGCCCCTCGGGGAACCAGCGCGGCAAGGCGGCCACGCGGGCGTCTTCCAGCAGCCGGAGGAACTGGGTGTTGTTGACGTGCCCGTAGGCGTCCATGTCCGACCACCGCAGCGGAACGAGCACCTCCGTGGGCACGCGCATTTCGGTATACACGTGGACGGGCGGCTCGGCAGACATGGCGGTCATCCTCTCAGGCTCAGGGCTAGCCTCAGGGCTAGCCTCGAGCCCATGAGACTGCCCGACCCGACACCTGACGCCGTCGCCGATCTGCTCGACGTGCTCGACCTCACCTGTCTGGGCGAGGCGCGGATCACCGTGCAGGGCGCTCCGGGCGATGACGAGACCGACCTGGGCGAGTCGACGCCGATCGTCTTCGTCGGACGCAGCCAGAAACAGACCCACGGGCGGGTCTTCGGCGGGCAGGTGCTCGCCCAGTCGCTCGTCGCGGCGGCGCGCACCGTCGACCCAGTGGACGGCGTGGCCCGGCCGATCCACTCGTTGCACGCCTACTTCGTCAGGGGCGGCGATGACAGCCACCCGATCCGGTTCGTCGTCGAGCGGGTCCGGGACGGGGCGTCGTTCTCGACCCGGCGGGTGCAGGCGGTGCAGTACGGCCGGACCATCCTGTCGATGGGGTGCTCGTTCCAGGAGCCCGCGCAGGGCTTGGACCACCAGGACCCGATGCCGCCCGCGCCGGATCCGCTGGACGTCCCCACCCTGGCCGATGCCCTCGGTGAGCATCTGGATCCGGCGGCGGCGCAGTTCTTCGCGGCCCGGCGGCCGATCGAGCTGCGGCACGTCGAGGGCAACATCTACGTGCGGCCGGGTCGGCAGCGAGCGCCTCGGCAGAGCGTGTGGTTGCGGGCGCGGGGTGAGCTGCCTGACGATCCGGTGATCCACGCGGCGGTGTTGGCCTATGCCTCCGACTATCCCCTGCTCGAGCCGGTGCTGCGCCGTCACGGGGTCGCCTGGCGTGACCCGCGGCTGCGCCCGGCCAGCCTCGACCACGCGATGTGGTTCCATCGGGCGCCGCGAGCCGACGACTGGGTGCTTTACACGATGTCCAGCCCGTCCGCGTCCGGAGGGCGCGGGCTCGGGGTCGGGCGGATGTTCACCGCCGATGGAGTGCTCATGGCCTCGGTCGCTCAGGAAGGCATGCTGCGGCTCAAGGACTCGTGAAGCTTGTGGGTGGAGGTATTCCCGGTCGGACCTCGCGACCGGGAATACCTCCACCCGCTTGGCGGGCGGCATACCCTCGGGGTCGTGACCGACACACCGGCCCCGTATGCCGTGAGCGACCTCCTGGACATCCTCGACCTTCGTGAGGTGGGGACGGTGCGGGCCGGGTGGGCGGCCGACGCCGAAGCCCTGGCCGAGGAGGTCGGCAGTGGCCACCGGGAGGCTCGGGTGTTTCGCGGGCCGAGCCAGAAGCAGCGCTACGAGCGGACCTTCGGCGGGCAGTTGCTCGCCCAGGCGATCGTCGCGGCCGGTCGCACCGTGGTCGCCGATCCCGCCGGACACGGGCGGCTGCTGCACTCGACCCACACCACCTTCCTGCGCTCGGGTGCCGACACCGACGACGTCCATTACGTCGTCGAGCCGCTCTCCGATGGCCGGTCCTTCTCGACGCGCCGGGTCTGCGCGGTGCAACACGGCACGCTGCTCGCGCTCGTTACGGCCTCGTTCCAGGAGGTGTCGGACGGCTGGGACCACGCCGAGCCGATGCCCGCCGACGTGCCCGGCCCCGAGACGTTGCCCAACGTCGCGCAGGCCCTCACCGGAGTCCCCGAGCCATACGCCGTCGTCTGCATCCTTGACGGCCCGATCGAGCTGCGCCACGTCGAGGGCCACCTGTATGCCGGTCCCCGACCCGATCTCGTTGCGCGCCAAGGGGTCTGGCTGAGGTCGCGACGGACACTGCCCGACACCCCGATCATCCACGCAGCGTTCCTTGCCTACGCCTCGGACTACTCGATCCTCGAGTCGGTCCTGCGCCGGCACGGCACGGCGTGGTCGGACCCTCGGCTGCGTCAGGCCAGCCTCGACCACTCGATGTGGTTCCACCGGCCCGGGCGCGCCGACGAGTGGGTGCTGCACACGGGGCACTCCCCCTCGGCGTCCGGCGGGCGCGGGCTCGGCCTGGGCCGGATGTATGCCGCCGACGGCACCCTCCTCGCCTCGATCGCCCAGGAAGGCATGCTCCGCCTCAAGTCCTGAGCGAGGTTCGCGAGGGCTTCCTGCGACGCCTGCGGTTGCGGCCGTGCCTTCCCGCAACCGGTAGCGCCATGCCGTCGGTGTCGGGTGACCTCGCGGCGGATGTGCTGGTGACGCACCCCACGGTGCCGGGACGGGGGGCGGGCTGCCCGCGGCATACCCCGTCGTCGTAGGCTCGAAAACGACACGCGCCGGTCGCGCGCGCAACCCGACCACCCGAGGAGTCTCCCGTGAGCACTACCCCCCGAACCGCCATCGTCACCGGCGCCGCCCGTGGGATCGGCGCCGCCACCGCCAAGCGCCTGGCCGCTGACGGGCACGCCGTCGGTGTCTTCGACCTCGACGAAGCCGCTTGCGCGGCAACGGTGTCCGCGATCGTCGACGCGGGCGGCAAGGCGCTCGCCGTCGGCGTCAACGTCGCCGATGCCGCCTCGGTCGCGGCCGGGGTCGAGCGGGTCGCGGCCGAGCTCGGTGGCCCGACGATCGTCGTCAACAACGCCGGGATCACCCGCGACAACCTGCTGTTCAAGATGACAGAGGAGGACTGGGACAGCGTCATGGCCGTGCACCTGCGCGGGGCCTTCCTCATGTCCAAGGCGTGCCAGAAGTACATGACCGAGGCGATGTTCGGCCGGATCGTCAACCTGTCCTCGACGTCCGCGCAGGGCAACCGCGGGCAGGCCAACTACGCGGCGGCCAAGGCGGGCATGCAGGGCTTCACCAAGACGCTGGCCATCGAGCTCGGCAAGTTCGGCGTGACGTGCAACTCGATCGCCCCGGGCTTCATCCAGACCGAGATGACCAAGGCGACGGCCGACCGGCTCGGGGTGTCGTTCGAGGACTTCATCGCGTTTTCGGCAAAGGAGATCCCCGTCGCTCGGGTCGGTCAGCCCGAGGACATCGCCGCCACGGTGTCGTTCCTCACCAGCGACGAGGCCGGCTTCGTCAACGGCCAGGTCATCTACGTCGCCGGCGGCCCGAAGGACTGAGCACACACTCGGCTTCCCCGCGGGGCGAAGCGACCCGCGAGGACAGCAGCGAGGACCGGCCCGAAAGACTGGGCGCGCACACGGCTTCCCCGCGGGGCGGCATACCTCTTGGGTATGCCGCCCCGCTGCATCGTGGCGGCCGGAAGCGTCCGGTCAGCGGGGCTACCCGGGGTCCTGTGGTGGCCTGCGGGGGCGTTGCCTACGTCAGGCAGCCGGCGGTGCCGGACCGCCGCTCGATGATCGCCGCTCCCCGAGTGCGGCGACGGCACTGTCATAGGACCCAAGACATCGATCCCACTCGAGACCCTCGCCGGTCACCCGGCCGAACAGGCGGTCGCGATGGACCACGGTGTGATGTCGTCCGCACAGCAGCGCCCCGTTGGACAGGTCCGACGCCCCGCCGTCGACCCAGTGGATGAGGTGGTGAGCGTCGCACCAATGGGCGGGCGTCGAGCATCCGGGGAAGGTGCACCCCCGGTCCCGCAGCCACAGCGCCGCGGTCTGACCCCGACTGAACAGGCGAGTCGCCCGGCCCAGGTCGAGGATCTCGCCCTCGGCGCCGAGCACGACAGGGATCAGCCCAGCGTCGCAGGCCAGCCTGCGCGCCGTCTCGGGTGCCAGCAGCGACCCGACCTCGCTCGACCCGATCACCTCACCGGCACCCAGCCGCGCGGCCAGATCGGCGAACGGCATCGTCACCAGGAGCGTCGACTTGACCCCGCTGGGAGGTATGCCGCCCCCACCCACCGCCGCGGCGCGACGGCATACCTCGATGAGAGCCTCACCACGGCGGCGCTCGGGCGGGCGCGGGTCGCGCGACCCGTCGGCCTCGGGGGCTGGCGCCGACAGCGGCCCGATCGCCGCTTCCAAGGCGGCCTTTCCCTTGGCGTCGAGGACGAGCCGGTAAGTGAAGGCGCCGAGCTCGTCCCCCACCGGCCGACTCAAGGCGACGAGCCGTCCGGCGGCGTCCTGCACCTCCTGGAACACCCCGGGGTCACCGAACCGGGCCAGCATCGCCGGCCGCAACCGACGAACACCGACGCGACCGTGTTCGGAACCCATCTGCAGCAGCCCGTCGAGGACGGTGGGCCGGGCCTCGTCGTGCAGCATCGGTCGCAGGGCTCGGAACTCGGACACAACGGTGAGCCCCACCCCGACCGGCAGCCTGCCGCGCTCGACCGCGTCGCGCACCGGCGCCAGCTCGGGCCGACGACACTCCTGGACCAGCCGGGCCACCTGCCCGGCACCCTCGGCGGCGAGCGACGGAGCGTGCCGAGCAACCCACTGGGCGCTGGTCCCAGCCTGGCTTGCCGCGATTTCCCCTCTGGCGTCGGCCTCCGCAACCACTGCCATGACCGCGCCCCCAGCGGCGCAGGACAGCGCATCGAGCTCTTCCACCAACGGGGCCAACTCAGGTCCGGTGACCTGCCAGAGCAGCCCGGTCAACCCGTCGAGGGCAACGCGGGCAGCAGCCAGGACGGCCCGTCGGTCCTCGACCGATGCCTCTCCCGACTGGGTGCCCAACACGCTGCTCATGACCCAAACCTAGCCGGGGGATCTGACAGCCACCCTGCCCCAATCCCCTTTATCCACAGGCAGATTGGTCACGATCCGCTCACAGTTTCCGAGGCCCGCTCGGCGCTCGCGCCCAGTGTCCCCGGCGAGCCTCGACGGCCCTCCTCAGGCCCTCAGGTCAGGCCCTCAGGTCAGGCCCGGGCGACACCGAGAACGTGCCCATCAGGGTCGAGCACATACCCGACGGCCTCGCCCCAGGAACGCTCCGCCATCGGCGCCAGTAGGGTCCCTCCGGCCGTCACCGCGCGGGCCAGCAGCCGCTCGGCGTCGGATCGCCGCAGATAGACCTCGCAGCGCTGGCCGTCGCCCACGCGCAACCCATCCCCGATCAGCGCGGTGATGCCGGCGGCCGGCATCAACCCCAACGTCGCGCCGCCGAGGTCGAACTCGGTCATGCCGTCGACATCAAGGCTCGGCGCGATGGCCAGGGTCGCCGCCCACCAGTCGCGCGCCCGCGCCTGATCGACCACATAGAGGATGAACTCGACCGCGTGCATGCAGCCATCGTGCCCGAGCGGGCGGCATACCCCGGGGTATGCCGCCCGCTCGAGTCGGTGCGCTGCGCTCGCCTCAGTCCTCGGTCGGCTCCACCGCGTCGGCGTCGGCCGCAGGGGCCTGCACCGCGTCGGAAGCCGCGGTCTGGGCAGCGACGAACTCGACCGACTCGATGGGCTCGGCCGACTCGACCGCCGCCGCCGCCGGCGCCTTGCCCTTGTCCTTCTTGTCCTCGCCCTTCTTCGCCTTCGCCTTCTCGGTCTTGGGGTCGAGCAGGATAGGCAGGGTGTGCGCGTGGTCGGGCACGTAGCGGTTGGATTCGCGCGGCGGGCGGTGGTAGCCCACGGCGACCGGGCGGCTGGGGATGTCGACCGTCTTGGGGTGCAGGTCCTCGTAAGGCACCGTCGAGAGCAGGTGCGCGATGACGTTGATCCGCGAGGACTTCTTGTCGTCGGATTCGACGGTGTACCAAGGCGAGTCGGAGATGTCGGTGAACTGCATCATCGTGTCCTTGGCCCGGCTGTAGTCCTCCCACCGGGTGATCGACTGCATGTCCATCGGCGAGAGCTTCCAGCGGCGCATCGGGTCCTGGGCGCGCGAGCGGAACCGGGCCTCCTGCTCGACGTCGCTCACCGAGAACCAGTACTTGCGCAGCATGATCCCGTCGTCGATGAGCATCCGCTCGAACGACGGCGCCTGGCGCAGGAACCGCGCGTACTCGACATCGGTGCAGAAGCCCATGACCCGCTCGACGCCGGCCCGGTTGTACCAGGACCGGTCGAACAGGACGATCTCGCCGGCGGCCGGCAGGTGCTCGACATAGCGCTGGAAGTACCACTGGGACTTCTGCCGCTCGGTCGGCGCCGGCAGCGCCGCCACCCGAGCGTGGCGGGGGTTGAGGTATTCGGTCATTCGCTTGATCGCCGAGCCCTTGCCCGCAGCATCACGCCCTTCGAAGAGCACGACCAGCCGGCTCCCTGTGCCGATGACCCACTGCTGCATCGTCACCAGCTCGGCCTGGAGTCGGAACAGTTCCTTCTCGTAGGTGGCCGTGTCCAGCTTGAGGGTCCCGTTCGCGGTTCGCTTCGCCATGGCGGGCATTGTTCCACTCCCAGCGGTGGCGTGTCTTGCGCTGTCTCGTATGCCGTTCATCTCGCGTTCACCTGTCGCCCATGCCTTGGCGCAGGGCCGGGGACGGCATACACTCCGGCCCCGTCCGGCCCTCGGAACAACCGCGGCGTCGACGTGGTTGACACCTCAACCACCCGCCCGAGGTCCGCCAGGTCGGCAGACACCCCGAGGAGCCCGCAGCCGATGTCCGACTTCACGCCCACCGCCGGTTCGGTGACGATGTTCACGACGACGTGGTGCGGTTACTGCCGCCGGCTCAAGAGCCAGATGGAACGCGAGGGGATCGGCTTCACCGAGGTCGACATCGAGCGTCTTCCCGAGGCCGCGGATGTCGTCATGAGCCTCAACGGCGGCAACCAGACCGTGCCGACGGTGATCTTCCCCGACGGCAGCGCCGCGACGAACCCGTCGATCGCCCAGGTCAAGGCCCGCCTGGCCTGACGGCCCGCTGCCGTGCGGGCCGCACGCCGGCCCTGGACCGACTGTCTCAGCGCGTCGGCCGCCAGCCTTCGACGACCGGCCCACCGGCCACGGTCTCGACATCCTCGCCGAGCCATCGCTCGATGAGCCTGCGGGCGATCGAGATGCTCCCCGGCACGCGGATCGCCCCGGACCGCAGCAGCGCGGCATACTCCTCGCGCGTCACCCAGCGCACCTCGGCCATCTCGGCGGGGTCGTGGGTGAGGTCCGTGGTGATCGCTCGCGCCGTGAACCCGAGCATGAGCGACGACGGGAACGGCCACGGCTGACTGCCGAGGTAGCGCACGTCGGCGACCTGCACCCCGGCCTCCTCGAGCACCTCGCGCACGACGGCCGCCTCGAGCGACTCCCCCGGCTCGACGAACCCCGCTAACACTGAGAACTGGTTCTCCGGCCAGGTAACACCACGACCGAGCAGCAAGCGTTCGTCGGCGTCGATGACCGACATGATCACCGAGGAGTCCAGCCGCGGGAAGTGTTCGCTGCCGTCGCGGGTGCATCGCCGGACCCAGCCCGCCGTCGCGGGCTCGGTCGGACCGCCACATCGCTCGCAGTGCTCATGCCCCCGATGCCAGTTCGCGAGCGCGAGCAGCGTCGTCGCGACCGCCGCGTCGCGATCGCTCAGGTGCGCGCCGACCGCGCGCAGGGTCCGCCATCCGCTGTCCGCGTCACCTGTCATCGGCTCCTCGACGACGCCCAGGTATGCCGCCCGCTCACCGTCCCCGTCCGGCTCACGACCGAGGAAGATCGTCAACCGACCGGTGTCCGCCGCTTCCGGGGACCGATAGAGCAACCGGCGGTCCGGGCCGACCGGGACCCGCTCCGCGCGGACGGCCACCACCCGGGTCGCCGGGTCCGCGAGCAGCCCGCCGATCAGGGTCGGGTCACCGCGCAGGTGGGCGGCACGGTCGAGTCCGTCATGGCACAACAGCAGTCCGCGCAGGCCCGAGGGTAGGTGGGCGTCAGTCACCCGCGAAGTCAAACACGGGCGAGGCGCCACGTTGTGGTGACGTTCACGGCATACCGTGGGAGCGTGAGTCCCGAGAGCCGCAGCCCGGCCTTCCTCGCCGCCCTTGCCAGCGCGGCCGTGCCGGGACTCGAACCCGTCTCGGCACGGGCGGTGCACCCCGGTCGGGCCGCCGAGTTCGACTCGGCGATCGTCATCGACGACCAGGACCGCTCGTGGTTCATCCGGTGCCCCCGGACGCCGGCGGCCGGCGCCCGTTTGGAGTCGGCGGCATCGCTCGTGACCCTGCTGGCTCGGCGGCTGCCCTTCCAGGTGCCGGTGCCCAAGGGGTTCGTCGCCGTTCCCGATGGGCGTGCCGCCGTCTATCCCCTGCTGCCCGGGCGCCCCGTGGCCTTCGCCGGGTTGCCCTCCGGGCCGGGGCTGGCCGCCGAGCTCGGCCGCACCATCGCGGCGATCCACAACGTCGACCGGGGTGTCTACGAGGAGGCCGGGGTGCCGTCGTACGACGCCGACGCCTACCGGACCCGGCGGCTGTCCGACCTGGACCGGGCCGCAGCCACCGGACATGTGCCGAGCGCGTTGCTGTCTCGTTGGGAAGCCGCCCTCGACGACGTCACTCTTTGGCGCTTCGCGCCGTCACCGGTGCACGGGGGACTGACCCGGTCGCAGGTGCTGGCGGTCTTCGACTCCGACGAGGACGCGGGATCGGGGCACGTGCGCGCGGTGGTCGGCTGGGAGGACGCGCGGGTGGCCGATCCTGCCGAGGACTTCGCCGCCGTGGTCACCCAGGCGAGCCCGGAGTCCGTCGAGTCGGTGTTGGAGGCCTACGCCAACTCGCGGATCGAACGCCCGGACCCGCACCTGCGTCGTCGCGCTCTGCTGGCCTCGGAGCTGGCCCTGTTGGGAGACCTCCTGGGTGCGGTGACGCTGGGAGCGCCGGACCGGGTCAGACACGTCGCCGATCGGTTGACCGAGCTGAGCCGACACGTGGGACCAGACGACTTCAAGGCGCCCGCTCCCGTGTCGGTCACGCCGAAGGAGGTCCCGGTGCCTCGTGACGTGGCTGGTCCGGCTTCGGCCACCTCGGCAGCCGCAACCGGAGCGCTGGACGACACGGCCGCGATGGCCGGGCCGGGTGGGTCGGCGGACACCGATCAGCTCGCGCTGCCGACCGACGACGACACGGTCGCCATGGATCCCCGGACGATGTTCGACGCGACCGAGGAGATCCCGCCCGAGCAGTTGCACGCCGTCCGCGAGGCCCACGCGGCCCGCGAAGCAGCCCTCGCGGCCGACGAGGGCGAGGCCGACGAAGGCGAGGCCGACGAAGGCGAGGCCGACGAACGCGAAGCTGTCCATGACGGGCCCGACGCGGGCGAGGCTGGGGCGGACGAGCCTGCAGATGACGCGCCTGCGGAGGACGAAGGCGCGACACCCGAGCCCAGTTGAGGCGCGTCGCACCTTTCCGCTCGGCCTTCTCGATCTACTCGATTCTGACTTCTCGATCTACTCGATCGAGCCCAACAGCATGAGCAACTCGTCCTCGCCCGGCAGCTCCGGGCGAACCGTGGTCCCGGTGCGCGCGTAGTAGAACGCCGCGTCCACCTGGTCGGGCGTCAGCCCTCGCAGTCGCGCGTAGGCCACGGCATAGGCACCCAGTTGCAGCGAGCGGTGCTCGGCCTCGACCCCCGAGGGCGCCGAGCCGGTCTTCCAGTCGACCACCGTCACCCCGCCGTCCGGTCGGGCGAACACCGCGTCGATCCGTCCGCGGACGGCGATCCCGTCGAGGACCGTCTCGATGGCGACCTCGACGTCGACGGGGGTGCGCGCCGCCCATTCGCTGGCCAAGAAGGTGGCCTTGAGGGCCGGCAGCTCGGCGTCCGACCCGGGGTCGTCGTCGGCAGCGCCGGGGAGGTCGCTCGGGTCGAGCAGCGCCGCTCGGGCGTAGTGCTGCTCCACCCAGGCGTGGAAGGCCGTCCCCCGACGAGCCGCAAGGGCCGGCTCGGCAGGCATGGGGCGGCGACGCTCGCTGGCGAAGCGCTCCGGGTCCTGGGCGAGGTGCACGAGATCGGAGGCCGACAGGTGCCGTGGAACCTCCACCACCGCCGGGCCGGTCCGGCGCGTGGCGGCCCGCTCGGCGAGCAGGAGGTCGACGTCGGCGGCATACGGGTCCTCG
Organism: Candidatus Phosphoribacter baldrii; assembly: GCA_016704565.1. GTDB lineage: Bacteria > Actinomycetota > Actinomycetes > Actinomycetales > Dermatophilaceae > Phosphoribacter > Phosphoribacter baldrii. Next base: position 17,986 of record JADIZV010000001.1, read on the forward strand.
CTCGGCCGTGGCACGGGCACGGGCAGTGCGTGCACGGCTGCGCGCGGGTATGCCGCGTCGCCGCCACCCGGGTCGCCCGCGCCGCCGCGTTCCCACCTTCGCTCGCCGTCGGCCTCATCGGCTACAGACCGGTGCCCGGCGGCGACTCCCTCGCCGTTGCCGACGTCGCCTGCCACGAACTGGGCCCTACCGGCGGCGACCGCAGCGGCGGCTCGCTGAGCGTCCTGCAACCGAGCCTGGTCCGGTGGCCGCGGCCACAGGACGAGCACGGCATCCTCGGCGACCGGGTTGTCGCCCACCTCCGCCGGATCGGGCATCGGTTCCCAGTGGGCCACCTGCACCCCCAACTCCTCGCGGGCTCGGACGACCTCGCGCAGGAACTGCGAGGTCACCTTGTGGGACTTCGTCGTCGTCCACACGCTGGCGGTCAGCAGGAGCCGGCGCCGGGCGCGGGTGACCGCGACATAGGCCAACCGGCGTTCCTCCGCGAGCTCTCGTTGACCTTCGGCCGCCTTGAAATCCTCGATCCGGCCGGCCAGGTCCTTCGTGTCCGCCGCACCGGCATAGCGCAGGGTCGGCAGTCCGTCCCGGTCCCCGCGCAACGGGTAGGGAACCCCCGCCAGGCCCACCAACCATCCGCTCGTCGTCGGGTCCTTGACCGTCCACCGTTCGCCGTCATGTTTGGGCATCGGAGAGTGTTGTCGGGCCGGGAAGGTGCCCTCCACCAGACCGGGCACGACGACGACGTCCCACTCCAGACCCTTGGCGGCATGGACGGTGAGGATCTGCACGGCCTCGGCCGACGGCTCCACGGTGGCCCGTTCGAGCCCGCGCTCCTCGGCGATCGCGGCGTCGAGCCAGGCGAGGAACCCGATGAGGGTCGGGCGGTCGGCTGAGGAGGCGAAGTCGGCCGCGACATCGGCGAAGGCGTCCAGGTGTGCCCGGGCTGTGTCGGGTGTGTAACCCGGCCGCGACAGCACCTCGACATCCAGACCGAGGGCACGCTCGGCCTCACCGACGAGGTCGGGCAGCGGGAGGGCGGCCAGGCGGCGCAGGCGGCGCATCGCGCCCGCGAGTCCGCGCAACCGTCCGAGCTGGACCGGCCCGATGTGTTCGCCCTCCGGCCCGCGCCACACCTCGGGGGGAAGGTCGTCCAGGGCTTCGACGATGCTCGGCTCATCAAGGACCTCGGGAGCCAGATCGACCAGGTGACCGGCCGTGTCGTCCAACCCCTCGTCCTCGTCACGGTGCCCTGGATCGAGGTCGAGCGGGAGGCGCCCGAGCGCCTCGGCCTTGACGACCCGCTGGCGGAATTTGGCCCACGCGTGCAGACCGTCGAGGTCCGCGGCGCCCAGTCGGCACATCGGGCCGGTGAGCAACCGCATGAGGGCATCGCCGCGACTGGGATCAGCGACGGCACGCAGCGCCGCGACGAGGTCGAGGATCTCGGGGGTGAGCAGCAGGCCTCCCAGCCCCACGACTTCATAGGGGATGTCGGCCCGGTCGAGCGCCTCCATCACCGGACCGAACTGGGAACGCTTGCGGCACAAGACCGCTGCCGTCGTCCCCGCGCGGCTTCTCGCGTCCGTCAGCCAGGAGGCCAGGTATGCCGCCTCCTGCAGATGGGTGCCGACCCTCGCCACCGTGACGTCCCCGACACCGGCGTCAGGCCGGACCGCCAACGGGGCCACGTCGACCCGAGCCGAGGCGCGCAGCGGCGCCGCAAGGTGGTTGGCCACCCGCAGGATCGATGCGTCATTGCGCCACGTCGTGGCCAACTGTCGCACCGGAGCCGGGGACCCGTCGGAGAACTCCGCCGGGAAGCGGGTCAAGGTCGTCGCGCTGGCACCCCGCCACCCGTAGATCGACTGGTTGGGGTCGCCGACCGCCGTGACCGGAACTCCCCCGTCCCCTGCGGCGAACAGCGCCCGCAGCAGGACCAACTGGGCCTCGGATGTGTCCTGGAACTCGTCGAGCAGCACCACCCGGAACCTCGCCCGTTCCCCGGCGCCGATGTCGGGGAAGCCCAGGGCGAGCCGCGCGGCCAAGGCAACCTCGTCGGCGAAGTCGACCGCGTCGCGCGAGCGCTTGAGTGCGGCGAAGGCATCGACGATCGGCAGCAACGCCCGACGCGCGCGGAGGGCTGTTCGCAGTTTGACGACGTCCTCAGGAGTGGCTCGAGCCCGGGGCGCGAGCGGCGTGGCGTCGATAGCAGCGACGACCCGGTCGATCTCCTCGCGCACCTGGTCGGTCCCGACAAGATGCTCGGCCAGCTCTCCCGCAAGGTCGACGACCGCCCCGATCGCCGTCGACTCGGCGTAGCCCATCTCCGACATGTCACCGTCGTACCGGGACACCGCCTCGGCGGCATACTGCCAGGCGGCGGCCTCTGACAGCAGCCGCGAGTCGGGCTCGTAGCCCAGCCGCAGAGCGTGCTCGCGGACGAGGCGACCGGCATACGAGTGGTAGGTGGCAACGGTCGGGGTGCCGCCAAGGACCTCCGCCCCCTCCTCGTCGGGCGCCGGCACCCACAGCCCGGCCGCGCGCAGCCGACGCAGTCGCACGTCGATCCGCTCGGCCAGCTCGGCCGCGGCCTTGCGCGTGAAGGTCAACCCGAGCACCTGGTCGGGTGCGACCAGGCCGTTGGCGACGAGCCAGACGACGCGTGCCGCCATCGTCTCGGTCTTGCCGCTGCCGGCACCTGCCACGACGAGCATGGGCCGCAGGGGAGCCTCGATGACGGCGGTCTGTTCCGGCGTCGGGGCGTGCGCCAGTCCGGCCGCTCGGGCGACCTCGGCGGCCCCCAGATATTCCCGGGCCATCAGATGCTCTGCCCCTCCGGCCGGGCCGGGCAGGACGCGACGACCGGGCACATCCGGCAGTGCTGCTCCCCCGGGGTTGCCGCAAACTGAACTCCGCCCATGCCCTCCGCCGTGTCCTCGACGAGACGCTGGGCCCAGGCCGGGTCCTCGTCGTCGGTCAGCGCCGACTGGCTCTGCAGGGTGACCGACTTGTTGGCCGCCTTGCCCAACTGCAACAGCGCCGCACCTGCCGACCGGTCCCCCAGCTCGCCGAACGCGCCCTGTTCCACGGCCACCTGGTAGACCCCCAGCTGCGGGTGTCTGGCCAAGTCGGCGTTGGTGGGCTTGCTCCTTCCGGTCTTGTAGTCGATGACCCGCAAGGACCCGTCGGTATGCCGTTCGACCCGGTCCACCCGTCCCTTGAGCGCCGCCCGCCCCACCTGGACCTGTGCCTCCACCTCGACGCCGACCCGCTCCCAGCCAGCCGACTCAGGGGAGGTGAAGTAGGTGGCCGCCCGTTGGGCCATGGCCCGGGCCTCCTCCCGCTTGCGGTCCTGCACCCACCCGGGCGCGAGCCCCAGCTGGCCCCACCGCCGCTCGATCTCCGCCTGCAACGTGGCCGCGTCGACGTCGCCGAGCTCGGCGATGACGTCGTGGACGAGGGTCCCGATCGACGCGGACGGGCTCTTCTCGCCGTCGCCGCCGCTGGCGCGCAGCACCCAGGCCAGCTGGCAGGTCGCGAACTGCTCGACCTTCGACGGCGACACGCCCACGACCTGGTCGGGACGACGCCGGGCCCGCTCCTGCGCTGCCGGAACGAGCGCCCACCACTGCCCGGGATCGGCCGCCGTCACTCCGTCGTCGGCCAGCCGGGCCAACAACCGCCCGGCCTGGACCGCCGCGACCGGATCCGTGTGTTCCGACGCAGCCACCTGCCGCAACGCCCCGACCACCCCCGCTGTCGTCAACGCTCGGGCCACCGGCGTGAACGGACGCCCGGCGTCGGTCCCGTCGGGCAGCGGATCGAGCAGGTCGAGATAGACCGACGGTTGCTCGTCGTCGTTGCGGACCGCGCTGACAATGAGCCGTTCGCTGGCCCGGGTGACCGCCACGTGGAACAGCCGCGTCTCGTCATAGCGAACCGCCGCCTGCGCCGCACGGACCGACCCTCCACGCCCGGTCACCACGTCGACGAGGTGCTCGGAGCCCAGCAGCGATCCCCGCAACCGCAGGTCGGGCCAGACGCCTTCCTGAACCCCCGCCACACAGACCAGGCGCCACTCCCGTCCCGCTGCCGCCGCCGGAGTGAGCACGGCGACCGTGTCCACCGCCGGAGCCCGCAGCGCCAGGGTGTCCCCCGGCACCTCCTCCCCGCGGACGTGGTCAAGGAACGCGTCGGGGCCTGACCCGGGCAACCGGTCGGCATACCGCGCTGCCGAGTCGAACAGCCCCACGACGGCGTCGAGGTCGCGGTCGGCCCGCGCCCCGCGGCTGCCACCCTCCAGAGCCGCCCGCCGCCACCCGGCGGCCAGGCCGAGCGCCGACCAGATCGCCCACAACACCGTCTCCGCGCTGACGTCGGGCGCCCATCCGTCCCCGTCGGGCGACCGTCTCGCGGCAGCCACCCCGGCGAGGATCGCCCGGGTCAACCGGCGCAACGGCTCGCCGTCGACGCCGGACCCGGCGCTGAGCACCGGGTCGCCGAGGGCGGCCGCCAGCAACTCGTCGCTGGACCGCCGGCCCCCGCCGTCCAGCTCGACCCGTCGCAGCGCCCGCCGCAGCCGCCGCAAGGACACCGCGTCGGCCCCACCCGCCGGCGACAGACACAGATCGACCGCCTCGATCGGCGTGATGAGCGCGGCCGGGTCCCGGGCCAGCCGCACACACAGGTCGAGCAGCAGCAGCAGCGGACGGACCGCGACCTCGTCACGCACCGGCACCTCGCCGTCGGGTGGCGCGAGCGGCACCCCCGCAGCCGCCAACACCCGCCGCAACGTCCCGGCCCGACCGCGGCCCCGGACGAGGACGGCCATGTCGCGCCACGGCATACCCCCGTGCAGGTGAGCACGACGCAACGTCGAGGCGATGAAGCCCGCCTCCTGGGCGACCGACCGCAGCAGCGCGACCTCCAGCTCGCCCCCCTCGTGCGCGGGCCGAGTGACGCGCTGCTCCCCTCCGCCGGTCGCCCCGATCCGACGCACCACCTCACCGGCCGCCGCGTGCAGCCGGTGCGGCGTCCGGTATGCCGTGCGCAGCACCACCGTGGGCGCGTCACCGAGGGCGGGCCACTGGTCCCACCACAGCAGCCGGGGATCGGCACCACGGAAGGTCTGGACCGCCGCGTCGGGGTCACCGACCAGGACGAGCTGCATCCCGGGATGGGCGATGGTCCGCAACAGCCGGGCTGCCGCCCAGGTGAGTTCCTGGGCGTCGTCGACGACGATGAGCCGCACGTCGTCGCGCAGCCGGGCCAACGCCTCCGGGTCGTCCTCGAGCAGATCGGCCGCTGCCGTGAGGATCCAGGCCGGGTCGTAGGCACCGGGTTGTGAGAGCGCCGTCACCTCGTCGTACTCGTCCAGGACGGTCGCGGCTGCGACCCACTCGGGTCGGTCGTGGGCGTGCCCGAGCTCGGCGAGCCGGGGCGCCTCCACCCCGTGCTCGACGGCCCGCATGAGCAGGTCGCGCAGCTCGGCCCGGAACCCGCGGGTGCCCAGCGCGGCCACCACCCGGTCAGGCCACTGCGGCCCGCTGGCCGAGGCCAGGTGTCCGGCGAGCAGGTCGCGCAGCACCACGTCCTGCTCCGGGCCGCTGAGCAGTCGCGGGGCGGGGGCCCCCCGCAGCGCCGCCTCCCGACGCAGGATCGCGAAGCCGAACGCCTGGTGCGTGCGGGCCAGCGGTTCGGTCGAGGTGCGCGCCAGGCGGGCGGTGATCCGCTCCCGCAGCCCGGCCGCGGCCAACCGGGTCGGCGCGAGGACGAGGCACTGATCGGGGGTCAACCCGTGCCGGTCGACCCGGTCGACGACGGTCTCGACGGCCACGGTCGACGTCCCCGTCCCCGGCCCACCGAGCACCCTCACCACCGGCTCCGAGGCGGCCACGGCGGCGCGCTGCATCGCGTCGAGCGCGGGGGGCTCGACGACGACCGCCGGGGCACGCCGCAGGCTCAGCATGGACTCATCCCACCATGGGCCACCGACACGCAGGCCCGCCGACACCCAGGCCCGCGGCGCAGGCGGCGCCACCGGCTCAGGTGGCGACCACCTCGACCTCGAAACCCTGGCCGTCCTGCAGATAGGCCGCGTAGTGCTCCGGTCCGCCGGCGAACGGATGCCGGTCGGTGAACAGCAGCTCCCACCCGTGCTCCGGCGCCGCCGCGACGAGGGCGTCGACCTGCTCGCGGGTGCCTCCATGGAAGGCCAAGTGGTTGACGCCCGGCCGGGTGCGCTCGTGGTCGCCGGCGACCAGGTCCGGCCCCGACTCGACGACGAGATAGACCGGGCCGAGCTCCCAGGCGATCCCCTGGCCCCAGTCGTCGCCGAGCACCCAGCCGAGCTCCCCGAGCAGCCAACCCCAACTGGCCCGCGCCGCAGCGAGATCCGCGACCCAGACCTCCACGTGATGCAGTCCCCCGCGCCCGTATGCCGTCCGCCCACCGTCCGTCCGCGCACCCGCAGGCCCACCGTCCGCAGGCCCACGCCCCGTCTGTCCACCCGGGGAGTCCACCGACTCCGGCGACCACCGCGCCCGGCGCAGGTCGACGCGGTAGTCGCCGCGCGGCATACCGGCGCCGTCGGGGAGCCCACCGACAAGGGGCGTCCCTTCGACGCGGTAGTGCTCCAGCGCCAGCTCCTCGTGTCCCACCGGAGGGCGCCCGCTCGCGCGCAGCACCCGCCACCACGGCACGTCCGAGCCGTAGCGGCTCATCACCTGCCCCACCTGACGCGGCCCGCCCGACCCCACGAGCTTCGCCAGGTCGCCATAGGTCGCCACCTGCCCGGCTGGAATGGCACGCGCCAGGGCCAGCACCGCCTCGGCGTGCTCCGGAATGCCCGCCGGGCCCGGCTCGTCGCCCCCATCGACCGACATCAGTAGGTCGCCAGGCTCGGGTCGATCTCACGGACCCAGGCGAGGACGCCGCCGGTGAGGTTCGCGGCATACCGCCATCCCGCGGCGGCGACCAGGCGCGTCGCCTCCTCCGAACGAGCTCCCGTCTTGCAGTAGAGCACCAGCGGCGTCCCCGGCCCACCGATCTCAGGGCGTGAAAACGCCTCTCCCGAGCGGAAATCCGCGAGATCGACCGCAACCGCCCCCGGGATCGACACGATCGACCGCTCGGGTGCGGGCCGGACGTCGACGAGGACCGGCGGATGGGGGCGGCGCAACTCTGCGGCTAGCTCGCGCACGCTCACCGTCGCGACGGGCTCGCCGCCGCCATCCGGTATGCCGCCCTCCCGCACTCCCAGCCCGTCCCCGCCGAGCGCTCCGCCAGCGCCGACCCCGCACGCCGCACACGACGGATTCGCTTGCACCGCAACGGAGTCCCACCGCTGCCGGAGCGCATCATGGATGAGCAACCGCCCGACGAGCGGCTCGCCGATCCCCAGGACGAGCTTGAGCGCCTCGGCGGCCTGCACCGACCCGACCGTCCCGCACAGCGCCCCGAGCACCCCTGCCTCCGCGCACGAAGGCACCTCACCGGCCGCCGGCTCATGCGGGAACACACAGCGCAGGCACGGTCCGTGCCCGGCCCACCACACCGCCACCTGCGCGTCGAACCGCAGCACCGAAGCCCACACGAGCGGCACGCCCGCGCGGACGCAGGCGTCGTTCACGGCATACCGGGTCGGGAAGTTGTCGGTCCCGTCGACGACGACGTCGTATGCCGCGACCAACCGGTCCGCGGTCCCCGGCGTCACCCGCTCGGGGTGGGTCTCGACGCGGACGCCGGGGTTGACCCGGGCGATCGCCTCGGCCGCCGACTCGACCTTGCTCCGCCCGACGTCCCCGCTGCCGTGGACGATCTGCCGTTGGAGGTTGGTGAGCTCGACGACGTCGTCGTCGGCGATCCCCAGCGTCCCGACCCCAGCGGCAGCGAGATAGAGCAACGCCGGCGACCCCAGACCGCCTGCACCGAGGACGAGCACGCGGGCGGCAGCCAGGCGCCGCTGCCCTGCCAACCCCACCTCGGGCAGCAGCAGATGCCGGGCGTAACGCGTGCGGGCGGTGGGGTCGGCGAGATCGTCGGGGCCCTGCCCGGGTCCGGTGTCCATCGAGGCCGAGATTACGTCATGGCCGGGGGGATACCCGTGGGTACGATGTCCGGTGGCGGCCTGACGGCAGGGCGCCGGCGGCCGGTTCCGGCCGCGGCGTGGCCATGACGTCCCGGGCACAACGGCGAGGGTGGTAACAACGGTGGTGAACGACCCACGAGCGGGAGCGCCGACTCCCGTGAGCGCGCCGACCCGCCCCCCGGTCCCCGAGCCACCGTTGCGCGGCCAGCGACTGCCGCGCCCCGCGCGTCGCGCCCAACTCCTTGAGGCAGCCCAGGCGGCGTTCGTCGAGTCCGGATACTACGCAGCGGCGATGGACGACATCGCCGAACGGGCCGGGGTGTCCAAACCGGTTCTCTACCAACACTTCCCGAGCAAGTTGGAGCTCTACCTCGCGCTCCTGGATGACCGGGCCGGGGAACTCGTCGAGTCGGTGAGCACCGCACTGGCGAGCTCGACCGACAACAAGGCCCGGGTCTTCGCAACGGTGTCTGCCTACTTCGACTTCGTCGCCAAGGAGGGGTCGGCCTTCCGGTTGCTCTTCGAGAGCGACCTCATCAACGAAGAAGCGGTGAGCAGCCGCATCGACGGCGCGCTGACCCGCTGCGGCGAGGCCTTCGCCGACGCCATCGCCGCCGACACACACATGTCCCGCGCCGACGCGATGGTCCTGGCGATGGCCCTCACCGGCATGGCCCAGGTCGCCGCGCGCAACTGGGCGGCGTTGGACACCTCGGTCGGTCGGACCGAAGCCGCCCGCTTGGTCGGGCAGCTCGCCTGGCGCGGGTTGGGCGGCTTCCCCAAGGCCCAATCCGAAGCGTCATCGTCCGGAGCCACGACCGCCGGGGAACACCCCGCGCCCGCCTAGAGTTGAGGGATGCACACCCCGCCCGGGTATGCCGTGCGCCCGGGTCTGCGCCGTTCGTCCCGCTCGCGGGGTGTGCAGGTCGCAGAGGCGAGCACACGGCATACAGGAACTGACGAAGGGAACCCGACGTGGAGGTCAGGATCGGCGTGCGCGATGTGGCGCGCGAGATTTCGTTCGAGACCAACGAGAGCGGCGACGCCATCGGCGCGGCCGTGGCCGACGCCCTGCGTGACGGCACGTTGCTGGATCTCACCGACGACAAGGGGCGGCGCTATTTCGTGCCCGCCGCGATGATCGGCTTCGTCCATGTCGGCGAGTCCGAGAAGGGCAAGGTCGGCTTCGGGGCGCACTGAGCGGGCTGCGCAGCGCCGCGACAGGCGGGTGAGCCGCGCTCAGCCAGCCCTCAACCCAGTGCGCCCTTGCCGCCCCGCAACGGAAAGTTGCTCCTCAATCCCCGGAATGGCTCCCGGTTCGTGAGAGTTTGGAGTCATGGGGAGCCTGCCCCACCCGGGCTACCGGGTTCACCACCGGCCGCAATCGCGGCCAAGAAGGAGATGACATGAGCATCCTGGGGGCAATCGTCGGCGGTCTCATCGTGGGCCTGCTCGCACGCTTCATCCTGCCGGGTCGGCAGAACCTCAGCCTTCCGATCACGGCAGCCATCGGCATCGTCGCCGCCCTCATCGGCTGGTGGGTCGCCGGTCTGCTCGGCGTGCAGTCCACGTCGGGGGTCGACTGGCTGCGCTGGATCATCAGCATCATCATCGCTGCGGTCGGCATCGTCGGCTACGGCGCGGTGACCAAGAAGTCCTGAGCGAGCAATACGCAGTGCGGGGCCCGGCCGGTCGGCCGGGCCCCGCACTGCGTTTGGCTCAGGCCGACAGGCCGAGGGACTCCATCCGGACGGTGTGCGCCGCAGAGATCCGGGCGAACATCCGCCCGACCTCGTTGAGGTCCGACCCCGGCTCGCCTCCGACGAGCAAGGCCGTGAGTGAGTCACGTTCGACCGCAACGCTCTGCGTGGCATGGATCGCCTCCCCCATGATCCGCCGCGCCCAGAGGGCGAGCCGGCCGCCAAGGCGCGGATCGCCGTCCATGGCCAGGCGCACCTCGTCGACGATCGCGTCGGCCCCTCCCGCGTTGGTCAGCATGCGGGTCATGAACGCCTCGTTCTCGGGGTCCAGATGTGAGGCCATCTCGGTGTAGAAGTCACGGACGATGCCGTCCCCGACATAGGCCTTGACGATGCCCTCGAGCCAGTCGCTGGGCTTGGTGCGCTCGTGGAAGGCATCGACCGCCGCCACGAACGGGGTCATCGCCTGCTCCTGGCTGGCCCCAAGCTCACCCAGGCGCACCCCGACCTGTTCGCAGCGGTGGAACATCTCGACGCCCATCCGCGCGAACGCCATCTTGGCGCGCAGGTGCGGGGTCATCTGCGCGTCGGCGGCGAGCGCCTCGAACCCGCTGAGCTGCGCATAACTCAAGGCTCCCAGCAGGTCGACAACGGCTTCGCTTGCTGACGCCCCGCTCTGGTCGGTCATAGGCCTGACTGTAGTGGCGCCCGCGCAGCGTCGTCCGCAGGTGACCAACAACGCACCACTCGACGACACGGGCCCCGTCTTCGCGCCGTGACGCGGCATAGCGGCAGGGGGAAGGGGCAGGGACCGCGCCAGGGGGTCGCGCGGCGGCATACCGGGGAATCACCGGGCAACGGCTAGACTGGGCGCGACCACGGTGCCCGATCGGCCCGAATCGACCCCCGCCGAGTGGCTCGGCGATCTCCACGAAGACTTCCGATCGGCCCCTCACGCCGAGCCGGCCGCGCGCACGCTGCGCCCCCGCGCTCTCGGCCCGATCGGAAGCGACACGTCGCGTGACTCCTTTGGTGCCTCAAGAGGCCGAACCCACCTTCGCCGACTTCGGCGTCCACCCCGACATCGTCGCCGCGCTGGCCGACGCGGGGATCGTCCACCCGTTCCCCATCCAGGCGATGACCCTGCCGGTCGCCCTCGGCGGGCACGACATCATCGGCCAGGCCAAGACCGGGACGGGCAAGACCCTCGGCTTCGGCGTCCCGATGATCCAGCGTGTCGTCGCTCCCGGCGACGAAGGATGGGGCGAGCTGGTCAAGCCGGGCAAGCCCCAGGCGTTGGCCGTCGCCCCGACGCGCGAACTCGCGGTGCAGGTGTCCGGTGACCTCGAGCGGGCCGGCAAGCAGCGCGGCGTGCGGGTGCTCACCGTCTATGGCGGACGGGCCTACGAGCCGCAGGTCGAGGCGCTCAAGCGCGGCGTCGAGATCGTCGTCGGCACGCCTGGGCGGCTCATCGACCTGGCCAAGCAGGGGCATCTGGACCTGTCGCAGGCCCGGATCGTCGTGCTCGATGAGGCCGACGAGATGCTCGACCTGGGCTTCCTGCCCGATGTCGAGACGCTCATGTCCCTGACGCCGGCCGGGCGTCAGACGATGCTCTTCTCGGCGACCATGCCCGGAGCGATCGTCGCGCTGGCGCGCCGCTATATGACCCAGCCGACCCACATCAGGGCGATGGGCGACGAGACCGAGAACGCCCACACCGTCAAGGCCATCGAGCAGTTCGTCTACCGGGCCCACTCGTTGGACAAGGTCGAGCTGCTCTCGCGAGTGCTGCAGGCCCGCGACCGCGGGTTGGTGCTCATCTTCACCCGCACCAAGCGGGCCGCCGCGCGGGTCACCGACGACCTCGTCGAGCGCGGGTTCGCCGCCGCAGCCATCCACGGCGACCTCGGTCAGGGTGCGCGCGAGCAGGCGCTGCGCGCCTTCCGCCATGGCAACGTCGATGTCCTGGTCGCCACGGATGTCGCCGCGCGTGGCATCGACGTCGAGAACATCACCCACGTCGTCAACTACCAATGCCCCGAGGACGAGAAGACCTACGTCCACCGGATCGGGCGGACCGGGCGGGCTGGCAACACGGGGATCGCGATCACCTTGGTGGACTGGGAGGACATGCCGAGGTGGTCGATGATCGACCGGCAGCTGGACCTCGGGATCCCGGAGCCGGTCGAGACCTACTCCTCCTCCGAGCACTTGTATGCCGAGCTCGACATCCCCACCGATGTCTCGGGCTACCTGCCGAGCGCCAAGCGCACTCGCGCCGGCTTGGATGCCGAGGAGCTTGAGGACCTCGGCGAGACCGGCCGGTCCGGCGGGCGCCGCGGTTCTGGCGGCGGGGCCGGTGGCGGTGCTGGCGGCCGGTCGGGTGGCGGCCGTTCGGGTGACCGCTCGGGTGGCCGGGACGGGCGCGGTCGGGATGGCGAGCGTGACGGTCGCCGTCGCGAGGGCGCGCGTCGCGACGAGGGGTATGCCGCTCGCGGCACCTCCGCGACGAACTCGGGCGCTGCTGGTGGTGAGGCCGGTGCTGGTGACGGCTCTGGGTCAGGGACGGGGGCTGGGTCGGATCAGCCGCGTCGGCAGCGCAGTCGCCGTCGCACCCGGGGCGGCGAAGGCGCGGACGCCTCAGGTGCACGCGAGCGCAGCGGTTCCCGTGGCGCCCGCGACGTCGGCGACGACTCGAGCGCCACGGCATCGGGGTCGAGGTCGGACGTCGGCTCGGACTCCGGCCGGTCGGACGCAGGGCCAGGACAGGGCGGACACACTGACTCCGGCGACGGCACCGCTGCCCGCCGTCCCCGTCGGCGGCGTCGACGTGGTTCGAACCCCGGCGACGCTAAGCCTGCCCCGACTGTCCAGCCTGGTTCGGCCGGCTCAGGGGAATTGGCCATCTCCACCTCGTCGTAAGCGCCGACCCCATTCCGTAGACCGACAACCGGTTCGGGACGAGAACGTCACCCACGCCAGCGCAGGTCGCCGACGCGCCCGGACTGCTCAGCCTGCGCAGGCCGCCGACGCGCCCAGACTGCTCAGCCTGCGCAGGCCGCCGACCCGCCCGGACTGCTCAGCCTGCCCATCGGGCACGCCCCCGTGTGGTGGCAGTTGTTGCGGTTTCGTGGCGGATGTTTCTGCCAGGAAACCGGTGTAAGTGCCACCCGTCCTTGGGGTTGCCGGTGTTGGGTCGGAACGGGTTAGCCGACCAGGACAGCTTTAGCGGCGTGGACGGTGATGGTGGTGGTGGGTCCGGTGATGGTGACCGTGTCGGGGATGTGGGTCCACGGGCCACCGTTGATCCGGAAGTCACCGGTGAAGGTGGTGTCGACCCTGGCCTGGTAGGTGCCGGGACTCGGGTAGCTGTGGGTGATGTCGCCGCTGGGCCAGACTCCACCATCGCTGCGGCTGGGGCCGGTCGAGGTGCCATCGCCCCACACGTACGTGTAATGGTCGACTTTCGGTCTGATCTGCACCGTCAACCCGAACATGCTCGCCGGATCGAGGGTGTCGACCTCACCAGGTTGGTATCCCTGGACGGACCACGAGATCCGCGCGTACACCGGCAGACTCACCAAGGTGGTGTTGCCTTCGGGTTGAGTGAGGACGGTCGCGGTCGCCCACGGGGTCAGGTGGAACGCGTCGATGATCCGGCCCATGGACAAGGTCGGGCTGGCCCCTGGGACCTGGTCAGCGAAACACGTGGACCCCACGTACTGCCACGCCCCGCTCGACCCAGCCGGACGGGCATAGATCTCGTACAACAACCCGATCCCCACCTGCACACCGTTGGTCAGACACCCCAACGCGGCCTTCTGACACGCACTCGGATCCGGATCCCCCGGATCGGCAGCCTGACACGCGATCCGCACCGAAAACACCATCGGCACCCCAAACGCATTCCCCCCCAAATCCTTCCCCTGCCCCAAATTCCCCACCGACGCCGCGGAGGCGTGAGTGGTGGTGCCTTGAGCTTCGACAACTTGCTCGAATGCCCCACCGGGGTCGCTCACTTGAGCCCAGGCAGGGTGGACAGCGCCGAGGACAACTGTGAGCGCAACTGCCACGGCCACGGCGGTCTTGTTCATGCTTGGACCTGGATCGAATCGACGGTCCAGACGCCGTCGCCTCTAGCTAGTCGAACGACGAAGATGCCTTGCCTCTCGGTGATGGTCCTCACGATGGACCCAGAACCGGTGATCACCTTTGCGGGGAACTGTTTCGCGACGACGTCGATGATGAGTGTCCCCGCGGGCGCAGGTTCGGGACTGAGCGACGTCTCTAGGACTTCGAGTGCCTGACGGTCGTACCGTTGCCCGTCGACGACGAAGTCCCCAGCGGTCTTCTCGAAGGCAGCGCATGACTTGCAGTTCGCGGTAGACAACGGGGCGATGAGGCCAGCCTGGGGGGTGGTGTAGGCCTTGTTCACCTGAGCGAAGAAGTACCGCGCAAATGCCATCGCCCCCGCCGGGGAGTTCACCCGAGCCTCGGCCGGCACGTCCGCCGGATACGTCAACGTCGCCCCCGTTGTCGACGTCGCACTGGAGGTCACCGACGAGGTAGACGAGGACCCCGTCGTCGTCGAAGCGGCCGAGCCACTCACCGTGGAACTGCCCGTCAACCCCGACCCGGCCGGGCCGCTCGTGCACCCGACCAGACCGCTAGCCAACGCGCCCAGCAACGCCAGCCCGGCGGCATACCGCCACGTCCTCACAACCACGGCAGGTGCCTCCCTGAGTCGAACTCACCGACCCGGCAAGTCTCACATATCACCCCAACCACCCACGAGAGTTATCCACACGTCCAGTGCGCCAGACCCACCCACACCCGTGGCACCCAGACAGCGGGAGGCCAGGTATGCCGCGCATCGAGGCTGGTCGCAGCCCCTCCAGGTGCCGCGGGAGGATCGACTGCCAGGACCGGACTGGCAGCGGTCTCCCCTGGGCCTTCCTTGAGCCCTTCCTGGAGCCCTTCCTGGAGATGTTCGACGAAGGTGATGATGGGCGGTCCCGACCGCCATCCCCCGGTCCGTGATCGACGGCATACCCGAAGCGTGGGACTCGGCTGGGAGCGGTGGCGACGGCTGCTGGTAGCGTCGGACCGACCCCCAACCACCCGTCGCGAGAGGGAGATCCCGTGAGCACCGCCCCCGTCAAGGTGGCCGTCACCGGCGCCGCCGGTCAGATCGGCTACAGCCTGCTGTTCCGCATCGCCAGTGGTGCGCTGCTCGGCCCGGACACCCCCGTCCAACTGCGGTTGCTTGAGATCACGCCCGCCCTCAAGGCGCTCGAAGGCGTCGTCATGGAGCTCGACGACTGCGCGTTCCCGACCTTGGCCGGCGTCGAGATCGGCGACGACGCCGAGAAGGTCTTCGAAGGCACCAATTTGGCCATGCTCGTCGGCGCCATGCCGCGCAAGGAGGGCATGGACCGGGCCGATCTGCTGGCCGCCAACGGCAAGATCTTCACCGGCCAGGGCGCGGCGCTCAACAAGGTCGCAGCCGACGACGTCAAGATCCTCGTCACCGGAAACCCGGCCAACACCAACGCCCTCATCGCGATGGCGAACGCCCCCGACATCCCGCGCGAGCGCTTCAACGCCCTCACCCGCCTGGACCACAACCGCGCCAAGACCCAGCTCGCTCAGAAGCTCGGCGTCCCCGTCGACTCGATCACCAACCTGGCGATCTGGGGCAACCACGACGACTCGATGTACCCCGACCTCTACAACACCAAGGTTGACGGCAAGACCGCAGCCGACCTGGTCGACGAGGCCTGGATCACCGACACGTTCATCCCGACCGTGGCCACTCGCGGCGGCGCGATTATCAAGGCGCGGGGCCTGTCCTCCGCCGCCTCGGCCGCCAACGCGACGATCGACCACATGCGCGACTGGGCCCTCGGCACGAGCGACTGGGTGTCGATGTCGGTGCCGTCGGACGGTTCCTACGGCCTCACCGAGGGCGTCGTCTCGTCGTTCCCGTGCGTGTGCAAGGACGGCGGCTACGAGATCGTCCAGGGCATCGAGCTGTCCGACTTCTCCATGGAGCGGATCAAGGCGTCCGTGGCTCGCCTGGAGTCCGAGCGCGACCAGGTCAAGGCTCTCGGCCTCATCTGAGCCAGGTTCTCGGCTCGCCTCCCAGCCAGGCGAGATCGCAGAGGGGGTATGCCGCGCGGCATACCCCCTCTCGCGTACACCTCGCGCAGAGCCGTGGAGATCCTGGAGATCTCCCCGAGCCCAGAGTGAGTCGCCCCGGCGAGTCACGAACTCGGGGTTGCCAGAGGGTGTGTCCATGAAAGAATGTGCGTGGCCAACTTGCCGGTAAGGCGAGACACGGGTCGTGCGCCTCCTTGGCGGACGAGAAGGGCAAGAAGTAGACCCCGGTCTCGCGCCACCTGAACAGACAATGCAAGAACACGCAGGGAGGCCTTCGTGCTGAGAAGATGGCCAAGGCTGGCGACGGTCGCGCTCGTGCTCACATCCTTTGCGATAGGCAGCAACGTCCCCGTATCGCTCGCGGCTGGCGCGCCCCCAAGCCCTGCAGGATCAATCTCATCTGACTTCGGAGCGATGGGTGCGCGGTGTGCGTTTGTTGCGTCCGTGGCGATCCGACTGGCAGATGGAACCACTCGTGGATTCGATGAAACTCGCAAGGCGCTGACAGACAAGCCAGTCGTGTCGGCATCCGACTGCGTTGGCGATGGTCAGGACTTGGCCGCCCACGCCTAGCGCCACAGGACCCATCGCGTTCGGGACCAAGATCTTCCTTCCAAGTTCGCCGTTCTACTCGCGCTCGGACCAGAACAGCACTTTTAGTGCCCAGGTCACCTATAGCAGCAATCTGCCTGTGGCCTTCGGTTTCCAGGTGAGCCCAGCGCTCAGAGCCATCGCGAGTGGCCCCGTGACCAAGGCTTACGCCTGGCGCACTCCCGGCAACTGTACGTGCGACAAGCGGGGCGAGTCGGTCAGCTACTTCTTCCATTGGTCATGCCCAACGCACAGCGACGGAGTTGAGTAAAACGACTGGGGAAATTGGGTGTTCCCTGTCAAGGTTAGCGGGGCCACGGGTACAGCCACCATCAATTGGCAGTTCAACTACGTCATCTACTGGCGCGTCACCTGAGCGATGTCGGCGGCGCTTGAAGACTGAGCAGGTACGGCGCTTGAAAAGTGAGCACTCTTCGACGATTGGAGTGTGATCACTATGGAGGACTGGGCGCTGATCAGGAGGCTGGCTGCCGAGGGTGTGCCGAAGGCCAAGATCGCCAGGAGGTTGGGCATCGCGAGGAACACGGTCGCTGCTGCCGTGGCCTCGGACGGTCCACCGAAGTACGAACGCAAGGCGGGGCCGACGTCGTTCACGCCGTACGAAGCGCGGGTGCATCAGCTGTTGGCGGACACCCCGGACATGCCGGCGACAGTGCTGGCCGAACGTGTCGGGTGGACCGGCTCGATCCGCTGGTTCCGCGACAACGTCAACCGGGTGCGGGCTGAGCACCGCCCGATTGATCCGGCCGACCGGCTGACGTGGACGGCCGGGGACGTGGCCCAGTGCGACCTGTGGTTCCCGCCGCGCAAGATCCTGCTCGAGGACGGCTCAAGGACGCTGCTTCCGGTGCTGGTCATGACCTGCGGGTACTCCCGCTACATGCTCGGGCGGATGATCCCGACGCGCAAGACACCGGACCTGCTGCTGGGGACGTGGGAACTGCTCAGTGAGCTGGGTCGGGTGCCGCGCCGATTGATCTGGGACAACGAGCCCGGCATCGGACGACGCAAGGTCACCGAACCGGTCGCGGTGTTCGCCGGGACGCTGGCCACGAAGGTGGTGCTGCTGCCGCCGCGGGACCCGGAGTCCAAAGGCATCGTCGAGCGGCGCAACGGCTTCTTCGAGACGTCCTTCATGCCCGGCCGACACTTTGAGTCCCCGGCCGACTTCAACGCCCAGTTCACCAAGTGGCTGACCACCGCCAACGCGCGGACGGTGCGCACCCTCAAGGCACGGCCGACCGATCTGCTCGCCGCGGACAAGGAGTCGATGCTGCCCCTACCGCCGGCGGTGCTGCACCTGGGCTGGCGCAACCACGTCCGACTAGGCCGGGACTACTACGTGCGCGTCGACACCAACGACTATTCCGTCGACCCCCGCGCGATAGGCGCCCGGGTCGACGTGGCCGCCGACCTGAACCTCGTGCGGGTCCGTCACGGTAGCCAGCTGGTGGCCCAGCACCCGCGCCGCTGGGCCCGCGGCATGACCGTCACCGACCCCACGCATGTCGCGACAGCCGCCACGCTGCGGCACAACTACCAACACCCCACCCCAGCGGCGGCACCGGGCGAGGACACGATGGTGCGGGACCTCGCCGACTACGACCGCGCCTTCGGCCTGGGCCAGGTGAGCCAGCCATGACACCCAAGCCCACCGCCGGGACCGAGTCACTCAAGCAGATCACCCACCTGGCCGCCGCGCTGAAAGCACCGCGGATCACCGAAGCCGCCGCCCGCCTGGCCGACCACGCCCGCGACACCGGATGGACCCACGAGGACTACCTGGCCGCGGTCCTGGAACGCGAGGTCGCCGCCCGAGGCGCCTCCGGCGCCCGGCTACGCATCCGCGCCGCCGGCTTCGGCGCGGTCAAAACCCTGGACGACTTCGACTTCGACCACCAACCAGCCGCCCGCACCCCGATCCAAGCCCTGGCCTCGGGTGCCTACCTGACCGAGCACCGCAACGTCGTCCTGCTCGGCCCGCCGGGCACCGGCAAGACACACCTAGCCACCGCCCTGGGCGTCGCCGCCGCCCGCCAAGGACACCGCGTCCTGTTCGCGACCGCCACCGACTGGGTCACCCGCCTCACCGACGCCCACGACCGCGGCCGCCTCGCGACCGAGCTGACCCGGCTGCGACGGTATGGGCTGATCATCATCGACGAGGTCGGCTACCTACCCTTCGCCCAGGACGCCGCCAACCTCTTCTTCCAACTCGTCTCCTCCCGGTACGAGCACGCCTCCCTGATCCTCACCAGCAACCTGCCGTTCAGCTCCTGGGCCGGCGTCTTCGGCGACCAGATCGTCGCCGCCGCGATGATCGACCGCATCGTCCACCACGCCGACGTCATCGCCCTCAAAGGCGCCTCCTACCGCCTACGCGACCGCGGCGTCGACACCCTGCCCAGCATCAAAGCCGAGCAAGAATCCCTAAACTGAACCCGCTCACTCTTCGACCGCCGAAACCGATCAGTTTTCAAGCGCCGTCGACAAGCGACGCACCCGGTCGGTGTACCTACCGGGGCCCTGGCGAGCACACCGGCCTGTGCGATGGCCTTCGCCAAGTGCTTCTTCGGCCTGTCAACACGGCATGCACCAAACCCAAGGGCGGGCCTCATCGCGGCGGTCGAGGTGCTTGAGGTGTCGATCGGTTGAGTACTCGATCGGGTTCGCGCTCACCGAGACCGTCCGTGCGGCGATCGCGTTGGTGCCCAAGAGGCCGTGGCCGCCAGCGGTCGATGCCCGACGGCGGTATCCGCGAGCACGTCAACGGTCGGGTGGCCGCGTGGGAGCCGCCGCACCGGATCGTCCTCGACGGCGGCGAGGGCGTCGACTGGCTGGCCTTCGTATGGCTCGTCGAAGCTCGTGACGGGGGCTCGTGCGTCGTGCGCCGGGTCAACACCGGGTTCGGGACTGGCGCCGAGTGGGACGCCCAATACGACGGTATGGTCAAAGGCTGGGGGCTTTTCCTGCGCAACCTCCAGCTGCACCTGGAGCACTTCCGCGGGCAGGCCGGGATACCGATCCTGCCCATGGCACCCCTCGCCGGTGCTGCGGGCGAGGGGTGGCAGGGGTGACCGCCTCGTTGGGCTGGCCGCGTCGGGACTCGCTTCGGCCCTGGAGGCGGATTGGCAGTGGTGGCTCGGGGAGCTCAGCGCGTCATCCACGCAAGTGGCCCGCGGGCGAATCGGGGAACCAGTGCCAGCCGCAGGCTCAGAGCCGGACGAGGGTGAAGGCCAGCGCGACCAGGCCCGCCAGGCCGAGCCACAGGACGACATCGACCGAGCGTCGTCGCACGGCTAGCCCGCCGGCGTGGCCGAGCGGCCGGATCGCCCGGAGCATGCCCCCGGCTGCGCATCCGGCGGCGAGCAGATAGCCCCCGGCCCGCAGTTGACCGGATGCAATCACCACGACACCGAGGCCGGCCAACAGCGCCGTCACCCACCACACCCCCAGGCGACGGGCGGCGGCCAGGGCCGAGCGGGCGTCGATCATCCGCCAGCAGCCTGGCGCTCGGCGGCCAGGACGACGTTGGACAGCAACAACGCTCGGGTCATCGGGCCGACGCCCCCCGGGTTGGGGCTGACCCAGCCCGCGACGTCGGCGACCCCGGCGGCGACATCACCGGCCACCCGGGACTTGCCGGTTGTCGGGTCGGTGACCCGGCTGACCCCGACGTCGAGCACGGCGGCGCCGGGCTTGACCATGTCGGCGGTGATGATGTCGGGCACGCCGGCGGCGGCCACCACGATGTCCGCCTGTCGCACTTCCGCGGCCAGGTCACGAGTTCCGGTGTGGCACAAGGTGACTGTGGCGTTCTCGCTCTTGCGGGTGAGGATCAGTCCGAGCGGCCGACCGACTGTCAGCCCACGCCCGACGACAACGACCTTGGCTCCGGCGATCGGCACTCCGAACCGGCGCAGCAGCTCGATGACCCCCATCGGCGTGCACGGCAACGGTGCCGGACGCCCCAACACCAGCCAGCCGAGGTTCGTCGGGTGCAGCCCATCGACGTCCTTGGCGGGGTCGACCCGGGACAACAACGCCATCTCGTCGAGCCCGGTCGGCTGCTGCACCAAGAAGCCCGTGCAGGCGGGGTCGGCGTTGAGCTCGTCGATGACCGCCTCGACCTCAGCCTGGGTGGCGGTCGCCGGCAGGTCGCGGCGGATGCTGCGGATGCCCAGCTCGGCGCAGTCCTGATGCTTGGCCCCGACATACCAATGGCTGCCCGGATCGTCGCCAACAAGCACGGTGCCCAACCCGGGCACGATCCCCCGCTCGGCCAGGGCCGCCACGCGCGCCGCCAGCTCGGCCTTGACCGTGGCCAGCGTGGCCTTGCCGTCGAGGATCTGTGCCACCATGCAGCCAATCCTTCCACGCCCATGCACCTCCCCCGTAAGGTTGGCTGCTCCCCCATCCGACACCCCTGGTAGGTCACCACATGCCACACCCGCGAACGGCAGCGCGTATGCCGTCCGCCCACCGCCTGCTCGCGCGTCCCGTCCTCGGCGGCCTGACCCTCGCCCTCCTGCTCGCCGGATGCGGGAACCCGTCAGACCCGTCAGGGACATCCCGTCCGTCCGCCGAGAAGACGGCACCGGGCTCGGGGTGGCTGCCGCCCAGGCCCTCGACGGGATCGCCCACGGGGGACCCCGCGAGCCCATCAATCGCGAGCACATCCATCGTGACGACCGACCCATCCAGCGCCGCCGCAGCGGCTGCGGCCGACTCTCCAGGGTCGGGGGCAGCCACGGGCGCCCTCGGCGGCCAGACGACGAGCCAGTCGCCCGTCAGCACCCTCCCCGGCGGTGGCACCCGGGTCTTCCCCGACCATCGGCTGGTGGGCTACTCCGGCTACCCCGGGTCGCCGGCCCTCGGTCGCCTCGGCGTCGGCACCCTCGACGACCGCGCCGCCGAGATCACCACCCTGGCCGGCCAGTATGCCGCTGGCCGACGCCCGCTGCCGGTGTTCGAGCTCATCGCGACCGTCGTGCACGCCAAGCCCGGCCCGGACGGGCTGTATCGGACCCGGATCGACCAAGAGGTCGTCCGTCGCCACCTCGATGCCGCCCGGCGGCATGGGGCGATCCTCCTGCTCAACATCCAGCCCGGCCGGGCGGCGTTCCTTGATGAGGTGAAGTTCTGGGAACCCTGGCTGCGCGAGCCGGACGTCGGCCTGGCCCTCGACCCTGAATGGGCGGTCAAGGCCGGCCAAGTGCCCGGCAAGGTGTTCGGCCGGACGACCGGGGCGGAACTGGACGCGATCGCGGCATACGTCGCGGGGATCGTCGCCGCGAACCGCCTGCCGGAGAAGGTCGTCCTCTATCACCAGCTGCACACGTCGATCGTCCGCGAGCCGGCCGGGCTGCGGCCGCACCCCGGCGTCGCGTTGGTCGTCTCGGTGGACGGGATCGGGACCCCGGGGCAGAAGACCGCGACGTGGCGCAGCATCGTGGCCGTGACCCCCGAGCATGTGCACAAGGGGTTCAAGCTGTTCTACGACGAGGACACCGCGACGGGCCCGCTCATGACGCCGACCCAGGTGCTCGGCCTCACGCCCCAGCCGGAGTACGTCCTCTACGAGTGACGCCCGTCTGCTGAGGTCAGTGGGCGAAGTGCCGGGTCCCGGTGAAGTACATCGTCACGCCTGCCGCCGTGGCCGCTGCCACCGTCTCGGCATCGCGCATCGACCCGCCCGGTTGGACGATCGCCCTGACACCCGCGTCGAGGAGGATCTGGGGGCCGTCCGCGAACGGGAAGAAGGCGTCCGACGCGGCGACCGACCCACGAGCCCGGTCTTCGCCGGCGCGCGACACTGCCAGTCGGCACGAGTCGACCCGGTTGACCTGCCCCATGCCGATCCCCACCGACGCACCGTCGCGGGCCAAGAGGATCGCGTTGGACTTCACCGCGCGCACCGCCCGCCACGCGAAGGCGAGGTCGGCCAAGGTCGCCTCATCCGCGGGGTCGCCGCAGGCGAGCTGCCAGTATGCCGGGTCGTCACCACCCGTCGCCGTGCCGGCATCGTCGCGCACGATCGCGTCGACCCGGTCGACGCTCTGGACGAGTAATCCGCCTGACACCGGCCGGGATTCGAGCTGCCCGATCCCGGATGCGCTGCCTGCTGTGCCCGCTGTGCCTGCGGTGCCCGCCGCGTCGAGCGCCGCGAAGTCGACGGTGAGCAGCCGGATGTTCTTCTTGGCCGTCAGCACCGCCAGCGCATCGTCGTCATAGCCTGGCGCCACGACGACCTCGGTGAAGATGTCCTTGACGGTCTGCGCCATCTCCAGCGTCACCGTCCGGTTGACCGCGATGACCCCGCCGAAGGCCGACACGGGGTCGCAGGCGTGCGCGCGCCGGTGCGCCTGCGAGATGCCGCCCTCCTCGGTCCCGACCGCGATGCCGCACGGGTTGGCGTGCTTGATAATCGCGCAGGTCGGCAGCCCACCGTGGTCACGGCAGGCCCGCAGCGCCGCGTCGGCGTCGACGTAGTTGTTGTAGGACATCTCCTTGCCGTGCAGTTGCGTGGCCGAGGCGATGCCCGGTGCCCCGCTGAGGTAGAGGGCCGCCTGCTGGTGCGGGTTCTCGCCGTAGCGCAGCCCCGCCGCGCGCGCGTAGGTCGCCCCCGCGAACGCCGCGAACCCGGTCCCGTCCGAGGTGTCCGCGTAGGCGCCACTTCCCATCCAGGACGCCACCGCCACGTCGTATGCCGCCGTGTGGGCGAACGCCTCGGCCGCCAGTCGCTGTCGGGTCGTGAACGTGAAGCCGCCCGAGCGGACGGCAGCCAGCGCCGCGGCATACTGGCTGGGGTTGGTGAGCACCGCGACACTCGGGTGGTTCTTGGCTGCGGCCCGGACCATCGACGGACCGCCGATATCGATCTGCTCGACGCACTCGTCGGGCGTGGCGCCCGAGGCGACCGTCGCGGCGAACGGGTAAAGGTTGACGACGACGAGCTCGAAGGCTGCGACGCCGAGCTCGGCCAGTTGCGCCAGGTGGTCGGGTTTGCGAGTGTCAGCGAGGATCCCCGCATGGACCCGCGGGTGCAGGGTCTTGACCCGGCCTTCGAGGCACTCGGGGAAACCGGTGAGGTCCTCGACCTTGGTCACCGACAGGCCGAGCCCGGCGATGAGCGCGGCGGACCCCCCGGTCGAGACCAGCTCCACGCCGGAGTCGGCCAGGCCGCGGACGAGCTCCTCCAGACCGGTCTTGTCGTAGACCGAGACCAGAGCACGACGCACGGGCCGCACGTCCTGGGTGGGGCCGGGGGCACTGACGGGAGGGTGCCCGGTGGGGTGTGCAGCGGCGTTCACGGGATGGTGACCTTCCTGCCGGTGACAGTGAACCTGTGCCGGGCCAACCGGCCCACGACGTCGACGAGCATCGAGCGCTCGACGACCTTGATCCGTTCGTGGAGGCTGTCCTCGGTGTCGCCGGGCTCGATCGCTACGGCGTGCTGCTCGATGATCGGCCCCGTGTCGACGCCCGCGTCGACGAGGTGGCAGGTCGTCCCGGTGACGGTCACGCCGTAGGCGAGGGCATCCCTCACCGCGTGCGCGCCGGGGAAGGCCGGCAGCAGGGCGGGATGGGTGTTGACCACCGTATGCGCCGCAAGCGTGGCCGGTCCGAGCAGCTTCATGAACCCCGCCGAGACGACGAACACCGGCCGGTATGCCGTGATCGTGTCCGCGAGCGCCACGTCCCAGTCCGCGCGCGACGGGAAGTCTGTGGTGCGGCATACAAAGGTCGGTATGCCGGCCGCCTCCGCCCGTGCCTGGCCGAGGGTCCCGGCGCGGTCGGCTCCGACGGCGGCGACCTGGACGCCATAGGCGGGGTCCAGGCTCGCGTCGATGAGGGCCTGCAGCAGCGACCCGGTCCCCGAGACGAGGACGACGATCGGAGTGGCGCTCACGTGGACCAAGGGTATCGGGCGACGAGTCCGCGCCCGAGGGTGCGGCACGGTAGGGGGCCGCCGGCTTGGTACCGTGGATGCCTTGTGCACACCGCTGGCAGCAGTGACTTGTTAGCAGGAGCGAGTGCGCGTTCGTCAGTAACACGCACGTTTTGTCCGAAACGCCATGCTCGTCGGCAGGCATCGTCAAGGAGTACTTCCCTTAGGTCCGACCACCCATTCCGCCTGGCCTGGGCTGGCGTCGACTGCGTCGTCTGGGCGATCGGCCTCGTGGCTGCGCTACGAACTGCACGTGGACCTGTTCGCATAGCGGGGCTGGCGATCACAGCCGTCATGGCCGGCTCGCTCCAGTTGGTGTTTCGGCTTCCTGTTCGGGCCCTACGCCGTTGGTCACATGCGGGGATCCTTCGACGAGATCGTCGACCTGGCCAAGACGGTGCTGGCCACAACGCTGGTCACCTGGATCCCGGTCCTCATCGCCAACCCGATCCTCGTGCCCAAGAGTGTCCCTATCTTCGTCGGCGCCTTCGCCCTCGTGGCAAGTTGGCGCTGCGACCGATTGTGCGTACCTGCAGGAACCGTCGGGGCTACCCGGGTGGAGACTGGAATTGCAGCCGTGAGCGAGCGTGAGTGGTGGTGCTCGGAGTCGGCGAGGGTGGCCAGGTGCTGGTCTGCGCCATGGTCCGCGACCGCAACCAGCGCTATCACCCGGTTGCGCTCCTTGACGACGACCCGCGCAAGGCCCGGCTGTCGCTCGAAGGCATCCGCGTCCGGGGCACGAGGAGGTAGCTGCCCGCTTCGACGCCGACACCCTAGCCATTGCGATGCCGTCGGCCGATGCCTCGCTGATCCAAGACCTGTCCGAGCGGGCTGCAATGGCAGGACTCCTGTTCTCGAGGCCGCGGCTGCCGCTCCCGGGGATGGCGAAGTCATGGTCCTGAACATGGGTAACGCATCGTCGATGTGGCGCGGGCGCTCATCCGGATGTCCGGTCGACGCGAGATCGACATCACCTACACCGGACTGCGGCCGGGCGAGAAGTTGACTGAGGACCTCGTCTCGCGCGCCGAGGATGCAACCCCGACGAAGAACCCTCTCGTCACTTGCGCGAAGGCGCTGCCGATGGATCCATCGCAGTTGCCGGAGTCGGAGGTTCCCGACCATTCGACCGCCATATCGCGGACCCGCGAGCATGCACTGACGCGAGACGCCGGCGAACCTGACGGGGTCCAGTGCGACCGATCCGGTCGATTCACGTGTTCCGAATTAGTAGGCACCGCACCCGGTGACCCGATACAGGCGCAGGTCGCCGTCCTGAAGGACCGGCGTCGTCGCCCAGAAGTCGGCGGGGACCTCCATCCCTGGGGCGACCTGCGGGGGCAACGAGGGGGTCGGCGGCACCGCTCCACCATTGATGATCCACTGCACCCCGTCCGCCTTCATCTCGGTACAGACCTCGGCGTGACTCATCGTCAGCAGCCGTTCTCGCAACACAACGCCGGCGTTCGTTCCCGGAACCCCGTTGAGCACATAGAAGACGGTTCGCACACCTGTATAGGCGTAGAGAAGTCCTGAGCCGTCCCAAGGGTTGTTGAGGACGCGCTCGCCCGGAGGCACGACCTGCGCCACCCGTTGGTAGAACGCGATCTCTCGCGGGCTGACGAAGCCGACCACAGGATCGGTAGCGGCCTCGGCATAGAACGGGCGTAAGTAGCTGACGGCGCCAATGGCGCCGCTCGCCCCCACCGCGACCGCGAGCACGAACGACACCGACGGCCGACGCCACCGATCGCCTCCCCAGACGCCCCGCCGAATGCCTCCCGGAGCGTCTGCCCACCTGCCCCAACGACGACGGGCCACGGAACTGGCCCATTCCCACGCGAGCAGGGCGAGGGGCACCGCAACAGCAGGGGGCACGATGATGGTGCGATGGCGATCGTTGTACCAGAACCTGGCGATGGCGTTGAAGGGCCGCACGTAGTTCGTTGTCGCCGTGGCGATGTCTAGCCCCACCGCCGACAGGTGGAGCACCACCAGCCAGCGCAGTGAGCGTTCGCGCCACGCGAGGACGATTCCGGTCACGACCAGCGTTGCGACAAGCAGCCGTGGTATCGACTGCTCGGGGCCACCGATGAGGTATTGCACGATCTCGGCGACCCTGCCTTGCAGGATCGGCCAGGCGCGCGCGACGAGCTCACCGTTGCCCCGTCCCACCAGCAGGGCGGCCGCGGCGAGCAGGACGACCGGCATACCGGCCAAGGCGGCCGGGCCCGCGGCGCTGCCCCGCCGGTCCGCGCGCCAGCGCCGCACGGCGCTCCCCCCAAAGACCCACACCCAGGGCGCCACCAGCACCGTTGACGTGACCACCGCCACCCGCGGATGAAGCACACCCACGAGGGCGAGCGAAGCGACGAAGAGAAGCCCGGCGAGTCGACGATCCCGAGGCGCCCGCGTGACACCGAGCAGCCCACCGAAGGTCACCACCACCAGTGGAACCGCCGCCCCCGCCAACGAGGTCGCCCACAGCACCCCCCACCCAAGGGGCGCCCACGGCATACCATGCATGCCCCAGGCGATCGTGACGGCAGCGAGGAGGACGCCTCGGCCACCACCCCACAGGTAGCGGGAGGCGAGCGCGACGGTCGCAGGCCAGAGTCCGCCCGCCAGCAGCGCGGCCGAGGTGTTTGTAGCGGTCACCGCGTCGGAACCGGTCGCCTGCATGACGAGCACCGCTAGCCCATGGAAGGTGCTCGGATAGTAGTTGATGACCGGATAGGCATAGGCGAACGCAGACAGCTGGGTGGGGGCGATGACCTGGCTCTCGGACGCCGCACGGACCGCGTTAGCGTCGAAGAACGCGTCCCACGTCTGCGAGGCGACCTGCCAGTCACCGCCGGTCGAGTGCCACATGACCATGTAAGCCGTGGCCATCGACGCCGCGAGCGCCGCGGCTACCGGCCAGCAGTTCCCCTCCGAGTCCTCCGCGCGCGCCCCCGCGTCCCTAGATAGTCCCCAGTGACCCGAGTGGAGCCGACGAGCCAGGCCGACGAGCGCTCCCGACAGCCAGGCGAGACTCACCAGGGTTGCCCAACTGAAGGGCAACCGGACGACCTCCTGCATCAAGCCGAACGCGGTCACGGCCAGCGCAGTAACAGGCAATCCAGCCGCAGGGACGACCACTCCGCGGAAACCGGACAGCCATACGGCGACGGCGCCGACGCACGTGAGGGCGACCCACACAGCAAGAGGGCCGAGAACAACCCAGGAGCCGGTCAGTGCGGCCCTCCTTCCTGTCGCAGTCACCCGCGGTGAGCGGACGCGACTCTACCCGCTCAACCCACGCGGGAAGCCCGCTCGGAATCGGGTAGCATCGTTGGTCTGCCCGCCGGGGCTGGTTGGTCCAGCGGAGCGTCCCCTTAGGAGGCCCCGGATGAAAGTCCTCAGCGTCGTTGGTGCCCGGCCGCAGTTCGTCAAGCTCGCCCCGGTCGCGATTGCCTTGAACGCCCGTGGCATCGAACACTGCATCGTGCACACCGGTCAGCACTACGAACCGGCGCTCTCCGACATCTTCTTCGAGGAGTTGGGCATCCCGCGCCCCGATGTACACTTGGCGGTCGGCTCGGGGGGGCACGGTGAGCAGACCGGCGCGATGCTCGGGCGGCTGGAGACGGTGATCCTTGGTCAGCGCCCCGACTGGGTGCTCATCTACGGTGACACCAACTCGACGCTCGCGGCTGCCGTTGCTGCCGTGAAGATCCACGCGCCGCTTGCGCACCTCGAGGCGGGGCTCAGGTCTTTCAACCGACGGATGCCGGAGGAGCACAACCGCGTCCTCAGCGACCACGCGGCCGATCTTTGCCTGGCCCCGACCGAGGCGGCCATGACCCAACTCGCGCGCGAAGGACTGGCCGAGCGCAGCGTACTCGTGGGCGACGTGATGACCGATGTCCTGATGCGCGTTCGTGACCGGGTCGCCGGATCCCCTCCACGGATCCCCGACGGCGTCACTGCTCCGTTTCGGATCGCCACCATCCACCGGGCCGAGAACACCGATGACCCGGCCCGACTGCGCGAGATTGTCCTCGCGATGCAATCCCTCCCCGAGCCCACGGTGCTCTTCGTGCACCCCCGCCTTCGGGCTCGGGCTGCCGAACACGGTGTGACGCTGGCCGCCGGCTCGCTGCACGTCGCCGACCCGGTGGGCTATCCCGACCTGATAGGGACGGCGCTGCACAGCATCGGCATCGTCACCGACTCGGGAGGGTTGCAGAAGGAAGCCTTCCTTCTCCGTGTCCCCTGCACGACGATCCGCACCGAAACGGAATGGACCGAGACCGTCGACCTCGGCTGGAACATTCTCGTCCCGGACCCGGCCCAGGGGCGCTTGTTGGCCGCGGTCTCCCGGTCGGCTCCCCCGGCGACCGATGACACCCCCTATGGCAGCGGAGACGCCGCCGAACGCACGGTGGACGCCCTCCTCCGGCGGGTCACACCGCCGGTATGGCCCATATGAGGCCAGTGGTTGATGGCGTACGGCCGCGACATGCGGCATCGGCGTGATGCTGGTTGACGCTGGTAGCCTGAGGGAGCGGACAGGCGGGACACGATGGGTGAGGAGAACGGGATGAGCACTTCGCCCCGCACCCGACGCTCTTCGTCCCGAACCATTTCTACGACCCCGACACACCTCTTTGTCGCGGTCCTGTTCTTCTGCGTCGTCTTCCTGGTGATCTACGCGACCTACCTTTCGGATATCTGGGCGTATGAGGGCGTGAATTGGCAGGACCCTCCGTTCCTCGAGATAGCCATCGCATTCGTAGCGATTGTGGCGACCGGCGCGACCATGGCCCGGTCGGTGCAGCGCCCCTCGGATTTCTGCTTATGGATCATCTATACGATCGTCATCGTCCCCAGTGCCTTATTGGCCGAGGCATCGAACTGGCTACCCCAATCCGAGCGACTCCCAGCGGCGCTGGGCATCTGCGCCGTCGCCGTGGTCGTCCGACTGATCACCGCTCCGAATTCCGGAGCCCTCCTCCCGACGCCCAGCCGGATCCGGATCAACTTCTGGCTCGTCTGCACCGTGCTCCTGGCGATCACCTACGGGTGGCTGATCTCGGCCATCGGGATCCACCACACTTACATTTCGTTCGCGGACATCTACGCGGTGCGGGCCGACTACAAACAAGCCCTCGCAGAGGTTCCCGCCCTCGCCTACCTGCTGCCCCTGAGTTACGCGTGCATCAACCCGGCGCTGATCGTCTGGGGTGTCCTGCGTAAGGACTGGGTGAAGGTGCTCGTCGGCATCGGCGGCGATTTCCTCATCTACCTCGCGAGCGGCGCCAGGCTGGCCCTGCTGTCCGTTCCGCTGCTGTTGTGGATCGCCTATCGAGCCCGACGCGGGAGTCCACCCAAGCCGAGCCACATCCTGTTCCTCCTAGGTTTCCTCATGATCTTCGCGCGG
Organism: Candidatus Phosphoribacter baldrii; assembly: GCA_016704565.1. GTDB lineage: Bacteria > Actinomycetota > Actinomycetes > Actinomycetales > Dermatophilaceae > Phosphoribacter > Phosphoribacter baldrii. The sequence goes on from JADIZV010000001.1 coordinate 47,931, forward strand.
ATCATGGACTCCTTGACCGGGAATCTCTTGTGGACCGCGGTCTTCAGCATGCGAATCCTGGCCATTCCGGGCGTCCTGACGGTCGGATATTTCAAGTACTTCCAGATCAACCCGCAACTCGGTCTGGAGAGTTTTGCGCCCTGGCATCGAGAGCCGGGAAAGGATCCACTGGTCCTTGTCGGTGAGTGGATCTTCAACACACCCGGCACCAACGCCAATGTCAACTTCATCGGCTCGGGTTTCATGCATGCCGGCCTGGTCGGCATCGCCATCGAGACTGCCCTGGCTGCGACCCTCCTCCGCTTGGCAGACGACTCTTCCGCCAGCCTCCCCACGCCCTTCCGATACTCGTTCTTCGTTGTTCCTGCGATCTCGCTGGCCAACGGCAGCGCCTTCACGTCCGTGCTGACCTACGGTTTCGGTGCGGCCATCGTGCTGGCCTACGCGGCCCGTCTCGATCCTCGGCTCCGCATCGCGCAAACACCGCACATCGGCACGGCATTGCCCTTTTCACGGGCTTCTGAGCATGGAAGTCATGACCGTTCGTGGGTCCAGCCCGCCACCACCTCCGCCACCCCTGCCCCAGTCGGGGCGACTCAGACGGGACCTGTTATGGATATCCGCGACTATCTCCGCATCGCCCGCCGCCAGTGGGTCTTCATTGTCCTTGTCGGCGCGGTCGTGACCGCCCTCGGCATCGCGGGCACCGCCCTAATGCCCAAATCGCGAGCGGGTAGCTTCGAGTCGACTTCGGCCGTCATGGTCACCCTCACCCAGAACGCGACACTGCGCGCGGAACCGTCGGCGGCTCAGCTCGCGCAGAACTTCACCCAGGTGGCGCTCAGCCGGGAAACCGCCGAACGCGTCACACGCGGCCTGGCTCTAGGGATACCCGCAGAGAAGTTGCAGTCGCACCTCAAGGTGACCGTTCCGACAGGGACGAGCATCGTCCAGATCGTCGTGAGTTATCCCAACGCAGACGTGGCCCAGAAGATCAACGCAGCCCTGATGCAGGCGGTGCTCTCGGCCGCGCGTTCCACCGACTCTACGCTGGGTGGTACGTCCGGCTCGGTCGTCAAGACAATAGAGATCGACCCGCCGAGCCCGGGCCTCACCGACGACACGGGCGGCACGGGCGACAAGACGCTCCGCGACGGCGCCATCGCGCTGATCCTTGGCCTGCTCGTCGGCTTCGGACTGTCCGTGGTCCGCGAACTGTTCGACAAGACGGTGCGCAATCCTGGCGGGGTCCCCGCCTTGAACGGGACTGCCGTCATCGGTGTCATCGGAACGAACGCCACCCTCACGGGGGCACCCGAGTTCACCAACGGCGGCCTCGGCAAGAGCGCCGAAGCGTTCCGTTTTCTCCGCGCCAACGTGCAATCGATGGCCGGGCCGGGGCACAACGTGACCACCTTCACCAGCACCACACCTGGAGAGGGGAAGACGACGGTCGCTGTGGGGACTGCGCTGGCCCTGGCCCAGGCCGGTTGGCGGGTCGTGCTGGTCGATGCGAACCTGCGCAGCCCCGCCGTAGCCCCGCTGCTGGGACTTTCCGCCGGCCCTGGGTTGTCGGCGGTGCTCAAGGGCACGGAAGACCTCAGCTCCGTCATGCAACACCATGCTGCCAGCGGACTGGAGGTCGTGGCGGCAGGAGCACCTGATACCAATCCGGCCGACCTCCTGCACAGTAGACGACTCCTTGACACGCTGCGGGACCTCGGCGATCGTGCCGACTTCGTCATCCTCGACTCGGCAGCCGTACAGACCGTTGCCGACACTCTAGGGTTGGCACGGGTCGGGAACATCGCCTTGGTGCTCGACTACGGGAAGACGAAGAGCGAGAACGTGGCAGCAGCAGTCGAGAAGTTGCGCCTGGTCAACGCCTCGTTGTGCGGAGTCGTGGTCAACCGAGCGCCCGCCGGCAACTCCTCGACCTGCTCCACTGACGCCCCGCAGCCGCGGGCGTCCGAGCGACCCTAGATGTCTCGATCGACATCGACGAAAGCGAACGCAATGAACCGTGGAGACGCCAAAGCGCTATTCCCTCGGGTTCGGGAGCGAATCTGCTCGCTGACACGACGTCGCCCTGGCGGGGACAGCTCTGTTCGCCAGCCTGGCGACGCGGTGCGGGTCGTGCATGTGACATCGGCGCACCCGGCAACGGACCCGCGGATCTACCTGAAGGAAGTCGCGACCCTCCGCGGTGCCGGTTACGACGTCACCCTGATCGCGCCCGCGGATCCGGCACCGCCCCGGGAGGACCACAAGGTCGAGCTGCTCCCCAGGTATACCTCTCGACTGGCCCGCTGGTCCGGGGCGTGGACAGGCGCTCTTGCCGCGACCCGCCGGGTTGATCCCGACGTCATCCACTTCCATGACCCCGAGCTGCTGCCGCTGTCGTTGCTCTGGCGCCTTCACGGCCGCAAGGTGATCTACGACGCCCACGAAAGTCTGTCCAAAGACGTGGCGCACAAGGACTATCTCGCGCCGTGGCAGAGTCGACTGATTGCCCCCATGATCGCGATGAGCGAACGCGCCATCGCCAGCCGGATGACGCACGTGGTGACCGCGACTCCGGCAATCGCCGATCAGTGGCGGTTCGACACGACCGTCGTGGCAAATTATCCCATTCTCGATGAATGGGCAGCGATCGACAGCTCACGGGCGAACTTTCTCGCCCGCCCAAGGCGTGGGTGCTATGTGGGCGGGATCCACCCAGAGCGATGCACGGAGACGATCATCGAGGCCGCGGGCATCATGAACGCCACGAAGGACTACAGCGTGGTCATGGCCGGACCGTATTCCGACAGCACCGCCCCATCCGGACCCGGCATCGAGTACGTGGGCGTCCTGTCCCGACCGGAGGTCGCCGAGCTGACCGGGACTTCGCTATTCGGGCTAGCCATCTTCCGGCCTTCTCCGAACGTAGTCGAAGCCTTGCCCACCAAGGTTCTGGAGTACATGGCAGCAGGGGTCCCCGTGATTGTGTCCTCTTCGTTGCAGGTCGGCTCCCAGTTGGTGACCGAGGTCGGCTGCGGCATCGTCGTGCCTCATGACCGACCGCAAGAGCTCGCCGCCGCGATGATGCGACTCGCCGATGATCCGCACCTTGCCTGGGAGATGGGTTCCCGCGGGAAGGAAGCCGTCCTTGAGCGCTATTCCTGGGCCTCGGAGGGGCAGCGACTCGTCGAGACTTACCGTCGCTATGTGGGACCGCCGGGGAACGGTTCGAGGATCGAGTGACATGCGCGTGCTCATGGTGGGTCACCAGTACTGGCCCGTGGCCGGATCCGGAAGTCAGGTTCTGGGTGCGTTGACCGCGCAGTTGCGTGCCAAGGACGTTGAGGTGACCGTCATCACCTCTGCTCCGGGTGACGGTGGCCCTCGCCGGCGAACGGGGCCCTGCGGTGAGCGCGTCCTATGCGTGGGCCCGGCTGAAGGCACCGCGAACCCCGTTCGCCGACTGTTCAACCTCGTGCTCTTTGCGGGGCGCATCGTGAGCTCCGCACGAGCTGTCGATTTCGACGTGGTCGTGTCGGATCCGCCGCCCACAGCCGCCTTCGCGTCGCTGCTCGTCGCTCGCCGACGTCGCGTGCCGTTCGTCTACTACCTCGCTGACTCCTGGCGCGCCGCAGCCGAGGGCGCGCGCCAGATCTGGTTGCGGGCTCTGACTCCCGTGATCGGGGCGGTGGAGGACTACACCCTGCGACATGCCTCGACAGTCCTCGCGGCGACCCCCGGCATGGCGCGCGTCGCCGCCACGGCGGGAGCGGCCAACTCTGTTACCACGATCCCCAACGGCATACCGACGGACGTGTACACCCCAGATGGTGAGCGGTGGTGGCCCAGCGACAAGCACAACCCGTTCTTCGTTTACGCGGGTAATGCCGGGGTCGTGCACGGGGCGGAAATCTTCGCGAGGGCTGCCGAAGAACGCTGGCGCGCCGGCGAAGTCTTCGACCTGGTCTACCTGGGCTACGGCAGCGACAGCGAACTCATCAACGACATCGCATCGCGTTGGCCGGACCGAGTCCACTGTCGGGGTTCCGTGTCAGCCGCGACGGTCGCCGCCGCCACCCGGACCGCGGTGGCCAGCCTGGCGTCGCTCCGCCCGTCCACCGGGTACGCCGATGCCCGGCCGATCAAGGCCATGAGCGGGCTCGCTTGCGGTACTCCCTTGATCTATGCGGGAAGCGGTGATTTCGCGGATCTGTTGGCGCAAGCAGACCTCGCCTACGTGTCGCCGTGGGATGTCTCCGCAGTTCAGGAGAACCTCGGCCGGGCGCTTCTCGATGCCACTCAGGCGGATGCCGACGAGCGGGCGCGCCGGGTGGCGTTTGCCCGGGAGAACTTCGATGACCGGATTCCCGCACGCATCGCCACGGAAGCCGTCCTACGCCCGGTCTCCGGGTAGCGGTCGCCCCATGCCCCGCATGCCTCTGGCTGCACTCACCGCTCGGGCCCGCCAACGCCTCGGCGCGACCGGTCAGGGCGCCGCAGCCATCATCATGGCGACCGCCGCGGCCCAGGGCTTGGCGTTCCTCGGCTATCCCATCGTGGCGCGGCTCTATACGCCTCATGACTTCGGGACGCTGGCCACGGTCACCGCTTGGTCCATGCTGCTCATGCCGGTCATGGCGATTCGGGCCGATGTCATCGTGCCTCTGCCCGCCTCGGATGACACGAGTCGTCGGATCGTCCGTATGGGTGTCAGGGCGGTCCTAGTCAACACCCTGTTGGTCGCTGCTGCATTCACGGGTCTGTATCTGACCGGGCACGACTTCGACCTTGAGGTTTGGATCTTCTCGATCCCGATGGTGAGCGCGTTGTTGGCGCTCTTCCAACTGGCCAACGCGTGGGCGATCCGACGTCGGCGGTACTCCACCATTGCCGGCCGGAACGTCATCCAGGCCCTCGTCACGCTTGTCACCCAGACGGCCTTCGGGATCGTTGCCGCAAGCGCCTTCGGGCTGATCGCTGGCCTCGTCCTGGCCTTGGTCGTGTCGACGCTGTTCTTGGCCGTCGCGAACAAGTCACAGCCGTCCGACGGCCCCACCGACGCGAGCGAGGCTGCCGCACCAAACCGGCCCGATGACCTCAGCGCGCCCGTGGTCACCGGTGCGACCGCGCGTTCCGACGACGTCCGAGCGTATGTCAACCAGGCCCCTGCCTTGTCCCTGGCTGGCTTGCTGAACGCGGCCGGGCTCTACGCCCCTCCCTTGCTCATCACGACCTTCTTCGGGCTAGCCGACGCAGGTCAGTTCGGCCTGGCCCAACGCGTCGTCGCCATCCCGGTCGCCCTGCTCGGCCAGGCCACCGCGCAGGTGTACCTCGGTTGGCTGTCGGAGAACAAGCGATCCGGTCAGTTCGGCGCGCTCCGAGCGTTGACGAAGGCCACCCGGCTGCTTCTCCTCGCGGCCGTTCCGATGGGCCTCATCGTCCTGGTGGCCTCCCCCTCGGCCTTCCCGCTGCTCTTCGGTGAGCGTTGGGGAGTCGCTGGGAGCATGGCGGCGGCGCTGTCGATCAACCTCGCCGCCCAATTGGTTGCGGCCCCTGTTTCCCAGACACTGATCGTCCTGGGGCATGCCCGCCTCCAGTTAGCCTGGGACGCCGGACGATTCACCCTCGTGGTCGGCTCGCTACTCGCGTGTGTCCACTTCGAGGTCGGTGTCGTCGCAACGGTGTGGACCTTCTCGTTGGCCAGCGCCGTGGCCTACGTCCTGTCCTGGGGGCTGTCGCGGTGGGCGGCGGTAGTGGAGCACAGGTCTGCTCCCGTCCCGCAGCCCTGACCTCGTCAGCCGAGGGTGACGACCTGTCCGCCGTTGGACGCCGACTGCAGAACGGCCTCCGCCACCTCGACGATCCGCACGCCCTGCTCCAGAGTGACGATGTCTGTCGGTTTCCCGAGGACCGCGTCGCGGAAAGCCTCGTGTTCGGTCCGCAACGGCTCCGGCTTGGCGATCGCGTAGCGCACCACGTCGCCCTCTGTCACTCCCCGGAACTGACGCACCTCATCCCAGTCCGACGATGCCGTCCCGTTGGCGTAGAACGTCAGATCGGCCGTCAGGGTGTCACACACGAGCGCACCCTTCTCGCCGGTGATGATCGTCACCCGCTCCTTCATCGGGGACAGCCAGTTGACCAGGTGACTGGTCACCGTGCCCCCCTCAAGGCGTCCGGTCACCGCGATGAGGTCCTCGTGTTCGCGCCCACTGCGGTATGCCGCCTGGGCCGCCACACTCACGAAGGGTCGCTGGGCCACCCACGCCGTGAGGTCGATGTCATGCGTCGCCAGGTCCTTCACGACCCCCACGTCGGCGATCCGACCGGGGAACGGCCCCTGGCGGCGGGTGACGATCTGGAAGACCGCGCCGAGGTGTCCCTCCTCCAGCAACTGCCGGGCGCGCTGCAACGAAGGATTGTAGCGCTCGATGTGCCCGACGGCACCCACGAGCCCGCGCGCCGCGAACGCGTCGGCCATGCGGCGTGCTGCACCGGCATCGGCCGCCAAGGGCTTCTCCACGAGCGCGTGGACGCCTGCCTCGGCTAGTGCCAACCCCACTGCTTCGTGCAACCCAGTCGGTGCCGCGACGACGCAGTAGTCCAGCCCCTTGGCGATCAGCTCCTCGGTCGAGGCCAACACCTCCCGACCACCAGCGACGCCATGGACGTCGCCCCCGGGATCCGCGACGGCGACCAACTCGACGCCGGGAAGGGATGCCAACACCCGAGCATGGTGGCGACCCATCATGCCCAGGCCGACCAGCCCGGCCCGAAGGACAGCCATCAGGCGCCGGCCCGGGCCAGGGTGTTGACAGCCATAACGATCCGTTCCAGGTCACCCTGCGACAACGACGGGTGGACCGGCAAGGACAGGCACTCGCGTGCGGCGATCTCCGTCTCAGGCAGGTCGAAGTCGTGCCCGAACGGAGCCAGCCGGTGGTTGGGAACCGGGTAGAACATCCCCGACCCGACGGCATACTCCTCGCGCAGTGCCTTGGCCAGACCATCACGGTCCTCGGGAACGCGAACCGTGTACTGGTGGTAGACGTGCACCGCACCGGGGCGAACGGGCGGCGGGGTGACACCCTGAAGGTGAGCGGACAGGTATGCCGCGTTCGCCTGCCGCTGCGCGGTCCACGCACCGACCTTGGTCAGCTGGACCCGGCCGATGGCAGCATGCAGATCGGTCATCCGGGTGTTGAAGCCGACGACCTCGTTCTCGTACTGCCGCTCCATGCCCTGGTTGCGGTAGAGCCGCATGAGCCGCTCGGTCTGCGAGTCGGACACCGCGACCATCCCGCCTTCGCCCGAGGTCATGTTCTTAGTCGGGTAGAGCGAGAACATCGCGAACTGGCCGAAGGCACCCACCGGGGTCCCGTCCAGCGACGCGCCGTGCGCTTGGGCGGCGTCCTCGAACAACTTCAGCCCGTGACGATCGGCGAGCTCCCGCAGCGGCCCCATGCTGGCCGGGTGGCCGTAGAGGTGGACGGGCATGATCCCGACCGTCCGCTCGGTGATCGCCGACTCCACGGACGCGGGGTCGAGGCAGAACGTGTCGGGCTCGATGTCCGCAAAGACCGGCGTCGCTCCGGTGAGGGCGACCGAGTTGGCCGTCGCGGCGAAGGTGAACGACGGCACGATGACCTCATCACCGGCACCGACGCCACTGGAGAGCAGTCCCAAGTGCAGGCCCGAGGTCCCGGAGTTGACCGCGACGCACGCACGCCCCAGCCCGAAGTGCGCGGAGAACTCCTCCTCGAAAGCCTTCACTTCCGGGCCCTGCGCGAGCATGCCGGAACGAATCACCCGCGTCACCGCCGCGATCTCGTCCTCGCCGACGATCGGCTTGGCGGGGGGGATGAAATCAGTCATGGGGTTGCCTCCGTCAGGGTCCCGTCGTGTTCGATGTATGCCGTCCCCGTCTCGGGGCAGATCCACTGTCCATCGCCGCCGTCGCTCAAGGGCACTCCGGCCCGGCCGACCCACCCGATCCGGCGGGCTGGGACCCCTGCAACGAGCGCGAAGTCAGGCACGTCCTTGACGACGACCGACCCCGCGGCGACCAGCGACCAGCGCCCGATCGTGACCGGTGCCACGCACACGGACCGGGCACCGATCGAGGCCCCATCCAGGCAGGTGACGCCGACGGCCTCCCAGTCGTCGCCGCGTTTGAGCTGACCATCGGGGGTCACTGACCGGGGGAAGTGATCATTGGTGAAACAGACCGCTGGCCCGACGAAGACACCATGCCCCAGCCGGGCCGGTTCGTAGACCAGTGCGTAGTTCTGCAACTTGCAGTTGTCGCCCATGACGACACCGGTCCCGACGTAGGCCCCCCGTCCGACGATGCAGTTGCTCCCCAGCACCGCGTGTTCACGGACCTGAGCCAAGTGCCAGATGGCCGACCCCTCACCGATGCTCGCCTCGGGCGAGACGTCCGCACTCGGCGCGATGCGCACCGCCATATCAAGCCTCCGTTGCCATGAGGTCAGGTTTGCCCACGGTGACGACCCGGACGCCGGGGAACCGTGCGGGATCGATCCGGGCCCGCCCGTCCACGAGAACGGCCAGGTCTGGGAGGTCGGCCGCGGTCAGCGCGGCATACTCCGCGTGGTCGGTGTGGACGATGGCGACGTCGACCGGCTCGCCGAGGTGATAGGGAGCCCACCCATGCCGGGCCAACTCCGCGTCCGTATACAGCGGGTCATGCACCAGGACCACCGCGCCGCGCGCCGCCAGCTCGTCGACTGCGGCGAAGACTCCCGAGAAGGCGGTCTCCTTCGCCCCCCCGCGGTAGGCGGCCCCCAACACGACGACCCGTTTGCCGGAGAGGTCACCCCCCGCAGCGGCCGCGGCCAGGCCCACGGTGTATGCCGGCATACCGGCATTCGCGGCGCGTGCGGCTCGCACGACGGTGGCATCCGGGTCGTTCCACAGGTAGAGCCGCGGATAGACCGGAATGCAGTGCCCCCCAACGCTCATCCCGGGCTGGTGAAGGTGTGAGTAAGGCTGGGAGTTGGATGCCTCGATGACCTTGTGGATGTCGATCCCATTGGCCGCCGCAAACCGGGCGAACTGGTTGGCCAGGCCGATGTTGACGTCGCGGTAGGTGGTCTCGGCGAGCTTGGCCATCTCGGCGGCCTCGGCACTGCCGAGATCCCAGACGCCGTTGGCTCGGGACAGATCGACGCGCTCGTCGAACTGCAGGGCTTGCTCGTAGAACGACACGGCTCGATGGGCGCCACGATCGCCCAGGCCCCCGACGAGCTTGGGGTAGCGCCGCAGGTCTGCGAAGACCCGGCCGGTGAGAACCCGCTCCGGAGAGAACACCAGGTCGAAGTCCACCCCCTCCACCAGGCCGGAGACGTGCTCGAGCATCGGCTTCCACCGGGTGCGGGTCGTCCCCACCGGGAGGGTCGTCTCGTAGCAGACCAGTGTTTGGTTCTCGGAGCGCAGTCCGCGACCGATGGCCTCGGTGGCGCTGTCCATCCACCCGAAGTCGGGGCGCGCGTCGGCGTCGACGAACAGTGGCACGACGACGACGACCGCGTGTGACCTGGAGACCGCGTCAGCCGTGTCGGTCGTCGCGGACATCGTCCCGGCAGCGACACACTCCGCGAGGTAGTCGCCCAGGTGGGCCTCTCCCGGGAAGGGCTCCTGGCCCGCGTTGACCAGGTCAACGACGGCCGGATTGGTGTCCGCCCCGATGACTGTCATCCCCGAGCGGGCAAACTGGACGGCCAGGGGAAGTCCGATCTTGCCGAGCCCGACAACGGTGACGTTCACCTGTCTCCTTCGTGTCGTCTCATAGCCGATGCCGGCCCCGCCTCGAGCGTCGGAGCCACCAAAGTCTATCCCCGCCGCCGAGTCGACTCAGCCGCGCCCCACCGCCGCGGCGGTTCGGATCAACACGACGAGGTCGCCCCAGAACGAGCGGGTCCGGACGTACTCGGCATACATGGCAGCCTTCTGCGGCAGCAGGACCTCGACGTAGTGGGCCTCCGGATCGGCCGCCTGGGCGAGCTCCTCCGACTCGTTGCGCCACCGCACGCTCGCGGGGTCGGTGATCCCCGGCCGGACCGACAGAATGAGGTCACGGTGCTGTTCCGGCCAGAGGCCGACGTATTTCGGCACTTCAGGCCGAGGGCCCACCAGGCTCATCCGCCCGACGAGGACATCCCAGAGCTGAGGCAGCTCATCCAGCTTGGTCTTACGCAGAATCGCACCGATGCGGGTCACCCTGGGGTCTCCGTGGGAGGTCACCTGCAGACCCGGGGCGTCCGGCCGCATCGTGCGGAACTTGTGGATCCGGAACGGTATGCCGCCCAACCCGACCCGCTCTTGGGTGAACATGACCGGACCGCGGGGATCGTCTCGCTTGATGAGCGCGGCGATGACCACCAGCGCCGGGGAGAGCACCGCCAGCATCGCGCCGGACACGACGACGTCAAACGCCCGCTTCGCGTCCACCCCGGTTGCAGACGGCATACCCGCCGTGGGTCGATCGGTCACGACCGGCCCTCCAACACCGCCCGAACGGTCTCCCCCACACGCTGCACCTGGGCGTCACTCATCGAGGAGAAGATCGGGATGCTCACCGCGCGCTGGAACTGGGCGTCCGCAACGGGGAGCGTAGGAGCGTCAGCACCCCTCAGGTCGCGCCAATAGGGGTGGTGGTGCAGCGGGATGAAGTGCACAGACGTGCCGACGCCGGAGTCGGACATCCGCTGGATGAACTCGTCACGACCCATCGGCGCATCGTCGGTCAGCCGCAGGACATAGAGATGCCACGCATGGTGCGTCCCCGGGTGGACAGGACGGGAGGGCAGTCGCACCGGGAGCCCGGCGAGGGCGCCGTCGTAGTGTGCGGCGATAGCCGAGCGGCGCTCGCGCATCGCCACCGAGCGAGTCAGCTGGACCCGGGCCATCGACGCGGCCACATCGGTGAGGTTGTACTTGAACCCCGGCGCGACGACCTCGTAGTGCCAGGACGGCGCCGTCGAGGTGTAGCGGTTGAAGACGTCCCGGTTGATCCCGTGTAGTCGCATCGTTCGCATCCGGGTGACGAGGTCGGGGTCGGCGCTCACGACGATCCCGCCCTCCCCCGAGGTCATCGTCTTGGTGGCGTAGAAGCTGAAAACGACGGCGTCGCTCGCGCCGAGGCCGACCGGCATACCCTCCGAGTCGACCGGGTGGGAGTGGGCCGCGTCCTCGACAACCCGAAGCCCGTAGGCCGAGGCGAACTCCGCGAGCGCCGCCCGCGCCACCGGCAGGCCGGCGAAGTGAACGGGCATGACCGCCTTGGTCCGGGGGGTGACGGCTTCGGCTGCGCGATCGAGGTCGATGTTGAGGGTGTCCGGGTGGACGTCGACAAGGACGGGCGTCGCCCCGAGGTAACGAACGACTTCCGCGGTGGCCGTGAAGGTCCAGGTCGGGACGATCACCTCGTCGCCCGGGCCGATCCCGAGCGCTTCCAGGACCAGATGCAGTCCCGCCGTCGCCGAGTTCACCGCGACCCCTTGAACCGACGCCCCGCCCATGTGCCGCGCCGGCGCCATCGCCTCGACGAACTCACGCTCGAGGGCAGCCGCGTTGGGACCCGTCGTCAGCCAGCCCGATCGCATCGTCGCCACGACGGCCTCGATCTCCGCCTCGCCGATGTCCGGCAACGCGAAGGGGATGAAGTCGGTCACGGTTCTCGCCTCTCGGGGTGATGGGTCCGCAGTCCAATGTATGCCGTCCGCGTCCGGCCGCTTCGGCAACCGGCCGGTCAGCCCTCGGCGCGGCGACGCAGGAGAGCGACCGCCTCGTCGATCGGGCCGTCGTGGACCATCCGACCTTTGTCCAGGACCACTCCGCGGTCGGTGAACCGCGAGACCATGTCCAGGTCGTGGCTGACGATGACGAGGCACTTGCCCTCGTCGCGCAGCTCGCGGATCCGGTCGAGGCACTTGTGCTGGAAGGGCTCGTCGCCCACGGCGAGGATCTCATCGACGAGGAAGATGTCCGGGTCGGTGTGCACGGCGACGGCGAAGGCGAGCCGGAGGAACATCCCCGAGGAGTAGAACTTCACCTCGGTGTCGATGAACTCCTCGATCTCGCTGAAGGCCACGATCCGGTCGAACTCCTGGTGGATCTTGGCCTCGCTCATCCCGAGGATCGCGCCGTTGAGGAAGATGTTCTCGCGACCGGTGAGGTCGGGGTGGAAGCCGGCCCCGACGTCGATCAGCCCCGCCACATTTCCTCGGACCGCGATGCTGCCTTCGTCGGCCCCCATGACTCCGGAGATCAGCTTGAGCAGGGTCGACTTCCCGGAGCCGTTGCGTCCCAGCAGGGCGATCGCCTCCCCCTCGCCGACGGTCAGCGACACGTCGCGCAGCGCCGTGAACTGTTCGGAGAGCTCCTTGCGTCGGCCCTGCAGCCCTTTGACGACGATCTCCTTGACCGCTCGGGTATGCCGCAGGGTGAAGTGCTTGCTCACCCGGTCGATGCGGATCCGGTCCTGGTCGAGCTGACGTTGGCCCACGCTCACAGCTCCTGGGCGAATCGACCGTCGAACCGACGGAAGACGAGCTGGCCAATTCCCAGGACGACGACCGACACACCAGCGGCGATCGCCACGAAGGTCGGCATCTGTGTCGGCATCGGGGCCCGCCCGTCCGTCGTGGGGTACCAGAAGGTCCAGTGGAAGATCTCGACGACATTGGTGAGCGGGTTGCACTGGTAGAGCCACCACAGCGGACCGTCACCCAGAGCATCTCGAACTGCGGTCCACGTGTAGATGACCGGCGATGCCCAGGTGGCCACCATGAGGATCAGGTCGACGACGTTCTCGAAGTCCCGGAAGACGACGTTGAGCGCGCCGAAGATGAGTCCGAGGCCGAGCGCGAACACCGCCAGGACGAGGAAGCCGCCCACGCCGGCGAGCAGCTGCCACACGGTCGGGTGCCACCCGGTGACCAGGCACCCGACCAGCAGGACGAGCACTTGGGGGATGAAATGGGTGAACGACACGAACACCGATGCGACGGGGAAAAGCTCACGCGGCAGGTAGATCTTCTTGACCAGGGCCCAGTTGCCGGTGATCGACCTCGTGGCGTTGCCGAAGGCCTCGCTGAAGAAGTTCATCGCGATGATGCCCGAGAACAGGTAGACCGCGTAGCTGTCCACGGCGTTGTTCATCTTGAAGAACACGCCGATGACGAAGTAGAACACGCCGAACTGCACGGCGGGCTTGATGTAGGACCACAGCATCCCCAATACCGAGCCGTGGTAGCGGGCCTTGAGCTCCTTGTGGACCAGCAGGCGCAACAGGTAGCGCCGATGGAAGACGTCGAGCAGCCCGCCCCCGGTGCCCGGGGCCTGGAAGATCGCCGTGTCGCTCATCGGTGTGATGTTGGCCTTGTCGAGGTGTGCGGTCGGATGCGACGGTGAGGCCCCTCGGTCGCCGTGACCGCCCGTCTGGCGAGGTCCCGACGACACCACCATGGCCGTCCACGAAGCAGGCCCAGACTACCGGGTGTCAGAAGACCCGTTGCGCGAGAACCGGCTCGGCATGCCTTGTGGGCGCTACGACAGGGAGCCGATGACGTGCGCGCAGACATGGTCGGCGATCTCCAGGGCAGCAGTGGCAGCGGGGGACGGCGCGTTGAGCACGTGGATCTGGCGGCCGTGGGTCTGGACCAGGAAGTCCTCGACCATCGAGCCGTCGCGACGCAGGGCCTGGGCGCGGACCCCCGCGGGGGCGGGGTGCAGGTCGGCGGCCTCGATGCCCGGGACCAGGCGGGACAGGCTCGCGGCGAACTGACGGCGCGAGAGCGAGCGGGCGACCTCGCGCGCCCCCGGGACGACGTTGCGTTTGGCCAACTGCCACAGCCCCGGCCAGGACAGCGACTCGCGCAGTTCGGCGAGGTCGACGTCGCGCCACGTGTAGCCCTCCCGACGCAGCGCGAGGACGGCGTTCGGCCCCGCATGGATCCCGCCGCGGACCATCCGGGTGAGGTGGACGCCGAGGAACGGGAACCGCGGGTCGGGGACGGGATAGATCAGCCCGCGGACGAGGTAGTGCTTGTCCGGCGCCAGCTCGAAGTATTCGCCCCGGAACGGCACGATCCGCGCTTCGGGCTCCAACCCGCACGCGGCGGCGACGCGGTCGGCATACAGGCCGGCGCAAGCCACCAACGCGTCCACCCGTAGCTCCCCCGCGGACGTGGCGACCCGCACGCCCGACGCCCCACCGCCGCCACTCGACTCGCCCCCATCCCGTATGCCGCCCACCGTCTGCGCGCCCTCGAAGGCGACACCGAGTCGCAACTCGCCCCCCGCAGCAACGACATCGTCGGCGAGCGCGCGGCATACAGCTGGGTAGTCGATGATGCCGGTGGTCTGGACGTGCAACGCCTGGACACACCGCACGTAGGGCTCGTGCTCGCGGGCCTGCTCGGGCGTGAGCATCGTGGCAGGGACCCCGTTCGCGGCGGCGCGGTCGGCTAGCGTGGCCAGGCCGGGCAGCTCGGACTCATCGCAGGCCACGACGAGCTTGCCGCAGTTGTCGTGGGCGATGCCCTTCTCGCGGGCGTAGGCATACATCGACGCAGCCCCGGCGACCGCCATCCGGGCTTTGAGGCTGCCCGGCGCGTAGTAGAGCCCGGCGTGGACGACCCCCGAGTTGCGCCCGGTCTGGTGCTGAGCGAGGGCCGTCTCCTTCTCGATGAGCACAACCTCATACCCACTCCGGGCCAGCGCCCGCGCCGTTGCCAGACCGACGATGCCCCCACCGACAACCGCAACCGTGCTCACCCGACCGAGCCTATGCCCGGCGCGGCCTGCCCCCGGCATCCCAGCCAGCTGGCTGCGCAAGCGCCTACTCCTCGTCGGCGTCGATGCCCGGGTCGCCGTGGTAGGGCCCGTTCCGGCGTTGCTCCAGGGTGGCCAGGCCGGCCGCCGCACCGGCGGTGACCAGGTCGGCGACGGTGAGCAACACGCGCGACACGGCCGCGAGCGCGATGGCCGGTCCGGTCCCGATCAGCGGCCCCAGGCCGGCGACGAGGACGGCCTCGCGCACGCCGGCACCCGAGGGAAGCAGGAAGACAAACAGCCCCGAGATCATCGCGACGGACATCGTGCCGACCGCGAGCGGCAGCACCGAGACGCTGACCGGGGTGCTGGCCCGCACGAGCAACCACAGGTGGGCGCCGAAGGCGAGATATGACGCCAACGCCCACGCCAACGAAGCCAGCACGGCCCGCTTGCGGATCGGATGGTCGGGCGCCGGGCGGCCGAGCACGCGGAACCCCTGGCGGACCGCCCAGGTGAGGATCCGTGGGTGCAGGCAGACGAGCGCGACCGGCAGGAGCAGATAGAGCCAGCGCAAGGCGCCGAGGTCGGGGTTGACCTCGACGAGCGACGGGACTGCCACTGACCCGGCCAGCAAAGCCGCCACGACCACGACAGCGAGCGAGAAGACCGTGGCCGCGAAGATCCGGGCACGAGCGACCCCGGCCCGTCGCCCGAGCTCCAGTTGCAGCAGATAGGCCCACACCGAACCGGGGACATACTTGCCCAACTGTCCGACGAGGAAGATCTGCGCCCCTCGCCGGGCCCCGATCGGCTCGCCAAGCTCGTCGACGAGCACCTGCCAGCTCATCGTCGAGCACCCGATGGCGACCGGGAGGATGAGGAACGCCGGGATCCACGCCCGCCAGGACAGGTGCGTCACGGTCGCGCTGACGTCGCGCCAGTTGCGCACGACCGCGTATGCCGCGGCTACCAGCACGAGCAGCAAAAGCACCGTGCGCGCGACCCGCACCAGCCGGGCCCGGGTCACGGCATACCTCCCGACGATCGCGCACGCGGCAGGTGCGCGGCAGCGGGGTCGGTCACGGGACTAGTGTGGCCCACGCGCACGCGGAAACGGTCATCCGCGGCGGTAGGGAGGAGTGCACATGTCCGCGCCACTGGCGGTCGCCCTCGTCGGTTCCGGCTCGATGGGGCTCAACCACGCCCGCGTCATCGCGACCGGGCCGAGCACGACGCTGTCCGTCGTCATCGACCCCTCCGAGCAGGCCGGGCGCGCCGCCGCCGAGCGGCACGGCGCCCGCTGGGCGCCCGGCTTGGATGCCTTGGCGGGTGTCGACGCGGCCGTCGTCGCCGCCTCAACTGAGCACCACTACGGATTGGCCCTGCCGATCATCGCCTCCGGTCTGCCCCTGCTCATCGAGAAGCCGGTGTGCCCGTCCCTTGCCCAGACCCGCGAGGTCGTCGAGGCATCGCGACGGGCTGGGACACCGTTGCAGTGTGGATTGCTCGAGCGGTTCAACCCTGCTGTGATGACGGCACTGCGGATGGCGCAGTCGCCGTGTTACGTGCGCGCCGAACGCCACTCCCCGTATGCTGCCCGGATCAAGACGGGGGTGGGCTGGGACCTGCTCGTTCACGACGTCGATCTGGTGGTGCGAGCGTTCGGGGGGAGGGCGCTGACCTCTGTCGGGGTCGAGGTCGGGCAGTTCCATCCCGGTTCGGTCCCCGGGGCCGAGGATGTGGTCGAGGCGTCGTTGCGCTTCGAGGGCGGCGGGATCGCGTCGGTATCGGCGAGCCGGGTCGGCCAGCGCAAGGTCCGCACCATGGTCATCCAGGAGCTCGACCGGATGATCGAGGTCGACCTGTTGCGCCGTGGGGTGACGGCGTACCGGCATACGACGATCGAGGGCGAGGTCGGCCGCGGGGGCTACCGTCAGGTGACCGAGATGGAGGTGCCTGAGATTCTCGGTGTCGAACCACTCGTCGCCCAGTTGGCTCACTTCGTGGACCTGGTCGAGGGGCGCACAGACTCGGACGTGGAGCGGGACTCCATCCTGCCCGCCCACGAGGTCGTCGACGCGGTCCTCGCCGCAGGTCGCGACTGACCAGGGATAACCGAGGACTCAGGCGGGCGGGATACGGAAGGCCGGTATGCCATCCGCGTCCAGCTCGACGTGGCCCACCACACGGGCGGGCACGCCAGCCACGATGGCCCGCCGGGGCACGTCCTTGGTGACGACCGCCCCGGCGCCGATGACCGCTTCGTCCCCGATCGTCACGCCCATTTGGATGATGGCCCCGGCACCAACGAACACCCGATCGCCGATGACGACCGGTGCCCGCTCGACGACGTCGAAGCGACGCCCGCTCACACACCGTTTCGCTGAGGAATGCGTGTAGATCTGCGCCCCCGAAGAGATGTCGCACCCGGCACCGATGGTGAGGCCTCCCGACCCGTCGATGAGTGTGAACGCACCGATCCAGGTGCCGAGTCCGATCGTGGGCTCGCCGACGACCCACGCGTGCTCGTTCCACGGGTTCGGCGGGAGGGCGGCCGGTTGGCCGACCATCAGCCACCGCCCCGAATCAACTCGGTCATCCCATCGCGAACGGAGATGGTCGCCTCGAAACCGAGCACCTCGCGGGCCCGCGTGACGTCGGCCGCCCGCCGGCTGGCGATGACGTCGCGGCCGCTGAACTGCGGCTCGACGTCGACGCCGACCGCGTCGATGAGGATCCTCGCGAGCTCGGCGACCGTCGTGTCGATCCCGGTCCCGATGTTCACCGGCACGTTGTCACCGGCACAATCCAGGGCCAGGACGACGGATCGCGCAATGTCATGAACATGGATGAAGTCCATCGACTGCTCGCCCTTGCCGTCGATCACCGGCGGCTCGCCGGCCTTGAGCCGGTTGACGAAGTGGTTGATGACCGAGGTGTAGTAGGCAGTCGTCTTCTGGCCGGGGCCGTAGACGTTGAAGAAGCGCAGCGCGAGCCAGGACAACCCCGAGCGACGCTGGTAGAAGGCGAGCAGGTCCTCGCCGGTCCGCTTGGAGATGCAGTAGGGGGTCTGCGGGGACAGGTCGTCGTCCTCGTGCATAGGCAGCTTCTTGGGGTCGCCGTAGACCGACGCCGACGAGCAATAGACCAGCCGCCGCACCCCGTGCTCCGCGGCGGCAGCGATGACGTTGTGGCTGCCGATGGTGTTGATCGCCATCGACTCGTGCGGGTCGGCCTGGCTCTTGTTGATCGACACCGCCGCGGCGTGGATGACCGTCGAACAGCCCTTCATCGCGGCATGGACCGCGCCGCCGTAGCGCACGTCCTGGTCAACAAGCTCGACCCGGCCAGGGTGCGCGGCCTGCAGTGCCTCAATCGCCGCCCGGTCTCCCCGGAACATGTTGTCGAAGATCCGCACCTTCCGACCCTGGTCAAGCAGCATCGGGACGACGTGCAGGCCGATGAAGCCTGCACCTCCGGTGAAGAAGACCGTCTCGGTCTCGGCGCTGCTCATCGGGCGGTCGATCCTTTCGTATGCCGCGTGCTCACCTCCCGCAGCCAGCGGTCAGGTGCGTCGCGGGCTGGCTAACGGCGGCGGACGGTGGCCGAGCCGACGACGGCTCGGACGGTGTCGATGACGTGGTCGAGGTCCTCGTCGGTGAGGTTGGCATGCATGGGGATGGCCAGGTGGCGGTCGAACAGGTCGGCCGACACGGGGCAACCCCGCTCGGCGGCCACCCCGTAGACGGGCTGGACGTGCGAGGCGTAGGTGCCGAAGTTGCAGCCGACCCCTTGCTCGCGCAAGGCGACCGCCACCCGGCTCCGGTCCAGAGCCGGGTCGAGGGTGATGACGTAGGACTGCCACGGATGGGTGCGGTCATCCAGGGCGACCGGGAGGGTGAGAGCGTCGAGGTCGCCCAGCCCCGCGGCATACGCCTGCGCGGCGTGGGTGCGCGCGGCCAGCAGGTCGGGCAGTCGGCGCAGCTGGGCCCGCATGATGCCCGCCTGGACGTCGGAGAGCCGGTAGTTGTAGCCCGCCTCGTCGAAGCTGGGCACCGGCAGGGTCGCCTCGCCCTCGCGGGTGACAGCCGGGGCGATGCCGTAGGTGTGCAGCTTGCGGGCGTGGTCCATGAGGTCGGCTCGGTCGCCGACGAGGGCGCCGCCTTCGCCGGCCGTGATCCCCTTGCGGCCGTGGAAGCTGAACGCGGCGAGGTCGGCCAGGCTCCCAGCGGGTCGCCCGCGGTAGGTGGCACCGGCGGCGCAGGCAGCGTCCTCGACGAGCCACAGCCCGTGTCGATCGGCGATCGCGCGCAGCTCGTCGTAGTCGGCGGGCTGCCCGAAGACGTCGACCGCGAGGATTCCAACGGTGCGGGGCGTGATGGCCGCCTCAACCGCAGCGGGGTCCGCCGACCAGGTGTCCGGGCGGATGTCAGCGAACACCGGCGTCGCCCCCGTCCACACGACGGCGTGCCCAGTTGCGGGGAACGTGTAGTCACCGACGATGACCTCGTCGCCGGGCCCGACACCGAGCACCTGCAACGCTAGGTGGAGGGCCGATCCGCAGTTGGCGGTGGTCAGCGCGTGCTCGACCCCGACAGCCACCGCGAACTCGCGCTCAAAGGCCAGGCAGGTGGGTCCGGCTCCCGACAACCACCCGGACGCGAACACCTCAGCGACGGCGGCGAGTTCGGGCTCCCCGACCGTCGGCTGGCCGAGGGGCACGGTGCGGGGCATGCGGACTCCTTGGGTTTCGGCCCAGATGCTACCAGCGGCCCTGTATGCCGCCCTCCCACACACCGCGCGCGCCTGACCTGGGCAGGCCCCCGCAAACGGCGCGGGCTCAGCGGCGCAGGAGCAGGTCGGCGAAGGTGTCCAGATGTGCGTCAAGCACTCGGTCCAGAGTGAAGTGGGCGTCGATGAGAGCGCGCCCTCGCTCCCCCATCTCCCGTGCGGCATCCGGGTCATCGAGCACCCGCAACAGCCGCTGGGCAAGCCCCGGAACGTCCCCGCGATGGGTCAACAACACCTCGCCACCATCCTGCAGCGGCACACCCGGGAAGTTGTCCAGCCGGCCCCACCCGACAACCGGCACCCCCGCCGCCATCGCCTCCAGGGTCGCCGTGCCCATCCCGTCGCCTTGTTCGTGGCTCTCCAGCGTGGCCGCGGCCAGCAGATGCGGGATGCTCGCCTTAGGGACCGCGCCGAGGGGGCGCACGGCATACGCGATGCCCAACTCCTCCGCGCGGCGGAGGAACACGTCGTAGTAGACCCGGCCCGCGACGACGAGTCGGGCCTCGGGGTGGCGCGCCAACACCGCCGGCAGCGCCTCCACCAACCCGACCCGATCGCGGAGGGGGATGACGTGACCGACCGACAACAGGATCGGGGCGTCGCCGACCCCGGCCAGCTGCCGCCCGACCGCAGCGTCCCCGCCCCGCACCCACGCCGGGTCGACCCCCACGGGGATCGGGACGAGGTCGCGATAGCCACCGCGATAGCGGCTGGTGATGTAGTCGCGCATGTGCGCATCCATGACGACGATCCGCGGCCGGTAGCGGCGCAACCGCGGCGCTACGAGCGTCGCGTCGAGGGTCCGGAACGCATGCCGATAGAGCGCAGCGGGGTTCTCCAGCCGCGTGTGGACCGACAGCAGCGTCGGTATGCCGCGTCGCCGGGCGTAGGCGCCACTGGCCCAAGTGAGGTCCATGAACTGCCCGTGTTGGTGGATGACGTCGGGGCGGAAGTCGTCGAGCAGCTGCCCCAACTCACGCCCGAGCGACGGCCGCGATGCGAACGACAGGTCGAAGCTCACCGCGAACCGGGTCTCGGGCAGCATCACTGCCGGCAGCCGCACGATCCGCACCCCGTCACGGCCCTCCCGCGCGGGCGCTTCCCCGTATGCCGCGGTGACGACGAGCACCTCGTGGCCGCGGGCGGCATACCCCCTGGCGAGGGCGTCCGACAGGTGCGAGGAGCCGCCGACGCGCGGTGGGTAGAAGTTGTTGACGACGACGATCCGCATGTTCGGCCTAGCCCTCGTGCGCGTTCTGCAGATGCCCGTGCGCTGCCGATGCCGCGGGTGTCATGCGGTCAGGTTACCGGGGGGCGACCATGCCCTTGGTACGGTTGGGTGCGGCGGCCCGAGCCGCGGCGTATCCAAGAGCACGAGGAGTGGGTCCGATTCAGCGCGTCTCCACCTCCGACCACCCGTACAGGCTGGCCTGGACAGTCGTCGATTGCCTTGTGTGGGCAGCCGCTCTCGTGGGAGCGACCTACCTACGGTACGAGCTGAGTTTCGACCCCATTGACTGGCGTGGGTTGGCCGCCGCGTTCGGGGTCGCAGCGCTCCTGCAGCTGGTTTTCGGCTTTCTCCTTGGGCCCTACGCGGTCGGGCACTTGCGAGGGTCGTTCGAGGAGATCGTCGATCTCACCAAGACGGTCGTGTTGACCGCCGCCGTCCTGTGCATCCCCGTGTTCGTCGCGCGGCCGATCCTGGTGCCCAAGAGCGTCCCCATCATCGCCGGGCCCTTCGCGCTGGTCGCCATGCTCGGCTTGCGCCTGCTCGTACGGGCGTGGAAGACCCGCAACCCGGTCGGAGTCGATCCCGACGCGGCAGCGGACGCGCGTCGCGTGCTGGTCTTCGGAGCCGGTGAAGGTGGTCGACAGCTGGTCCGCGCGATGGTGCGGGATCGCAGCCGGACTTACCTCCCGGTGGCGATCATCGACGATGACCCGCGCAAACAGCGCTTGACCGTTGAAGGCGTGCGGGTGCGCGGAACCCGAGCCACCCTGGAGCAAGTCGCGAACGAATATGACGCAGACGTCTTGGCGATCGCCATGCCCTCGGCCGACGGCGACCTCATTCGGGACCTCAGCGAGCGCGCAGATCACGCCGGCCTGGACGTCATGGTCCTGCCGCCGGTGTCCGAACTCATCGGTCGACCGTCGCTTGGAGACCTGCGGGACCTCGACCTGGCGGACCTGCTCGGTCGTCGAGCGATCTCTCTAGACTCGGCTGCGATCGCCCAGACGATCTCGGGCAAGCGCGTCCTCGTCACCGGGGCCGGGGGGTCGATCGGCTCCGAGCTGTGCCGCCAGATCATGCGGTATGGTCCCGCGGCGTTGTTCCCCCTCGACCGCGACGAGTCGGCCCTGCACTCCGTCCAGCTCTCCCTCAAGAGGCCGGGACTCTTCGAACGCGACGGGTCGTTGCTGGTCGACATCCGCGATAGGGAAGCGCTGGAGCTGATCTTCGCCGACGTCAAGCCAGACATCGTCTTCCACGCCGCGGCACTCAAGCACCTGCCGCTGCTTGAGCAGTTCCCCTACGAGGCCTACAAGTCCAACGTCCTAGGAACGCTGAACGTGCTGGCCGCGGCTGCCGCGACCGGTGTTGAGACAGTGGTGAACATCTCGACGGACAAGGCTGCGGACCCCACGTGCATGCTCGGCTATAGCAAGCGCGTGGCTGAGCGGTTGACCGCCGGGTATGCCGTGAACCACCCCGGCCGCTATGTCTCTGTTCGCTTCGGCAACGTCCTGGGTTCGCGAGGGTCCGTCGTCCATGCCTTCACCGCGCAGATCGAGCGCGGGGGCCCAGTGACAGTCACCCACCCTGACGTCGAGCGCTACTTCATGCTCATCCCGGAAGCCTGCCAGCTGGTCCTAGAGGCTGCCGCAGCAGCCAAGGGCCGCGGCGAAGTGATGGTCTTGGACATGGGGCGCCCCCAGAAGATCATCGATGTCGCCAAGGCTCTTATCCGGATGTCCGGGCGACCGGACATCCGCATCGATTTCACCGGTTTGCGGCCTGGCGAGAAGCTCACCGAGGACCTCGTCGCCGACGCGGAAACGCTTACCCCGACGAAGAACCCACTCGTGACCAGCGCATCCGTCGCTGCGATGGATGAGTCGCTGCTTCCCGCGGTAGGAGTGGACGATCACGCCACCGCTCTCGCTTGGAGCCGCTCCCACGCCGTGACCGCGGGGGCCGTCGACTGACCGGTCCTGGCAGGCCCGCCAACGGTCTTCGCCGGACCTACCGCACCCACCGACGGCTCAGGCTCTCCCAGGCCAGCGTGATCGCCGCCCCGAGCGCGAGTTCGACGAGCAGGGCGCCAGCGATCGCCCACGGGTCGGGGCCCAGATGGACCATTCGGGCCGACCCGGCCGGGCCGCTAGTCAGCAGCGCCGCGCCCAAGGCCGCAAGGTCGACCGCGACGACGGCCACGCCAGCCGTGCGGGCCTTGTCCTGCCATCGGGCCAACCGGGTCCATTGCCGGCCGGCCTGCCACGTCACCAAGGCTCCGACGCCGACGGGAAGCAGCACCACCAGGGTCACCCAGGCCGGATAGTGGCCGTCGGACGGGACGACGCCCAGGATGGGGATCATCGGCAGCAGCCCCGGCGCGGCACCGGACACGCTGACCGTGCCTCCGGCGGCGACCTGGAAGCCCGGCCCAGCGATGAAGCTCACTGCCCACACGGC
This sequence comes from Candidatus Phosphoribacter baldrii, assembly GCA_016704565.1. GTDB lineage: Bacteria > Actinomycetota > Actinomycetes > Actinomycetales > Dermatophilaceae > Phosphoribacter > Phosphoribacter baldrii. Next base: position 71,224 of record JADIZV010000001.1, read on the forward strand.
GAGGTCGGGCACGAACAACAGCTGGCCGATCAGCAGTCCCACCGCGCTGGCCCCGTGGGCACCCACCGCAGCATGCAGCGAGGTGACCGTGGGCCACCGGACGGCGAACATGACGAGCACCAGCACAGCACCGAGCCCGGCCAGGGTGACCAGGCCCCACACGGCCGGGCGCACCGCCCGATCGACCCACGGCGGCAGGCGATCGGCGAGGTCCGCATCATCGAGCAGCACGACAACGCCGGACGCGACGATCGGCACGGACAGACACGCGATCAGTCCGGCCACGGTCGGTCGGACCGGCCCGGCCAGGGTGAGCAGCGCCACGAGAGCTGCGGCAGCGGCATACCCGCCGAGGAAGCGCGGCAGCAGGCGGCGGGAGACCTCACCCGTGTGCGCGCTGATGTGGCGCAACTGGTATGCCGTGAACCACGCCGCCAGCGCCCACCCGAGCAGGGGGACGACTCCGACGACGACACCGTCGACCGCGACCCTGCCGCCGGTGCTGAGGAACCATCCGGCGCTGCCGGTCCCGATGACCTGACCCCAGGGGGTGTCGCTGCCGGGGGTGACGGCCCAGATGAGCACGACCAAGGCGACCGTGACGAGCCACGGAACGGCGACCGCGACCGCGCCGCTGACCCACACCCGAAGGGGTTGTGGTTGCTCGCGCAGCGCATGGACAGTCTCCCGCCTGGCGGTGACTGTGGTGCGGACTCGTTCCAGAAGGCTCATCGTCGGACTATCGTCGCCCGTTGCGGCCCCCCGACGCCGGAGGGCGCGCCGGGAGATCCCGAACGCGCCCTCCAGTGCGGCGGCAGTGTGAGGCCGGTCAGCCTTGCAGCCCCTGCATGATCTCGCGCATGAGCGCAGCCGTCGCCGACGGGGTCTTGCCGACCTTGACGCCCGCGGCCTCCAGCGCCTCGGCCTTGGCGGCCGCGGTGCCCTTGGACCCGCTGACGATCGCGCCGGCGTGCCCCATCGTCTTGCCTTCAGGGGCGGTGAAGCCCGCGACGTAGCCCACCACCGGCTTGGTGACGTTGGCCGCGATGTATGCCGCAGCCCGCTCCTCGGCGTCGCCGCCGATCTCGCCGATCATGACGATCGCGTCGGTGTCCGGGTCGTCCTGGAAGGCCTGGAGGCAGTCGATGTGGGTCGTCCCGATGATCGGGTCGCCGCCGATGCCAACAGCGGTCGAGAAGCCGAAGTCGCGCAGCTCGAACATCATCTGGTAGGTCAAGGTCCCCGACTTGGAGACCAAGCCGATCCGGCCCGGGCCCGAGATGTCGGCCGGGATGATGCCCGCGTTGGCCTGGCCCGGCGTGATGAGGCCGGGACAGTTCGGGCCGATGAGTCGCGTCGTGCCGGACTTCTGGGCGTATTCGAAGAACTCCGCCGTGTCCTTGACCGCCACGCCCTCGGTGATGACGACGGCCAGCGGGATCTTGGCGTCGACGGCCTCGACGACCGCGGCCTTGGTGAAGGCGGCCGGGACGAAGATGACCGAGACGTTGGCGCCGGTGGCCGCGATTGCGTCGGCGACGGTGCCGAAGACCGGCACCTGGACGCCGCCGGGGAAGTCGACCGTCGTGCCAGGCTTGCGCGGGTTGACGCCGCCGACAACCTGGGTGCCCGATGCGAGCATCCGGGTCGTGTGCTTCATGCCCTCCGAGCCGGTCATGCCCTGAACGATGACCTTGGAGTCACGGGTGAGGAAGATCGCCATGTCGAGTGTTCCTTGTCCTAGGTCTTGGTCCGGGTCAGACGGCCAGTGCCGCGAGCTCGGCGACGCGACGAGCCGCGCCGTCCATGGTGTCGACCCGCTCCAGCTTGGGCAGCCCGGCTCCGTCGAGGATCTCCCGACCCTTCTCGGCGTTGTTGCCATCCAGCCGGACGACCAGCGGCTTCGGGTGCTTGCCGTGGCTGGCGAGGATCTCGTAGGCCTTGATGATGCCGTCGGCCACCTGGTCACACGCGGTGATGCCACCGAAGACGTTGACGAAGACCGCCTTGACCTGGGCATCTTCGAAGATGACGTCCAGACCGTTGGCCATGACGTTGGCGTCAGCGCCGCCACCGATGTCCAGGAAGTTCGCCGGGCGCGGGTGGCTGCCGTCGCGGGCGGTGAACTCTTCGCCCGCGTAGGCGACCACGTCGAGGGTCGACATGACCAAGCCAGCACCGTTGCCGATGATGCCGATGTTGCCGTCGAGCTTGACGTAGTTGAGGTCCTTTTCGATGGCCAAGACCTCGAGCGGGTCAGTCACCGAGTGGTCGACGAGCGCCTCGTGCTCGGGGTGGCGGAAGGACGCGTTGTTGTCGAGGGTGACCTTGCCGTCGAGGGCGACGATCTGGCCGTCTTCGGTCTTGACCAAGGGGTTGACCTCGACGAGCGTGGCGTCCTCTGCGGCATACACGGCGCCGAGCCGGACCAGCACGTGTTCCAGCGCCGGCCAGTCGGCCTCGTCGAAGCCCGCTGCGGCGATGATCTCCTGCGCCTTGGCCGCGTTGAGGCCATCGATCGGGTCGACCTCGATGCGGGCGAGCTTCTCGGGGTGCTCGACGGCCAGGGTCTCGATGTCCATGCCGCCTTCCTTGCTGCACATCGCCAGGTAGGAGCGGTTGGCCCGGTCCAGCAGCATCGAGAAGTAGTACTCCTCGGCGATCTTGGCGCCCTGGGCGATCATGACCTTCTTGACCGTGTGGCCCTTGATGTCCATCCCGAGGATCTGCGCGGCCAGCGCCTGCGCCTCGTCGGGGGACTTGGCGACCTTGACACCGCCGGCCTTGCCGCGGCCGCCGGTCTTGACCTGAGCCTTGACGACGACCACGCCGCCGCTCTTGGCCCCGATGCGCTCCGCGGCGGCACGGGCCTGCTCGGGCGTCTGCGCAACCTCGCCGCCCAACACGGGGACCCCGTGTGCCTCGAACATGTCACGTGCCTGGTACTCGTACAGATCCACGGGCGTCCGTCCTCGTCGTCGAAGGGGTGACCGGCCGAGCCGCCACACGCCGGGGCGCTCGGGCAGCATTCGGACTCTAGTGCACGATTTCGGCCGCATCAGCGGCCGGGCCGCCCGCCATGACCAATCTCACGGCCCCGTCTCAGCAGGGCCCGGCGACACCCGGTCAGGAGACGGTGACCGGCTGCCCCTCGGGGACGAGCACGACCCAGAGCGGCCCCGCGGCGACGGTCATCTCGGCACCGGAGGCCGAGGTCAACACGGTCGGTGCCGCGGCACTGGAGCGCGACCAGCGACCGGTGACCACCTGACCATCGCGAAGCACTTGCGCCGCACCGGAACCGATCACCTCCAGGACCGGGGTCACGACGCCATTGATGTCGCGGTTGGCAGATGCGTGGGTCCGGACGGTCTGCACCAGCACCGTCGCAGCGCCCACCGCAACCCCGCCCGAGGTCACCTCCGGGGTCCCGTCGATACGCACCAGGTAGCGTCCCTGGGTCGCGTCCCAGGTGAAGGCCAGCCGCGCCAAGGGGTATGCCGTGCTCACGCCGCTTCCGGGTCGCGCCCCGGGGCGAGGGGACCGACATGGAAGCCGATGTCGCCTGCCGGAGCGCTGCCGCCGGCCGCGAGACAGAGCGCCACCGGGCCACCGATGACGTTGTAGGGGGCCCTGCGCGAACTGTCACGACGGAAGCCCCCACCACCTGAGTCCATGGACACGTTGACCTGCCGACCGCCGCCGATCGCCGCTGCGGTGATGGGCGACGCCCCGGAGTAGGCGAACGCGACGCGACCGTAGTTGGCCAACAGGGCGGCATCGGACTCACGAGCGCTACGGATGGGGCCCACCTGGGCGGGTTTCGTCGAGACAAAGATGGCCATCAGCCGGGTCAGCCCGGCCTCGACCGGTTCCACGTAGACGACATCGGCCGCATCCAGTCCGACGCGGGGACGGGCGCGGGCCGTGTTGTCGACCTTGACCGCCAGGACCGGCGCGCCGCCCAACAACGGCTGGCCGGCAGTCGGCAGCATGGTCGGCAGCTGGTCGCCCTGGGCGTGCCGGTCGGCTCGGTTATCCCGTCGCCGAGTGGCGAAGTCGCGGGCGCCGGGCGAGCGGGTTCGCGCTGGCCCCAGGCGGGCCGGACGGACGTACACCCGGCTCGACGCCAGGGCCACCGCAGCCACCAGGCCGGGGAGTCAGGGAATCACGGAAGCGTAAGGGTCACCCGGTCAGCAGTCGGGCGGTTGCGCCTCATGCCGACCTCACCCTGACGAAAATCACCCCGAACGTGGGTGTGGGGCCACGGAGAGTCCGTGGCCCCACAACCAACGTCGTGAAGCGAACGCGCTGACCAGGTCAGCGAGCACCGTTGCCGGTGCGAGAACCTCACCCGGGATGCGGGAGTGCCGGGGGTCCATCCATTTCGTTCTCGACTCGACGGGCCGGCGCCTGGGGGGGAGGTGTCGACGACGTCTGATCTCATGATGACCTGTCCGCGACGGGTCCGGTGCCCACTTGAGCGTTTCCTTACCAACATTTTAAGGTTGGCGGCTCTGGCGGTTACCCAGGTTTAGTGGTGCTGGATGTTGGCCCGCACCCAGTCGACGATCTCGTGGGTCGCTGCTCCCGGCGTGAACACCTTGGCCACGCCGAGCGCCTGCAGTTCGGGAATGTCCGCGTCCGGGATGATCCCTCCGCCGAACACCACGATGTCCTCGGCCTCGCGCGCCTTGAGCAACGCGATGACCTTGGCGAAGAGCGTCATGTGGGCGCCGGAGAGCACCGACAGCCCGACGGCGTCCGCGTCCTCCTGGATCGCGGCCTCGACGATCTGCTCCGGGGTCTGGTGCAGCCCGGTGTAGACGACCTCCATGCCGGCGTCACGCAGCGCCCGGGCCACGACCTTGGCCCCACGGTCATGTCCGTCCAGACCGGGTTTTGCCACAACAACGCGCAGCGGGGAGTCACTCATGCCAGCACTCTATCGAAACGACCATGTGGCGGTCGGTGTGTGAAACTCGTCACATCCCAGGATCGAGTGCGGCTGTGTTCACGCGTCGCCGCGGTCCGACGTGCGGACGTCGGCTTGGAGATAACGAATACATCACGCTACCCTCCACCAGGCCATTACAAGCAGCGGGAAGAGACCTCGACGTGACCGACGCCAAGTACCGCGGGCGCCACCGTGCCCGGCGGCGTTCCGCAGTGAGCCCTCGCATCGTGGGCACCGGGCTGGTCCTGCCGACCACGGCAACCCTCGCGATCGTGTCGATGACCAACGGCGCCCCGATGTCGTTGGCCAGCAGCACCGCCGCCGGAGTCGGTGCCGTCGATGACGCCGCCGCAGACCAGGCCGAGCTCGCCCAGGACAAGGCGTCGGACACCGCCGCCCTCGCTCGCGGCGTGCAGGACCGCGTCGCCCGGGACAGCGAGCGCAGCCGACTGGACGCCGTGACCGCCGAGAACACCAAGCGCGCGGCCACCGAAGCTGCCCTCGCCGCTGCCAACGGCCCGATGAAGGTCACCTTGGTCGGCGCGAATGGCTCGGGCGCGGACGCGATGTACAGCGGTCCGTTCGGGCCCAAGGCCTGGGTCAACCCGATCTCCGCCGGCTATCACCTCAGCTCCCCGTTCGGGTGGCGGTGGGGCCGGTTGCACGCGGGCCAGGACATGGCCTGCCCGACCGGGACGGCGGTCCGCGCGATCTCCAGCGGTGAGGTCATCTTCGCGGGCTGGCAGGGTGGCTACGGCTACAAGGTGGAGATCCGTCACTGGGACGGCACCGTCTCCTACTACGGCCACAACAGCAAGCTCAAGGTCACCGAGGGGCAGGTCGTCGCTACCGGACAGTTGATCGCCCTCAGCGGCAACACGGGCCACTCGACCGGCCCTCACCTGCACCTGGAGATCCACCCGAACGGCGGCGGTCCCGTCCCGCCGATGCGCTGGCTCGCCGCGCACGGCGTCACCCTCTGACCAGAGGCCTTCCTCGTTCGGTATGCCGCGGCATACCGAACGTCCCCATCGGCGCGCACCGCGCGCGGTGAGGTCAGAGTTTCTCCAGGGGTGCGTAGCGCAACAACAGCCGCTTGACCCCCACGGAGACACCGAAGTCGACGTGCGCCAACGCTCGTTCGCCCTCGCCCTCGACGCGCAGCACCGTGCCCAGCCCGAACGAGTCGTGGCTGACCCGGTCGCCAGAAGCGAGCGCCGGTGCGGTCCGGTTGCCCGGTGAACGCACGCCCGGACGGGCGGCCAACGTGGCCACGGCAGGATCGGAAGTGCGCCGCCCGAAGCGTGACGAGTCCGACGCGGCGGCCTCCCGCTCCCAGGCGACCAGGTCGTGCGGGATCTCGTCGAGGAACCGCGACCCGGGGAAGTACTGCGGCTGTCCCCAGGCCGAGCGGACCGCGGCGCGCGACAGATGCAGCCGCTCGCGCGCCCGGGTGATCCCGACGTAGGCCAATCGCCGCTCCTCCTCCAGTTCCTTGGGGTCGGCGAGCGATCGCAGGTGCGGGAAGGTGCCGTCCTCGAGCCCCGTGACGAACACGACGGGGAACTCCAGGCCCTTGGCGGTGTGCAATGTCATCAGGGTGACGACGCCCCCGCTCTCCACGTCGGCGTCGGGGATCTCGTCGGCGTCCGCGACGAGCGACACCTGCTCGAGGAAGTCCTCCAGGCTCGCCGGCTCGCCAGTCTCAGCGCGGCCCTCGTCGAATTCCTGTGCCACAGCAACGAGTTCGGCGAGGTTCTCGACGCGGGTCTCGTCCTGGGGGTCGGGGCTGGCCCGCAGCTCGCGCAGATAGCCGCTCTGCTCCAGCACGGCCTCCAAGAGCCCGGCGACGCCGGACCCGCCCTCGAAGACGACCCGCAGGTCCTCCAGCAGCCGGGTGAAGGCCTCGATCGCCGCCACCGAGCGGGTCGCGATCCCGGGAGCGTCGCCCGCCCGTCCGAGCGCCGCGACGAACGGGATCCGCTCCCGGTCGGCCAACGCCGCCACGCACGCTTCGGCCCGCTCCCCGATCCCACGGCGTGGGGTGTTGAGGATCCGCCGCAGGTTGACCGCGTCGGTCGGGTTGGAGATGACCCGCAGATAGGCCAAGGCGTCCTTGACCTCCTTGCGCTCGTAGAAGCGCGTGCCGCCCACCACCTTGTAGGGCAACCCGACCCGGACGAACACCTCCTCGACCGCTCGGCTCTGCGCATTGGTCCGATAGAAGACGGCGACGTCCTTGGGTTTGACCCCATGCTCGTCACCGAGCCGGTCGATGGTCCGCGCGACGAACGACGCCTCGTCGTGCTCGTTGTCCCCGACATAGCCGACGATGCTCGCCCCGTCGCCCGAGTCGGTCCACAGGTTCTTCGGGCGCCGGTCGGGGTTGCGGGCGATCACCGCGTTGGCCGCGCGCAGAATCGTCTGGGTCGAGCGGTAGTTCTGCTCCAGCAGGATGGTTCGCGCGTTCGGGTAGTCCTGCTCGAACTCGACGATGTTGCGGATGGTCGCCCCACGGAACGCGTAGATCGACTGGTCCGCGTCTCCCACGACGACGAGTTCGGCCGGCGGCACCGGCGGCGCACCCGAGGCCCTTGCGTATGCCGCCCGCTCGCCCTCCCCCCGCGCGTCGCCTTGTCCGGCAGCGGAGTTCGCCCCACCCCCGACCAGCTCTCGCACCAGCTGGTACTGCGCGGTGTTCGTGTCCTGGTACTCGTCCACCAGCACATGACGGAACCGCCGCCGATAGTGCTCCGCAACCTCCGGGAACGACTGCAGCAGATGGACGGTGGTCATGATGAGGTCGTCGAAGTCCAGCGCGTTGGCCTGGCGCAGTCGGCGCTGATAGGCGGCATACGCCTGGGCGATCATCCGCTCGTGGTGAGTGCCCTCGTCCCCACCCACCCGCCGCGCGTAGGTCTCCTCGTCCACCAGCTCGTTCTTGAGGTTGCTCACCTGATGCGAGAACGAGCGTGGGTTGTAGCGCTTGGGGTCCAGGTCCATGTCGCGCAGCACCATCGCCATGAGCCGCTGACTGTCCGCCGCGTCATAGATCGAGAAGCTCGACTTGAGCCCGAACTTCTCGATCTCCCGGCGCAGGATCCGCACGCACGCCGAGTGGAAGGTCATCACCCACATCGCCCGCGACCGCGCGCCGACGAGATGCTCGACCCGCTCGCGCATCTCCGCGGCGGCCTTGTTGGTGAACGTGATCGCGAGCACCTGCCCCGGCTGCACGCCGCGCTCGGCCAGCAGGTAGGCGATCCGGTGGGTCAGCACCCGGGTCTTTCCCGAGCCCGCACCGGCGATGATGAGCAGCGGGCTGCCCTCGTGGACGACCGCCGCCCGCTGCTGCGGGTTGAGCCCTTCGAGGAACCGTTCCGGGTCGCCCGCCCCGCGCGATCCCGTATGCCGTCCGCGGCCTTCCGGGGCGGCATACCCGCTGCCCTCGGTCGCCCACAATGGGACCCCCGCGTCGTCGACGGCGTGGGGGCCGGGCGCAGCCGCCTCGACCGGGTGGACGTCGACCAGCGACGGGGCGTGCGGGTGGGCCGAGCCGCCGGGCGCGCCCGGATCGGCCTCCCCGAAACCGGAGAGGCCCAGCTCGTCGAAGAGGGTGCCCATGTCGGCGTCCACCCTATGCGCTCGGTCGGACACCACGCGCCGTCCCGCTCGCGACGTAGGCTGCGGCCATGACCGATGCCCGCGCCCTGCGAGTGACCCAGCACGGCGGCCCGGAGGTCCTCGCCGTCCAGACCGTCGACGTCCCCGAGCCGGGGCCGGGCCAGGTGCGGGTGCGGGTCGAGGCCGCGGGCTTGAACTTCATCGACGTCTACCTGCGCGAGGGGACCTATCCCGGCCCGACCCCGTTCACCTCCTGCATGGAGGGCGCGGGGGTGGTCGAGTCGGTCGGACCCGACGCCGAGGTCGCTGTCGGGTCGCGGGTCGCCTGGGCGATGGCTCCCGGCGCGGCGGCCGAGCTCGCCGTGCTGCCGGCTGCGTCGGTGGTGCCGATCCCCGACGGGGTCACCTCCGCCCAAGCCGCCGCCGCGATGCTCCAGGGCATGACCGCGCACTACCTCACGACCAGCACGTATGCCGTGCAGCCCGGCGACGCGGTCCTCGTCCACGCCGCGGCCGGCGGCGTCGGGCAATGGCTCGTCCAGGTCTGCACCGCAGCCGGAGCCACGGTCATCGCCACTGCCGGCTCGGCCGAGAAGCTGGCGATCGCCCGCGAGCTGGGGGCGGCCCACACGCTGGACTACACGGCATACGGGAGCCCCGCGGAGCTGGCGGGAGCGGTGCGCGAGGCGAGCGGCGGCGTGGGCGTGGCGGTGGCCTACGACGGGGTCGGCAAGGCGACCTTCGACGCGTCGCTGGCCTCGATGCGGCGGCGCGGAATGCTGGCCCTCTTCGGCGGGTCGAGCGGTCAGGTGCCGCCGTTCGACCTCCAGCGGCTCAACGCGGCCGGGTCGGTGTTCGTCACGCGCCCGTCGCTGGGGCACTACCTGGCCGACCGGCACGAGTTGCTGTGGCGCGCCGGCGAGGTGTTCCAGACGATCCGGTCCGGGCAGGTGCGGCTGCAGATCGGCGGGACGTTCGCACTGGAGGATGCGGCGGCGGCATACCGAGCACTGGAAGGGCGCGCGACCACCGGCAAGCTGATCTTCCAGATCTAAAGACACGATCCCCCACCGAGGAGGCGTCGATGAGCGAGAACGTGCGGGTGACCCGCGAGGGCACGACGACGACGATCACCCTGTCCCGGCCGGAGAAGCGCAACGCCCTTTCGGCGGCGATGATGGCCGACCTCACTGCTGCACTGGAGGATGCTGGCGCGTCGGACGCGTTGGCGGTGGTCATCGCGGCGGACGGGCCGGTGTTCTCGGCGGGGCACAACTTCGGCGACCTCGCGGGAGCCGACCTGCGGGCGGCGCGCGACCTGTTCCTGTTGTGCACGCGGATGATGGACACGGTCCAGGGCATTCCGCAGCCGGTCATCGCCAAGGTGCATGCCTTGGCGACCGCAGCCGGGTGTCAGCTGGTCGCGTCCTGCGACCTGGCGCTCGCCGCGGATACGGCGGGCTTCGCGCTGCCGGGCGGCAAGGGCGGGTTGTTCTGCCACACGCCGCTGGTGCCGGTCGCGCGCAGCGTCGGGCGCAAGCGCGCGTTGGAGCTGGCGCTCACGGGGGACGTCATCGATGCGGCGACCGCAGCGGACTGGGGGCTCATCAACCGGGCCGTGCCCGCCGACGAGCTCGATGCGGCGGTGGCCGACCTGGTGGCGAGGGTGACCCGCGGGAGTGCGATGGGTCGGTCGATCGGCAAGCGCACCTTCTATGCCCAGGTCGGGCTCGAGCAGCGCCAGGCCTACGACATCGCGGTCGAGGTCATGGCGGCCGCGGCGTTGACCGACGACGCCCAGGAAGGGATCGCGGCGTTCCTGGCCAAGCGCCCGGCGATCTTCACCTCGCTGCCCGTCCAGCACCGGGGCGGGGTCGACCTCGAAGCGGTCGTCGCGGCGGTGCGCTCAGGACGCGATCGGTCATCGCCGGATGATTCAGGCGACGCTCAGCTGTAGGAGCGCCACAGGGCGGCGATGGCGACGTTGAGGATCGCCAGCCAGGCGATGACGTTGACCTTGGTCGCGACCCCAGCCAGCGCCGCACCCGCGGCAGCCTTCTTCTGCTCGGCCCAGGTCGACTCGGCCAGGCCCATGACGACGAGCGCGACGACGAACTTCACCCCGAGCTTGGCGTTGTTGGGCGGGTCCTCCTTGTCCATCGAAGCAACCCCCGCGAGGATCAGGCCGGTCAGCACCTGGATGCGGGCACCCCAGAGGATGCTCGGGACGATCCGAAGGTCGTGACGCACGGCCAGCCAGCCACCCACGATGGCAGCCATCCCGAGCAGGTGGACGACGACGACGATCTCGTTGAAGAGCTTCATGGCGCCCAGGGTAACCGCCCACCGACGGTCTAGAGTCTGGCCATGGCGCCGTCGACACACCTTGAGGTGGTCACCGGCCCCCTGGTCAATCATGCGATGGCCCACAACGGGATCCGGGTCGTGCGACGCATCACGCTGGTCGCCGCCGAAGCTCCGGCCTCAGCCCTGACCGACGTCGTCATCACGGCCCGCCTCGTCGACGCACACGGGACCGTCCTCACCCGCCCGTGGCAGCATCACGTCGACCGGCTCGAACCCGGCGGCCTGGTCCGGCTGGACACCCCCGACCTGGCGCTGGACCCGGCTGCGATCGTCGGCATCGAGGAGGAGACGGGGGCCGACCTCGTCGTCGACGCGAGCTCTGGCGGTCAGACGGTGGTCACGTCCACGACGCCCATGCGCGTCCTCGCGGCCCGGCAGTGGCTCGTCGACCCGGACGCCCCGGTCCTGTCCCTCGAGCTGCTCGCGGCGTTCGTCCAGCCCAACCACCCGGCGCTGGCCCCGATCGTCTCGCGTGCGGCGGCATACCTCGACGCGGAGACGACCTCCGGCTCGCTGGCCGTCGACCACGTCCTCCCCGGGAGGATCGACGCCATCGTCGAGGCGGTCTGCGCCGCCGTCCACGAGGCGGGCATCTACTACGCCCAGCCGCCCGCCTCCTGGGGTTACGGCCAGAAGGTCCGCAGCCCCGGCGACGTCCTGGACCAGAAGGTCGGCACCTGCCTGGACACGACGCTGCTCGTCGCCTCTGCCCTCGAACATCTCGGCATCCATCCGGTCCTGTGGATCGTCCGCGGGCATGCCTTCCTCGGCTACTGGCGCACCCCCGACACCGGGCTGCCCGACGCGGCGAGCCTGCAATGCGCCCAAGCGGTCAACGCCGTCGGGCTGGGCCTCATGGGTATCGTCGAGACGACGATGCTCACCGTCGAGCGCCGGCCCCCGCGCGACCTGTTCCGGCGGGCCGCCCAGGCACCGTTGGACACCTATCTGCACGGCGACCCCGCCGCGCTCGTCGGCGTCGTCGACGTCAACCTGGCCCGGCTCATGCGGGTGTTCCCCGTGCCGGCCCGGCGCGCCCGCGAGGACGGCGTCGTCGAGGTCATCGAATATCGTCCACCGGCGGCAGCGTCGGACTCCCTTGGCGCGCAAGGCGACTCGCACGGCCGGTCCAGGGACGGCATACCGGCGAAGGATGCTGCGCGCGTGAGCCCGGACCCGACGGCAGCCTCTCGTCGACCCGAGCCTCCCCCACGCGTGCAGGCGTGGAAGAACGCCCTGCTCGACCTCACCCTGCGCAACAAGCTGCTCAACTCCGCGCGCGGCGTGACCCAGCTGCCGCTCCTCCTGCCCGGCGAGCATCTCGGCGCGCTCGCGGATCTCCTCGCCGAGGGCAAGCCGGTCGTCGTCCGGGCGGCCGACGACCTGTCCGGTGCCGTGCTCGCGCGCGAGGCGCGCGACGCCTACGCCCTCCCCGCCGACGTCCTGCGAACGATGTTGCGCGACAAGGCGACCGTGTATGCCGCCGCCGACAGTGAGACCCATCGCCTCCTCGTCGCCCGGCTGCGTTATCGAGCCCGGACGGGGCTGCAGGAGACCGGAGCCAACCCACTCGCGCTGACCCTGGGGCGGCTGGACTGGAAACTCGGGGACCGGGAGCTCACCGCCCCGCTGTTGCTCGCCCCGGTGGAGCTCAAGGGCATCATTGCGCCTTTCAAGATCGTCGCCGACGAGACGGCGGGGCTCACCCTCAACCTCTCGTTGTTGGAGAAGCTCCGCATCGAGTTCGGTTTCGTGGTGCCGGGATTGGATGAGCTTCCGGCACGCCCAGCCGGCGCGCGCGGGGAGGGCGGGGTGGACGTCGACGAGGTTGTCCGGCGGATCCGCCGCGCGCTGCTCGACGCCGGACTGCCGTTCACCGTGGAGACCGAGGCCCGGCTGGCCATCGTCGGCTTCACCGGCTATCTGCTGTGGCGCGACCTCGACGAGCACTGGGAGCGTTTCCTGCAGCAGCCCGTCGCGCGCCACCTTGCCCTCACACCGACCGCCCGGTTCACCGACCCGGCCGCGGCTGCCGAGGTCGACACCAGCCTCGCCGCGCTCGACGGAGTCGTGGCCGACGCCCCGATCCCCGCCGACGGATCACAGGCCGAGGCGGTGGCCTATGCCCGGGCCGGACGCACCTTCGTCCTGGAAGGCCCACCTGGCACCGGCAAGTCCCAGACGATCACCAACATCCTCGCCGACCAGGTCGCCCGGGGCCGACGGGTGCTCTTCGTCGCCGAGAAGGGCGCCGCGCTCGACGTCGTCCGTCGCCGCCTCGCCGAGGTCGGGCTGGCGCCGTTCGCGCTGGATCTGCACGACGAACACGCGACCCCGGCCCAGGTGCGCGAGCGGCTCCGCACGGCCATCGCCCAGGTGCCGCGACCGGACGACGCGGGCTACCGGGCGGCCGCCACCGACGTCGCCTCCTCGGCCGCGGCCCTCGCCTCGTATGCCGCCCGCCTCCACGAGCCCAACGCAGCTGGCTTCTCGGCCTACTCCGCCCACGCCCAACTGCTCGCTCAGGGGCCCGGGGCAACTGCTCCGGTGGCCCCGACATCCGTATCAGGCCAGTCCCGGGAACGCGTCGACGTCGACGCCTGTCGCAGGGCCGTCGGTTCAGCGACCGGGTTGCTGGCCTCGCTGGGCGAAACCGGCTGTCAAACGTGGGGATTCGCCCGCTCGCTGCCGGCCGATCTGGTGACCTTCTTCGGCCTTGTCGAGTCGACCGATCAGGGGCTCCAGGAGTTGGCCGCCCGCCTGGCCGGGTGTGCCGAGTCGGTGCGCGTCGCCGTCTCAACGGCGTTGACGAGCACCGACCTCGACCGGATCGGGTGGTGCCTCACCGAGCAGTCCGTCTCCCCGACGGTGCTCGACGAGACGCGGTCCCGGCGCTGGCTCGACGCCCGGGCCGAGCTCGACGCCCGCTTGAGCCGGCTCGACGCGATGGCCGCCCCTGTGCTGGACGTGTTCGACCCCGCCGTCATCACCGTGACACTCGAGCCAGTTCGCCTGGGCGTCCGCGAGGCGGCCACGTCGTTCTTCATCGGCCGTAATGGCCGACTCGTCCTCGCTGCGGCACCCGTCCTCGCCCATGCCCGTCCCGGGGCGGACATCCGGCCCAAGACCCTTCCGGTCCTCATCGAGCAGGTGGCCGCGATCGCCCAGGAAGCGGCATACCTCGCCCATGCCTGGAACTCCCTTCCTGGCCTCGGGGCGTTCCCAGCGGATGCGAATCTCCTTGCCCCCCAAGGGCGAGCGGCGCTCACCGCGGCGTTGGGCGCCATCGATCGCGACCGCGCCATCTTCACCGGACTCCTCTCGGCCCAGCAGGAGGCCGTGCGCGAAGCACGCCGCTCCGGGGCCGTCCTCCTCGACGAGGTGTATGCCGTCCTGCGCACCGCCACCGGGCGGCTCGCCGACGTCGTTGCCGCGACAGGGACACCGGCGGGCACTCTCGACGGCGCAGACACCGCGTGGTCGACCGGTCGCGGCGTCCTCGCCGCATGGCTGCACACCAGTCACGCCCGGCTGGCTGACCGCGCGACCGGAGCAACCCTGCGACGGTGGGTGGAGGCGGTCCAGGCGCTGGCTCCGTTGGAGGAGCATGGCCTTCCGATGGCCCGCTGGGCGATCCTTTCCGGCGCCGTCCCCGCGGCCGAGGCCGCCGGGGCGCTCGAACGAGGGCTGGCCGAAGCGGCCCTGCAGGAGCGGCTGGCGGCCGGGGCCCTGACCGCGTTCGACAGCGAGTCCCTCGACCGGGTCGTCGACCGGTTCGTCGGAGCGTCGCAGGCACTGCGCGGGACGCTTCGCGGCGTCCTCCCGGACCGGGTCGTGCAGGGGCGTCCGTTCCGTCCGGGTGCGACCTTCGGCACGGTCGCCGCCCTGGAGCGCGAGGTCGGACGCACCCGCGGCGGCCTGTCGGTCCGGAGGCTGGTCCAGACCTTCGGCGAGGTCATCGGCGAGCTCACCCCCTGTGTTCTGGTCAGTCCCGACTCGCTGGCCCGGTTCATCCCGCCGGGCTCGATCGACTTCGACCTCGTGGTGTTCGATGAGGCCTCGCAGATCACCGTCCCCGATGCCGTGGGCGCTTTGGGTCGAGCCCGCGCAGCCGTCATCGCCGGCGACTCCAAACAGATGCCGCCGAGCAGTTTCGGCGAATCTGCTTGGGACGAAGGCGAGTTCGGGGACGAACGCAGCCTGCCTCCGACACCCGCATCGCCTCCCGATCCGACGAGCCCCGGCGGTGCAGACGGCGGGGACGGCTCGGCTGTGTCCGAGGCCGCCTCGGAGACGACCCCTGCCGACTTCCGCATCGTCCCCGACGAGGAGTCGATCCTCTCCGAGCTCGTCCATTCCGGGGTCGACCGGCTGTGGCTGTCCTGGCACTACCGCAGCCAGGACGAGTCGCTCATCGCCTTCAGCAACGGTCACTACTACGACGACCGGCTCAGTTCCTTCCCCGCCTTCCCCGGCGAGGTGACCGACACCGGGCTGTCCTTCACCAGGGTCGACGGGACGTTCCACCGCACGGCGAGCAAGACGGGGGGCCAAGGAGGCACAGCGGCAGGGCCGTTACGCACCAACCCGATCGAAGCCGCCGCCGTCGTCGATGAGGTCCGCCGCCGTTGGGAGCACGGGGAGCGATCGATCGGCGTCGTGACGTTCAACCTCCAGCAGCGCACCCTCATCGAGAAGCTGCTCTGGGAGCTGGACGACGAGAGCATCGCCGACAGTCTGGTCCGCGGCAAGGACGGGTTGTTCGTCAAGAACCTCGAGAACGTCCAGGGCGACGAGCGCGACGTCATCATCTTCTCGACCGGGTTCGCCAAGACCGCGGCCGGTGTTCTTCCGCTCAACTTCGGCCCGCTCAACCGCACTGGCGGTGAGCGCCGGCTCAACGTGGCGATCACCCGGGCCCGGCGCCGGGTCATGGTCTTCAGCTCGTTCGATCCCGAGGACCTGCGTGTCGAGCAGACGTCCTCGGTCGGCGTCAAGCACCTGCGGGCCTATCTCGAGCTGGCCAAGTACGGCGTCGGCCACGAGTCGGCGTCTCCGACGACCGATAGCGCAGCGGCGCTGCTGACCTCCGGATCGGACGCTGCCGCGCCCCGCGAGCACATCCAGGCGATCGACAGACACCGGGACGACATTGCCGCCGAGCTACGCGCCGAAGGGCTCACGGTGCACACCGGGGTTGGCCTGTCCGACTTCAAGGTCGATCTGGCGGTCGGCCCCGTTGGCGAACCCCCTTGTCTGGCAATCCTGCTCGACGGTCCAGACTGGGCCGCCCGACGGACCACCAACGACCGCGACGGGCTGCCAGCGACCGTGTTGCACGACATCATGGGCTGGCCGATGGTCATGCGGATCTGGCTGCCCGCCTGGCTCGCCGCGCGCGCCGACCTCACCGCGACCGTCTGCGAACGGGCCGAGATCGCCTCGCGCCTGCCGCGTCACGTGGGCGAGCGCCGGGTGAGCACCTCGTATGCCGCCTCCTCACCCCAGGACGCTGCCACACCGCAGGACGATTCCTCACCGCACGACGACTTCTCACCGGACGACCCCTCCTCGCCGCAAGACTCACCACCCGCCGAACCGCCTCCCGACGGCCCCAGGGTCGCGTCGCCCGGCCCGGCGGACGACGGCAGCCAGCCGGACGGCATACCGGGTCCTGCGTATGCCGCTCCGCTCCCACCCGCGCCCAGCCGCGGGGTCGGCCCGTCGGAGGGCTACGAGCCGTTCGTGCCACGCCACGCCGGCAGTGTTGCGGTTCTCGACGGACTGACCCGCGCCCACCCCCGTCACGTCGCCGCCGTCCACGACGTCATCCGACGTATCGTCGCCGCGGAGGGGCCTGTCTCAGCGGATCGGCTGGCTCTGCTCACGGCGCGCTGCTTCGGGCTCACCCGCCCGCCCCGGTGGCGGACCGACGATCTCCTGCGCGCCATCCCCGTTGATCTGCGACGTGACCCGGAAGAAGGTTTCCTCTGGCCCGATCTGCGCGATCCCACGCACTGGCAGGGATTCCGGACCTGGGAGGGAACCCTCAAGGAGCGTCCCCTCGAGGAGATCCCGCTTCGGGAGATTGGCAACGCGCAGACGGCCATCGCCCGATCAGCCATGGGCATCGACATCGAAGAGCTCCTCCGGCAGACCCTCAAGGTCTTCAACGGCACCCGGCTGACGGAGGCGCCCAGGAACCGACTGCTGGCTGCCCTCGCGGTCGCAGCGGATCGGGGCCAGGTCGTCGTGACCGGCACCGTCGTCACCGTCGTCACCGTCGCCGACGGGTGATCGACCGATGACCACCGAGCGCGCCCCCGCGGCCGAACGCTCCTTCCGGCGCGACCTCCTTATCGTCATCGGGCTCGCGGCCTCGCCCCTGGTGGCGCTGGGATGTTCACGCTTCGCCTACGCCCTCCTCCTGCCCGCCATGCGCTCCGAACTGGGTTGGTCGTTCACGACGGCGGGTCTGATGAACACCCTCAACGCCGTCGGTTACCTCGTCGGAGCCCTCGGGACCGCCTGGGCCGCAGCCCAACTCGGCCAGCGCACCGCCTTCGTCGGGTCACTGGTCGTCACCGTGCTGGCCTTGGCCGCCACGGCGGCCACGAGTTCGCTCGACGTGTTGCTCGCCGTCCGTTCCATCCTCGGGATCGCTGGCGCCGGCGCCTTCGTCCTCGGCGGCGCGATCACCTCGACGATCAGTCGGCGACATACCGCCCACCGGTCCGCCGTGCTCATCGGGACCTACTTCGCCGGCGGCGGGGTGGGCATCGTCGCGTCCGGGCTGCTCGTCCCCGCGGTCCTGGACCGACTCGGCCCGGCGGGCTGGCCGACCGGGTGGCTGGTCCTGGCCATCCTCGCCGCCGTCGGGACCGCCGCCGCCACGATCGCCGCGTATGCCGCCCCCACGGCTCCCCCGGCCGCCCCCGGGTCCCGCCGCTCATGGGTCGCCGGCCTCGGGCGGTTGGCGAGCGGCTACCTGCTGTTCGGTGCTGGCTACATCGGTTACATGACCTTCATCATCGCCCTGCTCACCCAGGTCGGACTGTCTCCCAAGGAGATTGCCGCCTTCTGGGTCCTGCTCGGGGTCGCTGGAGCGGTCAGTGGCCAGGTCTGGGCGTGGCTGCTGCGAGGGGCCCGAGGGGGCTCTGCCGCGGCCGTCCTCTTCGTCCTGCTCGCGGTGGCGACCGGCATACCGGCCGCGACCTCAGCCACCCCCGCGCTCTTCGTGTCCGGCGGGCTGTTCGGGCTGTGCTTCCTCTCATTGGTCGGCGCCGTCACCGCGGCCGGGCGGGACGCGGTCGACCCCGCCGACACGACGGCCGCGCTGGGGATGCTCACGACGGTCTTCGCGCTCGGCCAGGTCGTCGGCCCCTGGCTCAGCGGGGCGCTGGCCGACCGCACCGGGGGTCACCAGCTCGGTTTGGGCGTCTCGGCCGGCCTGCTGCTCGTCGGGGCGGTGCTCTGCCGCCTGCAACCGCCGCGCCACACCGCCGCACCGTGAGCGACCCTCGGAGCACGCGTTGACCCCCAACGCGCCACATCGTCGCCGCGCCCGTCAGTGCCTCCTCGATCGCGGCCTCGAGCCTTGGCCCGCTCAGATCATCCGGCGGCCGGCGGCCCAGGCGGTGAGCTCGTGGCGGCTGGACAGCTGCAGCTTTCGCAGCACCGACGACACGTGGGTCTCGACGGTCTTGATCGAGATGAACAGCTCCTTGGCGACTTCCTTGTACTGATAGCCCCGTGCGATGAGCCGCATCACCTCGCGCTCACGGGCCGACAGTCGGTCGAGCTCCTCGTCGACCTCGGCGATCTCCCCCGCCGAGGCCCCGAACGCGTCGAGGACGAACCCAGCCAGCCGTGGGCTGAACACCGCGTCCCCATCGCCGACCCGCTGGATGGCCCGCATGAGGTCCGAGCCGCTGATCGTCTTGGTGACGTAGCCCCGGGCGCCGGCCCGGATGACGGCGATGACGTCCTCGGCCGCGTCGGACACCGACAGCGCCAAGAACCGCACGGGAGAGCCCGATTCGGTCGTCAGGCCCCGGCAGCCGTGCAGCACGTCGACTCCACCGTTGCCCATGCCGCCCGGCAGGTGGACGTCGAGCAGGACGACATCGGGCCGGGCCTCGCGGATCACCTCGATGGCCCGGTCGACGTCGGGGGCCTCGCCGACGATCGTGGTGCGGACGTGGTCGAGCTCGGCCTTGACGCCGGACCGGAACATCGCGTGGTCATCGACGAGGACGAGCCTCACCGGGGACGGGTCGCTCATGCCAGGTTCTCCTTCGTCACGGCGATGGGGCCCGGTTCGGTGGTCTCGGTGGAGTCCTCGGTGGAGGCCGGAGGCAGGGTGAGCGACACCTCGGTGCCATTCTCCAGCCGGCGGATCCGGGCCGTTCCGTCGGCCCGTTTCATCCGTCCGATGATCGACTCGCGGACTCCGAGGCGGTCTTCGCCGATGTCGCTCATCTCGAAGCCGTCGCCGTGGTCGCGGACGAATACCGCGACGCCGTCCCGCCCGACCTCCATGAACACCGAGATCGGTGGCCGGCCGTGGCGCACGGCGTTGAGCACGGCCTCGCGGGTCGCCTTGACGAGGGCCTCGCCGGCCACGTCGAGCGTCCGGTCGCCGGTGACGATGAACTCAACCGGAACGCCGTGCTCGTCCTCGACCTCGTGGACCTCAGCGGCCACCGCGGTGGCCAGGGTGTCACTCTCGCGTTGCTCCCCGCCATAGAGCCAGGCACGCAGCTCGCGCTCCTGGCGTCGGGCCAGCCGCGCCACGGTCGTCGGGTCGTCGGCGCGACGCTGGATGAGCGCGAGGGTCTGCAGGACCGAGTCGTGCAGATGGGCGGCGATGTCGGCCCGTTCGGTGGCCCGGACCCGCTCGGCCTGCTCGCGCTGCAGCCCGCGATAGAGGCGCAGGGCGAACGGGGCAGCGATGACGGCGGCACCGGCGAGCACCGCCACCCCGGCGAGTGCTCCGTTGACGACGGCGCGGGGACCTTGCCCTTGGGTGACGATGACGATGACTCCGACGGTGGCCAGCACGATACCGCCGACGACCTGCACGACACCGACCCACCGCGCACGGGTCCGTCCGCGCCGTCCTCCGGCCGGGTCATCGAGCTGGTACCACGCGACGAACGCACCGGCGGCGATCGCGAGGGCGGGCACGGCATACCGGAAGTCGGTGAACCACGACCCGGACTGGGTGGCCAGCGAGATGCCTCCGGCGACCAGGAGGATTCCGCCGAGGACGAGCCAGTGGAAGATGCCGAACCGCGACTCCCTGGTCGGCTCCGGCTCCCCCGGAGGCTGCGAGAACGAGGCGGTGGACTGCGGCAGCACGGCCCAGAGGATGAGATAGAGCCCCACGCCCAGGCCGCCACCAAGCACGGTGAGCAGGACCGCGGCGGCGCGGACGGCGACGGGCGGCATACCGACGTGCTCAGCCAGCCCCGCACACACCCCGCCCACGACGGCGTCCCGAGTCGAGCGCGCCAGCGGCGGGCGAGACGGGGTGCCCAGGGGGGGCGGTGCGGTGGTCACGCCTCCATCTTGGGGCATCCGTATGCCGTCCGCCCCCCTCCCAGGGGGAACGTCAGGGTGAGTTCAGGGTCCACCCTCATGGCCGCGGGCACCGAGTCGAGCGAAGATGGCGTCATGAGCAGCATTCCGCCCGACCCGACCCTGTCCGGCGGCCTGCCCGCGCCGGGCGGCCCCACGGGGCTGGACCTGTTCTTCGACCGGTTGCGCCGACTCGGCGTTGCGCGGGCGTCGCACGGGAAGATGGCCGGCGGGGTCTGCGCGGGCCTGGCCCGGCGGTGGGGTGTCGACCCGATCGTGGTCCGGGCCGTGGTCGTCGTCCTCATGGTTTTCGGAGGGCTGGGGCTGCTGGCCTACCTGGTCGCCCTCGCGCTGCTTCCCGACGAGAACGGCCGGATCTTCACGGAGGAGGCCTTGCGCCGCGGAGACGGCAGTGCCATCTTCCTGCTCGTCGTCATCGGGATCATGTTGGCCGGCGAGCTGTCCGACCGCTGGTGGGTGTGGGCGGCGATCCCCTTGGCACTGGCGGCGTGGTGGGTCGTTCGCGGCGCCGCCGCGGGCAAGACGCCACGACAGCTCGGGTCCGAAGCCAAGGACCGCGCCACTGGTGCTGCCTCGACCGTGCGTTCCTGGACCACCTCATCGACAGTGGCATCGACGCCTCCTCCTGCTCCGCCGACCGCGGGGTCACCCTGGGCCGCCCTGCCCCAGGACCGCCCCGCCGACGCTCCGCCGTCGGCCTCACCGGCGCCCCCACCTGCGGCCCCGCCGACCGCCAGCATCCCAACGCCATCGACCCCGCCTTCGGGACCGCACGGGATGGGACCTGGCCGCACCTGGGCGCCCGCGGCGCAGGGACCGGTAGCGGTCGTCGTTCGGACCAAGCGCCGCTGCGGCGGATTCCCGCTCTTCGTCACGGCGATCGGTCTCGGGGTGGCCACGTTCGGCATGCTCTCCTCGCTCGACGGCCTGTCCAGCCGCGTGGACCAACCCACGGTCTTCGCCGCAGTGGCCGGATGCGCGGTGGCTGCACTCGTGATGTTCATCGCCGCGCTGCGCGGGAGGCGCGCGCCGCTGACGAACGTCGTCGTGACGACCGCTCTCATCGTCAGCGCGATCGCTGCCTTCGTCCCGACCCCCACGACGTTTCTCGCCGGGGCCGGCGAACGACACTGGAGGCCGGTCGCCTCATCGACGGCCACGAACCCGCCATACACCTTGGGGCTCGGCCAGGCGACCCTGGATCTCGGGGGCATCAGCAGTGACGCCGACGCCTACCCGATCACGGTGACCCTCGGCCTGGGCGAGCTGCT
The DNA here is from genome assembly GCA_016704565.1 of Candidatus Phosphoribacter baldrii. GTDB lineage: Bacteria > Actinomycetota > Actinomycetes > Actinomycetales > Dermatophilaceae > Phosphoribacter > Phosphoribacter baldrii. Next base: position 93,046 of record JADIZV010000001.1, read on the forward strand.
CATCATCGTCCCGGACGGCATCACCGCTCGGGTCGACCTCACCCTCAGCGGTGGAGAAGTGAGCACCGAACAGGCCACCGGCGAGCGCAGGCCGACCGGCGTCACGTCCGGGAGCGACATCACCGAGAGCTACCTCGTCGGCTCCGGTGCACCGGACGTTGTCATCACCGCGTCGGTGGTCGCGGGCGCCGTCGTCCTGCGCAGCACCGCCGTCCCTGTCATCGTCGGAGGATCTTCATGAGCCAACCGCCGTCGCCCGTGTCGCCCCCGATCCGTCAGGTAATCCCGGCCCCCACCGGACCCAACTGGCAACTGGTCTTCCACTCGGTGATCCTGCTCGCCGGAGCCGGCGCGCTGCTGGCCCATCTGGCCCGGCTGCAGATGAACCTGTCCCTCACCATCGCGTGGCCGACCGTGTTCGTCGTCGGAGGGATCGCCCTGGTCCTCGTCGGCCAGTTCGGCCTGCTCCGGCGCCGTCGGCAGTCACGCGAACGCTGAACCAGCCGCCTGATCGAGCAGATCGCGCCAGGTGTCCAGGAGCGGCAGACCCGCCACCTGAGCGGCAGGCACCCATGCCGCATGCGAGGTCGTGCCACCGACATCGTGCACGTGAGGCGCCGACGGCTCGTCACACACCGCGTCCCAGACGACCCCCACGGCGTGGAAGTCCTCCAGCCGCCCGTCCGGCGCCCGACCCACCCAGTGTCGGTCGACGACACCCCGTGGGCGGGTGATCCGGACCCGCTGCCCGGTCTCTTCCACGACCTCTCGGGCCAGCGCGGCCTGCGGTTCCTCCCCGGGGTCGACCCCGCCTCCGGGCGGCCCCCAGCGGCCCGGCGCGTTCGTCGCGGCCGAGAACTGCACCAGCAGCACCCCGCGCGGCGAGGTCACGACGGCGTATGCCGCGAGCCGCTGCACGCGCACCGGCTCCTCGCCAGGCCGCCGGATCAGACCGGCGTCCTGCGGCACCGGCCGTAGGGCTGGCGGTCGGTCCGACACCAGGACGGCACGCACCTGGAAGGTCAGGACAACGCCGTCCAGTGCCGCCGACCGCGATGCGTCGCGGAGACCGAGCGCCACGAACCCGTTGTCCCACAACGTCTTCGCAGCGCTGACCCCGTGCGACAGGGGCCAGGGACCGACGGAGGGCGCGCCGACGGAGGGCACGCCCGCGACCCAGAGTGGCGTCATCCCGCCAGCGCAATGGCCCGGGCGTACTCGGACTCCGCGGTCTGCACGACGTTGTCCCAGCTCTGCGCCGGCTCGTTCTTGAGGTTGTATGCCGTCATCCGCGAACGCACGCTCGGGTGCACGGCGAGCGTGGTCAGCCGCCGGACCAGCTCCTCGTCGTCGTCGGCGAGGAACCCGTTGACGTCGTCGGTGACGAACTCCGAGATGCCCGACCCCACCCGGCCCACGATCGGCAACCCCGCAACCCGCGCCTCCAACGCCGCGATCCCGAATGACTCGAGGACCGAGGGAGAGACGAAGACGTCGCTGGCGGCATACCGCTCCTTGAGGGTCTCGCGCGGAACGCGACCGGGGAGCGAGATCCAGTCCTGGGCACCGAGCCGGGCGATCGCGCGCTCGACCTTGGGTCGCTCCGAGCCTTCGCCGAGGATCTCCAGCCGCACGCCCGCGCGGGGAGCAGCCGCGCGCACCTTGGCCATCGCCTCGACCAGCTGCATGGGGCGCTTGCGAGCTTCCAGGCGCATCGCCGAGACGAACCGCACGATCCCGTCGCCGAGCAGCGGGCGGCCGACGGTCGGTCGCCACGCCTGGATGTCGATCCCGTTGGGCAGCACCAGCACCGGCGGCCCGTCGACGATTCGACGCAAGGGTGTTGCCGCGACATCGGACACCGCGTTCATCGCCATCCCCGACTGGGCCCAGCGGCGCACGACCCCCGCAGCGCGGACGGCCCCTTCGGCCCTGTCCAGGACGCAGTGCCAGGTCATCGTCGTCGGCAGACCCATCCGGGTGGTGAGGAAACCGCAGTCGGAGGCGAAGGGGCTGACGACCCCCATGTGGATGTGCGCGACGTCGAAGCTCTTCAGCTCGTCGCGCAGCCCACGGGTGGCCAGCGGGTTGACCAGCAGTTGGCGAGGCAGGCGCAGACCGAGCCGGTGGACGGGGATGCCGTTGAGGATCTCGACGTGGCCGTAGGCCACCCCGCCGGGAGTCAGCGTGAAGACCTCGACCTCGTGACCGCGGGCGAGCAACCGGGCCGACAGGTCGGCCACCTGCACCTCGATGCCGCCCAGGCGCGGGAGGTAGCAGTCGGTGAGCATCGCGATCCGCACGGCCCTACTCTTTCACGCGCGGCGCCCGGGGCCGGAGAATGGGCGCTGCTATGGCGCTCACCTTCCTTGCCTTCCACGCCCATCCCGACGACGAGGCGATCCTTACCGGGGGGACGCTCGCGTGCGTCGCGGCCGCCGGTCATCGGGTCGTCGTCGTCACCGCGACGGACGGGGCGCTGGGACTCAGCAGCCGACGGTATGCCGCCGCCGGCCTGGCCGGGGTGCGCGCCGCTGAGCTGCGCGAGAGCGCGCGACTGCTTGGGGTCGCCCGGGTGGTGCAGCTGGGGTATGCCGACAGTGGGCTGGGCCCGGTGCTGTTCGACGACCCGCCAGGCCAGGTCCGGTTCGTCCGGGCATCGGTCGACGAGGCCGCCGAGCGGCTTGCCGGGCTCTTGCGTGAGGAGTCGGTCGACGTCCTGCTCACCTATGACATCAACGGGGGTTATGGTCACCCCGACCACGTTCAGGTTCATCGGGTCGGTGCTGTCGCAGCTGAATTGGCCCAGACGCCACGCGTGTTGGAGGTGGCCGTGTCACCGCGGGTGGCCCGGGTGATGAAACCCCGGGACGTGTCGTTGGCCCCGGTGCGCCCAGTGACCGTGGTCGTCGACGTCCGCGAACACCTGGACGCGAAGATCGCCGCGATGCGGGCGCACCGCTCTCAGCTGACCGCTGACGGATTGGTCCCACGCAACATCGACGTCGTCACCCGGCTGCCCCGAGTCGTCCTGGAGCGCACCCTGGGGTGGGAGCGGTTCGCCGACCCGTCGGGGTCTAGTGAACCGCTGTGTCCTTGAGCTTGCCGGTGCCGCGGGCTCGCAGGCGCGCGATCTGACGCGTGCGCGCCTCGTCGGCCAGCGAGTCGTCGATCGGCCCTGGTTCGAAGGCACGGCCGGTTGCGCGCTCGGCCGCGGCGGTGATGAGCGCGTCGGCCACGGCGGGGTTGGCGGGAAGGACCGGCCCGTGCAGGTAGGACCCGATGACATTGTCGGTCCGGGCCCCTTCGGTGTGATCCTGGCCGTTGTTGCCGTGACCAACCCGGACCCGACCGAACGGTGCCTGATCCGGGCCGAGAACCGTTGCCCCCGAGTGGTTCTCGAAACCGACGACCTCGCCCCACTCGGTGTCCAGCACGATCCCGCCGATCATCCGGGTCGATTGACCTCGGGTGGTGACGTCGAGGATGCCCAAGCCGGGCAGCTCGACGCCCTCGCTGGTGATGAAGGCGTGGCCGAACATCTGGTACATCCCGCAGATCATCACCATCGGGGTGCCGTCGGTCGCCAGGCCACGCAGGCGATCGCCGATGACCGCGAGGTCGTCCTCCACCCGGCTCTGACCGGAGTCCTGCCCCCCGCCACCCATGAGCAGATGCGCGTCCTGCGGGAACGGCATACCGGGGTGGTGATCGTGGACGACACACTCATAGCCGTGCCGACGGATCCGCGCGGCCAAGCACCGGGTGTTGCCCAGATCGCCGTAGATCGACATCTCGCGCGGGTAGAGGTGCACGAGGACGATCCGGCCCTTGGACGCAGAGGTGGGCTGCATCCTCACTCCCCCTCCTGCGCGAAGCCGGCCAGACCGAAGCGCGCAGCGAGCAGTTTGCGCAGCGCCATCATCGCCGTGTAGGTGCAGAAGATCCGGGTCGGCTGTCCCCGGTATGCCGTGAGGAAGGCATCGAGGGCGCCGGCCAGGTCGGGCTCGATCTGCTCGACGAGCACCTCGTCGTAGTCCAGGCGCAGCGCCATGTCGTAGGCCCGCACCCCACTGGTCATCGCCACGCCGTGCTCACGCAGCGATGCGAATGACACGTCGTAGAGCCAAGAGACATCCTGGCCGTCGGCGTAGTCGTCGTTGATGGCGATCATCGTGGCCACCGGTTCGGAGCCGTAGGTGCCGAGGGCGACGGTGAAGCCGGCGGGGTTCTTCACCAGGACCAGCTCCAGCGGATGGCCGTCGATGTCGATGACCTCGCCGCGGCCGAAGGGGGCGGTGACGGCGCGGAGCGCGCGCTCGGTGGCGTCGGCGCGGAACGCGTCGCCGAGCACCGCACGCGCCATCGTCGTGGCGGCCGTGGCGTTGACCATGGCGGCCAGGCCGCGTTGGCGCAAGGACAGCGGCCCGACCTGGTCGACCGCGCCGAAGCGGATGGTGAAGTCGTGGGCGTCGACGGGGTGCAGCAGCCCATCGGCGGGGGTCGGGGCGGGCGGAGCGGAATCGTCCTCGAACCGGACATCGGCCTCGTGTAGTGCCGGAACCTGGTCAGCGACCTCCGGGTCAATGCCGAAGTAGCGAATCTCCTTGCCCTGCAAGGTCTCGGCGATCCGGAAGACGAACGAGTCGTCGCGGTTGAGGACGACGACGCGAGAGGTCTGACCGGCGAGGGTGGCCAGGAGCTTGGCCGTCGTGTCGATCTCGGCGAACCGGTCGAGCTGGTCGCGGGCGACATTGAGCAGCAGGGCGTGGGTCGGCGTGACGAGCTTCGCGAACTGCAGGGCGTGCCATTCGTCGAGTTCCAGGACCGCGACGTCGGCGGTCAGCCGCCCACGCAGGCCGATCTCACCGAGCATCGCCGACAGCACGCCGCGGGTGAAGTTGCTGCCGGTCGGATTGGTGAAGACCCGTTTGCCGTGCGCGGTGATGATCGCCGCCAGCATCTTGGTCGTCGTCGTCTTGCCGTTGGTTCCCGAGACGACGACGATCCCCCCGGGCACGCCTGCCAGGGTGCGGGCCAGCAGCTGGGGGTCGACCCGTTCGGCGACCAGCCCGGGGAGGGCAGATCCGCCGCCGCGCAGGCGGGCGGCATACCGAAGTGCCTTCCCGGCAGCGATCGCGGCGGAGGTCCGGAGCACGCCCCCCACCCTAACCGGCGCCGGCGGGTGTCGTCGGTGGGTGCTCAGTCCGTCGGCCTGGGCGACATTCGGGCCCAGCCCAGCCGACCGGCGATGAGGTCGGCCGCGCCGCTGGGAAAGTCCGCCCACCCCGGCTCGAGCAGTTCGCGGGCCACATCGAACAACTCACGCGCCGCCGCCTCGGCCGGACGGTCGACCGCGGCAACCAGGCGTTGCCCCACCACCGGGTAGGCAGCCTCCAGGCGCCGCAACGGGTCGAAGGCACTCGGGTCGTCGGGACCCGCCGGGACAAGGCGAGACCTCACCGCGTGCGCAAGACAGGTGGCCGCATAGGTGCGGATGAGCGAGCCACCCGAGAGCACCTCACCGCGACGCACGCGACCCACCCCGATGAAGAGCTTGGCGAGGAACAGGCGGATCTCGTTGGCTGGATCGCGGGGGCGAGGCGGGTCGGCGAACACCAGGTCCCCGCCGTCGAGGGCGACCTCGCGTGCGGGATCGCTGATCGGCCACGGCAGCCCAGCGCCGAACTCGTAGAGCACCCCGTCGTCGTAGAGGACCACTCCCCCGTCGGCGTGTTCCCTGGCACCGAGGACGATCCGCTCCGGGTCGGGAAGGAAGGGCCAGTCCCGGCCGAGGTGCTCGGCTGCCGCAGGAGCGAAGAAGAGGTTGAAGTCGAGGTCCGACCACTCGTCCCGCCGGCCGTCGTGGGCATCGGCCGCGGAGCCGAAGAAGACGAGGCTGGTCACCCCATCGGTCGCCCGTGCGCGAGCGAGCAGGCGGGCACGGTGCTCGACGAGGTCCATACCCCTCAGGCTAGGCGACGGCTCGGTATGCCGCTCGCCCCCGGCCCCACGGGGGCGTCGGGCACCCGGGTGGTGGCGGGCGCGGTGGCGTTCGTCGTGGCGCGCGATGGATCGCTCCGCGCGCTCGACGGAGTGCGGTAGCAGGGGTGATCACCCCTGCGATCGCACTCCGTCAGGCACACTGTCAGGTTCGAGCGCCCCCACGGTCTCAGGACGGTGCGCCCCTCGGGTCGGTGGGAGGGAATCACTCCCATTCGATGGTGCCGGGGGGCTTGCTCGTGATGTCGACGACCACCCGGTTGACCTCGTGGACCTCGTTGGTGATCCGCGTGGAGATCTTGGCGAGCACGTCGTAGGGCACGCGGGTCCAGTCCGCGGTCATCGCGTCCTCGGACGACACCGGCCGCAGGACGATCGGGTGCCCGTAGGTGCGCCCGTCACCCTGGACGCCGACCGAACGGACGTCGGCGAGCAACACGACCGGACACTGCCAGATCTGGCGGTCCAGCCCGGCGGCGGTCAGTTCATCGCGAGCGATCGCGTCGGCGGCCCGCAGGATCGACAGCCGCTCGGGAGTCACCTCCCCGATGATCCGCACCGCCAGCCCGGGCCCGGGGAAGGGCTGCCGCCACACGATGGTCTCGGGCACGCCGAGCTCGAGGCCGACGTGTCGGACCTCGTCCTTGAACAGGGCCCGCAACGGTTCGACGAGGGTGAACTGCAGGTCCTCGGGCAACCCGCCGACGTTGTGGTGCGACTTGATGTTGGCCGCACCCTCACCACCGCCGGACTCGACGACGTCCGGATAGAGCGTCCCCTGGACGAGGAACTCGATCGGGTGGCCGTCCGAGGACGCCGAGCCCACGATGTCACGCGCCGCCTGCTCGAAGACCCGGATGAACTGCTCGCCGATCGCCTTGCGCTTGGCTTCCGGGTCGGTCACCCCGGCGAGCGCGGTCAGGAACCGCTCGCGGGCGTCGATCACGACCAGCCGCACGCCCGTGGCCGCGACGAACTCCTGCTCGACCTGTTCCGGCTCGCCCTCGCGCAACAGCCCGTGGTTGACGAACACGCAGGTCAGCTGGTCCCCGACCGCGCGTTGCACGAGTGCCGCCGCAACCGACGAGTCGACGCCGCCGGACAGAGCGCACAGCACACGGCCGGTTCCCACCTGGGCCCGCACCCCCTCGACGAGAGACTCGACGACGTTGGAGGGTGTCCAGTCCGCGGCGATGCCCGCACCTCGCCACAGGAAGTTCTCCAGCACGCGCTGCCCGTATGCCGTATGCAGCACCTCCGGGTGCCACTGGACTCCGAAGAGGCGCCGGTCCGCGTCCTCGAAGGCGGCGACGGGAGCGCCCGGAGTCGAGGCGGTCACCGTCATGCCCGCGGGGGCCTCAGTGACGGAGTCGCCATGTGACATCCACACCGACTGATCCTCCGGCTGCCCGGCGAAGAGCACCGAGCCGACCGGGGCGACCGTCGCGGGGGTGTGGCCGTATTCCCCGGTCCCCGTGTGAGCGACGGTGCCGCCCAGCGCCTGGGCCATCGCCTGGAAGCCGTAACACATGCCGAAAACCGGCACCCCAGCGGCCAGCAGCGCGGGGTCCAGCGAAGGCGCGCCCGCGGCATACACACTGGCGGGGCCGCCGGAGAGGATGACCGCGGCGGGGTCTTTGGCGAGCATGGCCTCGACCGACATCGTGTGCGGGACGACCTCGCTGTAGACCTTCGCCTCGCGGACCCGGCGGGCGATGAGCTGGGCGTACTGGGCGCCGAAGTCGACGACGAGGACCGGACGGGACTGCAGCGTGTCACTCACCCGCAGATGCTATCGAGGCAATCGGCTCCCTCGGTGTCCGCGGGAGAGCGTGACGTCAGGGCGAGGCGAGGTAGGACCGGCTGAGGATCGCCTCAGTCTCGGCGGTGATCTTGCGCTCGGCGAAGAACGGCGCGAGCGGGACGAAGCCGGAGAGCAGGTTGACGACGATCCGCACCATCGGCCAAGCGAGCTTGAGCCCCAGGTTGGCGATCGAGGCGGCATACGCCATGTAGATGAAGCCGTGGATGTAGGACCAGTTCTTGGTGAACCAGTTCTCCTGGTTCATGCCGTACTTCATCACCATCTCGACGACGAGGATGAACAGCGCGATGCCCGCGACGATGGCCAGCACCCGATAGATGCCCAGCGCCTTGCGGATCTGCAGCGGCTTGGCCAGGTTGGTGGGGTACATGCTCACTGCGAGGCTCCTACGTCGGCGGACTCTCCGGCCCCCTCCGCGGCGACCGGTTGGTGACGACGGTAGTCGTCGCGGACCATCTTCACCCACATCCACAGCGCGAAGACCGCGAAGACCCACCACTGCAGGGCGTATGCCGCGTTGCGCAGGGTCAGCCCGGACGGCAGGTCAGGGGGTGGCACCCGTTCCATCCCGCCGGCGGCCGAAGCTCCGCTCGGGCCAACGATTCCGGGGTCGGGCGCCTCGGAGATGGCGAAGAGGAACGCGTTGTAGACCTCGCCACCCCACAGGTTGAGCAGCGCTCCAACATCGACCGAGCCCATCTGGCCGGGCGGGAACTGCCGGCGCCCGGCGAGCGGTGACTCCGTGGGCGCCAGGCTGCCGACGAGCGTGAGCTGACCTGCGGTCGCCGACCCTGATCCGGATCCTGACCCAGAGCCAACGGACCCGCCCGCGGCCGACACGGCCTGCCCTGCCGCGACCGACCGGACGAACCCGCGGACGACGGGGATCCGCGCACCCGTCGCCTCGACGACGAACGGCTGCACCACCCAGAACCCGTCAGCCCCGGCGAGCCGACGGTCGACGACGAGCACCTGCCTGGCCGGCTCGAACCGACCGACGGCACGGACCCGCTGGTTGGAACCGTCCCGGGGGAACGGGGCGTGTGGCTGGACCTCGGCGATGAGGTCGAGCACCGGTCGGGCGGCGGCCTCCCGCAACACCTCCTGGGCGGCATCCTCACGGGCGACGTTCATCTGCCAGAAGCCGAGCCAGACAAATCCGGCACCAAGCCCCAGCACCACGACAAGCCACGCCAGCCAACGAGGTGACAGCGCGGTCCGAAGCACGCGCACCAGGCTACGGCGCGCGGCATACGGGCGGGAAAACGGGGTGAGCGCTGTCCGCCGCTGCAGGTACCGTGGATCTTTGTGCGCCCCCTCCCCTACGACCACCCTGGAACCCCGGTGCTCACCAGCCCGATGGCGTTCCTCGGGTGGGTGGGGCGGGGTCAATGGCGCACCCTCGTGCTCGGGGTCGGCTTCGGGATCATCTGGATGGTCGCCCAGGCGCTCATCCCGGCCACCATCTCGCAAGCCATCGACCAGGGCATCATCGCGGGTGACTCAGGCGCCCTCTGGCGGTGGTCCGGAGCCCTCATCGGCCTGGCCGCGCTGACCGCGCTGGCCGGAGCTGCGCGCCACCAGATGGCGGTCACCAACTGGCTGCGGGCGGCCTTCCGTTCGGTGCAGCTCATCGGTTGGCACGGCGCCGACACCGGCGAGGCGCTCCCCCGCGACACCCCGACCGGCGATGTCGTCGCGGCCGTGGCGTCGGACTCCATGCGCCTGGGCGGGCTCTACGACGTCTCGGCGCGGTTCGCCGGAGCGATCGTCTCCTACGTCGTCGTTGCGGTCATCCTGCTGCGGGCGTCGCAACCATTGGGGCTCGTCGTCCTCATCGGCGTGCCCGTGCTCGTCGGCTTGCTTTCTTTCATCGTCCGGCCGCTGCAACGACGACAGGCCCAGCAGCGCGAGGAGTCCGGCCGCCTCATCGGCCTGGGCGCCGACACGGTGGCCGGGTTGCGGGTGCTGCGCGGCATCGGCGGCGAGGCCACCTTCCTGCACCGGTATGCCGCCCAGAGCCAGCAGGTGCGCGCGGTCGGTTTCCGAGTGGCTGGCATGCAGGCCGCGCTCGACTCGGCCCAGGTGTTGCTGCCGGGCACGTTCGTCGTCATCGTCACCTGGCTGGGAGCCCGGTTCGCCATCGACGGACGGATCACCCCCGGGCAGCTCGTGGCGTTCTACGGCTATTCGGCGTTCCTCGTCATGCCGCTGCGCACCGCGACCGAGTTCGTCGACCGGTTCACCCGGGCCTACATCGGGGCCCGCAAGATCATTCGGGTGCTGAGCGTGGAGCCCGACCACGTCGATGACCCTGGGCTGGACCGTGCCGACGCGGCGGAACCGTCCGCCGACGCCCTGCTGCGCGACGAACGCTCCGGCGTCGTCGTCGAACCCGGTCAGTTCCTCGCGATCGTCAGCGGTCGGCCCGAGGAGTCCGCTGCCCTCGCCGACCGGCTCGGCCGGTTCGGGACCGATGTCGTGGGGGTGACACTGGGCGGCATACCCCTGACGGAACTGCCCCTCGCGACGGTGCGGCGACGGATCCTCGTCAGCGAAACCGATCCACGCCTGTTCACCGGGACCCTGCGCGACGAGCTCGACCCCTGGGGACAGCACAGCGACGTCGCGATCCTCGACGCGCTCACCGTCGCCAGCGGCGAGGACGTCCTGGAGTCGCTGCCCGACGGCCTGGACAGCGAGGTCGAGGAGCGCGGCCGGTCGTTCTCGGGTGGGCAACGCCAGCGGTTGGCGCTCACTCGGGCGCTGCTGGCCGACGCCCCGATCCTCGTCCTCGTCGAGCCGACCAGCGCGGTCGACGCCCACACCGAGACGCGAATCGCCGCTCGGTTGGCCGAGTTTCGGTCGGGCCGCACCACTGTGGTCATGTCGGCCAGCCCGCTGGTCCTCGATCGGGCCGATCGGGTCGTGCTCCTGGACGACGACCGCGTCGTCGCCGAAGGGACCCACCACGAGCTCATGCATCGCGGCGACGCGGCGAGCGCGGCATACCGGGCGGTCGTCGTCCGCGGCGCCGACGAGGAGGTGCGGATCTGATGTCCGTCTCTGCCGGCGTTCCCTCGACCCGCCGCACCTTGCCGGTCGCCACGCTCGCGTCGGTGCGCGCCCAGACCGCCGTCCTGCTGCGCGAGCACCGGCGAGCCCTGCTGACCGTGGTCGGGCTGCACGCCTGTGCGGCGGTCGCGGGGTTGGCGGCGCCCTACGTCGTTGGACGGCTCGTCGACGAGGTGACCGGTGGCACGGCATACGCGACTGTCGACCGGTTGGCGCTGTGGCTGGCGGGGGCGATCCTCGTCCAGACCGTGCTCGGTTGGGCGGCGGGGCGCGCGTCGTTCCGGCTCGGTGAGCGGGTGTTCGCCCAGTTGCGCGAGCAGTTCATGACCCGGGTGATGGCGCTGCCGCTCTCGACGGTCGAGCGGGCCGGGACCGGCGACCTCGTCTCGCGGACCACCAACGACGTCGAGGCGCTCAGCCACGTCGTGCGGTTCGGGATCCCGTCGATCTTCGTCGCGGTCGTCACGCTGGCGATCACCGTCGGGGCAGCGGTGGCGACCGGGTGGCTCGTCGCGCTGCCGGTGGTCGTCGGCGTGCCGATCATGTGGCTGTCGACGCGGCGCTATCTGCGGTATGCACCGGACGGCTATCTGCGCGAGCGCGCGACGTATGCCGTGATGAACGGCGTCGTCACCGAGACCGTCGACGGGGCGCGGACGGTCGACGCCCTTGGCCTGGCGACGCGGCGGCGTCAGCGGATGGACGAGGCGATCCGGGCCTCGTTCGACGCGGAGATCTACACCCTGAAGTTGCGGCTCATCTGGTTCCCGCAGGTCGAGTTCGCCTACCTGTTGCCGGTGGCCGCGACCCTGGTGTGGGGCGGCTGGCTCGTGTCCCAGGGTCATGCGAGCGTCGGCGCCGTGACGACGGTGGCGCTCTACGTGCACCAGCTGGCCAACCCACTCGACGAGCTGCTCATGTGGCTGGACGAGATCCAGGTCGGAGCGACGTCCCTGGCGCGGGTCATCGGGATCGCCGACGTGCCACCCGATCGGGAGGCGACCGGGGAGACGCCGACCGACGCACACCTCGTCGTCGACGACGTGTCCTACGCCTATCGCGCCGGCCGCGACGTCCTGCACGGCGTGTCGCTGGACCTGGCGCCGGGCGAGCGCCTGGCCATCGTCGGCCCCTCAGGGGCAGGTAAGTCGACGCTCGGGCGGCTCATGGCGGGGATCGACGGACCGCGGACGGGTCGAATCGATGTCGGCGGCGTGCGGTTGGTCGACCTCGACCTCGACCGGTTGCGCGGCGAGGTCGCCCTGGTCACCCAGGAGCACCACGTCTTCGTCGGGACCCTCGCGGACAACCTCTTGCTGGCCCGGCCGGGGGCGGGGCGCGAGGACCTGGTTGACGCCTTGGCGGCGGTGGATGCTCGCGAGTGGGCGCTGGGACTGCCGGACGGGCTGGACACCACGGTCGGCTCGGGCGGCCACGCCCTGACGACTGCCCAGTCGCAACAGCTCGCGCTGGCCCGGCTGGTGTTGGCCGACCCGCACACGCTCGTGCTCGACGAGGCGACCTCGCTGCTGGACCCCCGGGCCGCTCGCCACCTGGAGCGCTCCCTCGCCGCCGTCGTCACGGGACGCACCGTCGTCGCCATCGCCCACCGGCTGCACACGGCTCACGATGCCGACCGGGTCGCCGTCGTCGACGGCGGCCAGGTGACCGAGATCGGCTCGCACGACGAGCTCATCGCCGCCCGCGGAGCGTATGCCGCCCTCTGGCGCTCCTGGCGCGACGAATAGGGGAACCCATCCCCACGTGGTCCGCATGCTGAGGCGTTGACCACTCCTGGTGGTCAACGCCTCAGCTGCGCGGGCACCACCATCGCCCCCGAACCGGCACCCGGAGCCGAGCCCCAGTTGCCACCGGTCAGGCGCGGATGGCGGCCAGGTGCAGGTCGAGTTCGGCCTGGACGTATGCCGCGAGGTCAAGTCGAGCCCCGACGTCCCAGTGTTTGAGGGCCCAGCCGTGAGCGGCGAGCTTGAGGTTGTGCGCCACGAGATCAGCGGGCACCGGCCGGAACACCCCTGAGGCGATCCCGGCCTCAACAGCCGCCCGGAACGGGTCGATGGTCTCCTGCTCGAGCCGGATGATCTCGGCCTGTCCGGCCGCATCGAGCGTTTGGCTCTCGCGATAGGCCAACAGGGCCCCGGCCCGCTTCTCGTCGATGACCGCGCAGAAGGCGGCGAAGCCCGCGGCAAGCTGGGCCTGTGGGTCGTCCCCCGCCGCGCTCATGGCCGCCGGGACCTCGGCCCGGAATGCGTCGAGGATGTCGACGATGACCGCGCGCAGGACCTCCTGCTTGCCCCCGAAGTACTGGTAGATGAGCCCCACGCTCATGCCGGCGTCCTCTGCCACGGCCTGCATCGACATCTCGTGATAGCCGGTGCGGATCATGATCCGGGTCGCAGCGTCGAGGATCTGGCGTCGGCGGGTCTCGACCCGGGCCTCGGCCCGAGCCTCCCGAGATCCAACCGGTGAGCTCACCCTTGACAGCATATCTGTGATTGAACCACTATTCAATGAATAGGCGTTCAATCAGTCCGCGCCCGGAACCCGGCAGACCAGGAGACCGACGATGACCCAGTTCGAGGACATCACCTACGTCGTGGAGGAGTCGGCGGCGATCGTCACGATCAACCGCCCCGAGCGCTACAACGCCTTCCGGGCCCAGACCGTCGAGGAGCTCATCAAGGCCTTCCGCCTCGCCTGGGCCGACCGCCAGGTCCAGTCGGTCATCCTCACCGGCGCCGGCGACAAGGCGTTCTGCACCGGCGGTGACGTCAAGCAGCGGGCGGAGACCGGCGACTATGGGCCCAGTGAGTCGGGCATGTTCGAGATCGGCGCTCTACACAAGGTGATTCGGGACATCCCCAAGCCGGTCATCGCCGCCGTCAACGGCGTCGCGGTCGGCGGCGGACATGTCCTACACGTCCTGTGCGACGTCTCGATCGCCAGCGAGTCGGCACGGTTCGGCCAGGCCGGCCCCAAGGTGGGGTCGTTCGACGCGGGGTTCGGCACGGCATACCTGGCCCGGGTGGTGGGCGAGAAGAAGGCGAGGGAGATCTGGTTCTGGTGCCGGATGTACTCCGCGCAGGAGGCCCTGACGATGAACCTCGTCAACACAGTCGTCCCCGCCGCCGACCTGATGACCGAAGCCAGGGCGTGGGCCGCCGAGGTCGCGACCAAGAGCCCGACGGCGATCCGGTTCCTCAAGCAGTCGTTCAACGCCGACACCGACCACCAAGCGGGGCTGTCCAACCTCGCCATGTCGGCGCTCGACCTGTTCACCGCCTCCCCCGAGGGGCTGGAGGGTGCCGCCGCCTTCGCCGAGAAGCGCACCCCCGACTTCAACCAGCACGTCAACTGGCACTGAGGCTCCGGGATGGACTACGGGTTCGATGAGGACCAGGAGGCCTACCGCCAGACGGTCCGCCGGTTCGCCACCACGGTGCTCGCGCCGCATTACCAGAGTGACGACAAGACAGCGACCTTCCGGCGCCAGCAGGCCCGGGACATGGCCGCCATGGGCCTCACCGGCCTGCGCATCCCGACCGAGCACGGCGGCCAGGAGGCGACCGCGGTCATCGCCGGCATCGCCACCGAAGAGGTCGGGCGAGCGGACTTCAACGCGACCTACCTCATCATCAACACCGCCCTCATCAGCGACATCATCGTCCGCAACGCGACCCCGCAGCAGCAGGCCGCCTGGCTGCCCGGGATCGCCTCGGGCGAGACCGTCCCGTGCATCTGCATCACCGAGCCCGGACACGGCACCGACGCGGCGAGCCTGGAGCTCAAGGCGGTTCGCACCGACACCGGCTGGACCCTGCACGGCGAGAAGACCTCGATCACCCTCGGGATGGCCTCCGACCGAGGCGTCGTCCTGGCCCGCACCGGAGGCCCGGGCGCGCGCGGGGTGAGCGCGTTCTGGGTCGACCTGCACCATCCGACGGTCACCCGGTCGGCCTTCGACGACCTGGGCAGCCGGGCCATCGGACGAGCCTCGCTGCACTTCGACGGAACGCCCGTCGAGGACGGCGACCTCATCGGCGCCGAGGGCGGCGGCTTCGTCTCGGTCATGCAGGGCTTCGACTATTCCAGGGCGATCATCGGCCTGGGCTGCATCGGCGCCGCCGAGGCCTCCCTCGACGAGGCGCTCCAGTGGTCGCGTGACCGGGTGGCGTTCGGGCAACCGATCGGCACCTTCCAGGGCGTGGCGTTCCCGCTCGCCGAGTGCGCGACCTACCTCAAGGGCGCCCGGCACATCTGCCTGGAAGCGTTGTGGCGCAAGGACAACGGCCTAGAGCACAGCGCCGAGGCGGCGATGGCGAAGTTCTGGGCCCCCAAGCTCGCCGCCGAGGTCATCCATCAGTGCCTGCTCACCATCGGCCACGTCGCCTACTCCTCCGAAGCCCCCATCGGGCAGCGGTTGCGCGACGTCATCGGCCTGGAGATCGGTGACGGCACCGCCCAGGTCTCCAAGCTCGTCATCTCCCGTCACCTGCTCGGCCGCGAGTTCGCGCCCTGAGCGTGGCTTTTCACCTCGAAAGGACATCCCATGCGACTGCAGGACAAGGTCACCATCGTCACCGGAGCCGGGGCCGGGATCGGTCGGGCCATCGCCACCGTCGCCGCCGCCCAGGGGGCGATCGTCGTCGTCACCGATGTCAACGGGGAGGCCGCCGCGGCCGTCGCCACCGAGCTCGGGGGGCCAGCCACCTCGTATGCCGTGGACGTCACCGACCGCGCCTGCGTCGCCGCTATGGTCGCCGCGGTGACCGCACAGCACGGCCGGATCGACGTGCTCGTCAACAACGCCGGCTGGGACAAGGCCGTGCCGTTCGTCGAGAGCGAGCCCGACCTATGGGAGAAGGTCATCGACATCAACTATGTGGGCGTGCTCAACACGTGCCGGGCGGTTCTGCCGATCATGGCCACCCAAGGCTCTGGTCGGGTCGTCAACCTCGGGTCCGACGCGGGCCGGGTCGGCTCGTCCGGCGAGGCGGTCTACTCCGGCGCCAAGGGCGCCATCATCGCCTTCTCCAAGACCATCGCCCGCGAGATGGCCCGCCACCAGGTGACGGTCAACGTCGTCTGCCCCGGCCCCACCGACACGGCCCTGTTCGCCTCGATGGGCGGCGACAACCCGAAGCTGCGTGAGGGCCTCACCCGGGCGATCCCGTTGCGCCGGTTGGCCGCCCCCGAGGACATCGCGTATGCCGTGGCCTTCTTCGCCTCCGACGAGGCCTCGTTCATCACCGGCCAGACCCTCAGCGTCAGCGGCGGCCTGACGATGAGCTGAGCACACGGCATACCGACCTATCCCCCGGCCCACCCGCAAGGAGAGCGTCATGGACCTGTCCCTCACCGACGAGCAGAAGGTCTTCCAGCGCGTGGCGCGGGAGTTCCTCGACGAGCATGTCGTGCCCTTCCGCGCGGCCTGGGACCGCGCCGAGCAGGTCGACACCGCGCTGGTCCCCAAACTCGCCGAGCTGGGGTTCATGGGCCTGACCATCCCCGAGGAATACGGCGGGATCGGCGGCGACTACGTCACCTACTGCCTGGGCATGGAGGAACTCGGGCGGGCCGACTCGTCGGTGCGCGGCATCGTGTCGGTGTCGATGGGCCTGGTCGGCAAGTCGATCCTCGGCTACGGCAGTGAGGAGCAGAAGCAGCACTGGCTGCGTCGGATCGCCACGGGCGAGTCGCTCGGCTGCTTCGGGCTCACCGAGTCCGACACGGGCTCGGACGCGGGCAGCCTGGCGACCCGTGCGGTCCGCGACGGCGACGACTACGTCATCGACGGCGAGAAGATGTTCATCACCAACGGGACCAGGGCCGATCTGTGCCTGGTCTTCGCCCGTACGGGCGGACCCGGCCCGCGCGGGATCTCCGCCTTCCTCGTCCCAACCGATGCGCCTGGCCTGCAGCGCCGCGAGATCAAGGGCAAGCTCGGCCTGCGCGGTCAGGCGACCGCGGAGCTGTTCTTCGAGGGCGTCCGGGTGCCCGCGTCGGCCCGACTCGGCGACGAGGGGCAGGGCTTCACGATCGCCATGGCCTCGTTGGACAAGGGTCGCCTTTCGTGCGCGGCCGGGTGCGTCGGCATCATCCAGGGGTGCCTGGAGACGGCCCGCGAGTATGCCGTCCAACGTCACCAGTTCGGTCGACCGCTGGCGTCCTTCCAGCTCGTGCAGGACATGATCGCCGACATCTCGGTCGACGCCGACGCGGCCCGGATGCTCACCTGGCGCACGGCAGACCTGCTGGAGCGCGGTGAGGACTTCGGGGTCGCGGCGTCCAAGGCCAAGCTGTTCGCGTCCGAGGCGGCGGTGCGGGCGGCCAACCTGGCCGTCCAGGTGCTGGGTGGCTACGGTTATGTCGATGACTACCCGGCGCAGAAGTACCTGCGCGACGCCCGGGTCATGACGCTCTACGAAGGGACCTCACAGATCCAGAAGCTGCTCATCGGCCGGGCCGAAACCGGCGTGAGCGCCTTCCTCTGACGCCAACGCGACTGCCCGACCGCACGCCGAACGACCGCATCATCGGACCACCAGACCGCTGACAGGAAGCCCCCATCATGGCCGACCGCACGCCGCAGACCCCCCTCGGACTCTTCGGGACCGACGCCCTCATCGACACCGAGGACCGGACGATCCGCGACACCGTCCGGTCCGTGCTCGCCGCGAAGGTCCGACCGCACATCGCCGAGTGGTTCGAGTCGGGCACGATCCCGGCTCGCGAGCTGGCCCGCGAGCTCGGGGCGCTCGGCCTGTTGGGGATGCACCTGAAGGGCTACGGGTGCGCGGGAACCAGCGCGACGGCATACGGGCTCGCCTGCCTGGAGCTGGAGGCGGTGGACTCCGGCGTGCGATCCCTCGTGTCGGTGCAGGGGTCACTCGCGATGTTCGCGATCCACCGGTTCGGCAGCGAGGAGCAGAAGCAGGAGTGGCTGCCCCGGATGGCCACCGGCGAGGCGATCGGCTGCTTCGGGCTCACCGAGCCGGACTTCGGCTCCAACCCGGCAGGCATGCGCACGTATGCCGCCCGCTCCGGTTCCGCCGACGACGCGGACTGGGTGCTCACCGGCACGAAGATGTGGATCACCAACGGGTCGGTCGCCGACGTGGCCGTCGTGTGGGCGCAGACGGACGAGGGGATCCGCGGGTTCGTCGTGCCGACCGGGACGCCCGGGTTCTCGGCGCCGGCGATCAAGGGCAAGCTCTCGCTGCGGGCGTCGGTCACGTCCGAGCTCGTGCTCGACCAGGTGCGCCTGCCCGCGTCAGCGCTGCTGCCGCTGGCCACAGGCTTGGGCGGGCCGTTGTCCTGCCTCAACGAGGCGCGCTTCGGGATCGTCTTCGGGGCGCTCGGGGCGGCTCGGGACTGTCTGGAGGCGACCCTGGACTACGTCGCGACCCGCGACATCTTCGACAAGCCGCTGGCCGGGTATCAGATCACCCAGACCAAGCTCGCCGACATGACGCTCGAGCTCGGCAAGGGGATGCTGCTGGCCCTGCACCTCGGTCGGCTCAAGGACGCCGGGACGCTGCGGCCCGAGCAGGTCAGCCTGGGCAAACTCAACAACGTCCGGGAGGCGATCGCCATCGCCCGCGAGTGCCGAACCCTGTTGGGCGCCAACGGGATCACCCTGGACTACCCGGTGCTGCGTCACGCCAACAACCTCGAGTCGGTGCTCACCTATGAGGGCACGTCAGAGGTCCATCAGCTGGTCATCGGTCAGGCGCTCACCGGCCAGGCTGCCTTCCGCTGACCGGTGAGCGACCCGCTCAGTCCTCGATGAGGATGACGTGCAGGGTGCGCGGACCGTGGACCCCTTCGACCCGGTCCAGCTCGATGTCGCTGGTCGCGCTCGGCCCGGAGATCCAGGTGAGCGGACGCGGCATACCGGCTGACGCATCCGGCTCGACGGCGGACCGCAGCCGCGCGACCGCCTCGGGGACGTCGTGGACGACCTGCGATGCGCGCACGACGCACACGTGCAGGTCGGGCACGAGCGAGAGCGCCCGGCGGCCCTGGTCGGGGCCGTGGTCCAGGACGATCGTGCCCGTGCTCGCCACGCCGGCCGCGGCCGCCGTCACCACGGAGGCCACCCCGTCGAGGGTTGCGTTGCTGAGGTGGTCATCGGAGGCGACCCGTATGCCGTCCGGCAGGTCCGCGGTCCACGCCGGTTCCAGTCCGGACGGGACGACCACCGACGTGACCCTCCGCAGCGCCTCGGCGATGGCCGTCCCCTCCTCCCCGGGCTTGACCCGAACGACGGTCGCCTTGTAGTCCTCGACGTTCTCGACGAACAGCTCGACCGTCTCGGCCCGGCTTGCCGAGACCAGCTCGACGCGCGGGGCCTCACCGCGAGCACCGAACGGCGCGGACACGTCGGTGACGGCGGCCTTGACCCGGCTCATGATCGCGGCCCGGGCCGCCGCGTTGCGGACCTCCTCGGGCGAGCGGCCCGAGCCGGTTGGCCCGGCGGTCGGGAGGCTGGTCGTCGTCATCGCTGCTCCTGCGTTGTCGAGGGAGGGGACCCTGCGGTGCCAGCGCCGCCAGAGCCACCACGCGCGTCCCACCAGTCGCGGAACGAGTGGGTCGGCAGGTCGGGCACGTCGCGCGCGCTGGTCCACGGACCGAACGGGCCGGGCATCGTGTGGATCGTCCGGCCGCCGAGCAGCCGGCCACCGAGCTTGGCTGCCTTTTGGGCCTTTTCGAGGCGGCGGTAGTCGCCGAACATCCAGGCCATCCCCTTCATGGCCTTGGCCTCGGCCGATTTCCGTCCCGATTCGTCGACGACCCGGGCCCGCAGGTGGACCAGGAGCGAGGGGATGTCGATCCGCATCGGACAGGCCTCGAAGCAGGCGCCGCACAAGCTCGATGCGTAGGGCAGCGACTTGTCGACGGCGCTGGCCGTGCCGCGCAGCTGCGGGTTGAGGACGGCCCCGATCGGGCCTGGGTAGACCGACCCATAGGCGTGGCCACCGGCCCGCTCATAGACCGGGCAGACGTTGAGGCATGCCGAGCACCGGATGCAGCGCAGCGCCTGCCGCCCCAACGGGTCGGCGAGGACGTGCGAACGCCCGTTGTCGATGAGGACGACGTGGACCTCCTGCGGCCCATCGCCGGGGTGCACGCCGGTCCACATCGAGGTGTAGGGGTTCATCCGCTCCCCCGTCGAAGACCGTGGCAGCAACTGCATGAACGTCCCGAGGTCCTGCCAGGTCGGCAGCACCTTCTCGATCCCGACCACAGAGATGAGCGTCTCAGGGAGGGTGAGGCACATCCGGCCGTTGCCTTCGGACTCGACGACGACAAGCGTGCCCGTGTCGGCGATGGCGAAGTTGGCCCCGGAGACGGCGACCTTGGCCCGCAGGAACTTCTCCCGCAGGTGCAACCGGGCCGCCTCGGCGAGTCGGCGCGGTTCGTCGGTGAGATCGTCGGGTGCCGGTCGACCTACGAGGTGCATCTCCCGACGGAAGATCTCACGGATCTCCGAGCGGTTGCGGTGGATCGCCGGAACGAGGATGTGCGAGGGTCGGTCGTGTCCGAGCTGGACGATGAGCTCGGCCAGGTCGGTCTCCCAGGCCCGGATCCCCGCGGCCTCCAGGGCCTCGTTGAGCTCGATCTCCTGGGTGGCCATCGACTTGACCTTGACGACCTCATCGGTCCCCTTGGTCTTGGCGATGTCGACGACGATCTGACAGGCCTCGGCAGCGTCGCGGGCCCAGTGCACCTGCGCCCCATTGCGGACGAGGTTGGTCTCCAACTGCTCCAGGTATGCCGCGAGATGGGTCATCATCTCGTCCTTGGCCTGGGAGCCGGCCAGGCGCAGGTCTTCCCAGTGCGGCAGCTCGCCGACGACCCGAGCCCGCTTGGCCCGGATGACTCCAGTCGCATGGGCGAGGTTGCGCCGCTGCTGGGTGTTGGCCAGGGCCTCCTTCGCGGCCTTGGGGAACTTCGGCATCCCGACGAAGGTGGGGGTCGTCTCTTGCAACGGCCCAGGCGTGGGCCGCGCCGGTCGCGGCGCGGGAACGGTGGTCGTCATGCCGGGTCCTCCTCTGTCGACGCGAGCACTTCGGCCAGGTGCATGACCCGGATTCCGGCTCGCTGCCGGGCCAGCACGCTGCCCATGTTCATCAGGCACATGTTGTCGCCCGCGACGAGCACTTCGGCCCCGGTCTCCCGGACGTGACGCACCTTGTCACTGGCCATGGCGATCGACACGTCGGGGTTCTTCACCGAGAACGTCCCGCCGAACCCACAGCACTCCTCCTGATGCGGCAGGTCGATGAAGGTCAACCCGCGCACCGCCTTGAGCAACTGCTGCGGCCGGTCGCCCACCCCGGCCACCCGAACCGAGTGGCAGGTGGGGTGGAAGGTCACCCGATGCGGGAAGTAGGCCCCGACATCGGTGACCCCGAGGACATCGACAAGGAACTCGGACAGGTCGTAGACCTTCGGAGTCAGCGCATCGACCGCCCGGGTGAGGGCGGCGTCGCCCGCCCCCGCAGCCAGGTCGTGGTGCTGGTGGCGGATCGCCCCGACGCACGACCCGGTCGGGGCCACAACCGCGTCGTATGCCGCGAACGTCTCGACGAAGCCCCGCACGAGGGGGAGGGCCTCGGCGGCATACCCAGTGTTGGTGAAGATCTGACCGCAGCAGGTCTGCTTGCGCGGGAACTCCACTCGGCAACCCAGGCGTTCGAGGATCTTCACCGTGGCGATCGGCGTGCCGGGCCACATCGTGTCGTTGTAGCAGGCGGCGAAGAGGGCGACCTTGAGCCCTGTGGCCGCGGAGGCGGCTGGCGCCGCGGGTGCGGTGCTCATTTGCCGAAGGTGGGGAGGATCCAGGCCAGGACCGTCGACTGGAGGCCGACGAGCAGGCACATGGCGATGATGAGGCCGACGCTCCACAGGATGACCTTGCGGAAGATGTCGGACTCGCGGCCCACCAGACCGACCGCAGTCGCGGCGATGGTGAGGTTCTGCGGGCTGATCATCTTGCCAACGACGCCACCGGAGGTGTTGGCCGCGACAAGCAGCGTCGGGTCGAGCCCGGCGCCCTTGGCGGCGGTCTGCTGCAACGTGGCGAACAGGGCGTTGGCGCTGGTGTCCGAGCCGGTGACGGCGGTCCCGATCCAGCCGAGGATCGGCGAGAAGAACGCGAAGGCCGCGCCGGTGCCGGCGATCCAGGTGCCGACGGTGATCGTCTGGCCGGACAGGTTCATGACGTAGGCGAGCGCGAGCACCGAGGCCACCGTGAGGAAGGCAAAGCGCATCTTGTATGCCGTGTCCTTGAGCTCCTTGCCCCACGCCGCCATCGAGACGCCGTAGACCACGGCGGTGATGAGCGAGCAGATGAGCAGACTGGTGCCCGGGCCCGAGAGCCAGGGCAGCGTGTAGATCGTCGAGCTGTTCTTGGTTCCGGCTGCGGTGAGGACGTTGCCGTCCAACCCCGGCCAGGGGATCTTAACGTCGGTGGTGGCCAGCCAGGCCTTGACCGGGCCGACGAGCTTGGCGACGGAGAAGACGGCGATGACGATGAGGTAGGGGAACAGGGCCATGGTGATCCGGCCGGCGGTGAGGCCGCGGGCGCGGGTCTCCAGCTCGTTGGCGGACACGGCATACTGCGCCGCTGTGCCGCCCCCACCGCCGGCGCCGGACCCGCCGCCGACCAGGGCGAGGTCGCGCTCCCGCTCGACCGCAAGTGCAGCGTGCGCCTCGTCCTTGCCGACCGGCTTCCAGAACTTGAGGAAGACGACGGCAGCAGCCAGGCCGACGAGCGAGGCGATGATGTCGGTGAGCTCGACCGAGATGTAGGTGGCGCTGATCCACTGGGCGATGGCGAAGGCCACGCCGACGACGACCGCGACCGGCCAGGTCTGGCGGACACCACGCTTGCCATCGACCATGAGGACGAGCAGCAGCGGCACGAAGACGGCGATGAACGGAGTCTGGTGCCCGACGTAGGCGCCGATCTCGGTGTAGGGGATCTTGGTCAGCGAACCGGCCGTGATGATCGGGGTGCCGATCGCACCGAAGGCGACTGGGGCGGTGTTGGCGAGCAGCACGACGGCGGCGGCGCGCAGCGGGCTGAAGCCCAGGGCCATGAGCATGACGCCGGTGATCGCGACGGGGGCACCGAAGCCGGCGAGGGCCTCAAGCAGGCCGCCGAAGCAGAAGGCGATGATGATCGCTTGGATCCGCGGGTCGTCGGAGATGAGGTGGAACGTGGCGCGCAGGTCCTCGAACCGGCCGCTCACCACCGTGATCTGGTAGAGCACGATCGCGGTGAAGACGATCCACATGATGGGGAACAGGCCGAAGACGGCGCCCTCGGTGGCCGACAGCACGGCCAGCCCGGCGGGCATCCGATAGAAGAGGACCGCGACGAGGATGGCGACGGCGACGGCGGTGAGCCCCGCCCAGTGCGCCTTCCACCGCAGCCACCCAAGGGTGACGAAGACGGTGAGCAGCGGGATGAGCGCGATGAGAGCGGAGGCGACGAGGCTTCCGCCGACGGGCGCGAGATCGGGTTTGTAGGCGTCTGCGGTGATGCTGATGGCGGGGATCATGCGGGGCATCTCCTCTGGCTGGGTGCGGCCGTCACGGTTCTTCGGTTCGGGTCGCCCAGTGGTCTGACCATTGTGTCGATGATGCCGGAAATATGGTCTGACCAATTGGGGTTGTCTTCACGGTAAGGTCTGACCATTGCCCCGTCAAGAGTCGCCCTCCCCGATCGGGGGTCGGGAGAGCGGGGCTGAGCCGAACGGTAGGTTCAGCGGGCTGAGAGGTCGTTCGACGAGCATTCGACGTGATCGTGACGGGATTCTGAAGGGTTCTGAAGGGTTCTGAAGGGGTTCTGACGAGGTTCCCGACGGGAGGGGCGCATGGGGCACCCTGGCAAGGAGAGACAGACGTGGTCATGGCAGGACAACCGGACGGCGCTGCGAACGACCTCGGTGACGGCGCCGAACTGAGCGAGCGCGGCTCGATGCGGGCGTTCGAGGTCGTCCTGGCCTGGGTCGAGAGCCGGATCCTCGCCGGCGAGCTACATGTCGGCGACCAGTTGCCCCCCGAGCGCGAGCTCGCTCGCCTGCTCGACGTGAGCCGCGCCGCCGTTCGAGAGGCGGTCCGGACGTTGCAGGCCCAGGGGGTCGTCCGGTCGTCCGTCGGAGCGGGTGGCGCCGGCGGCACGACGGTCACCGCGGTGCCAGCACGGGCGCTCATGCGGCTGTTGCGGCTGCACGTCGCCCTGGCCAACTTCGCCGTCGACGACGTTATCGAGGCCCGTATCGCCTTGGAACGCTTGAGCATTCGGCTGGCCAGCCGCAACGCGCGGGCTGCTGACCTCGCTGAGATGCGTCGGGCCATCGCCATCATGGACGAGCCGGGGATCGACAAAGCGCGCTTCAACGACGCTGACACCGCCCTGCATGTCGCCATCGCGGAAGCCGCCGGCAACCGGCTCGCCGCCGACTTCACGGTGGCGATCCGGGAATCGATGCGGGTGCCGTTGCTCGACGCCTTCCGCTACGTCCCCGACTGGGAGGACCTGGTCGACACGCTGCGCGCGGACCACGCGGCCCTGTATGCCGCGATCGAGGCCGGCGACGCCGACCGGGCCGAGCAGCTGGTCGAGGACCACATCCGGTCGGCCTGGAGTCGGCTGGCGCCGGGCTTCGTCGAGAAGCCGGCCGAACGGCATACCGGCGGGTCTGCGCCCGCCACCGACTGAGGCGACCCGAGCCCGGTCAGCGCAGGCCGAGGCGACGCAACAGCTTGAGCCCACCGGTCAGCGCGGCCGCGAAGCGGCGGTCGTCGAGCCCGCCGAACGGCGCAATCGGCGCGAGATGCTGCGCCGCGATCGTCTGGCTCTCGGTGTATTTGGTGATGCCTTCGGCGCCGTGCCGTCGCCCGAGGCCGGACTGGCCCATCCCGCCCATGGGAGCGCCCGACGCTCCCCAGGACGCGGCATACCCGTCGTTGATGTTGACGGTCCCGGTGCGGATCCGGCGGGCCAGGGCGCGAGCGGTCCGCACGTCCCGGCTCCAGATCGAGGCGTTGAGCCCGTATGCCGTGTCGTTGGCCAGCGCGATCGCCTCCTCGTCGGAGCCCACCCGGTAGACCGACACGACCGGCCCGAAGGTCTCCTCGTCGCGGCAGGCCATGTCGGCCGTCACCCCGGCGAGGACGGTCGGCTCGTGGAAGAACGGCCCGAGGTCGGGGCGGGCGCGGCCACCGACAAGCACCTGAGCCCCCTTGGCCACCGCGTCGGCCACGTGGGCCTGGACCCGGTCGAGCTGTCGTTGGGACACCAAGGTGCCCATGTCGTCACCGTATTCGAGCGCCGGACCGATCCGCATCGCCGCCACGGCAGGGACGAACGCGGCGAGGAAAGCGTCGGCGATCGACTCGTGCAGGACGATCCGCTCGGCGTGGATGCACAGCTGCCCCGCGGAGCCGAACGATGCACGGATCGCGCCGGGGACCGTGCGGCGCAGGTCGGCGTCAGCCCGGACGTAGAGAGTGTTCTTGCCGCCGAGCTCAAGCGACGAGGGCACGAGCCGACGCGCGGCGGTCTGGGCGATGGCCCGGCCGACCTCGGTCGAGCCGGTGTAGCAGACGTAGTCGGCCAACTCGACGACAGCCTGTCCCACCGTGGGACCCTCGCCCGAGACGACCTGCAGCACCCCGTCGGGCACCCCGGCGTCGTGCAGGATCTGGGCACCGAAGAGGGCCGTGAGCGTGGTCTGCGGGTCGGGGCGCAGGACAACCGCATTGCCGGCGAGCAGGGCCGGGATGGTGTCACCGATAGGCAAGGTGAAGGGGTAGTTCCACGGGCTGACGATGCCGACAACGCCATAGGGCTGGCGCACCGTCTCGGCCTGGGTGAGCACTGGGTAGGCCCCCCAGATGCGTTTGGTCGCCAGGTGGGCGGCCCCCGCGCGACCGTAGTGGCGCGCGACCAGGGCGATGTCGGCGATCTCCTCGAAGGCCTGCAGCCGGGTCTTGCCCGACTCCAGCTGCATGAGGTCTAGGAGCTGGACCTGCCGGTCCAGGACAAGGTCGTGGACGCGCAGGATGATCGTGGCCCGCTGCGCGATCGGCAACCGCGCCCAGGCCCGTTGGGCGCTGCGCGCGTGGTCGATCGCCACCTGCACGTCGGCCCGGGTCGACAACGGCAGCTCGTGCAGGACGGCTCCGGTCAGCGGGGTGATGCAGGGTCGCACCTCGGGTCGCGGCCCGGTCACCAGGCGGCGGGTGAGAGCTGCCACGAGCGGTGCGGGGACGGCATACGAAGCGGGTATGCCGCTCGCCGCGGTGGTGACGGACCCGGTGGACTGGGTGGTTTCGGTGGTCTCGACGGGCAGAGCGGACATGGCGGTCCTTGCTAGGCGTGGCTGTGGGGCGCGACGACGACCTCGACGCGCTGGAACTCCTTGACGTCCGAATAGCCGGTCGTCGCCATGGCGCGGCGCAGCGCCCCGATGATGTTGGTCGTGCCGTCGGCGCTACGGCCCGGGCCGAAGAGGATCTCCTCCAGGCTGGCTCGGACGCCGACCTGGACCCGCTCGCCGCGGGGCAGGAACGGGTGGTGGGCTTCGGACCCCCAGTGGAACCCGGCGCCCGGAGCCTCGGCCGCCCGGGCCAGGGCCGCGCCGAGCATGACCGCATCGGACCCGCACGCGATCGCCCGGACGATGTCGCCGGAGGTCCCCACTCCCCCGTCGGCGATGACATGGACATAACGCCCGCCCGACTCGTCGAGGTAGTCACGGCGGGCTGCGGCGACATCGGCGATCGCGCTGGCCATCGGCGCGTGGATGCCCAGCGTGCGCCGGGTCGTGTGCGCCGCTCCCCCGCCGAAGCCGACGAGCACCCCTGCCGCGCCGGTCCGCATGAGGTGTAGCGCGGCGGTGTAAGTCGCCGCGCCGCCGACGATGACCGGCACGTCGAGCTCGTAGATGAACCGCTTGAGGTTGAGCGGCTCGGCCCGGCTGCCGACGTGCTCGGCCGACACGGTGGTGCCGCGGATGACAAACAGGTCGACGCCCGCGTCGAGGACGGTGCGCCAATGGGACTGGGTGTGCTTGGGGCTGAGCGCTCCGGCCACGGTCACCCCGGCCGCACGCAACTCCCGCAGCCGCTCGGTGACGAGTTCGGGGCGGATCGGCTCGGCATAGATCTGCTGCATCCGCGCGGTGGCGCGGAGGGGGTCGAGCTGAGCGATCTCGTCGAGGAACGGCTCGGGGTCGTCATAGCGGGTCCACAGGCCCTCAAGGTCGAGCACCGGCAAGCCACCGAGGCGCCCCAAGGCGATCGCGGTGGCCGGTGACATCACCGAGTCCATCGGGGCGCCCATGACCGGGATGTCGAAGTGATAGGCGTCGATCTGCCACGCCACCGACACGTCCTCGGGGTCGCGGGTGCGCCGGGAGGGCACCACGGCGATCTCGTCGAAGGAGTAGGCCCGGCGACCGCGTTTGCCGCGGCCGATCTCGATCTCGCTCACCGACCCAGGCTACCGGGCTGCGCGGCACCTCCCGGCGGCACGGCATACCCCGTGCTGTATGCCGTCCCGCTGGGTCCCCCGGGCGCCCCGCCGGCGCGGTCGGTCGGGTGCGACGGCCGGTCAGCGAGTGACGTAGTTGGGCGCCTCGACGATCCCCTGGACGTCGTGGGGGTGACTCTCCTTGAGTCCGGCCGAGGTGATCCGCACGAACCGGCCGCGCTCCTTCAGCTCGGGGATGGTGCGGGCACCCACATAGAACATCGACTGGTGCAGGCCACCCACGAGCTGGTGGATGACTGCCTTGAGCGGACCGCGGTAGGCGACCCGCCCCTCGATCCCCTCGGGGACGATCTTGTCGTCGGTATCGACGTCGGCCTGGAAGTAGCGGTCCTTGGAGAAGGACTTCTTGCCGCGCGAGGCCATGGCCCCCATCGAGCCCATGCCGCGATAGGTCTTGAACTGCTTGCCGTTGACGAAGACCAGCTCGCCGGGGCTCTCCTCGCACCCCGCGAGGAGCGACCCGACCATGATCGTGTCGGCGCCTGCCACGAGGGCCTTGGCCAGGTCGCCGGAGTATTGGACGCCGCCGTCGGCGATGACCGGGACACCGGCCGGGATGCAGGCCTTGGCGGCTTCGTTGACGGCGGTGATCTGTGGGACACCGACGCCGGCGACGACCCGGGTGGTGCAGATGGAGCCCGGCCCCACGCCGACCTTGACCGCGTCGGCACCGGCGTCGACGAGGGCCTGCGCCCCGGCGCGGGTGGCGACGTTGCCGCCGATGACCTGGACGTGCCGGGTCGCCGGATCGGACTTGAGCCTGGCGATCATCTCAAGCATGAGCCGGGCGTGGCCGTTGGCGACGTCGGGGACGAGGATATCGACCCCGGCGTCGACGAGGGTGGTGGCCCGCTCCCAGGCGTCGCCGAAGTAGCCGATGGCGGCCGCGACGAGCAAGCGGCCGTGGGCGTCCTTGCTGGCCTGCGGGTATTGCTCGGACTTGACGAAGTCCTTGACGGTGATGAGGCCGGCCAGCCGTCCCTCACCGTCGATGAGCGGCAGGCGCTCACGCTTGTGCTGGCGCAACAGGAGGGTGGCGTCCTCGCGGGAGATCCCCTCGGGGGCGGTGATGAGCGGCATCGGCGTCATGACGTCGCGGACCAACGTCGTGCCCCACTCGGCGACCGGGGTGAAGCGCAGGTCTCGGTTGGTGATGATGCCGATGAGGTGATTCGTGGGGTCCACAACCGGCAGCCCGGACACGCGATATTGCCCGCAGACGGTGTCGAGGTCCTCAAGAGTGGCATCCGGACCGATGGTGATCGGGTTGCTGATCATGCCGGTCTGGGTCCGCTTGACCACGTCGACCTGATAGGCCTGATCGTCGATCGACAGGTTGCGGTGCAGCACCCCGATGCCGCCCTGACGAGCCATGTTGATCGCCATCCGGGACTCAGTGACCGTGTCCATCGCCGCCGAGATCAGCGGGATCCGGATCGAGATCTCCCGGGTCAGCCGAGTCGTCGTGTCGACCTCGCTGGGGATGACGTCGGTCTCCCCGGGGAGCAGGAGCACATCGTCGTAGGTGAGGCCCAGCGGGGCGAACGACGCGTTGTCGGGATCGGACTCGGCGGTCATCGTCCGAGTCTAATGGGGCTCAGCCCAGCGCCGGCGGGGCGAGGTCGATGACCGCAAACACAGCGGGCGGGATGTTGCGCCCGTTGGCGGGTTTGGGGTCCGACGGGGCATTTGGCGTTGTCCCCGCCTTGTCGACCGGTTCGCCGTCGCGACCCGGCGCGGAGCCGGACTTCCCCGGGGCCGTCGTGGCAGGAGTGGCGGGAGTGCCCGGAGTGGTCGAGACACCGGACGGGTCGGTCGCCGGTTGGCCCGTCGGCTCGACGGCAGGGGCGCCCTGGCCGACGGCATACGGCTCAAGGCCCGGGGGCACGATCGAAATGGCGCCGTCGCCACGTGGCGCGGAGACGACAGCCGCGGTGGAGGTGGGCACCGCAGTGGCGGCGGGAGCCGCCTTGGTGCCAGCCCGCGGGGACGAAGCATCACTGTTGACCACGGTGGGCGCAGCGTGATCGCTGGAGAGGCCGGGAAGGCTGCCCCACCACTCGTTGATCCCGGCACTCCACCCGGCGACGCCGTCGGGAAGGTGGTCGGTGACCGCTGCCGCGACACCGGCACCGGACACCAGGAGGGCGGCTGTCACGAAACTGCTCAATGCCACCCGCCCGCTTGACCGGCGCTTGGACCGCGTGTGAACCGCCGGGGAGGGGTTGTCGCAGGCATGGGCGAAGGACAACAGCATGGAACCGAGGGGGTCGGCGCCGTCATACGTGCGCGTCGCCAGCATGTCGAGCAGGCGGTCGTCGGACGCCAGAGCGTCCACCCGGATGGGCTCGGTCATGACTGGACCTCCCCCTCAACCTCGCCGGCCACCATGGACCGGAGCTTGGTGAGCGCGCGATGCTGGGCGACCCGGACTGCGCCCACACTCATCCCCATGGCAGCCGCTGTCTCCTCGGTGGACATCCCGAGCGCCACCCGAAGGGTGAGAATCTCGCGCTGTGCGGGAGGCAGCGTGGCCATCATCGCCATGACGTGGCCGGCATCGTCGCGCATCAACGCAAGATGCTCGGGACCGGCCTGTTCGTCGACCTGATCGGGGAGCTCGGCCATCGGAGCGGCGGTGCGCATGACCCGTCGTTGAGTGTCGGCGACTTTCCGAGCCGTGATGGAATAGACAAAAGCCTCAAAGGGAAGGCCGCGGTCGTCGAAGGTGGGCAATGCGGTGAGAACAGCCATGCACACCTCCTGGGCGACGTCCTGTGCGGCATCCTCAACGCCGTACCGACCCAGCCGGGCCCTGGCGTACCTCAGGGCCATCGTCCGAACCTGTGCCAGGAGCGCCTCAGTGGCGGGTCCAGGCGTCGAGCGTGCCACGATGGCGAGTTCACGCAGGGTCAACTGCGCGCCTGACTCTCCTATCGTCGGCAGGGGCTGCAGCGTTACGTCAGCGGGGTTATCCCGTCGACGTAGGGCTCCAGCAGACCACACCACGCGCGTCCCCCGAAAACTCGATTCGCCTGTTCTACCCCGAGGATATTACGGGACTTCTGGCCTGCGCGTCACGTGAACTCGGTGTGCCAATCCTGCGAGAACGCTTACTCATTCTTTAACAAGCCTTGACTCGGCGCTGGGTCACCTCGGCGGCCCTTCGGGTTACGGTTCCGAAGACCGGATGACGGAGGGGTGATTCGCCTCGGTCTGATGACGTCGCAGACAGTGGGGAGTAACAGTGACGGAGATCGCGCGCTTGCCAGGGCCCGTCGAGCATGCCTGGACCTGGCAACGGTCTGGCGCT
The DNA here is from genome assembly GCA_016704565.1 of Candidatus Phosphoribacter baldrii. Lineage (GTDB taxonomy): Bacteria > Actinomycetota > Actinomycetes > Actinomycetales > Dermatophilaceae > Phosphoribacter > Phosphoribacter baldrii. Next base: position 123,856 of record JADIZV010000001.1, read on the forward strand.
TGCCGAGACCTTGGCCCCGAGTCGTTCTTCCACCCCGAGGGGGAGCGCGGCCCGGCCCGGCGCAATCGGGCCAGTGCCGCCAAGTCGGTCTGTGACGCGTGCCCAGTCTTGCGGCAGTGCCGCGAACACGCCCTCGCCGTCCGTGAGCCGTATGGCGTCTGGGGCGGGCTCACCGAGGAGGAGCGAGCGGCCGTGTATGCCGGCCTGCTGCCCATCCCAGCCTGACTCACCTTCTGCGCCCAGCCAGAATCGGCGAAGCGGGCCGCGACCCCCATGGGATCGCGGCCCGCTTCGTTGTGGAAGGCAAGCCAGCCGGTATGCCGGGTGGCTCAGTGACCGTGTCCGTGCCCGTGACCGCCAGCGGCGGCGGACGCGGGCTCCTCTTCCTTCTTCTCCACGACCAGGGTGTCGGTCGTGAGGATCATGGAAGCGATGGAAGCAGCGTTGCGCAGCGCCGAGCGGGTCACCTTGACCGGGTCGATAACCCCGGCCTTGATGAGGTCTTCGTAGACCCCGGTCGCGGCGTTGAGGCCCTGACCGATCGGCAGCTCGGCCACCTTGGTGGTGACGACGTAGCCCTGGTGGCCGGCGTTCTCGGCGATCCACCGCAGCGGCTCGGCGGCGGCCTTGCGGACGATCGCCGCACCCGTCGCCTCGTCACCGGTGAGGGTCAACTCGTCGATGGCCGACGCAGCGTGGATGAGCGCAGTGCCGCCGCCGGCGACGATGCCCTCCTCGATCGCCGCGCGGGTCGCCGAGATGGCGTCCTCGATGCGGTGCTTCTTCTCCTTGAGCTCGACCTCGGTGTGGGCCCCGACCTTGATGACGCAGACGCCACCGGCCAGCTTGGCCAGACGCTCCTGCAGCTTCTCGCGGTCCCAGTCGGAGTCGGTGCGCTCGATCTCCTTCTTGATCTGGGCGACCCGACCCTCGACATCGTCCTTGGCACCCTGACCGTCGATGACGGTCGTGTGGTCCTTGGTGATGACGACGCGACGGGCCTGGCCGAGCACCTCGAGGCCGGCCTGGTCGAGCTTGAGCCCGACCTCCTCGGCCACGACCTGGCCGCCGGTGAGGATCGCCAGGTCTTGCAACATCGCCTTGCGGCGGTCGCCGAACCCGGGCGCCTTGACCGCGGCGACCGTGAAGGTGCCCCGGATCTTGTTGACGACGAGCGTGGAGAGCGCCTCGCCGTCGACATCCTCAGCGACAACAAGCAGCGGCTTGCCGGTCTGGACGACCTTCTCAAGCACCGGGAGCAGGTCCTGGATCGAGGAGATCTTGCCCTGGTTGATGAGGATGTAGGCGTCCTCAAGGACGGCCTCCATCCGCTCGGCGTCGGTGACGAAGTAGGCCGAGATGTAGCCCTTGTCGAACTGCATGCCCTCGGTGAACTCCAGCTCGGTCGCCGTCGTCGAGGACTCCTCGACCGAGATGACGCCGTCCTTGCCGACCTTGTCGAAGGCTTCGGCGATGGTGGCGCCGATCGCCTCGTCCTGCGCCGAGAGCGCGGCGACCTGGCCGATCTCCTCGGTGCCCTCCAGCTCGCGGGCGTTGGCCAGCAGCCGGTCGTTGAGCGCCTCGACGGCCTTGTCCATGCCGCGCTTGAGCGCCGACGGGGCTGCCCCGGCCGCGACGTTGCGCAGGCCCTCCTTGACCATCGCCTGGGCCAAGACCGTCGCGGTCGTCGTCCCGTCACCGGCGATGTCGTTGGTCTTGGTGGCGACCTCCTTGGCCAGCTGAGCGCCGAGGTTTTCGTAGGGGTCCTCGAGCTCGATCTCGCGGGCGATGGTCACCCCATCGTTGGTGATGGTGGGGGCACCCCACTTCTTGTCGATGACGACGTTGCGGCCCTTGGGGCCCAGCGTCACCTTGACGGCGTTGGCGAGGGCGTCCACGCCCCGCTCCAGCGCCTTACGGGCGGAGTCGTCGAACTCCAGCGTCTTGGCCACGAGTACCCGCCTCAGCCGACGATGGCGAGCACGTCACGGGCCGACAGCAGGAGGAACTCCTGGCCGCCGTGCTTGATCTCGGTGCCGCCGTACTTGCTGTAGATGACCCGGTCGCCGACGTTGATGTCCATGGCGACACGGACGCCCTTGTCGGTCATCCGCCCGGGGCCGACGGCGAGGACCTCGCCCTCCTGCGGCTTCTCCTTGGCGGTGTCCGGGATGACCAGCCCGGATGCGGTGGTGGTCTCGGCCTCGAGGGACTTGACCAGGATGCGGTCCTCGAGCGGCTTGATGGAAACCGACACGTCGGTGTCCTTTCGGAAGTCGATGTTTGACATGGCTGATGGTCGCTCGGCTGACCTCGCCGTCGCGGGGGTCGACGTCGGCCGTGCGATCAGCACTCTCCAGGGGAGAGTGCTAACGCAAATCTAGGTATGCCGTTAGCACTCGGTCAAGTCGAGTGCCAGTCCGGCGAGCGAGCGGTCACTGCCGGTCAGCCAACCGCGCACGAGGGCATCGTGCTCACCAAGCCGGGGTGGCGGCATACCGGGGCCGGGGTCGTGGCCGGAAAGGCGCACCGGGTTGCGGACCTGAGCGACGTGTCCGGGGCGGGCGGCATACGTGGGCTCCAGGCCGAGGGACGCCGCGAGCCGGAAAGCGCTGCCGAGGTCCCCCACCGGACCGGCGGGCACCCCCGCCTCCCGCAACAGAGCGTCCCAGTGGGCGACCGGCGCCTCGCGCAGCCGCGCCTCCAGGGCGGCCGCGAGCGCGTCCCGGTGGGCGACCCGGTCGCCATTGGTGGCGTATGCCGGGTCGTCACCAAGCGCGGGCAGGCCCACCGCCGCCGCGAGCCGCCGGAACTGCCCGTCGTTGCCGCACGCCACCGCGATCTCCCCGTCGGCGCAGGCGAGCGTCTCGTAGGGGGCGATGGAAGGGTGCCGGTTGCCCATCCGCCGTGGGGGCGTGCCGGTCGCCAGGTAGCCCGATGCCTGGTTGACCAGGGCGCCGAGCAGGCTGGAGAGCAGGTCGACCTCGACATGCGCGCCCTGCCCGGTCCGCGCTCGGCCCGCAATCGCGGCAAGGATCCCGATGACCGCGTCCTTGCCGGTGAGGACGTCGACCAGCGCAACGCCGACCTTCTGGGCCGGGCCCGCGGGATCGCCGGTGATGCTCATCAGGCCGCCGACCGCCTGGACGACGAAGTCGTAGCCGGGCAAGGCCGCTCCTGCGCCGGAGCCGTAGCCGGTGATCGAGGCGTAGACGATGCCCGGGTTGGCGGGGCGGCCGACCGACGCATCCCCGACGCGGACCTGCTCGAAGCCCAATCCGAGCCGCTGCATCGTGCCGCTGCGGAAGTTCTCGACAAGGACGTCGGCGCGGGCCGCGAGCTCGCGGGCCAGGGCCAGGTCGGCCGGATCGCCGAGGTCGAGGGTGAGGCCGAGCTTGGACCGGTTGACCGACTCGAAGTAGGAGCTCGTGTGCTCGGTCCACGGCGGGCCCCACGCGCGGGTGTCGTCGCCGCCGCCGGGACGCTCGACCTTGACGACGGTGGCACCGAGGTCGGCGAGGTACATGGTCGCGAACGGCCCCGCGAGCACTCGGCTGAAGTCGGCGACGAGCAGGCCGTCCAAGGGAGCCGTCATGGCGCTCAGCCTAGGATGCCGCCCAGCCTTGGATGCGGCCCAGCGTTGGATGCGGCCCAGCCTTGGATGCGGCCCAGCCTTGGATGCGGGCATGTCAGGCAGGGCGCGCCAGGATGGGGGCATGGACCCCGCGCTGCTCGCTCGCCTCGCCGACGGTCCCGGCCGCGCCCTCCTGGAGTCGATCGGCCCGTATGCCGCCGACTCCGCGCTCGCGGTGTCGACTCGGCTGCGGGCGGCCGGGCATGACCCCGAGCTGGTGTCGGCTGCGCTGGCCCAGGCCCGGTTGCGGGGCCTGGCGCGGGACAAGTTCGGGCCAGCCGCCGACGGGATGCTCTTCACGGCCGATGGTCTGGAGCAGGCCACCCGACCGGAGGTGGCGGACCGGCACGCGGAGCGTTTCGTGGCGGCGGGGGTCCGCCAGGTTGTCGACCTGGGCTGCGGGATCGGTTCGGACGCCCGGGCTTTCGCGGCCGCCGGGCTGTCGGTCCAGGCCATCGAGCTCGACCCGGTCACCGCCGCTGTCGCGAGGGCGAACCTCGCCGATTGGCCGGACGCCCGGGTGACCGAGGCTCGGGCCGAAACGATCGACGTCGCAGCCGTGAGCGCACAGCAGGAGGCGAGCGCACAGCAGGAGGCGAGCGCACAGCAGGAGGTGCGCGGACGGCATACCGGGCTCTGGGTCGACCCGGGACGGCGGGTGACCGGCGTGCGGGACGTCTCCGGGCGGGCGCGGCGGGTGTTCTCCTTGGACGCGATCTCGCCGTCGTGGGGGCAGGTGCTCGCGTGGGCCGCGCAGGTGCCAGCGACGGGGGCGAAGCTGTCCCCCGGCCTCCCGCACGCGGCCATCCCCGCGGGGGCGGAGGCGCAATGGACGTCGTGGCGGGGCGAAGTGCTCGAGTGCGCCGTGTGGTGGGGTCCGCTCGCCCAGGTGCCTGGTCGCACGGCGGCGGTATGCCGTCCCGGCGCCTCCCCCGCGATCGTCACCGAAGCGGACGTCCGGGCGGAGGCGCCGCTGGGCGGGTTGGGTGACGTGGAGCCGTGGTTCTACGAGGCGGACCGGGCGGTAGTGCGAGCCGGATTGTCGGGAGCCCTGCCCGGGCGGCCGCTGTCGTTCGGCACCGGCTATGCCACCGGCGCCGAGCCCGTGGACCTCCCCTGGGTCCGCCGGTATGCCGTCGTCGAGGCAATGCCGTTGCGGGTCAAGGCAGTTCGGGCTTGGCTGCGCGAGCGCGGCATCGGCCAGGTGACGGTCAAGAAGCGCGGCGCGTCCGTCGACCCGCAGGCCCTACGTCGCGACCTCGCCTCTCGGGCGGACGGCCACGCAACCCTGGTCGTCACGACGGTGGCAGCCACGACCGTCGTGCTGGTCGTCGAGCCACCGCGGCCCTGGGCCTCAGGAGCGCTCACCAACGACTGAGGCGGCCCCGGGATGGGGCCGCCTCAGCATGCGTGCAGCGATCAGGTGCGGCTGATGTCAGCCGTGGCGCACGGTCAGGCGCGGACGCTGCTGCGGCGGGTGGCCTTGTAGACCAGCAGGGCGATGACCGAACCGATGATCGAGCCCAGGATTCCCGAGGTCTGCAGCGCGCCTTCGGCGGCGTCGCGCCCGAAGAGCAGGAAGCCCAAGAAGCCACCGACGAAGGAGCCGATGATCCCCAAGACGATCGTGGGGAGGACGCCAGAGACGCCGTCGTTCGGCACGATGAGGCGGGCCAGGAAACCGGCGATGGCGCCAACGACGATCAGGGTGATGATGAAGGTGAGCATCTGATTCTCCTTGAAGTGGGATGACGCGTGATGTGGCGAGCACTCGGGATGCGGTGAGTACTGCTGTCCTGCTGTGCTTCTACTGTCCTGCTGTGCTTCTAGACATACTTTAGACACACCTTCCAGAGTCTGTCAAGTCTTCGTCTAGATCAAATCTAAAGTCTTGCTGAAGTCCGTCTAGGCTCTGTCGAAACAGTCGCGGTAGGCTCCCCCCATGAGCGAGGACACCTCCGGGCGAAGCGACATCGGCGACGGCTCGAATGACGTGACCGTGGGTGAGCCCGGGTTGGTCCGCATCGGGGAGCTGAGCCGCCGGGTCGGTATCAGCGACCACACGCTGCGCGCCTGGGAGACCCGCTACGGCCTGCTGCGACCGCATCGGTCCAGTGGCGGCTTCCGCCTCTACTCGGCGGACGACGAGCGGCGGGTCCGCCGAATGAGCCACTTGCTCGGCCGGGGGCTGTCCCCGGCCGAGGCCGCACGGGTCGTCCTGGGTGAGCGCGACGAGGACACCGTCCTGCTGCGGCTGCCGCCACCCCCCGAGAACCTGCCACCACCCCCCGAGAACACCACGACTCTCGCCTCCGCCCAGGCTGCCCAAGCCGGTCCGCACGGCGGCCCGCACGGCGGCCCGCAAGGCGGTCTCCTTGGCGGTGACGCCGCCGCTAGGTCACCCTTCCACGCAGCTCGAGACTCGCTGACCAGGGCCTTGGACCGGTTCAACGACGCGGGCGCCCACGGAGTCTTCGACGAGATGCTCGCGCAGTTCTCCGTCGAGGCAGTGCTGCGCGAGGTGGTTGTCCCCTTCTTGCACACCCAGGGTGAGCGCTGGCAGAACGGCGACATCTCCCTCATCCAGGAGCACTTCGCCAGCAACGTCATCCGCGGCCGACTGGCCGGCCTGGCCAGGGGTTGGGCGAGCGGCGCTGGCCCTCGCGCGGTCCTCGCCTGCCCGCCCGGCGAACTGCATGACCTGGCATTGATGGTCTTTGGCATCGTCCTGCGAGGCGGCGGGTGGCGAGTGGTCTTCCTCGGGGCCGACACACCGGTCGGGCAGATCGTGCCGGCCCTCACCCCGACGCCTCAACTGGTCGTCATCGCCGCCACCAACCGGCACCGACTGGAGGCAGTGGCCGATGACTTGCGCGAGATGTCCGGCGTTGTCCCGATCTCGCTGGCCGGCGTCGGCGCCTCCGCACGGTTCGCTGACCGTGTCGGCGCCACCTACCTGCCCGACGACCCCGTCGGAGCTGCCCAGCGGATCCTCGCGGCCACCCGCTAGGCCCGATGCCCCGGTCCTCGTCGGCGAGATCGTCGGCTAGAGCGCCGGGTCGACCTGGGCACCCTCGCGTCGGACCGCGTCGGCGCCCGCCCGGACCGCCCACGCCAACGCGGCCCGCCTGTCGTCGCCCGCGGCCAACCGTGCGGCCAACGTCCCGCAGAACGCGTCTCCCGCGCCAGTGCTGTCGCGCACCTCGTCAGCAGGCACCGGTATGCCGTCCACCCGCTCCCCGTCCCAGCTCGCCCCAGCGGCACCGAAGGTCACGAGCAACGACCGCGGCACCGCCCCCGAATCGGCCAGCAACCCGGCCTCGTGCTCGTTGACGACCAGCGGATCAGCGATCGCCAAGACATCGTCCGGGAGGGCGGCATACGGGGCAGCGTTGAGGACCACCCGCGCACCCAGGCGGGCGGCGGTCCGCACGGCCTGCGCGACGACGTCAACCGGCACCTCAAGCTGGCACAGCAGGACGTCCTCGGGAGTGAGGTCGGCGACCTCGGCGCGGGCGTGCGCGTTGGCCCCGGGGGCCACGACGATGGAGTTCTCGCCGGTCTCGTCGACCCACACGTATGCCGTGCCCGTCGGCACCCCGAAGGCGATGGCCAGGCGGGGGAAGACCCCACGGCCGGAGAGCCGGACCGTGTAGGCACGCCCCGGCTCGTCGTCACCGACCGCACCGATCATGACGACCCGGGCACCAGCGGAGGCCGCCGCCAGCGCCTGGTTGCCGCCCTTGCCCCCGGCCAGGCGCTGGATCGGGGCGATGGCAGACACCGTCTCGCCGGGTCCGGGCAACCGCTCCACCCGGGCGACGAGGTCGACGTTGAGCGACCCGAGGACCAGGACCCGGCCCATCAGCGATCACCTGCGACGATCCGGCGCCAGAGGGCGGCATACCGAGGCCCGTCGACCTGCAGGCCGACTGTGACGGTGAGCGGCGCCACCCCGTGCGGGTCATGGTCGATGTCCCCCGACCAGTCGCGACGGTCGACAATGGTCCGCCCCCGCGACCACGATCCGGCGAGCTCGACGCGGATCGGCAGCGCCTGGCACTGCAGGCCCTCGGGATCGGCCACCGCACACACGGCCCCGGCGTCACCGATCGTCGCCGTCTCCGAGACGAACCGGTCGCATTGGTAGGCGATGAGCCTACCCGCCAGCTCGGCCGACGAATAGCCGCCCACCGCAACGAGTTCCGCAGCTTCGGCGCGTGAGACGACCGGCTCGTAGAAGACGTCCAGGCCATACATCGTCACCGGGATGCCCAGGTGCGCCGCGGCGTCCAGGACGATCGCCGCGGCCTCCGGATCGTGGTAGACGTTGAACTCCGCCGACGCCGTCGCGTTGCCCACGGCCACCGAGCCGCCCATGAAGACGATCTCGCGCAGACCCGCCGCGACCTCCGGGTGGGTCCGCAGCAGCAGCGCAATGTTGGTCATCGGGGCCAGGGTGACCAGGGTGATCGGGTCGTCCACTGCGCTGACGAGCAGGTCGCGCAGCAGTTCGACGGCGTGGCGCGGGTCGGCGGCGCGGTCGGGGGCGGGCCAGGCCAGGTCACCCATCCCGTCGTCGCCGTGGACGTGCCGAGCGTTCATGGCCGGCTCGAGCAGCGGCCGATCGGCACCGCGCGCCACGAGCACATCGTCGCGGCCCGCTGCCCGCAGCACGATGAGCGTGTTACGCACGACGTCGTCCACGGGAGCGTTGCCGCCCACGCAGGTGACCGCGCGCAGATCCAGCCCCGGATGCTGCGCCGCGAAGAGGATCGCGCAGGCGTCGTCCAGCCCGGTGTCGACGTCAAGGATGAGGGGCTTCACGACCGCCCAGTATGCCGCCCGCTCACCACCCATGCCGTGCGCCCGCCTCGCCCGCCTATCGCCTCGTCGTTGCCGCCGCTCGCTCGACGCCCATCGAGGACAACGTCGCAGCGAGGGCGTCCTCCCATGGGGTCGCGGTGAGCCCGAAGGCTGCCTCCGTCTCGCTCGCGTCCACGATGAAGTCGCGCTCTCGTTGGTATGCCGTCTCCTCCAAGGCGCGAACGACGGGGATCACCGCGCCCATGGCGGTGCGAACCACGCGCGGCAGGACCCGGATGGTCGGAGCCGGTCGTCCGGCGTATGCCGCTGCGTCGGCCGCGACCTGGGCGAGCGAGCGCGGCATACCGGATGGGACGTGCCAGGCGCGGCCCCAGCCCTCGTCGCCGGTCGCCAACCGCGCGGCCAACTCCCCGATGTCGGGGACGTAGGCCCACGAGTGCAGCGCATCGGGCGAACCGTCCAGCGGGCGGATCGCCTTCCCGGCCGCCGCCGGCGCCAGGACGAAGCGGATCAGCATGCTCATGGTCGGGCTCGCCCCGGGGCCGAAGTAGTCCGAGGCGCGCACCTCGGTGGCGCGGACCCGTCCGGCGTCGTGGGCCGCCTTGGCAGCCAGCCACATCTGCGCGCGCACCCGACCCTTTGACCCCGTGGCGGCCAGCGGCAGCCGCGCGTGGATCGGGCCGTCGACCGGGCCATAGCCGTAGAGGTTGCCGATCGTCACCAGCCCGGCGCCGCTCGCCTCGGCCGCCTCCAGGAACGCACTGGCCATCGGGGGCCAGTCCCGATCCCAGGAGGTGTAGTTGGGGTTGACCGCGTTGACCAGGCTCGCGGCGCCGTTGGCCAAGGCGGTGAGGGCCGCAGGGTCGGTGGCATCGACGCTCACGCGGCGGGCCCCGGCCAGGTCCGGACCGGTCCCCGATCGAGATGCCAGGAGGACCTCGTGGCCTTCCCGGACAAGCGCGGAAGCGGTGGCCCGGCCGATGGCCCCGGCTCCGACGACGACGTGACGTGCCATGACGACTCCTTGAGCTGGGCGCGGGCGAAGCGCCGCGCCACCGATGCGACCTCTTTCAAGATCACTGTTCACGCAAGTGCATCACGCACCGACGGGCATGTCAAGAACATCGTTCTCTATCGAGGTCAGCGTTCGCGCTTGCTACACTGTGGCCCATGCCCGAACGCCCCGCCCCCCGGCCGACGCCTGGGCGAGCGGACGGCATACGGGCGCGCAACCGGGCCAGCATCGAGGCAGAGCTGCGCGCGGTTGGCCGACGCCACCTGGCCGAGGTGGGTGCCGCGGCATTGTCGCTGCGCTCGGTGGCGCGCGAGCTCGGGATGGTGCCCTCGGCACTGTTCCGCTACGTGTCCGGGCGCGACGAGCTGCTCACCCTGCTCATCGTCGACGCCTACACCTCGCTGGGCGAGGCGGCCGAGGCAGCCCACGCCGCCGTCGAGCCGACCGACCTGCGCGCACGCTGGGCTGCGGTGGCCCAGTCGGTGCGCACGTGGGCGCTGGCCCATCCGCACGAGTGGTCGCTCATCTTCGGCTCGCCGGTGCCTCGCTATGACGCCCCGGCCGACGTGACGAACGACCCCGGGACGAGAGTGCCGCGTCTGCTCATGGCCATCGGCGCGGACGCAGCCGCCCGAAGTCTCGCCGGGCCGGCCACCTTCACGCCCGCATCCCGAGCCGCCGAGCTGGCCGGTCGCGCCAGCGAGGACCTGCTGCGCAGCGACCCCGACCTGGCCGCCTCAGGCATGACTCCCGTGGAGCTGGCCAATGGGCTGGTGGTCTGGACGATGCTTGTCGGCGCAGTGAGCGCCGAGGTCTTCCAACAGTTGGGTGAGCGCACCATCTCCGACGCCGAGGCCTTCTTCGACTACCAGGTCGCGACCGCCGCCGCGATCTTGTTCGGACCCGGCGGGTAACCTCGCCCTTCATGCGCACCAACACCCCCTGGTATGCCGTCGGGCTGGCTCTCGCGGTCACCCTCACCAGTGCGTGCACCACCTCCCCCACTGCGGCGTCCGATCAGGGAGCTGGTTCGACGGGCCCGGGCGGATCGACCTCAACCACCGCGACAGGTGCGCCGACGCCGAGAGCCGGCCAGGCGGCATACCCGACGGGCGGCGGCCCCACAAGCACTGCCGCGGCTCCCTCCGACCGGGCAGCGTGCGTGAGTGCGGCCTACGACGGCATGTCCCAGGCCCAACGGTGGGGGCAGTTGTTCATGGTGGGGATCCAGCCGGCCCAGGCGCCGGCCGGGATCGATGCAGTCCTGCGGTCGACCAACGTCGGGTCGGTCATCTATCTCGGTGGCTGGTCCGGGGCTGCGTCGGTCACGGCGACCTCCCAGCACCTCCAGCAGGTGACGACGGGTCGGGTCGACCTGTTCATCGCGGCCGATCAGGAGGGCGGCGCGGTCCAGCAGCTCAAGGGGAAGGGCTTCACGGTCCTGCCCGCGGCGCTCGACCAGGGCAAGCGATCCGCCGGCGAGCTCACCGCGCTCGGGTCGACCCTCGCTCAAGAGCTGCGCGCGGCCGGCGTCAACGTCAACCTCGCGCCAGTCGCCGACACCGTCCCACCGACGATGACCGAGACCAACGCCCCGATCGGGAAATACCGCCGAGAGTTCGGCACCGACCCGGCGGTCGTGGCTGCCGCGGTCCCGCCGATGGTCTCCGCATTGCAGAACGGCGGCGTCGTGGCCACGGTCAAGCACTTCCCCGGCCTTGGTCGCATCACCGGCAACACCGATGTCACGGCGGTCGGGATCACCGACTCGATCGCCACCGCCCTCGACCCTCACCTCGACCCATTCCGGGCCGGCATCGCGGCAGGGGTCGGCATGGTCATGGTGTCTTCGGCCCGCTATCCCAAACTGGACGACGCCAACCCGGCGATGTTCTCCCCGGCGATCATCACCGACCTGTTGCGGGGGCGGCTGGGCTTCAACGGCGTCGTCATCACCGACGACGTGGGCGCCGCCAAGGCCGTCGCGGCCGTGTCCGTGCCGGATCGCGCGGTCCGGTTCCTCGCGGCCGGTGGCGACATCGTGCTCACCGCGAGCGCGGCACAGGCGCCGGCCATGCTGGCCGCCGTCAAAGCTCGAGCGGCCACGGACCCCGCATTTGCGAGCGGGCTGGATGCGTCGGTGCGGCGGGTCCTGGAACTCAAGGCCCGCTTCGGCCTCATCCGTTGCGGCTGACGGTCGCCCTAAGCCTGGACCGTCGTCACGAGCATCGACGAGTCAGCGGGCAGGTCTAGCTCCGACGGCTCCCGGCCCCGCGTAACGAACGCAGCGCCCAGGGCGGCCACCATCGCGCCGTTGTCGGTGCACAACCCCGGCCGAGGCACCCGCAGCCGGACCCCGGCCCGGTCGCAGCGCTCTTGGGCCAACGCCCGCAGGCGGGAGTTGGCCGCAACTCCGCCGCCGATGAGCAGATCGTCGACGCCTTGGTCGCGGCAGGCCGCCACCGCCTTGCGGGTCAGCACATCGACCACCGCCTCCTGGAAGCTCGCCGCCACGTCGGCCACGGGCACCGACTCTCCGGCGGCCTGGCGCAGCTGCACCCATCGTGAGACGGCCGTCTTGAGCCCCGAGAAGGAGAAGTCGAACCGATAGCGCTCCAGGTCGCGCCCCGTCGTCAGCCCCCGCGGGAAGTCGATCGCGACGCGATTGCCCTCCCGGGCCACTCGGTCGATGTGGGGTCCACCCGGGAACGGCAACCCGAGCACCCGCGCGACCTTGTCGAACGCCTCCCCCGCCGCGTCGTCGATCGTCGCCCCCAACGGCCGGACGTCACCGGTGACGTCGGGCACGAGCAGCAGCGACGAATGGCCGCCCGACACGAGCAGAGCCATCGTCGGCTCAGGCAACGGCCCGTGCTCCAAGACATCGACGGCCACATGGGCGGCCAGGTGGTTGACGCCATAGATCGGGCGCCCCAACCCCACGGCCAACGCCTTGGCCGCGGCCACCCCGACGAGCAACGCCCCGGCCAGCCCCGGACCGGCCGTCACCGCCACCGCGTCGACGTCTTCCAACCGGACCCCCGCGTCGCGGCAGGCGCGCTCGATCGTCGGCACCATCGCTTCCAGGTGCGCCCGTGAGGCCACCTCGGGCACGACCCCACCGAACCGCGCATGCTCATCGACCGAGCTCGCGATGGCATCGACGAGCAGAGTGCTCCCGCGGACGATCCCCACACCGGTCTCGTCGCACGAGGTCTCGATCCCCAGGACGAGCGGTTCGTCGCTCACGGCAACCTCCGGCGCAGGACGAGGGCGTCGACGTCGCCCGGTTGGTAGTAGCGCCGCCGCACCGACAGCTCCTGGAACCCGTGTCGGGCATACAGCGCGAGGGCCGGTGCGTTGTCGGCCCGCACCTCCAACAGCAGCGCTTGGGCGCCTCGGGCCGTCGCGCGGGCTACGAGCTCGTCCAGCAGGCGGTCACCCAGTCCCATCCCTCGGTATGCCGTGCCCACGGCGATCGTCATGACGTCGGCGGTGTCCCCGGCACAGTCCACCCCGGCATAGCCGGCGAGGGACCCGTCCAGTGCCGTCGCCACGAGATAGTCCCGGCGGGGTCGGGCGGCCAGCTCGGCCCACCAGGTCGGCTCGGTCCAGGCGTCGTCGGCGAACAGCTCACGTTCGGCGGCGGCCAACGCCGGGATGTCGGTCCACGTCAGCTCCCGCAGACCGAGAGCAACGGCGCTCATCCGAGTGCCGACTTCGCGACGACATTGGGTGCGGCGTCAGGACGACGCAGATAGAGCGGCTCCCGGTCGGCCAGCTCCTCGCCCGCCGCCAACCGGGCCACGGCCAGGTCGGCCAGGGCTGCCGCCGACACGTCGAGCACGTCCACCGGCGCCGGGAACAACCCCGGGTAGAGCACCGGACCTCGGCCCACGGTCGGCAGCGCCCGCACCTGCGGCGCCAGCTCGGCCGGCTTGGTGACCGCCGGTGCACTGAGCGCGCGCACGGAGCCCGGCGACACGGCATACCGGGCCCAGTAGACCTCTTTGCGCCTGGCGTCGGTCGCGACGAGGACCTCGCCCTCGGGGCCCGCAGCGGCGAGCGCGTCGAGCGAACAGACCCCGTGCAACGCGGCGCCGGTCACCAGGGCCAGCACGCGCGCGGTGACGATCCCCACGCGCAGACCGGTGAACGGCCCCGGCCCCAGCCCACACACGACGTGGGTGAGGTCACCGGGGGTGGCGCCAGCGGCCTCCAGAACCTCCCGTATGCCGGGTGCCAAGCGTTCGCCGTGCGCGCGGGCATCCAGCGTGGTCGCCTCGGCAAGCACTCGGGCACCGTCGTGCAACGCCACGGTGATGGCGCTGGTCGAGGTGTCAAGGGCGAGCAGGAGCACCGGTCAAGGCTAGTCGCCCTGACTGGTCGGCCCAGCCAGCCCAGGGCGCTCCGCCAGCCCAGCCGGTCCAACGAGGCCGGTGAGCCCGACGAGGGCGGACTCGGCATCCGGGCCGGTCCACCGGCTCCCGGTGCCTGACAGTCGCGCCTGTCGGGACTCTCCGGGGCCGACGACCTCCAACACCAGCTCGAGCCGGTCCTCGCTCAGCTGCTCGACGACCCCGTGACCCCACTCGACGACGACGACCGAGGCGGCCAGGTCGGCGTCGAGGTCGAGGTCGTCCAACTCGACCGCGCCGCCGAGGCGATAGGCATCGACGTGGACGAGGGCCGGACCGCCGACAAGCGACGGATGCACCCGAGCGATGACGAAGGTCGGCGAGGTGATCGGGCCCCGCACCCCCAGCCCCTCGCCCAGACCCTGGGTGAGCGTCGTCTTGCCCGCTCCGAGGTCCCCCGTGAGGACGAGCAGGTCCCCGGCCCGCAGCGCACCCGCCAGCGCGACACCCAGCGCACGGGTCGCGTCGGCGTCGGCCAGCTCGACGACAACGCCCGGCTCAGGAGGAGACATGCTCCCGCTTGCGGCTGTTGCGCAGCCCCTCGCGGACCCGGCGCGCCTTTCCCACGGGCGTGACGACGAGGGTGACGTGCGGCTTCTCCGCCGGGTCGAGGTGCTTGGCGCGGCTCTGTTCGGCCCGGTCGAGCAGCGCGAGGATCTGGTCGTTGAGCAGATCGGGGTGTTCGAGCATGATGACGTGCCCGGCATCCCGGATGAGCACATGCTCGGCACCGGGGATGCCCTGGACGATGAGCTCACTGTGCGCGGGCGGGGTGAGCACGTCTTGGGTGCCGTTGAACACGAGAGTCTCGATGTGGGCGAAATGGGCCAGCGCCGGGATCTTGTTGTAGGCGTCGAAGGTCGGCACGAAGTCCGACATCACCGCCAGGTCGGTGCCCAGCAGCATCTTCGCGGTCAGCCGGACGACGCTGCGGGGCACCGGCGAGGCGAAGGAGTAGCGCTCGACGAGGAACTCCTCCATGTCCCGGTTGGCCTTGAGCAGCGTCCCCAGCAGCTCCGGGCGCCTGGACAACCCGGTGAAGACGCTTGGGCCGAGCCGTTCGAGGACCTGCTTGCCAGTGGCCGCCACGAACCCACCGTTGGCCAGAGGCAGGCTCCCGGGCGATGTGGCGATGGCCCCGAAGGCCACGGTCCGCTCACGGATCACGTCGGGGTAACTCTCGGCGAGGGCCATGATCGTCATGCCGCCCATCGAGTGGCCGATGAGCCCGAGGTCCCCTTCGGGCGCGGCGGCCTGGATCACGGCATACAGGTCCTTGCCGAGTTGGTCGATGTGGTAGCCGACTTTCGCGCCCTTGCCAGATCGGCCGTGCCCGCGTTGATCCCAGGTGACCACCCGATAGCCCGCCCGGCGCAGCGCGCGGCGCTGGAGCACCCAGCACTCGCTGGTGAGGCAATAGCCGTGCGAGAGGACGATGGTCGGTTTGGGGTGGCCTGCGGCGGTGACCGTGGGGCCGGTCGGCTCATCGACCGCGGCATACAGGACGACCCCGTCGTCGGCGACAACGGCGAGCTCACGGGAGGGAGCCTCGATGAGGCTGGCGTATTCGGGGAGCTGGGCGTCCTCGCGGCGGCGGATCCGGTCGGCGATGAGCCCGGCGGCACCGAGGGCACCGGCGGCCCCCGCGGCGCCGAGGCTGACGCCCAAGCCGACGAGGTTCGGTCGACCTCTGGCCACTAGCTCACCTCCTGCGCACCGACATAGACCCGCTCCACCCGCGGTCCCAACCTCGTCACGATCTCATACGAGATCGTCCCGGTCGACACCGCCCACTCGTTGGCGGTCGGCTCGCCCGCAGCGCCCGTGCCGAAGATCACCACCTCATCGCCCGCCTGCGCCTGCGAGCCCGGCCCGAGATCGACGACGACCTGGTCCATGCACACCCGCCCGGCGATCCGATGCCGCTGCCCGGCGACTGCGAGGGGCCCGACGTTGCTCGCATTGCGCGGGATCCCGTCGCCGTAGCCGACCGGCACGAGGCCCAACCGGGTCGCCCGCGGCGTCGTGTAGGAGTGCCCATAAGAGACCCCCTGCCCTTCCGGCACGTCCTTGACGAGGGACAGCCGGGCCACGAGGGTCATCGCCGGCGTCAGCCCGTATGCCGTGTGGTCACCGACTCCCGGCCCCGGGGACAAGCCATACCCCGCGATCCCAACCCGCACCAGGTCGTAGTGCAGGCTCGGATCGGTCAGCGTGGCGGCCGAGTTCGCCAGATGCCGCACCTCGAGTGAACAGCCAGCCCGCTCCGCCTCGGCCACCGCGGCTTCGAAGACTGCCTGCTGCAGCCGGATCGACGGATGCCCCGGCTCGTCGGCGCAGGCCAAGTGCGACCAGACCCCAACGACCTGCACCGTCCCCTCCCTGGTCGCCCGTGCCGCGGCGCCGAGCAGGTCGGTGAAGCCCGCGGCATACGCTCCGCCCCGTCCCAGCCCCGAGTCGACCTTGAGGTGGACGCGGGCCGTGCGCCCGGTATGCCGTGCCGCCGCCGCGATCTCGGCCAGCGCCCACGTCGCGGACACCCCGAGGTCGATGTCGCGCTCCAGGCAACCGGCGAAGTCAGCCCCCGGCACGGCCAGCCAGGCCAACACACGGCCATCGACCCCGTTGTCGCGCAAGGAGATTGCCTCTGGCAACTGAGCGACGCCGATCCAGCCTGCCCCCGCCCGCCGGGCGGCGCGGGCCACCGGCAGGAGCCCATGTCCATAGGCATCGGCCTTGACCACCACCATGAGCGCAGAGCCCGGCGCGCGAGCCTGAACGGCCCGCACGTTGGCCTCGATCGCGCCGAGGTCGACGTAGGCCGTGGCCGGGCTCCCCGGCCGGGCGGTTGGTCGTGAGGAGATCATCGCGGGACAGTGTGCCAGCCCGCCGGTGCCGCGAGGGCGCCTGCCTCAAGCGGTGAGCAGCCCCGCGATGACCCCGGGCAACCGACGGGCCACCGTGAGCGCGCGCACCGGACCGCCGGGATTGGCCCGGTCGGCGGCCACCCCGTGGACGAGGGCGCCGATCGACGCGGCGTCGACCAAGTCCAGACCGGCCGCCACCAGGGTGCCGAGGATGCCGGCCAGCACGTCTCCCGCCCCCGCGGTCGCGAGCCACGCAGGTGCATCGGCCTGGCTGCGGAGCGGGCGGCCGGACACGCCGGGCGACACGACGAGCGTCGTCGACCCTTTGAGCAGCACGACCGCCCCGAGCGCGTCGGCGGCCGCTTGGGCGTGCTCGACCGGCCGCGCCAGGACGTCCTCGCGAGTCACCTCGCTGGCACCCTCACCGCCGAGTCGGGTGAGCAGCCGAGCGAGCTCGCCTGCGTGCGGGGTGATGAGCGTGGGCGCCGAACGCGGTCCCACGACAGCGAGGGCCCCAGCATCGACGACGCACGGCTGATCGCTCTCCAGGGCCCGGCGGATCCAGCGCAGTTGCTCCTCGTCGTCGGCGTCGTCGGGGTCCACGCCCGACCCGAGCGCCCACGCCTGGACCCGGCCGGTGGCCGTGACCGCCTCAGGTGCCTGCGTGTGCACGAGGGCGGCCACCGTCGCCGGTCCGAGGTAACGCACCATGCCTGGCCCCGTCCCGAGCGCGCCGAGCACGCTGAGGACACCCGCCCCCGGGTATGCCGTCGAGCCCGCCACGACGCCGACGACCCCGCGCGAATACTTGTCCGATGCGGCGGTCGGCACGGGCCAGGCGGCCGCAACATCCGCACGGGTCAACCGTTCGACGACCGGAGCGCGACCGGTGAAGTCCAGTCCGATGTCGACCACCGTGAGGCGCCCGACGGCGGCCTCCGAGGCCGGCAGGAGATGGCAGGGCTTGCCAGCCCCGAACGTCACTGTCTCGTCGGCGAACACGCAGTCGGCCGTGCCGACCAGCCCCGCCGGATCGACCCCACTGGGCAGATCGACAGCGATGACGTAGGCCTCGGGCCCGATGGCGCCGACCCAGCTGCGCGCCTCGTCGGAGAGCCCGGGTCGGCCACCGATGCCGGTGATCCCGTCGATGACCAGATCCGCCTGCGCGATCGCCTCGACCCACTGGGCCCGGTCACCACCCTGGATGAGCGTGACTCCCGCCGCCTCCGCGGCTTCTCGTCCCCCCAGATGCACCGTCCCGTATGCCGTGCCCACCGCCGCCGTGGCGACGCCCGCCTGGGCGAGGAGGGCGGCGGCATACAGGGCATCGCCGCCGTTGTTGCCCCCGCCGACGAGGGCGACGACCCGGCTACCCGAGCGTTCGGGAAGCCGGTCGAGGACCACGTCGGCCAGGCCCTTGGCAGCCCTCCCCATGAGTTCGCCCTCGGGCAGCGAGGCCATCGCGGCGGCCTCGACGGCACGGACATCGGCCACGGCATACGCCTGGATCACGGCTCTCCCTCGGCGACGACGACGGCGGACGCAACGCCCGCGTCATGGGACAACGAGACATGCAGGCTCTGGATCCCCAGCTCCTGGACCCGGGCCAGGACGCTGCCCCGGACGTCGAGCTCGGGGCGGCCGTCGTCGCCACGGACCACGGTGGCATCCACCCACGACAATCCCACCGGACAGCCGAGCGCCTTGGCGAGCGCTTCTTTGGCGGCGAATCGAGCGGCCAGCGAATGCAGCGGCAGGTCTCGTTCGCTGTCGGTGAACAGCCGCTCCCGCAGTGCTGGGGTGCGGGCCAGCGTGTCGCCGAAGCGGTCGATGTCGACGACGTCGATCCCCAGACCGAGGATCACCGCATCACTCCACCGTCACGGACTTGGCCAGATTGCGCGGCTGGTCGACGTCCAGGCCCTTGGCCGTCGCCAACTGGCAAGCGAAGACTTGCAGCGGCACCACGGTGAGCAGTGGTTGCAGGAGCGGCGGCGTCCGCGGGACCCGGATCACCTCGTCGGCGAACGGCACGACCGCCTCGTCACCGTCCTGGGCGACGACCAGGGTGCGCGCCCCCCGGGCCCGGATCTCCTGGATGTTGGAGACGACCTTGGCATGCAGGTCGTGCGGGGTGTCTGGTCCGGGGACGATGACGAACACGGGCTGCCCGGGCTCGATGAGGGCGATCGGGCCGTGCTTGAGCTCGCCCGCCGCGAAGCCCTCGGCGTGGATGTAGGCGAGCTCTTTGAGCTTGAGGGCACCTTCCAGCGCCACGGGGAAGCCGACGTGGCGGCCGAGGAAGAGCACCGAACGGGAGTCGGCCATGAACCGCGCGATTTCCCGGACCCGGTCCATCCGGTCCAGGACGGTCTGGATCTTGTCGGGCACCTCCCGCAGCTCGCGCATGACCGCCTGGGCCTCGTCAGCGGCCGTGCCGCCCCGCAGTTGGGCCAGGTAGAGGCCCAGGAGGTAACAGGCGGTGATCTGGGCGAGGAACGCCTTGGTCGAGGCGACCGCGATCTCCGGCCCGGCGTGGGTGTAGAGGACCGCGTCGGACTCGCGGGGAATCGTCGACCCGTGCGTGTTACAGATCGAGACGGTGAGGGCGCCGAGCTCATTGGCGTGCTTGACCGCCATGAGCGTGTCCATCGTCTCGCCGGACTGGCTCACCGACACGACGAGCGTCGTGCCGTTGACGACCGGGTCGCGGTAGCGGAATTCATGGGCCAACTCGACCTCGCAGGGGATGCGAGTCCAGTGCTCGATGGCATATTTGGCGACCATCCCGGCATACGCGGCCGTGCCGCACGCGACGATGATGATCTTGTCAACGGCCCGCAGGGCGTCCTCTGACACGCGCAACTCGTCGAGGACGAGTTCGCCGTCGTCCTTGGTCCGACCCAGCAGGGTGTCCGCGACCGCGTGCGGCTGCTCGTCGATCTCTTTGGCCATGAACGACGGGTAGCCGCCTTTCTCGGCGGCGGCAGCGTCCCAGTCGACGTGGTAGCGACGCCCCTGCGCGGGGGTCCCGTCGAAGCCGATCACCGACACAGAGTCAGGGGTGATCGTCACGATCTGGTCCTGGCCGAGCTCCATCGCCTCGCGGGTGTGCCCGATAAAGGCGGCGACGTCAGAGCCGAGGTAGTTGGCGCCGTCACCGAGCCCGACGACCAGCGGACTGTTTCGGCGCGCGCCCACAACGACACCGGGCTGATCGGCGTGGATCGCCAGCAGGGTGAACGCCCCGTGCAACCGGGCGACCGTCGCCAGCATCGCGGCGGTGAGGTCGTGGGTGCGCTCGTATGCCGCCGCCACGAGATGAGCGGCAACCTCCGTGTCCGTCTCGGAGGCGAAGGTCACGCCCTGGGCCAGCAGCTCGGTCTTGAGCGAGTGGAAGTTCTCGATGATCCCGTTGTGGATGAGGGCCAGTCGGCCCTCGGGCCCGCCGAGATGCGGGTGGGCGTTGTCGTCGGTCGGGCCGCCGTGAGTGGCCCACCGGGTGTGTCCAATAGCGGTCGTCGTCGCCGACAGGGGCCGACCGGTGATCTCGTCGCGGAGGTTGACCAACTTGCCCGAGCGCTTGCGGAAGGCGACATGATCTCCGTCGATGACCGCGATCCCGGCCGAGTCGTAGCCGCGGTATTCCAGCCGGGCCAAGCCCTCCATGACGACGTCGAGCGCCGTCCCATCGGTCGCCGGACCGACGTACCCCACGATTCCACACATGGGCAGCAGCCTAGTTCCCCCGCCCAGACCCGCCCGGTATGCCGCGCACCCCGGTCCGCGCGACGGCATACGCAAGAATGAGCCGCGTGACCCAGCGCCGCGACAGCACCGGGAGTTTCCCGACCCCCTTCGTGGAGCTGGACCGCTCGGCGTGGTCGCGGCTAGCCAAGAACCACCCGCTGGAGATCACCGCCGACGACCTGACGCGGCTGCGCGGCCTGGACCACCCGCTGGACCTGCGGGAGATCCAAGAGGTCTACCTCCCACTCTCGCGCCTGCTGACCTTCTACTGCGAGGCCGTTGAGCAGCTGCACGGTGTGACGAGCGACTTCCTCATGGAACGGCGGCAGAAGACCCCGTTCGTCATCGGCGTCGCCGGATCGGTCGCCGTCGGCAAGTCGACGACCTCCCGCATCCTGCGCGAGTTGCTCAGCCGGTGGCCGTCGACCCCCAACGTGGAGCTCATCACCACCGACGGGTTCCTGCTGCCCAACGCTGAGTTGCGGCGCCGAGGGCTCATGCACCGCAAGGGTTTTCCAGAGTCCTACGACCGGCGAGCACTGCTGCGGTTCCTCGCCGAGGTCAAGGGTGGGCGGCCTGAGGTGTCGGCGCCGGTCTATTCGCACCTGTCCTATGACATCGTCCCCGGCGAGCGAGTGGTCGTGCGTCAGCCCGATGTCCTCATCGTCGAAGGCCTTAACGTCCTGGGCGCCCCCCCGGTGCGCCCCATGGGCGGGACGGGCCTGGCCGTGAGCGACTTCTTCGACTTCTCGGTCTATGTCGACGCGCGGGTGTCGCACATCGAACGGTGGTACGTCGACCGGTTCCTCACCTTGCGCGCCACGGCGTTCGCCAACCCGGATTCCTACTTCCACCGGTATGCCGCGTTGTCCGACGACGAGGCGGTCGCGACCGCCCTCACCATCTGGGAGTCGATCAACGGCCCCAACCTCGTCGAGAACATCCTGCCGAGCAGGCAGCGGGCCACCTTGGTCATCGTCAAGGGCGAGGACCATTCGGTGCAGAAGGTCCGGCTGCGCAAACTCTGACCGGCTGGTCAGCACCTCAGGCCCGCCGGGCCCGCACTGTCAGTAGTTGTGCCGGTCAGTACCAGTTGTGCCGGACCGAGTGTGCCCAAGCGCTGCACGGGGTGCCGTAGCGTGCGGCGATGTAGCCCAGACCCCACTTGATCTGGGTCACCGGGTTGGTCCGCCAGTCCGCTCCAGCGCTGGCCATCTTGGAGCCTGGAAGGGCTTGCGGGATGCCATATGCGCTGGAGGTCGGGTTGTCGGCGTTCCACCGCCAGTTGCTCTCCTTGGTCCACAACTTGACCAGGCAGCCGAACTGGGCGTCGTTCCAGCCACGATCGGCGACCATGAGGGCAGCGACCGCCTTGGGGTCCTTCTGCGCGTTGGCGACGATGCTGGCGCGTTGGGCGTCCCGTGCGGCGCGGTCAGCAGCCGCTTGGCGCTCGGCTTCGAGCCGAGCCGCTTCGAGCGCAGCCGCGGCAGCGGCCGCCTGATTGGCCGCCGTGATGGTGATGGTCCGGGTGACCCGATCACGGTTGGCACTGGCGGACTCCAGCTCAGCAGCTGTCGCGTCGAACGCGGTCAACTGCTCAGGAGCGATCGAGATCAGCCGACCGAGAGCCTGCGTGTTCGTCGTGGAGCCCGCCGGCGGGTCGGCCAGCACTGCGCCTGCCGGAGCAGCGCCACCGGCGGCGAGGTAGCCTCCGACGGTCGCCGACGCCAGGGCAACAGTGGCACCGGCGTGGATCAGGGGATGGAAGGCGATCCCGGATCGACCAGAAGCGCGCGCTCCCGAGGAGGCGGCACGGGCCTGGGCGAGTTCGGCCCGGCGATGCCGACCGACATAACGCTCCGCCACCATGATCCCTCTCGACGTGCGCCACCGTCACCGCTGACGCCCAGTTGCTGTGCACTCCCGCATCCGCTGACCTCGCACACGACGGAAACCGTCAGAGCGTTATCAAGTCGAGATGTTTGGGAAAGGGTGCCAGACACGTGGCCCACCTGGCAAATCCTGTTGCCGTCCTCAGCTGAACGCGATTCGCCTGGGCCCCTGCTCTCGAGCACCGCCGCCAGTGATCCGTGGGCGCTGCAGTTAGAGGTCTAGGCCCTCCAGCATGTCGGTGACCAGGGCAGCAATCGGGCTGCGCTCGCTGCGGGTCAAGGTGATGTGGGCGAACAGCGGGTGACCCTTGAGCGTCTCGATGACCGCCGCCACGCCGTCGTGCCGTCCGACGCGCAGGTTGTCCCGTTGGGCGACGTCATGGGTGAGCACCACCCGGGAGTTCTGTCCGACCCGGGACAGCACGGTGAGCAGGACGTTGCGTTCCAACGACTGAGCCTCGTCGACGATGACGAAGGCGTCGTGCAGCGACCGACCGCGGATGTGCGTGAGCGGCAGCACCTCAAGCATGCCTCGGTCGAGGATCTCCTCAACCACCTCGGTCGACAGCAGCGCCCCGAGCGTGTCGAACACCGCCTGACCCCACGGCCCCATCTTCTCGGCCTCGGAGCCGGGCAGGTAGCCCAACTCCTGGCCGCCCACGGCATACAGGGGGCGGAAGACGACCACCTTGCGGTGTTGGCGCCGCTCCAGGACGGCCTCCAGGCCGGCGCACAGGGCGAGCGCCGACTTGCCGGTCCCCGCACGTCCGCCGAGCGAGATGATCCCCACGTCGGGGTCGAGCAGCAGGTCCAGGGCGATCCGCTGCTCGGCGGAGCGACCGTGCAGTCCGAACGCGTCGCGGTCTCCGCGGACCAGTCGCACCTGCTTGTCCGCGCCCACCCGAGCGAGGCCACTCCCGCGCGGCGAGTGCAGCACCAGCCCGGTGTGACACGGCAGCTCCGCCGCGCCCGTGTGCTCAAGGCGCCCGTGGTCATAGAGCTCGTCCATCTCGGCGACGGTGACGTCCAGATCGGCCATGCCGGTCCATCCCGAGTCGACGGCCAGCTCCGCGCGGTATTCCTGTGCGTCCAGTCCGACAGCGGAGGCCTTGACCCGCATCGGCAGGTCCTTGCTGACGACCGTGACGTCGTGGCCTTCAGCGGCGAGGTTCTTGGCGACAGCCAGGATGCGAGTGTCGTTGTCCCCCAACCGGAATCCCGCCGGCAGCACCTCCGGGTTGGAGTGGTTGAGCTCGACCCGCAGGCTGCCGCCCAGGTCCCCGAGTGGCAGCGGGTGGTCCAGGCGCCCGTGCGAGACCCGCAGGTCGTCCAGCAGCCGCAACGCCGTCCGTGCGAAATACCCCAGCTCCGGGTGGTGGCGTTTGCCCTCAAGTTCGGTGATGACAACGACCGGCAGCACCACCTCGTGTTCGGCGAACCTCGTGATCGCCCTCGGATCGGACAAGAGGACCGACGTGTCCAGAACGTAGGTCTTGCGACCCTCAGCAGCGTTCGTGGACATCCGAGTAGCAACCACGCAACCCCTCCTTGGTGATCCGCACGTGCTTCGACGGTAGGCGCCCCGAGCCGCGGGAGCCGGGATTTGCGTGCGGGCGCGTCGCGCGCGGACCCAGCCGGACGGCATACGACATCCCGTATGCCGCTCACCCACCTCCCCGGGGGTGCGCCACCTCAGGCATTTCCCCTAGATTGTGCGGCATCCAACTCCGGCCGGTTCACCACTCGTTCACCAGCCGGCCACCTATCGATCATGGGGGTGAACCCATGTCCAAGAACAGTGACGCCACGGTCGGCGCGCCGAGGACCCCGGTCGAGGTGGACCAGGAGCAGGTCGACCTTGAAGCCGCCAAGGCGGCCGAGCGGCAATTCCGACGCATGCGCAAACGAGAGATGATCGTCGCCGCGCGGATCCAGGCGGGCGAAGACCCAGACCCCGAGGACTTCATGGCCCGTCGCCCCGCTCTCGACTATCACACGTCAACGACCGGCCCGAGCCTGCTCATGAAGGCCCTGCAAGCGGGAACGCCTGGCCTGACCACCCTGCAGAGATATCGGCGGAAGTGGCTTCGCTCGGACATCTTCGCCGGCATCGCCGTCGTCGCCTACATGGTGCCCCAATGCATGGCCTACTCGGCCATTGTCGGCGTCCCCCCGGAGGTGGGCCTCTCGACCGCGCTCGGCGCCCTCATCGTGTATGCCGTCATGGGCCAATCGCGGATGCTCTCGGTCGGTCCGGAGTCCACCGTCGCGCTCATCGCCGGCGTGGCGATCGCCCCCTTTGCCCATGGCGATCCGGTCAAGGCCACCGCGCTCGGTGCCGCGTTGTCGCTCATCGTCGCCGGATGGTGCTTCCTGGCGCGCATGTTGCGCCTCGGGATTGTCGCCGAACTGCTGTCCCAGCCGTTGCTCGTCGGCTATCTCGCTGGCGCGGCCGTCCTCATGGTCGTCGGCCAGCTCGGCAAAATGACCGGCACCAAAGTCCACGGCGAGAGCATCGTCGAACAGGTCAACTCGTTCCTTTCCGTCGTCCGCGAAACGCACATGCTCACCCTGTGGGTTGGCGTCGGCACCTTCGTGTTCCTCATGCTCATCCACTGGATTCGGCACCTGTGGCCGGCGACCCTCATCGCGGTCGCAGCGGCCACCGTCGTGGCCACCGTCTTCCAACTCAAGAGCCAGGGCGTCGCTGTCCTGGGCACGGTGCCCACCGGGCTCCCGCTGCCCACCCTGCCTGCCGTGTCCTGGTCAGATTTCGAATCGTTGTTGCCGGCGGGAGTGGGGGTGGCCATCGTCGCCTACGGCGACAACACCCTCATCGCCCGTGGCTTCCCCGCCCCGATCGAGCCGGACGAGGACCGCAGCGTCAACACCATCGAACCGCAACAGGAGCTCATCGCCCTGGGCGGCTGCCACGTCGTCGTGGGGATGCTGGGCGGCTTCCCCGTGTCGTCCTCCGGTTCGCGCA
This sequence comes from Candidatus Phosphoribacter baldrii, assembly GCA_016704565.1. Taxonomy (GTDB): domain Bacteria; phylum Actinomycetota; class Actinomycetes; order Actinomycetales; family Dermatophilaceae; genus Phosphoribacter; species Phosphoribacter baldrii. The sequence goes on from JADIZV010000001.1 coordinate 149,248, forward strand.
CGGCCCTCGCTGTCGCGGCGGGGGCTCGGACCCAGATGTACTCCCTCGTCGCGGCGCTCATGCTTGTCATCGTCCTGTTCGTGGCCGGTCCGCTCATCGCCAACCTGCCGCAGGCCGCCTTGGCCGCGGTCGTCTTCTATGCCGCGAGCAAGCTCATCAACATCAAGGAGATCAAGCGGCTGGCTCGGTTCCGCAAACGCGAACTGTTCCTTGCCGCCGCGGCCACTGTGGGCACCATCCTCTTCGGCGTCGTCACCGGCATCGGCATCGCCATCGCCCTCAGCGTCTTGGAGATGACGCAGCGGCTGGCTCGGCCCCACGACGGAGTTCTCGGTCGGGTCCCCGGGTTGCCCGGCATGCACGACGTCGCCGACTATCCGACCGCGCAGACCCTGCCCGGGCTGATCGTCTACCGCTACGACGCGCCGTTGTTCTTCGCCAATGTCGGCGATCTGCGGCGGCGGGCCCTGCTCGTGGTCGACCAGGAGAACGCCGCCTATCCCCAGAGCCCGGCGAGATGGTTCGTCCTCAACGTCGAAGCCAACGTCGAAGTCGACCTGACGGCGGCCGACGGGCTGGCCGAACTCCAGAAGGACCTTGCCGAGCGCGGCGTCCGGCTGGGGCTGGCCCGGGTCAAGCAAGACCTTCTGCTGCCGCTGCAGCGCGCGGGCCTTATGGAACTCATCGGGACCGACATGCTCTTCCCCACGCTGCCCGTGGCCGAGAAGGCCTACCTCGTCTGGGCTGCTGAGAACCCCTACGTACCTCCGCCGCTGCCGATCGAGCCGGCTGACGAGGACGACACCCCGGTGTGGAACGTCTATCGGTTCAGCGAGGAGGCGCACCAGGCCCACGACGAGACCGAGCCAGGCGTTGTGGCAAAAGCGACTCATGCAGCTCTCGCCAGGGCCCACCAAGCGGCAGCGGCGGTGACCTCGGCAATCACCTCGCTGGGCGATGCCTCGCCCAGCGATCCCGACACCTTGACGAAGTCCAATACCGATGCCGACACCGACCCGTCCTCCGGCGCCGGTTCTCACTCCGAGGACACCTCCAGCAAGTCAGCTGACCTCGCATCCGGGCCGACCCCCCGTTCGGCCATGGGGTCGCACACACTGTCCGACATGCAGTCGCAGCCAGAGTCGAGTGCAGCGCCAGCGCCGGTGAAGGCCAAGACCAAGGTCAAACACAAGGCCAAGGGCCCTCACCCGCAACCCGGGGGAGGGGAAGCGGATGCGCACGAGGACGAGGACGGCATACTCGCCGGCTTGGAGGCTCACCCGAGCTGAGGCGACCTACCGGCCGAAGCGACGCTCCCGGCTGCCATAGGAGCGCAGTGCGCGCAGGAAGTCGACCCGCCGGAAATCCGGCCAGTAGGCCTCGCAGAAGTAGAACTCGCTCTTGGCGCTCTGCCAGAGCAGGAAGCCGCCGAGGCGCTGCTCACCGGACGTGCGGATGACCAGGTCCGGGTCGGGCTGACCGCGGGTATAGAGATGCGCGGCGATCTCCTCGACGCTCACCTTGTCGGCGATCTGCTCGATCGGCGTGCCATCGGCGGCGTGCGTGAGGATGAGGCGACGCACCGCGTCGGCGATTTCGCGGCGCCCCCCATACCCGACGGCGACGTTGACGGTGAGCCCAGCGACGTCCGCGGTCGCCGTCTCCGCCGCACGCAAGGCATCGGCCGTCGCCGTCGGCAGCAGGTCGAGCGCGCCGATCGGGTGAAGGCGCCACCGATGGGCCGCAGCAAGGTCGCTCACGGCCTGCTCGATGATCCGCAACAGCGGCTCCAACTCGCTGGAGTCACGGTCGAGGTTGTCCGTCGAGAGCAGCCACAGAGTGACCAACTCGACACCGGCCTCTTCGCACCACGCGAGCAGGTCCTGGATCTTGTCGGCCCCGGCCTGATGCCCGCCGACCGTGTCGAACCCGTTCGCCTTGGCCCAGCGCCGGTTGCCGTCGAGCATGACGCCGACGTGCCGCGGCACGTTGGCCCGGTCGAGGTCATGGGCCAAGCGCCGCTCATAGACGCCATAGAGCACGTCGCTCAGGCCCACCTCGTCCCGCCTCTCATTCCTTCGTCACCGCTGCCGGCTGGTCGCTGACACGCTACTCCCGTATGCCGTGGCACTCGCGTCCGAGAGATCGCCACGGTCGGTCGTCCCGCCCGTTCCGGTGGGACTTACACCGGTTTCCTGGCAGATGTATCTGCCAGGAAACCGGTGCAGGTGCCCAGGCTGGGAGCTGTCGTCGCCGTGCAGGATCGCCGTGATGGCCTAGCCACCCGACGGCCCCGGCCCCGACAGCCCCGACGACCCCGGCGACCCCGGCGATCTCGCTAACCTACGGACTCGTAAGTTACGCAACCGTAAGTTAGACTGCTTCTCATGAGCGTTATCCAGCTGCCCGAGCACCTCGCCCCGAAGCCACTCCTGCGCGGGTGGTTGCATGCCGGGACCTTCCCCCTGGCGGTCATCGCCGGCGTGGTTCTCATCGTCCTCGCACCCGAAGGCCGAGCCCGGATCGGCGCCGCCGTCTTCGTGGCCTCGGCGGCGATGCTGTTCGGCACGTCGGCCGTCTACCACCGCGGACAGTGGTCGGCGCGGGTCCACACCGTGCTCAAGCGGCTGGACCACTCGAACATCTTCCTCATCATTGCCGGGTCCTACACACCGTTCGCCCTGTGCCTGCTGCCGCCGGACCAGGCCCGCAGCCTGCTGCTCACGGTCTGGTTGGGCGCACTCGGTGGCGTGGCCTTCCGCGTGTTCTGGGTCAACGCGCCCCGGTGGCTCTACACCCCGATCTACGTCGCGCTCGGCTGGGTGGCGGTCTTCTACTTCACTCCGTTGTTGGCCGGCGGCGGTGCCGCGGTGATGACCCTCATCGTCGTCGGCGGCGTGCTCTACACCGTGGGCGCCGTCGTCTACGGCACCAAGCGGCCGAACCCATCACCGCGCTGGTTCGGCTTCCACGAGGTGTTCCACGCGTGCACGGTGGCGGCGTTCATCACCCACTTCGTGGCCGTCGCGCTCGCGGCATACACGGTCGCCACGGCCTGAACGCGTGGGCAGGGGGCTACGGCGCGGGGTCCGGGCCGTCCTGCGGGACCACCGCTGACGGTCCGGCGCCGGAAGGCCGCGCACCTGGCGCCGAGCCGCCAGCACCGCCACCCCCCTCAGCCTTGGCCGCCTCGGCAGCCTCCAACGCAGCCAGACGATCGCGCTCGCGATAGGCCATCCGGCGCATCCGGGCATTCATGTTGCGCATGAGGAAGTAGAGCGCCACCGCCAGCGCGAAGAAGGCAAGGAACGCGCCGATACCCGGCCCGACCGCTGAGTTGGGAACTGGACCACCCATCTAAACCGCCACCCGTCCGTCGAACACCAGCGCCAGGTCCTGGCGTGTTGCCATCTCGTCCGCCTGGGCCGGCGAGCCCAGCCCAGCGAACACATCGTCCTCCATCTCAAGGATCGGCACATAGGACAGCGCCGCCTCAAAATCCTCGGTCGGCCACACCCGCCGCTCCAGGTCGCGGGGCATCTTGAACCACGAGCCCTCGGGGTCGACCTGGGTCGCATGCGCGAGCAGGGCCCGGTCGCGAGCGCTGAAGAAGTCAGCGCAGGGGACCTGTGTGGTGATCCGCCGCTGGCCGCGCCGCTCAATGGCGGCCACCCACTCGGCATACGGGGACTCCAGGCCCGCGGCCACCATCGCGTCGTGGAACGCGCGGATCCGTCCGCCCGAATGGGTCTGGTTGTAATAGAGCTTCAGCGGTTGCCACGCGTCACCCGCATGGGGGTATGCCGTGAGGTCACCTGCCGCTGCGAAGGCAGCCATCGAGACGGTGTGGGTCATGATGTGGTCGGGGTGGGGATAGCCGCCGTGCTCGTCGTAGGTCGTCATGACATGCGGACGGAACTCCCGGATGACCCGCACGAGGGCCTCCGCGGTCACCGAGATGGGCTCCAACGCGAAGCAGCCCTCGGGCAGTGGCGGCAGCGGGTCGCCTTCGGGGAGCCCTGAATCGACGAACCCCAGCCAGACGTGCTCGACGCCGAGGGCGGCAGCAGCAGCAGCCATCTCGTCGCGCCGGACCTGGGCGATGTCCCGCCGGATGTGGGGGTCGTTCTTGAGGGCCTCGTTGAGCACATCGCCCCGCTCACCACCGGTGCACGACACGACACAGACCCGCGCTCCGCCGGCGACATACATCGCGGTCGCCGCCGCACCCTTGCTCGACTCGTCGTCAGGGTGAGCGTGAACGGCCAGCAGGCGGAAGCCTTCGTGCATACCTGAATCGTGTCCTCGGTGGCAGGGGGGTTACGGTGGACCATCATCCCACCCTGACGACGAAGGGCTTTGCAGGTGGCTGTTGGGGGTCTGAAAATCGCGCCGGGCACCGGCAAGTGGTGGGCTCTGGGCATCGCCTTCACGTTGGCGTTCACGGTGTTCGCCTCATGGCGGGTGCTGTCGGTGGCCGATCAGGCGATCGACGTGACGACGACCGGGTTCAAGGTCATCGACGACCGCACGCTCAAGCTCAGTTTCGACGTGCACAAACCGCCGCAGGTCGCCGTCGTGTGCACGGTCCATGCCCAAGACCAGAAGAAGAACGTCGTCGGGACGCTGTCCGTCGACATCCCGGCGGCCACCGAGCGGACGACCACCCATGAGGTGCTCATCAAGACGACGACCCAGGCCTTCGCCGGACTGGTCCACGACTGCGTCCGACGCTGATCTCGCAAGGTCCCCACGGCGGCCCCCGGAACGCGTTTGACGCCCGGGACGCCCGGAACGCATTCGACGCTCGGGACGCTCGGGACGCCCGGAACGCTCGCGGCGCGCGGCTAGAGTCGCTCGTCATGACCACGCAGCGCCCACGAGGCTTCGCGACGACCGCCATCCATGCCGGGCAGGAGGCTGACGAGGCCACCGGCGCTGTGGTGACCCCGATCTACCAGGTGTCGACCTTCAAACAGGACGGTGTCGGCGGGCTGCGCGGAGGCTATGAATACTCCCGCTCGGCCAACCCCACCCGTGCCGCCCTGGAGGAGTGCCTCGCTGCCCTCGAAGGCGGCGTGCGCGGGTTCGCCTTCGCCTCGGGCCTGGCCGGGCAGGACTGCGTGGTCCGCTCGCTCGTCGGGCCGGGTGATCACCTCGTGGTCCCCACCGATGCGTATGGCGGCACCTATCGCTACGTCAACCGGGTCGCTCGCGCGCACGGCGTCGAGCACACCGTGGCGCCGATGTCGGATCCGGCGGTGGTGCGTGCCGCCATCCAGCCGGGTCGCACCAAACTCGTCTGGGTCGAGACCCCGTCCAACCCGCTGCTGGGCGTCGCCGACATCGCGGCGCTGGCGGCCGTCGCTCACGAGGCCGGCGCGCTGCTCGTCGTCGACAACACCTTCGCGACGAGCTACCTCCAGCAGCCGCTCGCGCTCGGTGCCGACATCGTCACCCACAGCACGACGAAGTATGCCGGTGGGCACAGTGACGTCGTCGGCGGCGCCGTCGTCGTCGCCCGGGAGGTGGGGGTCGCGGCATACGCTGACGCGGCCGACCGAATCGCCTTCCACCAGAACGCGATCGGCGCCGTCGCGGGGCCGTTCGACGCCTGGTTGGTCCTGCGCGGACTGAAGACCCTCGCGGTGCGGATGGAGCGGCACTGCGACAACGCCGAGCGGGTGGTGGACTTCCTCACCGGACACGATGCAGTCAGCCAGGTGCTCTATCCCGGGCTGGCCAGCCACCCCGGGCACGAGGTCGCCGCCCGTCAGATGCGCCGGTTCGGCGGGATGGTGTCCTTCCGACTCCGGCGGGGCGAGGACGCCGCGGTCAAGGCGTGTGCGGCCGTGTCGTTGTGGACCCTCGGCGAGTCGCTCGGCGGGGTCGAGTCGCTCATCGAGCACCCGGGCCGGATGACCCACGCGTCGGTGGCCGGGACCGCCCTCGAGGTGCCGAGCGACCTCATCCGGCTCTCGGTCGGCATCGAGGACGTCGAGGACCTCATCGACGACCTGCGCGAGGCCCTGGACATCCACGGCTGATGGCGACGCAGACCGAAGGGCCGTCCCTCGCCGATCGACGGGGGACGATGCTCGCCGATCAACGCGGGACGATGCTCGTCAATCAACGCGGGACGATGCTCGTTGTCGACGTCGGGTCGACTTTCACCAAGGCCGCGCTCGTCGACCTCACCACCGGCCGGATGTCAGCCCGAGGCGAGACCCCGACGACGCTGGACACCGATGTCATGGACGGCGTGCGGTCCCTCGCCATCGATCTGGGCGATTCGACGGCCGTCGACGACGGCCGGATCCTCGCCTGCTCCTCGGCCGGGGGCGGACTGCGCCTGGCCGTCGTGGGGTATGAGCGCACGGTGACCGCTGAGGCCGGCTATCGTGTTGGGCTGTCGGCGGGCGCCAAGGTCGTCCATGTGGCCTCGGGTGCCCTCGGCCCCGACGAGCTCGCAGCACTTGCACACGCCCGACCCGACATCGTCCTCCTCGTCGGCGGCACCGACGGTGGCAACGCAGAGGTGTTGCAGCACAATGCCGTTGCTCTCGGCAAGTGCTCGCTCCCCCGCGACGTGCCGATCGTCGTGGCCGGCAACGTCGAAGCCCAACCGCTCGTCGCCGCAGCCTTGACGCAAGCCCGGCGGCCCCATGTCCTCGCCGACAACGTCCTGCCGGAGATCGGCGTCGTCACCCCCGAGAGTGCTCGGGCGGCGATCCGGGAGGTCTTCCTCCGGCACGTCATCGGCGGCAAGGGCCTCTCCCGCGACCCGGCCTTCGCCCGTGTGGTCCGCGCGGCCACCCCCGACGCAGTCCTCGCCGGGGTCGAGGTGCTATCAGAGGTCCTCGACCAGGACGTGCTCGTCGTCGATGTGGGCGGGGCCACGACCGATGTCTACTCGGCCGTCACCCCCCGCGGCGAGGACGCCGGCCTGCGCAAGGAGGTCGTCGCCCCGCTGCGCTTCTCGCGCACCGTCGAGGCCGACCTCGGGATGCGCTGGAACGCCGAAGGGGTCATCGAGGCCGCCGTCCGCGAACACCTCCCAGCCCCGACTGCCCTGCGCCGGTATGCCGCCCGCCTGGGTGAGCACCCGGCATACCTCCCGGTGGGGCCGACCGAAGCGGGCCTGGACCTGGACCTGGCCCGGTTGGCCGCGACGATCGCGGTCCGGCGGCACGCCCGGCCACCCTTCCCCGGTGAGGCGCCCCGGGCGTTGAGCGACCTCGGGCTGGTGCTCGGCTCGGGCGGAGTGTTGCGGCATACCACCGCCGACGTCTCACGCGCCCTTCTCACCGCAGTCACCACCGACCACGCCGGCGGGTGGCGGGTGCCGCGGGCACCTCGGCTGGCGGTGGACGCGGCCTACCTGCTCGTGGTCGTGGGGTTGCTCGCCGCGAGTGACCCCGCCGCGTCCCGTGCGGTGGCCCGGACACTGGCCGGGATCGACGGATAGCCTTGCCGGCCATGGATGCTCTGCCGGTCAGCCTTGAGGACATCCGGGCTGCTCGCGAGGTGTTGCGAGGCATCGTGCGCGAGACCGCGATGGAGCCCAACCGGGCACTGTCCGAACACGTCGGCGCTCAGGTCCACCTCAAGTGCGAGAACCTCCAGCGGGCCGGGTCGTTCAAGATCCGTGGGGCCTACACCCGGATGAGCCGTCTCTCGGCGCAGGAGAAGGCCCGCGGGGTCGTCGCGGCGAGCGCCGGCAACCACGCGCAAGGGGTCGCACTCGCCGCCCAGCTGCTGGGGATCTCGGCGACGGTGTTCATGCCGACGGGGGCGCCGCTGCCGAAGCTCGCCGCCACCCGTGGCTACGGCGCCGATGTCGTCCTGCATGGAACGACTCTCGACGAGGCCCTCGTCGAGGCGTTGGCCTTCGCGGAGCGGACCGGTGCCGTGCTCATCCACCCCTTCGACCACGCCGATATCGTTGCGGGACAAGGGACCTGCGGGCTAGAGATCCTCGAACAGGTGCCCGACGTCAAGACCATCGTCTGCGCGACGGGCGGCGGCGGACTCGTCGCCGGGATCGCCGTGGCCGTCAAGGCGCTGCGTCCTGACGTGCGGATCATCGGCGTGCAGGCCGAGCAGGCAGCGGCGTGGCCACTGTCCCTGGCCGCTGGAGCCCCCGTGGCGCTGGCCTCGATGCAGACGATGGCCGACGGCATCGCGGTCGGTCGGCCCGGCCCGGTGCCCTTCTCCGTCGTGTCGAGCCTCGTCGACGAGGTGCATACCGTCTCCGAGGGCGGCCTGTCCCGGGCGGTCGTCATGCTCCTGGAGCGCGCCAAACTGGTCGCCGAGCCCGCGGGTGCGGCCGCCGTTGCCTGGCTCATCGAGTCGGGTATGCCGCTCGACGGCCCCGTCGTCGCCGTCATCTCGGGCGGCAATATCGACCCGTTGCTCATGCTGCGGATCGTCCGTCATGGCCTCACCGCGGCCGGGCGCTTCCTCGAGATTGCGGTGCAGGTGCCCGACCGCCCGGGGTCACTGGCTCGACTGCTGGCCGACCTCGCCGAATGTCAGGCCAACGTCATCGAGGTCAACCACGTCCGGACGACCGCTGGCTTGGCGGTCGACGAGGTCCAGATCGCGGTCGAGCTCGAGACGCGCGGGACGGCTCACCGTCAACAGGTGTTGACGACGTTGCGCGACAAGGGCTATCGGCTCGTCTTCGGGAGCTGACGCGGCATACCCGCTCGGTGCCGCCGAGAAAGGTGCGCCGAGACCGTCGCGGGCTCAGCCCGCGTAGGGGCGGGTGTGCAGGATCTTGACCTCGATGGTCTTGCCGTTGGGCGCGAGGTAGCTGACCGTTTCGCCGACCGTCCGGCCGTTGACCGCGGCGCCCAGCGGGCTCGCCTCGCTGAAGACATGCAGGTCCGTGTGGTCCTGGATCTCCCGGTGACCGAGCAGGAAGGTCTCTTCCTCGTCGAACATCTCGACCGTGACCACCATGCCGGGCTCGACGATGCCGTCGTCCGGGGGCGGGGTCTCGCCGACCGTGGCGGACTCGAGCAGCTGGGTGATCTGGCGGATCCGGGCCTCCATCTTGCCCTGCTCCTCCTTGGCGGCGTGGTAGCCGCCGTTTTCGCGCAGGTCACCCTCAAGGCGCGCGGCCTCGATCTTCTTGGACAGCTCGACGCGCCCCTCGGTCGAGAGGTGCTCCAGCTCAGCCTTGAGCCGGTCGTAGGCCTCCGGGGTGAGGTAGGCGCTCTTCGCGGTCTCGGTCACGGTCGTTCGTCTCCTTGCCTGTCCCGGGCAAACGACCAGTGCGGGTCGGTTGCTCCGGGTGTCGTCGGGGTCGCGCGGCGCTTCGTCTCGAGCACGGTGCAGGGTGCCCGAACGTCGCTGCCGGGGCGCCGGCCCCGGTATGAAGTTGACAGTTTACCAAGCCTGGGCCGCGTTCGCGTGTTCCGTGCCTGAGTCGTTCCTGCCCCAGGCTGGCGGGCTCAGTGCAGCGCCGAGCCGCCGGGGACGGTGAGCCGAGGCAGGAAGACGTGCACGACCGGACCGATCGATAGGGCGAACAGGATCGTCCCGACGCCGAGGTTGCCCCCAAGCAGCCAGCCGATCGCGACGACCGTCACCTCAAGCGCCGTCCGAATGAATCGCACCGAGCGCCCGGTGACGCGGACCAGGCCGGTCATCAGCCCGTCGCGCGGCCCGGGCCCCAGCCGCGCCCCGATGTAGGCCGCCGTCGCCACTCCGTTGATGAGGATCCCCACGACGAGGTATGCCGCTCGCCATCCCAGCGACTCGGGCGACGGCAGGGCGCGGAGCATGGGGTCGAGCACGGCCCCGATGACGATCGCGTTGCTCACCGTGCCGATGCCCGGCTTCTGCCGCAGCGGGATCCACAACAGGAGCACGCAGACGCCGACAATGATCGACCAGGTGCCCATGGTGAGCCCCCAATGGGTGACCAGGCCCTGCTGGAAGACGTCCCAAGGGATGACGCCCAGACCCGCGTGCAGGATGAGCGCCTCCCCGAAGGCGAAGGTGACCAGCCCGGCATACAACTGGACGAGTCTCCGCGGCAGGCGGGCGTTCGCAGTCGGTAAGGGTTCGGCCGGGGTCACCGGGGGAGGCTATCGGCGATACTGCCGGGCATGGGTTTCCTTTTCGGCCGCCGGACCTCGTTCGTGACCCGCGAGGAGGCGCTCCCGGGGCGGCATACCCGCCCGTATGCCGTCTCCCCCACCCACGTCGTCCTCGGGACGCCGCTAGAGGGGCCGTGGCCGGACGGGTCGGAGGTCATCCATCTGGCGATGGGCTGCTTCTGGGGGGTCGAGCGGATCTTCTGGCGGCTGCCGGGGGTCGTGGTGACCGCGGCGGGCTACATGGGCGGCTACACCGAGCACCCGACCTATGAGGAGACCTGCACCGGCCTCACCGGGCACGCCGAGACGGTTCGGGTCGTCTATGACCCCGCGGCGACCTCAAGCTCGGCGCTGCTCAAGGTCTTCTGGGAGAACCACGACCCGACTCAGGGGATGCGGCAGGGGAACGACGTGGGCACGGCATACCGGTCGGCGATCTATTGGACCACCCCTGAGCAGGAGGCCGCGGCCCTGGCGACCCGGGACGCCTTCCAGGAAGTGTTGCGGGACAACGGGTTCGGCGAGATCACGACCGAGATCCGGGCGGCGGTCGAGGCTGGAGAGTTCTACCTCGCCGAGGACTACCACCAGGGGTATCTGCACAAGAACCCCGCCGGCTACTGCAACCACGGCCCGAACGGGATGACCTGCCCGGTCGGGATTGCCCAGGCGTGACCCTCTTGACAGTTGAACAACACTAGTTATATAACTAGGGTGTCAACGAAAGGAGGAGCCATGGCACGTCCCACCCGGGTCGCCGCGGAAGACATCGAGCAGGCCGCCGTCAACCTGGTCCGCGCCAACGGCCTCTCCGCGCTCACCGCCCGAGGCGTTGCCGACGCACTCGGCGTCTCGACTCAGCCGGTCTACTCCTCGTGGGGCTCGATGGATGCCCTGCGGGAGCGGGTCGATGAGCGGGTCCGCGCCTTCATCCAGACCTACCTCGCCCAACCGGAGCCGGGAGCGCCACCCATGCTCTCCCTCGGGTTGCGCACGGTGCGCCTGGCCAAGGAGGAGCCGCACCTGTTCGACCTGGCGGCGGCCTGGATGCGGCACCAAATCGCCGGCCCTCCCCCACCGCCGATCATCGCGGCGCTGCGGGCCGACCCGCGTCTGGCCACTGTGTCCATCGAGCGGCTCACTCAGGTCAACGCCCTCATGTGGATCTTCACCCAGGGCCTGGCCGCCATGGTCCGTGACGGCAGCCCGGTGACCACCCTCGACATCGCCCGGATCCACCTGAGCACCGCCGGCGACGCCATCATCGCTCACGTCGCTTCCCTGCCAGACCCCTAACCCGCTCTCTCGCAACGAGATACCGCCTCCCAGCCGACAGCGGGAGGCGCGCACACGGCATACCCCGATCCGGTATGCCGCCCACCCACCGGCCGCGCTGCCGCGCGCCACCGTGCCCACTGACGCCACCCGGAAGGCTTCGCCATGCCCTCAGCCCCGCCTCGAACTCGGCCGCCGAGCACCCCGGCGCTGCGCTCAACGACGTTCCGCACCTTGCTGTTCAGCGAGCTGATCTCGCTCATCGGCGACCGGCTCGTCGTCGTCGCGCTCGTCGCCCTGGTCTATGAACAGACCCGATCCGCCTCCGCCGTCGGCATCCTCATGTTGCTCAAGGCCGTCCCGGCGGTGGCGCTGGGCAGTCTGGCCGGCGCGCTGGTCGACCGGTGGAACCGCAAGTGGGTCATGGTCGGATCGAACCTTGCCCAAGGATTGCTCGTCCTGCTCATCCCCTTGACCCACAGCCTGCCGGTTCTCTTCGTCGCCTACCTCGCGATGTCGATCGTCAACCAGCTCTTCATCCCGGCCCGGGCGGCGACGATCCCCGACCTGGTCCCTCCCGCCGCACTCATGTCGGCGAACTCGCTGTTCGGCGCGGCCTTCGTAGGCGCCATCGCGATCGGACCGGCGGTCGGCGGGTGGGTCGGCGAGAGTTTTGGTCTGGATGCGGCCTTCTACCTCGACAGCCTCACCTTCCTCGTCCCGGCCGTCGCGGTCGCGCTGCTGCGCTTGCCGTCACGACGTTCCGCGCCCCCCGGCCCGCAGGGCCTGGTCGGCGAGGCCCGCGCCGGGTGGTCCTACATCCGAGGCCACCGGCACCTGCTCGTTGCCTTGGCCAGCACCATCGGGGCCTTCCTCATCATCGCGGTCATGGGCGTCCTCGGCGTCGTCGTCGCCAAAGACACCCTCGGCCTCGGCACGAGCGGCTACGGCGGGATGATGTCCGCGATGGGGGTCGGCATGCTCGCGGCCGTCGTCCTCGTCGGCCGCTCCCGCGGCAACAGCGACCGCAGCCGACTCGGCCTGATCGGCCTCCTTCTCGCCGGCGGATCGTTGACCATCCTCCCCCTGGTCACGATCGTCCCGCCGGCCATGCTCCTCTCGGCGGTCATGGGGGTCGGCATCCTCACCGTCCAGGTGAGCACCCAGACCACCCTCCAGAGCGTCCCCACTGACCTGCGCGGCCGGGTCATGGGCGTCAATCAGACCGCGACCGGTGTCGCCCAACTCCTGGCCACCGCCCTCACGTCACTGCTCGCCGGCACCGTCGGACCCAGCGCCGTCCTCATCGGCACCGGCCTGCTCGTCACGCTCGGCGCCATCACCCTCGTCACCCTCATCGCCCTTGTCCGCCCTCGCCCGGAAGGCCCCCTCTCATGACCCACGTCGCCCCCCTGGATCGTTTCGGCCCCGCCGACGTCGCTATCGCGGGCGGCAAGGGTGCCGGCCTCGGTGACCTCATCGCCGCCGGTATGCCGGTCCCGCTCGGCTTCGTCATCACGACCGACGCCTACCGCGAGGTGGTGAGTGCGAACGGCATACAGGCCGCCATCCTCGCCACGCACGAGACCGCGCGGGTGGAGGATCCCGCATCCCTGGAGGCGGCCGCGGCGACCATCGCAGGCCTGTTCGAGTCCGCAGTCATCTCGCCCGCGCTCGCCGCCGACATCGAGTCCGCGTATGCCGCGCTCGGCCTTCCTGGGGCCCCAGCAGCCGTCGCAGTGCGCTCGTCGGCGACTGCCGAGGACCTGGAGGATGCGTCGTTCGCGGGACAGCAGGAGACTTTCCTCAACGTCGTCGGCATGGCGGCGCTGGGCGAGGCCATCCGCCGGTGCTGGGCCTCGCTGTGGAGCGGACCAGCGATCGCCTATCGGCGCCGCGAAGGGATCGACCCGGCTGAGGTGGCCTTGGCCGTCGTCGTCCAAGTGCTCGTCCCCGCAGACTCGGCGGGGGTGCTATTCACGGCCGACCCGGTCAGCGGGCGGCGCGACCATATCGTCATCGATGCCACCTGGGGCCTTGGCGAAGCCCTCGTCGGAGGACAGGTGATCCCCGATCACCTCGTCGTCGACGCCGCCACCGGAACGTGGGTGCGTGAGCAGGTCGCGGACAAGCAGGTCATGACCGTGCGGGACGAGCAGGGCGTGTCCCTCGTCCCTGTCCCGCAGGACCTGCGCCGCGAGCCGGTCCTGTCGACCGAGCAGGTGAGCACGCTCGTCGAGATCGCCCGCGCCATCCAGGCTCACACCGGACGGCCGTCCGATGTCGAGTGGGTGAGCCATGAGGGGCGCATCCTGGTGACCCAGGCGCGTGCCATCACTTCGTTGCCGCCGGACCTGATGGGGATGGAGTGGTCGCGGCAGATGCTCATCGAGCGATATCCCGACCCGATCACCCCGCTCACCTGGTCGGCCGTCAGCTCGACCTTCTTCGCGTCGCTGGCCACAACGATGCGCTCGCTCGGCGGGGAGCTGCCGACCGACGTGCCAATGATCCGGCTCATCCACGGCCGGGCGTATGTCAATGTCACCGCGTTCCAGCAGGGCATGCAGTCGCTGCCGTTGCGACCGCCGGTGGCAGCGGCGGACGAGGGCGAGGTGGGCGCAGAAGCTGAGATGGGCGCAGAGGCCGACGCTGTGGGCTCAGCCCGAGGCGCGGGCGCAGCAGCCCGGCCCCGGCCGAACCCGGCGATGGCCACGGCGGCCCTGGGACTGGTCCGCCTCGTGCTCGGCACGCACCGGGACTGGGAGCGGCGCCTTCCTGACTATGTGGAGCGGATCACCACCGGAGCCTCGACCCGCTGGGAAGAGCGCACGACCGCGGACCTGCTTGCAGCACGGCATACCGCGGCCGGGGCCCTCATCCCCATGCTGGACAACCACGCCCGGGCGATCGTCGCTGCCGACCTCACCCTGCAGATGCTCGGCGGGATCACCCGTCGCTGGCTCGGCGACGAGGACCAATCCCTCGTCCTGGCTCTGCTGTCCGGCTTGACCGGCAACCTCACTGTGGAAACCAACCGGGCACTGTGGCAGCTGGCTCAGCTCGACCCGTCGAGCGCCGAGTTCGAGGCAGGCTTGGTCGACTTCCTGGGCCGTTATGGACATCGTTCGCCGCGCTACGAGTTCAGCCACCCGACCTGGCGTGAGGACCCGAGTCAGGTCCGGGAACTCATTGCACTTGTCGCGGCCGGGAGCCCCGACCCCGCGATTGGCGAGACCAAGCGCCGCGCTGACCGAGAGCTGGCGACCGCCCAGGCCAGGGCACGGTTGCCGCTGGCCAAGCGGATGGTATTCGACCGGGTGTTGTCGTTGGCGCAGACCTACTTCCGGCTGCGCGAGAACCAGCAGTTCTACCTCGTCCTCGGCGTCCCGGCGATGCGCGCGATCCTGCTGGAGTTGGGCCGCCGATTCGCCGACCAGGGGTGGCTCCTGGCCGCGTCGGACGTGTTCTTGTTGGAGAACATCGAGGTCGACGCGTTGGCTGCCCGACTCGCGGACGCGGAGCACAGCGAGCCTCCCGCCCTCGCTAACGCCAACGCCACCGCCACCGCCCCCGCCCACGCCCACGCCCACGCCCAGGCCGACACGTTGCGCGTGGTCGAGAAGCGGCGCGCGGAACTTGACCTGCACCGGCGCTCCCCCGCGCCGGTGCACCTCGGGGGGAATCCTGCGCCCGTCACCGTGGGGGATGGCGGGATGAAGGGGATCGCGGCCAGCCGCGGCACGGCCACCGGCCGGGCCCGGCTGGTCCGCGGGCCCGAAGACTTCGCGGCGGTGCGACCCGGTGACATCCTCGTCGCGCCAGCCACGTCTCCCGCGTGGACGCCGTTGTTCGGGGTTGTAGCGGGCTTGGTCACCGAGTTCGGCGGACTGCTCTCCCACGCTGGGGTCGTCGCTCGCGAATACGGCCTCCCGGCCGTGCTCGGCGTGACGGACGCCATGGCGCTCATCAAGGACGGCGACGAGCTGACCATCGACGGCGGCACCGGCCAGGTGATCGCCCTGACAGCGGCGGATCGGCTGCCGGTCTAGGTATCCGGTGACGACGCGGGTCCGGCCACGGATGGGGTTCCGCCCGCTGAGGCGCTGCTCACTGAGAGTGAGCAGCGCCTCAGCGGGGGCACCCACCCACCCAGGGGTCCAGGACGCTGAGGCGTTGACCACGGGGAGTGATCAGTGCCTCAGTTCAGGGCACCCCCTGGGGGCAACTCCGCGTGGCAGAAGCAGCCCGGCACCCCCGCAGATTGCGCTGACCAGCCACTCTTCCCTTGGTCAGCCCGGGAGACGGGCGAGGACGTAGAGCCGATCGGTCTGAGCCTCAGCGTCGGCGAGCGGCCCGCGCAGATACCACTCGACGATCTCCAGACCGGCCCCAGAAACAGCAGCGCGCACGGCGGCCGGGTCGTGCAGGACGAAATCCAGCTCGACGCTCTCCCCGAGAAAACTCTCCACGTGATGCACCGTTTCCCCCACGTGCGCCGCCAGCGCCAACCAACCACCCGGCCGCAGCACGCGCGCCAATCCGGCCACCGCAGAAGGCAACTCCGACTCGGCGAGGTGAGTCACGGCATACCAACTGACGATGGCTCCCCACGCGGGGGCCAACCGGGGACGCATGAGACGGCGGAGGTCGCCGACCTCGAAGGTGAGGTCCGGGAAGCCCAGGCGGGCCTCGGCAACCATCCCGGGCGAGAGGTCGAACCCGGTCACCTGAGCCCCCGCGTCGGCGAGGAACCGCGTCACGTGGCCCGGCCCGCACCCGGCGTCGGCCACCGGATCGATCCCGGCGAGGGTGGCCACCCGGCCAAGCAACCACGCGTCGAACGGTTTCCGCTCCAGCTCGGTCCCGAACTCCAGCGCGTATGCCGTCGCCACAGCGTCGTAGGCGGCGACCACCTTCGCATCGCGGGCATCCGCGCCCTCGGCGATGACGACCTCGCGGTCGACGGCGGGTGCCGCCTCGACGACGGCTGCGACGGCGACCGGCAGGGCCACCGGGCCGAGCAAATGAATCCAGCGCGCATCGTGCTGGCCGGGGGCCTTGGGCAGCACCGCGACCAGCGGCGGGTCGAGCGCAGCCAACCGCGCCAGGCAGGATTCCACCTCGGCGCGGTCGGCGAACGGGTGCAGCCGGTCGGTCCGGGTCTTGAGCTCGCCGGGTGACTGAGCCCCGCGCAACAACAGCACCGTGATGAGGGCCCGCTCATCGTCGGCGAGCGCCAGGCGGTCGGCCAGGAGTTGGTGATACTTCAGCACCCGGTCGCCGTGGACCACTCGCACCAACTCGCGCAGCCGCAACCCGCGCAGGCACTCCTGGACTGTGGCCTCATCGAACTCGGTGATCGGGTCTCGGCTGGTCGCCTGGTTGCACGCCAGTCGCAGCGAGTTGAGCGACATCGGGTAGGTCGACGGGACGGTGACCTGCTTCTCCATCAAAGATCCGAGGACCCGTTGTTCGGTCGCGTCCAGGACGAGGTCGGCGGCGTGTGACGAGTCGGCCATGCCCGAAATCTACCGGCCGACGCCGAAGCCCCTCCGCGAGAGCGCGACCCCACGGCATACTTCGCTCGTGGAGATCCGCGACGCACGACCCGACGACCTGGCCGCCATCGCCCCTGTCTTCCGCGAGATCGTGGCCGATGGCGACACTTACGCCTTCCCCGAAGACCTCACCGACGCACAGATAGCCGCGCTGTGGATGGAGCCGGCGCCCGCGCGCTGCCTCGTTGCGTATGCCGCCGACGGCACCCTCCTCGGCACCGCCAAGGCCGGCCCCAACCGGCCGGGCCGCGGCGATCACATCGCCACCGCCTCGTTCATGGTGTCGCCCGCCGCGCAAGGCAAGGGCGTCGGGCGTGCCCTCGCGACCCAGGTGCTGCGCTGGGCCACCGAGCAGGGGTATGCCGGGATGCAGTTCAACGCAGTCGTCGAGACGAACATGAGCGCCGTCGTCCTCTGGCAGTCGATGGGATTCCGGATCATCGGCACCGTGCCCGGCGCATTCCGCAGCCGCAGCCACGGCCCGGTGGGCCTGCACGTGATGTTCCGCGAGCTCTGAACCCCGCCGCCCGGGTCGTCCCCGGGATACGGTGAGGTCGTGGATCCGACCCTGGGGGACTTGTTCGGCATCGCCTTGGCACTGCCGACGCACGACACCTTCGTCGGTCTCGGGGTCCTGGTCGCCATCGCCGTCTTCATCATTGAAGCCCGCCGTCGTCGGGCCAACGACCACCGACTGCTCTACGTCGTCACGGGGGCCCTGGTCGGTGGGGCGATCTTCATGCGCTTGGGTCCGATCCTTCAACACATCGACCTCCGCTCGAACCCTTCACTGGCCGAGCAATGGGTCTATGGCAACCGGTCCGTCCTCGGCGGCCTCTTCGGGGCCTGGCTCGGCGTGCACGTCACCAAGCGGCTGACCGGCTACCGGGCCCGAACCGGCGACCTGTTCGCGCCCGCCGTGGCCATCGGCATGGCGATCGGCCGGTTCGGATGCATGTTCACTGAACTGCCGGGCTCACCCAACCCGCTGCGCTTCGGCCCGGTCCTCGACGAAGCCACCGCCACGAGGCTGTCCGGCGTGGCCGGCGTGCCCCTCCACCCCTCGTTCGCCTACGAGATCGCCTTCCACGCCCTGGCCTTTGTCGTGCTGTGGCAGGTCTTGCGGCACCGGCTGCAGGCGCCCGGCGAGACCCTCGTCGTCTACCTCGCGGCATACGGGGTGTTCCGCTTCCTCGTCGAGTTCACCCGCGGCGACGAGGTCGCGTGGGCTGGGCTGGACCGCTCGCAACTGTTCCTCCTGGCCACTGTCCCCGTCCTGCTGGCCCGGGTCGCGTGGCAGTGGGGACGCGGCGCCTACGCCCTGGCGCCACGGCATACGGCCACCGCACCCGACCTCGCTGGGAGCCTGCGGTGAGTGCGCGACCGGCCGTCGGACCCGGTATGCCATTGCGAGACTTCCGAATTCACCGCTACGTCAACGCGTTCTGCCCGCACTGCCATGCGGAGCGGCCGGATCAACCGTTGGCCGACGTGCGTCGCCTCTCGGGGTGGCTGGCGGTCCGCGACGGCCAGGTCTGGCTCGAACGAGGGTGCCCCGAACACGGATTCGTCCGAACCCTCTATGACGAGTCGGCCGAGATCCTTGCCTACCTCGAGCAGTGGACGGCCACGACCAAGGAGCACCTGGCCGACCGGATGGGCAACTTCGCGCCGGTCCCCGCGGCCTACCTCGACGGTATGCCGCACATGCAGACCCAGCACACCTGCATCCTGCTGGCCGACATCACCGACACGTGCAACCTGCGCTGCCCCACCTGTTTCGCCGAATCGGCCCCGGCCCGCGCGACAACGGCCAGCCTGGAGGACGTCCTCGCGTCCGTCGACGATCGCTTGGCCAAGGAACGGGGACGCCTGGATGTCCTCATGCTGTCGGGCGGCGAACCCACGCTGCACCCGGACTTCGAGCAGCTGCTCGACGAGCTCGTCGCCCGCCCGATCATCCGGATCCTCGTCAACACCAACGGGATCCGCCTGGCCCAGGACGACGCGTTGCTCGCCGCGTTGGTGCGCCACCGCGAGCGGGTCGAGGTCTACCTGCAGTTCGACGGGCTCACTCCGACCGGGTCGATCCACCACCGCGGTGCCGACCTACTGAGGTTCAAACACGCTGCGCTGCAACGACTCACGAGTGCCGGGATCTTCACCACCCTCACCCTCACCGCCGCGCTGGGGGTCAACGACGACCAGATCGGGCCGATCATCCGGCTGGCGCTGGACACCCCGTTCGTCGGTGGCGTGACGATCCAGCCGGTGTTCGGCTCCGGGCGCAGCGCCGGGATCGACCCGCTGGACCGACTCACCCACACCGGGGTGCTCGGGCGCCTGGCCGCCCAGACCGACGAGCTGGTCAGCTGGCGCGACCTCACCGCCCTGCCGTGCTCGCACCCGCATTGCGCGTCGGTCGGCTACTTCCTGCGCGACGACTCCGGCCAGTGGCGATCACTCGTCTCGCTCATCGGGCCAGACCAGCTCAAGGGCTATCTCGACCTTGCGCCCGACGACCTGGCCAACCGGTTCGCCGACCAAGAGCTGCCCGCTAAGTTGCGGGCCACCGTCAAGGACAGCCTGCTCGGCCTGCTCAGCGAACAGTCCTCGGTCTCCCACCCGGACATCGGCCGGATCTGGAAGGACATCTGCACGACCTGCGACATCGGCATCGGCACCCTCACCACCCTGGCCGCCTCGCGGCTGCCCGGCCAGGCCCACCGCCTGCGGACGATGCTCGCCGAGCGGGTCGTGCGGATCACGGTCAAGCCGTTCATGGACATCAACACCATGATCGAAGAACGCCTCACCCAGTGCTGCGTCCACGTCGGCACCCTCAACCCGGCCGACAACGCCCACCAATGCGCTCCCTTCTGCGCGGTCCAGGCCTGGGCGCCCTTGTCCCGAACCCGGCTGAGCACCGCGGCCGGGTCCCTCACCCGAGCACCCTCGGAGGTGTCACGATGACCAGCCCACCCGTGCCACACGGCATACCGGGCGCGCCGTTCCCCGCGGCAGCGGCAGAGAACACGCCCTTCGACCCGCTGCGGTTGTGCATCTTCGCGACGGTCGCCTTGCTTGGTTGGGCGCTGGGCCCGTTCGCGCTGTTGTTCTTCGCCGGGCTGGGGTTCACCGGCTATTGGAAGGCCCGCCAGGCCGGACTGACTCGCAGCCGCTGCCTGCTGCGCGACACTCGACTCGTGCTGGCCTATCTCGCTGTGCTTGCCGTCGCGGCTGGCGTCGGCATCTGGATGCTCCTGTCCCGACTCGGGAGGCTCGGATGACCCAACCCCCACCGGACACCGGCCCGCCGTCCGAACCCCAGCTGCCCTCGGCACAGTTCCCACCAGCACAGTTCCCACCAGCCCAGTTCCCACCAGCCCAGTACCCACCAGCACAGTTCCCACCGGCCCAGGTCCCGCCGGTACAACCGCCGCGTCCGCCGATCCCGCCCGGCCCCTTCCAGGGCGGTCCGCCTCCCGGCGCGTATGCCGCCCCACCGCTCCCGTATCCGGGCGCGGGTCCAACACCCCGCAGCACCGGGAAGACCATCGCCATCGTCCTGGCCGTCGTCCTCGGGACGATCGCCCTCGGGGCCATCGTCCTTGCGGGCGCTTGCCTCGGTCTCATCCAAGCGTTCGGAGGCTGACAGCCATGACCCAACCCCCACTTGACCCACTCCCGAACCCGCACGAGCCCGACCCGCAGCCGTCGACCTCTGGCGGTCTTAAGGTCCTCGGCTTCGTCCTTGGGTTCGTGTTCGGCTTCGTCGTGGCCTTCTTCGCGTTCACCTCCTCAGGCAAGAACCCCATATCTGGATGGGGTCTGGCAATCCTGTGCCTGGTCCTGAGCATTGTGGTCCTGGCGGTCAAGTCGCTCCGGACCGCCGGCGCGGGCCTGCTGGCTGGGATAGCCATCGGGTTCATCACTTTGGCCGGTGTCTGTGGAGGATTGTTTGGCGTGTTAGTCATCTCCAACCGTTGAGCCAGGCGTCGGTGAACGGCGAGTGAACGCGAGCCGGTATGCCGCACGCGACAGGTGCGCACCCGGCATACGGGAATAGGGTTGGACGCGAACGTTCCCCGCCTGGAAGGTGCCGACCCATGTCCCGCGAGATCCGCCGTATCGCGCTGCTCACCGCCGGGGGTTACGCCCCCTGCCTGTCCTCGGCCGTCGGTGGGCTGATCGAGCGCTACACCCGATTGCTGCCCGACGCGGAGATCATCGGCTACCTGCACGGCTACCACGGGGTGCTCGCCGGCAACTACCTCGTCGTCGACGACGAGACCCGGGCCAAGGCTCACCTGCTGCACCACTTCGGCGGCAGCCCGATCGGCAACAGCCGGGTCAAGCTGACCAACGCCAAGGACCTGGTCAAGCGCGGCCTGGTCCAGGAAGGCGACAACCCGTTGCACGTCGCGGCCGAACGGCTCAAGGCCGATGGGGTCGACGTCCTGCACACGATCGGCGGCGACGACACCAACACAACGGCAGCCGACCTCGCGGCATACCTGCACGAGGCCGGGTACGAACTGACGGTGGTCGGGCTGCCCAAGACGATCGACAACGACGTCGTGCCGATCCGGCAGTCGCTGGGCGCCTACACGGCGGCCGAGCAGGCCTCGATCTTCGCGCAGAACGTCCTGGCCGAACACGGCTCCAACCCGCGGATGCTCATCATCCACGAGGTGATGGGTCGCGGTTGCGGCTGGCTCACCGGCAAGGCCGCGAGCAACTACCAGGCCTGGCACGGCGCGCAGGAATGGGTGCCGAGTTTCGGTCTGTCGGCGCAGCGCTGGGCGATCCACGGGGTCTACGTCCCCGAGATCCACATCGACCTGGACGCCGAAGCCGCCCGGCTGACCAAGGTCATGGACGAGGTGGGCTGCGTCAACCTCTTCCTGTCCGAGGGCGCGGGCGTCTCCGACATCGTCGCGGCGATGGAAGCTGCCGGCCAGGAGGTCCCGCGCGACCCCTTCGGCCACGTCAAGCTCGACATGATCAACCCGGGGCAGTACTTCGCCAAGCAGTTCGCCGAGAAGCTCGGCGCCGAGAAGACGATGGTCCAGAAGTCGGGCTACTTCAGCCGCTCGGCGAAGGCCAACGCCCAGGACCTCGAGCTCATCGGCGCGATGTGCGACAAGGCCGTCGAGGCCGCGATGGCCGGCATCCCCGGTGTCGTCGGCCACGACGAGGAGCGCGGTGACGAGCTGCGCGCCATCGAGTTCCCGCGGATCGCCGGGCACAAGGCCTTCGACACGAGCGTCGACTGGTTCCAGGACGTCCTGCGCCGCACCGGCCAAGCCTGACCGACGAAGGCGCGCAGCGAAGCAAGCGCCGAGGGGCCAGGCATGAGAGCACAGCCTGACCGACGAAGGCGCGCAGCAAGCGCCGAGGGGCCAGGCATGAGAGCACAGCCTGACCGACGAAGGCGCGCAGCGAAGCAAGCGCCGAGGGGCCAGGCATGAGAGCACAGCCTGACCGACGAAGGCGCGCAGCGAAGCAAGCGCCGAGGGGCCAGGCATGAGAGCACAGCCTGACCGACGAGCCCACAAGGCGAGGGAGGGTATGCCGCGCAGCAGACGCCGCCGCGCCCCGCGCTGGTGGTGGAAGTGGGGGCCGCGGCTTCTGGGGCGCGCGAGTGTCCTGTGCTCCTCATCGGGGTCTTCGCGGTTGGACCTATTGGCTGGTATCGGGGTGAGACCTGGCCGGACTACCTCGTCATCGGCGCCGCAGCCAGCATGGCCATCGGCGCCTACACCCTGGACCGACGGCGGCGAGACCCGGGTCGCTCGCTGTGGCCGACGTTGGCACGCGCAGCCGCAGTCAGTTCGGGAATCGGGTTCGTCACTGCGGCGCTTCTCATCATCGCCAAGCCAGCAGGACTCGGCGACTGGGGACCGTCATGGGACTCCGCCCAAGGGTTCGGCTACATGGGGTTCGTCATCGGCCTGCCCCTGACGCTGGTCAGCCTCGTGGGGTGGGGAGTCTCGGCGCGACGGAAAGCGCGCCGAGCTCGCACGCGGCCCGCATCGACCACGTCCTCGGCGGCCTGTCCCTACGGGCCGGGGCCCGGTGAAGGGCGCGCCGCGCAGAGCTGGCTGCGCGGCATACCCGTCCTGGAGAGCCAAGCGGGCTCGATGTCGGTGACGGCCGGGGCCATCCTGACGATCGGCGCCGTGTGTGTCACGGTGCAACGCGGCGTCGGACGCGCCGACGAGTGGACCCCGGCGCTGGTGGCGGCTGTCGCCGTCGCCACTCTCGCGGTGCTGATCGCCGGACCGCTGGCGTGGGTGGACCAACCGTGGCAGGTCGGGCTG
Organism: Candidatus Phosphoribacter baldrii; assembly: GCA_016704565.1. Lineage (GTDB taxonomy): Bacteria > Actinomycetota > Actinomycetes > Actinomycetales > Dermatophilaceae > Phosphoribacter > Phosphoribacter baldrii. The sequence continues at coordinate 172,522 of JADIZV010000001.1, forward strand.
TCCGCGCGTGATTCGAGGTTGGCAGGGGCCGAGACCCGGGCCGGCCTCGTGTTGGCGGCCGTAGCCTTCGCTGTGTCGACCGCTGTCGAGGCCGACCTGTGGGCCATGCCCGAGGCGCAACCGCCCGGGCCCTGGCCGGCCCTCATCTTCGCCCTCTGGGGGCTGGCGTTGTGGGCTCTCGGCCGGGCCGTCGCTCGCACGATCGGGGATCTCTATGGGCGGGTGCGCAACAGCGGTGAGGTAGGACGGCATCGGATGGCGCCCGATTGTGAGCGACCCCAACGGCCGCGCGACCGACTCCCCGCGGTCCGGCGCACCGGAGAGTTGCTGGGTGCGACGGCATACGTCCGCGGGTGGGACGAGCCGGGCGTGTCCGACGCGGTGCGGCGGTATGCGCAGCGCTGGGTTGCCCCGGCGGGCCGCGGGGCCGCGGCGGCCGTCGTCGGCGGCGCGGCACTGGTGAGCGGTGCGCCGGCCATCGGGTGGGCGGTCCTTGTGGTCGCCGCCCACCAACTGGGGACATCGTGGGGCGTCCTGCTGCACGCCGTGTGGATCGCGATCCTGCTGCAGGAGGGTCCCCTCGCGAGACGGACTGTGCGGGGGACGGCATACACCTGGGCGCGGGTGCCGGTCGTGGAGTTCGTGCTGCCCAGCGGGTATGCCGCGCGCTCCCTCGTCGTCGCCGTTCACGACGCGGGGTGGCCGGTCATCGACGACCCCGTGCGGCGCAAGCCGCCGGACGGCGGGCCGGAGTGGACAGCGTTGACCTGCGTCGGTCGCGGTCGGTGGTTCGTGCTGCTGCGCGACGGATCGATGCGGCCGACCTTGGCTCGGCTCCCCCGCACCCAGCGTCAGGCGCTGCGTTGGACGCCGTCGAGGTGGCGCGGGTGCTGGGCGAGACCTGACTCCCCGCGGGGGTGGGGGTGGTGACACCCATTTGTCACTGGGGGGTGGTGCAGTTGTGCTCCGGGATGGCTCGCACGGGGCCCGGATCAGGGACGATGAGAAGACTCACTTGAGAGAGGCCACCATGTCCCTCGCGCCGTTGTATCCGCAGCTTCCGGCCATCCGCCGCAAGCGTGGCCAGGGCGTTGTGGTGGCTGCGTGGCTGGGATCCACCGCCGATGCGGCGGCGGCAGAGTGGGCCCGACAGTGGGCCTTGTCGACGGGCCGACGCCTGGTCGTTCTTGTCGTCGGGGCCGCCGCATCGACGGGGTTCGGGTATCGCACCGACATCGCTCGGACCTGTGGCGTCGCGGAGTTCGGAGCGGGCGCTCTCGACGTGGACATCCAGGAGGCTACGGGTTCGCCGGCGGAGGTGTTGGTCGACGCCTCGCGGTGGGCCGATGTCCTCGTCCTGCCGACCGACGGCCCCGCGCCGATCGCGGATCGGCCGTTGGGACGGACCATTGAGGCGGTCGTCACGAAGGCATCGGCACCCGTGGTCATCGTGCCTGGCCTCTACCGGGAGGATCCGGACGGGACGGTCGTGGTCGGGGCTGACGTGGACGAGGCGGCCGTCACGGAGATGAAGCGGCGAGTTCCCGTCGTCCGAGCCACCTCGGCGGCGGCGATGATCGCCGCCAGCAAAGCTGCGACCCTCGTGGTCGCCCGTTGCCACGGCCATGACCGGGGTTCTGTGAGCCGCCCGTGTCGAGCGATTCAGGTCGCGCGATCCGCGTGGAGCCCGGTCGTGGCCGTCCACGCCTGACCCCGTCCCGACGCGGCTCGAATTCCTCACACCCGCCGACGAACTCGCGCCTGGCCGACCCGACGCGGCCCGAATTCCTCACACCCGCCGACGAACTCGCGCCAGGCCGACCCGACGCGGCCCGAATTCCTCACACCCGCCGACGATTTCGCAAGGGGCGGAGGAATCACCAGCCGACAAGAGGCATATCAGTGGAGTGCTGGCCACACCCCGATGTGGCTAGCACTCCACAGACCGGGCCAGGCCCGACAAAGATAGGCGGCGGACGACCTCGGCGGGTGCCAGTCGGTCGGGGCAGACGCCAGCACGAAGCCCGGCCAGGGCAGACTCCTGCCCGCGACCGGGTCAGGGCTCGATGAGGCCGATCCGGATCGCATACCGGGTCAACTCGAGCCGGTCCCGCATCCCCAACTTCTCCAAGAGGTTCGCCCGATGCCGCTCGACGGTCTTGGGGCTGAGGAACAACAGGTCGGCGATCTCCTTACCGCTGTATCCCTCCGCGATGAGCTTGAGGACCTCCTCCTCGCGCGGCGTCAACAGTGACGCATCCCGGCCCGGCTCGCTGCCCTGGCTGAGATAGCTGCGGATCAGGGTCGCCACCGCGCCGGGATAGAGGAACGGCTCCCCCCGCAACGCCGAACGGCACGCCGAGATGAGATCCCGATCGGCCACCGACTTGTGGACATACCCGGCGGCACCCAGTTTGAGCGCCTCGAACAGATACTGCTCGTTGTCATGCATCGACAGCATGAGCATGGGCACCGGCAACCCACGTCGACTGATCTCGCGCGCCGCCTGCAGCCCGGTCATCCGCGGCATCGACACATCGAGGATGGCCAGATCGATGCCCCCCTGAGCCACCCGCTCCACGGCCGCCGCCCCATCGGCAACCTCGGCAACCACGACAAGGTCGGGCTCGGCGTCGATGATGAGCCGCACCCCGTGACGCACCAACGCATGGTCGTCGGCGAGCAGCACCCGCGCCCGGGTCGGTTGCGGCCGGACGGCGGGTCCACCTGGCGTCGTCATCGAAGAACTCCCGTCAGGACCGGCGCGCCGCGGGGAACGGTCAACGCCACCGTTGTACCGACCGCCGGGTCCGAACGCACCTCGAGTCGGCCACGCACCAACCGCGCCCGTTCGGCCATCCCCATCATCCCGGTCCCAGGCACCCCGGCCAGCCCAGTTCCGTTGTCGGAGATCGTCACTCGCAACCCATCGGCCTCATTCGCCAACACCACCTCAACGGTGGTCGCCGCCGCATGCCGCACCACATTGGTCAAGGCTTCCTGCACGACCCGATAGATGACCAGGTCCTGCTCCGTCGAGCCGACCAGACCACGCGGCATACTCAATCGGACCGCCAGCCCCGTGTGGTGACCGAGGTCGTTGCACAGCGCGGTGAGTGCGGGTCCCAGCCCGAGATCCTCCAGAACCCCCGGCCGCAGCCGCGCCGAGATCGCGCGAACGTCCGCGAGGTTGTCGCGAACCACCTCGCTGAGCGTGGCGACCTCCGCACGCAACGACTCCGGCACGGCACGCCCGAGCATCTCCAACCGCAGCAGCAACACGGTGAGGCTCTGGCCCACTTCGTCGTGCAGCTCCCTGGAGACCCGGGCGCGCTCGGCCTCCTGTGCGTTGAGCGAGGCACGGGCGCTGTTCTCGCGCTCCAGATCCAGCCGCTCCACCATGTGGTTGTATGCCGTCGCCACCGCCGCGATCTCGTCGCTCCCCCGCACCGGGACGGTCCGGTCCGGGCGCGGGGTGTCCAGGTCGGTGAGGGCCTGGCGCAGCTCGGCCAACGGCTGCAGCCCCCGGCGCAGCGTCACCGCGTTGACGACCGACACGACCAGCAGCCCGATGAACAGGACGATCATCTCGTCGACGCTGGCCCGGGTGGACACCGTGACCGGCGCGAAGGCCAGGATGAGGACGGCCACCAACAGGGTCACGACGGTCCCGAGGAAGAGCCGCCAGAACAGTGACACCGCGCTTCTCCCTCCCGCCGTCATTGGCGTATGCCGCTTGCCCCCGACCCTACGCGGCCCGCCACATTCCCGCTCGGCTCGAAATGCGCGTCGAACTGGACCGAGATGGGTGTCAGACCCCCTGACGAATGGGCCCGTCGCGTCGCAACATGAGGGCACCGCACTGTCGACGACGAGAGGCTGGTCCGAGCTCATGGTCAGGGAGGTCCTCACCGGACTTGTCTCTGATCTCAAGGGAGCCATCCGCGACCTGCTGCCCATTGTCCTTGTTGTCGGCTTCTTCCAGTCGGTCGTCCTGCGATCCCCCCTGCCCAACCTCGGCGGGATCCTCGTCGGTGGAGCCGCCGTCGTCCTCGGGCTCGCGCTGTTCATTCGAGGGCTGGATCTCGGCCTGTTCCCCATCGGGGAGGCCATGGCCCTCGGGTTGGCCAAACGTGGCAGCCTGCTGTGGCTGATCCTGTTCGCCTTCGCCCTCGGCTTCAGCACGACGGTCGCCGAGCCGGCGCTCATCGCCATCGCCAACGAGGCGGCTGCCGTCGCCGCCGAGGACGGGGCGATCGGGTCCACCGCGGCCGACCAGGACAGCTATGCGTTGGGGTTGCGGATCACTGTCGCGCTGTCGGTGGGCGCGGCGATCGTCGTCGGCGTCATCCGCATCATCAAGGGCTGGCCGATCCAGTGGTTCATCATCGGCGGCTACGTGGGGGTGCTCATCATGACGGTGTTCGCTCCCCCGGACATCATCGGCATCGCCTACGACTCCGGTGGCGTCACCACGTCGACGATCACCGTCCCCCTCGTCACGGCGTTGGGTGTGGGGTTGGCCTCGTCGATCCGGGGACGCAACCCGATGATCGACGGGTTCGGGCTCATCGCCTTTGCCTCGTTGACCCCGATGGTGTTCGTCATGGGCTACGGGATCTTCGCATGATCGACACCCTCTCCATGCTGTGGGCGACGCTGCTCGACACGGTGGTCGCGGTGCTTCCGATCGCCCTGCTCATCGTCGTCTTCCAGAAGGCGATCATCCGCAAGCCGATCCCCGAGGCCCGGCGCATCGTCGTCGGGTTCGGGCTCCTCGTCATCGGCATGGTGCTCTTCCTGGCCGGGCTCGGAGAGGCCCTGTTCCCCCTCGGTCGGGTCATGGCCACCCAGCTCACCGCCCCCGAGTTCGTCGGCGTTTCCGCAGGGACGGAGCCGCAGTGGCAGAGCTACTGGGCGGTCTACGTCTTCGGCGGGCTCATCGGGTTCGCCACGACGATCGCCGAGCCAGCCCTTATCGCCGTGTCGATGAAGGCCGAGTTGGTGTCCGGCGGCACGGTGAGCGGTTGGGGTCTACGCATCGTCGTCGCCATCGGTGTCGCTATCGGGATCGCCCTCGGCTGCTTCCGGATCGTCACTGGCACCTCGCTGCCGATGTACATCATCGTCGGCTACATCCTCGTGTCGTTCCAGGCCTTGCGATCACCGAGGAGCATCCTCGCCCTCGCCTTCGACACCGGTGGGGTCACCACGTCGACCGTCACCGTCCCGCTCGTGGCCGCCCTCGGCCTCGGTCTGGCCAGCACCATCCCCGGGCGCAGTCCGCTTGTCGACGGTTTCGGCCTCATCGCCTTCGCCAGTCTCTTCCCCATGATGACGGTCATGGGCTATGCCCAGATCGGTGAACGCCGCGCCCGGCGGCATCAAGCGTCCCTGACGACCAGCGCCAGCACCCAGGAGAACTGACATGCACTTCAAGCTCATCGTCGTCGCCGTCGAGGACGGCCATACCCAGGAGGTCGTCGAAGCCGCCCGCTCGGAGGGGGCGACCGGAGCGACCGTGCTCAACCAGGCTCGCGGTGAAGGCCTGGAACGACCCAAGACCTTCTTCGGCATGGACCTGGTGAGCCAGCGCGACGTCGTGCTGCTGCTCGTGGAGCAGCACTTGGCTCGCCGGATCCTCGAACGGATCGCTGCGACCGAGGGCTTCGACGACCGCGTCGGGGCCGGCATCGCCTTCCAGATCGACGTCGAAGACGCGGTCGGTATCGTCCATCAGGCGAACACACTCAAGGCACGGATCGAGGAGGAACTGTGACCGAGGGGCGCAAGATCACCCGGGTCAGCGATGTCATGAAGATGCAGATCGACCTGGTCGATCGGAGCATGACGGTCGCCGATGCCTTGCGACAGATGAAGTACATCGAAACCAAGGCCCTCATCGTCGACAAGAGGGACGCCGACGATGAATACGGCATTGTCATGCTCTCGGACATCGCCCGCGAAGTGCTGGCCAAAGACCGCTCGCCGGAACGGGTCAACGTCTACGAGATCATGTCCAAGCCGGTCATCACCGTTCACCCCGACATGGATATTCGCTACTGCGCCAGGCTCTTCGACAAGTTTGGCCTGTCTCGTGCTCCGGTCACCAAACGCGGCCAGATCATGGGCATCGTCAGCTACACCGACATGGTGCTGCGTGGGATGCTCGTCGACCTCTAGGCGGGTGGGCCGACCGAGCCCACCCGCCAGGCAACCCCGCTGTCGTCACGGCTTGATCGGCGTGCCGCTCTTGTCCAGGACGTACCACACCTTGTTGACGTCCTGACCGAGCACGTCGCCCGCCGCCGCGTCCTTGGCGAAGTAGTAGAGCGGCCAGCCGTTGAGGGTGACCTGCTTGCGCCCGTCCGAGGTCGCGATGAGCGCGACCGCACCGGTGACACCCGTGAGCTTGGGGGCGGCATCGGCCACGGTGAGCGGCCAGGCCGCCAGACACGCACCCGTGCACGCACTCGTCGTCGTCCCCTGGGTGTCCTTGGTGAACATGTAGAGGACCATGCCGTTGCCGTCGACGACCACCTCGCCGAGCTTGGTCGTCGCCGTCTTGAGCTCGGTGATGGCGGGCTTGAGAACCGGGGCCGGCGCGGGCGCGGCCGATGAGGGCGCCGACGCGGCCGGTGCGGGAGTCGAGGTGCCGGAGCAGCCGGCCAGCGCCGCGGCCAGCGCGATCGCGACGAACGTTCCGGCCGTGCGGGAACGGGGCAGGGTCATGGGAGAGCCTCCTTCGCGCCGCGGCGAGTCCGACGGCATACCCGGGAAGACGTCACCCCGGCGCGATCGGTTCAGGTGAACCGCCGCGGCCCGGTTGTCGTCTCCCCGGGCACAGGCGACAATCCCCACAGGAGGCCGGTATGCCGCTCGACGAGGACGCGGTCGCGGCGATCTACCGCGAGCACGGCGGCATCCTGCATCGGTTGGCGCTGCGCGCAACGGGGGACGCTCACCAAGCTGAGGAGATCGTCCACGAGGTCGTCCTGCGGATGTGGCGGCAGGCGCCCGAGCCGGACAACGTGCGGGCCTACCTGAGCCAGTCCGTCCGCAACCTCGCGGTCGACCGACACCGGGCGGCGCAACGGCGCCCGATCTCGGCGGGGCGCGAGGTCGACGCCGACGGGCGTGAAGAGGCGGCCAGGGAGACCGACCTGGGCGGCTCGGACATCGACCGGGCGTTGGACACACTCCTTGTCGAGGAGTCGCTGCGCCGTCTGTCCAGCGAGCATTTGGCGGTCGTCCGGTTGCTCTACTACCGGCGGTTGAGTGTGGCCGAGGCCGCCGAAGCCCTCGGTGTCCCACCGGGCACGGTCAAGTCACGTGCCTTCTACGCCGTGCGCCACCTGCGCGCGGTCTTCGACGAGATGGGAGTCACCCGATGACCGGCGGTCACGAGGAGCTGCACGTGTTGGCCGGGGCCTTCGTGTTGGGGGGTCTGAGCGATGACGACCATCGCGTGTTCTCGGCGCACCTGCGGGACTGCTCGATCTGCCAGCACGAGGTGGGTCAGTTCGGGTCCATTCCGCGTCTGCTCGGCCTGGTCGCCGAGCCCGAGCCCCGCGCCGACGAGCGGCCGACCGAGCCGATGGCGGACGTCACCGATCTGCTCTCCCTCGTCCGTGCGCGCCGGCGCCGCTCGCGCTGGGGGGTGGCCGTCGCGGCGGCGGCCCTCGTCGCCGTCTCCCTGGGTGGTGGGGTGCTCTGGGGCCAGGCCACGGCTCGACCGGCCACTGCGTCACTCGCGTTGACGGCCGCTCCTGCCGCCGGCGGCAGCGCCGCGGCTCAGGTGGGTCTGGTGGCGAAGGGATGGGGAACCCAGCTGGAGGTGGCCGCCAAGGACCTTCCGCGCAGCGGCTCGTTCACCCTGTGGGTCGTCGACGCCGCCGGCCACGAGACCCAGATCGGCACGTGGTCGGCGACGCCCAGCGGACAGGCCACCATCGTCGCCCCGTGCGCCACGTATGCCGCCGACATCCGTGCCGTCCACATCCGCACCTCCGCGGGCGAGACGCTGGCGAGCGCGGTCGGCTGAGGCGAGCACGCGGCATACCGGAAGCGCGTCAGCGACCCCTGACGAGGTGACGCACGAGCACGACCCCGACCATGACGAGGGCGACGACCGCTCCCAGGGCGATCAACCCCACGAAGACCAGAGCGCCGATCAGGACCCAGCCGTTGTCGACTGCCACGGCTCAGCCAACCAAGAAGCCGAGCAGGTCGGCCCGGGTGAGCACCCCCACGGGCTTGCCGTCGTCGACGACGAGGACCGCGTCGGCATGCTCAAGTTCGGCACGCGCGACCCCGACCGGCTCGCCGGCGCCGACGAGCGGCAGGCCCGGCTGCATGTGCCGTTCGACCGAGTCGCTCAGGTGAGCGCGACCGGCGAACAACGCCTCCAGCAGCGCCCGCTCGCTCACCGAACCGGCCACCTCGCCGGACATGACCGGCGGCTCGGCCTTGACGACCGGCATCTGGGACACCCCGTACTCACGCAGGATGTCGATCGCCTCGCGGATCGTCTCGCTGGGGTGGGTGTGCACGAGCGCCGGGATCGCACCCGACTTGGCGCGCAGCACCTCACCGACGGTGCGCTCGCCGTTCTCGCGCAGGAACCCATAGGAGCTCATCCACTGGTCGGCGAACACCTTGGACAGGTAGCCGCGGCCGCCGTCGGGCAGCAGCACGACGACCACCGCGTCGGCCGGCAGGTCGCGGGCGACCCGCAGCGCTGCCACGACGGCCATCCCGCACGAGCCGCCGACCAGCAGGCCCTCCTCGCGGGCCAGCCGCCGGGTCATCGAGAACGAGTCCGCGTCGGACACCGCCACGACCTCGTCGACGACCGTCGGGTCGTATGCCGTGGGCCAGAAGTCTTCGCCGACGCCCTCGACGAGGTAGGGACGCCCGGTGCCGCCGGAGTAGACCGACCCCTCCGGGTCGGCGCCGATCACCCTCACCTGGTCCGGGCGCCCGGCCGCGGCCGCCTGGTCCTTGAGGTAGTGCCCGGTGCCCGAGATCGTCCCGCCCGTGCCGACTCCGGCGACGAAATGGGTGACCCGCCCGTCGGTGTCGGCCCAGATCTCCGGGCCGGTCGTCGCGTAGTGGCTGGCCGGGCCTTGCGGGTTGGCGTACTGGTTGGGCTTCCACGCCCCGTCGATCTCGCGGACCAGCCGGTCGGACACGTTGTAGTAGGAGTCGGGGTGTTCCGGCGCCACCGCCGTCGGGCACACCACGACCTCCGCACCGTATGCCGCCAGGACGTTGCGCTTGTCCTCGCTCACCTTGTCCGGGCAGACGAACACACATCGATAGCCCTTGCGTTGGGCGACCAACGCCAGCCCCACCCCGGTGTTGCCGCTGGTCGGCTCGACGATGGTGCCGCCGGGACGAAGCTCCCCCGACGCCTCCGCCGCCTCGATCATCCGCAACGCGATGCGGTCCTTCACCGACCCGCCGGGGTTGAGGTACTCGACCTTGGCGAGGACGGTCGCGGCGATGCCGTCGGTGACCTTCGTGAGGCGCACCAGTGGCGTGTTGCCGACGAGGTCGCTGATGTGTTCGGCGTATCTCATCCGGACATCATCACAGACGCCCGGCGCGCGGGTGGCCGAGTCGCGCAGTCGTCGGTATGCCGCCCGCTCACCGATCCTTGTCGCGCCGCCGCAGCCACCACGGAACAGCCCACGAAGCCGCGACGAGCAACCCGCCCAGTGCGAGCAGCCAATCCAGATCCCATACCTGGCTGCCGATCACCCCGCCGATCCCCACCACAGTCAGGGCACCCGACCACTTCTCCGCCCGGGACTCGGTGGTGATGATCCGGTCGACGACGTGTGCGTCTGTCGTCACCTCCCGGTGGGTCCGCAGGAACTCGTCGACGTCAGGCACGGCAGCGACGCCAGCCGCTGCGATCTCGGTCGCCGCCGCCTCGCCGTCCACCGCCCGTAGCATCACGCCGTCCAGCCACAGCCCGTCACCGCTGCGCGACTTACGCCACGAGAACGCTGGGTCCAGGCCCGCAATGAACCGCACCGGAGGCACCCGCACCGGCCGGTCGAACACGAGAACGAGGTTGGGGGACGTGTTCTGGCTGGTCGTGGCGGCATACGGGATGCGCACCGGGCGCGTGGTCGCCCACGGTTGGTCAGAACCGGGAGCCGCCGAAGCGGCCACGCGATCGTCGAGCACCCGTACCTGCCCCTTGGGGATGCTCCACACCGCGTCCTTGCCGAAGTAGGCCGGCAGACACACCTGCACGGCGTCGGACGTCACCTCGACCCAGGGTTGGCGAGTGATGCGGTAATGGCGGAGCAGGACGCGGGCACCGCACCATTCTCGCCGGTCGCGACCAGCCGTCTCGTATGCCGCCCGCCCACCCGGTGCTGTAGGCCTAGGAGGCGAAGGTCACCGAACGGGAGGTAGGCACCTACGGGGCGCACGGCATACGATCGGCCGTGAACTAAGCGCCCGCTCACCGGCGGCCGCGCACCCTCGACGAGGAGGAACCCCGTGACCGACGCCGTCATCGTCTCCACTGCCCGCAGCCCCATCGGGCGGGCGTTCAAGGGCTCGCTCAAGGACCTGCGTCCCGACGACCTGTCTGCGCAGATGATCGCCGCGGCGCTGGCGAAGATCCCGGCGCTGGACCCGGCCGACATCGAGGACCTCTACTGGGGCTGCGCCGAGCCGTCGGGCAAGCAGGGTGCCAACCTCGCCCGGGTCATCGCCGTCCTGGCCGGTTTCGACCACCTGCCGGGCGCAACCGTCAACCGGTTCTGCGCCTCGTCGGTGCAGACGACCCGGATGGCCTTCCACGCGATCAAGGCCGGCGAGGGTGATGTCTTCCTGTCCGGTGGGGTCGAGTGCGTGTCGCAGTACGGCAAGTTCGCCGGCGCGGGCGGCTCGGACCCGACCGACCAGAACCCGCTCTTCCACCCGGCGATGGCCCGCAGCGAGGAGATGGCCAAGACCAACGAGGTGTGGACCGACCCTCGCCTGATCGGGATGATCCCCGACGTCTACCTGCCGATGGGGCAGACCGCCGAGAACGTCGCGACCACCCGCGGCATCACCCGCCAGCGTCAGGACGAGTGGGGCGTGGCATCGCAGAACCGCGCCGAGGCGGCCATCGCGAGCGGCTTCTTCGCCGACGACATCACGCCCGTCACCCTGCCCGACGGCACCGTCCACAGCACCGACGACGGGCCGCGCCCGGGCGTCACCATGGAGGGCGTCGCTGGGCTCAAGCCGGTGTTCCGCGAGACCGGCACGATCACGGCCGGCAACTGCTGCCCGCTCAACGACGGCGCCGCTGCGGTGGTCGTCATGAGCGACCGCAAGGCCAAGGACCTCGGCCTCACCCCGCTGGCCCGGGTCGTCGCCACCGCCGCCACGGGTCTGTCGCCGGAGATCATGGGCCTAGGCCCGGTCGAGGCGTCCCGCAAGGCGTTGCGGCTGGCCGGGATGAGCATCAACGACATCGACCTCTACGAGATCAACGAGGCGTTCGCCGTCCAGGTGCTCGCGTCGGCCGACGACCTGGGCATGGACTTCGACAAGCTCAACGTCCACGGCGGGGCGATCGCCCTGGGCCACCCGTTCGGCTCGACCGGCGCCCGGATCACGACGACCCTGCTGCACGGCCTGCAGGCCCGCGACGCCACCTTCGGCCTGGAGACGATGTGCGTCGGAGGCGGTCAGGGCATGGCGATCATCTACGAGCGCCTCAGCTGAGCTGACGACGTAACGCTGCGAGCCGGTCGGCCAGACCTTCGGGCCGACCGGCTCGCAGCATGTCGAACACCATGACCCGCACCTGGTCCACCACGACAGCCGGGCCGAGGTCGGGGACTGGGGCGGACGGCATACCGGATGCCGCGGCGACCTCGTCGGCGAGGTGCTGGACGAACGCCTGCAGGCCTGGGAGCGCACGAAGCGCCTGGTCGAGCGGCAGCTGACGCCACCGCCCGTCCAGGCGCTCGAGCTCGACCCGGACCGGGTCCGGGAGCATGCCGGTCAGTCGCGCAGTCGGGCCAACAGGCGCAGGATCTCGATGTAGAGCCAGACCAGGCTGACGATGATCCCGTGGGCGAACAGCCAGGAGTACTTCTCGGGGGCACCCATCCGCACGCCCTGCTCGACCGAGTCGAAGTCGACGGCCAGCGAGTAGGAGGCGAGGCCGACACCGAGGATCGAGATGCCGATGCCCAGCATGCCGCTGCCGCCGAAGCCCCAGCCGGAGGTCCAGCCCAAGAACAGGCCCAGGACGTTGACGAGGCTGAACAGCAGGTAGCCCATGAGCGCCATGCCGAAGATCCGGCGGGAGCGGGAGGTGACCTTGATGATGCCCATCTTGTAGCCGAGGAACATCCCGGCGAAGGTCGCCAGGGTGGCCACGACAGCGGTCATGACGATGCCGCTGTAGTTGGCCTCCATGACCCGGCTGAACGCGCCGACGAAGGCACCTTCCAGGATCGAGTAGGCGAGGATGAGCGGGACGGACACCTTCTTCATGAAGCCGATGACCAGCCCGACGACCAGGCCGCCGAACATGCCCACCAGCCAGATCGGCATGATGAGCCGCGGCTGAGCGGAGGTCAGCGCCCAGGTGACGCCGGCCGAGGCGAGCACGAGCGCGAACAGCGTCAAGGTCTTCATGATGACGTCGTCGAGGGTGACCCGCCCGGTGTCGATCGGGCCCGCGCTCGGACGCTGGTACATCGCGTCGAGCTGCTCGGGACTCATCGGCGTGGGCGGGTAGTAGCCCGGCTGCTGGCCGTAGCCCTGCTGGCCGTAGCCCTGCTGGGCGTAGCCCTGCTGGGGCTGTCCGGGGCGCTGGGGCTGCTGGCCGAAACCGGCATACCCTTGCTCGTCCTGAAGCCGCTTCTCGATCCTGCTGAAAACCGGGTTGTTGCCGGCCATCTGTCCTCCATGGTGGTCGGGCCCTGCGGGTCCGTCTGGTCGATACAGCGTACGGGGGGCGCGTGGTGTTCCCGTGCCTGCGCCGGTCACCGGACGGTCACGAATCGGGTGCCCCCGACGAGACTCGAACTCGCACTGAGGCGATTTTAAGTCGCCCGCCTCTGCCGATTGGGCTACGAGGGCAGGGCCAACTCTAGAAGCCCCGGTCCTGCCCGAAAACCTCACACTCGCCGACGATTTCGTGCCCGCGCAGGCCCAGATCCCCCGACTTCACCGGCGGGTGTGAGGAAGTCGGGGCCCGGCGGGCCTGGGCGGCATACATCACCGGCGGGTGTGAGGAATTCCGGACCGGACCGGGGCGGGGGGCTCAGGGGGAGTCACGGGGCCCGAGTTCAGCAAGCAGGTCAGAGGTAGGTGCGCCTCGGGTGGACGGCGGCCGGGCCGGCAACCCGGTCGAGGAAGACCAGGCCGTCGGTGTGGTCGATCTCGTGCTGCAGGCAGATCGCCTCGAATGCGTCCGTCTCGATCGTGACCCACTCGCCGGTGACCGGCAACTGGCCCCGCACCACCAGCCGCCGGGCTCGCGCCACGTCCCCGGTGAAGTCCGGCACGGACATGCAGCCCTCCCGGCCCTTCTCGCGCCGACTGGCCGACTCGACGCTCGCGTTGCACAGGACGAACTCGCCGTGGCAGATCCGGGTTTTCGGGTGATCGGTCACATCGACCGAGAACACCCGCCAGGCCACCCCGACCTGTTGAGCGGCCAAGCCGACGCACCCCGGCGACACGGCTTGGGTGGCCAATAGATCGGCGGCCAACTGGACCACCTCAGCGGCCGCAGGGTCCACCGTTTCGCCCGGCGTGGCCAGGACAGGCGCCGGCGAGCGAACGACATCACGGACTCGGCCCTCGGGCAGCGAGGGCATGACGAACGGGCTCACAGCACCTCGTCGTCCACGGGCTCGAAGGCCACCGTCACTCCGACCGCAGCGGCCGCTGCACGCAGATCCGCGGTCACCGCATCGGCATCCGCGCCGACTGGCAGTTCGACCTCGGCCATGAGGACATACAGATCCGAGCCGAGCCGGGTGCCCAGGTCGACGATGTTCCCGCCGTGGGCGGCCAGCACCTGGGTGATCGACGCAACGATCCCAGGACGGTCGGCCCCATGGACCCGCAGCGTCCACGCCGCGCCGGGGGCGGGCGGCATACCGGACTCACGCAGCGCTCGCACATCGACGGTGAGGGACCCGTCAGCCCCTACCGACGCCAACGCGGCCTCGACAGTCGCCACCGGCGCCGGAGTGCGCACGAGGACAACCATTGCGAAGTGACCCCGTAGCAGGGTCATCGTCGAGTCCTCGAGGTTGCCGCCCAGTCCAGCGAGAGCCGCGGTGACGTCGGCAACGATCCCCGGCCGGTCGTCCCCGAGGACGGTCACCGCCAGGACGGGCGTGGAGGGGTTGGTCACCGGGCTACCGTACCGGGCCCGCCGGCGACCCTCACCCCTCGGCGTCGGTCAACAAGGCCAGCGCCGCGTCGAGCATCGGCTCGGTGAGGCGCCCGGTGAAGGTGTTCTGCTGGCTCACGTGGTAGCTCCCGACGAGTCGGACTCCCCGCCCGTCAGGCCTCGCGAGCCGGACAACCTCACCATGGCCGAAGCGCGGCCTGCGGCCCGGCACCTCCCACCCGACCCTGCGGGCCGCCGACACGGTCGCGTTCCACGCCACCTCGCCCAGCGCGAGGATCGCGTGGAGCGTCGGCGCGGCCAGCACGAGATCGCGGTCCAACCAGGGCGCGCAGGTCGCCCGCTCGTCGACGGACGGATGGTTGCCCGGCGGCGCGCACCGAACGGCGGCGACGATCCGCAGGCCCGCGAGCGTCATGCCGTCGCCTGCGTGGGTACTCGAGGGTTGGCTCGCATAGCCGGCTCGGTGGAGGGCGGCATACAGCCAGTCGCCGCTGCGGTCGCCCGTGAAGACGCGCCCGGTGCGGTTGGCCCCATGCGCGGCAGGTGCCAGCCCGACAACCAACACGCGCGGGGCGGGGTCACCGAACCCCGGCGCCGGACGACCCCAGTAGGCCTGCTCCGCATAGGCCGCGCGCTTGTCCCGAGCCACCTGCTCTCGCCAGCCGACCAGCCGTGGGCAGGCACGGCATACCGAGACCCGCGCGTCCAGGGTGTCGACGGTGCGGGCCGACGCCGCGAGGGTCACCACCTGCTCGGGTCCCCATGCCCGGGGGGTATGCCGCGTCGCCGGGTCACCGGGCCAGCCGGTGCCCGGGGGCACGGGCGAGGCGAACATGCGCCGTCAGCGGCCGACGATGGACAGCGCGATGCCGTCGAGGATGTCGTGCTCGGAGGTGACCACGGGAAGCTCGTCGCCCAGGCCGGTGTGGCGCGCCACCCGTGCAACGACCCGCGACCACACGAGGGCGCCCGCTCCGATGACGTCGACCCGTCCCGGGTGCAGGTAGCCCTGGGCCGCCCGTTCCTGCCGTGGCATCGCGAGCAGTTCGGCGCAGGCCGCCTGGACCTGCGCGGGGGTGGCCTCGGACAGGTGAATCGCCACAGGGTCGTAGGCCGTCAGCCCCAGCAGGTGCGCGGTGATCGTCGTGACGCTCCCGGCGAGCCCGACGAGGGTGCGCACCGAGCCCAGGTCGACGACCTGGATGGCCCGGTCGATGGCGGCGTCGACGTCGTGGGTGGCCAGGCCGATCTCGTGTTCGGTCGGAGGGTCGCTGCGCAGGTGGCGTTCGGTCATCCGGACGCAGCCCATGTCGACCGAGGTGGCCGCCTGGACGGTGCGGGTTCCGCGGACGAACTCGGTCGACCCGCCGCCGATGTCCACGACGAGGAACGGCCCGTCCATACCGGCCGCGACGAGGTCACCCGTCGCCCCGAGGAAGGACAGCCGAGCCTCCTCATTACCACTGATGACCTCGGGCGCGACGTCGAGGTCGCCGAACGCCTCGCGGACGCCGGCTACGAACTCGTCGGCGTTGGAGGCGTCGCGCGACGCCGACGTGGCGACGAACCGGATGCGCTGCACGGCATACTCGCGACACTGGGCCGCGTATTCGCGGGTCATCGCCAGGGTGCGGGCCAGCGCCTCGGGTGCGAGCACCCCGGTCTTGTCCACCCCGTGACCCAGCCGGACGATCTCCATCCGCCGCACGATGTCGGTGACGCGCCCCGACTCCGGTTCGATATCGGCGATGAGCAGCCGCAGGGAGTTGGTGCCGCAGTCGATTGCCCCAACCCTGGTCGTCATGACCCGATTATCCCACCCTCAGCAGGAGCGCTACTCAGTGGGCCGACGCAAGGCCCGGCCTCCCACCAGTGCGGCAGCCTGGCAAGCGCCTCGTCGCCGAACGGGTTGATCCCGGGGCCCGCGGCGAGCGCGTGGGCGATGAGCACGTGCAGGCATTTGACCCGATCGGGCATCCCCCCGGCGGAGATCCCGTCGATCTCGGGAACGTCACCTTGGGCGAGGGCGGCTCGGTCGGCGAGATATGCCGTGTGCGCCCGCAGGTAGGCCGCGGCCAGGTCGGCGTCGGTCGCCAACCGGGCCTGCATCTCGCGCATCACCCCCTGGGTCTCAAGGGTGCTGACGGCGGAGGTGAGCCGGGGGCAGGTGGCGTAGTAGGTCGTCGGGAAGGGGGTCCCGTCAGGCAGCCGAGGGGCCGTCCGCACGACGTCAGGCAGACCACACGGGCAACGGTGCGCGACGCCGGCCATTCCTCGGGGCACCCGACCCAGCTGGCGCCCGATGGCCCGGAGGTCGGCCTCGATGCCGGCCTCAATGCCGGCCTCGATGCCGGACTCCAGGTCGACACCGGTTTCAGCACCAGGGTCCGCTCCGGGGTCGGCACCGAGAACAGCGCCCAGATCAGCGTCGTCGGTCACGGGGCCGTCGTCGGGGCCGGAACCGGCACCATCCCCGCCGTGGGACGGTCGGCCAGCTGGACCGACTGCCAGATCTGGCCGTACCAGGGAGCGTCCCCGTTGGCCTTGGGCGCCGCCACCGCTGCCCCCCAGACGGCCGGCCGGGGCGCCTCCTGCGGATCGATGACCGTGTAGGACCGGTCGCCCACCCGGACGAACTTGAGTCGCTCCCGAGCCTGTTGCTCGACGTAGGCCGGGTCGGTCCACCGTTCCTGTTCGGCCTGCAGCGAGGCGACCTGGACCTGTTGAGCGGCGACCTTGACCTGCAGTGCGTCGATCTCGGCCCGCTGTCGCGCCAGCGAGCGCGCCGTCGGGACGAGTGTGACCAGCAGGACGACGGCGATGGCTCCGAGCACGGCCCAGCGCAACCACACCGGTCGGCGCCGCTGGTCGTCCGGCACCACCTCGCGGGTCCGGGGTGCGGGGGCAGGACGGCTTGCCCCGGGACGGCGGCCGGTCTTGGCCGCCATCCCGGGGCGCACGCTCGCGCGTCGGGCGGAGGTCGTCATGCCCGGGTCGTCCCCATCGCCCCAGTCTGACGGGTCAGGGCGTCAGGCCTTGGCAGCGAAACGCGGGAAGGCGCCGGCACCGGCATACACGGCGGCGTCGTCGAGCTCCTCCTCGATGCGCAGCAGCTGGTTGTACTTGGCGACCCGCTCGGACCGGGCCGGGGCGCCGGTCTTGATCTGACCGCAGTTGGTCGCGACGGCCAGATCGGCGATCGTCGTGTCCTCGGTCTCGCCGGAGCGGTGGCTCATCATGCAGCGGTAGCCGTTGCGGTGGGCCAGGTCGACCGCGTCGAGGGTCTCGGTCAGCGAGCCGATCTGGTTGACCTTGACGAGCAGGGCGTTGGCGGTGGCCGTGTCGATGCCACGCTGCAACCGCTCGGGGTTGGTGACGAACAGGTCGTCGCCGACGAGCTGGACCTTGGCGCCGAGGGCGTCGGTGATGGCCTTCCAGCCGTCCCAGTCCTCTTCGCTCATCGGGTCCTCGATGGACACCAAGGGGTATGCCGCGACGAGCTCGGCGTAGTAGGCGGTCATCTCGGCGGCGGACTTCGCGGCCCCTTCGAACTGGTAGGCCCCGTCCTTGTAGAACTCGGTGGCGGCGACGTCCAGCGCCAGGGCGATGTCCTTGCCCGGGGTGTAGCCGGCCTTCTGGATCGCCTCCATGATGACGTCGAGCGCGGCCCGGTTGCTCTCGAGGTTGGGGGCGAAGCCACCCTCGTCACCCAGGCCGGTGGACAGGCCGCGGTCGTGGAGGACCTTCTTGAGCATGTGGTAGACCTCGGCCCCCCAACGCAGCGCCTCCTTGAAGGACGGGGCACCGATCGGGGCGATCATGAACTCCTGGATGTCGACGTTGGTGTCCGCGTGGGAGCCGCCGTTGAGGATGTTCATCATGGGGACGGGCAGGATGTGCGCGTTGGGGCCGCCGACGTAGCGGAACAACGGCAGGTTGGCCGAGTCGGCCGCGGCCCGGGCGACCGCGAGCGAGACGCCGAGGATGGCGTTGGCGCCGAGGTTCTCCTTGTTCTTGGAGCCGTCCATCGAGAGCATCTCGGCGTCGATGAGCCGCTGCTCGCTGGCGTCGAAGCCCATGATCTTGGGGTTGATCTCGTCCAGGACCGCGTCGACGGCCTTCTCGACACCCTTGCCCAGGTAGCGCTTCTTGTCGCCGTCGCGCTTCTCATAGGCCTCGAAGGCACCCGTGGACGCGCCCGAGGGGACGGCCGCCCGGGCCACGGTGCCGTCGTCGAGGAGCACCTCGACCTCGACGGTCGGGTTGCCACGCGAGTCGAGGATCTCGCGGGCGCCTACTGCTTCGATGCTGGCCACTTCGGTGCCTCCAGGACATGAGGGAACGGGGGGTTTCGGGTCGGTCAGGTCCTGGCGCGCCGCGCTGCGCAGCCGCACCCAGCCGTCCCACCCACCCTATCCCGCAGCGTCGCTCAGCGACTTGAGCGTGGCGCGAAGCACGGAGTCGGGATCGTCACGTTGCCGGACCACCTCGGCGACGAGCGCGAGCAGTCGCGCCCCGACAGTCTCGCCCGTCGCCGCCGCGTCGACGAGGTCACCGCGCCCGGCCCGATCGAGACGGGCGACCATCTGGGCGGCCCGAGCGAGGGGCGGCATACCGGCCGGTATGCCGTGCAGCGGGCCGGTGCCCGCCTCCCCTCCCGCCGCGTCGCCGTTCCCTGCAGCGGCCTTCGCCGCCTTCTCGGCGGCCTTGATGACCGACCAGTTGGCGGCGACCGCCTCGGGGGTCTCGGCCACCACGTCACCGAAGACGTGCGGGTGACGGCGCCGGAGCTTGGCGGCGATCCCGGCGGCGACGTCGTCGATGTCGAACGGCGCGTCGGGGTCCTCCTGGGCGACCCGGGCGTGGAAGACGACCTGCAGCAGCACATCGCCGAGCTCCTCGGCCATGTGGGAGCGGTCGCCGGACTCGATCGCCTCAACCGCCTCGTAGGTCTCCTCGACCAGATACGGCAGCAGCGACTGGTGGGTCTGCTCGGCGTCCCACGGACAGCCGCCGGGCGACCGCAGCCGATCCATGACGGCCACGAGGTCAAGCAGCGCCGACCCCGCCGGCTCGGTCACGACCGACCGATCACTTGTCGGCGGCGGCTTTGGGGGTCCGGACGATCCAGTCGGGGTTGCCCGCGCCAAGGAAGCCGGTCGACCTGTCCAACGTTCCGTAGCGCGGGTCGACCGCGATCGAGGCCGCCTTGACCTTGTCGAGGACGGCCGCCCTGCCCTCCTCGTCGAGCGCGGGATAGGCCACGCTGGTCTGGATCGCGGCGACCGTCGTCGGAGTGGGGTTGGGGATCCTGGTCATGAACGAGTTGTACGGGTTGTCCGGCCCCCACAAGCCACGGCTCGTCGCCTCTGCGAGGACGAAGGGATGGACCATGAGCAGGTTGACCACCTGCGCCTCGCTCACCGTTTGGCCGCTGACGCTGATCGCCTCGTTGATCTGCGCTGTGGTCTCGACGATCTGCGCCGGGGTGTAGACCTGGCTATCGACGACGAGAGCCGTGCCGGGGCGTCCAGCGGCGCCGCACCCGCTGAGCAGGGCGGCGACGAGCAGCCCGATCAGGGCTGCCGGGAGCGATCCGAGACGTCGCGGGGTCCGCGGGCTCATGGGCGCAGGTCCTTTCCGTTCGTGGCGACGCGGGCGGCGTCCCCGACATTGTCCACCAAGACCGCGCGGATCATGTCGGCGGCCCAGCGCAGCACCGCAGTGTCCCGCACCGGCTGCCCTCCGACCCTCGCGGTCATCGGCCGGGGGACGAGGATGTGGCTGAGCTGGTCCTTGACGATCGACCCGGGATAGAGCCGCTGCAGCCGCAGCCGGCGGCTGTCGGGCATCGCCTCGGGCGGCACGGGACCGAACCGCACGAACGCGCCTTGTGCGGAGATGTCCGAGAGCCCGGCCTGGCGGGCGACGGTGCGCAGCCGCGCGACCTCGATGAGGTTGGTGACCGGCTCGGGCGGCATACCGTAGCGGTCCCGCAGCTCTTCCTCGATGGCGGCGACGCCCGCTTCGTCCTGGACGGACGCGAGCTTCTGGTAGGCCTCCAGCCGCAGCCGTTCCCCCGGCACGTAGTCGTGCGGCAGGTGGGCGTCGACGGGGAGCTCGATCTTCACCTCCGCGGGTGGGGCCGCCGCCTCGCCCTTGTATGCCGCGACCGCCTCGCCGACCAGCCGTACGTAGAGGTCGAAGCCGACCCCCTCGATGTGCCCGGACTGCTCGCCGCCGAGCAGGTTGCCGGCGCCGCGGATCTCCAGGTCCTTCATCGCGACCTGCATGCCGGCGCCGAGCTCGGTGTGGCTGGCGATCGTCGCGAGCCGGTCGTGGGCGGTCTCGGTGAGCGGCTTCTCCGGCGGGAAGAGGAAGTAGGCGTAGGCCCGCTCGCGGGCCCGGCCGACCCTCCCGCGCAGCTGGTGCAGCTGCGACAGGCCGAGCAGGTCGGCGCGCTCGACGATGAGGGTGTTGGCGTTGGAGATGTCCAGGCCCGTCTCGACGATCGTCGTGCAGACGAGCACGTCGAATCGCTTCTCCCAGAAGTCGACGACGACCTGCTCCAGCCGCCCCTCGCCCATCTTGCCGTGGGCCGTCGCGATCCGGGCCTCGGGGACGAGCTCGCGCAGCCGGGCCGCGGCCTTCTCGATGGTCTGCACCTTGTTGTGGACGTAGAACACCTGGCCCTCGCGCAACAGCTCGCGCCGGACCGCCGCGGTGATCTGCTTCTCGTCGTAGGCGCCCACGAACGTGAGGACCGGGTGCCGCTCCTCGGGAGGCGTTGCCAGAGTGGACATTTCCCGTATGCCGGTCACGGCCATCTCGAGGGTCCGCGGGATCGGGGTGGCCGACATCGCCAACACGTCGACGGCGGTTCGGAAGGTCTTGAGCTTCTCCTTGTGCTCGACCCCGAAGCGCTGTTCCTCATCGACGACAACCAGCCCGAGGTCCCTGAACCGGATCGTGTCGGTGAGCAAACGGTGAGTGCCGATGACGACGTCGACACTTCCGTCGGCCAGACCGTCGACGACGCGGGCGGCCTCGGTGTCGGACTGGAAACGGCTCAGCGCCTTGACCGTCACGGGGAACTGGGCGTAGCGGTCGGTGAAGGTCTGCAGGTGTTGCTGCACGAGCAGCGTCGTCGGGACGAGCACCGCGACCTGTTTGCCGTCCTGCACCGCCTTGAACGCGGCCCGCACGGCGATCTCGGTCTTGCCATAGCCGACGTCGCCGCAGATCAGCCGGTCCATGGGAACCTCGCGCTCCATGTCGGCCTTGACCTCGTCGATGCTGGAGAGCTGATCGGGCGTCTCGACGTAGGCGAAGGCGTCCTCGAGCTCGCGCTGCCAGGGGGTGTCGGGCGCGAAGGCATGGCCCGTGGTCGACATCCGCACCGAGTAGAGCCGGATGAGGTCAGCGGCGATCTCCTTGACATGCCGCCGGGCCCGGGCCTTGGTCTGCGCCCAGTCCGAGCCGCCGAGCCGGTGCAGCGTCGGGGCCTCGCCACCGACGTACTTGGTCACCTGGTCCAACTGGTCGGTCGGCACGTAGAGCCGGTCGGCCGGCTGCCCCCGCTTGCTCGCCGCATACTCCAGCACGAGGTATTCGCGGGTCGCGCCACCGACGGTCCGGGCGGTCATCTCGACGAACCGACCGACGCCGTGCTGCTCGTGGACGACGAAGTCACCCGGCCGCAGCGAGAGGGGGTCGACCTGCGCGCGCCGGCGGGACGGCATACGGCGCATGTCCTTGGTGGAGCCGGGAGTTCCCGCGGTGCCCGTGAGGTCGGTCTCGGTGACGACCGCGACCTTGGTCTGCGGATCGAGGAAGCCCCGCCCGAGCGCGCCCGTCGTGACGAGGACCAGCCCCGCCTCGGGGGCACCGGTGCCGTCGGACAGCCGAGCCGGTATGCCGTGTCCCGTGAGCACCTCGTGGACCCGCCGGGCCAGGCCGGGCCCCTCGGTGACGGCGAGCACGGTCCACCCGTCGCTGACCCAGCCGCGCAGGTCGGCGACCGCCCGATCGGTGTCGCCCCGATAGCTCTCGGTCTCATGCAGACCCAGGTCGAGCGTCACGCCCGAGTCCTCGTCGACGACGTCGGTGGCGAACGACGTGAAGGTCCACCACGGCATACCGGCGTCGCGGGCCTGGGCGCGCAGGTCGGCGACGCTGCGATAGGACCCGGTCCCGAGGATCGCGCGCAGGTCGACCGGTGCCGGGCCACCTGAGGTGACGGCACTGGAGGCGGCCGCGTTGGACCAGCTCGCTTCGAGGAACTCCTCGCTGGTGGCCACCAGGTCGTGGGCGCGCAACCGGATCCGCTCGGGGTCGTGGGCGATGACCATCGATCCCGGGGGGAGGACGTCCAGGAGGGTCTGCATCCGGTCGACGAGGACCGGCAGCAGCGACTCCATCCCCTCGACGACGATGCCCTCGGCGACCTTCTCCAACAGGTCGGCGACGCCGGGCAGCTGCGGGATCAGGGCGCGGGCGCGCTCGCGGACCGCCTCGGTGAGCAGCAGCTCGCGGCACGGCGGCGCCCACAGCCCCCCGTTGGCCACCTCGAGGCTGCGCTGGTCGGCGACCCGGAACCACCGGATCTCCTCGACGGTGTCGCCCCAGAACTCCACGCGAAGGGGGTGTTCCTCGGTCGGCGGGAAGACGTCGAGGATCCCACCGCGGACCGCGAACTCACCTCGCCGTTCGACCAGGTCGGTCCGGGTGTATGCCGCCGCCACCAGGTCCCCGACGACCTGCTCGAGGGGACGGTCCTGGCCGGCCTGGAGCGCGACCGGGACGAGGTCCCCCAAGCCCGTCGCGATCGGCTGCAGGACGGCCCGGATCGGGGCGACGACGATGCGCAGCGGACCCGTGGACGGGTCGGGGGCTCCGGTGCTTCCGGCCGTGCCCGTGCTTCCGGTGCTGTCGGGGTGCGCCAGGCGGCGCAGGACGGCCAGGCGGCGGCCGACGGTGTCGCTGCGGGGTGAGAGTCGTTCGTGCGGAAGGGTCTCCCAACTCGGGAAGGAGGCCACGGCATACCGACCGAGGGACTCGGCCACCACGTCGGCGAGGGCTGCCGCCAGGTCGTCGGCCTCGCGGTTGGTCGCCGTAACGGCCAGCACGACGCCCGAGTCCGGCTGGAGCGCTGCATGCAGGAATGGTCGGGCACCCACGGGCGCCGTCACGTCGACGGTGGGTTCGCGGCCGGCGGTAACCGTCGCGAGCTCTCGCACCGAGGTATTGGCTCGAAGGCGTGCCAGGACGCCGGCGAGCCCGCCCAGGGCGTGGGGAGTGCTCATCGGCTCGATCTCTCAGGCAACGGTCCGCGCGGCCGCGCGGCCTGGCCACCTTACCCGCAGGTGGCCGGTCCGGGCTCGGCCGAACTGACCTCGCGGAGCAGACCCCGCCGGTAGCATGACGCCCAGCCCGAGGGGGTCGGACGGGTGGCAGGGC
Organism: Candidatus Phosphoribacter baldrii; assembly: GCA_016704565.1. Lineage (GTDB taxonomy): Bacteria > Actinomycetota > Actinomycetes > Actinomycetales > Dermatophilaceae > Phosphoribacter > Phosphoribacter baldrii. Next base: position 196,385 of record JADIZV010000001.1, read on the forward strand.
GACGACGAGGAGCGCCATGAAGCGACGGCAGGCCCTGACGACCGTGGGTCTGGTTGCGCTGCTGCTCATCGACATCGCGCTCGTGGCGCTGGCCTTCCGCAACCCGTTCCGCAGCGAACCGGAGCGATCGTCGTCGGTGGGCATCACGGCGAGCACGGCAGCCTCCGCCAGCGCGACGACAGCCACCGGGGGCAGGCCCTCGACGCACCCAGCAGAGGCCGGGACGAGCATGACCCTGGTGCCGATCGACAGTTCCCGGGCGTGGCGCTTCTCCAGCGGAAGTTGTCGCGACGGCGGTGCCACCCTCGCCTTCACCACCAACGGGGGCGCGACATGGACCCCGGTCGAGAGTCCGTTCGCGGCGATCACGCGCCTGCAGTCGACCGACCCTGACCGCGTCCTCATCGTCGGTGCTCACGCAGACTGCCGGGTGGCCACCTTGCGCAGCACCGACGCCGGGATCACCTGGACATCGGCAGGCCCGGTCCAGGTGTGGTTCCGCACCCCGGACCAGGTCGCCGAGGTGACCAACTCCAACGGCCGACCGTCGACCCCGTGCGGCGCCTCCGGGTCGGTCTCGTCCCTCGTGGCGCTGAGCGCCGGAGCGGCGTTGGCCCTGTGCGCCGACGGGAAGGCGGTCGAGACCGCCGACGCCGGGGCGAGTTGGGTCGAGACCGCGCGAGGGTTCGCCCCGTTGGCCATCGACGCCCACGTGGTGGCCGGACGGCTCGCGCCGACCCTCGCGGGCCTGAGCGACAACTGCGCAGGCCTGGCCATCACCACCATCGCCAGCGGCGGCTCGTCACGGGTCGGCTGTGCCGATGTGGGAGTGGCCCTCGGCCCGCAGCAGCGGGGTCGGATCTCGCTGTCGTCCGCCGGCGACGCCTGGTGGCTGGCCGTCGGTACCGATACGTTCACCTCGACCGACGCCGGCAAGACCTGGTCCCGCCCCTGACCCGGTCAGGTCGCGACGTGGCGGACTCAGAAGCCTGCTCGACCTGCCCGAGAGCAGTTCGACGACCTGCCCGACTACCTGCCTGACGACAACGGCTGCCCCGATCAGCGATAACTGTCCAGGACGTCATCCCGAATAGCCCGGCCCATCGCTGCCATCCGGGTCCAGTCGACGATGTCGATCGACGCCCCGTAGGGTGAGCGGCCGAACCCGGAGAACGGGGCGGTGATGAACCGGATGTCATCGCCGCGCAGCCCGGCCATGTCGATGAGCTTCGAGCGCATCTCACCCACGTCCAGGCCGCGATCAACCGTCGTGTTGCTCGTGGCCGCATCGATGAACCGCGCCAACGTCGCCGGGTTGGTGATGGTGTCCCGACTGGTGGACTTGAGCATCAGGGCCTTGAGGAACGCCTGCTGGCGGCGCCCGCGGCTGATGTCGCCCTGACTCAGGTCATAGCGCTCCCGGACGAAGGCAAGCGCCTCGGTGCCATCCAGGTTCATCATGCCCCTGGTGAAGACGTGGCCGTCGATCGTGCCGCCTTCTTCGACGTAGACGTCGACGCCGCCGACGGCGTCGGTCATCCGCTTGAAGCCCTCGAAGCCGATCATGGCGACATGGTCGATCTTGACGCCGAGCATCCCTTGCAGAGTCTGGACCAACAGGGGGGCCCCGCCGAAGGCGAAAGCGGCATTGATCTTGTTGCGTCCTCGCCCCGGGATGGGGACATAGAGGTCTCGCGGGAAGTGGATCAGCGTGACATTGTGCCGATCCTCGGGGATATGCATGAGGATGATGACGTCGGACCGAGCGCCGGCCAGCCCGGCTCGGGCGTCGGAGCCGATCAACAGGTAGTTGTCGCCCGCACTCTCCGCCGGGACTGGGAGCGGCCCCGGAGCGTCGCCCTGGCCCGGTTCGGAAGGGTCGACCTCCTCCGGAAGGGGGGCAGACGGTCCTGCCGTGGAGGTCGGTCCGTTCCCGCCCGAACCGGGTTGGGCCGCAACGCCGTTCGCGTCGGGGAGCAGGTCGGCCTGCTGGATGTTGGTGGTGACGATGTGGTTGAGATAGCCCAGATAGCCGCCGACCAGAAGGACGGGCAACGCCAGGACGACGATCAGCGCGATCACCCACGGTTTGCGGGACCGGCGCCGCGCGCTCGGTGGGGTCAGGACCGTTTCGGCACCCTGCGGCTGGTCAGAGGAAGACACCCGTGGATTCTACGGTCGAGGCTTCGCGTGGGTGCCGGATCGACCGAACACGACCAGGTGCTCAGCCCACAGGTGCTCAGCCCACAGGTGCTCAGCCCGCAGGTGCTCAGCCCGCGGCTGCTCCGCCTGCAGCGTCGGCCCAGATGGCTGCGTGGGCCCTGGCGCTGCGCTCCCAGGTGAACTCTCGGGCCCGCTCGCGGCCCACCGCCACGAGCGCCTCGATGTCCGCTGCACCGTCGAGGGCCCGCAGCAGGCCCGCGCCGATCCCCTGCGGGGTCGGGTCGACGAGCAGACCGCCATCCCCCACCACCTCCGGGAGCGCAGCCGCCCGAGCGGCCACGAGGGGGACCCCGGCCGCCATCGCCTCCAAGGCGGGCAGACCGAACCCTTCGTACGTCGACGGGACGACCACCGCCGCGGCCGCTGACACCAAGCCGGGCATCAGCGCATCCGGAAGCCGCCCGAGCAGCCGGACACCCGGCATACCGGCGAAGAGGGCGTCACGACGCGGGTGGGGCGGGCCGGAGAGGGCGAGCCACACGTCCGGATGCGCCGCGTGGACCTCCGGCCAGGCCGCCGCGAGCGCGTCGAGGTTCTTGCGGCTGGCGGCGCCCCCCGCATGCAGCACGAACCGCGCCGGCAGACCCAGCGCAGCCCGGGCGCCCACGTCCAGGGGGCGGGCGGTGAAGAACGCGGGGTCGACGCCGTTGGGGACGACCCGCGTGTGGGTGACCCCGAGCAGCTCGTGAGCCTCCCGAGCGGTGAACTCCGACACGCAGACGACCGCCGCCGCGCTGCGCAGTTCAGCCGCTGCGGCGCGCACCGCCGGTGACTCGTCGGCGAACCGCCAGGCCACGACGTCGTGGAGGGTGACGACGTCGATGGGGCCGGGGGGCAGCTCGAGGGCGGTCCGATGCACGACGGCCCCTCGCGGGTAGACCACTCGACCGGCCATCGCCCGGGTGCCTCGACCCGCGCCGCTCAACCAACCCATCGGCAGCCGGCCGGTCCCCGGCAGGTCGGATCGCATCGACCGGAACACCAGCCTGTGTACCTGCCAACCAGGGCCCACCTCGCGCAGGGCGCCCTCGGCACGGGCAGCCACCTGCTCCTCATAGCCCTGCGCGCCCATCGGCACCGCAGCAGCGGCGCTGGCGAGGACGAGGCGCGGCATGACAGGCTCTCGGGACGAGGACGGGGGCTGGTGGCCATCATGACATCGAGACGAGGACGAGGATGAGCCGGATCGCTCTGGTCTGCTCGTCCTTCGCCCCCTACCGGGGTGGAGTGGAGGAGCACGTGCGGCATACCGCCGCCGCCCTGGTCGATCGCGGGCACGAGGTCGTCGTGTGGACGGTCGACCGCGGCGAGCACCTCGGGGTCCGCAGCATCGACGGCATCACGGCCCGCTACCTCCCCACGCCGTTGCCCGCCGCCCGAGTCGGTGCCTTGGCGCGGTTCGCCCGGGTCGCACCGTCCGCGTGGCGGGCTTGGGGGACCGCCCTGCGGGCCGACCGCCCCGACCTACTGCACGTCCACTGCTTCGGCCCCAACGGGGTGTATGCCGCGGCGCTGGCGCGGCGGCATACCCTCCCCCTCGTGGTGACCAGCCACGGCGAGACGTTCATGGACGCCCAGGTCTTCGCCGACTCCGCCCTGCTACGCACCGCACTGCGACGGGCGGTGCGGTCGGCGGAGGTCACCGGCGTGTCCGAGGTCGTGCTGGCCGACCTGCGCGAGCGGTTCGGTTTGGTCGGTGGAACGGTCATCGGCAACGGGGTCCCACCCGTGCCGCCCGTCGCAGCGGACGCCGGTGGCGGCCCGGTGACCGGACGCGGACCGACGATCTGCGCGGTGGGTCGGCTCGAGCCGGTCAAGGGCTTCGACCTCTTGCTCGACGCGCTACCGCTGGTGCTGGCGACCCTGCCGGAGACCCACGTGAGGCTGGGTGGGTCGGGGTCGGCGCTCGATTCGCTGACCGACCAGATCCAGCGGTTGGGGCTGGCCGAGTCGGTGACCCTGCTCGGATCGCTGACCCAGGAGCAGGTCGCCACCGAGATGGCGTCAGCCGACGTCGTGGTCGTCCCCAGCCGACGGGAGGCCTTCGGGATCGTCGTGCTCGAGGCGTGGCGGTCGGGCACCGCTCTGGTCGCGACCGATCGCGACGGTCCCGGCACGCTGGTCCGTCATGGCGTCGACGGACTGCTCGTCGACCCCGAGGACACCGCTGGTCTGGCCGCCGGCCTCCTCCGGGTGCTGCGCGACCCTGAGGAGGCCGCGGCTCTCGGGGCCGGCGGCCTGGCCCGGGTCGCTGAGTTCACCTGGCCTGCCGTAGCCGAGCGTTACGAGCGCCTGTATGCCGCGACCCTGCGGTCAGTGGACTGACCCACCTCGCGTGGCGAGGATGACATCGCCGAGGAGCCGAGCGCTGTCCTCCCATCGGAAACGGGCCGCATTGCGGTGCCCCTCCGCGACCACCTCGGCGCGCCAGGCCTGGTCGGCCAGCACTCGTCGGACCAACGTGGGCACGTCCTCGGGCCGGTCGGGGTCGATGAGGATCGCCCCAGGTCCGGCCACGTCCGGCAGACCGGCCGCCCGGGACACGATGGCAGGGCAGCCCAGCGACTGGGCCTCCACGATCGGCAGACCGAACCCCTCATAGCGTGAAGGGAACACCAAGGCTCCCGCACGCTGGTAGAGCCACGCCAACTGCGCGTCGGTGAGGTGGGCGGCATACCGGACAACGGAGGTGTCGCCCCCGGCGTCGGCCGTTCCCGCAAAGACCCGGGAGGGGCCGCGAGCGCCGACGACCACGGTCGGCAGTTCGGCCCGCTCGAGGGCATCGAGGACGCCGGCGAGGTTCTTGTGCGCCGCCAGGGTGCCGACGCAGAGCACGAACCCCGCGGGTGGCTCGACCAGGCCCAGGTCCACCGGCGTCGGCTGGATCGCGCCGAGGTGATCAGCCCCGTTGCTGACCACCTGGAACCGGTGGAGCGGCCGGTCGAGGACCTCGGCGAGCTCCCGGGCGGAGAAGTCCGACACCGTGAGGATCGCCAGCGCCCGCCGTGACACCACGCGATAGATGAGCCGGTGCCACGCCCCGAACGCCCGGGTGTAGGTGGCCGGATAGCGGAACGGCGTCGCGTCGTGGAAGGTCGCGACCTGGCGGCGCACGATGAGCGGCGCCGGACCGGCGAGGTTGACCAGGACCCTGCCGCGCGCGAGGGCGGGCAGGGCGACCTGCTCGAAGGCCACCCCCCGAAGCCGGGACCGGCGCACCCGCTCGCCCGGCACCCACCCCGGCACCGAGGCATCGCTGGGCACACCCACCACGACGTCCAACCGTGGATCGGCCACCAACCGACGGCCGATCTCCTCGGCGAAACGCTGGGTGCCCGTGCGTCCCTGGGCGAGCCACTTTCCGTTGAGCAGCACTCCCCTGGGCTCGGATGCCGTTGCATGGGCCGTTTCAGGGGCTAGGTCAAGGGCCGTGTCAGGAACCGGCGCAGGGGTCGGCGCAGGGGCCGGTCCCGCTGTCGGGCCCGAGGCGGTCATGACCTCAGCCTCTCATTCCCAAACGCCCGCCCGAGCACAGACCGCGCGGTTATGCTCAACATGGCCCTGGGGGATCCGGGACTGGGCCAACCAGGGTGAGAGGTTCGGGGATGGCACTGCGAGGTGATTCGACAGTCGCAGCGGTGGAGGGGCGGGCCGGTGTCCGCCGCGTCGCCCGCTGGCTGTCGGTCAGCGACGCCCTCGTCTTGACCCTGGCCGTCGCCGGCGCCCAGTTGCTGCGGTTCGGGGCATCGCCGGACCTCAACGCCGCCGACCCGACGACCTCCGTGCTGGATCTGCAGTACACCTGGGTGTCGGTGGGTGTTGTCGTCCTGTGGCTGCTGTCGTTGCGGCTGCACGCGGCATACGACCCCCGGATGCTCGGCCACGGGAACCAGGAATACCGCGCGGTCGTCAATGCGACGTTCCGACTGTTCGCCACATTGGCGATCGTCAGCTATCTGTCGAAACTGGAACTGGCTCGCGGATACGTCCTCGTGGCGTTCCCGGTCGGGATGTTCGGGTTGCTCGTCTCCCGGCGCATCTGGCGATCCTGGCTGGGAGCCAACCGGGCCCGCGGGCGGTTCGCGGACGCGGTCCTCGTCGTCGGGGACCTCGAGCACGTCGGGCCGCTCGTCCGGGATCTCACGGCGGCCACCGACGCCGGCTTCCGAGTGGTGGCGATCTGCTGCGCCGGCGCGCCCGAGCACGTCGAGGGCATCCCGGTCGTCGGCGCCGAGGAGGAGGCCGCCAGCTGCGCCCAACGCTTGGGCATCGACGTCGTCGCGTATGCCGCCTCCTCACGGCTGGGTGCCACGGGGCTGCGCAAACTGGGGTGGGCCCTCGAGGGCACCGGCATCGAGTTGGTGGTCTCCCCGGGGATGACCGACGTCGCCGGGCCTCGGATCCACGCCCGTCCCGTCGCTGGCCTGCCCTTGCTCTATGTCGAGGCCCCGCGGTTCACCGGCACCCCCCTGGCGATCAAGTCCGCCTTCGACATCATCGCCGCGGCGGGGCTCATCATCGTCCTGGCGCCGGTGTTCGTCGTCGTGGCGGGGCTCATCTGGTTCGAGGACCGGGGCCCGGTGTTCTTCACCCAACGGCGGGTCGGACACGGCGGCCGGAGCTTCGTCATGGCCAAGTTCCGCACCATGCATGTCGGCGCCGAACAGGCCCGGCCAGAGGCCAACGATGGTGCCGGCCCGCTGTTCAAGTTGCGCGACGATCCGCGCGTCACCCGGATCGGACGGTTCCTGCGTCGGACCAGCCTCGATGAGCTGCCCCAGCTCGGCAACGTGCTGCGCGGCGAGATGAGCCTGGTTGGCCCGCGGCCCCCGTTGGAAAGCGAGGTGGCTGCCTATGAGGAGGACGTCCACCGCCGTCTGCTCGTCAAACCCGGCCTGACCGGGTTGTGGCAGGTGAGCGGGCGGAGCGACCTGTCGTGGGAGGACAGCGTTCGCCTGGACCTCTACTACGTCGAGAACTGGTCCTTCACGTCCGTCCTGCGCATCCTGTGGCGGACGCTGCGAGCGATGCGGGAGAGCCGCGGCGCCTACTGAGCGCGGCTCTCCCCCAGAGCCGCTCGGTAGGCCCGAGCCAACGCGGGCGCCTGGGTCCGAGCGCTGAACCGGCGCTCGAAGAGGGCCCGCGCCGCCACCGACGCCTGCGTCCAGACCGTCGAGGAGAGCAGGTGCGCCAACCCGTCCGTGACCGCGTCGACGGTGCGTGGCACGGCCACCCCGGCACCGTCCTCGACCATCTCGGGGAGGGATGTATGGTCCGAGACGAGCGCCGGTATGCCGCGCGCGAGCGCTTCCATGACGCTGTAGGGCAGGGCATCGACTCCGGACGGGTGGGCCAGAACGTCGAGGCCAGCCAGCACTTCGTTCAACACCTGCTGGCGAGGTACGAAGGACGTCCACGAGATCCCACGGGCCGCCAGATCGCTGTCTGACAGGCGGGGCGGCGAGCCGATGATGACCAGGCGCAGATCCGGGTAACGGGACCGCAGCCGGGAATGCGCCTGGACCACGAGGTCGCCGCCTTTGGCGTCGAAGTCCTTGGCCACGAAGCCGATCGTCGGTTGCTCCGCTCGCGATCGGCCCCGGCCGACCCCGCCCGGCTGGAGGTCGACCTGAGGGTCGGCACAGTAGTTGGGCACCACGTCGACCCGGTCCGCGGGCCACCCCTGCTCAATGAGCCAGTCCCTGAGGAATAGGCTTGGCGACACGAATCGACGAGCCTGCCCCCCGTGGTGGGTGCACATGGACGCGCCGGTGGACCTGGCCACGACCCGGTCGAACGCGGTCGCCACTCGCAGTCGGGTCGGCCGCCACCCCCAGGCGTCCCGGTAGAGCCAGACCAGCGGGGCCCCCGCCGACGTGACAACCGGAGGGTGAGCTCCGTGGAATGCGGTGTGGAAGACATGGGCGTGGACGAGGTCGAAGGCGCCCGGCGCTACCCGGAAGTGCCGCAGGGGCTCCCGGAACACCACCCCGGACCGTCGCACGATCGCCTCCGCTTTCGCGGCCCCGGCGATGGCCATATCGCCGGGGGTGCGCGGCCGTCCTGACGCTCCCCGCCACCGCCCGAGCTCCACAAGGGTGCCAGCCTCCAACGCGTGGTCATAGGTCACATAACGCACCCCCGGGGGCGGAGTGGCGAGCAGTTCCGCCGTGTAAGTGACATCGCCGGAATGGACGTCCCTGGCACCCACAGGGCTGACCAGCAGGACCGTCAGCGGACGCTCGATCCCGTCCTGGTCACCGGCCGAGCTCACCGTCGGCTCCCGTCCGGCTGCCAGGCGCGGCGCGACCCCAGCCGGGCCCGCACCGACCTGGCCACCGAACGGACCAGATGGCCCGGGTTCAGCCGGACGGCCGCCACGAGGTGGCGACCCGTCCTGGTCACCGGCGAGCCGTCCCGGCGGGCCGCGGCGGCCGCCGTCACCGCGAGCCGCCCGTAGTGCCGTCGACCGGCTCGCCGACCCGTCTCGATCGCCGACAGGACGACCCGGTCGGGCCCTCGGCGCGCCAGGGCCTCGTGCGCGTCGAGCAGCGCGTCCCACTCGCGGGCCGCCGTGGCGTAGTCGCGGGAGGTGTTGTCCCGATGCACGTGGTAGCGCACGAGCGGATCGGCCACCGTCGCAGCCGGGCCGAACACCCGCAGCAGATCCAGCAGGAGACCCGAGTCCTGCTGCTGCAGCATCAACGGCGAGTGGCCGCCCACCGCCAGGTAGCGTTCCCGACGCACGAGCACGGAACTCAAGCACACGGTGTGCTCACCGCTGAGCACCCCCGGATAGTCCAGGACGGGGCAGTACTTGACCACTGGGCCGATCGGCAGCACCCACTCGAAACCGGTTGCGATGAACGCAACGTCCGGTTGGCTCTCGGCGAGGGCCAGTTGGCGCGCGAGCTTGCCCGCCAACCATTCGTCGTCCTGGTCGAGCAGCGCCACCCAGTCCGCCGACGTGTGCGCCACCCCGACGTTGCGAGCGACCGACACGCCGCGATTCGGCTGGCGGACATAGCGCACCCTTGGGTCGGTTTGGCTTCCCACCCATGACAGGTCCTCGGTGGACCCGTCATCGACGACGACGACCTCCAGGTCCACGCCCTCCTGAGCCAGGACCGACCCGAGGCTGCGGCGCAGCCAGGGGCCCGGCTCGTAGGCGGGGATCACCACACAGACCCGACTCATCGGCTCATCGGCTCCTCAGCTAGCTCTTCGACGTAGCGCCGGAGGGCAGCCACGAACTCCTCCTGTGAGTAGCGTGCCGCATGCGCGCGGATCGCCTCAGCCGACCAGGTATGCCGTTCGCCCGCCTCGACGGCGGCGGTCACCGCTGCGGGGGTGGGTTCGGCGAAGAACAGCCCGCTCACCCCGGGCGCCACGGTGTCGAGATAGCCCCCGGCTTCCAGGGCCAGGGTGGGGACGCCGAAAGACGCCGCCTCCAACGGGGTCAGCCCGTAGTCCTCCAGGCTGGGCGCGACGAGGGCGGATGCCCGCGCATAGAGCCACCGCAACTGGGCGTCGCTCACCCCTGACACCACGCGGACGTTGGGCGGCAGGTCGCGGACCAACGCGGCTCGCCCCGGACCGCCGCCGACGACGACGAGGCGGCGGGACGGCATACCGGCGAACGCGGCGACCACGACGTCGACGTTCTTATAGGGCAGCAGCCGGGAGACGACCAGATGGAAGCCCGCGTCGGCCCAATCCGACAGAGCCCCCACCTCGTCCTCGGCACCTCCCCCGATCGCATGCGGGGCGGGGAGCACCGTCGCCTCGATCCCGTATGCCGCCCGCACCCGGTCGCGGACCACGCGCGAGTTGGCGAGGTAGCGGTCCGCGGACCGTGCCGCGCGGCGGTCCCAACGGGTCAGCCACGGACGCAGCACGGCAAGGGCGGCCCGGGTGGCCGATCGCCGACTGTCGGACCCGAGGTAGTCGTCGGTCTGGTAGAGCCACCGAGCCGGATTGTGACAGTAAACGATTCGTCGACCCGTGGACCGGACGCCGTGCGCCCACCCGCTGGTGGACACCAGGACCACGTCGACATCCACGCGAAGTCGTCCGGTGGCCCAGGCGAGGAACGGGAGTGCGAGGCGGTGGTTGCGGCGCAGCACGCCGATCCGGTTGAGCGGCGACGTGACCACGCTGGCGTCGGCGAACTCGGGGTAGGTCCCGGCCGGGTCGTAGAGCGTCGTGTAGACCGTCGCCTCGGGGAAAGCCGCGCGCATCGCGAGAACGACGCGCTCGGCCCCTCCGCGTTGGGTGAGGTAGTCGTGCGCGATCGCGACCGTGGGTCGGGCGCGCGAAACTCGGCTCCCCGCAACGAGGTTGACGATCTCCCGGATCTGCTCGACCCGGTCCGCCCAATCGGGCACGGCCGTGTCGACGGGCGGCAGCGCTGTATCGGCCCCCCGCCCGCCGAACGCATCAGTAGGCGGGGGCAGCGCCGCCAGCACCGCCGCCGGGAAGCCCGCAGGCGCGGTGATGGTGAGGCGCGGCAAACCGGATTCGACGAAGCCGGCCACCGGAGTCGCGACGACAGGCCTTGCCGCAGCGCGGTATTCGTAGCGTTTGATCGGGTCCAGGCTCTGCGTGAACGGCGTAACCAGGTGCGGGACGAGCAGGACGTCGGCGTGCCGCAGATAGCCGGGGATCGTGTCGGCGGGCCGGGGGCCGAGCAGCACGACACCTGCGGCGGCGAGCCGGTCCCGGTCCGCAGCGGCCAGCGGCGCCGGCCCCACGCACACCACCGTGGCCCGTTCAGCCAGTGCCACCCCGGTCCGGGCCAACAGCGGCAGGTCCATCCGGTCGCTGTGGACCGTCCCGACGTAGAGGGCAACAGGTCCCGAGGGCAGGTCCTTCGGACGCCCCGAATCCCGTTGGTATGCCGCGAGATCCACCGCGTTCGGCACGAGGTGCACCGGGCGGGAGGCCGACTTGGTGGCCGCAAGGGTCGGCGAACAGACCACGACTTCGGCGGCGCGGTCAAGGAGCAGCGTTTCGTCGGTGACGAGCCGGGCGTGTTCGGCGGGCGTCCGGTCGGCGAGCAACCAGTCATCGGTGATGTCGTAAAGGGCCCGCCAACCGGTGGCGCGGAGGGTGGCCGCGCCGGAGGGATCGTTGACCCACAACACGGGGTCCCGGAAGCCCAGGCGTCGAGCCGCCCCGACCACGGTTCCGGCCAGCCGCTCGTCGACCTGCGAATCCACTTTTCGGGGAAGCCATTTCGTCGGCTGCAGCAGGAACAGCCGACCGCCGTCGACCCCCGACAGGACCGGGCCGGGGCGTAACCCCGCGCCCGGGCGCGGGACGACGCGGTCGCGGAGCACGGCATACAGGGGGTCGGCGGCGGGCTCGACGAACAGGACCCGCACCGTCGGGTCGGCGCGCAACAGCCCAGCGACGAGGTGCTGGTTGCGGCGCCACACCTGGTCCCACGCTTCGAGGGAGAGCACGACGAGGTCGGTCACCGGTGCCCCTCGAGGACCCGTCGATAGACCGCGTCGGTTTGCGCGACCTGCCGTTCGATGGTGAACCGCTCGCGTTGCGCGCGGTGCAGATCGGCCCCGTATGCCGCCCGCCCACGCTCGTCATCGACCATCGCCCGCAGCCGGCTGGCCCCGTCGGCAAGGTCGGCGTAGAGCTGGGCGCCGGGCACCGAGCCCACCGTCTCCAGGTGGCCTCCGGACCCCGCGGCCAGCACCGGCAGACCGCACGACATCGCCTCGAGGACCGCCAGGCCCAAACCCTCGCGTGGGGTGGGTGCCAGAAGGATGCCCGCGCGGTCCATGAGGGCGCCGACATCATCGCGCCGTCCCAGCAGATCCACTGCATCGGCGATACCCAAATCGGCGGCGAGGGAGAGCAGCGACCCCCGTGCCGAGCCGTCCCCGGCAACGATGAGCCGCCATCCGCGTCGGGCTACCTGCGACTGCGCGAAGATGCGCAGCGCATCGTCCGTGTGCTTCTCGGGCTCCAACCGCTGCGCCAGCAGGACGAGCCGGTCGCGGGACTCCGTCGCCCTGTCGCGGTTCGGCACCCCCGTGTGGACGACCTGGGTTGGCGTGCGGCCACCGACAGCGGTGGCGACGAAGGCGCTCACCGCGATCTGAGCGTCGATCCGGCGACGGGCCAACGCCGCGACCAGCGGCCCGGCCAGCCCCGAGCCTGCCCCCCTGGCTGAGGCGAAGTGACACGTGGAGACGACCGCAGGAGCCAAGGCACGGGGGCGTGGCCCCAGCGCCAGGCTCGTCGAGAGCTCCGCCGCCGTCATGTGGACGTGGATCACCTCAGGTGGTTCTCCCGCGGTCAACGCGGCTCGGACCGCCCGTGAAGCATCGATGACCGAGGCAGCCGGTGTGTGCGAGATGTCCGGCCCGAGCACGGCGCGCATTCGGGTCGGGTCGCCGCCGATGACGGCGACCTGGTGAGCCTGACGGAACTGCTCGAGCGCCAGCCGGGCGACGAACCCCTCGACCCCAGCGAAGCCATCTGAGCGCATCACATGAACGATCCGGGTCATCTCAGTTCCTCGAACAGAGCGAGGTAGCGCGCAGCGACAACGTCCCAGGTGTGTTCAAGGGCGGTCGAGCGGGCAGCCGACCGAGCAGCCTGCGGCTGACCGGACAACACGACCTCGATCCCGCGCCGGATCGAAGCCGGGGTGCGCTGGACCAGGCGACCGTTCACCCCTTCCTGAATCAGCTCGGCCGCAGGCCCGACCCGGGTCGTCACGACGGGCAGGCCGCTCGCCATCGCCTCGAGAACCACCAACGGATATGCCTCGTAGGCACTGGCCAAGACGAAGACATCGCAAGCGTGGAAGATCGATCGGGGATCGGCGACCGGCCCCACCAGGTGCAGCCGCCCCCCCATGAGTTCCGCGGCCGCGGTGCGCTGGATCCCCGCCACCAGGTCTGGGGTTCCGCCGACGACGACGAGATGGGTGGTCGACGGCAGGCTGGCGACTGCCGCCACGAGCTGTGGCAAGCCCTTACGGTCGAACTCGTGCCCGACAAAAAGCACGGCCCGATCATCCTCCGACAACCCCAGGCGGTCCCGCGCGGCCGCGCGTTCGTCTGCCGTGGGTGGCCGGAACCGCTCGGGATCCACGCCGTTGCCGATGACGACGCTGCGCGGCCGCACCCGTCGGAAGGTCCGGCGTAGAGCGGCATCGTCGGCCGCCGTCAGGTTGACGACGACACGATGGACCCGTCCCGACCGATAGCGCAGTGCGTCACGGGCAACCGTGAACGGGTGGACCGGATTACGGAGAAGCCGAAGGACGGGATGGCCGCGTTGACGCATGGCTTCCACCACCACACCGTGGTTGACGTAGACGTCGCCGACAAGGGCATCGTTGTGACACACAACGACGGCGTCCGGGTCATGCCGGGCAACTCGCCGGGCCAGCACCGTCCCGACGGTCGAGAACCAGATGACTCGTGCCAACAACGCGACCTTCCCCCGGACGCCGGGGCCCGGGGTGGGCAACCAGTGGCCCCGCGCCTCGGCGAGGGTGAACCGGGACGTCGGTATGCCGGCCCGCTGCCACTGCGTCTCCAAGTGGAAGGCGACGCCCCCCACACCGGTTCCCGGCCCGATCTCGGGAGCGACCTGGATGATCCGGATCACGGTCGGGCCCGGACGTTGGCTAGTCGGCGGGCGCGTTCCTGCTCGCTCCTCGCCAAGGCATGAGCACCGAGGGCCAGTCCGGTGATCAGCCACGGCACCGAGCCCGAGACGGCGACCCAGAACAGGTCGAACTGTGCCTGGGCGAGCCGACAGACCAACACCATCAGCGGCAGTAGGCCGTAGGCGGGATCCATCCGGCGCAGCACGAGCATCGATCCACCGAACATGGCGAGGAAGGCGATCAGCCCGATCACGCCAGCCGAGGTGAGCACTTCCAACTCCGCGTTGGGCGGCTGGAACAGGGTGTCGAAGCGGTCCGTGTACCACCAGCGCAGGCCGACGCCGACCCACGGGTCGGTGAGCCACACCTCGATCGCCTCGGAGAACCAGTTGAGCCGCTGCAGGGTCGAGTTGAAGCGATTACCGGACTGGAGTTGGTCCTGCACCATCACTCCCACGGTGCCGAGCACCGTGGCCACGACGATCAGCACCATTCGAGATCTGCGTCGGTCGACGCGACGTCGGACGACGACAAGAAAGAACACGACGGCCAACCCGAGCATCGCCTGTCGTGACTGGGTGATGGCCGCAGTGACGAGGAAGAGGGCGAGCAGCCAATGGGAATGATGGGTGCGCCACCCGAACCAGGTGGGCCGCAGGTAGACGAGAACGGCAGCAAGGGCAAGCATTGGGCCGGCAAAGTTCTTGTGCATGGCAAATGGCCAGGTGGGGTAAACCGGCCCGAAATGCCCGCGGGCATACTCCGGCAGGGCCGTGGCGAGCGTTCCAATGCCGATGACGACGCTGGCCGCGAGCAAGAGCTTGATCGCGAGCGGACCCCGCCCTCCCCGTCCCACCGCCCAGCCGACGAAGAGCGCCCCGCTGACCAGCAGCCACGCGTGGAACCACTCGACGAGGTTCGCCAGATACGGGTTGACGACGACGGTGAGCAGAGTGGCGAACTGATACAGGCCGTTGAGCCCGACGATGGTGGCGAATTCGCGACTAACCGGGCGATGACACAGCAGCACGGCTGGCACGAACGCGACGGCCAGCGCAACGTCGGAGATCGACAGGTTGACTCCCGCACCCCCGACCCGCTCGATGACGAGCATTGCCGGGACCGCGACGGTCGGGATGGCAATGGGGTCCAGCGACGTCAACCCCAGGGCGAGGGCGCCTCCAGCGATCGCCATGGAGACGATCGGCTGCCGCGGCACCATCAACCCAGCCACGACGACCAAGCCGACAGCGACGAACACCCCCAGCACGCGCACTGCCCACTCACGGAACTGCCAGGCGGTGCTCATCGGGCCGCCCTTTCGCGCTTGACCGGCCCGGCAAGCAACAGTCGCAGGCGGGAGCGAGCCGCGCGCGAGCGTGGTCCTGGCAAGGCCGCGGCGCGTAAGGCGGCGCCTGCTGCCTCCCCGGATCGCGTGATCGCCCAGCCCACCGGCCCGTGGTGCTTGCGCACGTAGCGCTCCAGACCGGCGGTGAAGTGGACGAGCCGACGGTCCGGATCGGTGCTCGTGCCGGCTCCCGTGTGCAGGGCGGTCGCCTCGGTGGCCACGGTATGCCGCCATCCGAGCAGTGCCGCCCGCTTGGCCCAGTCAGTCTCCTCGGCGTAGAGAAAGAACTCCTCGTCGAAGCCGCCGACCTGCGCCAGCGCCTCGGCCCGCAAGAGCAGCACCGACCCGATGGCGTAGTCGACCCGGTCCACTGTCCGGCCGAAGCCAAGGGCGACCCGCCAGCTACCCCAGGGGCTCGGGAACGGCCACCCGACCCGGGCCTGGTCACCGCCCTCGTCGACCTGCCATGGGCCGACGCTGGCCAGGGTCGGGTCAGCTGTCAGCCGTGCGGACAACGCGTCAAGGGCCCCCGGCTCCAGGGCCGCGTCCGGGTTAAGCAGCAGCACATCGGCACCGGGCACGAGCGGGTCGGCCAGCGCGACGTTGACTCCCGCACCGAAGCCCCGGTTACGCCCGGGGTCGAGATAGCGCACCCCGGCAGCACGGCATACCTCCGCCACGTCGGGCGAGGAGGAGTTGTCGACGACGGTCACTGGCCGATCGGCGACCGAGCGCAGCGCCCGCGCGAGCAGGTCCGGGGCCCCGTAGGCCACGACGACCACCTCGACCGGTCGAGCACTTCCCGCGGCGGGCGGGACGAGCGGCGCGTGGGTGGCGACGGCATACAGGTCCTCGTAACGGTCCGCGACCGCGGACCACGTGGCCTGCCCTGCGCGCACCAGCCCGGCCTCGCGGCACCGACTCCACTCCTGCGGGTCAGCTCCTACCGCGACGAGGGCCACCCCCAGCGCGGCCGCGTCGCCGGGCGGGACGAGCCGGCCGGCTCCACCCACAACCTCAGGCAGTGCGCCGCTGTCGCTGGCCACGACCGGTATGCCGCACGCCATCGCCTCAACAGCAACCCGCCCGAACTGCTCGACCCACCCCGGCGTCGTCAACGACGGCACGGCCAAGACGTCGAGGCCCCGATAGAACTCGGCCAACTGCGAGACACCGAGAGCGCCGATGAACGCCACCCGGTCGGTGAGCCCTGCGTCGGTCACGCGGGCCCGCAACGCTCCCTCGTCCGGTCCCGCACCGGCGATCCGCAGCACCAGGGCCGGCTGCCCGGCCATGGCGTCGAGCAGCACCTCGACGCCCTTGTGCGGGGCCAGCCGACCGGCATACCCGACGACGATCGGGGCACCCACGGCAGGCGCGCGGCGCGCGGGGTCGGGGGCGAAGACCGTCGGGTCCAGCCCGAGCGCGATGACCTGCGGCCGCCCCGGGAAGCCCCGCCGCACGACGACGTCGCCCGCCGCCCGATTGCAGACGCTCACGCCAGCTGCGCCACGCAACGCCCACCGCTGCAGGACCCGGAAGGGCAGCGGGAGCCGCTTGTCGAGGTTCTGCGCGCTGTAGAGGACATAGGGCGTATGCCGCGCCCGCACCGCCCGCAGGAGCAGCACCTGCGCGGTCGCGAGGGCGAAGGGCTCCTCATGCACGTCGATGACGTCCCAGGGCTCGCCGAGGGCACGCCATAGCGGGCGGGGGTCATAGAGGAACAGGGCGGGGTGACGGCCGGTCGTGGCGACCCCTTCGACCGGTTCGCCGGGACGCGCGACGAGTTGCACCGGCATACCCGCCTCGTCCCAGACCCGCGCGGAGAGGGTCCGGACGTCGTGTCCGCGTGCGCGCAGCAGTCGCTCTCGTTCGCGCCAGGCGTCGACGACGGCACTGTGGCTCACCCGCAGAACCCGCACCGATGCCCTCCCACCACGTCTCGGAGGTCAGCCTAAGGCGGATTTCCCCGATTGTGAGGTCGTTCCTGGCAGGTGTGGGACGATAGGTGCTCGGAATTCTCGACGCCGGGGAGTGCATCGACCGTGCAGTTGCGTGAGTTGCTCGGCGTCCTTCGCGCTCGGTGGAGGACCGTCGTAGCGTGCCTTCTCATCGTCGTCGGCGTCACCGCTGCGGTGACGATGACGACGACGCCCTCCTACACGGCGTCCTCGCGCGTCTATCTCACGGTCAACCGGCCGCTGGATACTCTTCGCGGCGACCCAGGCGGCGTCACCGTGATGCGATACAACGACCTTAAGACCCTTGCGGAGGTGCTCTACTCCCCGACCGTCATGGAGCCGTTGCGGGCCGAGCTCGGGTTGCCACCGGGAGCCGGCGTCGGCGTGGCCCTGCTCATCTCGGAGAACGCCTCGGTCATGGACGTCATCGGGACCTCAAGCGACCCGCAACTGGCGGCGGCAATCGCCAACACCACCGGTCCGATCCTGGCCAAGGTGGCTGTGCAGTTCTCGCCGCTGCTGTCCCAGTCGGCTCCCAACGCGACCTGCGTGCCCATCACCAAGGCGTTCGCTCCCGGCCTGCCGACCACCCCTGACGTGCGGCGCAACCTCGCCCTCGGCATTCTCATCGGCCTGGCCCTCGGCGTCGGGTTGGCGATGGTGCGCCATGCCCTGGACACCAAGGTCCGCGGCGAGGCCGACCTCAAGGCCGCCTCGGACCGGCCGGTGCTCGCCCAGATCCCGCTGGAAGCAGGGGCCGCCGCGCGACCAATCACCTTGGAAAGCGACCCGCACGGCGCCCACGCCGAGAGCATCCGACGGCTGCGGACCAACCTCATGTTCGTCGACGTCACGACGGGCAAACACTCGTTCGTGCTCACCTCGGCGATGCCCGGCGAAGGCAAGACGACGACGTCGATCAACCTGGCCCTGGCCATCGCCGACGCCGGTTCGCGGGTCATCCTCGTCGAAGGCGACCTGCGCAACCCGTCGGTGGCCAAGGCCCTGGGCATCGAGGGCGGCGTCGGACTCACGACCGCGCTGCTCGGTCGGGCCTCGCTCGCCGACGTCATCCAGCCATGGGGCGACACCGGGATGTCGGTCCTTGCAGCCGGCCAGATCCCCCCGAACCCGAGCGAGCTGCTCGGCTCCCGACCGATGGCCGAGCTCTTCGAGAAGCTGGCTGCCGACTTCGACTTCGTGCTCATCGACTCGCCGCCGCTCGTGCCGGTCATCGACGCGGTGCTGTTGCAGCGGCTCACTGGCGGGCTGGTCATGGTGGTCGCGGCGGAACGGACCCGCAAGAAGGACCTGCAGACAGCCCTGACGTCGCTGCAGACGGTCGACGTCGCCCCGGCCGGTTTCGTCCTCAACTTCGTCCCTGTGAGCGCCAGCGACCCCTACCGCTACGGCACCTATCGCTACCAGCAGGGCTCGGCCTCCGCCAGCGCCGACCCGCGCCAGGCCCGCCTGAAGCGTCAGAGCGCCGACGCCCGTGCCTCATCCGGCAGACGGTCGCGTCGACGCACCTGAACTCAGCGGTGATCCCGCCGGATCACCCGGTCGGCTTCCAGCCGCGTCAGTACGTCCCGAACCGCTTCCTCCACCTCGTCGGATGGCTTCTCGTATGCCGCCGCGACCGCCCCGGTTACCTCGTCGGCCGGCTCGTCGAGCGCGATCGCCAGGATGGTCGCCGCCACCGGATCGAGCACGACGATCGGGCCGTCGGGAAAGGTCGCGACGTAGGTGATCCCGTCGCGCTCGACGATGCCGATGGGTTGCGCGAGTGCCCAGCGGAACGGCATACCGGATGGGGTGGTCATCGGCGCTCCCGGCGGGCGCGAGCCGCTACCTCGACCGCGGCGCGCCGGAACCGGTCGACGAACTCGTGGGCCACCTCGCGGCGCGTCGGCCGGCGGCCGAGCAGCATCGCGAGGTGATCGGTGTTGACCAGGGGGGCCCGCAGGGTAACCGCCGCCTTGCCGCGCCAGGTAGGCTCGGCCGCCACCCGCGCCCGCCACTCCTGCAGTCGACCGCCGCCCTGCGAGGCGACCAGCCACAGGCGATAGGTCGGGCGGTGTCGAAAGGCGTCCAGGCCTCCGGTGGCCGCGGCCCAGGCGACCTGGGCGTCGAGCCGGTCGACGAGGGCGCGGATTGCCCGTCGCTGCTCGTCGGGGGCGTTCGTCCAGGCATGTTCGACGTCCATCGCGGCCCGCCGCGATCCTTCGGACCGGGCGGCATGAAGGACGAGGATGACGGCTTGGGCGACCGGGTCGGGGTGCGGACACGGCTGACCGGCCAAGTCGGACTGGATCCGGGTCGCCCAGAAGACGTCATAGGCGTCCGCGGCCGGGACCTCGATCCCCGGGATGCGCCGGTGGACGTCGAGGTCACCCCAGGTCGGGTGGAACATCGTCACCGAATGACCGAACGGGGACCCGGTCTCGAACCGGTCCCTGGCGAACCAACCATGGCCTTGGGCCCCATCGAGGAACTCGCCGACCTGACTGGGCCGGATGAGGACGTCGACGTCCGAGGAGGCTCGGCCCGAGTAGGCCGCCAGCGGATCCATCCCCGGCCCCTTGACAATAAGCAGGTCGACGCCCAGGCGTTGCCCCAGCACGGCCACGGCGGCGTGGGCCAACTCGACCCGAACAGACTGCGGGATGGGCGCGTCGGCTGGTGCCTTCACTGACACGCCGAAGCCGGAGCGATGCTCAGGACTCCCACCCCCAGCAGGGACTCGATCGCGTCACGGGTCAGTTGGGCCGCCTGCGGATGGTCGCCGTGCACGTCAACGATGACGGACTTCATGAGATGCGGAGCGATCCACCTTTCGGCCGCAAGCCAGGCCGTTGCGCCGATTCCCGAAAGCCGGACCGGGCGGTCAGCAACGAGAACGAGGACTTCGTCAGTCGTGGCTATTGCGCTCCGGTGAGGCGTTCGAATCACGTCGCCCGGCGAACCACTCGAACGGCTCAGTTCGTCACTTCCTGCCACCGCGCACCAAGCCTCCGCGCTGCGATATCGCTCTCGACACTGATCGGAGAGTAGATTCGTTAGCAGAGGCTCGGCGACTTCAATGTCTCGATAGGACAAGCGGAATAGACCAGCGCACCGCTGAACAACACGCCCGAGAGTCGCCAAGGGGTCAGGCAGGGCCGTGATCGATGACGACGCCTCGATCAGTTGCAGGAGCCCATCGATGAGAGCAACCTCAGTGAGGTGTGGCGTGTCGTGCACGGTGGACCTGTCGAGCAAGACGATGCGGTCCAGGACAAGGTGCCCAGGGGCCTCTGGGAGGCCAAGTTCGTCAGGACCGACGCTGAGCTTCCTCGATGACCCCGTCTGGACAATAGCCAGCGGTTTGGGATAGGGCACCACGGAGAGTTCGGGGGAGATGCCCAGCGTCTCATCGGTAACGTACCCCCACCCCGAGAGACCGAGACTGATGGCCGCTGTGGTCTTTCCGGTGCCCGAGGGAGCCACCAGGCCGAGCACGGCCCCTGAGGAGCGCGCCACACCGGCTGCGTGAAGCATGAGTAGGCGTCCGGCAGCGGCCTGGATCGCTGCTCCAGTCACTAGCGATTGGAGGAGACCATCGTCGACGAAGGCCGGAATAGTCAACCGAGACCCCGGCGCACCGCTATGGGCACCTAGGCAGCGACGCCACTGGGACACCCATGCGTCGTCAGTGTTAGCCCGGTCGACGTCCAGCGGCGACCCGAGCCCCTGGATGCGCACGCGCATCGCAGCAGAAGAGATTGTCAGGCCGTGCGCAACTAACAATCCGGCGGAGTCGAGGTGATGTGAGCAAAGTCCGTCTTGAGGATCGTGCAGTTGCTGCGCAGGACAACCCAGCGGATGTAGGTATCAGAGCCCTGGGCGCTGTTCGGGAACTCCCCTCCAACCACCCACACCGACAGAGCATTCGCGGGTCCAGCCCCAAGACAGATGTACCCGTTGGCGGTCGTGGTGACATTCCCGGGCGGGTTCCAGCCACCGAAGTAGTCCGACGCTGGCGCGACCTCAGTATTGCCCGGCCCGAGCGGCCAGGAGTAACCCGGCAAGGAGACCCTGTTGGCCCAGGCCCATGTTGCGGCTGCCGAAGGTGAGGCAAGGCAGGTGCACGATGTGCACGAAGAGATCTGCCCGCCATTGTAGGGCTGAACGGATACATAATCTGGTGCCGGGGCGGCGTTAACGGTGAACGTATAGAAGAGAACCGTCACGCACTCGTTGTTCGGCAGCCCGTTGAGCATGGTGAAGTTGTATCGGTACGACTTCTTCGCGGCAGTCCCACCAGACGCCCCCGGTACCTTGCAGGCGATATTCGTGTAACTGACGCACACGTCCCCTGAGCAGGCGGCCAGTGCGGCGGGAGCTGCCAGAGCGACCACAGGGACAGCCCACGCCGCGCCTGCGACCACTGTCCGACGACTGAACCCCGAGCGCGTTGGGCCCGGCGTCGTGCTGTCCATAGTTCCTCCAGAAGCCCCGTAGAACAGTCCTTGTTGGGCCGCGAACCTCGCGTCGTGACTCAACGAAGGTGAGGCTAACATCCCGGCACCCCCGGGTGGGGACCTTTCTCGCGATTGTGACCAGACCTGGCCGAACGGCTGAGACACACCCTGACAAACCGACCACGCCGACCCAGCCCGTCAGCGACCCCCTGCGGCACACTGTGACCCCATGACCCACGCCGAGTATCCCGCCGCCCGGTTCGGGGTCCTGGTCGTCTGCACCGGCAACATCTGCCGCTCCCCTGCCGGCGAGCGCCTCCTGCGCCATCTGCTCCCCCCCGGCGCCGGGATCGAGGTCAACAGCGCCGGCACGTATGCCGTCGTCGGCCACGCCATCGAGCCGTCGATGGCCCGGCTGCTCACTGCCGACGGGGTCGACATCTGGGGTTTCGCGGCGCGTCGCCTCACCGAAAAGCTCGTCGCCGCAGCCGATCTCGTGCTCACCATGGAGACCGGGCACCGGACCGCCGTCGTCCAGACCCTTCCCCAAGCTCTCTCCCGCACGTTCACTCTCCGCGAATTCGCGCACCTCGTGGCCGCCCACCACGAGGCGACGAGCACGGCATACCTCGGCGCCGACCCGGCCACCCGCCTGCGGGAACTCACCGCCGTCGCCGCCGAGCGGCGGGCCCGACGCGTCGGCCCCCCGTGCCCCGAACCGGACATCGACGACCCTTACCGCAAGGGGGACGCCGCCTACGCCCGCGCGTATGCCGCGATCCGCACCGCCGTCGATGTCATCGCTGCTCAGGCGAGCGGAGCACCAACGCACTAGACTGACCATGTGCCCGTCCTGCCGGGGGCTCACGATGGTGTGAGGGGCGGCCGGGTTGACGCCGTGGACGGGGTCCGTACGGTGGGGTTCTTTCTCGTCTTTGCCTACCACACGTGGGTATACGGCGGTTCCCCGGACCTTGGCCTCCTCTCCGCCATCGCAGCCCAGAACACCCGACCCGACTTCTTCGTCGTCGTCACCGGCTTCGTGCTGTTCCTCCCGCTCGTGCGGCGTCCCGGTCACGTGGCGACGCTGGACACTCGACGCTACGTCCTGCGCCGCCTGCGCCGTATCGTCGTCCCCTACTGGGCGGCGCTCGCGTTCGCCATCCTGCTCCCCCAACTGCTCGTGGTGGCGACCCGGCTGGTCGGCCTGCCGTCCACCGTTCGGTCGTGGCCGACTTGGCCCGATCTGCTCAGCCACCTGAGCTTCACCCACCTGTTCTTCACCGACTACTGGGCGTCGATCAACGGGAGCCTGTGGACCATGTCCCTAGAGATGCAGCTCTATCTGGTGTTCCCGCTCCTCGTGCTGGCCTGGCACCGCTGGGGGTGGCCCGCACTGGGGGTGGCCCTCGTAGCATGGGCGGCCTACCGGGTGGCCGTCCTGGTGTGGGTGCCGGACACGGGCTTTCCGAGCCGATTCCTCTGGGAGGCGCAAGCGCCGGGTCGCCTGGTCGAGCTGCTCGCCGGAATGGTCAGCGCGGTCCTCGTCGCACGCTGGCTCGGGCGGACGGATCGGTGGCACACCGCGGCATACCTGGCGGCAGCGATCGCCGCGTATGTCGTCGCCGTGGCCCCCTTCTTGTCCGGGAGCCCGCTGCGCGAGGCGGGACTGGGCGTAGCCTTCGGCGCGCTCATCGTGTCCATCGTCGGATCCCATCGCGGGCGAGTGGTCTTCGGCTCACGGGCGATGGCCGGGGTCGGGGTGATGAGCTACAGCCTGTTCCTCATCCACGAACCGGTGGCGTGGTATCTCTCCGAGGCGCTGCGCCGGGGCGCCGGGATGGCCGACGGCGCCCAGCGCGTGTGGGTGCTGTGGACGGTCGGGCTGGCCGTCACCGTGGCTGTCGGCTGGGTGTTCTATCGGTTGGTGGAGAAGCCCTGCCTCGCGTGGGCGCGGCAGATCCCGTCACCGACCCGCACGGACCCGGGCAGCGGCGACCGCGCCGGTGGTTAACCCGGCAAGCGCGATGCCCGCCCGCAGGACCCGACCACCAGCGCGGCGGATTCGGGCGCGGGCGGCTAGATCGCGATCAGCCAGAGCGCCGACGGCTTGGCCCAACGCGCCGACGACGTCGTCGCGCAGCACTCCGGCCACGTAGCGGCGGGTGCGCGGATCGCCGGTCCCGAGCGTGGACGTCAGCAGGACCACGTGGTTGCGGTGGCCGTAGTAGTGGTATCGCAGGTTAAACCGGCGGCCGCGTGGATGTGGTGCCGCCACGTGGGTGACGGCCGCTGCCGGGGTGTAGACAATCCGGTGCCCGGCCCGGCCCAGCCGCAGGAGGATGTCTGACTCCTCGCGTAGACACGTCCCCGGGTAGTAGTCGCGGATGCCGCCGATTGCCCTTGCTGTGGCGACCCTTATGGACATGTTGGCCCCGATGAGGTGGTCCACATCCAGGTCACGACCCGGATCAGCAGCAAAGAACCCGAGGAGCTTGCCTTCGGGGGTGAGCTGACCGATTGTGTCCACGCCCTCGGTCAACTCTCCGGGCTGCCCGTTTCGGGTCAACCCCCCGACGGCCGCGACGGTGGGATCGGCATAGGGGACCAGCAAACACGCCAGCCAGTCGGAGTCGGCGTAGGCGTCATCGTCGACGAAGGCCAAGACATCGCAGCTGGTGGCGCGCAGGGCGACGCCCCGCGAAGTGGCGGTCGTTCCGAGACCCGCCTCGCTGCGGAGATAGGTCACCCCTGGGAAGGACGAGACCTCCCTGCGAGTGAGGTCGTCCGGAGACGCATCCACGACGAAGATCTGGTCCGCTGGTCGGGACTGGGCGACCAAGTGCTCGAGGCAGGCGCGGACGAACGTCGGGCGGCCGTAGGTGACGACCGCGACGGCAGCGGTCAACCCGGGCGACTCATTCACCCCGGTCGGGTCGTCACCATTCATGCGGTCAGTATGCCGCGCGCCGTCACGGCGCGTGGACGCGTTGCTGAGCGGCGAGCAGGCCCTGCTGGACAAGCAACTCGACCGCATCCGCGCCGTCGCTTACCGTGAACGGCAGGTCGGCCCGCTCAGTGGGCCCGAAGTCGCGTAAGACGAAATCGGCCGGATCCATCCGCCCGGGGGGC
Organism: Candidatus Phosphoribacter baldrii; assembly: GCA_016704565.1. Taxonomy (GTDB): domain Bacteria; phylum Actinomycetota; class Actinomycetes; order Actinomycetales; family Dermatophilaceae; genus Phosphoribacter; species Phosphoribacter baldrii. The sequence goes on from JADIZV010000001.1 coordinate 221,159, forward strand.
CGACCGATGCCGACCCGCACCCGCAGGTAGTCCCGTGACCCCAACGCGCCCGAGATCGAGCGCAGCCCGTTGTGGCCGCCCTCGCCCCCGCCGAGTTTGAGCCGGATGGTGCCGGCCGTCAGGTCGAGGTCGTCATGGACGACGACAAGCTGCTCGAGCGGGGTCGAGTAGAAGGTCAGGAGCGCCTTCACCGGCCCGCCGGACTCGTTCATGTATGCCGTGGGCACCGCCAACGTCGCTGCGGGGCCGGGCGCCCCGCCGGGCATCGTCCCCAGCCGAACCGCCGCGACGTGAGCGCGCGCCTTGTGGGCCTTGAGGTGGTCCAGGCTGGTGGTGACCACCGGCGCACCTGAGGCGGGGCTGGAACCGGACCCACCGGCATACCGGCGGGCCAACTCGGCCACGACCATGGCACCGACATTGTGCCGGTTGCCCGCGTAGCGCGGCCCCGGGTTGCCCAGGCCGACGACCAACCAGGTGGCCATGCCGCGTCCGAGCCCGGTTACTCCCCGGTGTCGGCAGCGCCCGCAGCGTCGCCCGACTCAGCCTCGGCGCCGTCCTCGGGCTCCTCGGCCGACAGACCGGAGATGTTGACGACCAGAACATCCTCATCGGTGACCAGGGTCGCGCCCTCCGGCAGCGTGAGGTCGCCCGCCTTGATCTGGGTGCCGGCCGGGAGGTCCTCGACCGAGACGACGACCGCCTCGGGGATGCGGGTGGCCTCGACGAGCAGCTCGACCGTGTTGCTCTCGAGGGTGACGATCGTGTCCGGGCCGGCCTCGCCCTCGATGTGCACCGGCACGTCGACGGAGACCTTCTCGCCCTTGCGGACGATGACCAGGTCGATGTGCTCGATGATCGGACGCACCGGGTCACGCTGGACGTCCTTGGCCAGGGCCAGCTGGCTCTTGCCCTCGAGCTCGATCGACAGCAGCGCGTTGGCGTGCTTGAGGGCCAGCGCGGTGACGTGGGCCGGGAGGGTGATGTGCACCGGGTCGGTGCCGTGTCCGTAGAGGACCGCCGGGATCTTGTGGTCGCGGCGGATCTTGCGGGCGGCACCCTTGCCGAACGAGGTACGGCGCTCGGCGGGAAGCTTGATCTCGGACATGACGCTCCTTGCAACGGACGTGGGGCGGCATACGCATCAGGTATGCCGCGGGGCTGGGCCTCGACGCGGGACGCGACACGCGCGGCGGAGGCGGGCCACCAAGTGGCACACCTTGTCGATCACGGACGGCCGTCGTGGCACGTCCCTCGCCGAGGCAACTACCCGATCTTAGGCGACGGGGTGGGCAGACCGGAAATCAGCCGTCGGTCAAGGGTCGGTGCGCAATCATCCGCAGCAGATCCTTCGGAGGCCAGGGGTCGTTGTTCACCAGCGCGGTGTTGCGGCGACGCCGCCACGCATCGGCCCCGCCGTAGAGGCGGTCGGGGATCTCCAAGACTTCGACCACCTCCAGGCCCGCGGCTGCGGCGACGGTTCGCAGGCCCTGGGGGGAGAAGAGGATGACGTGGTCGTTCGGTTGGGTGGCGTCCCATTCGATCCCCAACCGCTCGCACTCGGTCGAAGCTCCGTTGGGCACCTCGAGCACGACCAGGCCCCCTGGCCTGGTGATGGCGGCCGCATCGCGCATGAGCGAGCGCGGGTCGGGAACGTGCTCGAGCACGTGCCACAGGGCGACGACGTCGGCGAGCAACCCTGGGTGGGCGGCGGCCCACTGGTCCAGGGTCCCCTCGAAGACAGGCACCCCCAGCTCGCGCGCGTGTCCGACTGCCCAGCTACTCGGCTGCACGGCATACGTGTCGAAGCCCGCCTCCTGGGCCACCTTCGCGAACTCCCCCGTGCCGGCGCCGACCTCGACGAGGACGCCCTCCGGCTCACGCAGCAGGATCCACTCGATGCGCTGCCGGCCTTCTGCGAACCAGTCGGCCCGGCGGGCCAGCCGCTGACCCCCGTATTGCTGTTGCCAGATGCCGTCGGTTTGCACGTGCCGGCCCGGGCGCGGCCAGATGGTCCGCGATCCACAGGTCGGGCAGCTCAGGAGTTCCGGGCTGGGGGCAGCGGCGGGCGCGGGGGCGGTGAGAGGGCTCGCGCAGGCGACGCACACGCACGCCTCGACGCCGGTGGGTTCGATGGGGTCGGGGTGGGCCGGTAGCTGGGTCACGGCCACCTGAGTCGGCGAGGTCGCGGCGCCCGGGCGCGCCGCCGCGAGGCGGTGCACTGCGCCCGCGCCTCGGCGCCTTATCCCTCGGGCGACCCGTCGCGCCTCGCGTCGGCCCCGGGCCAGGCCGGTCCGCCCGTGCTCGACCGGGGTCAGCGGCGTGAGCCATGCGGGATGCCGGGCGAGCAGGTGTGCGTTGGCCTGGGCGTAGGCGCTCTCGTCGCCGAACCCACCCTTGGTCAGGTGCAACAGCTCGATCTGGCGGACGACGACCCGTAGTCCCAGGTCGCGGGCCTGCAGGCAGATGTCGACGTCATAGCCGTGGAACTGCGGCAGGTCTGCGTCGACGGTGACCTGGCGGAAGGCACTAGGGGTCAGGGCGAGGAACAGGCCGTCGACCACGTCGACGTCGGCCCGAGGCGCACCCAGGTCCTGCAGATAGCGGGACTCGAACACCCGGCCAGCCGTCTCCCGCGCGTTCCACCACCGGGCGTCGACCAGCCCCCGTCCGCCGACGACGCCGATGACGCCGACCTGCGGCTCGGCCAGGGCGGCGAGGACCTTGGCCCGGAAGGACCAGTCGACGATCCTGACGTCGTCGTGCAGGAGGACGACGCCCGCGCAGTCCGGTTCGGTGCGAGCGGTCTCGAGCACCGTGTTGTAGACGTCGGGGATGCCGCGGGTGTCGCCGCTGAGGGCCAGCACCCGATCCTCGGGCGCTAGGGCCTGTAGCAGAGCGGGTTCGCAGACGGTTCGGAACCGTTCGCCGGTCCCGCTCACGCACACGCCGACGATGATCATCCGGAGGTCTCCTCGCCCTGGTCCAGATTGCCCAGTGCCACCAACCGGGCGAAGTCGGGGTGGGTGCGCCGCAGTTCGTCGAAGGTTCCGACCGCGTCGATCCGGCCGCCCTTCATGAAGGCCACCTGGTCGGCGGTGCGCACGGTGGACAGCCGATGGGCCACCACGATGATCGACAACTGTCCCCGCAGATCGTCCAGGGCGTGGGTGATCCGCTGCTCGGTCTCGGAGTCCAGGGCCGACGTCGCTTCGTCGAGGACCAACAGCCGCGGCTGACGGTAGAGCGCTCGCGCGATCCCGATCCGTTGCCGCTGCCCTCCGGAGAACAGCACCCCGCGCTCACCGACCCGGGTGTCCACCCCGTTCGGGAGCGCGGCAACCACATCCTCCAACTCGGCCTGGGCCAGCGCCGCGTCCAGGCGCGCGGCGTCGATGAGGTCCCGGTCGACGTCGAACGCGACGTTCTCGGCCAGCGTGGCATCGAGCAGGAACACGTCCTGAGGGACGTACGCGAGGTTGTCCCGCCACTGGCGTGGCGCCGCTGCGGTGTCCACTCCGTCGGCCAGCACCCGACCCGAGGTCGGCCTGTGCAGCCCGAGGATGAGGTCGGCGAGCGTCGTCTTGCCTTCTCCGCTGGCGCCGACGATAGCCAACGTCGAGCCGAACGGGATCCGGAGTGTGACATCCCGCAGGACGTCGTGCTCTGCGGTCGGATACCGGAAGGACACCTGCTCGAGCCTCAGGTCCGTCGTCAACGCCAGGAGCGGCTCGTCCTGCGTTGCGTCCCGGCGGGCGTCGGCGGCCCGCGCCGCACTCACTTCCGCCCGGACGACAGTGAGCGACGCGCTGCCGACCCTGATCTGGCTGAGGCTGCCCAACAACGCGGTCACCGATGGCAGCACCCGGAACCCTGCGGCAACGAACAGAGCGAGCAGCCCGACGGTGCTCCCCCCTTCGCCGTGGCCGGCCGTGATGCCGATCACGGCACCGACTGCGAGGATGAACAGGATCTCCAGCAGGTGGCGTGGGAGGGCGCTGAGGAAGACGGCCGATCGGGCCGCGCGCCATCCGGTCTCCGAGACGTTCGAGTATCGGGCGACGAAGACCTCGTGGCTGCCCCGCAGCTGCAGTTCCCTCAACCCGAACAACGCGGCGAACGCGTGGTGCCAGGCACGTTCGGACGCGTCCGTCATCACCTTCCCGGCCGCGAGCGCCCGGGGTTTGACGAACCGCAGGTAGCCGACGGCGGCGGCGGAGAAGTAGCCGACGAGGAACAGGGTCGGGATCGGGGCGAGCACCAGCAATCCGACGACGATCGCCAGGATCGAGATGCTGTTGGTCAGCGCCGCCAAGGCCCCCGCCAAGGAGAAGTTGAACGCGTTCCCGACGGCGTCGTTCATGGTCCGAATCAGCTCCGACGAACTGCGCCGGGTCACCTCGGTATACGGCGAGGTGAGGAAGTGACGCAGCAAGCGACAGGACAGCCGCAGCCGCTCCCGGAAGTTGAAGCCGAGCGTCCACCAGTGCAGGGCCATCGAGGCCAGGTCTTTGACGACGAACAGCCCGACCAGCCAGAACACGACGACCCGGGTCAACTGCTGCACGTCCGTCGTCCCGGACAGGGACACCAGCACGCTGAGGATCCCCGACTCCTGCTGCGTGCCGGCGGCGAGTTCGATGAGCGGCAGCACCAAGGCGACCGCCACCGCGTCGGCCACCGCGAGCACCAGGGACGCCCCGGTCGCCAACAGGAGTTTGCGACGGGCCGCGCTGTCGAGGATGTCGGCCATCCCCCGCAGGAACTCGATCACCGGACTCCAACCGACCACACCGGGACGGCGCTTCGCCACCCCGGACCCACCAAGCCCGCCCGGACCGGGCAGTCCCGGTGGACTCTACCGTCGGCACCTCGACCCCACAGCCCAACCGAGCGAACCGTGGCGGGCGTTCGCCCCTCCGTCACGGCTGCCGAGCCCGCGCGCGGTCGCGGACCCGGCGCCAGACGCCCTGCCCGGCCCACGCGACCATGTCGAGGGCACCGAGGGCCCGGAACGTCATTCGGTGTCGGCGTAACTGGTCGGAGGTCACCGGTCGGCCGGGCCCGATCGCCCGAACCTGAGTGCGTTGCAGAGGTTTGGGCCACCGGGCACAGAACCGCTGGTAGCCCACCCGATACTCCTCCGACCCGTTGACCTTCCGTTGGGACACCGACAGGGCGGGGAGGTCCTCGGTGGGTGGATGCTCGTGGTCCACCCGCACCCGACGCCCATCGAGGATGACCGAGCGCCACACGGCCCGGCGAGTCAGGTCGTCGTCGCAGTAGACCCCGGTGAACGCCCAGGAGAAGAGGCCGAACTTCCGGTAGTAGCCGCGCGAGACGATCGGGTGGCGCAGCAGCAGGTCCGGCCGACCGTCGCTGTCGGACACCTTGATGGCGAAGTCGTCCCGCTCCGGATCCAGGGCACCCACGACCTCGCGCAGACCGGTGTCCCACCCCTCCCGGGGCAGCAGGTCGTCCGCGATGACCACGAGGATCGACCCGGACGAGACGCCGGCCGCCGCGTTCCAGTTGCGGACGGCACTGACCGACCGGGTTCGCCGGCTCACCGCCCGAACGCAGCCCACCGTCTGCGCCACCGCGACGAGGTCGTCGTCATCCAGGGCCACGACGTATTCGACCGTCTCCGGGCGGTCGGCCCGGGCCAGCCAGGCGTCCCGGACCGCAAGTGGCCCACCCTCTCGGTGATAGGTGGCATGCAACAGCGAGATGGTCACCGGGGCCGATGGCGCGTCTTCCGAGAGGCTCCGTATGCCGTGCCTGTCACGCTCCGGCATACCGTTCGCGGTGGGCGTGGGGAGGGCGCCGAACTCGGCGAACCTGGCTCCGAGCCAGCACGGGGCATGGTGCGCCGCGGCGTTCGCCACAGCAGCGACAGCGGCGGTCAGGAAACTGACGGGGCGACGCCCATCAACGGGCGGCTGCGCAGGGACGGGATCCCGGCGAGGGGAGCGACAGGCCACCGTGGTCAGCGTCGCCCGTGCCTGTCCGCGAGATCGCTGGGCGCACTCGACCTGGACCTCGAAGGGGGTTGCCCGCCCCCACCGGGCCAGGGTGGCCGGGGCGAAACCTCCACCGACCCAGGCCAGGTCGGCCGTGCGGGCGAGGAACACCTCTTGGCTGAACCCCCAGTCCAGGACGTAGTCGCCGACCGTGCCGACGGAGTCAAGCGGTGTCGCCGTCTGGCCGTGGGGGGAATCGCATCGAAGCGTGACGTGCCCGATCCGAGGGTGGGCCTCGAGTAGCGCCACACCGTCCTGGACCCAGTCCACCGGCGGTGTCGGCTGCACCACGCTGCCGCCGGCGTGCCACCCGAGCACCCAGGGCGTCGTGACGAGTCGATTGATGAGCGCTCCGACGCGCGGTTCGGACGCCACGAACGCGAACCCGATGACCTCCCGTGCGTTGACCAGCGCCTGGGCCCGGGTGCCGGCATCGTCGGGATCGCGGACGCCGCCGATGAGCACGGCGACCTGCGGGAACTCACGACCGACATGTTGGTCGATCCAGGCACCGATGCCCGGCAACAGTGCCTCGCGATAGGTCAGTTCGTCGCAGAAGACGACCAGCCCGACCTCGCCGTTGGCCTCGACTCGCTTCACCTGGTCCGGTTGAGCGCTCATCGAGGCGGCTCCCATTCCAGGACCCGCCCCGACAGGCCCGGCACCGCCGTCCGCACGAGCCCCCCTCGCCCCTGCGGAACGACGACGACGGCATCGAGATCACAGGCAGCGATCCGGCGGGAGGCGGCCACCGAGTCGGCCAGGTCAACCAGTCGGTCCGCGTCGGGACCGGTGCCCTTCGAGGCGCTCTGCCAGCAGGTCTCGGTCCGTTGGCTCCACGCCCCGCGCATCGCGGTCTGCCAGAGGTTGAGCTGGGCCACCAAGCCCGACTCCGCCGACGTGGCAGGCAGGAAGAACGCCGGCCGTGCCCCGACCGGAGCGGCCAGCATCCGCTCGACCAGGGCGGCCGAGTCCACCGCGTGCTCCGACGCTACGCCGGCCCAGGACTGCCGCACCCGCACACTGGGGAAGTCACCCCGCTGCCTCACCAGGGGCAGTACCGTCGTCATCGTCAGGGCGAGCACGACGAGGGCAGCGGGGGCCCACCGCCCGGACCGGGTCGGCATACCCCGGACCGAGCCTCCCACCGCTGCCGTCACCACGAGGGCGGTCAACGCCACCAGCAGCACCGCGCTGAGCATCTTGATCCCGTAGTAGCCGATCTGCCCTGTCACCGCGAGCTGCGTCCCGGCGAGCCACGCGACCACCGCGACGCCCGCCGCGACAGCGGCCCCGCCAGACGCCGAAGCGGTGCGCCCGAGCAGCGCGACAGCGATGAGCGACGCACCGATCGGGACGAGATAACCCAGGAGGTTGTGCGTGGGGAACCCGCCCGGTGCGAGCAGATGGTCGGCCCCGCGTGCGGACAGCACCTGGGTCAACGCCGCCGCACCGCCCGCAGCGGTGACCAGCACCAGCCCTCCCAGGGCGAGGCCGCCACGACGATCGGCCGGGAACCGTCGACGGCGCAACGGCCACACCGCGGCCAGGAGGGCGACTCCGACAAGGGGAAGCAGCAGCACCCAGTTGTGGGCGACCGCCAGGACCGCCCCCGACAGGGCCACCATCGGCCCGGTCAGCGCGAGCCGACCGCGGCCGGTCAGGAGCATCGGCACGACCGCGACCCCCGCGGTCGCCAAGAGGAAGTTGTCGTAGCCGGCCTGATGCAGGATCGCCCCGCCCGGCGAGACCAGCCACGCGACGAGCAGCGCGGCCACCGCCCACGCGGCGCGACCGGGTCGGCGGCGCACCGAGGGCACGGAGCACAGACCCAAGACGAGCATGGCGAGCGTGGCGGCATACATGATGGTCGTCGCTTGCAGGTATGCCGCGACCTCGCCGATCCCGCTCCCCCCGCCGACCCCCAGGGTGAGCTCCATGACCATCGCCACCGACGAGTGCAGCCCTTGGGGATAGCTGTCGTAGAACCACGGCCCGGACCCCCCAGGCGGCAGAAGCGGGATCAGCCGACCACCGTGGACGATCATCCGAGCCATGTCGTAATGCCCGACGTGATCCCAGCCACCGAGCACGACCGCCATGACATCCGGCCCAGACCGCAACCGCAGCAGCGGCCAGAGATAGGCCACGACCACCCCGACACCGCCCAGCGCGACCGCGTCAGCCCGTCGCACCCGAGGGACCAGCGCGCCGACGCGCTCACGGACCGGGCCGGTGGCCACCCATGCGACCAGGCCACCGCACAACGCTGCGGTCACCCCGCCGAACCGGGTCAGCTCACCCTTCGGCCCATCGACCAGCCAAACCAGCGGAGCCCATCCGAGGCAGGTCGCCAGGACGATGGCCAGCCGCCGGGACAGCTCGCGGGACACCGGGATAGCCAGCGCAGCCAGGACCCCGAGCACGGCAACCACCGCCCGCGGCACCCACCCCGCCGTTTGAGCGCCCGCAAGCGCCAGCGCGACCACGGCCCCCAGGGCCGTCGCCACAGTTTTCGGCATAGCGTTCCTGGCCCGGAGCATGGTGGGACGACGATATCGTCTGGCATGCCTGCCGCGTCGGTGTCCGCCTCCGGGCCGACACCTGGCTCGACGTCCGGCTCGACGTCCGGCGCCACCCGCAGGTTCGCCTACATCGATGCTCTGCGCGGGTTCGCCGCGCTCTGGGTGTTCACCCTGCACGTCCACGGCTATTGGCTGGACAACGTCCGGCCGCCGAAGCTCAGCGCCGACGGCGTCCTGGTGCGCCTCATCGGTTTCGGAGGGGCAGGCGTCGACCTGTTCATCGTGCTCTCCGGTTTCTGCCTCACCTTGCCGATCCTGCGATCAGGGACCGGGCCGCTGCGCGCGATCGACGTCCGCGGATTCTTCCGGCGCCGGGCCTATCGACTCCTGCCCGCCTACTACGCGGCGGTGGCCCTGGTCATGGGCATCGAACTCGTCCCCGCCATCCGACGGGCCCTGGTTCCTCGCGACCTCACCTGGGCGGACCTGCTCACCCACCTCACGTTGACCTTCCCCCTGCACCAGGACACCTTGGCGGCCGTCAACGGCTCTCTGTGGTCCATCCCTCTCGAAGCCACCCTCTATCTCGGCTTCCCCCTGCTGGTCTGGCTGGGTCGCCGCCATGGCATCCGCGCCGTGGTCGCCCTCACCGGCGTCGTCGCCGTCGTGTGGTGGTTGGTCACCCTCGTCGTCACGATGCCCACTGCGGGCGGTTGGCTCGCACAACCGGACAAGTACCTCCCCGCCCGGTGGGTCCAGTTCGCCCTGGGCATGTATGCCGCGACGCTGGTGCGCGGCATACCCCACCCACGGGCCGGGGCACTGGCCTGGTGGTCCTGCGCGCTCGGTCTGCCCGCCGGCCTCTATGGGTATGCCGCGGGGCAGGAACTCGTGCGCACCCTCGGGTTCGGCGCGCTGGGCCTGGGACTGCTCGTGCTGCTCTCGCGAGTGCCCGAGCGGTTCTTCGGCCGCGGCCCGCTGGCCTGGCTGACCGGGCTCGGGACGATCTCCTACAGCTTCTATCTGCTCCACCAACCGGTGATCCTGCTGTTGTCCGGGTGGGGGCATAGCCTCGGATTGTCGGTCATCCCTCTGTTCGCCGTGGCCATGGCCACCTCCGGCACGCTGACGGTCGCGCTCGCGGCGATCTTCTACCGCGGGATCGAGCGGCCCTTCCTTGTGCGCGGGAGCACCGCGTCCGTCGTGCTGCCCGACCGACGCTGACCTCGGCCTCGACCTCGGCCTCGGCCCTCGGTCAGGCGCGGCCGTCGAACAGGCTGGTCACCGAGCCGTCCTCGAAGACCTCCTGGATCGCCCGGGAGATCAGCGGCGCGATCGGCAGGATGGTCAGTTTGTCGAACTGCTTCTCCAGCGGGATCGGCAAGGTGTCGGTGACGATCACCTCGCAGGCGCTCGAGGCCCGCAGCCGGTCGATCGCCGGGCCGGACAGGATCGCATGCGTCGCGGCGACGACGACGCCGGCGGCGCCTTCGGCCATGATCGCGTCGGCGGCCTTGGTGATCGTCCCGCCCGTGTCGATCATGTCGTCGACGAGGACGCACATCCGGCCGGCGACGTCGCCGACAACCCGGTTGGCGACGCTCTCATTGGGGCGGGTGATGTCGCGGGTCTTGTGGACGAAGGCCAGCGGGGCGCCACCCAGCCGCGCGGACCACTGCTCGGCGACCTTGATCCGCCCCGCGTCCGGGGAGACGACCGCGAGCTTCTTCTTGCCGTAGTGGGCGATGACATAGTCGGCGAGCATCGGCAGCGCCATGAGGTGGTCGACCGGCCCGTCGAAGAAGCCCTGGATCTGCGCGGTGTGCAGGTCGACGGCCATCAGCCGGTCGGCACCGGCCGTGCGGAACAGGTCGGCCATGAGCCGCGCCGAGATCGGCTCGCGTCCGCGGTGCTTCTTGTCCTGACGGGCATAACCGTAGAAGGGCAACACGACGGTGATCCGCTTGGCCGACGCCCGCTTGAGCGCGTCGACCATGATGAGCTGCTCCATGATCCACTCGTTGATCGGAACCGTGTGGCTCTGGATGACGAAAGCGTCGCAGCCGCGCACCGACTCCTCGTAGCGCACATAGATCTCGCCGTTGGCGAACTCGTAGGCCTGGGTCGGCACGACCTTGGTGCCGAGATCGGCCGCCACCGCATCGGCCAGCGTCGGGTGCGCCCGCCCCGAGAACACCATGAGATGGCGCTTGGTCTTCCTGCGGATGACCGTCACCGTCGCGTCTCCTGCCCGTTGTCGCCGGTATGCCGTCCGCTCGCCACTGCTTCCCCGCTCGCCGCCGCCGTTCGCGCCGCCGCAGCGGCCCGGGACGATTCGGTGTCGGGCCGGTTCGCCTCGACCCACCCTTCGACGATCCGTTGCGGGGCCTCCGAGAGGGTCAACGCCCCGGCCGGCACGTCGTGCCGGATCACGCTGCCAGCGCCCGAATAGACCCCGTCGCCGATCGTCAGCGGGCCGACGTACATCGTGTCGCTGCCCATCCGGCAGTGGTCGCCAACCGTCGTCCGGTGCTTGCTGACCCCGTCGTAGTTGACGAACACCGACGCCGCGCCGATGTTGGTGCCGGTCCCGATCGTCGCGTCGCCGACATAGGAAAGGTGCGGAACTTTCGATCCCGCACCGATATTCGCGTTCTTGGTCTCGACGAACGTCCCGATCTTCCCGTCCGCCCCCAGCTCGGTTCCGGGTCGCAGGTAGGCCCACGGACCCACCGTGGCACCCGGGCCGACGACCGACAGGGAGCCCTGCGTGCGGCATACCGTCGCGCCGTCCCCGACCTCCATGTCGGTGAGGGTCGTGTCCGGACCGATCTCGCAGTCCGCGCCGATCGTCGTCGCCCCCCGCAATTGCGTGTTGGGGTGGATGACCGTGTCGCGCCCGATCGAGACGGTCGCGTCGATCCACGTCGTCGCTGGGTCGCGGACGATGGCGCCCTCGCGCATCGCGGCGTCGACGGTGCGCCGATTGAGCTCCGCGCCCAGCTTCGCGAGCTGGATCTTGTCGTTGACCCCCTCGGTCTGCCAGACGTCCGCGAGCACGTATGCCGCCGCGCCGCGCCCCCGCGCCCGGGCGACGGCCACGACATCGGTGAGGTATTTCTCGCCCTGGGAGTTGTTGGTGCCGAGGCCGGCGAGGGCGTCACGCAGCAGTGCTGCGTCGAAGGCGTAGATCCCGGAGTTGACCTCGGTGATCGCGCGCTCGGCGTCGGTGGCGTCCTTCTGCTCGACGATCCGCAGGACCGCTCCGTCCGCGTCCCGGACGATCCGGCCATAGCCTGTGGGATCGGCGATCCGTGACGTCACGACGGTGACCCCGACAGCGGACGCCTCATGGGCGCGCAGGAGGTCACGCAGGGTGTCGGAGGTGAGCAGTGGCACGTCGCCGTAGGTGACGATGACGGTCCCGGCCAGGTCTGCCGGGAGGGCGGCCAGCCCGCATTCGACGGCGCGACCGGTGCCCTTGATCTCGTCCTGGTCGGCGATGAGACAGTCCGGGTCGCAGGCTTCGATATGCGCGGCCACCCGGTCGCGTTCGTGGCGGACGACGACCTGGAGGTGGACCGGGTCGACACCGCGAGCGGCGGCGATCGCGTGGTGGACCAGGCTCCGCCCGCCGATCGTGTGCAGGACCTTGGGCGTCGCCGACTTCATCCGGGTGCCCTCGCCGGCGGCGAGGACGATGACCGCTGTCGGGCGCGTGTAGGTCACATCGAGCGATCCTACCCGCCGCTCGGACCCTCCGCCGATCCGGCGAGGACCTGGCGGAAGCGGTCGAACTGCGCGTCCAGGGTGAGGGTGAGGGCTCGTTCGCGGGCTCGGCGCCCGAGGTCCTGGGCCGCGGCGTCGTCGGTGAGCAGCCGTTGCACCGCTGCGCCGAACGCCTCGGGGTCGGCCGGATCGGCATACAGGACGGCGTCTGCGGCGAACTCGGGAACCCCGCCGCGCGGGGCCGCGACGCAGGCCAGGCCACAGGCCATCGCTTCGAGCAGGGCCAGGCCGAACGGCTCGTCGAACATCGTCGGGAAGACGAACACCCGGCCTTGCTGCAGCACTCCGGGCAGGTCGGCTCGGGGCAGGAAGCCGGTGAACTCGACGGTGCCCGGGAGGGCGTCCCCGGCGGCCCGCAGATCGCGTTCGTAAGGGCTGGCCGCCTCAGCCGGCCCGTACCACCCGGAGCCGACCACGCGCAGGGTCCAGTCCGTCGTTGTCACGGTGCGTAGTGCGGCGAGCACCCGGTCGGGGCCCTTCTCGGGGCTCACCTTGCCGGCCCAGATGACGACCGGGTCCAGGACGAGTCCGTCGGGCCGAGGGGCGAACCGGGCTGGGTCGATCCCGTTGTGGACGGTGACGAGCGCCGGGTGGTCGCCGCCGATCCGGTCTCGGATTCGGTCGGCCATCGCGTCGCTGACGTGGATCCACCGGTGCACTCGGTCCAGGATCCGGCGCAGTTCCCGCGGCCCCAGCGATCGGCTCATCGCGACGTGTGAGTAGAGCGAGTAGGTGCCGTCCGGTCGTATGCCGTGCAGGTGCTCCACCCCGCCGTAGGCGAACGACCCGTCATGCAGGACGACATGCCCGATGCGGTCGAGATCGGTCCCGTGCAGGCTGGAGCGGTAGAGCTCGCGGGCAACGGGCCGGCGCCCCACGATCCGCCCCAAGGCGTGGTCGACCAGGGCGCCCGGTCCGGTGGCGGCCCCGTTGCGTGGCGGTGCCGTGGCGATGATTCGATCCGTCGGTAGGTCCGGCCCGCGCCACGGCTCGATGAGCACCCGGTGGTCCAGTCCGTTGGCGCGGGCCGCCTCGACCAGCTCACCCACAACGGTGAGGATCGTCGACCCCGGCCCGACCGAGGGGGTCGGCAGGTGCGCCACCGACGTCTGAAGGTCGTTCATGTCCGCAACACGAAGACATGGTTGTCACCGTGCAAGCCCGACCGGCGCAGCAGTGGCGCCGCCGCCGTGAGGGCCCGGCGCTTGAGCCCCGGTCCAGGGAGGAAGCCGTCCGGCGGGTAACGCCACTGATGCTCAAGACGCAGCCCGGCGCGGGGAACGAGCCGCTGCGCGAAGGTCCACAGCAGAATCGGACTGATGTGCCCCGGATCGTCCGTGGCCGATGCGCCCCGCAGTTGCCCGCGCAGGCCGAACAGGATCCTGGACGGGAAGTTGTCGACGTTCGGCGTCGTCAGGACGACATATCCCCCGGGGCGGGTCAGCTTGGCTGTCTCACGCAGGAACCCCAACGGGGACTCCAGATGCTCGATCACTTCGAGGGCGACGACCAGGTCGAAGGTGCGACCGGCAAACGCCGACGCAAAGCCGGGCGTGTTCAGGTCCACCTCGAGGAACTCCCCCGGCCCGCGGTAGTCGGCATACCCGCCCGAGCCCAGGTCGGCTGCCACCACGGTGGCCCCCTGTTGCGCCAGACGTGTGGCGAACGAGCCGGACCCCGCCCCGAGTTCGAGCACCTGCGAACTCGACAGGTCCAGGCCCGACGGTTTGAGGTCGCGCAGGACGACGTCCGCAACGTATTGATGTAGACCCGCGTTTGCGAACTCCGGTCCGGCGGTCACGCACTCCCCAGTCGACGGGCCGAACGACAGTCGTCCGGGCTTGCTAGCGAGTCTAGGGAACGGACATCCCCCAACTCCGGCCGCGGCGCCGAAGGACGGCGCCGTCAGCCCCCCATTTCGCCAGCGTAGGTCGGCTCCATGGTCCTAGGCTCACCAGGCAAGCGCACCGACGAGAAGGGGTCACGGCGATGAGGTTTCGGGGTTCCTGGGCAGCGACCACCATCGGCAGCGTGGGGCTGTCGTTCGTCCTCGTCGCCTGCTCCGGCGGCGCGGCGCAAGCCCCGGGCACCGTCACCGTGACGGTCAACCCCCCTGCCGCGTCCGCAGGCGCGTCTTCGGGAGCCAAGCCGACCGCATCGTCGACTGCCAAACCCACCACAACAGCGACAACCCCGCCGGCGCCGAAGACCTTCGCCCTGGGGCTGGGTTCCTTCGGCGGCCTCAAACTGCCCGCCACCCCCGCGGCGGTCCTCGCCGCGGCGAAGCCCCTCCTCGGGGACCCGACGAAGAAGGTCGAGGGCCCGGGGTGTGAACTGGCCGGACCGGGGCGCACCTCGATCCTCCTCAAGTGGGGTGACATCTCGGCATACGGAGAGGCCGGTCCCGGCGAAGCGCTCAAGATCGACTCGTGGTCGGTCGTCGGGAAGGCGACGCTGGTCCCGGTGGCCCTGCCGTTCGGGACGAGCATCGGGATGAGCCGCACCCTGCTGGCCAAGGCCCTCACGAGCGAGACCGTCGACGACTCGCACATGTTCGCCGAGGGCGACATCCTCATGCAGAACGACACCTGGTGGTCGCTCAACAAGGCCAACACATCCGTCGTGACGATCTCCCACAAACCCCACGTGTGCGAATAACTGGCCGGACTCGTCGGCCTGGTGGAACCTCAGTTGTCTCGCGCGCGAATCAGGTAGCCGACCCGACACCCTGGACACCGATGCGCACGCGCCGCGACCACCTCATGGCAGGCCGTTCCACCACCCGATTCAGCACGACCGCCGCACCAACGGCAGCCCGCTTCGGCCAATTCAAGGACGGTCCGGACACCCCTGGGAGGGTCTGGGCGAGAACTTCGTCTTGTGGGAGTTGCGCAAGAGGTGGAACAGAACAACGACGAGGGGGAGGCCACGCCGCGCAACCCGTCCACGGCATAGAGCCGCTGTCCCTCAGGCGCCAGTCCCGAACTTAGAGACTGATCATGCTCCCCGGGCTGGAATCGAACCAGCGTCGCTAATCCTGATTCAAAGTCAGGCGGGCCCTGCCAGCAGACCAACCGGGGATCGCCGCCCTAGGGTACCTGCCGCGCGGGAGGCGAGCGCACGGCATACCAGCGGGCACAATGGCCCCGTGAGCCCACGCGAGAACGCGCCCCCCAGCCGCCGCGCCCGGATGACCGGGAAAGAGCGGCGCGAGCAGCTCGTCGACGTGGGGCGAGCGGTGTTCGCGGCCAAGGGTTTCGAGGCGGCCACGGTCGAGGAGATCGCAGCGAAGGCCGGCGTGAGCAAGCCGGTCGTCTACGAGCACTTCGGCGGGAAAGAGGGCCTGTATGCCGTCGTCGTCGACCGCGAGATGGCTGCCCTCCTGCAGGCGGTCACCTCCGCTCTGGAGACGCCCGGCCCGACTCGGGCCGTCGTCGAGTCGGCCGCGATGGCGCTGCTCGACTACGTCGAGAGCTCGACCGATGGCTTCCGGATCCTCGTGCGGGACTCGCCGGCCGGGCAGTCGACCGGCTCGTTCGCGAGCCTCATCGGCGACATCGCCACCCAGGTCGAGGCGATCCTCGCGGCCGAGTTCTCCAGGCGCAAACTCGACCCCAAAGCAGCACCGATCTACGCGCAGATGCTCGTCGGGATGGTCGCGCTGACCGGGCAATGGTGGTTGGAGCACCGCCGGTTCAAGAAGGCGGACGTGGCCGCCCATCTGGTCAACCTAGCCTGGAACGGACTCATCGCGTTGGAGAACAAACCGACCCTGCGGACGGCGTCGGGACGCTGACGCTCAGCCGACCAACCGGGCCGACTCGGTGACGACCACGGCGCCCGACGGGCTCACGGTGACGATGACCGTCGATACCTTCGGGTCCGTCGTACTCGGCAGGTCGGTGACCGGAGCTGTCTGAGCGACCGACGCGGTGACCGGGACGGTGGCCGTCACCGGGCCCGAGGAGGACCAGGAGGACGAGGAAGCGGACGTCGTCGACGTCGAGGGCGTGGGGGATGGGTCGACTACCGGCCTGGTGATCGCCACGTCGGCCGTGGTGACGGTGCCGTCCGGCGCGGTGAGCTCGATCATGACGGCACCAGTCGCGTCAGGCGCGGCGAGGCCCGCCGGAAGAGGGTCCTTGCCGTGCTTCACCTCAGTAGCCAGCAACGAGAACGTGGCCGGACCGGATCCGGTGCAGGTGCTCCGTGGACCGACCACCTCACAGACCCACGGTGTCGGTCCACTGTCCGGAACGACCGGAGTCGCCGTGAGGTCGATCTGGCCGGCCGGAACGGCCTTGATGACCAGACTCGACGTCCCCTCCATCGGCACCGCGATGTGCACGTCGAAGGCTTGACCGAAGACCGCGGCGAGCGGCGTGACCAACGGCTCCACGGGCGGAGACGTCGTCGACGACGACGAGCTGGTCGTCGAACTGGTCGTCGAACTGGTCGGCGAGCTGGACGACGAGCTGGACGACGAGCTGGACGAGGACGTTGACGTCGATGTTGGCGAGGTGGTCGAGGACTTCGAGGTTTTCGTCGTGGTCTGCGAGGTCGTCGGGGCCCTGGTCGAGGAGGACGGCGCAGGGACGGTGGTTTGCGACGGCGCGGAGGTCGGCACGGGCACGGAGGTCTGCGACGGAGCGGCCGTGGGCGAGGTCTCCGAGGTCTCCGAGGTCGAAGCGGGTGCAGCAACGGCGTCGAGCGAACCCCCAGAAGCGCCACCCGAGCCCGACCCGCTGGCCGCGGCGGCACCACCGCCTCCTGCCCCACCGGCGCCGAGACCGGCGGCCGCGGCATACCCGGTCGCCAGGACGGCCGCCACACCGAGAGCGGCGATCTTGGTGCCGACGTTCATGACCAGGGCGGCAGCGGCAGCGGCCTTGCCTTCTTCGCGCGGCCCACCACCGGTCGCGCCCGTGGCGCCGGCCGCACCCGCGGCACCCACCCAGGCGCCCATGACTGACGTCCCGGCCAGGAAGATGAGCGGAACCATGACGGCGGGAAGGGCCCGGTTGACCTCGGCCATCTCGTAGGCCAGGCCCTGGGCGTGCCGGCACGAGCGCAAATGCTCCTCGACGCGAGCCCGCTGTCGGACCGGGAGCTTGCCGCGGACGAACCGACCCATCTGGGCCAGCACCCACCGGCACTCCTCGTCCTGAGCCCGGCCGATGGCGCGGTCGGCGTGGGCATCGAGGTACTTCGCCCGCAGGCTGTCCCGGGCGCGCAGCGCGATGACACTGACCCCGTTGGCCGTCAGCCCCATGGCGGCGGCAACGGCGGCGGGCGTCGTGCCCTCGACCGCGGTCCGCCAGAGCACCTGTTGGTCGCGCTCGGCCAGACGCGCGAAGGCCGTACGGACCAGCGCGTGGTCGACGCCCGGGCTCGGGTCGTATGCCGCCGTGGCCGGCGACGCGGCCTCCAGGCCGATGTCCTCGGTCGGGACGACCCGCAACTCGCCGCGCGCGTAGTCGACGGCGATGGTGCGCACCGCGGACAGGAAGTAGGAGCGGAAGTTGGTCAGCGGACCCTTGCCGGCCCGGATCAGGTCATAGACCCGAAGGCTCGCCTCGGCGACGACGTCCTCGGCGGAGGTGCGTCCTCGGTGGCGGTGGGCCACGGCATACGCCGCGGGCAGGTGCCGACGCCACAGCTCGGCGTAGGCCTCGGCGTCTCCGCCACGAACCATCCCCAGGAGGGTGACGTCGTCAGCCTCCGACCATTCCTGCCCCCAGAGCAGCGCAGGTGCCGACATGACGAACCCCTCCCTTCCCGTGTGAGACCTCTACCTCTGACAGACGCACGTCCATTGTGCCTATGACGCTCGGGGTGAGGAAAGTTTGCAGTTTCTCGAAATCAAGACTCTTGACGCCATCGATACATTGGAACCGTGGGTGAGGCGAGCATGCGGCATGGTGGCGACGCCGGTAGCAGCCAGCCCGACGACGTCGACCGGATCGTCTCGGCGTGGCGCCGGGAGCTGCCGCACCTCGATGTCGAGCCGTTGCTGGTCCTGTCCCGGATCACCCGCCTGGCCCGTCGGCTGGACCTGGCCCGCGGTGCGGCGTTCGCCGCTCACCAACTCGAAGGATGGGAGTTCGACGTCCTGTCGGCGCTGCGTCGAGCCGGTCGCCCCTATCAGCTCTCGCCCGGGCAGCTGGTCACCGAAACCCTGGTCACCTCGGGAACGATGACCAACCGGGTCGACCGCCTCGAACAGCGTGGCCTGGTCCGACGCAGCCCCGACCCCGGCGATCGGCGCGGCGTCAAGGTCCGACTGACCCGGGCCGGCCGCGAGACGGTCGACGCCGCCCTGTCGGATCTGCTCGATCACGAGCGAGAGCTGCTCGGCGAGTTGACCCCCCAAGAGCGGGCCGACCTCGCCGGGATGCTCCGCAGGCTCAACGCGCCCTTGGAGCCCTGAGCCTGAAAACGAGCAGACGAGGACCAGACGACGACGAGCCGGGGATCAGCCGGCGATCAGCCGACGATCTCGGCAGCGGCCAACCAGGCCAGCTCGAGGTCATCCCGCTCGTCGACGATGGCCCGCAGGTCGGCGTTGAGCCGCAACACCGCGATGTGGTCGGTCGCCTGAGCGGCCATCTCGGCGTGGATCCGGTCCTCTCGCTCGGCCAACCGGGCCAGCGCGCGCTCGACCCGGGCGAGCTCCTTGCGGGCCTCGCGCAGCTCGATCTGGCTCGGGCCGGTCACCGTCCCCGCTCCCGAAGGTGCGGCGCCCTCGGACGGGGGCGGCGCGGCATACCCGGTGCTCGGGGGCATGGCGGCCCGCAACTGGAGGTACTGCGCGACCCCGCCAGGCAGGTCCCGGACCCGGCCGTCGCCGAGCAGCGCGACCTGCCGGTCACAAACCCGTTCGAGCAGGTAACGGTCGTGCGAGACGACGATCAGCGTCCCCGCCCACCCGTCCAGGACGTCCTCGAGGGACGTCAGCGTCTCGATGTCCAGGTCGTTGGTCGGCTCGTCGAGCAGCAGGACGTTGGGCTCGGCCATGAGTAGCCGCAGGATCTGCAGGCGCCGCCGCTCGCCGCCGGACAGGTCGCCAACGCGGGTCTGCTGGCGCTGGCCGGTGAAGCCCAGCCGGGTCGCCAACTGGCTCGCGGTCACCTCACGCTCACCCAGCATGATCGAGCGCCGGACCGCTTCGATCGCCTCGATGACCCGGTATGCCGCGAGCTCCTCCAGCTCGCGCACCTCCTGGGTGAGGTGGGCCAAGGACACGGTCTTGCCGACCTTGCGTTTGCCGGACGACAGCCCGACTTCGCCTGAGATCGCTTGCAGCAGAGTCGACTTGCCCGCTCCGTTGACTCCCACGATGCCGACCCGCTCCCCCGGCGCGAGTCGCCAGGTCACCCGGTCGAGCAGCGTCCGTTCCCCGAAACGGACGGTCGCGTCGATCAGGTCGATGACGTCCTTGCCCAGCCTGCGGGTCGCGAACCGGACGAGTTCGACCCCGTCGCGCGGCGGCGGCTCGTTCTCGATGAGCGCGTTGGCCGCGTCGATCCGGAACTTCGGTTTGCTCGTGCGGGCCGGGGCACCCCGACGCAGCCAGGCGAGCTCCTTGCGAAGCAGGTTGTCCCGCCGTTCGGCCGTTACCGCCGCCACCCGGGCGCGTTCGGCCTTGGCCAGCACGTATGCCGCGTAGCCCCCGTCGTAGCTGTGGACCGACCCGCTGTCCACCTCCCAGGTGAGGGTGGCCATGGCGTCGAGGAACCATCGGTCGTGGGTGACGGCGACCAGGGCCGTGTCCGGCCGGGTCCGGCGGGTGGCCAGGTGGTCGGCGAGCCAGGCGACACCCTCGACGTCCAGGTGGTTGGTCGGCTCGTCGAGCAGCAGGAGGTCGGGATCGGCGACGAGCAGCGCGGCCAGGGCCAACCGACGCCGTTCGCCACCCGAGAGCGGGCCGACGAGCGCGTCCGGACCGCCGACGGCCGGCATACCGACCCCGCCGAGCAACCCGTCCAGGACCTCGCGGACCCGGGCGTCACCGGCCCACTCGTGCTCGGGCCGTTCGCCGACGAGCGCGTGCCGGACCGTCGCGGCCGGGTCGAGCTGGTCGTCCTGGGCGAGCAGGCCCACGGTGAGTCCACCGACCTGCGTCACCCGGCCCGAGTCGGGCTCCTGACGGCCGGCCAGGACGCGAAGCAACGTGGACTTGCCGCCGCCGTTGCGGCCGACGACACCGATCCGCTGGCCGCCGAGCACCCCGGCGGTGACTGCGTCGAGAACGTGCGCCACCCCGTGCACGACGGTGACGCGTTCGATCGAGACGAGGATCCCCATGGGTGGGTCAGCAGCTCAGTCGCGTGACGGTCCGGCGAGGACCTGGGCGCCGTGGACGGGCCCCTTGGCGCGGGTCACCTGGTCGACGACGCCGGACGCGGTCAGCGCGACACACAGGTCCAGGGCGTGCTCGGACGATCCGGTGAGGAAGGCGACGGTCGGCCCGCTGCCGCTGACGATCCCGCCGAGCGCCCCGAACTCCATGCCGGCATCGAGCACCGCCCGCAAGCCGGGGCGCAGCGACAGGGCCGGCTCCTGTAGGTCGTTGATGAGGGCGTCGCCGAGGGCTTCGGGGTCACCCGAGCGGAGCGCGGTCATCATCGCCGGCGACGGCTCCGGTTGCGGGATCCGAGAGCCGGCGGTTTGGCGGTCGAACTCGGCGAACACCGACGGCGTCGACAGCCCCTCGGAACTGAGCGCGAACACCCAGTGGTAGGTCCCTCGGGCCAGCACCGGAGCCAGCCGCTCGCCACGTCCGGAACCGATGGCGATGCCACCGGCCAGGCAGAACGGGACGTCACTACCGAGCTCGGCCGCGAGGTAGAGCAGCTCCTCCCGGTCCATCCGCAGCCCCCACAGGTGGTCACAGGCGACGAGCACCGCCGCCGCATCCGCCGACCCTCCGGCCATGCCGCCCGCTACGGGGATGACCTTGTCGATCCGGATCGACACGGCCGCCCGGGGAACCCGCATGTGCCTGGCCAGCAGCCGAGCGGCCCGCACCGCGAGGTTGTCGTCACCGTCGGGGACGTGGGCGGCATACGGGCCGGTGGTGGTGACCGACCAGCGGTCCGAGCGGGTGACGGTGACCTCGTCGAAGAGGCCCACGGCCATGAAGACGGTCGACAGCTCGTGGAAACCATCGGAACCCATCGGCCCGACCCGCAACTCGCAGTTGACCTTGGCGGGCGCACGCACCGTCACCGACCGGGGGGAAGGCGTGACGGTGTTCACGGCACCACCCTAGGGGGTCGTCGCGGCCCCACGAGCGGCGGCGATGGCCGCAAACGCTGCCACCGGCAGGGCCTCGCCCCGGGCCTGGGGATCCACCCCGGCAGCCCGCAGGGCGGCCTCGGCCGCGGCCGCCCCACCGGCCCAGCCGGCCAGGGCCGCGCGTAGCGTCTTGCGGCGCTGGGCGAATGCGGCATCGACGACGGCGAAGACCTCATCGCGGGTCGCCGTCGTGTCGGGGGGCTCCCTGCGGCGCAGTTCGACCAGTCCCGAGTCGACGTTGGGGACCGGCCAGAACACGCTGCGAGGCACGGTCCCGGCAAGGCGGGCGGCGGCATACCAGGCCGCCTTGACGCTGGGCACTCCGTAGGCCTTGCTCCCCGGACCGGCCGCGAGTCGCTCGGCGACCTCCAACTGGACCATGACGAGCACCCGCTCGATGGTCGGGAAGCGCTCGAGGAACGACAGCACGACTGGGACGGACACGTTGTAGGGCAGGTTCGCCACGAGTGCGCTCGGCTGCGGGTCCGGCAGGGTGCGCACGTGCAGCGCGTCCGCGGCCACCACGGTGAGGTATGCCGCCCGCTCCGGTTGCAGGGCCGCGACCGTTCCGGGCAGGGCGGCCGCCAGGACCGGGTCGACCTCGACGGCGCTCACCCTCGCCCCGCGTTCGAGCAGGGCGAGGGTGAGCGATCCAAGTCCAGGTCCGACCTCGACGACGCAGTCCTCCGGTCCGACCTCAGCCAGGCGCACGATGCGGCGCACCGTGTTGGCGTCGACGACGAAGTTCTGGCCCCACGACTTGGTGGGACGCAGCCCCAACGTGGCCGCCAGTTCGCGGACCTGGGCAGCGCCCAGCAGCGCCGCCCCGGCGGTCACGCTGACGTCATGTGGCTGGTCACGCGGCCCAGCGGCAGCCCCACGGCTGCAGGCCGCGCTGGGCATAGAGCCGGTTGGCCACGGTGATCTGCTCCTCGCGGCTGGCCAGGTCGGCCCGCTGCGCGAAGTCGGCACCACCGACGGAGAGCCACGTCGAGTAGCTGAACTGCAGCCCGCCGTAGTAGCCGTTGCCGGTGTTGATGTGCCAGTTGCCACCGGACTCACACTTGGCGATCCGGTCCCACATCGCGGCGTTGGCCAGGTTGAGACCGGTGCCGGAGGTGTTCCCGGCAGAGACGGTCGGGACCGGCTTGGTGCCGACGAGGAGGACCTTGTCGGTGGCAGGCTTGGTGACCGTGGACGCCGTCTCGGTCTTGCCCTCGAGCTTCCCGTCGACCCAGGTCTCGGTGTAGGTGACGTTGCGCGAGCCGTTGACACCGGGGGTCTCGACCTTGGTCTGGCCCTTGCTCATCGTGGCGTCGTCCTTGCGGATCGTCTTGAAGGCGACCTTCTCGGTCGCGGTGCGGGTGCGCAGCTCAACGCGCTGCACGGCGACGGCCAGGCCCTCGGCGATGGCGGTGTCAGCAGCCGGCACAACGCGGTCGTGCTGACCCAGCGTGATGCCCAGCGCGGCCAGCAGGTCGGCAACCGTCGCCGTCGATGTGCTCTCGGCGCGGGTGGCCCCGTCGACGGTGACCGTCACCTGGTGGGGGTTGATCACGGTCAGGCTCAGGCCCTCACGGCCCAGACCGGCCGAACGGGACACCGACAGGGTCGCCCCGGCCAGAGCCCGGATCCCCAGCTCGCTCATCGCCTGGTCGACGGTGGCGGCCGTCGTCCAGTAGTCGCTCGTCACGCCGTCGACCGTCACGGTGAGCTTGCGCCCGTAGCGCACGACGATGGCGCTCCCGTCCTCGATCGCCTGATCGGGCGCCGGCACGACGAGGTCGTGCTCGCCCACGGTCACGCCGCCCTTGGCGAGGGCGTCGGCCACGGTGGACCCGAACACGTGCATCGAGGTGAGCTGTCCGTCGACGGTGAGGTCGACGGCCTTGTCGAACTGGGCGACACCGAAACCGGTGAGGGCGATCGCGGCGACGGCACCGACGGTGGCGGCGCGGCCGATGAGGCTGGTGATCACAATGCTCCGAACGTTGAACTTCCCGGGCGGGCACGGTGACGCCGTGGTGGGAGAAGATGGCCACGGTGAGCCGGTTTCTCCGCTCCTGCGCCCCGTCGTCGGGGGCCGGATACGGCGCCGGAGAAGGGGTTGTGCCTCCCGGCGATCGGGTCAACGGTGCCCGACCGACCCGTCGAAGGTCAACTTTTGATAACGGCCCGTCGCTCAGCGAGTGATGTAGGTCACATTGCTTTCGCCTCACCCGCCCCGCGCGTCACACCCGTCCCACGCTCGGCCGACCCCGCCGGTATGCCGCCCGCTCACCGGTCGCGAGGGACGGGTCGACGTCGTTCACCACGGCCCGTAGAGGTGCTCGGAGTTGGCCGCGATCGCCTGGCACAGGGTCGGCACGGCGACCCCCAGCACGTGCGCCATCGCCCGGACGGTCACCGGGACGAGATAGGGGGCGTTCGCGGCACCGCGCCACGGGTGCGGGGTGAGATAGGGCGCGTCGGTCTCGACGAGCACCTGCTCCAGCGGCACGATCGACAAGGCGTCCCGCAAGCCCTTGGCGCTGGTGAAGGTGACCGTCCCGGCGAAGGACAGGTAGTAGCCCCGCTCGACGGCCCGCTGAGCCATCACGACGTCCCCGGAGAAGCAGTGCAGGACGGTCCGCTCGGGCGCGCCCTCCTCGTCGAGGATCCGCAGGACGTCCTCGTGCGCGTCGCGGTCGTGGATCTGCAGGGTCTTGCCCAGGCGCTTGGCCAGGTCGATGTGCCAGCGGAACGCCTCCTGCTGCGCGGGTTGCCCCTCCGGTCCGGTCCGGAAATAGTCCAACCCCGTCTCACCGACGACCCGCACCCGCGGGTGCCCGGCCAGTCGCTCGATCTCGGCCAGCCCGTCGGCGAGCGCCGCCTCTGAGGGGAAACGCGCAATCTCGTTGGGGTGCAAGGCAACTCCGCCGAGGAGGGCGGCATACTCGTCGATCATCTCGATGGTCAGGCGCGCCCCGGGGAGGTCGCACCCGATCTGGACCATCCGCGGGACGCCGACCGCCGCCGCCGCCGCGATGGTCTGGCCCACGTCGGCGCGCTCCTCGCCGTGGCGCGCGATGTCCAGGTGGAGGTGGTTGTCGACGACGTCGACGGGCAGCGGGTCGGGAGCCGGAGGTATACCGCGCGCGCCGCTCTGCCCCCCACCGTTGACGCCCATCGGCTCAGCCGTCCCCGCGCATCCGGGCGATCTCGTCGTCGACCACGCTCGGGTCGAACTTCGTGAAGACCGGCGTCGGGGGTCCGATCGGCGTGCCCGGGACGACCGGCCGCGACTCCCACCGCGGGGTCGCGGAGTAGTCGCCCATGATGACCGGATAGCCCGGCCCGCCGTCGAGGTCGTCGACCTCGCGCAGCTCGGGCATCGGCACGAACTCCCCTGTGCCGCCGAGGATCTGGTGGATGCGGTTGGCCCCGTGCGGGAGGAACGGGGCGCTGAGGGTGTTGAGGTCGCTCACCGCCTGGGCGAGCACGTGCAGCACGGTGCCGAGCCGCTCGCGCTCGTCGTCACCCTTGAGCTTGAAGGGCTCGGTCGCCGAGACATAGGCGTTGGCCAGGCCCACCAACCGCATGACCTCACCGATGCCGGCCTTGAACCGCTGCCGCTCGATGTGCCCGCCGACCGTCTCGAACCCACCGCGGATCGCCGCGAGCAGGTCCTCGTCGATGGCCTGCAACGGCCCGGCCGCCGGGATCTCGCCGAACCGTTTGTGGATCATCGACGCGGTCCGGTTGACCAGGTTGCCCCAGCCGGCGACGAGCTCGGAGTTGTTGCGCTGGACGAACTCGGCCCAGGTGAAGTCGCTGTCCTGGTTCTCCGGCCCGGCCGCGCAGATGAAGTAGCGCAGCGGGTCGGGCCCGTAGCGCTCCAGCACGTCGCGGACATAGATGACGTGGCCGCGGCTCGTGGAGAACTGCCGCCCCTCCATCGTCATGAACTCGCTCGCCACCACCTCGGTCGGCAGGTTGAGCACTCCGTATGCCGCCCCCGGCGCACCTCCGCGGTCGCCGCGACCGGCATACCCGAGCAGCTCGGCCGGCCAGATCTGGGCGTGGAAGGTGATGTTGTCCTTGCCCTGGAAGTAATAGGAGACCGCGTCCGGCTCGACGTCGGCGTTCCACCAGGCGCGCCACGCGTCGGGGTCGCCGGTGCGCCGGGCCCACTCGATCGACGCCGACAGATAGCCGATGACCGCGTCGAACCAGACGTAGAGCTTCTTGCTCGGGTTGTCCTCCCACCCGGGCAGCGGGACCGGGATGCCCCAGTCGATGTCGCGGGTCATCGGCCGCGGCCGCACCTCGTCGAGGATGTTCTTGGAGAAGCGGATGACGTTGGGGCGCCAGAGCCCCGTCGCCTCGCGGCCGTCGAGCCACTGCCCGAGCGTGGCCGCCAGGGCGGGCAGGTCGAGGAAGAAGTGGCTGGTCTCCTCGAACCGCGGCGCCTCCCCGTCGATCTTGCTGCGCGGGGTGATGAGGTCGGCCGGGTCGAGTTGCTTGCCGCAATTGTCGCACTGGTCGCCGCGTGCCTCGCCGTAGCCACAGTTCGGGCAGGTGCCCTCGATATAGCGGTCGGGCAGGGTCCGGCCCGTCGACGGGCTGATCGCGACCATCTGGGTCTGCTCGATCATGTAGCCGTTGGCGTGGTTGCCCCGGAACAGCTCCTGACTCACCGCATAGTGGTTAGGCGTCGTCGTCCGGGTGAACAAGTCATAGGCCAGGCCCAGCCCGACGAGGTCCTCGGCGATGACCCGGTTGAACCGGTCGGCCAGCTCGCGCGGGGTGACCCCCTCTTTGTCGGCCTGGACGAGGATCGGCGTCCCGTGTTCGTCGGTGCCCGACACCATGAGGACGTCGTGCCCGGCCATCCGCATATACCGACTGAAGACGTCGGAGGGCACGCCGAAACCGGCGACATGGCCGATGTGGCGCGGGCCGTTGGCATACGGCCAGGCGACGGCAGACAGGACCTTGCTCATGGTTTTGATCCTAGAGTGGATAGGCTGCGGCGCATGATTCGGCTGGGCGAGCCTGCGGCCAGCAGCCGTTGGTTCCTCCGTCGCGGTCTGGCTAGCCTCACCGAGGGCACACCCGCGTATCGCAGCGCATCCCAACGAGCTGCACCGGCGTTGGTGGTCATCTTCGTGGTGGTCATGCTCAGCATGGTCCCCGAGGCCAGCGCCAACCTGCCGGTCTCCCTGGGCATCGCGAGTTTCGCCGTGCTCGTGACGTGGGTGGGGGGCAATGTGGTGCGCCGTTCGCCAGCCTTCTCCCCCGTCGACCGGATCGGGTGGGGCGAACGAGCTGTCTTTGTGCTCGTGCCGGTGGTGGCCGTCCTGCTGGCGCCGCATGAGGAGTGGTCCGTTGACGAGTTCACCGTCAGCGCCTCGGAGTCGAGGTGGTATGCCGCCGCTGGCCTGGCGTTGACCCAAGTCGTCATCCTCGCCGTCGTCATGTTCATGGTCTCCTACGGCGTCGTCGCTTTGTCCGCCTTCCTATCTCGGGAGCTCATCCGGTCGATGGGGGTTGCCGGGGATTCCTTGACGCGTGCTTTGCCGCTCCTGCTGGCCTTCGTCGCGTTCTCCTACTTCACGGCAGAGCTGTGGCAGTCGGTGGGGCGACTGGACTCCTGGGCATTCCTTGGCCTCACCGCACTCTTCGTGGCCCTCAGCGCGCTGTTCCTGTCCTCCCGTCATCACCTCGACCTGGGGGAGCTGTCCTCCTTCGAGACCCGGGAGGACTGGCTCACGGCTGTTCGGCGCGCTACCGGTGGACGAGAGCCTGAGTTGCCCCGTGACGTCGCCTTCCCCGTGGTTTGTCCGTTGCTTCCGCGCCAACAGGCCAACCTCCGGCTCGTCGCCACGCTGTCGCGCTTAGTCGGAGTGGCCATGGTCGGCTGCGCGGTCTTCCTGGTGCTCTGCGTTATCGGCGTGCTGGTCGTCAGTCCCGAGGTGGCGAAGGCGTGGTCCGGGGCCGACCCAGACGTGCTCGTGCAGTGGTCCACCAGCCGCCGGACCTACCTCCTGTGTTGGGAAAACATCCGCGTCAGCACCTTCCTCGGGGTGTTCTCGGCCTTCTATTTCGCCATCACCTCAGCGTCGGATGCCACCTTGCGCACCAGCCTGTACGACTCCGCCCAGGACCTGGTCAGGCAGGCCTGCGCGCTGCGGACCTACCTGCTGGCACGACCCGCGGATGGGTCAGCCCTGCCGGGGGAGTCCGCGAACTGACCCACGATGTCGCCGAGGACGACTGTCGCCACCGCGTTGGCGCGCTCGAACGGCAGGTCGATCGCGGCATACCGCTGCCGTCCGGCGGCCGTCGTTGCGGTGAGGGTCACGACCCCCGCTCGGCGTTGGAAGAACGACTCCCGGATCGTCACCCCGATGACCCCGTCCCGAGCCAGCAGGTCGCGCCGACGGGAGAGGCTGCCGGCCTGCACGACGAGGTGGCGAGGCGTCAGCGCGTGGCCGAGGGCGGCATACCGGTCGGCGGCCAGGAACGGCGCGAGCAGGACCGGCACGCAGCCGACGAGCATGAGCACAGGCGGAAGGTCGACAACGCGGGAGAGCCACACCGTTGCCGCACACAGCACGGCGGTCGGGACGAGGGCTCGGGTGAAGCGGCGGCGGCGGGCGGCAGGACCGTGGGATACGAGCGGGCCGGACACCGCGACCGGGTCACCGATCACCGCCACGGCCGTCGCCTCGATGACGCTGCGCGGAGCGGGCGGGGTCAGCCACGCACTGCCGTGCTGGGCGCCCTCACGACCTAGCCCGGTGGTCACCGCGCTCAGCCGACCGGCACTGGCCAGGCGCAGGCCCAGCGGCTGCCCGATCTCGACGCCCCGAATCCGCTTCTCCTCCAAGCTCGTTGCCCGAGTGGTGAGCAGGCCGCGGCGGGTGTGCAGGGTCCCGCCCGTATGCCGTGTGAGCCGGAACCCCCAATAGGTCAGCAGATAGCCGGTCACCGCGAGCAGGGACACCAGGACCAGAGCACCGACCAGACCAGCCACCACCGCCACGCCCACACCGAGCGTCGCGACCCGGTCGACGGCTCCCTCCACCCGGTCCTGCAGATCGCCGAACTCGTCGAGGTACTGCGCCCCGAACCCCCAGATGGCCGCCGCTGACACCAACCCGCTGGTCGTCAGCGGGGCATAGCGCACCCAGGATGGGTCGAGCTGGACCAGAAGCTGTTCCGGCGTCGACTCGCTGGCCGACTCGCTCGCCGAGTCGATCCAGGACTCGCTCGCCGACCCACCCACGGACCCGTGCTCGACGTCCTGCTCCGTCTGCGCCGCCACCCGGTGGAGCAGTTCGCCGCGCAGCCGGGCGGCCACCGGCGCGGCCAGTGCGTCCAGCACAATCCGCTCGGCGAGCACGCCCCCACCCGCCGTGCCGATCTCCACCTTGGCCAGTCCCAACAGCCGATGCCAAACCGGGGCCGTGACATCGACGGTGCGGACCCGGTCGGCGGGCGTCGTGAGCAGTCGGCGGTTGAGCAGCCCGCGGCGCAGCTCGATCTGACCACCCCAGATCCGATAGCGCGTGGTGAACCACCTCGACATGCCGAGGACGATGACGCCGGCCAGAAGCGCCCACTCCCACCACCCACTGCGGCCGCTGCTGCGCCCGGAGAAGAACACGACGAGCAACGCCGGGAAGAACCGCACCGCCTCCTGAACCGGGTGCACGAGCAGCATGCGCGCATCAAGTCGGCGCCACTGCTGGTCACCTCCAAGGATCGGCGGTATGCCGTCGCTCACGTCGCGTCCCCGCGCTCAGCGGCGGCGGCAACGGTCAACCGCTCGACGAGGGCCGTCGCGTCATCGCGGTCCAAGCCGTGGACGACGAGGTGCCCGGCCGCGGAGGCGGTGGTCACCCGCACTGTCGCCAGCCGCAGGAGCTGGGCGACCGGACCTCGAGTGAGGTCGACCGTCTGCACCCGGGAGAGCGGGGCGATCCGGCGCTCCTGGCTGATCCATCCCGTCTGGGTGTAGACCGCCGTCGGGGTGACTTCCCAGCGATGCACCCGGAAGCGCCAGAGCGGCATACCGACGACGTAGGCGAGCATGACGATCCCGGTGACGCCGGCGACGAGCACATGCGGGTCGCGCGGTCCGCGCCGGTCAAGCAGCCACCAGGCCACCTGGACCCCGCCGAGCAGCAGCGCCTGGACGATCCCTTCGACCAACCACATCCACCGGGCCCGCGGGCAGACGAGGTTCGCTGGCTCGCGCAGCCGCACCGGCGAGGTCTCGGTCGTCGCCCCTGGCTCGGTCATAACCCCAGCACATCACACCGCCACCTCACACGTGGCCCGACTCACGGCCCCCCTGCACGGTGATCCACAGGCGGAAGGGCCAGGATGGCCCCATGCCCGACGTGCGCGAGACCCTCCATATGGATGCCCCCGCGGAGCTGGTCTATGACCTCGTCGCCGACCTGCCCCGGATGGGCGAGTGGTCGCCCGAATGCGAGCGGGTGGTCTGGCGTGGCGGCGCGACCACGGCCGAGCCCGGCGCCGGGTTCGTCGGACACAACCGCGCCGGAACCGTCCGCTGGATGACCTTCGGCAAGGTGACGGCAGCCGAGCGCGGGCGCTACCTCGCGTTTGACATCTTCGTCGGCCCGATCCAGGTGTCGCGCTGGGAATACGTCTTCGCCCCCGACGACGACGGACACGGCTGCACGGTGGCCGAGTCGTGGACCGACCGGCGCTCGGGGATGCAACGCACCCTCGGCAACCGGGTGGTCGGCGAGCGCACCGAGAAAAACCGCGACGGGATCCGCCAGACGCTGCGCGCGCTCAAGCGGGTGGCCGAGGCCCAGCACCACCGCGCGCACTGACCGCCGCGTCATAGAGCGCCCTCTTCGCCAGCCCGGTCGCTGCCGCGACGTCCGCACACACGTCCTTGAGCCGCTCCCCCGCGGCCACCCGTTCCCGTATGCCGTCCACCACCGCCGCGAACTCGTCACCGCCCGCGTCGGCCGGCGCTCGGACAGGTCGGCCGGCGACGACCAGGGTGACCTCGCCGAGCACTCCCGATTCGGCCCAGGCGGCTAGCTCACCCAGCCCGCCGCGACGGACCTCCTCCCAGGTCTTGGTGAGCTCACGGCATACGGCGCCGGGTCGGTCGGCCCCCCACGCGGCGGCCATCGCGGCCAGCGTCGCAGCCGTCCGGTGCGGCGCCTCGAAGAAGACCATGGTGCGCGGCTCGTCGGCGAGCGCAGCGAGCGCACGGGCCCGCTCGCCCGGCTTGCGGGGCAGGAAGCCCTCGAAGCAGAACCGATCGACGGGCAGCCCGCTCACCGCGAGCGCCATGAGCACGGCGCTGGGTCCGGGGACACAGGTGACCCTGATGGCGGCCTCCACCGCGGCGGCGACGAGCCGATAGCCGGGGTCGGAGACGGACGGCATACCGGCGTCGGTCACCACGAGAACCCTTGCGCCGGAACGGAGCTGGTCGACCAGCTCCGGGGTCCGGGCCGCCTCGTTGTGCTCGTGATAGCTGAGCACTCGCCCCACGATCGTCACGCCGAGGTCGCTGGTGAGCCGCCGCAACCGCCGGGTGTCCTCGGCGGCGACGACGTCGGCGGTGGCCAACTCGTGAGCCAGGCGCGGGGCGGCGTCCCGCGGGTCGCCGATGGGCGTCGCGGCTAGGACGAGGACCCCGGTCATGCGACCACCGACTCAATCGTCGTGACGACCGTGGTGACGCTCGGCTCGCGCGGGGTCGAGGAAAACCCGAACCGGCACGGCGGGTCGACCGGCGCCAACTCCCCGAGAGGTATGCCGTCCAGCTCACCGCTCACGCGCACGACCGCGCGCAGGTCGGTTGCTCCATAGAACTCGCGGCGGCCGTGCCCGGCGGTCCCGCGCGTGCGCACGCCCCTCAGGGCGATCCGGGCGACCGGGTCGACGAGCGTGGCCCACTGCGGGCTGGTGGCCAGTGGCCGGGGGACCAGGCGCAGGAGCCGCCCGAGCGGCATCCGCCCGCCGATCCCGACGGTGAGCCGTAGCGAGGGCGAGACGAACTCCCACTCCACGGCGGTCCCGTCGCCCCCGCCCCGGCGTTCGGTCAGCGTCACCGGCTCCACCCGGGCTTCATCGAACACGTAGGTGCCGCAGACCAGTTCGCGCACTCGTTCGTTCGGGGCTAGGAGGACCCGGTGCCCATCGGCGCGCTCGACCATCGCGTCGGTGAACGCCCCGAACGGGCTGCGCGCCCAGTGGCCGACGACGACACGCACGCCGCTCGTCGAGCCGAGCCCGGCGATCTGCCCCTCGAACCGCTCGCGTTGCCTCACCGGGCCATCCTCCCTCCTCAGCGGGGCCCGCTAGGGTCCCGTCCCATGAGCCACGCCGACGCCGGTATGCCGCCGCCCCACGGCGAGCCGTCAGCAGTGCCGTCGGTGCCCGGCCCACGCAGCGTGCTGGGCGCACGCGGCGTGGTGACCGAGGTGCTCGTCGTGCTCGGGCTCTCTCTCGGGGCGTCAGCGATCTGGTCGGTGCTGCGGATCGTCGAACGGCTCACCCGGCCGGTGCCCTTGGGACAACAGACCTCATCACTCAATACCTCGGTCACTCCCGACCGGCCGTGGCTCGACCTGGCCTACCAGCTCGTCGGGATCGGTCTGGCGCTGGTCCCAGTGGCGTTGTGTCTCTACCTGCTCGGGCGAGTGACGCCGCCGCAGCCGGGGACGGCGGCATACCGGGTGCTCGGTCTGGACCTGCGGCGGCCGCGGCTGGACCTGGTGGGCGGGGTCGCGTTGGCGGCGGCGATCGGGCTCCCTGGTCTCGGGTTCTATCTGGCGGCGACGGCGCTGGGGTTCAACACGCAGGTGTCGCCGGCCAACCTCGCCGGGGCGTGGTGGACGGTGCCGGTGTTGGTCCTGTCGGCCGCGCAGAACGCGGTGCTCGAGGAGGTCGTCGTCGTCGGCTATCTGCTCACCCGGTTGGAGCAGGGCGGATGGTCAGCGCGCTGGGCGATCGGGGTGTCGGCGGTGGTGCGCGGGGCCTACCACCTCTACCAGGGGTTCGGTGGCTTCGTCGGCAACGTCGTCATGGGGGTTGTGTTCGGGCTGGCCTGGCGGCGGTGGCGCCGGGTCGGACCGCTCGTGGTGGCCCACGCGCTCATCGACATCGTCGCGTTCGTCGGCTATGCGCTGTTCAAGGACCACCTGCCCTGGGCCTGACGGCCGCCGACAGGTCCTGACCACCCTCGGCGAACTGGCAGTCAGTCGGCGTGACGCGGTCAGTCGGGGGCGGGCGTCGCGTTCTCCCATTGCGGGGCGTCGTAGGAGCGCGGGTCCTCGATCGGCTCGAGGTGGGTGTCGACGACAATGTGCCCGAAGTGGTCGTGGAATCGGCCCTCGATCTCCTCGAGCAGGTCGTGGCCCTCGCGGACGGTCCACGTGCCGGGGACCAATACGTGGAAGGCGACATGGTTCACGTGTCCGGCGACCCGCGCTCGAACCCCGTGAATCTTGAGCGCGCCGCCCTCGCGAGCGGTGAACTCGTCGATGATCTTCTGGATGTCGGCCCGGCACTCCGCCGAGGGGGCGTGGTCCATCAGGCCGTCGACCGATTCGCGGACCAGATGCCAGCCCGTCCAGATGATGTTGCAGCCGACGAGGAAGGCAATGATCGGGTCGAGACGCAGCCATCCGGTGACGACGACCAGGAGCACTCCGACGACGACACCGGCGGAAGTCCACACATCGGTCATCAAGTGCTTGCCGTCGGCGACCAGGGTGATCGAGTTGTGTTTGCGCCCGGCCCGCATGAGGACGATGGCGACGATGCCGTTGAGCGCGGACGCCGCAACCGAGATGCCCAGGCCCGGCCCGACGTTGTCCAGCTCCTCCGGAGCGAGGAATCGCTGCACGGACGTCCACAGGATGAAGATCGCGGCGACGAAGATCATCACGCCTTCGACGGCCGCCGAGAAATACTCGGCCTTCGAGTGCCCGAACTGGTGGTCCTCGTCGGCCGGCTGGGCGGCGACATGCAGCGCGATGAGGGCGACAAAGGCAGCGACGAGGTTGACGACCGATTCGGCCGCATCCGAGAGCAACCCGACCGAACCCGTCAGCACATAGGCCCCGAACTTGAGGGCAATCGTGGCCAGGGCAGCGGCAATGGACAACCAGGCGAAACGGGTGAGGTTCTCGCGAGCGGGGGCGGACGGCATACGGGACAGTCTGGCACTACGGGACTATGCCTACGATGTCCGACATGACCAGCAGCGAGGAGCAGCTGCGCCGGCGGCTCCTCGGGGACCCGCCCGGCCACGTGCTGCTCGGCTGGCTCGGCCCGCTGGTCGCGGCCGTGGTCGGGGGGGTGCTGCGGTTCTGGGATCTCGGACGGCCCCATCAACTGGTCTTCGATGAGACCTACTACGTCAAACAGGCCTGGTCGATGCTCCAGTGGGGCGTCGAGATGCGCAACGGTGGGCCGTTCGGCGAGAAGCCCGATGAGGCGTTCACCCGCGGAACGCTCGACGTCTTCAACTCCACCGACGGCGACCTGGTCGTCCACGGCCCGGTCGGCAAGTGGGTCATCGCCGCAGGTGAGGCGTTGTTCGGTGGGGCCGACAGCTCGGTGGGGTGGCGCTTCTCGGTGTGTCTGCTGGGGACGATCTCGATCTTCATGCTGGGCCGGATCGCCCGGCGGCTGCTCGGTTCGTCGGTGCTCGGGACCATCGCAGCGCTGTTGCTCGCCTTCGAGGGGCACCACTTCGTCCACTCGCGCACGGGGCTGCTCGACCTCATCCTCATGTTCTTCGCGCTCGGCGCGTTCGGGGCGCTGCTGCTCGACCGCGATCGGTCCCGGAGGCTGCTGGCCCGACGGGCCGTCGTGGCGCCAGCCGAGCAGTGGGCCGACGATCGGTGGCTCGGCCCCTCGATGGGTTGGCGCCCGTGGCGCTGGGTGGCGGCGCTCTCCCTCGGGTTGGCCGCCGGGACCAAGTGGTCGGGGCTCTACTTCCTGGTCGTCTTCGGGCTGCTCACCGTGCTCTGGGACGTGGGCGCACGGCGGGCGGTGGGCGTGCGGCTGTTCGGATTCGCCGGTGTGGTGCGCGACGGCATACCGGCGTTCTTCACGGTCGTGCCGACGGTGGCGGTGACCTACCTGCTGTCGTGGTGGGGTTGGTTCGTCAGCGACCACGGCTACAACAAGCGGTGGGCCGACACCCACCCTGCCTCCGCGACGTGGGCGTGGGTCCCCGACGACCTGCGCTCGTGGTGGAACTACCAGTCGCAGATCCTCGACTTCCACCGCGGCCTGTCCACACCGCACTCGTATCAGTCGAATCCGTGGTCGTGGATCGTCATGGGTCGACCGACGTCGATGTTCGCCGAATATCCCAAGCTCGGCGAGGACGGGTGCACCGTCGACATGTGCGCCAAGGTCATCACCCCGATCGGGACGCCGACGATCTGGTGGCTCGGGGTGGCTGCCGTGCTCGTCGTGCTCTTCCGGTGGGCGCTCGGACGGGACTGGCGGGCCGGGGCGATCCTCGCCGGGTATGCCGGCGGCTATCTGCCGTGGTTCCTCGTCGGTGACCGGACGATCTACCAGTTCTACGCCGTCGCCTTCGTCCCCTATGTCGTGCTCGCCGTGACCTACCTGTTGGGGATGGTCGCCGGTGGCCCCGACGCGAGCCGGGTGCGTCGTCAGGTCGGCGCGGCTGTTGTCGGCGGCTACCTCGTGGTGACCGTGCTCGTCTTCGCCTGGTTCTGGCCGATCTACACGGCACAAGTGATCCCCTACCAGCAGTGGTGGCTGCACATGTGGTTCCCCTCCTGGGTGTGATCGGTTCCCCTCCTCGGTGTGATGGGCTGGGCGCGATGGGCGTGGGCGGCATACCAGCCGGGTATGCCGCGCCACGCCGGGGAGGCCAGCAGCCGGGTCGCTGACATGATGAATCCATGACCGGCACGTTCAGGGGGGTGTGGGTGGCGATCGGTGCTGCCCTGGCACTCCTGGGCGGGTGTGTCACATCCCCGGGCGAGCAGGTCATTCCGACCGGGGCGATGTCGGGACCGCCGCCGTCTGAGGCGTCCGCGTCGCCATCCATCGCAGCAGATCGTGATCCAGATCCGGATCCAGACCCCGCACCAGACCCGGACCCGCCAGCCAGCGTTGGGGTGATGCTGGGCATCCTCCCCATCGGGTCGAGCCAGCAGGCGATCTCGGTCGGCGGGCAGATCCGGATGTACCGCGCCTACCGCCCGGCGCGGCTCACTCGGTTCGCCCCGCTCGTCGTCATGTTCCATGGCGGGTTGGGCAGCGCCGCACTCGCGGAGCGCGCATACGGCTGGGACGCCCTCGCCGACCGCGAGGGCTTCGTCGTGCTCTATCCCGATGCGATCGGAGCCGCGTGGAACGTCGGCGGTGGATGCTGCGGCCTCGCCCCGGCCCATGGTGTCGACGACGTCGCCTTCGTCAAAGCGGCCATCGACAACCTCAGCACCCGGGTGTCGATCGACCCGAGCCGCATGTATGCCGCTGGCATGTCGGCTGGGGGGATGATGGCCTACCGAATGGCTTGCGAGACAACCTTATTCGCTGCCATCGGTCCGGTGGCGGCCACCCAGGCCGGAGACTGCCCCAACCCGGCACCCACGTCGATCCTGCACGTGCACGGGACAGCCGATGACACGGTGCCCTATCTGGGCGCGGTCGGCTCTGGAATCGCGCAGATCGATGGTGTCGCCATCCCGGTGCTGCACGCGGCGTGGCGCGGGTATGGACGCTGCGGCGGAGACGTGGTCGCGACGGCCGGTGGCGTCACGACGACGACGGCGCAGTGCCCCGAAGGCCGAACGGTGGAGTTGGTGACGATCGAGGGCGGTGGCCACGCCTGGCCGGGGACCACCCGCAGCGGACCGCTGGACGCCTCGCCTTCGCCGGGTCCTGTTGTTCCGAGCAGATCCCCTGCCGCGGCGCCCGCGGCCGGGCCGATCGTCGGACCGACCGTTGGCCCGACGACCGCCCCAACCGGTAGCGCGACACCGGGGGGGAGCACGGTGGCGACCGCAGCCAGCACGGCATACGACACCACGGTGTCTCTGTGGGCCTTCTTCAAGGCGCACGGGCGCTGACGCGAGCGGCCGCTTGCTGGTTCGAGCGAGTTGAGTCGAACAGGTGGGGGGGGCTGGGAGTGAGACGGGCATAGGGGCGGGGCCGGCCGCCGGGCGCGGGCGTCCAGCACTGCGGGATGCACCCACCGGCCCCAGCCACCCCAGCCGCCCTCCGACCTCGTTCGCGAGGGGGGGGCGGCAAGTGACCTCGCCCACCAGGTCCATCTAACGCCCCCGGTTTCTTGCTGACCCAAAGTCTCCCTGGTGCCGCGGACAATGGAGAGAGGCGGGGTGTACGACGGGCTCACGAGACAACGGCCCTCAAGAACGGGCCACTAACCCGTTAGCCGGGGTTTGTGGAGGTCGGGGGTCAGGGGTTCCAGGGGGCAAGATGGCTGGACAGGTCTATCCGACGATCACCAACGTCAATGCTCACCGGCAGGACAACGTGTTCTGGTTGGTCCCCGTGCGCACCTCACGCTTCGTCGTCGCAGTGTCAGGGCCCGACGGTGCCGCAGCCAAGGCCCTCGCCGACGCCGTGTCCCCCACCATCGGCTCAGGTCCGTGCCCGTGACCCGGCGGTCCTGATCACTGTGGTTGGACTAGTTGGATTGCGCGCAAGATAAAGATGTCGGGTCTGCAGGCGCTCGCCGGTGGGTCCGGACCACGCGGGCTCAGGTGAGCGGGCGGCATACGGGGACTGTGGGTCCCGCCACGGGTGCGGCGCGTCGGGGCTCTCGTGCGCCAGCCGCGACGGTTGGGCAGCCACGGGTTGCAGCGGCCAGCCACCGCGCGCCCAGAAGGTGAGCCCGTCCGGTCGTGACGGGGTGCCCGTGATGGAGAACTCGCCCTCGTGATGTCGGTCGTGGTGATAGGGGCAGAGGCTGACCAACTGATCGAGATCGGTGCGCCCGCCATCGCGCCAATGGACGATGTGATGGGCCTCGACATGGCCCACACTGGTGCAACCCGGGTAGCGACACCCCTGATCGCGCGACTCCACGAGCCGACGGGTGCGGTCGGGGACGACCCGCTGAGCCCGCCCGACGCTGACCGGCACGCCGTCGGTCTCCCACACCGGTTGCAGGACCCCGTCACAGGTCATGCCGTCGACCACGTGGGCTGGGAGCCGACCGCCGCGCCCGATCCAACCGCCATCGGTGTCGAGATGGACGTAGATGCGGAACTTGCTGGCTCGCGGTGTCCCCTCGACGGCGGACAGCGACCGGTTGGCGACGTCGGCCAAACCGTCGGCCAGCGTGGCGTCGACGTTCCCCGCGTGGAAGAGAGCGTCCTTCGCCTCACGGATGGCCGACTCGACCACAGCGCCAATCGACGCGGGCGCCGAGTATGACAGCTCGAACCGGCCGTCCACGGTCGACATCGACAGGCGGGCCGGCTCAGTCTCGGGCCCAGGTGCGGGCGCCTCGTCGTCTCCGTCGTCTGCCGCGACTGGCTGGCCCGGCGGGTCGCTGACTGCCTGTGTCGGCGCGGTTGGCTCGTCGACGAAGGCGTAGCGGGACAGACTCCGGCGCAACTGCGGGACCGTCGCCAGCTCGGCCAGCTCACACGCTTGGGCAGAGTATGCCGTCGGCACATAACGCGCGACGACGGCCGCCTGCTCCACCCCCAGCCGACCGGCCGACATCGCCGCCAGCGTCTCGGGGTGCTCCGCAGCGCGCCGGGCCAGCGTGACGATCTCGCCCGCCCGTGCGGGGGACAGCCCGGCCCGCACGATGAGCCAGTGCTGCGGTGACCGTATGCCGCCCTCGGCCCACAGCTCGGTCTCCACGAGCTCACGGGTGATCTCCACGAGCTCGGCATGGGCTCGGGCCAGCCGCGCGCAGACCGCAGCAGTGCGAGCGTAGAGGTCCTCGACATCCACGGGTCGCTGCAGCACGATCGCCGGTTGGCCCATGCCTCTTATCATACATGTGTTCGAGAGGGATTTCAAGGCCCCAGGCAATCAATCCGCTTCACTAGCAACGATATTGACCTCAGGTCCGCCCGGCGGATTGGGTCACTCTTGACCTTCCGACAGCCTCTCATGCCGCACCGACAAGGGACTCTTGCGGGCCTGGCAGCGACGGGGCCACCCGGGCCCGCCTGCTGCGCGATGGCGAGCACTCACGGCCACCGGGACGAGGAGAACAGCCGGTTGTCGGCGCCGATGCTGCCGTCGGCACGCCATGATGTGACTCCGAGAATCGCAAGAGCCGAATGGCTTGAGCCCGAACGACAAGACCCGGCGCGCGCCGGCTCTTGGGTGATCTGGTGGAGCTGAGGGGATTCGAACCCCTGGCCTTCTCATTGCGAACGAGACGCGCTACCAACTGCGCCACAGCCCCAGATGCGTCGGACACTCTAACACCGGGCGCCGCAGCCGCACCAAAACACCGGGCGCCGCAGCCGCACCGAAACCGACCGCCCCCGAACCGTCACCCGCGAGCCACGTGCACCCCGCCCCACCGCACCGGCCGAACGAACGTCAGGTTAACGGCATACCTGTGTTGCGTAAATTGCTACCCGCTCGCTAGGGTTCACCGCACGAGGGGAGTACTTCCCAGACCCGACCCGGTCATCACGAGCGTCCCGCGACGCTCCCGGGCGGGGCCGCCCGCTCGGCCACACCAGGCCCGACGCGCGGTGAAGGAGACCTCAGGCCGCCCGACCTGAGGACCCTCTGTGCCCGCGTTCCCCGCTCTGCCCGCACTCCACACACTCCCCGCTCTGCCCGCTTTTCCTGCCACAACCGGCGCCCTTCCGTATGCCGCCCCCGAAGCGAGCCCCGCGCTGACCTCGATCGCCGGTCCGACCCTGTGGTGGGTGACCATCGCTGCGGTCGTCGCGCTGCTCGCTCTGGACTTCGTCATCACCCGTCGACCCCACGAAGTGACGATGCGCGAGGCGCTGGCCTGGTCGGCGTTCTACATCGCCATCCCCGTCGGCTTCGGCGTGTGGATCTGGACCACCCACGGCAACCAGACCGGCCTCGAGTACTACACCGGCTACCTCGTCGAGAAGTCCCTCTCCGTCGACAACCTGTTCATCTTCCTGCTCCTGCTCACGGCCTTCGCCGTCCCCAAGGAGCTGCAACAACGCGTTCTGCTCATCGGCGTCGCTGGCGCGCTCATCTTGCGCGGCATCTTCATCGCCCTCGGCGCCCAGCTCATCGCGAGTTTCTCGTGGGCATTCCTGCTCTTCGGCGCGGTCCTGCTGGCCACTGCCGTCAAGGTCGGCCGCGACGCCCTCGCCCACACCGACCACACCGTCGACATCGGCTCGCTACGCAGCGTCCGGCTCATCCGCCGGTTCTGGCCCGTCAGCGACACCTACGACGGCCCACGCCTGCGCACGCGCCTCCCCGACGGTCGCAGCGCGCTCACCCCGATGGCCCTGGTGATCATCGCGATCCTCGGCACCGACATCGTCTTCGCCATTGACTCGGTGCCCGCGGTCTTCGGCATCACCGAAGACGCTTACCTCGTCTTCGCCACCAACGCCTTCGCCCTGCTCGGCCTGCGTGCCCTCTACTTCGTCCTGGCTGGCGCCCTCGCCTCGCTCGCCCACCTGGGTCACGGGCTCGCCCTCATCCTCGCCTTCATCGGCGTCAAGCTCGTCCTGCACTGGGCGCACGGCGTGTGGACCTGGGTCCCCGAGGTGCCGACGTTGCTGTCGCTCGGCGTCATCGTCGCGATCCTGGCGACCGTCACCGGCACCAGCCTGGTCGCCGCACGCAAGGCCCGGTATGCCGCCCTACCAGGCGGCCGGTGAGCACGCGGCATACCCTGTGGGCATGTCGAGCACCCCCTCACCGGTCCCTACCCCGGTCCGCGCCGCAAGCGAGTGGGCCTGGCGGCTGCTGGCGATCGCGGCGGCGGTCATCGCGTTCACTTACCTGCTGGGCTTCGTCAGCGAGGCGGTCATCCCGGTCGTCGTCGCGACGCTGCTGGCGGCGCTGCTGCACCCGGTCAACCAATGGCTGCGCGCACGCCTGGGCAAGCCAGCGCCGGCGGCGGGGATCACGCTGCTCGGGACGATCCTCGTCATCGGGCTGCTGCTCTTCCTCGTCGGCAGCCAGTTGACCGGCGGGTTCGCCGACATGGCCGCCCAGGTGGGCGCCGGGCTCGGTGCCATCAAGACCTGGCTGCAGACCACCTTCCACATCACCGACAGCCAGTTCACCCAATACTTCGACGAGGCCAAGAGCACCCTCTCCTCGAGCGAGGGGTTGCGGGCCAGCCTCACCAAGGCCGGGCTCGGGGCGTCGCACGTCGTCGCGGGGCTGTTCATCAGCCTCTTCGCGCTGTTCTTCTTCCTTTACGAAGGCGACCGGATCTGGGCGTGGCTGGTGCGGCTCTTCCCCCGCTCGGCCCGCGCCCGGGTCGACTCCGCGGGGCACGTGGCCTGGGGCCAGTTGACCGCATTCACCCGGGCGACGATCCTCGTCGCGCTCGTCGACGCGGTCGGCATCACCATCGTGGCGCTCGTGCTGCGGGTGCCGTTCGCCCCGGCCATCGGGGCGTTGGTCTTCCTCGGCGCCTTCGTGCCGATCGTCGGCGCCTTGGCCTCAGGCATGATCGCCGTTCTCATCGCGCTCGTCGCGCAGGGGCCGATCACCGCGCTGCTCATGCTCGCCGGGGTCATCGCCGTTCAACAGATCGAGTCGCACGTGCTGCAGCCGTTCCTGCTGGGCCGAGCGGTCAGCGTGCACCCGCTCGCCGTCATCCTCGCGATCACGGCCGGGGTGGTCATCGCGGGGATCGTCGGCGCGCTCGTCGCTGTGCCCGTGGCCGCGGTCGTCAACGCGGTGGTCAAGCACCTCACCGGCTCGTCCGGCGCCGACGACGCCACCAGCACCTCGGCTGGCGCAGGCGAAGGGTCAGCCGATCCTGTGTCGGGGCTGGTTGAGGGCGACGACGCCATCGCGCCGTCCTGATCGGACCAGCGACGCAGCGTTCAGTCGCCGACGGCCCTCGCCGGGGCCTCGGCCACGGCCGGCTCACGTGGCGTGGGCTCGGGGGTCGGGGTCACCTCGGCGGGCTGCGGCTGCGGGTGCTCGGCCCGCGCCTTGAGCGTGTAGGTGGGCGGCGGCACCGCCACCGGCTGCCAGGTCCCATCCCCGCCGTATGCCGCGTATGCCGCCCGCCGCGACGCGCGCTGGCCAGGTGCGTCGGAGGCAGCGCTGACGGGCGCAGCCGCAGGCTCCACTGACGCGACAGGGGCCGTTGCCCCGGCCGAGGCCACAGCGGTTGCGGCGCTCTCGGCTGCGGTCACGCGGGCGCTGGCAGGGGCATCCACGGCGGTCTCGGGGTCGGCAGACCTGGATCGTGTCGCGGTCGTCGCGCCCCGGACGGGAGCAGGACGACGCCGTGCAGGAGCAGCGGTCACCGGGGGCTCAGACCCGGACATCGAGCGTTCGACCCGGGCCAACGTGCGCTCGTGGACGGCGGCATACCGAAGCATGACCATGCCGAGCGCGAGGGAGGCGAAAGCAACCACCACGGAGGTCCACCGCAACACCCCGGCTGCTGACAGCACGACGGTGACCGGCACGAGCACCGCCAGACCGAGGAACGCAATCCCGCGGACCCGGCGTCCCAGCCGACTCCACCGCGATCGCTTCGCCCGCGGCGAGCGCCGCGGCGACGCCGAACCGAGCCCAGCCGAACCGAGACCGGCCGAACCGAGACCAGCCACGGGACCAGGCGAACCGGTCGGCAGCGCCGATCGGGTCGAGCGGTCACTCCCGTCAGCCCGTCCCACGGGCAGTCCCGCGGCCCGGGCACCGGTGGACCTGGCGACCAGCGGCGACGGGAGGGCGGCATACACCGCCGGAGCGGGTCGCGGCTCGGGCGAGGGGAGCACCGGGCGACGTTCGAGCAGGCGGATCGCCTCGCTGAATCGGTCGACCGAGCGCGCGGTCGCCAGGGCCTCACGGCGCCGGACCCAGTGCTGGATGAGGAAGGCAGCCCAGATCGCCACGATCGCGACGAAGATCAAAGACGAGGGCTGCACGCGACTACCGTAGGGACCTGCGGTGGCCCCCCTGCGGACCTGGCTCGGTGTGTCGCAGATGAGGCTGATGTGACGGGTGTGAAATGCCCCGACAGCGTCCCCAGACCCCCGCTCAGGACAGCGCGCGCCACCTCTGGATCGCCGGCTGCCCCGCCAGCTCCTCGGCGGTGATCGCGAAGGCCCGGTGGTCGCGCCACTCCCCCTCGATGTGCAGATAGCGCTCCCGCACGCCCTCTTCGCGTAGGCGCAGATGGGCAACGACAGCCAGTGACGCTTCGTTCTCGGGGCGGATGTTGACCTCGACGCGGTGCAGCCCCAGCGGACCGAGCGCGTAGTCCACCAACGCCGCCAGCGCCCGGGTGGCCACGCCCTGGCCGGCGAACCGCTGCCCGACCCAATAGCCCGCCGCCCCGGACAACAGTGACCCGCGCATCACTCCGAACAGGTGCGCCTGCCCGGCCAGCTCGCCA
The DNA here is from genome assembly GCA_016704565.1 of Candidatus Phosphoribacter baldrii. Classification (GTDB taxonomy): domain Bacteria; phylum Actinomycetota; class Actinomycetes; order Actinomycetales; family Dermatophilaceae; genus Phosphoribacter; species Phosphoribacter baldrii. The sequence continues at coordinate 264,382 of JADIZV010000001.1, forward strand.
TCGACTTCGACGGCAAACGGCACGATGGTCCCGGCTCGGGCGTCCCGGTTGAGCGCGCGCACGTAGCCGCCGAAGCCCGTCCGCAGGACCACGCCGTCCGGAGGGGTCGGCTCCCACCGGGACAGGTATGCCGCGTTGTCCCGGCGCAGGGCTTCCCACGCCGACTGGTCGCGCCGGTGCAACGGCCGGAGCACCAGGTGGGGGCTCATGCCGTCAACGACCTGCAGGCTGACCGGCCATCGGGCCGCGCTCACGCGTCGCCCCGGGCAGGATCGGGTGCCTCGTGGTCGGACCCCGCAAGCTGGTCGACGACGTGGGCGAGGATCGGCTCGAGAACGGCAAGCCCGTCGCGCACCCCGCCGCGCGACCCCGGCAGGTTGACGATGATGGTCCGGCCGGCCACGCCGGCCAGCCCCCGCGACAGGGCCGCCAATGGCTGCCCGCCCGCCGTCCCGCGGGTCCGGATGAGCTCTGGTATGCCGGGCAGTTCCCGATCGAGGAACGGCCGGGTCTGCTCCGGGGTCCGGTCGGTCGGCGAGACCCCCGTGCCGCCGGAGGTGATGATGACGTCGGGCACCGAGGCGTCGGCCTCACCAGCGTCACCCGACAGTGTTTGTGCGAGAGCGGCGCCCACCGGGTCACCGTCGGCGACGACGACAGGTGGGGGGACGGCATACCCCCAGTGGGTGAGCGTCGCGACGAGGAGGGGGCCGGTGCGGTCCTCGTAGGTGCCGTCGGCGGCCCGGGTCGAGGCAACGATGACGACGGCCCGACGGCCCGACCCGGTGGCGGTCACTCGCCGTCCTCCCGCCAGTCGCCCGAGCGCCCGCCGGACTTGGCGACGACGCGAACGTCGGTGATCCGGGCGTGCCGGTCGACCGCCTTCACCATGTCGATCAGAGCGAGCGCGGCCACAGCGACGGCGGTGAGGGCCTCCATCTCGATGCCCGTCCGGTCGGCGGTCCGGACAGTGGCACGGATCGCGACCCCGTCGTCGTCCACGGTGAGATCGACGCTCGCGGCGTGGACGGCCACCGGATGCGCCAGCGGGATGAGCTCGGGAGTGCGTTTGACTGCCTGCAGCCCAGCGATCCGGGCGACGGCCAACGCATCCCCCTTGGGGACCGTCCCGTCGCGTAACGCCGCGACCGCGGCTGCGGACAACGCAACCCGGCCCGCGGCGGAGGCTTCCCGGGCGGTGACCGGCTTGGCGCTCACGTCGACCATGTGCGCGCTGCCATCGGCGCGCACATGGGTGAGCCCGGACGCTGCCTCGGAGTCCGGGTCGGTCATAGGAGGATGCTGTCGACCTCGTCGCCCGGCTGCAAGTGGGTCACCTCGGCGGGCACGAGCAATAAGGCGTCGGCGGCGGCGAGGTCGGCGACGAAATGCGACCCCTGGCCAGCCACCGGCGTCGCCACCCACCCACCGTCCGGGGTGCGGTCGACAGTGGCGCGGGCGATTTGCAGGCGGCCCGCGGGCGAGCGCAGCGGCGCAGCGAGCCGCATCCGGGTCGTCGGGGCGACCGCCGGCTCCAGGCCCATGAGCCGACGCAGCAGCGGCCGGACAAACACCTCGAACGACACGAACGCCGACACCGGGTTGCCGGGAAGCCCGAAGAACGGCACCCCCCGCTCCCCCAGCCGACCGAAGCCCTGCGGCTTGCCCGGCTGCATCGCGACCGTGACGAAGCCGACCTCTCCGCGCTCGCGCAGCACCGCCTTGACGACGTCGTGCACCCCCATGCTCACCCCGCCGGAGGTGATGACGACGTCGACGTCGGCGGCCAGCCGGTCGAGCAGGTCGCGCACGTCGTCGGCGTGGTCGCCGATGCTCCCCCGGTATGCCGTGTGCCCACCTGCCGCGTCGACCGCGGCAGCGAGCAGGTGGCTGTTGGAGTCGTGGATCTGCCCAGGTGCCAACGGGTTTCCCGGCGCGACGAGCTCTGCGCCGGTCGACACGACGGCTACCTTCGGGCGAGGTCGGACAGCCACCTCGGCATGACCCGCCGCAGCCAGCAGACCGACATGTCGTGCCGTGAGGACCGTTCCGGCGGCCACGACCGGTCCACCCTCGGGCAGATCCTCGCCGCGACGTCGGATGGACGTCCCCAGGGACGTCGCGACGAGGACCGAGACGAACGGCATACCGGCGTCGGTGTCCTCCACCTTGACGATGGTGTCGGCGCCGGCGGGAACCATCGCCCCGGTCATGATGCGGGCGGCCTCGCCCGGACCGACCGGACGACTCGGGGCGTCGCCAGCGGCGATATCGGCGATCACTGGCAGGCGGACCGGGGCTTGGGCTGTGGCGGCCGCGATGTCGGCCGCGCGGACGGCATACCCGTCCATGGCGGAGTTGTCGAAACCGGGAAGGTCCACGCGCGACGCGACGTCCATCGCGGCGACCAGCCCCGCGGCCTCCCCCAGCGGCACGACGACCGGTGGCAGCGGGCGAGCGGCGGCAAGCACCTGAGCCAGGTGCTCGGCGACGGTCCGGTCAGCCACCGGACCCGCTCGGGTATGCCGCCTGCCCACCGAGCACTGCGCCGTCCGGAACGAGCGCCGGACCCTCAACGACGACATCGCCCCGGCAGGTGACGTCTGCCCCGAACGTGACGTCGCCGCGAACCCGCAGCGACGTGCATTCCCGCAACGACGGCACCCCGGCGGCGAAGCGCCGCTCGAAGTCGGGCATGAAGGCAAAGTCGGGACCGAGGTCGATGAGCGGGTCGGGCCGCTCGCTCGTCGCGGCGATCCGCCAGTCGGCCTCGAACCGGAACAGGTCGGAGCGCACGAGGGTCAGCTCGTTGGTCGTCTTGACCGGACGGAACCGGCTGCGCGGCACGTGCATGGCCCGCGACCCATCGATCGCCTCGATGGCCGTCCCCATCGCGCATTCGATCTGGATGACCTTCGCCGAGGTCTTGTCGGTCGGGTCGACGGTCTTGCGGTTGACGATGATCGGCAGGCCCAGGACACCGTCGCGTTCATCGAGCATCCGGGCGACCACGTCGAGGTCGACCCAGAGGTTGTTCGCGTGGAAGGTCGCGTGCCGGGTCTCGTCGGCGAAGAAGTGCTCCTCGCCAGGGACCACCATCGCGTTGTCGCGCAGCACGATCCGGCCGTCGCTGATCCGTCGGGCCAGGTGGCCACCCTTGCGGTCGTTGACGGTGCGCGTGCAGACCTCGGCGAGATAGGGCACCTGCTCGCGCAGCAACCACGCCGCGATGTCGGGGTCGCACGTCGCCCCGAGGTTGTCGGCGTTGGACAGGAACGCATAGCGAATCCCCATGTCCCGCAACGAATCCAGCAAACCTGTGCGAGCTAGGGAGAGATAGACGTCGCCATGTCCGGGCGGGCACCACTCCAGCTCGGGGTCAGCCGGCCAGTCGACGGGCGCGAGGGTGTCGGCCCGCAGCTTGGGCTCGGCACCCTGCAGGAACCCCAGGGGCAGCCCACGCACCGGCAGATCCGGGTATGCCGCGAGGATCGCCTCGGTCTCCGTGTCGGTGCGGAACGAGTTCATGAAGATGACCGGGAGGGGGGCGGCATACCGCTCGCGCAGCGCGAGCACTTGGCGGGCGATGACATCGAGGAAGGTGAGTCCGTCGCGGACCGACAGGGCCGACTTGGGTCCGGCCAACCCCATGCTCGTGCCCAGTCCACCATTGAGCTTGATGACGGCCACCTGACGCAGTGCTGCGGCTCGATCTGCTTCACTCGCTTCGACCGCGTCCAGTCGCGGCAGGTCGACCAGTGGCTCGATCGAGGCTTCGGGGATCGTCCCGAGCGCCCCGGACTCAAGCTGGTGGTAGTAGTCGGTGAAGACCGCGACCGACCGATCGTCGGCACCCCGCCCTTGCAGCCGCCGGACCGCCTCCGCCAAGCCGTCGACGCTCACGTCGTCGTCCTCCCACACCCGTCCCGCCTGCTCACCGGGTCAGCCTAACGGCCGGGTGGGTCGGGCCGATCCGCGATCCTCCCCGCCGGCCGGGCGGCCCCTGGACGCGTCAGCCGACTGGGGTCAAGATGAGCTCGTCACGTCGAGCCGCGGTCAAGGCCGCGTCGGTGAACGGCCACGGGAAGGTTCCGCCACTGGACCAGGCGTCGATTTGGTCGGCGTAGTGCGGATGGTAGGGATGCCCGCTCTGACCGGTCTGGTTGACCCACGTCGACGAATCGAGGTTGGCCAGGTCGACGACCATCCGCATTGACGGCGCCCAGTTGACGACAAACCCGGACGAAGCGTTCCACCCGTTGGCGTTGACAACGGCGGACCCACCCGGCAACGGGAACGGCCCGCGGTTGACCATCGCCCGGATCGGCCCGGGCACCGGGTCAGCCCCGAGGACCCGATGCGTCAAGGTGAGGGTGTGGACCTTGCCCCAAGACCAGCCCTGGACGTCCGACCCGAGCGACTTGGTCAGGGCCAGGCGCGCCTGGACCAGGGACTGGCGCAGGATCTCGTCGCGGCTCTCGACGATCGCGGGGGTGCGCTTGTCGTCCCACCACGGGTTGGTCGGGTCACGCAACAACGCGGTCACCACCAGCCGCCACCGCGACCCCCCATCGGCGCGTAGGTCCGGAGGAAGCTGATCGTCGAACGCTGCGGCAAGCACCTTGGTCCACACCGCGTAGAAGTAGGCCGCGGCGGCGGACGCCTCGGACCCATCGGCCGGGGTGGTGTAGTCCCAGGACTTCAGCAGGGCCTGGGCGCTGCCCGTGAACGGATCGTCGCTGAGGTCGACCGCCACCAACGAGGGAACGAGCACCTGCGCGAAACCGTCCGTGACATCGGCCTGGATCGCCGCCATGTCGGCCACGGTCACACTGCCGGGCGTGGCCCCCGTGAGCCGGTCGCGGATGCGCTGGCTGCGCCACCCGGCATCCCACTCGGTCGTCAGGAACGGTGTGCTGGACGCTGTCACCTGCTGGTTGGCCGCGACGAGGAATCCTTCCGCCGGGTTGAGCACCCACGGCAGGTCCTCGAACGGCACCCAGCCTTCCCAATCCCATTGGGAGTTCCAGCCCGGTGACGGAAGGAAGCCCGGCGGCAGACCCGAGGTCGCCGACCGACGCACCGGGATGAGTCCCGGCGCCTGGTAGCCGATGTTGCCGGACGTATCGGCATACACAAGGTTCTGCGACGGCACGGCAAAGAGCTTCGCCGCGGCCCGGAACGCCGTGAAGTCTGTCGCCGTGTCGAGGGCGAAGATGGCGTCGGCGCTCGTCGAGGGGACCAGGCCGGTCCAGGCGAGGGACACGGCATACGTCTCGATCGCGGTGCTGGCCCCAGGCAGCGGCGACTTGCCCACTTCAGCCGCCGCCGGGAACACGTCGCTGACGATCGGTCCGTGACTGGTGCGCCGGACGGTGAGCGGCACGTCGGCGCCGCCACGGACCTTGATCGTCTCGCTGGTCACCTGCAGCGGGAACTGGCGCCCGTCCCGCTGGTATGCCGTGTCCGTCACCCTCTCGAGGTAGAAGTCGGTGACGTCGGGGCCGAGGTTGGTGAAGCCCCAGGCGATGGAGGCGTTGTGCCCGATGACGACCCCGGGCACTCCGGCTAGGGCGAATCCACTGACCGCGAAAGGGCATTCGGGCGTCACGGTCCGGCAGCGCAGGCCGACCTGGCTCCAGATGCCGGGGATCGAGACCCCGAGGTGCGGGTCGTTGGCGAGCAGCGGTTTCCCGCTCTTGGTCAGGCTCGGTCCGACGACCCAGGAGTTGGAGCCGACACCCTCACCGCGGCCGACCATCGGGACGACCGACTCGAGCAACGCCGACGCGGAGGTGAGCACTGCGGTGACCTCGGGATCGGCTAGTTCGGGCAGGGTGGCGAGCGCTGCCGTGGTCGTCGGCGAGGTCACAGCCGTGGTCGTCGCCGTGGTCCTGGCGACACTGGCGGACGGGGCCGACCGGGCTGGCGGCGCGGAGGCGGTCGAGGCGGCCGTGAGGGCTGCGGGGACGAGCGTCCTCGACGTGCTCCGCGTCGGTGACCACTGCTCGGCCGAGAGGATCGGCACATGGTCGGTGGTCGGATAGGGCGGGTAGAGCGCGTCGACGAGCGCAGCGCCCAAGGTGCCGGTCAACCGGCCGCGGGCCAGCTCGTCGTTGAAGTTGCCGCGCAGGTCATACGCCATCGCCTTGAGCCAGACGAGCGAGTCGACCGCCGACCACTTCTCGACCCGATAGTCGGGCAGTTGGGTGGCCAGGACCTGGTATTCGACGGAAAGGTTGGCCGGCTCGCCGGCCCTGGTGAGATAGTCGTTCACGCCGTCGGCATACGCACCGAGATAGAGCCGGGTAGCCGGGGCGAGGGTGGGCAGTTCCTCTTCGGCGACCTTGCGCCAGCCCATCGTCCGGATCGCCTTGTCGGCATTGACCCCCGCCGCGCCGACGAGCTCGGCCAAGCGGCCTGAGGCGATGTGTCGACGCAGGTCCATCTCGAAGAAGCGGTCCTGTGCCGAGACGAACCCCTGCGCCCGGAACAGGTCCGTGGGGTTGTCCGCCGTGATCGTCGGTATGCCGCGCTCGTCCCGAGCAACGGACACCGAGCCGCCGAGCCCCTCCAGGGCTATCGTCCCGGTTGTCTGCGGCCAGGCCTTGCGCACGGCGGATGTCGCCAGACCCCCGACCGTCGCCAACGCCACGATGAGGAGGGCCCCGATCCAGATCCCGGCCCGACGGAACACCTTGGCACGCGTCACCCTGCGAGACTAAGCCACGCCCACCGGAAGGAACTGGATGCCGCCCCGAGCCGAGCTCAGCAGTGGGTTCACGCCGGGCTTCGGGCTGCCTGGACTGGCGACGGCATACGGGCTTGACGACCTCACCTGGACGCTGCTCATCGGCGCCGCTGTGCTGCTGCTGGCGTTGGTCGCGGTGCGCATCTCGGCCCGGTCTGGGCTGCCGACGATGCTGCTCTATCTAGCGATCGGCTTCGCTCTCGGCGAGGACGGGTTGGGCCTGAGCTTCCATGACGCCCAGCTCACTCAGGTGCTGGGCTATTCGGCGCTGGTGCTCATCCTCGCTGAGGGCGGGTTGACGACCTCCTGGCCGGGGATCCGCCGGTCAGTGGCGCCTGCGGCGGTGTTGTCGACCGTCGGGGTGGTTGTGTCGGTTGGTGTCGTCGCGGCCGCTGGGCGCTATGTGCTCGACCTGTCGTGGCCCGTGGCGCTGCTCGTGGCGGCGATCCTGTCCTCGACCGACGCCGCCGCGGTGTTTTCGGTGTTGCGTCACGTGCCCCTGCCGCGCCGCCTGGCCGGGCTGCTGGAGGCCGAGTCGGGGTTCAACGACGCGCCGGTTGTCATCCTGGTCACGGCGTTGTCCCTGCGTCTGTCCGACCTCGACGACTCGACGTGGTGGGTGCTGCTCGTCCTCGCCGTCGTCGAGCTCGCCGGTGGGGCGCTGATCGGGTTGGCCACCGGGTGGCTGGGTGGCCGCGTCGTCCGACGGCTCGCGGGGGGTGCCTCTGGCCTGTTCGCCATCGGGGTGCTCGCCGTCGTCGTCCTCGCGTATGCCGCAGCCGCCAGCGTGCACGCGTCCGGCTTCATCGCGGCATACCTGGCGGCGTTGGTGCTGGGGAACACGGGACTGCCGCACCGGCCCGCCGTGCACGGGTTCGCGGAGGCCCTCGGGACACTGGCGCAGATCGGGTTGTTCGTGCTGCTCGGGCTGTTGGCCAGCCCGTCGAGGCTGCCTGGGCAGATCGTCCCGGCAGTGGTCATCGGGTTGGTGCTCCTGCTGGTCGGGCGGCCGCTGTCAGTGCTGGTGTCGTTGACCCCGTTCCGGGTCGGGTGGCGCGACCAGGTGTTCCTGTCGTGGGCGGGGCTGCGGGGTGCCGTGCCGGTCGTCCTGGCGACCGTGCCGCTCACGGTGGGGGCGATGGGGACGCAGTGGATCTTCGATCTGGTCGTCGTGCTTGTCGTGGTCTACACGCTGGTCCAGGCGCCGACCCTGGCCTGGATGGCCCAGCGGTTGAGGGTCGCCGAGTCGGTGCATCGGACCTCGATCGAGGTCGAGACGACCCCTTTGGAGGAGCTCAACGCCGATCTGGTCAGCGTGAGCATCGGCCCGCAGTCGCACCTGCACGGGGTCGAGGTGTTCGAGCTGCGGCTGCCCCCTGGTGCCGCGGTCACCCTGGTCGTGCGGGGGTCAGAGACGATCGTGCCGGTCTCGACGACGCGGCTGCGGCACGGTGACCAGTTGCTCGTCGTCACCACCGCGGCGGTGCGTGACCAGGTCGAGAAGCGGCTGGTCATGGTGAGCCGCCACGGTCGGCTGGCCGGGTGGGTCTCCCGGGCCGAGCGAGGGAATTCGGGACCTCGGCGACCCGTTCCGTAGACTGACCCACCGCAGCCGACTGACCCACCGCTGCAGACTGACCCACCGCAGCCGACCTATCGCCGCCGCTCCGCGTCGGCCCCCGCCCCGCTGACGAACGACCGAGGACCGCCGTGCCCACCTACGCCTACGCCTGCACCGCTTGTGACCACTCCTTCGACGCGGTCCAGTCCTTCAGCGACGACCCGTTGTCGGTGTGCCCGGAATGCGACGGCCGGCTGCGCAAGGTCTATGGCTCGATCGGGGTGACCTTCAAGGGGTCGGGGTTCTATCGGACCGACTCACGGTCCTCCTCGTCGAAGTCCTCGACGGTGCCGGCCAACGCCGGGTCGTCAGGGTCGGCGGGGTCATCCGGTTCGTCAGGCTCATCGGACTCGTCGGGTTCGGGGTCAGGGTCGGCTGGGTCAGGGTCGGGGTCGGCTGGTTCGTCGTCCAGCGCTGGCTCCGGCTCGTCGTCAGCCACGTCGTCCGGGTCGTCGTCATCATCCGGGTCGTCGGGCGCGTCCAGCAGTTCTGGCTGACGCACGGTTCCCTCTTCAGTGATCGGCTGAGCGCGCGGCGGATCCCTCGTCCACATCCCCCTGGCCGGTTGTCCCATCGTCCACAGGCACCCAGGGTGACGGGGCGGCGGCATACGGGAGGTTCTAACCTTCGGACATGACGAGCGGCGTGCAGGCACAGATCGGGGTCATCGGCGGCTCCGGGTTCTACAGCTTCCTCACCGGCGCCACCCGGGTGCCGATGACGACGCCGTTCGGCGACCCGAGCGACGACGTCGTCGTCGGAGAGCTCGACGGTCGCCCGGTCGCGTTCCTCGCTCGGCATGGACACGACCATCGGTTCCCGCCGCACCGGGTCAACTACCGGGCCAACCTGTGGGCACTGCGGGCGCTCGGGGTCCGCCAGGTGCTCGGGCCGTGCGCCGTCGGCGGGCTGAAACCTCACCTGGGGCCGGGCACCGTCGTCGTCCCCGACCAGGTCGTCGACCGCACCTGGGGCCGGGCGCACACGATGTACGACGAGGTCGGGGCGGTCGTCCACGTGAGCTTCGCCGACCCCTACTGCCCGACCGGGCGAGCCGCAGCCGCAGCGGCGTTGACCGCGACCGAGATTCCACACCAACTGGGCGGGACCCTCGTCGTGGTCAACGGACCCCGGTTCTCGTCCCGGGCCGAGTCGGTGTGGCATCAGGCCCAGGGCTGGGACATTGTCGGGATGACCGCCATGCCGGAGGCGGCGATCGCTCGCGAGTTGGCGATGTGTTTCACGACGATCGCGTTGGTGACCGATCTCGATGCCGGGGTGGAACACGGTGACGGCGTGACCCACGACGAGGTGCTCGCTGCCTTCGCCGAGAACATGCCGCGGTTCAAGGCGCTCATCGGGGATGTCGTGGGGCGACTGCCCGAGTCGGAGCCCGACGACACGGCTGACTGTGCGTGCCGACGGGCGTTGGACGGGCTCACCCTGCCATTCCCGTTGCCGTGAGCGGGTTTTCCGTGCTCCGGCCACGTCTGCCCGGCTCGAGCGTTGCTGGCTCGGGCCGGACTGGGTCGGCTGTTGTCGGCTCGGGCCGGGTTGGCCCGGTTATGCCCCGGACGGCTGGGTCAGCTGGGTCGGCTCGGTCGGCTCGACCCGTTCGGCCGGCTCGGTCGGCTCGACCTGGTCAACCACGGTCGCGGCGGTCTCGCTTCGTGCGGGCTCGGGTCAGACAGGTCATCGCGGCGATCCTCGTCGGGGTTGCCGGTTGGGTGGCCGTGTCGGCAGCGCGACCTGCTCAGGAGGACGGCATACGGGTGCTCGTCGCAACCCGGGACCTGCCCGCGGGTGGGCGGCTTGATCCCGGAGACCTGCGCGAGCAACTACTGCCGACAGACCTCGTCCCTGACCGGGCCATCACCGACACGGCCCGAGCGGCAGGTGCGGTGCTCGCCGGGCCGATGGCAGTGGGTGAGGTGTTGACCTCCACCCGGGTGTTGGGGCCGGGGTTGCTCGTCGGAGCCCCCTCGGACACGCTCGCGGTGGCTGTGCCGGTGTCCGATCCGGCCATCCTCGGCTCCCTGCACCCGGGCGATCAGGTCAGGATCTTGGCGTTGGGGACCGGGGCGGTCGTGGCCGCCGGGACCGTGCTCGTCGCACAGCCGCCGTCGTCGGAGGCGGTCGGTTTCGGCGCTGACCCGGGTGGCGCGGGCCGGCTGCTTGCTGCCGTCGACGAGGCCGGGGCAGCCGCACTGGCTGCCGCGGGCGGGCCGTCGGGGGTCTCGGTCGGCTTCGTCATCGCCCTGTTGGGGCCCGACACACGTGCACTCGGCCCGTCGCTCAAGTCCCCGAAACCGCTTTCCAACGGGTAGCGTGGACCCTCGTGCTGCGGGGAAGGGCCCCCGGAGCGCACGCTAAGAAACCGTTTTGTGCTCCTGGGCGCGCCTGCGCCTACCCCACCCTCACCTGAGGAGTGGATCTCCCAGGGTCGGAGCCCACCCCAGAAAAAGGAAAACACCACTCATGCTCAAGGGATTCAAGGACTTCCTCATGCGCGGCAACGTCGTCGACCTCGCGGTCGCCGTCGTCATCGGTGCCGCGTTCGGCAAGATCGTCGATGCCTTCGTCAGCAACATCATCGGCCCCATCCTCGCTCGGATGGGCGGCGGCAAGGTCGGCGAAGGCCTGGGTATCCAGCTCGGCAACCAGGGAGTCAAAGAGACGTTCATCGACATCGGCGCGATCCTCAACGCCGCTGTCGTGTTCCTCCTCACCGCCGCGGTCGTCTACTTCGCGTTCGTTGTTCCGATGAACAAGATCAACGAGCGCCGCAAGGCTGGCGAAGTTGTCGAAGAGGAGGCCCCCTCCGCTGAGGTTGCCCTGCTCACCGAGATCCGCGACAGCCTGCGCGCCCGCTGATCACCCGAGAGCACCACCTCCGCACCACCTGATCGACAGACGGGGCGGGAGCCATCGGCTCCCGCCCCGTTGTCATGCTCAGGTCGTCATCCCTCGTGGGGGTCACTCCCAATGCGGCGGGCGTTGTTCGGTCAACCACCGGTCGTGAGCGTCCCCGCCGGTCGGTCGATCGCCCCACCCCGTGTCGGTGTCATCGAGGCTCCGCTCGGCGCCGCCGCGGCGGAAGCGCCGTCGCACCCGCTTCGCCTCACCGTCGGGGCTGCTGGGGCGGTCAGACGACGCTGCGGGGTCAGACGACCCAGCGGCGTCGGACGACCCAGCGGCGTCGGACGACTCAGCGGACGTGTCGGTCACCTGGGTGGTGGACACCGAAACCCGCCCGGTCGGCTCGGCCGGTTGCGCGGGCGCGGGTGACGCCATCGCTTCGTCGACAGGCGCCGAGGTGATCCGAGCGCGGAGGGTGCCCGTCACCGCGGCGACGACTCGGACGACCTCGGGCGCCGGGTCCCGATAGAGATCGGTGCTCCACACCCGGATCGGCTCCCACCCCAGTCGGCGAAGCTGGCGCGGGCGCAACACGTCGCGGGCGCGGACGCCCGGAAGGGCGGCATACCCGGGGCCGTCACTCTCCACCGCGACCAGCCAGCGGTCCGCGACCGATGGGTGGCCGACCGCGAGCTCGACCCGATGCGGCCCGACGCCAACCTGGGTCGCGACCGTGAGACCTTCCTGTCGCAGCCGCGCCGCAAGGTAGGACATCAGCGGACCGGCACCATCCGTCGCATTCGTCTCCCCCTCCGGTATGCCGCCCGCCTCCGCATGCGCCAACAGGTCGACCAGGCGCATCGCCGGTGTCGAACGCAGCCGGCCGACGTCGAGATCCTGGGCTCGAAGGGTCGACACGACGACCAGCTCACGGCGGGCTCGGGACGTCGCCGCGACCAGCGCGGCCTCTCCTCCCGGGGCGGTCAAGGCAGGGAAGCGGTGCAGGACCCGACCGTGCGGCGTGCGTCCATAGCCGACGGCCAGCAGCACGACATCGCGCAGCACCGCGTCGGAGTCCTCGACCCGGGCCACAACGAACGGCTCGACGCCTCGTCCGGAGAGGAACTCGACGGCAGCGTCGTCGCCCTCAAGGCGACCGATGCCGTCGCGCACGCCGTCGCGGACCAGCTCGGCCATCGCCGCTGTGAGGGTGAGAACGGCCAGGCTTTCGGCGCGGCGCTCCCGGGCGTGGTCCAGGACGAGGTCGACGACCCGAGCAACTTCGGCGGACGTCCATTCGATGGCGCTGTCGTTGCCGGGCAACACTGCCGCTGAGCCGTCGACATGGTCCAACCGCAACGCGGGTGCCCGCCGCGGCGACGGGGCGCCGTGGGTGATCCCGGCCGGAGGGACCAACGCCAACCGGGCGTCCAGGTCGGTGTGCCACCAGCCGAGCCGCCGTTCGGGGAGGACGGCGGTGGCGGCGGCATACAGGGATGTCGGGGCCTCCGACGGGTCGGCGACGGCCCGCGGACCGGAGCTGACCCGGAACGGGCTGGGCAGCGCGCCGTCCGGTCGGCCGATCACGAGGGCCTGACGGCCGCGGGACAGCGCCGACACCGACTCGGCAACGCTGACCGTTGTGGCGTCATCGACGATGACGACGTCCACGGAGGTGCCGGGAGCGAGGACCTGGGCGACGGCATACGGGCTGACGGCCAGGCACGGGCGCAGGGCGCCGAGGACCCGGTCGGCCTCGCGGTGCAGCGCGGCGAACGGCAGGTGCCCGCGGGTGAGCCCGGCTTGGGCATGCAGGAGGTCGGTCTGGCGGGGGTTCTCCCGGACCCGCTGGCGGGCCCGGCGGTCGACCACGGCCCGCACCCGACCGGCATCGCTCGTGCGACCGACCGCATCGAGACCCGCGAGCCGTTCCGCCGCCAGGCGCAACGCGGACCCGTCGTGGTGGGCGTACCGCGGGTCGCGGGCCCGGATCTCCTGTCCGAGCGAGGCCCACCACACGTGCTCGACCTCGGCGTGGACCTGGTCGGCCGCGACCCCGCGGGCAGCGAAGTCATCGAGGATGTCGCCCATCCGGGCCGCCCGCAGCTCGTCGACAACCGCAGTCACCTGCGGGAGGATGTCGAGCCGGTCGAGCCGTTCGGCGAGCCGGGCGAGCCGGGTCCGAAGCAGCGGGAACGCCACCGTGAGCATCGGCCCGTCATCTGGGCCGGGGCGCAGCCGCTCGTCCAGCCAGGCGAGATCGGTCGCCAGCGCCTGGTATGCCGCCTCGCCCTCCTCCAAGCGCGGGGAGATCTCGGGGCGACCGCCAGCACCCACGAGGTCGTGCCAGGCGATCCGCTGGTTGCGGGCCCGGACCAGCTCGGCGTGCAGGTCGGCCGGGGGTCGTCCGGGCCGCAACATCCGTCGGGCCTGGCGCCGCACCCGAGACCGCGACCACCAGCCAAGCTCGACGGCTGACGCGGCGCGGTAGGCCCGGTTGCCGGTCGCGACGACGTGTTCGTCGAGGGGCCGGTCGAAGATCTCTGGGCGGAAGACCTCCAGGGTCTCGTGGACGCCGCGCATGGTGACCAAGGCATGACGCCAGTCCTCGGCCGACCGCGCGGGCCGCAGGCTCGATTCGACGAGGATCTCGTCGAGGTCGGCCGTCGTGGCGGCCAGAGCACCCGAGGTCAGCCGGGTGACGATGTCACGCGCCCGCTCGACCTCGTCGGTGGTCCGGATCGTCGCGCCGTACCACGGGTCGCCGCCCTCGGCCGACCAAGCGCCCGCCGCCGCAGCCGCCTGCAGGTGGTTGGCGAGTTCGGTGACCCGTTCGCGGGACAACTCCTCGAGGGCGGCCCCTTCGATCCGCACCCGCGAGCCAGGCGCAGGGTGCCGCGCCGCGAGGGCGCCCATCGCCTCCTGGATCTCGTATGCCGTGACCCCCCACGGCCGCCGCACCTCATGGATCGCGGCCACATGGTCGGCCAGCAGTTGCTCGGCCTGACCGACGGCGGCGGCCCGATCGAGGCGTCCGCGCGGGTCGGCAGCGTCGGCGAGCTCGCGGTCGTCCAGGGTGGACAGTCGGGTGAGGGCGCGGCCGAGCTCGGCGGTGACGGCCCGACGGTCCTCAGCGGCCCCGGTGAGGTCGAGGAGGAGATCGTCCAGACCGACCGAGCCGAGCCGGTCGAGCAGCTCGCGCAGGGCCCGACGGTGGGACGTGACATAGAGGACCTGCTTGCCGTCATGGGCGAGGGCAGCCACGAGTGCGGCGACGGTCTGGGTGGCCCCGGTGCCCGTGGGAGCGGCCAGGACGAGCTGACGCCCGACCCGGACCGCCTCGATGACCGACTCCTGGGTCGCGTCGAGGTCCAGGACCCGCAGTTCCAGCTCGGGGTCGGGGGTTTCGGCGGGCTCGGGCAACGCTTGGCGCAGCCGGACGGTCGCCGGCTCGTCCCCACCGAGCGCAGCGACGAGATCGACCTGGGCCAGCCATTGGGCTTGGCCGCTGACGTCGGCGACCATGTCGGGTTTGCCGTAGGGGTAGGTCCCCAGGCCAAGGCGTGGGCTGACGGCAAAGCCCGGCAGGTCGGCGCAGAGGCGACCGAGGGCGGCATACACCGGGTAGGGGTCGAAACCACCCGCGGAGCCCTTGAGCGTCGTCAGCGCGGCGAGCCCCGTCGGGTCGACGGCGATCCCCGCCACGGAGCGCAGGTAGTTGACCAGCGCCGGGTTGACCTCGACCGCCGGGCCCAGGTCGAGATCAAAGTCGTGCTGGGCGGGGCTGGTGGGGCGCAAGGTGCACGTGCGCAGCAGGACGGGCGCTTCGACGACGGCGCGAGCGCGCGGCGGGTCCCAGGTTGCCACGCCGATGGCGACGAACCCGGCGACCAGACCCCGCTCCTCGAGCAGCTCGGTCGCCTTGGCGTGGATGCGTCGGACCGTGTCGCGGGCCTCCTCGAAGCCGGCCGCCTCGCGGACCAGATCGGACAAGCTCGTCGGGCGTCCGGCGAGCAACATCGACACCCCGCCGGGGTGGGCGGTCGTCAGATCGAGGTAGCCGTCGCGGTCCGGACCGTCCGGTGCCCACAGCAGCGTGTTGCGGCCGCCGACCTCCGACAGCTCCCGGGCCCAGCTGGCAATCGTCTGCGCAACACTCACCGGGTCAGGCTAACCGGGGCGAGCGCGTGGGCCCGGGTGCCCGCGCCGTGGGAGACTGATCCGATGCATCCGCTCGCCCGCGCTGCCCTCGGCGTCACCGCCGCCGGGGTCGTCGGTGTCGGTTATGCGAGCGTGGTGGAGCGCAACCTCTTCGTGCTGAGACGGCATACGGTGCCGGTCCTCGCGCCCGGGAGCCGCAGCCTGCGGGTCCTGCATCTCACCGATCTGCACCTCATGCCGACCCAGGAGCGCAAGATCGCCTGGATCCAGGCGCTGGCCGAGGTGGAGCCGGATCTGGTCGTCAACACCGGCGACAACATCGCGCACCCCGAGTCGATCGGGCCGCTGCTGCGGGCGTTCGAACCGCTGCTGGGCGTGCCGGGGGTGTTCGTGCTGGGGTCCAACGACTACTTCGCGCCGCGGCTGAAGAACCCCGCGCTCTATCTGACTCGCGACTCCCGGCGTGGGTCGGGGCGCTCGCGGCGGCTGCCGACCGACCGGCTCGTGGCGGGGTTCGCGTCCGCAGGGTGGACGGAGCTGACCAACCGGCGGACGCGGCTGACCGTGGGCGGCGTCGATCTCGAGCTCGTCGGGGTCGACGATCCGCACCTGGACTACGACCGGTATGCCGCGGTGGCCGGTCCTGCGGCGGCGGATGCTGCGCTGACGATCGGGGTGACCCACGCCCCCTATCAGCGGGTGCTCGACGCGATGACGGCCGACGGGGCCGAGCTGGTCATCGCCGGTCACACGCATGGCGGCCAGTTGTGCGTGCCCGGCTGGGGGGCCCTGGTGACCAACTGCGACCTGGACACCCGCCGCGCCAAGGGGGTCTCCCGGTGGTGGCCCGGCGCGGGCGGCGCGCCGTCCTCGTCGGCACCCGAAGGGGCGGCATACCTGGAGGTGTCGGCTGGCCTGGGGACCTCGCCGATGGCGCCCGTGCGGTTCGCCTGCCGCCCGGAGGCGAGCCTGCTCACCCTGGTGCCGCGCGACGCATAGGCGTCAGTGGTGGTGTGGCTGGGTCCGGCCTTCCCGTATGCCGTCCGCCCACCGTCGGCTGCCACAACCCGATTGCGCGCGCGGCGCGCGGGTCGGCTATCCTCTCTCCTTGTGCCGTAACGCCCTCTGTGGGTCGCGCGGGCCACGGGGTGTGGCGCAGCTTGGTAGCGCGCTTCGTTCGGGACGAAGAGGCCGCAGGTTCAAATCCTGTCACCCCGACCAGTTGGCTCTAGGGCTCTGACCTGCGGAAACGCGGTCAGGGCCCTTTTGCTTGTGGCGAGTTCCGCCCGATTGTGTGGCTGCAACTCCCTCAGCGGGCGACCGAGCCACACGATCCTTCGGCCTCGCCGGTTACATCTAGCCAGCGTCGCCCCGAAGGTGATTGTCGAGATCCGCACGCGGCCGACCCGGCCCAGATCAGGGCGGACCCGATTGGAGCACGCGATGAACGTCCGACGCTGCCCGCCGGTATTGCTCGACGGCGACCGACCGCGCGGGGCCACCGATCCGCCTGAGCGCGCGGCCCGAATCGCCCACGGCGACCGCCCACGCGGGCGGCTCGGCTCCCCCACACAGCACCCAGGCCGCCTGCCGCGCCGCCCCCACCGCGACCCACTCGCCCGGTTCGGGGATGTCGACGGGGATGTCCAGTATGCCGGGCGCCAACTCCCGCAGCGCCGCTGACCGGGCGGCCCCACCGACCAAGGACACGCGCTCGATGGGAATGCCCTGGTCCCGCACGGCATCCAGGCACCCCGAGAGGAGCCCGAGCATTCCCTCGACCGCCGCACGGGCGAGATTCCCCCGGGTTGTCGACGCGAGGGTCAACCCGAGGAGGGTCCCCGTCGCGGTGGGGAGATTCGGAGTCCGCTCACCCTCCAGATAGGGCACGAGGGTCAGCCCGCCGGCCCCCGGTGGCGCGGCGAGCGCGAGCGCGCTCAACTCCTCGTGATCGACACCGAGGAGCGATCCGACGACATCGAGCACGCGTGAACCGTTGAGGGTGCAGGCCAGCGGCAGGAATCGGCCGGTGGCGTCGGCAAACCCGGTGACCGACCCGGACGGGTCGGCCGTGGACACGGTCGACACGGTCGACACGACCCCGGAGGTGCCGACCGATAAACACCCCTGGCCGGCCCGCAAGCCAAGCCCGAGGGCGGCTCCCGCGTTGTCCCCGCACCCCGGCCCGACGGCGACATGCCCCCACCCGCGCCGGTCATCCCCCGTCCCCACCTGCTCATGGGTCCCGGCCACCCGCGGGAGGACGATCCCCTCCACCCCTGCGACATCACGAGCGAGCGCCAGCGCCAGCAGGTCACGCCGATAGGCGCTCGACGCCGCGTCGAAGTAGCCCGTCCCCGAAGCATCCGAACGGTCGGTGACCAGGGTCGCCACCGAATGCCCACCGCACAGCCGCCAGGTCAACCAGTCGTGCGGCAGGGCGATGGCGGCAATCCGGGCGGCATGCTCCGGCTCGTGCTGGGCCAGCCAGCGAAGCTTGGTGATGGTGAAAGACGCGACAGGGACGCTGCCGACCGCATCGGCCCAGCGGGTCGAACCTTGTGTCGTGTCGCCGCCGCCCAGGTCGCGGATCAACTCGACGGCGGCGTCGGCAGAGCGGGTGTCATTCCACAGCAAGGCAGGCCGGATGACCTGACCATCGGCGTCCAAGCACACCATGCCGTGCTGCTGTCCGGCGATCGAAACCGCAGCCACGTCGTCCAGGCCGCCAGCCGCTGCCACAGCGGCGCACAGTGCCTCCCACCAGGCGGAGGGGTCGACCTCCGACCCTGGCGGATGAGGCGCCGAACCAGACCGCACCACTCGCCCCGAAATGGCCTCGACGATGACAACCTTGCAGGACTGGGTCGAGGAGTCAACTCCCGCAACGAGTGTCACGACCGCTCCCGTCAACCGATGAGGTGCTCAATGGCAAGTTGGTTGAGGCGGACGAAGCCGAAGTCGCGCTGTCCCGCCACCTCGGGATCGAAGCCGTCGTCGGCCGCCCGGAAGGACTCCAGCGTCTCCCCCGCCCCGAGGGTGGGCTCCGCGAGAGTGAACAGACCGGCATACGAGATGGCTTCGGTGACCCGAGGATCGGCGCGGAAGGCGCGCGCCTTCTGGGCGAGCAGCCGGTAGGTGGCCATATTGGCCTCGGCAGAGGCCCACACCCCAGCCAGGTGCTCGGTGCGCGAGGGCTTGTAGTCGAAGTGCCGCGGGCCGGTGTAGCGCGGGGCGTCGGGGTTGCCGGCGAACCCGTTCTCCAGCAGGTCGACGGTGAAGAACGCCGACAAGAGGTCGCCGTGGCCGAAGACAAGGTCCTGGTCGTATTTGGTGCCCCGCTGACCGTTGAGGTCGATGTGGAAGAGCTTGCCGCTCCACAACGCCTGCGCGAGCTGGTGGGTGTAGTTGAGGTTGGCCATCTGCTCGTGGCCGACCTCGGGGTTGAGCCCGACGATGTCTCCGTGGTCGAGCTCGGCGATCAAGGCGAGGGCATGCCCCACCGTGGGGAGGAAGATGTCGCCGCGCGGCTCGTTCGGCTTGGGCTCCAACGCGATTCGCAGGTCCGCTCCAGTGGACTTGATGTATGCCGCGACCGTGTCCACCCCTTCCTTGTAGCGCTCGAACGCGGAGTGCAGGTCCTTGGACCCGTCGTATTCCGCGCCCTCACGGCCGCCCCACATGACAAACGTCGTCGCACCCATCTCGATGGCGATGTCGACCGCACCAAGGACCTTGCGTAACCCGAACCGGCGCACCGAGCGGTCGTTGCTCGTCAGCCCGCCGTCCTTGAAGACCGGGTGACTGAAGGTGTTGGTCGTGACCATCTCGACCACCAGTCCGGCCGCATCTGCGGCCGCCTTCAGACGGGCCAGGCGCGCACGCTTGGTCGCCTCGTCGGCGTCAAAGGGGAACACGTCATTGTCGTGAAACGTGATCCCCCACGCCCCCAGCTGCGCCAGCCGACCGGCATACTCCCAGGGGTCCAGGGCCGGACGGGTGGCCAGGCCGAACGGGTCGACACCCGTCCAACCGACGGTCCATAGACCGAAGGAGAAGCGGTCCTCGGGGCGGGGGGTGGTGGATTGCTCGGACCTCATGCCGGTGGCTCCTTCGCGAGATCGATCCCGTGGCGCAGGTGGCAGCCAGCCGCCCATGCCTGGTGACACAGCAGGATGACTTAACCTGTTAAGTGCAGTCCACATCGCCTATTTGAGTGCACGCTACCCCATTGACCCTCGCCAAAGCACCCGTTACGTTGTCCACTACTTAACCGGATCAGGTGCCTCCGCGGCACCGTCCCCCAGGAGGCACGATGATTTCTCGTCCGGCCTGCGCGCTCGTCGCGGGCACCCTCACCGCCGCTCTGCTGGGCGCCTGTTCGTCCGGCACCGCAACCCCAACCGCCACCGGATCCGGCGCAGGCGCTGCCTCCGCTTCAGCCAACGGCATCGCCGGCACCCAGATC
The DNA here is from genome assembly GCA_016704565.1 of Candidatus Phosphoribacter baldrii. GTDB lineage: Bacteria > Actinomycetota > Actinomycetes > Actinomycetales > Dermatophilaceae > Phosphoribacter > Phosphoribacter baldrii. The sequence continues at coordinate 284,242 of JADIZV010000001.1, forward strand.
GATGTCCTGTCCCTCTGGGCCAAGGGCAGCCCGGAAGGCGACGCCCTCCGGCGCGCCACCGACGCCTTCGCCGCCAAGACCGGTGCGGTCGTCAAGATCGTCGACGCAGGCGAAAACCTCGTCGACGTCTATGAGACGAGCGTTGCCGCCGGCAAGGAGGCCGACGTCATCTTCGTCAACCTCGCCGAGAAAAGCACCGGCTGGACCAAGTCAGGTGCGGCGGTGCCGGTCGGCGACTACCTCACCCAATGGGGTCTCAAGGACAAGGTCAAGCCCGAGGCGATCGCTCAGTGGACCACCGACGGCAAGGTCAGCGGCTTCCCCTACAGCGGCTTCGTCTGGCCGGTGTGGTTCAACAAGGATCTGCTGACCAAGGCCGGGGTCGACAAGATCCCGACGACCACGGACGACCTCATCGCTGCGGCCAAGAAGCTCAAGGAGTCGGGCGCCAGCGAGGCGATCTCCATCGGCGGCAACGACTGGTCGGGCAACAAGCTGTTCCTGCAGATCATCCAGTCCTACGCGAGCGCCGACGCCTTCAAGGGCGTGCTCGCCAAGGGTTCCTACTGCGCGGACGCCGACGTCAAGAAGGGCGTCGACCTGTTCGTCCAGCTCCGTGATGCCGGCGTGTTCGTCAAAGATGCCCAGGGCTTCACCGCCGACACGATGAACACGACGTTCTACACGAAGAAGGCCGCGATCATGCCCGCCGGCTCGTGGGCCTTCGCCAAGACTCCGCCTGACGTGTCGGCGACGACCGAGCTCTCCGGCTTCCCGATCCCGGCCGGCTCCCGCTTCACCAAGCCCACGGCATACAACGGCTACACGGGCGTCGGGATCTTCCTCTCGCCCAACGGCATCAAGAAGCTCGACGCGGTCAAGGCCTATGTCCAAACGATGTACGCCAAGGAGGTCCTGGCCGACTTCGTCTCGACCGCCAACCTCGTCCCGGCCGCGACCGTCGCCGGCGCGACCAACAAGGACCCGCTGCTCACTCAAGCCGTCTCCGCGCTCGGGGACAAGGTGGAGTATGCCGTCATGCCCGACACCTACATCCCGCCCAAGGTGGCGGACAAGCTGATCAAGGCATCCAGCCAGGCCTTCACACCCGGAGTCGACGCCGGCGCGATCTGCTCCGCGGTCGACAAGGCCTACCAGTAAAACGGCTGGCGCCGGGTCGGGCCCAAGTGCCACCGACCCGGCGCCAGCCTCCCCCACCAACAGTCGCGGCGACCACGTCCGCTGCCCCGACCGAACGACCAAAGGAGAAGGAGTCATGGCGCGGGCCACTGGAGGACGTCGCGCCAGCAGTCGACGGCTCTCGACCGCGCGGGTCGGGTTCAGCCTCCCTGCCCTGCTCTGGTATGGCCTGTTCATGATCGGGCCGCTGGTGGCCATGTTCGTCATCAGCACCTTGGACTGGGGCGGCTTCCTGGCCACTCCCGAAGCCGCCGGACTGGCGAACTACCGCAAGGTGTTCGCCGATGAGGACTTCTGGACGGCCGCACGCAACAGCATCCTGCAACTGGTCGTCGTCCTGCCGATCATGTTGCCGACCTCGTTCATGCTGGGCTACTTCCTCACCCTGCGCAGGCGCGGCCATGGCGCTTTGCGGATCATCTTCTTCACCCCCGCGCTCATTTCGCTGGCCGCTCTCGGAGCCGTGTTCTACGCCGTCTTCCAGCCGCAGGGTCTGCTCAACGCCGGTCTGACGAGCGTTGGGCTGCGCTCGCTGGCGACTCCGTGGCTGGCCAATGACACCACCGCATTGCCGGCCATCATGCTTGTCAACCTCTGGAGCGGGATCGGCTTCACCGCCATCCTCTTCTCCACCCGGCTGGCCTCTGTGCCTGGCGAGGTTTACGAGGCGGCCAGCCTGGACGGGTGTGGGCATTGGCGCACGATGTGGCTGATCGCCTACCCCATCATCAAGGGCTACTTCGGGGTCCTGTCGATGCTGCAGTTCCTCTGGGTGCTCTTCGCCTCCGCCGGACTCATCCTCATCCTCACCCGAGGCGGTCCGGGCACATCCAGCACAACCCTGGCCTATCTCATGTACGACAAGGCCTTCGTGGAGTCGGAGATCGGCTACAGCCAAGCGGTGGGGGTCGTCCTGTTCGCCATCGGCCTCGTCGGCATGCTCGTCATCCGCCGCACCTTCCGGGACCAGACATGAGCACAGACCGCGGCCGCACCCCGCGAAGCGGCAACCGCGCCCTCCTCGCCCTCAGCCACTCGGCTGCCTGGCTGTATGCCGCTGCCCTCCTCCTCCCGCTCTACTACCTGATCGTCTCGTCCTTCAAGGACAACCTCTCAGTCCTGGACACTCCCTTCGCCCTGCCCACCTCCGTGACGTTGGGGAACTTCGCCAAGGCGTTCGACGACGCCCAACTCGGTCCCGGGCTGGCCAACTCGGCCCTCGTCGCCCTCGGGGCCGCAGCCTTGACGATCGTGCTTGCGGTGCCCGCGGCATACGGCATCGTCACCTCGCCGGGACGGCTGGGACAGGTCTTGGAAGGGATCTTCTCGGCCGGCTTCCTCATCCCAGGCTTCGCCGCGCTCGTCCCCACGGTGCTGCTGGCGATCGCGCTCAACCAGTTCCAGACCAGGCAGTTCCTCGTGGCGTTCCTGCCCTCGACGGCGCTCCCGCTGTCGGTCGTGCTGCTCGTGCAGTTCATGCGGGCCATCCCGCGGGAGCTGGAAGAGAGCGCCGCGATGGACGGGGCCAGCCGTCTGAAGATCCTCACGGCGATCTACCTGCCGCTGGTCATGCCCGGGGTCGTGACGGTCACCATCCTCAACCTCATCAACTTCTGGAACGAATACCTGTTCGCCCTCATCCTCAACGGTCCGGATCCCGAGATCCGGACCGCTCAAGTGGCCCTGCCCACCCTTATCTCAGCCACGAGCACCGACTACGCCGTCCTTGCGGCCGGCGTCCTCATCACCCTCCTGCCGATCTACCTCGCGTATGCCGTCGCCTCGCGCCGCATGGAGCAGGCCCTGCTGCAAGGCGCCCTCAAGGGCTAGCCCCTTCCCCCTGACCCCAATCATTGGCAAGGAGATTCGTGTTCGACATTCGCGATTACGGCGCGACCGGCGACGGCACGACGTTGGATACCCTCGCGATCCAGAGCGCCATCGACGCCTGCCACGCGGCGGGTGGCGGACAGGTCGTCGTCCCCGCCGGATGTTTCCTGTCGGGTTCGATCGTCCTGCGCTCTCGCGTCGAGCTGCATCTGAGCCGCGGAGCGGTGCTGCAAGGGAGTTCCCGCTGGGAGGACTACACGCAGCGGCATACCGTGGGGGCGCTCTCCGCGGGAGTCGTGCGCGAGGACAGCGAAGCGGCCGCGTCGTTCATCAGCGCGCTTGGTGCGGAGGACGTCGCGATCAGCGGACCGGGGCGCATCGACGGCGCCGGCCGGGCCTTTGTCGTGGAAGATCTCGGTGCGATCTATCGCTGCCCAAACGCGCGGCCGTTCACGGTGTTCCTCATCGGCTGCCGCAACGTCAGCGTGACGAGCGTCCAGATCACTGACGCCGCGTTGTGGTGCGTGCGGCTCACCGGCTGCGAGCGAGTCCTCGTCCACGGCATCACCATCGACTCCGACCTCAAACACCCCAACGCCGACGGGATCGACATCGACCGCTGCCGGGACGTGCGGATCAGCGACTGTCACATCTCCTGCGGCGATGACGCCATCTCGCTCAAGACGTGTGAGGAGTTCCCCGAGCTGGGCCCGACGGAGAACGTCGTCATCACCAACTGCGTGTTGCGCAGCACGTCCAGCGCGATCGTCGTCGGCGTTGACGCCACCTCCGACATCCGCAATGTCGTCGTCTCCAACTGCGTCATCTACGGCTCACACCGAGGGCTCTCGGTCAACCTCGGCCAAGAAGGCCACTTCGAGAACATCCTCTTCTCCGACTGCATCGTGCAGACCGAGGTCTTCGACAAGGCCTGGTGGGGGCGCGGCGAGCCCATCTACGTGTCGTGCGTCCCCTGGCACGACCGGGTCGGCACGATCCGCAACGTGCGCTTCCGCAACATCCTGGCCCGCTCCGAGAACGGGGTCTACATCAACGGCCACGAGCCCGGCGCCATCACTGGGGTGCTGCTGGACGGCATACGGGTCGAGCTCTCACCGCCCCGACGCTTCCCTGGCGGCGAATACGACCGGCGCCCCAGCGAGAGCGGACCGGAGTTCACCTCCGCGCTCACGTCCGGGTTCCACCTGGACACCGTCACCGATGTCACGCTGCGTCAGTGCGAGGTCACCTGGGCGGCCGTTGACCAGACCAGCGGGTATGCCGTCGAGGCACGCTCCGTCGAGGGCCTACGCATTGACGACCTGGTCGGTGGGTCCGCGCACCCCGATCGCCTCCCGACCACCCTCGTCCACTGAGGCAGGGACCCGTGCTGCACCGGACGGCCCTGGACTCAGGCTGGCTCATCAGGGCGGATCGCCTCGGCCCTGACGCTCCCGCGCACCTGCAGGACCTCACCATCCCAACGACGCTGCCCAGTGACGTCCTGAGTGAGCTCATCCGCACCGAGGTGGCGCCTGACCCTCGCATCGGGGCAAACGAGGCCGCCATCGCGTGGGTGGGTCGGTCGGACTGGACCTACTCCACCTCGGTGCAGCTCGGGGCGGACTGCGTCGATCGCGAGGTCGACCTGGTCCTGCTCGGAGTTGACACCGTGGCGGACGTCCGCATCGACGGGGCGAGCGTGCTCACCACCGAGAACATGCACCGCCGCTACCGCGTGCCGTTGGGTCGAGCAGACCACGAGCGACGGGTGGACGTCGAGGTTTCACTCAAGGACGCCTGGGCTCATGCGGAGCACGTGATGGCCGAGCTCGGCCCCCGACCGAACGTCTATCCCAGTCCGGCCAACTTCCTGCGCAAAGCGGCATACAACTTCGGGTGGGACTGGGGACCCACCGTGGTGACGGCGGGGCTCTGGCGACCCGTGCTGCTTGAGTCGTGGGCGGTCGCGCGTTTGGACCACGTGCGCCCGGTCGCCGACTGGGACGGCCGGCGCGGGACGTTCTCGGTCACCGGGGTCATCGTCCGCGACTCCACGACGCCCACCAACGTCCTCGTCGAGGTTGAGGTCGCCGGGACGACAGTCGGCCTGGACGTCGGCGCCACTGAGTCGTCCTTTTCGCTCACCCTGACTGATCTGCCAGTCGACCCCTGGAGCCCCCGCGGACACGGAGACCAAGCGCTGTATGCCGTGTCAGTCAGACTTTGGGCGGGGCCGGACCTGCTCGACGAGGTCCACACGAGGACCGGCTTCCGGCGGGCGGAGCTGCGCACGTCCGACGCCCTCGGCGGCGAAGGGTTCGAGATCGTCGTCAACGGCTCTGTCGTGCAGGTGCGCGGCGTCAACTGGATCCCGGAGGACTGCTTCCCCTCGCTCCTGACGCGCAGCCGGTATGCCGCCCGCCTCGACGACGCGCTCGACGCCGGGTGCAACCTCGTCCGGGTCTGGGGCGGCGGGATCTATGAGGACGACGCCTTTTACGACCTGTGTGACGAACGCGGACTGCTCGTGTGGCAGGACTTCCCGTTCGCGTGCGCGGCATACCCGGAGGAAGAGCCGTTCCGCGCGGAAGTGACGGCCGAGGCCGCGGACAACGTCGAGCGGCTCATGGCCCATCCAAGCCTGGTGTTGTGGAACGGCAACAACGAGGTCATCGAAGGTTTCCAGTCATGGGGCTGGCAGGAGCCGCTGGCCGGACGGACCTGGGGGTGGGGGTTCTTCACCGACACCCTGCCTCGGGTCGTCGCGCAGGTCGACGGCTCGCGGCCCTACTGGCCGGGCTCCCCGTATGCCGGCACGCTCGAGCGACCCGTCAACGAACCGACCCACGGGACCAACCACATCTGGGACGTGTGGAACCGGGAGGACTACCTCGCCTATCGCGACCACCGGCCCCGGTTCGCGGCAGAGTTCGGCTTCCAGGGTCCGGCGTGTTGGCGGACCCTGCGGGACGCCGTCCAACCAGAGCACCTTGATGTCGCTTCGCCGGTGTTCCAGGCCCACCAGAAGGCGATCGACGGGCAACTCAAGCTCGACCGATCCCTCGAAGAGCACTTCGGGGTCCCTGCCGACTTCGGCAACTGGCACTACCTCGCACAGCTCAACCAGGCCCGTGCCCTGACCGTCGGCATCGAGCACCTGCGGTCGTTGACGCCGTGGTGTTCCGGAACCGTGTGGTGGCAGCTCAACGACTGCTGGCCGGCGATGTCGTGGTCGGTGGTCGACAGTGCGGGTCGTCGCAAGCCGGCCTGGTTCGCCTTGCGACGGGCGTATGCCGCCCGCCTCCTCACCATCCAGCCCCGCGCGACTGGGCTCGCCGCGACCCTGCTCAACGACACCAACGAGTCCATGTCGACACACCTCGCCGTGGAGTTGCGGTCCCTGGACGGTGCCGTGCTAGCCCACGAACAGGTGCCGATGCAGGTCGCCGCCCGAGGGGCGAGCACCCTCGATCTGCCGGATCACCTGGTGGCTCCCGCGGGAGACCCGGACACCTTCCTCGTCGCCCAGGTGGAGTCCGGGGCGCCCGGCGCCGAGCGGGCGTTGTGGTTCTTCGCCCCCGACCGGCTGCTGACGCTTGACCGGTCAGCGCTGCGCGTCGAGGTCGACCGGCACGGCGCCGGCGTTGACCTGCGCTTGACCGCTACCGGGCTGGTCCGCGACATCTGGATCCGGGCCGACGTGATCGACCCGGCAGCGACGGTGTCCGACCAGTTGATCACGCTCCTGCCAGGGGAGAAGGCTGTCGTCAGGGTCGCCACCGCGTTGCCAGAACACCTGGGTTGGGGCAGTCCCGCAGTCGTCGTCAGCGTCAATAGTCTTGGTCTCGAAGAATCCAGCCCCGGCCCGGCCTCAGCCACGGCCGCCGCCGTGACGTCGAAAGGGCCCAACGGGTGAGTCGCCCCACCATTGCCGACATCGCCTTGACCGTGGGCGTGTCCAAAGGGGCGGTCTCCTATGCGCTGAACGGACGCCCGGGGGTGTCCGATGCCACCCGGTCCCGGATCCTTGAGGTGGCCCGCGAGCTCGGCTGGCGCCCGCACGCCGCGGCTCGCGCGTTGTCCGGGCATGGCGCCGACGCCATCGGCCTGGTCCTGTCCCGACCGGCGCGGACACTTGAGGTCGAGCCGTTCTTCACCCAACTCGTCGCCGGCATCGAGTCCGAGATCTCGACCCGCGGGTCTGCACTGGTCTTCCAGGTGGTCTCTGACCACTCGGCCGAGATCGAGGTCTATCGACGGTGGTGGTCCGAACGCCGGGTCGATGGCGTCCTGCTGGTCGATGTCCACGTCGATGACGTCCGACTGCCGGTGCTCGCGGACCTCGGGATGCCAGTGGTCGTCCTCGGTTCCCGCCCGCCCTCCGATGGAGTCATCGGAGTGTGGAGCAACGACGGCGAGTCGATGCGGGGCCTGCTGGACTATCTCGTCGCCACCGGCCACGATCACGTCGCACGGATCGCCGGACCGGCGCACCTGGAGCACACCGCCGTGCGCACCGAGGCACTGATCCACCACGCCGGGGAGCTCGGCATCGGACGCTGCGAGATCATCGACACCGACTACTCACTCGAAGCCGGGGCAGCTGCCACCCGGGAGATCCTCAGCCGCCGGGAGGGGCGGCCCTCGGTCCTCATCTACGACAACGACATCATGGCGCTGGCCGGGTTGTCGGTCACTCAGGAGATGGGCGTGAGCGTCCCCGACGACATCTCCATCGTGGCGTGGGACGACTCCATGCTCTGCCGCGTCGTCCACCCAGCGCTGACGGCTCTGGGGCGGGATGTGCCGGGGTTCGGCGCCACCGCCGCACGGTTGCTATGTGACCTCCTCAAGGGAGAGGCCGTGCGCAGCGAACACGTCCCTCCCGCCCAGTTGGTCGTCCGGGGAAGCACCGCGCGACGGAGCGCCAGGGTCGCGGGCGCACGCTGACGGCGGCGGGGCCGACGGATCCCCGAGGTCCCCATCGGAGATCAGGCGAGCGTGCCGATCTTGAACCTCGCGAGCGCATCGGTCGGCTTGCCGGCGCCGCGGTGCTGAGCCGTGAACGCCGCTGTCCCGTCGGTGCCACACAGCCCCTTGATCGCGTCCGCGCCGCCCTTGTGCTGGTCGATCCAGGCCGTGAGGTCGTAGACCCCGCCGCTCACCGCCGCCCAACACGAGTCCTTCGTGTTGTGGGTGGCCACCTGCGCCATCGTGTATGCCGTCGCCCCCGTGGCCGCGCCGCCGCTCGCCGAAGACGACGAGATCGGCCCGCTGGGTGCAGAGGCCCCCGTGGTGGAAGTCGAGGACGACGTAGGGGCGATCCTGCCGCTCCACACAGCGGTCGCGCCGCTATGCCCGACGATGACGGTCATCCCGATCGTGGCGAGAGCCAACACCGCCGCGAGGACGCCGCCAACTGTCACCATCGCGGACCCGCCGCCGACCGCTGCACCCGTACCCACCGACGCGCGGGCCTGGCCTGCGCGCCGCGCCATGAGGAACCACGCCACGGTGACGACCAGGAGCACGACCGCGACCAAGGGGAGCCGCTCGCCCCACTCGGCGTGCTCACGCGGCATACCGACGCGGGCTGCCAGCGCTTCACCGGACTTCTCGGCCGCGACGGCCGCGCCGGCCCCCGCGGTCAGCCCCAGCAGGGTCAGCCAGCCGAAGGTACCCCGCCAACGGCGCACGAGAACGAGAGCGATCACCGCAAGGGCGGCGACGGGCAGGAGGACAACGGCTCCGTGCACCACCAAGGGGTGGACGGGCAGGCCGGAGATCGTGTCGAACGGACCCGAGTCGGCGACCAGTGCAAGGACACGTGAGGACATACCTGGAGGTTAAGTCACCATCCGCCGCCATTCTCGGCGAGCGCCCGAAAGGGAGGGTCAACCTGCCCTCAAGGGCACGGCATACCTCCTGTATGCCGTCCGCCCACCTCAGGTGACCAACCTCCCGTCCCAGCGAGCTCCCGTTCCCCTCGTCCGATCCGGGCAAACCTGGCAGGCTGTCGACATGAAGAGCACCATGCAGACCACGCCACTGCTGATCTCGTCGATGTTGCGCTACGGCTCAACGATCCACGCCTCCGCCAAGATCATTACCTGGACCGGAACCGGCTCTCGCACAACGACGTTCGCCGAAGTCGGCACCAAGGCCGCCCAACTGGCCCACGCGTTGCGCGGCCTGGGGATCACCGGCGATCAGCGGGTCGCGACGTTCATGTGGAACAACGCCGAGCACCTCATCGCCTATCTCGCGGTGCCCTCCATGGGGGCAGTGCTGCATGCCCTCAACATCCGGCTCTTCCCGCCGCAGATCATCTATGTCACGACACATGCCGACAACAAGGTCGTCATCGTCGACAACACCTTGGCCCAGCCGTTCAGCGGGCTGCTCCCGCACCTCAAGACGTTGCGGCACGTCATCGTCAACGGCCCGATCTCCGACGAGGTCCGGGCGGCGCTTGAGGCTCCCGAGCACATCGAGAGCGTCCACGACTTCGACACCCTCATCGCTGACCAGCCGACGAGCTTCGACTGGCCCGAGGACGTCAACGAGAACGACGCCTCGTCGATGTGTTACACCTCCGGCACGACCGGCAACCCCAAGGGAGTCGCCTACTCGCACCGGTCCAACTACCTGCATGCGATGGCGGTCCAAAACGGGTTGAGCATCCGACAGGGTGACCACCTACTTGTCGTCGTCCCGCTCTTCCACGCGAACGCCTGGGGTTTCCCCTACCTCGCGATGATTTCGGGCGCGACCTTGGTCATGCCGGACCGGTTCCTGCAGGCAGAGCCACTGGCCACGATGATCGAGGCCGAGAAAGTTACCGGTGGCGCGGGGGTTCCGACGATCTGGAACGACCTGCTGCAATACCTCGACAAGAACCCGGTCGACGTCTCCTCGTGCTCCATGCTCATGGTCGGCGGCTCGGCCGCCCCACCCGCACTCATGCACGCCTTCAAGGAGAAGCACAACATCGACATCATCCACGGCTGGGGGATGACCGAGATGTCGCCGGTCGGCACCCTCTCGGTCCCGCCCGTCGAGGTCGAGGTCGGCTCGGACGACTACTGGCGCTACCGCACCGCGCAAGGCCGACTCCTTCCCGGCGTCGAGGGTCGCCTCGTCGGCCCCGACGACGACCTGCAGCCCTGGGACGGCCAGAGCGTCGGCGAGCTTGAGGTCCGCGGTCCGTGGATCACTGGGTCCTACTTCGCCAACGGCTCCGAGTCCCCCGCCGAGCAAGCCGAGATGGAGTCCAAGTTCCACGACGGCTGGCTGCGCACCGGTGACGTCGGCACATTGACCGCCGACGGGTTCCTCGTGCTCACCGACCGGGCCAAGGACGTCATCAAGTCCGGCGGCGAATGGATCTCCTCGGTCGACCTTGAGAACGTTCTCATGGCCCACCCCGATGTCCGCGAGGCCTCCGTGGTCGGCGTGCCCGACGACAAGTGGGGCGAGCGGCCGTTGGCCAGCGTCGTCCTCGCCGAAGGCACCGCGACGACCGTTGCTGACATCCGGGAGTGGCTGGGCGACAAGATCCCGCGTTGGCAGGTTCCCGAGCGCTGGGCCGTCATCGACGAGGTGCCCAAGACCAGCGTCGGCAAGTTCGACAAAAAGGTCCTGCGCGCGCGCTACGCCGAGGGTGGCCTGGACGTCACCACCCTGGGCTGAGTCAGGAGTTGGGGTCGACGCGAACAATGTCGATGTGGCCGCCCGCGATGGCGGCCACATCGAAGTCTCCGAGCCCAGCGAGCGCTGCCGCGTCCCCAGGGGTCACACCCGCGAGCCGGACCAGTTCGTCGGACCCCGCACCCCTGGACACGATGATGACGTCGGCGCCAGCGAGCACGGAACCGGCGCCATCTGCCGTGGCCAGCACGTGGATGACCGACTGCCACGGCTGCCGTGCTCCGGGGACTCCGCCCGAACTGGCCACACCTCCCGAACTGGCCACACCTCCCGCACCGGCAACAACCCCCGCACCTGCAACAACACCCGAACTGCCCGCCCCGGAACTGGCCACGACGAGGAGGCGAGCGCCAAGGTCGCCGTCGCCGGGAATGGTCCTGGCCTCCGGCGGCACCAGGGACACCATCCCTTCGACACCGAGCTGACGCATCAGGGCCTGCCACGGCGCGGGACGATCGGTCGCGACGACCACCGCGACACCGCTGCGGGCCGCCCGTCCGGCCAGCATGGCCGGCACCCATCCCTCCCCCACGGTCACGATCCGCTGCGGCCGCGCATGCACCAGATCGATGACGTATGCCGTCCCGTCGGCTCCGTGCCCGAAGAAGACCCCGCCGCCGATCACCGGCGCCAACGCATCGAGGGAGTCGAGGGGAACGGGCATGCGTGAGCGCAGAACCGGATGCAACGCGGCCGCGTCGTCGCCCCAGGCCGGCTCCCCGGCCCCGAGGATCGCGCTCGCCCGCAGGGCGGCGAGTTGGTCCCCGACCGGCGGGGCCACCTCCAGCCCCATCGCCGACCCGGCGCGCTCGATCCGCTGCGCGGCATCGGCCGAAGTCTGGGCGCCCGGACCGCTCGCCCGGGCAGCCACCCGCACTCGCGCCACGGGCCCGGGACCGACCGCACCTCGGGGCCTGCGGACCTCCACGGCCACGGTGATATCTGCGTCCGGATCACCGGCCAAGCCCAAGAACAGGTCAGCCTGATCGTCCGAGGCTCCCGGTCGCCAACGCGTCGCAACCAGGCTGCGGTGCGCTCCGCCCGGCCCGGTCACCTCGTGGCGTCCCTCAGTCCACGGGGTCGCCTCCGCTGCCGCACCCATCCCTGCCACACCCACCCCTGCCGCACCCATTCCGCGAGCACCGGGCGCGGCCATCAGGTCGATCACCCCGGCCACTGCCTCCAGGTCCAAGGCGTCGGCAGACAGCCCCGCAGCCCGCACCTCAGCCACCACCGCGGCCGTGACGGCGGCCAAGCAGGCGTCCAGGCCCGAGCGTCCACCACCTCGGCGAGCGATCGCTTCTCTGGCCTCCAACGGTCGGACCCGGACCGAGACAAAGACATCTCGACGGCCGCGCCACCACGGGCCGACCGGTCCGGTCGACGACCCCGCCGCCGGGATGAGAATGTGCACCGTCACCGCCTCGACGGGGATGTCCCCAGCCGTGAGGCGCTCGTGGATGGCCCGCAACGGCACCCGGTGGCGGAGCTCATGACGCACCGGCCGACCCGGCTCGGCGGATACCGCGACGACCGCGGTGGCTGTCTGCTCCCATTCGGCCACACCGAGATTGCGGCCCCGATGGTCTCGCACCGACCGCACGACCAGCCCGGGGTAGAGCGCTGCCCCGGTCGACTCCGCCGACGCGCGGCCCACGACCCGATCGCGGGTGAGGAACGACAGGCGCCGCAGGACTCCCGTGCCCACCGATCCTCCCCGCGTCGGGACGACCAGGGCCACTGTTGCTGTCGCCACCATCGCAAGGAGCACCCAGTGGACCGGCGTGCTCACCATCCGGACCAGCACCGCCACGAGCGCCGCCAGTTGCAGACCGACCAGCAGGCTGACCGAGACCGGCCCAAAGGTATGCCGCGGACGCGGCGCCCGGATCGACCGCACCCGACCCGGCGCCCGCACCCCAACCGGGTCCAGCACGGTGCTAGGTGCGCCACCACCGGCTGGGTCGACGCGCGACGCCGGTGCGGGGGACGGCATACCGGATGACGGACCGGACCGGCGACGACGGGGCGCGGCTTGGGCCCGCTGCTCCCGACGCGACAACGGTTCGGGACCCCCTTCGGGGTTGATGCTGACCATCGACGCGGCTCCTCCCTGCCGTGCGCCTGTCACTGCGCGTCGCGGGCTGTGCCTCGGCCCCGAGGACTTCGGCCAGGCCGTCCACCGGTTCAGGCGGTCCAGCCGGTCGCAGTCTAGCGATTCGGGGGCGAGGACCGGGCTGCGGATACCATGGGACCGACCAGGGACGGACCCGTGACGACCTTGGCACATGGGACCGAACGGACAGGGGCGGGCGACGGTGGCGGCGCAGCGCAGCACGAAGGTGCAGGTGCAGGCCTATCGCTTCGGCGTCCGCCGCGTCGAGCACGCGGTGCAGTCCGGTGTCGCGTATCGGCAGAGTTTGCACGGGCCACGACACGGTTTGGCGATGGTCATCGGGCTGGTCGTGTCGGGGCTGGTCCTGGCCGGATTCGCCGTCTACGGGTTCATCAAGCCCGCACCCTCGATCCGCGACGCCAAGGTGCTTGTCGACACCGACAGCGGCAGCGCCTACGTCATCCGGGACGGAGTTGCCTATCCGGCTCTCAACCTGGCATCGGCGATGCTCGCCGCCGACCAGGACTCGACGGGAGCCAACAGCGTCCGACAGGTCAACACCGCGACCCTTGCCGACCTGCCGCGGGGCCAGCTGCTCGGCATACCGGGAGCACCCCACCAGGTGCCCGCGGAGGCGAGCCTGGCCCGCAACACCTGGACCGTCTGCGACGTCATCACCCGCGACCCGGCCGCTGCGCCCGGGATGACCGTCCTGCCGAAGACGACGGTGACTATCGGCCTCACTGCGACCCGGCCCGCGACCGACGCCACGACGGTGCTGGCCACCCCGGACGGGCGCTCCTACTTCCTCATCTTCCAAGGCCGCCGAGCTCGCGTCGAAGACCCCACTAACGCCGTCCTCACCGAAGGCCTCGGGCTCGACCTCGCCGCCGCCCGCCGGATCAGCGTGGGGCTGCTCAATGCCATCCCCGAGGTCGCCCCGTTGCGCATCCCGACCATCCCGTCGATGGGTGCCGCGACGAAGGTGGGCGGCCGCACCATGCGGGTCGGTGACGTCGTGACGGTCGAACGCGCTTCTGGCGGAACGGTTCACGTGGTCGTCTTCGCCGACGGAGCCCAAGAGGTGACCCCCGCCGTGGCCGATCTCGTCCGCGTGGCGAGCGGCCAGACCGCAGCGCCCGTCGCCATCTCGCCCTCGGAGTTGGCCTCGCTCGGCCCGACCGCCAGCCCGCTGGATGTGGCCGCCTACCCGGCCCAGCGTCCGCAGGTCACCACCTTGGACCGCGCTCCCGCCCTGTGCCTCGACTGGCAGGTTGTCGACGGGTCAGCCGTGCGCCGCGTGTATGCCGCGTCCGAGGTTCCCGTGCCGACCGGAGCGGTGCCGGTGCCCGCACCGCCCACGGTCGGCACGGTGCCGGTTGGCACCGGTGCGGCCGACGCGGTCTACCTGCCTCCGGGGCAGGGTCTGGTCATCGGCCAAGCGAGCGACGGGGTCACCGCCAACACCGGCAATCTCTTCTTGGTCACCGATCAGGGGATCAAGTTCCCCGTCGTGAGCCTGTCCGCGCTGCAGGCCCTGGGCCTGGGCAAGACGATCGCACCAGCCCCTGCCGAGCTCGTCGGGCTGTTGCCCCTTGGGCCCACGCTCGACCGGGCACCGGCGCGACGGTTCTTCGGTGAGGCACCGCACGCGAATGGCTGACCCGGCCCCGCAGCGGGATGACACCGAGCAGTTGCTGGCCGATCTGGACCACGAGGTGCAGGTCGGGGGGGTCAGCCTCGTCGACTACTGGCGGCGGCGGGCGTCGATCGAGGCCGGCCACGGCGACCCACGACGTTCTCCGGCCACGCCTGCACCGACCCCGGATCAGCCGGTCGCGCAGCAGCCACCACCAGACCAACCGGCCCCGCAACAGCCACCACCAGACCAACCGGCCCTGCAACAGCCACCACCAGACCAACCGGTCCCGCAGCAGCCCGTCGCGGACCTGCCGTCCGAGTCGGAGACGCCGGCGCCAGACGCGCTCCTTCACCAGGCAGCACCTGTTGTGATGGCGCCGCCACCCGTTGTCGAATCGCGACCGGGGGCCATCGCGCCGCCACCACCGCCGCCACCGGGAGTCGGCGCGCCACAGATCTCCTGGCACGAGCTCGGAGCGGCGGTGCACGGCATACCGGATGAGCCACCCGGCACCCCCACGTCGGTGAGCGAACCGGCGACGCCCGAGCCCGGCCACGCTCCCGCGGCGACGTCGCTGGTGTCGCCTGCCCCACCCGACAAACCCGTCACGGCGGTCGGCGAGCAGCCGAAGGCGCATCACCTGTATGCACCGCCTGAGGGTGCGGTCCGGCTGCCGGTGCAGACATCCTGGGAGCCGCAAGACCCGCCGAACCCGCCGCGATGGTTGGCCCGGCTGTCCACCAAAGGCGACTCGTCAGCGCGGGGGCGTTCCGGCCGTCGCCGGGGTTGGGGCCGCAAGGGTTGACCCGCTGGCCCCGCCGACGCCATGGCTGGTCCGAGTCGAGTGCACGACGGACGGAGCCAGCAGGTCGACCGGCCGACCCTCCCGAGCCGACTGCAGACTGACCGCGCTTCGCCACCGATCACGCCACCCCAGCCGCGCAGCCAGTTGGGCCCGGACCCGGCCGACTTGGGCCCAGACGTCGATCGCGTCGGCCTCGGTCGGCTCGACCGGCCCATAGCCGAGCCGGTCGATGTGTTCGGCAACCTCCCGCAACCCCAGCCCCGGCGCGCGTCTGGCCACTTCGGAGCGGGTCTGCCGGACCGACACCGGCGTGCCGGAATCGCGCAAGGTGTCGATGACCTCGTCCCAGCCGGCCACGACCCGTTGACTAGGAGGACCTGTCCTGCGCCGAGCCGCACGCCGCGCTGCCTTGGCACCGACGAGCAGCGCGGTCCAGGCCAGCACGGCTGCCAGGGGCGTGGCCGCCACCTTGACCGCGACGATCACCCACGGCGGCCACACCCAGCGCTGCGCTTCGACCTCCTCGCGGGTGCGCCCCGAGCTCGAGTCGTCCAGCGCGAACCCCTCGAGGCTGCTCGGCGGTCGCAACGCGTTGGGCGGCGGCACGACCGCGGCCTCCGCGTTGTTGTCTGCCGTTGGTTGTTTGGGCGTCGGTCGTTTGTCCCGCGGCGGGATGAAGTCATCGGGCGCGATGGTCCACCAGACTCCGGCGTCGACCTCGACCTCGACCCAGGCGCGGACGTCCCGGCCGCGGACCACCCCATCGACCCCGGGGATCGCGCCCAGCACGACGCGGGAGGGCAGGCCGGAGTATGCCGCGCACACCGCGAGCGCGGCGGCATACTGCTCGTCGTTGCCGGCCGGGGTCTGCTCGGCGAGGAACTGGGACAGTCGACCGACGCTGTGCCCAGGCACGAATGACGCCTCTTCGCCGGCTCCGTCGGTGTAGGCACCGGTCGCCTTAAGGCGGGCGGCCACTGCCCTGACCTGTTCGATCGGGCTGGATCCGGCGGGGGCGGCGAGCGCCAGATAGGCCGCGGCCAAGCCGACGCTTTCGGGTCCGGCCGTCGGGGCGCCGATCGCGCCGGGCCGGGTCGGCACGACCACCGTGGGCAGGACCGCATCGACCTGGTAGGAATCCCCGGCGGCCAGTCCATCGATGACCAGCGCCGCCCCCGTCGTCGGGTTGTAGCGCAGGTCCTCGTCGCGGGCAGCCGCCGTCGGGCCGTCGAAGTCAATCCGCGTCACCTGCCCGACATCCGGGAGCCAGACCCGTAGGTCGGGGACGGCGGCATACGCGCTGCCCACCGTGAAGCGGGCGGTGACGGCCTGTCCGGGGCGGGTGACGGGGATCCGCGCCCCAACCCGCAGGAACCCAGACCCATGGGGTATGCCGTCCGCGCGCACCCCGGAGCCCGCCGCCCAGACCGACCCTGCGTAGCGGTCGACGGTTGCCATCCGGACCGGCGTGCCCGTTGGCAGTCCGGTCACGGTGAAGAGCACGGTGTCGGCCAGGTCGGCACTGACGGGTCGGAACCGCCGGAACATGGCCAGCGGACTGGGGTGCTCGCTCAGGTCGACGGGGGCGACGACCCGCTCGCGGAGCACGGTCCGGGCAGTCGGTGGGCTGGCGACGACGGGCCCGGTCACGGCGAGAACGGTTGCCGTGGCTGCGAGAAGCCCCATACCGGTGAGGGCGCGGCGTCGCCCGCCGCCGGGACTGGAGACGAGGGTGCGCCGACGCCGCTCCGAGCCCCAGACGACGGCGAGCGCGAGCAGAGCGACGGCCCGGACGACGATTCCGAGCGGGCTGGCGACCCCGAGGAGCATGGCAGCGACCGCGACCACGACCGGCACCACTACGGGGAGGAACGGCCGCCAGGATCGTCGGGCCACGAGGTAGCCCGCGCCCCCGCCGAGCAGGCAGAGGAAGAACGGCACCGCGCTGAGCCGGCCCGAACCGTCCAACGGGGGCAACGTCGTGAGCAGGTCCTTCCACCCGTGCAACAGCAGCCGCCACAGGGCCTGGCTGGAGCCGATGCCGGGCCACGGCCCCGAGGGCGCAGCACGCAGCGTGGCCGGAGGTCCGACGACAAGCGCGGCGACGACCAGGGGCGCCGGCAACACCCACCAGGGCCAGCGCACGCGCTGGGTGACGACGGCGGCGGCGAGGCCAGCACCGACCCCGGCGGCACACGCGATGAGGTAGTCCCACCCGTCGAAGGTGTCGGCGAACGCAGACATGCCGACGAGGATGAGCGCCGCGAGCGCGACTGCGTCGATGACTGCCGGGCGGCGCCAGGTCATGGTCATGCCAACCCCGCAACGGCGACGAGCCGGGGAAGGTCGGCAAGCTCAGCCATCGACAGGACCGTCATGCCGTGCAACGCGGCGGACGAGGTGGGGTGCCCGGGGTTGACCCGCAGGACCACGACTCGCACGTGCGGCCCGAACTGCGCTGTCGCCCGGCGAAGTCCGGAGAACGGATGCTCAGCACCGGTGACGACCAGGACGATGCTCGTGGCCGGAGCGAGGGTGACGAGCCGGGCGGTGAGATCCGGCAGGCTGGCCGTCGACGGCTCCACGCGGGAGAACCCGTCGAGGGTGCGGGCCACGCCCACCCGGTCCATCGCGTGATCGGCGGCAACGACGGTGACGTCCATCTCGTCCCGCAGCGCCCGAACGGCGACCGACGCCGCCGCGACGACGCCCGTCTCGAAGGCTTCCTCATCGGCATACGTCTCCGGGCGTCCGTCGAAGATCACCCCGAGGTGCGAACGGCGGGTGTCGGTGTAGCCCTTCATGAGGAAGGTCGTCGACCCTCGTGCCGCGCTCGCCCGAGCCGAGGACCTCCAGTGGATATGCCGCCGCTCATCACCGGGCACGTACGGCCGCAAGGTGTGGAAGTCCAGGTCGGAGGCCGACGGGTCGGAGGTCGGACGGCCCTCAAGATCGCGCACCAAGCCGGCATCCAGAGACGGCAGCCCGACCACCTCCGGGTGGACGAACAACTCGACCGCCTCGGCCCAGCTCACCTCGCGGCGAGCCAGCCCGAACGGGTCGCCTCGCACGGTCGTGACCGGCCCGACCGTGATCACTCCACGCCGCACCGTCGCCACGTCGAAGTCGAACCCGCGCGACTGTCCGGGCGCCAGAGCGGGGACCGTGAACGTGGCCACCGTGCGACCGACGGGCAGCTCCAACGTCGCGGACCGCACCCGACGGGGGCCGTCATTGGCGGCGACGAGTATGCCGTCCGACGACTGTCCCGGGCGCACGCGGACCGGCGTGAGGTCGACCTGCAGGCGCAGCGCCATCCCACCCATGGTGAGCAGGGCACTGAACCCGACGAGCACGGCCAGCCCCGCGCCGGCCACCCGCAGCTCTCCCCACCCGAAGGCCGACCCGATGACCCACAAGATGAGGGCAGCCGCGAGGAAGCCCCACCCGAGCCTGGTGATCATCGCCAGGCGGGTGCGGACCAGCTCGATCAGCCGCAGGACGCTCACCCTTGGTCGGACCTCCGGCCCGCCGGGAGGGGGACCGCGGCGAAGATCTCGTCGATGACCTCACGGTTGCTCACCTCGTCGAACTGGGCGTCCGCGTCGAGCAACAACCGGTGTTCCATGATCGGGACCGCAAGCGCCTTGAGATCATCCGGGACGACGTAGTTGCGGCCTTGAGACGCGGCCCACGCCTTGGCGCAGTGGGTGTAGGCGAGCAATCCGCGGACCGACAGACCGAGACGAACATGCCGATGCCCACGGGTCGCCTCGGCGACCGAGTGGAGATAGCCGAGGAGCTCGTCGCTGACGAACACCCGGCGGGCGACGCCACGCAACTGGCCCACGACGTCGGACGTCACGACATGGCCGACGCTCCGGGCCCGGTCGCGTTCGGCGGTGCCGCACAGCAGGGCGACCGTCGAGGCCTGGTCGGGATAGCCGATCGCTGTCTTCATGAGGAATCGGTCTAGCTGTGCCTCAGGCAACCGATAGGTGCCGGCCTGCTCGATGGGGTTTTGGGTGGCGATGACCATGAACGGATCCGGGACCTCGTGGGTGATCCCGTCGATGGTCACCTGCCCTTCCTCCATCACCTCCAGAAGCGCGGACTGGGTCTTGGGCGAGGCCCGGTTGATCTCGTCCGCGAGGACGACGTTGGCAAACACCGGGCCGGCGTGGAACTCGAACTGTTGCTTGATCGGGTCGTAGATCGAGGTCCCGGTGACATCGGAGGGCAACAGGTCGGGGGTGAACTGCACCCGGTTGTGCGTGCACTGGACGCTGTTGGCCAGCGCTCGCGCCAGGCTGGTCTTGCCGGTGCCCGGGACATCTTCAAGCAGCAGGTGGCCCCCGGCGGCAAGCGCGGTCACCGCGAGACTGACCACGTGCTTCTTGCCCAGCACGGCGACGCTGACGTTGTCGACGAGTCGCTCGAACGTCTCGGCATACCAACCGATCTGGTCGGCGTGGGCCAAGGGGATGGTCATCGTGCTCCTCGTCGGAGGTCGGGGCCGGGCTGGCTGGCGAGTCGGGGCTGGCTGGCGGGTCGGGGCTGGGTCATGGCGCGGTCCATGTCGTGGTGACGGGGGCCGACGGCGCCGACGAGTCGTCGCAGGTCACGTCGTATGCCGTGCCCGTGGTGGCAAGGAAGTCCGCCTCGGGCACGTCGACCGAGCCGCCACCGGTGGAGGAGGTCGTCAGGCTGAACGGGCCCCAGTCCTGGTTGCGCAGGCTGATCGTGCAGCCGACACGTTTGGTGAAGGCCATGTTGCGCACGGCGATGCTGACCTGCACATCAGTGCACGGCTGACCCGCGACACAGGTGCTGGCCGGCGTTCCCGTCAGGGTCACCGTGCCCTGACCGGTCGTTGTCGTCGCAGTGTCGGTGGTCGTGTCTGACGTCCCCTTGATCCGGCGCGTCGCCTCCACCCAGATGGCGACAGACTGGCCGAAGCCGACCTTCACCGAGTGCGTGACGCTGAAGGGGCCACCCGTGGTGTCCTCGGTGACATTCGCCATCGTGCGGCCCCCAACGGAGACTTTGACGGTGACCGTGACCGGCAAGCCTTGCGGATCGACGGCCACAGAGAACGCGGCATACGGGCCCTCGGGGCGCGGGTTGACGATCCGGATCTGGCCAACGGGCCCATAGACGATGTCGGAGGTGACCACCGCCTCGCTGGGGATCGGTGAGCTGTTGCGCGCGGTGAGGGTGATCTGCGCTGGTGAGCCGTTCTCGGGCACGGAGACGAGCTGATCGAACCGGGTCGGTTGCTCCGGCGCCGTCCAGGTGCCACACTCCGTCCCCCCGACCATGCACGTGATGGTGACCTGCTTGTCGTGAGCGGCCGGCGAGGTGAACGAGAGGGACACCTGTCGGCTCACCCCGGTCGCTTGAGCGTCCAGTCCGCTGAACGAGCCGGGACGTCCCACGGCGATCAACGGCGTGCTCGGGCTCGGCGGCGAGGAGAACACGTCATTGCGCGCGACCACCGTGAACGTGTAGGTCGACCCGTCGTTGACGACGTCCGGCGCCTCACAGTTGGTCGTCGTCGTCGTGCAGATGTCCTTGGCGCCGTCCGGGCCGGTGCGCGTGACGACATAGGTCGTGTCCCCAGGACCGTTGGGCACCACGGACGACCAGGAGACGTTCACGGTCTGGCGGGCTCCGTCGAGGATTTCCACCGGGGTGAGCGTGGGTGCCTCCGGCCGTGGCGGGAGGCCGGCCGACTGGCCGGTCACCGTCGCCGCCGGCCCCCAGCCAGCATCGTTCATCGCCTTGACCTGGAAGGTCGTCACCACCGAGTTGTCCAGCCCATTCGCCGTGACCGACGTGCCGGTGCTCTCCATCGAGTCGCCGGGCCAGCTGACGAGATATTTGGTGGCTGGCGAACCATCGACCTTGGGCGGTTCCCACGACACGACGAGCGAGTGGTCCTGTGGATCAGAGGTGCGCAGGGAGGTGGGCGCGGGCGGCACCTGGTCGGGTCGCACCGGAGCCGACGGCTGGCTCGGCGGCCCATCCCCCACCGGGTTGTGGGCCGCGACGGTGAACACGTATGCCGTGGTGTTGAGCAACCCGGTCACGCGGCAGGGGGTGGCGGTGCACCGCTGGGTCCCGCCGCTCCAGGTGAGGGTGTAGTAGTCGATCGGAAGGCCGTTGTTCGCCGGAACCGCCCAGGTGAGGGTCGCCTCGTGGCTGGCCGTTCCACCGACGCTCACTGGAGCCCCCGGGGCGTCCGGAAGTCCCAGCACGTCTACGGTCACGGTGCCGACGCCGTGCCGATCTCGGCGCGAGGTTTCGGCGATGTCAGTGACCGTCACCGTCAGCACGATGCGACCCTTGGCCTGCAGATCGGGAGTGACGGTCAGGGTGGTCTTGCCGTTGGTCTCCACCCGGGCCTCGGCCCCCGATCGGGCCACGGACACGATCGCGCGATCGGGCGCCCCGAGTTGGGAGTTGATGTAGCCAGCGATGTTGACCGTGGCCGAGGTCCCGGCCCGCACGCCGACGATCGACACGGGCGACATCGTCGGTGGGGCCGACGGCAACACATGCACCGTCATCACGGCCGGGACCGCCTTGGTCCCTGGGACGGTCACCTGCAACTGGGCTCGACTGTCCGGGATGGCTTCGCCTCCGGCGGTGACCACGAGTCGGCGCGGATCGCCGTTGCTCACCGTCAGCCCCAGGTCCTGGTTGGGGAATCGCCCAACGAACTGGAGCGCGTCATAGGTGGCCGCCCTCGCGGTCCACACGTGGCACAGCTCGGGGATCGAGATCGGTCGGCTCTGCCCACCCTGCACGACGGTGATCTCGGTCGGCGGGCAGCGCAGGACGGGGGTTTCCGGGCCGACCTGGACCGGCACCGTGATGAGTGCCCGCTTGCCGGCCGGGTCGGTGGTGCTCGTCCCATCGGTCACCTCGAAGCTCACCGACGCCGGCCCGACATAGCCCTTGAGGGCGATGACCTTGATCTGGTCCTTGCTGACCGCCTCGATCGCCACCATCCCGGCGGGTGAGGCGAAAAGCCGGTCCGATCGGGTGAGGATCACCGGCTTGCCGGCGGGGTCGATGACGACATCGGCCAAGGTCACCCCGACGCTGGAGTCCTGATCGACGTTGACTTGCGCGAACGGCTTGACATGCGGTCCGCCCGACCCGACCGCCGGGACATAGATGACGCCCAGGGCCGCAGCACCGTCGGCGTCCGTCACCTCGAACGGGACGATCTGCGGCACGCCAGCGACCGGGACAGTCACCTTCCCGCCGTCCACCTTCGCTCCCGCGACGGTGAACACGTTGCTCACCGTCAGTCGGCGGTCGCCGCCGTCCGGGTCGTATGCCGTCGCGAGCACGTCGACCGTGACCGTCGTCGCCGTTCCTTCGGGGCTGGCGAACGCCCCCCGGGCCACCGGGGGGATGTTGAACCCGGGCAAGGCCCGGACGGTGACCGTCGCGGAGGAGGGTTCCCCGGAAGCGCCGCGCACGGCATACCGGACGCTCAACGGGGCCAGCCCCTGAGGGGCGGTGACGCGCATCGTCCCGGCCTCGGCATCGACGCTGGCCTGGCCGCCCAGCTCGGGGTTGAGCGGTTCTAGCGGCGCGAGCCGAGCCACGTCGCCCACGGCGACGATGTCGTTGCGCAACGGTTCGACGATGACGGACGCGCCGGGGGCAGCGGTGAGGATGTCGTCCACGGCGACGACCGGTTGCGGTTGTCCGGGGGGCAGCACCGCGATCCGGATGAGCCCCGTCGCCACCCGCTCATAGCGGTCGGTGACCACGTAGGTGAACTCGTCGGTCTCGGCGGAGGTCGGGTAGGCCTGGTAGGTGATCGACGACGGCGACATTGCCATGACCCGACCATGGGCCGGCACCGAGCCGAGCCCGACCAACGTCACCGAGTCGCCGTCGGGGTCGGCGCCCGAGGACGGGATCTGGATCGTCATCGTGTCGCCCGCAACGACGCGCCCCTCCAACACCGGCGGCGTGGGTGCCTGGTCGGGACGATCCGGGGTGGGGGGAGGCACCACGGTGACGTATGCCGTGCCCGTCGCCCGGTTGCCGTCGGGATCCTCGGCGACATAGGTGATGACGACCGTCATCGCCGTGGTGATGGCGGGTGCCTGATAGCGCAGGAGCGTGGCGCTGACGTAGGCGTTGCCGGTCGCCACGCCAGCAGTCCCGGTCGTCACCGGCAGGGTCCCCGCCCGCGCCTGCCCATCGACCCGGGTGACGAGGGTGAGCGGTTGGTTCGTCGGGTCGGCGTCGTTGTCCAGGACGGGGACGACGACGCTGTCCCCGGCCCGGACCGTGGCGAAGTCATCGACCGCCGTGGGATTCCCATCGACGGGCGGAGGCATCTGCAGGACCGAGACATCTCCGGTGACGCTGGCGCTCACGCCGTTGGTGAGGGTGTAGCGGATCCGTTGTGGATTCGGCGACAGGGTCGGCGCGGTGGATCGGATGCGCAGCCAGCGTCCGCGCACGACGGCCACCTCAAGGGAGGCCCCGTCCACGGGCTCGGCGGCCTGGACGGCCAAGAGTCGTCCGGTGGGGTCGACGTCGTTGGCAAGGACGTCGATGAGCGCTGGCGTCTGGCCATAGACGACGGCTTGGTCGAGCATGGCGGTGGGTGCCGTGTCTCGGGGCCGCGGTTGGGAGATGTCGACCCGGATCGTCCCGCGGGCATAGGGCGCCATCCCGTATGCCGCCGTGTAGGTGAGCAGGTAGGTCCCCGGAGCGCCCGCGGTCAGGGTGACATCGCCGGTCTTGACGTCGGTCGTCACTGTGGTGCCCTCCGGCGCCACGACTTCGCCGGCCAACTCCAGCCGGGCCGACGGGGTTGTCGGGTCGGTCCCCGGCAGGTCGTTGTCCAACGGCCGGATGGTGACCGCCTTGTCGACCTCGCCGCGGGACACGTCCGGCTCGGTGGTTGCCGCCGAGGTTGCGCTTGAGCCTTTGGCGAGCACGTCGACCGGGATCTCCGCGCTGGCGGTCTTGTCGCCGTCGGTGACGGTGTAGCCGATCTTATGCGGCCCAGGTTCGACAGGGGCCGCGAAGTGAATGCGCCCATCCGAGCTGACGGGCACGACCACGGTCCCATCCAGGGCCGACGCCAGGACGACTGGGTCGGAGTCGGGGTCACGCCAGTCTCCGATGACCGGAAGGGCCAACCGCCCTTGGCTGGCGACGGGGAAGACCCGCGCGGTGAAGCGATCTCGAAGTTGAGGGGGCGCATTGTCGGTGGGTTGGCGGATGGCGACGGTGACCGGGGCCGTGGACTGGTGACTCTTGCCGTCGTCGATCGTGTAGGTGAACGACACCGGCCCCGACCCAGGCGCCAGGGTGATCTGCACGCTCTGGCCGTCGGGCGCGATGGACAGCGTGGCCGAGGACGGCCGGGGGTCGCTGACGTCCCGGATCGACAGGACACTCCCGCTGGGGTTGGCGTCGTTGTCCAGCAGGTGCAGTTGGCTGGTCCGCCCGGGTCGCGCCGCCAACTCGTCCGCAACCGCCGTCGGCTCCTTGTCGGCCTCGACGATGGAGGGTCCTTCCGGCTTCTTCTCGGGGGTTGCCGTGACCGGCGGTGGGGCGACACTCTCCCAGTTGTCCAGCCGTTTGCCGGACGGCAACTCCCAGACGGCTCCGCTGAGCCCCTCGTTGACGACGACGGTGCGTCGGTTTTGGCGCAACTGCGGGGCCATGATCGAGGTGGCGCCTTCGAGGGCGAGCACCTCGGGGGGCGCGTCGCCGCACACGCGGACGACGGCCCCGGGACTGCCGGCCCACGCGGCATACCGGCACCCGTCGAAGACCACGGGCGCGGCCGGTGAACCCGTCCCTCGGTCATAGAGCGTGATGAGCTTCCCCGAGGCGAGGTCGAGCGAGAGCAGCTCCGTGGAGGTGGCCAGCAACACCTCAGCTGCGGCCGGACCGTTTTGTTGGATGACGGCTCCGCGGACCGCGCCGGACAGTGCGGTCGGCGTCTGACCCGGGAGGACAACTGACGCTCCAATGACGTCGACGATGACCAGACGGTCGCCCACGAGCGCGACCTGCACGTCCTGCAGGGCGGCACCGAGCTCGGCCGTCGTCACGGCAAACCGGCCGGGCGCGCTGTCGGGCCGCAATGTCGCCACCTGTCCGGAGCTGCCGACCAGATGGACCACTCCGTCCGCGCCCACGGTGGCTGCCGCGCCGCGAGCCTCGACGCCCAGGCCGGGAGCGATCCCGACCGAAGTCGTTGGTTTGTCCTCGGGGCGGAGCCCGTCGACCGAGGCAACCGCATCGGCAGGAGCCCAGGTCGCTCGCAACGCCCCCGTGGCCGGATCGAGACTGGCCACGGTGCCGTTGCCGACGGACAGGGCGGCTCCCGGCGGGGATGGAATCGCTCGGTCCTTGAGCAGTTGTCCGCTGCGGACGTCGATGGGCGCCAGGCGACCGGCAACCCGGTCGCGGGCAACAACCGTGGCGCCGGCCTGGAGCACGTCGAGTTGGTGGTTTTGGGTCTTGTCGACGGGGGCGAGGGCCGTGTCCAGCGCGCGGGCCGGGCCGTTGAGCCGCCCGAATAGCCCGACGCGGTCGTTGGTCACCCAGACGGCGCCGTCATTGGGCTCGACGCGTTGGGTGGGATAGCCCGGGCTGCGTGTTGCGACGACCCCGATCGCCCCAGCGGCGAGGGCGACCACGCCCAGGGCGGCGGTGCTGCGCCGGCGCGCCGCCCGGGCGGCGACGCCGCGTCGGCTCCCGGGTCGCCCGGCCTTCGCGGCGGGGAGCGCCGCCAACAGGGTATGCCGTGTCGCTTCGGCGAGGTCGCCCAGTTTCCCAAGCATGCCGAGTGCTGCCACAGTCGTGTCACCCCCTGGTGTCGCCGCGTCCGCGGGCAAGCCGCGAGCTGCCGCTATTGTCCGGTAAACCCGGCCCGCCTCGCCAATCGACGCCCGTCAGCGGAAGGTCGGCGGCGGAGCCGCCGGGTCTAGATACGCCGCCAACTCCGCGACCGGAGTCTTGTAGTCATCCGGATCGAAGCTGATCTTCTCCAGGATCCGAGGGGCCGTCTTGATGTCGTAGTAGCAGCCATAGGAGCCGCAGCCCCCGTTCAGGTGTAGCGACCCGTTGCGCAGGTTCATCCCATGACTGATCCCCGCCTGCCCCCACCCATTCGCTGCCGCAGCCTTCACCATCGCCGCCTCAACCCGAGGCCACTCACTCGACGGGAGCTCCCCGAAACTCACACGGAGCATCGCCCTATACCAACCCCCGTTGTCCGTGTTTGATTGCACGACGAACACGGCCCACTGATACCGCAAACCGCTGGAGGCCAGCAGCGGCAACCACGCCGCCACCAACCGACGCCGCAACTCAGCACGACGCTCCTGCGGCGTATCCCCCAACCCCGTGATCGGCTCAAACGGACGATCAGGATCAAGACTAGACACCGACGACCCCCCACTCCCTGAGACAGGACCCGACGACACCGACCCTGACGAACACCCAGACAACACCAACACCACCACCGTCACCACCACGAGCGGTGACCACCACGAGACCTGACCCGACCGCTTCACTGTCCTCACCGTCCCCACCTCCACGATCGGTCTCACCACCTCGATGTCCGTCAACGGAAGGTCGGCGTCGGAGCCGCCGGGTCTAGATACGCCGCCAACTCCGCGACCGGAGTCTTGTAGTCATCCGGATCGAAATGAACCCTCTCCAGGATCCGAGGGGCCGTCTTGATGTTGTAGTAGCAGCCATCGGAGCCGCAGCCCCCGTTCAGGTGCAGCGACCCGTTGCGCAGGTTCATCCCATGACTGATCCCCGCCTGCCCCCACCCATTCGCTGCCGCAGCCTTCACCATCGCCGCCTCAACCCGAGACCACTCACTCGACGGGGGTTTCCCGAAACTCACATGAATCGCCGCCCCATACCAGCCACCGTTGTCCGTGTTCACTTTCACCCCGAACAAGGCCCACTGATACCGCAAACCGCTGGAAGCCAGCAGCGGCAACCACGCCGCCACCAACCGACGCCGCAACTCAGCCCGACGCTCCTGCGGCGTATCCCCCAACCCCGTGATCGGCTCAAACGGACGATCAGGATCAAGACTAGACACCGACGACCCCCCACTCCCTGACACAGGACCCGACGACACCGACGCCGACGAACACCCAGACAGCACCAACACCAACACCACCACCACGAGCGGCGACCACCACGAGACCTGACGTGACCGCTTCAAGGTCGTCCTCACGTTCCACGCATCGCCAATCGGGCTCATCACATCGACACCGCTACCGGAAGGTCGGCGGCGGAGCCGCCGGGTCTAGATACGCCGCCAACTCCGCGACCGGAGTCTTGTAGTCATCCGGATCGAAGCTGATCTTCTCCAGGATCCGAGGGGCTGTCTTGATCACATAGTCGCAGCCATAGGAGCCGCAGCCCCCACTCAGGTGTAGCGACCCGTTGCGCAGGTTCATCCCATGACTGATCCCCGCCTGCCCCCACCCATTCGCTGCCGCAGCCTTCACCATCGCCGCCTCAACCCGAGGCCACTCACTCGACGGGAGCTTCCCGAAACCCACGAAAACCCGCGCCGAATACCAACCCCGGTTGTCCGTGTGCTCCACGACCACGAACGCGGAAGCCTGATACCGCAAACCGCTGGAAGCCAACAGCGGCAACCACGCCGCCACCAACCGACGCCGCAACTCAGCACGACGCTCCTGCGGCGTATCGCCCAACCCCGTGATCGGCTCAAACGGACGATCAGGATCAAGACTAGACACCGACGACCCCCCACTCCCTGAGACAGGACCCGACGACACCGACGCCGACGAACACCCAGACAACACCAACACCACCACCGTCACCACCACGAGCGGTGACCACCACGAGACCTGACCCGACCGCTTCACTGTCCTCACCGTCCCCACCTCCACGATCGGTCTCACCACCTCGATGTCCGTCAACGGAAGGTCGGCGGCGGAGCCGCCGGGTCTAGATACGCCGCCAACTCCGCGACCGGAGTCTTGTAGTCATCCGGATCGAAGCTGATCTTCTCCAGGATCCGAGGGGCCGTCTTGATGTCGTAGTAGCAACCATCGGAGCCGCAGCCACCACTGAGATGCAGCGACCCGTTGCGCAGGTTCATCCCATGACTGATCCCCGCCTGCCCCCACCCATTCGCTGCCGCAGCCTTCACCATCGCCGCCTCAACCCGAGACCACTCACCGGACGGGAGCTCCCCGAACCCCACACGGAGCATCGCCCTATACCAACCCCCGTTGTCCGTGTTTGATTGCACGACGAACACGGCCCACTGATACCGCAAACCGCTGGAGGCCAGCAGCGGCAACCACGCCGCCACCAACCGACGCCGCAACTCAGCACGACGCTCCTGCGGCGTATCCCCCAACCCCGTGATCGGCTCAAACGGACGATCAGGATCAAGACTGGACACCGACGACCCCCCACTCCCTGAGACAGGACCCGGCGACACCGAGGCCGACGAACACCCAGACAACACCAACACCACCACCGTCACCACCACGAGCGGCGACCACCACGAGACCTGACCTGACCGCCTCAATGTTGATGTCCTGACGTCGGCGTGCGGTCCCGCTCTGGATCGACGGTGACCAGCGTTGGCGAGCCCAACGGATTGAAAATGACATGGCTGTCCCGGCCGACAGCGAGCATCCCGTGTTCGGCGAGATGGCCGCTCTGGCCGGTCACGATGTCCGCCATCGAGTACAGCGCCTCACAGTGCGACACATCGTCGTAGTACTTGGAATGGTCCTCGAATTGCCAGGGTAGCCCCAACTGCCGAGTGATGTTCTCCGCCTCGAACCGAGTCGCACCAAAGTTGGCCTGGGACGGGTCCGCACCGAGCGCGCCGTAGGTGGTGGTCACGACATCGGTGCTCGCCGACCCGACGAACAGTCGGTCGTGACTGAGCTGAAGGTCGGCCACCGTCCGCGCAACCCCGCCCACCCCTGGGCTGCCGATCATGACCACCTGGTCCACCGAATCCGCCAACCCATAGCGCTGCAGGGCCAGACCGGCCGTCGTGCTCCCATACGAGTGGGCCACCACCGTGACGTTGACGGTCGCGCCTGCGTGCGTGACGTGCAGGGCCTCCACGTCGGCTACTAACAGTGGCGCCCCTGTGTCGGCGTTGGCCTGGGACGCGACGTTGTCAAACTCGGGCGCGTCATAGCCCTGCCAGGCAATGACGGCGGTGTGCTGCGCGCCATCCGCTCTATCCGCTTCCTTGAAGAGCGCCGCGGCGTCGGCTCCGATCTGCTCCATCTTGCTGGCCCGCGACTCCAACCCCGGCACGCACACCGCGACGTTGTCCGCCGTGTCCGGATTCCCATAGGCGATCGCCACACGCCCCTCCCCGCTGTACAGGGACGGCTCATACGCGAGCAGGTAGGTCGGGAGTCCGGGACCCGTCCGCGTCATCGCGAACTGCGTCGACAGCGCGTCCTTGAACTCCTCCACGAGGAGCATGGCTTCTGCGCTGGGCGGGAGCCCGGCCGTCCCGGCGGTCAAGATCATGGGGCCAGCCTGCAATCCCAACTTCACCCGGTCATCGAGCGATAGCCTGTCGAACTCGTCGACCGTCGAGGGGGGAGTCACCCCATGGTCGATGAAGTACTGCCGGAAGCGGGCCAAGTCCTGATCCAACGCCGTCCGATTCGCCCAATCCCGATCCAGGCACGGCACCCCGTTGAGGTTCCCCCACACCCTCGGCTCCGACGCCAGCAGCGACGCCCGCTCCGAGGCGGACAACGAATCCCAGAACCGTTTCACCTCAGCCGGGCTTGTCGGTAGCGACGAGAAGCCCTCTCGCGCCAACAACTGTTCCTTGGTCAACATCCCGGGCAGGGCTGACCCCAGGACCGACTGACCAGGGCGGCCCCCGGGCAACGCCACCGCCGCCGATAACCGCGTCAGCATGCTCGCGCACTCGTCCCGGCCAGCGGTCACCCGCCTGACGACCGCCTCATACTGCGCGTCCATCTCGGCAATATCGCGATAGCCCGAGTGCGCGCGAGCCAGGTGCAGATCACCCACCGCCCGGTCGTAGGCCACCTCGTGCCCCGGCTTGATCAGATCGCCGAACGCCTCCACTCGCTGCTGCGCCGGCGCCAGCACGGCATACGCCTGGTTGAGTTCCTCCACGTCCCGCCGCCCGCGCACCAGGACGCCGCGGTAGTCCTGCAGCGCGACCATCGCGCTTCGCAGCGCCCCGGGCGCCTCACCCAATGCTTGCCGCACCTGCCGTGCCCGCTCGTATGCCGCCTCGCCCGCCTCTCCAAGGCCCCACGCCGACCTCACCCCGGGCACGACACCGGCGAACCGGTCCGCCACGCTCGCCGCCGAGGCAGCCGCTCGGGTAAACGCCTCTGCGACCCCGTCAACCGCTGCTGGGGAGTCCCCGACCGCGGCATACCGACCGTGTCCGGCCTCATGGTCGGGGCGCATCACAACCCCATACTCAACGACGACGAACGCGAAAGACCTTGCGCCGCTGAAGAATCGGCCACGGCATACGACCCGGCCGCGTCAGCGAGGCTCCGCCCGAAGTAGTCCAAGGCTCCGCCGATCGCGTTCAACGCGTCTGTCCACACGTCGCTGAACACCCCGAGTTCGGACCAGACCGAGACCGGTGCCGGACTCAGCCGCTGCGCCCTCACCTCCGATTCCACCCCCTCCAGCTCCGGGGCCAAGGCCACCACGGCAGCCCCATGGCCCGACAGCGTGTCCGGGTGGACGTCAAACTGTTCTCGCATTGCTCTCCCCTGTTCAGTCCAACAACGAGTCTGCGCCCCGGTCGCGGCGGCGCCGCACCACGACCAGCCCAACCGCCAGAACCATCACCATCAGCGCGCCCACCCCGACCCAGACGAGCGGAGAGACACCGGAAGGGGGCACCGGACCCGAAGCCACTGCCGACGCACCCGCCGTGCTCGGCGCAGCCGAACCCACCGCCGGGGCAGCAACCGGAACATCAGGGATCGGGTCCTTCCACGGCGCCGGAGCCAACCGAGTATTCACCGGCGGCTCCGGCCGGGACGGCTTCACCCGCTCATCCCACACCCCACGACCACCCGTGTAGCACGACCCCAACGGGTTGTGATCAACCAACGGCACTTGGGCGGTGACAGCGGCAAGAGCATCCACCACACCAAACCCAAGCGGAACCGACGGCAAAGACGTCGCACCAGACGGTTTCGTCGTCCTGACGATCCGATTCACCACATTCGCCGCATTCAACTCCGGATGCGCAGAACGAACCAACGCGACAATCCCCGCCACAATCGCCGTCGCATCCGACGTCCCACACGCCCCCCGATACCCACCACCGACCTTCGGGGTGATTATGTCTTTGCACGCCGCCGACGTCGACGCCACCCGCGAAAACGGACCAGCCACCGCCGCCCCACCACGGTCAGCCTCACCGGGGGCAGGGTCGATCTTGCTGAGCGGGAACGTCGCCGGAGCCGTGCTCGCGCGAGAGTCAAACGTCAACGACGCATCCACCCCCGTCACACTCAACACCCCCCACAACCCCGCCAGGTCGCTAATCTCCTGCGACGACCCACCATTACCCGTCCCAGCAACCACCACCGCATCCCGAGCCTGGGCATACGCCACCGCTTCCGGCTCCCCCAACCCGGCCAGCGACACATTGATGACATCCGCACCAAGATCGGCACACTCCTTGATGCCGTCCCTGGCTGCTGGCGCCTTACTGAGGTCGACCTGGACGAAGACGACTCTCGCTTTCGGCGCCGTCCCCAACGTGCCTTCCTTTCGATCAGGACCGCTGCCCTGCCCGACGATCAACGCGGTCATCGCTGTCCCGTGGTCCTTCTGAGGATCACCGACAAAATCCGACAACCTCGCATGCGTGAGATCAGCGCCCATCGACACATCCGCACCCACCAGATCGGGGTGGCTGGTGTCGAAGATTGAGTCGATCTCGCACACGGTGACACCCTCACCGCGAGTCACCTGATGAGCCTTCGACACCCCCAACCCGTCCAGCCACCACTGCGACCCGAGTTGCGCCACTTTAGTGTGTTGGCGCCGGGGGGTTGAGTGCGTCGATGATCTTTTGGGCGGGCTCGGTGATTGGGTCGGCTGCGAGGTGTTCGTGGCCGGCGATGCGGACGGTGATCTGCTGTAGCGGACGTAGGGTCCGGATGATCTTCTTGATGCTCAGCCCGGTGGTGTCTTGCAGGTAGCGAGCCACAGCGAGGGCGGCGAACACAATCGTGAGGTGGGCTTGGATCGCGTCGCGGGTGTGGTGGAACATCGGTCGGGCGCGCAGGTCGGTCTTGGACATCCGGAACGACTGCTCCACGTGCCACAGCTCGTGATAGGCAGCGAGGACCTCGGCTGCGGGCATCACCGACGCGGGGATGTTGGTGACGTAGCCCTTGAGTCCGACCAGTCGTCGGGCCCGCGTCAGGGATGCCTCGTCCAGGGAGCGGGAGCCGTTGGTGATGGTGACGAAGCGAGGTGTGCGTGCGGTCTTCTCGCCGGCGATGACGGCCTTGGCCCGGTTCTCTTGCAACGTCAACGTCTTGCCGTCGCGGACGGCTCTCTTGGCCGAGTAGGCCCACACCGCCCGCCAGGACTTCTCATGCACGCTCGGGTCCCACACCGGCTCGGCCCGCGTCGCCGGGTCGTTGATGCCGGTGGCGGTCTTGGTGGCCATGCGTGGGGTGATGGTGTCGATGACCTGCCCGTCGGTGAACGCATCGCCGTGCCAACGGAAGTGCGACGCCAAGTCGGCCGGGGCTTTAGTGACGCGGGAACCGACGATGAACTTGAGGCCGGCCTCATCCAGGGCTTTCAAGTTTGATCCGGACAGCATCCCCGCGTCGGCGACGACGACGAAACTCTCCAGGCTGTGTCGGGCCTGGAAGCCCTCGATGATGGGCAGGATCGTGGCGGTTTCGGCCTTGTTACCTTCGAAGCAGCCGATCTCCAACGGGAACCCGTGCCGGTCCACCAGGAGCCCGACGACGACCTGCGGGTCGACGCGGCGTTCCTTGGAGTAGCCGACCTTACGCAGCTGGTCTTCCTTCTCGGCCTCGAAGTACAGGGTGGTCACGTCGTATAGACACAGACTGATGTCGCCGGCGGTGGCGGCGTGGGCGAAGCACGCAGCGGCGACCTGGTCCCGGTACTTACCGGCACCGGCCCGCGTCAAGGTGCGGACCATCGTCCGCCGTGAGGCGTGCTGCACCCCGAGCTCGTCCAGCACCCGTAGCGAGTCGACCTTGGACGTCGGCTCCACGATCCGAGCGAGTACCAGCTGCGCGAACGCCTCGTCGTTGATCACGTCGAACCCCAGCCGTGCGTACGCCTGGGTCAACACCTGCCACAGCAGGGCGTGACGCTTCCCGGTGATCACCGCGTGCCCGGCGGGAACCCGACCTGCGGTCAAGTCGAGCTCACCTTGACCCGGATGCAACCGATTCCGCGCGGTCGCCAACAGCGCGGTCAACTCGGCGTCGGTGTGCGCCGAACCCAGATGCTCCAGCACCTTGTCCCGCCCTGCGACCCGCTCCGCGATCTGTACAGCGGTGGCTCCCGACGCGGTCTTCACCTTCCGCACGAACGCCACGACGCCGACCCTACCGGCCGCTTAGTGTGTCAACCGACCCGCCCACAGGCCCCTGACCAGCGCAAACACCCACCGATCACGCCGAATCGCCGAATGTGGCGCAAGTCAGGTTCGACACCCCCAACCCGTCCAGCCACCACTGCGACGCCCGCGCCTGCACAGCCGTCAGATCACCTGGAGCCGCCAGAGCGCTCGGCGGCGCAGCAAGCAGCGCAGCGGCGAGACACACGACCACGCCCAGCCCAGCGCGGGCGCGACTCACCGGCCCTTCCCCGCCACCCGGACACCCACACCAACACCCAACACGAGCACCAACACACCCCCGACCCACACCAGCCACGGAACCCCACCACCAGACACCGGACCCGAAGCCACGACCGACCCACCCGCCGTGCTCGGCGCAGCCGAACTCACCGCCGGGGCAGCAACCGGAACATCAGGGATCGGGTCCTTCCACGGCGCCGGAGCCAACCGAGTATTCACCGGCGGCTCCGGCCGGGACGGCTTCACCCGCTCATCCCACACCCCACGACCACCCGTGTAGCACGACCCCAACGGGTTGTGATCAACCAACGGCACTTGGGCGGTGACAGCGGCAAGAGCATCCACCACACCAAACCCAAGCGGAACCGACGGCAAAGACGTCGCACCAGACGGTTTCGTCGTCTTGATGATCCGGTTGACCACATTCGCTGCGTTCAACTCCGGATGCGCTGAACGAACCAGAGCGACAATCCCCGCCACAATCGCCGTCGCGTCCGACGTGCCACACGCACCCCGATACCCACCACCAATCTTCGGGGTGACAATGTCCTGACACGCCGCCGACGTGGACGCCACCCGCGAATACGGGCCAGCCACCGCCGCCCCACCACGATCAGTCTCATCGGGGGCAGGGTCGATCTTGCTGAGCGGGAACGTCGCCGGAGCTGTGTTCGCCCGAGGATCACGCTGCAACAACGCATCCACCCCCGTCACACTCAACACCCCCCACAACCCCGCCAAATCGTTGATCTCCTGCGACGACCCACCATTACCCGTCCCGACAACAACAACAGCATCCCGCGCCTGCGCATAACCCATCACTTCCGCGTGCCCAGCCCCATCTAGTGAAACGCTGATGACGTCGGCACCCAAGTCGGCACACGCCTTAATACCGTCTAATGCGGACGGCTCCCCTTCCTGCGCGACCGTCACCCACCGGACTTTCGCTTTCGGAGCCGTCCCTAACGTGCCTTCCGAACGCCCAGGACCACTGCCCTGACCGACAATCAACGCCGTCATAGACGTCCCGTGGAACTGCGCGATAGTGCCTGAGACGTCTGATGGCTTGGCATGTGTGAGATCGTCCCCCATCGACACATCGGCACCCACCAAATCAGGGTGGGTGCCGTCGAAAGCGTGGTCCACGACACACACCGTGACACCCTCCCCACGAGTCACCTCCTGGGCCTTGGACACCCCCAACCCGTCCAACCACCACTGCGACGCCCGCGCCTGTGCCGCACTCGGATCACCAGTCACGGCGAGAGCGCTCGACGGAGCAACCAGCAGCGCAGCGGCGAGACACACGACCACGCCCAGCGCAGCGCGGGCGCGACTCACCGGCCCTTCCCCGCCACCCGGACACCCACACCAACACCCAACACGAGCACCAACACACCCCCGACCCACACCAGCCACGGAACCCCACCACCAGACACCGGACCCGAAGCCACGACCGACCCACCCGCCGTGCTCGGCGCAGCCGAACTCACCGCCGGGGCAGCAACCGGAACATCAGGGATCGGGTCCTTCCACGGCGCCGGAGCCAACCGAGTATTCACCGGCGGCTCCGGCCGGGACGGCTTCACCCGCTCATCCCACACCCCACGACCACCCGTGTAGCACGACCCCAACGGGTTGTGATCAACCAACGGCACTTGGGCGGTGACAGCGGCAAGAGCATCCACCACACCAAACCCAAGCGGGACTGACGGCAAGGATGTCGCACCAGACGGTTTCGTCGTCTTGATGATCCGGTTGACCACATTCGCTGCGTTCAACTCCGGATGCGCAGAACGAACCAACGCGACAATCCCCGCCACAATCGCCGTCGCATCCGACGTCCCACACGCACCCCGATACCCACCACCAATCTTCGGGGTAACAATGTCCTGACACGCCGCCGACGTCGACGCCACCCGCGAAAACGGACCAGCCACCGCCGCCCCACCACGATCAGTCTCATCGGGGGCAGGGTCGATCTTGCTGAGCGGGAACGTCGCCGGTCCCGTGTTCGCTCGAGGATCGCGCGTCAACGACGCATCCACCCCCGTCACACTCAACACCCCCCACAACCCCGCCAAATCGTTGATCTCCTGCGACGACCCATCATTACCCGTCGCCACCACGACCACAGCATCCCGCGCCTGGGCATACGCCACTGCCGCTGGCTGCCAGGACCCCGACATCGACACGCTAATGACATTCGCACCCAAATCGGCACATTCCTTGATGCCATCCAAGGTGGAAGGGCCTTTCCCCACGGAAACAGTCACCCAACGAACTTTCGATTTCGGAGCCGTCCCCAAAGTCCCTTCCAAACGCCCAGGACCACTGCCCTGCCCGACGATCAACGCCGCCATCGCCGTCCCGTGATCCTTCTGAGGATCACCGACAAAATCCGACAGCGTCGCGTGCGTGAGATCAGCACCCACCGACACATCCGCCCCCACGAAATCAGGGTGACTGGTGTCAAAGAAGGCGTCCACGACACACACCGTGACACCCTCCCCACGAGTCACCTCCTGGGCCTTGGACACCCCCAACCCGTCCAACCACCACTGCGACGCCCGCGCCTGTGCCGCACTCGGATCACCAGTCACGGCGAGAGCGCTCGACGGAGCAACCAGCAGCGCAGCGGCGAGACACACGACCACGCCCAGCGCAGCGCGGGCGCGACTCACCGGCCCTTCCCCGCCACCCGGACACCCACACCAACACCCAACACGAGCACCAACACACCCCCGACCCACACCAGCCACGGAACCCCACCACCAGACACCGGACCCGAAGCCACGACCGACCCACCCGCCGTGCTCGGCGCAGCCGAACTCACCGCCGGGGCAGCAACCGGAACATCAGGGATCGGGTCCTTCCACGGCGCCGGAGCCAACCGAGTATTCACCGGCGGCTCCGGCCGGGACGGCTTCACCCGCTCATCCCACACCCCACGACCACCCGTATAACACGACCCCAACGGGTTGTGATCAACCAACGGCACTTGGGCGGTGACAGCGGCAAGAGCATCCACCACACCAAACCCAAGCGGGACTGACGGCAAAGACGCAGCACCAGACGGTTTCGTCGTCCTGACGATCCGATTCACCACATTCGCCGCGTTCAACTCCGGATGCGCAGAACGAACCAACGCGACAATCCCCGCCACAATCGCCGTCGCATCCGACGTCCCACACGCACCCCGATACCCACCACCAACCTTCGGGGTGATTATGTCTTTGCACGTCTCCGACGTGGACGCCACCCGCGAATACGGGCCAGCCACCGCCGCCCCACCACGATCCTCGTTCTTCGGCTCAGGCTTGAGGTCACTAAACGGGAACCTCGCTGGCGCCGTGTTCGCCCGAGGATCACGCTGCAACGACGCATCCACCCCCGTCACACTCAACACGCCCCACAACCCCGCCAGGTCGCTAATCTCCTGCGACGACCCACCATTACCCGTCCCAGCAACCACCACCGCATCCCGAGCCTGGGCATACGCCACCGCTTCCGGCTCCCCCAACCCGGCCAGCGACACATTGATGACATCCGCACCAAGATCGGCACACTCCTTGATGCCGTCCCTGGCTGCTGGCGCCTTACTGAGGTCGACCTGGACGAAGACGACTCTCGCTTTCGGCGCCGTCCCCAACGTGCCTTCCTTTCGATCAGGACCGCTGCCCTGCCCGACGATCAACGCGGTCATCGCCGTCCCGTGGTCCTTCTGAGGATCACCGACAAAATCCGACAACCTCGCATGCGTGAGATCAGCGCCCATCGACACATCCGCACCCACCAGATCGGGGTGGCTGGTGTCGAAGATTGAGTCGATCTCGCACACGGTGACACCCTCACCGCGAGTCACCTGATGAGCCTTCGACACCCCCAACCCGTCCAGCCACCACTGCGACGCCCGCGCCTGCACAGCCGTCAGATCACCTGGAGCCGCCAGAGCGCTCGGCGGCGCAGCAAGCAGCGCAGCAAGCAGGGAGATCCCTGCGGTCAGCCAAGTGCCACGTCGGATCACTGGCCTGCCCCGGCAATGGTTCGAGCGCCACCGTGGTCGGTACTGATCGTCGTCGCGTAGGTCTGGTGCATTCCGTTGAGGATGGTCGCCAACTGAGCCTGGAGGGACTTCATATGTCCGGTGAGGGCATCGCCTGAGGGGGCGCTCGTTGCTGATCGAGCAGACGCAGCCCCCAACACCACGCTGTAAATCGCGCGTGAGACTCGCTCAGGTATGACGGCGTTCGCCTCGGCCTCGATGATTTCACGGGCTGAGACGACTTCGCGGTACAGGGCGTAGAGCCGGTCGTAGGCGGCCCGGTATTCGTGGGCTTCGAGGGAGAACTCGCCAGCGGCGGCCGCGGCATACCCCAGGTCGGTGATGTAGTCGACGAGGTCGCCCAGGTCCAACAGGTCACGGGGGAGCATGTCAGCCCTCGCCTTCGTCAACCGTCAGTTCGTCCATCGGCCGCCCGACGGGTCGACCTCCACCCCAGACGTCGTCTGGCTCGACGAGGTAGTCGGGGCGCCGATCAATCGGCTCATCCTCCTTGCGACGGCGTCGCCCGGACGCCGACAGCCCCGGGCGACCGGCCCGGCCTCCTGACATCGATCGGGTGGAAACGCCGTCTCGCGCGGCGGTCGACAGGCCGCGTTCGCCGAGGGCTCCCCGACCCGACGGGGGATTGCCGCCGGACCGCCCGGCCGTTCTGCCCTCCGCGTGAGTCGTGCTGGAACGACTGGACCCGGCCGTCCCGCGAGTCGTCGCGCCCCCGGCACCGCGACCGACGGCAGACGACCCGCCGGGTGGACTCGACGCTCCCGCCGCCCGGCCGACTGCAGAGCCAGGCGAGGTCGCACCCGGCCCAATCGGGCCAGCCACCCGACTTGGTGCGGGTGCCGATGCCGGTCCACGAGAAGAACCTGCGGAACCACCCGCGCCGGAGGGAGCCGGGCCCCAGCCGCCAGGGGTGGTGGACGGCATGCCCATCGTGCTGGCCCCAACCGCCCCACTCACACCGGCCACAGCGACTCCCGCGCCGAGAACGCCCGGCAACGCACTGCCCAAGGCCGGACTAGTCGGACCCCCGCCCGCGGTCACGCCCCCACCGACCGGGACCACCGGGGTCGTCGTGATTCCCCCGGGCAGGGAGCCTGCTGGGACGACGACCGGGGCGACGCCGGTTGGGCCAGGGATGGGCGTGGGGATCGGCCCCGGCGTCGGCGCGGGGATCGGACCCGGGGTCCACGTCGGGATGGGTCCTGGCGTCGGAGGTGCCACGGACGTCGGGGTCGGCACCGAGGTCGCCCACGGCACCGGCACTCCCCCCGGCCCGCTCGATGAGGCCGAGCCAGCCGGAGCCACTCCGGTCGTCCGGCTCCCTGTCGTCCTGGCTGTCAAACCGGAGTTCAGATCGGTCAGTGTCGCTGCTGGCTCGTCGATGACCATGTCGACTTGCTCGACTGGTGGGACCGCCCTCAGCTCGGCCACGGCCTGGACACCGGCCCGGTCGATCGCCTCGACCTTGGCCACCAAGGCCGCCCGATCCCGCTCCGCTTGATAGGCGTCGGCAAGGAAGGCGACCGAGCCGCCGACGACACCGAACACCGCCACGTCCCGCAAGTAGTCACCGGCCGAGGGCGGCGGCGTGGCCGGCATACGGCTGGCTTCGGCGGCGGACACCGACAGGGTGTCGGCAAATCTGATGGTGATGCTGCTCAACGCCGACGCCGACTCTGCCGTGCTGTCGGCCGCCTGCGCCGCCTTCCCGGTGGAGGCGAAAGCCTCCACGGCGGCCTGGCCCGTCCAATCTCCTGCGACGCCGCGGATCGCCGACCGAGCCTCGACAGCGAAATGAACCGCAGCCTGTTCGGCGCGGTCCATGAGCGCGGCCAGTTGGCGCAGCGGCCCGGAGTCCAATCCTGTGGCGGCGGCCTTCAGCTGCCCGGCCGGCCAAGCTCCGTATTCGGTCATTCCTCATCCCCTGTCATCGCGCACCGGCCATCGCGGCGATGGCTGCGCTCGTCAATGAACCGGTCGTTGCCGACTCGAAGACCACGCTGCCGGCCGCTACCCGTCGTCTCAGGACCGCGCCGCCCGTGCTCTCGAACCATTCTGATGTCTGGGCACTCACCGTCGGTTCCGCATCGCCATAGCGCAGCGCCCCGACCATTCCTCGTGCCGTCAGACTCTCCTGGACCTTGGCGAGGGTGAGCACCGCATCGGCTCCCAGCCCTGCCGCCGTCACCGCGTTGTATGCCGCCCGGTCCAGTCCGCGTGCCGTCGCACCGGAGCGCAAGATCGGCAAAGCCCGCTCGTCCACCACGAGGCGTTCCATCCGCAGCTCACGCACTGCTGGCAGCATGCCCACGACCGTGGCCGCAAGCTCGCTGGAAGAGGTCTTGCGGATCGTCACAGTCGTCGCCGTGTCCAACACCACCAACCCGTCCGACCCGACACTCAACCCCACCGCCAGCACCGACTCCCCATCAACGGTGGCGCGGGCGGCATACACGGCGGTCTGGGGGTGACGCAGGATCGACTCGGCGTAGGCGAGCAGCTCGTGGGTGTCAGAAGCGAGATCTGACGTCGCCCGGTTGACCTCCCGGGCGAGGTTGTCGACCTGCAACCGCTCCTCGCTGACGGCCAGCAACTCGTCCCAATCGAGGGTGACACGCGCGGCATACCCCGTGTTGAGGGGCACCGGAAGCACCAAACGGGCACGCTGCGCCCACCGCCCGAAGGCGACGGTGTCGAGTTCGATGACGTTCACCGGCGGCATGGCGTTTCCCTCCCCCTGGCTGTGAGGTCCGTCCCTGGGATGTCAGGCCGACGCGGGCGTGCCCTCGGCACGCCCGCACCGGGCTGACCTGCGATCCATCAGAACCGAGCGGCGTTGGCCTTCTCGGTCGACTGGAAGTCGCTGTTGGTCTCGGCGAGCGCGGCGCCGATCCGCTGCAGGACACTGTTGAGGTCAGCCGCCGCCGCATCCCACTTCTTCTGCAGCACCTGGTAGCTGGCCGACGCCTCACCTTCCCACGTGGCCACGAGAGGCTTGAGGAACCCCTTGAGCTCGTCGAGGGCACCGTTGACCTGGCCCACGGTGGTGACGATGTGGCCCTGGGTGCGGTCGAGGCTGCCGAAGTTCGCACCGATCTGGTCGTTCATGAATCCACTCATCTCTGTCTGAGGAAAAAGGTGACGTGACCGGAGGTCACATGTTCAGGCCGGAGCCGGACGACTTGAGGGCTGCACTGCGCTCTGTGTCGCGCGCGGCATACGCCGTGCTCGACTGGCGCAGTTGCTCGGAGATCCCCCGCAGTGCCTCACTGAGCGACTTGGCGTCGCGGTCGTAGGCGTCCATCAGCGTCGCGAAGGTGCGGGCGGCTTCGCCCTTGAAGTGGGCCGGTGCGGTGGCAACCTCCGCGCGCAGCGACCCCAGCAGCCGCTGGATCGACGCATCGACGTCGTTGACGTGCTTGGCGGCACGCTCCATCTGGCCGGTTTCGGTGACAAAACTTGACATCGGTACTGCCCCTTCCTGGTGTAAGTCGAGTCCGCGGGGCAGGAGGCCCCCCTGAGACCCGCCGATTTCCGGCAGGCTCGACCACAGTAACAAACCGTGCCGTAACGGGCCCGCGCAAGCGTGCACATACTCATTTCCCGTACCGGTCCGGCCGGAAGGCCCTCGCGCCGGGTCCGCAGGCCATTGGTGCGTGATACGTTCCCGCCGAATCGACACCACCAGGGGGTGACACCGATGACCGACGATCTGCTGGCTCGCTTGGGCGACCTTCGCGATGAGATGGACCGCGCCCTGTCGCGCTTCCAGACCAGCGTCGACGCCCTGGGCCCCACCACTGGCAGCGACAAGACCGAGGCCGTCACAGTCCGACTTGACCGAGACGGCGCCCTTCGATCGGTCGCTGTGACCAGCGACTGGAAGACCCGGGTTCGGCCGGTCGAGCTGGGCCTCGCAGTCGTCGCGGCATACGGGAACGCGGTGGCCAACCGCCTCGAGTTGTATGCCGTGCGCATGGGCGAGTCCGATAGCGGACCCCCGCCCGCCTTGCGGCCCGCCCCGCTGCCCAGCCAGACGCTCGGGGGGCAACTGTGGGAGGTCACCCGGGACTCGGACCCCGAGTCGGCCGCCGCGACCGAGGCGTTCGGCACGTTCCTGCACGAGGTCAACGAGGACATCGCCCGCGCTCTGGGTTCCTTGCGGGCGCAGCGCCAGGCGACCTACTCCGCGAGCAGTCCGGCCCGGCACGTCACCGTCACGGTGAACTCGG
This sequence comes from Candidatus Phosphoribacter baldrii, assembly GCA_016704565.1. Classification (GTDB taxonomy): domain Bacteria; phylum Actinomycetota; class Actinomycetes; order Actinomycetales; family Dermatophilaceae; genus Phosphoribacter; species Phosphoribacter baldrii. The sequence continues at coordinate 326,771 of JADIZV010000001.1, forward strand.
GCGGGGTGCTTCAGGTGGTGGCCATTTCCACCTCCTGGGTGGGCCGCACCCACCCCACGAATATCGGACGGGAGATCACCCAAGCGGCCCTCGCCGCGACGGAGACCGCCCGGACGAGCACGGCGCTGGCTCTGTTGTCTGAGGGCGTCCTCAACGACATCCAGCGACTCTCCTCCGATCCCATCGCCCTGGCGCAACGCCTCGGCCTTCGCTGACAAAGGGGACAGCATGTCGTTCAGCACAGCAGTCGACGCCTTGAGGGCCGACGCCCTCGAGTGGGCACGCACGTCAGAGGTGCTTGACTCCGCCTCGACAGCCGCCGGCGGGTTGGGCCTTTCATCCGCCGCGATGTCTTTCGCGAGTGAAGCGGCGTGCGCTGCAACCTACGAACAGGTCCGATCAAAACTAGAACGCCTGCTGGCGTGGGGGGCCGGTGAGACGGACGCCATCGGCAGCACGCTCTTGCAGGTGCGGGCGGCATACCTGAGCGCAGACGAGTCGCAAGCGCAAGCCTTGCGGGGAAGTTGGGACCCGAAATGAACCCTGCAGCAGAGGCTGAGCGCCTGCTCCAACAGTTGTCCGAGGTCGTGGAGGAGCTGCGCCAGGCCGTCAACTCCGTCCTCGAAATCATCCCGTCGTGGTTGGGCTGGGTGGCCGACCAGATCCTCAAGGGTTGGAACTGGCTGTGCGCAAAACTCGAGCAGTTGTGGGCTTATCTGGCCGAGTTGTTTGCCAGGCGCGGCGACCCTGACGCGCTCAATGCGGCCGCCGACGCCTGGGCCCGGAGCGTCGGTGGCCCAGTGAGTGCGCGTGCTGGCACCGCTGAGGCTGGCGCCCTTCGGGTCGATGACATGTGGGCCGGCACGGCCGCCGACCAATACCGCCAAATCCTCCCCGCCCAGAAGGGTGCGATGGCGGCCGTCAAGACGATGACCGACGCCGTGGGACAAGCTCTGATGAGCATCAAGACCGGGATCTACAAGTTCTGGGGCCTGGTGGCCGTTGCCCTGGCCGCGTTGATCGTCAGCATCATCGGCGCGATCGCCAGCACCGCCACGATCTTTGGAGCACCGGCAGGTCCGGTCATCGCAGCCGGTGGTGTCGTGGCGTTCCTGGCCGCGGTGACCGGCGGGGTGTTGGCCCTCAACGGTGACGTCTCGGCGGCGAACAACGGCCTGGTGAAGGTGCTCAACGACAACACGCCCTACCCGGCTGGTCGCTGGCCACGCGGGGTCCTGTGAACCGGTGACGGGCGCTTAGCCGTCGACGGTGGCAATCTGGATGAGCTGGGCGCCCTGACGGCGGGTCACCAGGATGCCCCGCCCAGACGGGTAGGACGGCTGTGGTTTGGCCGGGCCCAGCAGGGCACCCTCATCGGTTGACCCGGTGCCGACGAAGCCCGGCGAGCCCAGCTCACGGATCGACTGCAGCAGCGGGTCGAACAACGCCCTCGACGCACCCGCCGTGCTGCGGGCGACGATGACGTGCAGGCCGATGTCCTTGGCGTGCGGCAACAACTCGCGCAGAGCCGTCAGCGGGTTGTCCATGCCGGTGGCCACCATGTCGTAGTCGTCGACGAGCACGAACACCTCGGGGCCGCTCCACCAGGACCGGTCGCGTAGTTGCTCCGCGGTCACGTCCGGTGGCGCGAGCCGACCCTGCAACAGCGGCACGAGATCGCCCAGGTATGCCGTGAGCGCCGCAGCCCCCGGCGCATACCCGGCAAGATAGTCCTTGGGGACGAACCCCAACATGGTCCGTCGGTAGTCGACGACGAGCAACCGCACCTCGGCAGCGGTGTAGCGGTCCATGACACCCGCGGCCAGGACCTTGAGGAAGTTCGTCTTGCCGCGCTCCACATCGGCCAGATAAATGAAATGGGCGTCCGCCTGGACATCGATAAAGACCGTCGCCAACGCCTCCTCGTTGACCCCGATCGCCACGGCGCGTGAGCCCTCCGGCCGCCCGGACACATCCAGCGCCGCCAGCTCCAACCGTTCGGGAAGGGTTCGTACCGCCGGAGCGACCGGCCCCTCCCACGCCGTGCGGACGGCCCGGACAAGCTCCTGGTATGCCGTCGCCAGACTCCCAGCGTCGGTCACTGCGTCGATCCGTGGCAGTGCGAGCAGCATCTGCCTCTTGTATGCCGTCACCCCTCGACCCGGGGCGTTCGCCGGAACGAGCGCGGCCACCTTGCGGTCGACCTCCGACTCCAGCGGATCGCCCAGGCGCAACTCGATCCGCGTCCCGAGCGAGTCCTTGATCGCCGGGCGGACCTCTTGCCAGCGTGCCGCACTGATGAGCACATGGACTCCGAAAGACAACCCGCGAGCGGCCAACGAGGTCACCCGACCTTCAAGGTCGTCAAACTCCTCCCGCAACGCCCCCCACCCGTCGATGACGAGGAACACATCGCCGAATGGGTCGTCGGCGACCGCCGGGTCCCCCGCGCGCTGCATGGTCCGATAGCTGGCCATCGACTCGACCCCGAGCCGACGGAACCGGGCCTCGCGCTCGGTCACCACTCCTGCGACCTCGGCAATGAGGCGGCGCAGGTAGTCGGGCCGGGCCCGGGTGGCGACCCCACCGACGTGCGGCAGACCCTGGGTGCTGACCAGCGAACCGCCGCCGAGGTCCACGGCATACACCTGGACCTCGCGTGGGGTGTGCGTCAGCGCCAACGACGTGACGATCGTGCGCAGGGCCGTGCTCTTGCCGCTCTGCGGGCCGCCGACAACGACACCGTTGCCCGCCCCACCGGAGAAGTCCAGGACCATCGAGTCGCGCCGCTGCTCATATGGCAGGTCGACAATCCCGATCGGCACCCGCAGCGGGCCGACAGCCGCCCACCCCGGGGACCCGAGCCCGCGCCCGGGCACGACCTCCAACGCCGGCAGCAACCGGTCCACGGTCGGCGACTCACGCAGCGGCGGGAGCCACACGTCATGGGCCGGCAGGCCGTGGCCGTGCAACCGGCCGACGATGACATCCAGCAGCGAGGGAGGTTTGGTCCCGGCAGCCGTCGGGAGTGCGGTGACCGGGGCCTGCTGAGCTGCCTCACTCGTCAGCGCGACGCCCTCGACCTCACCGGTGCCGCCAACTTCGGTGAGCTCGCCGAGGTCGACGAGCGAGGAGACGAACGACACCGGCCGGGCATAGCCCACGGGGCCTCCGGCGGTCACGGCCGATCCGCCGTCGACAAACGCCCCGGACACGTAGGACGCCTTGAACCGGGTGAGCGAGGTGGTGTCGAATTTGAGGAATCCCGAGCCAGGGATCGGCGGCAGTTCGAAGGCGTCCGGGACGCCGAGCACGGTCCGCGACTCGGTCGCGGTGAAGGTTTTGAGCCCCACGCGATAGGACAAGTGGCTGTCCAGGCCTCGCAGCCGCCCTTCTTCGAGCCGTTGCGACGCGAGCAGCAGATGAATGCCAAGGGATCGACCAAGCCGTCCGATGGCGACGAACAGCTCCGCAAAATCCGGCTTCTGGGCCAGCAGTTCCGAGAACTCGTCACACACGACGAGCAACCACGGCAACGGCTCGAGGTTGGCGCCGGCCTGCCGGGCCTTGTCATAGTCACGAACGTTGAGCAGGTTGCCGGCGTCGCGCAGCATCTCCTGGCGTCGGTTCATCTCGCCAGAAAGCGCGTCATACATCCGGTCGACCATGGCCAGGTCGTCCTGCAGGTTGGTGATGACGGCAGCCGTGTGCGGCAGGTCGTGCAGTCCGGCGAACGTAGCGCCACCCTTGAAGTCGACCAGGACCAGGTTGAGCGTCTCGGGCGCGTGGGTGACGGCCAGGGCCAGCACGAGAGTGCGCAGCAACTCGGACTTGCCCGACCCGGTGGCACCGATGACCAAGCCGTGCGGGCCCATCCCGCCGAGGGCGGACTCCTTGAGGTCCAGCTCGACGGTCTCCCCCGTCGGGCCGACGCCGATGGGCACCCGCAGCAGGTCACGCAAGGACCGCGGACGCCAAACCTGGTCGGGGTCCAGATGGGCCACATCCCCGAGACCCAACATGTCCGGCAACTCGTTGGAGGTGGCGACGCTCGTGCCGTCGTCGCCGCGGGCTTCGCTGAGCCGGAAGGGGGCCAGCCGACGCACCAAGGCATCGGCCTCGACCAGGCTCAACTGGTCGGCGCTGCCGTGCACCTCGGTCATCCCCTCGACCCGCTCGCCGAGCAGACCCCTGCTGACGACCAGACTCAAGGCCTGCTTGCTGGTGAGGTCGAGCACGCTCTGGGTGAGATCAACGAGGGTCACGCCCACCCGGTCAAACTGGCCCACGGTCTCGGCATCGACGCCGGCGCGACCGTCAACGACGACCACAACATGCGGTTGGTCGGGCTCCAGGACCGCCCGAGGCGAGTGGGCCACCCGGGGCGTGAGTTCGTCGGCAAGCCATGCGGCGACCTCATCGAGCGACGAGGCCACCATGCGCACCGGGCCAAGGCTGTCTCGCTCGGTGGGGTGGTGGTTGTGCGGAAGCCACTTGAGCCAATCCCATTCCTCGCGCCCCGCCGGGTCGACGACGGCAGCGACGACGAGCGCGTCATGGCCGTGGAAGGTCGCCAGCTGACAGATCGCCGCCCGCACCATCGCCCGACCCTGCTGCCGATCGCCCCGCACATCCAGGACGTGGACCACGTCCAACCGGACCGAGATCGGCAGCTCGTCGACGTTTGCGTGGGTCCGCAGCAGCTGGTCCATCGCGACCGCACAGATCGGGTCGATCTCGTTGATGGGCCCGGTTTGCGGGGGTCGCAACGGGCTGGCCAGCTCCTTGGGACCGGCACCGAGGCGCACCTCGACGAAGTCGTCGTCGGTATGCCGCCGCTCCCACATCCGTCGACCGCCAACGAGCGACCACAACGAGGAGGGGGTCGGGTGCACCCACGTCAGCGCCGATCGTTGATCGTCGCGGACCTTCGCGATCTCCTCGCGCAGGGCGGCCAGATAGCGCAAATAGTCGTTGCGGTCGGTGGCGAGCTGGGCCTTGGAGGGGCCGCCGGATCGGCCGGAGCCGATCATGCCGACGGTCATCATCAGCATCATCGCGCCCATCATCAGGGAGGCGGTGTTGAGCCCCCCAACAACGATGAAGCCGACCACCATGAGGATCATCGCGACGGGCAACACCATCGACATGATGTTGGGCGGTGCCGCCCTCGGGATCTCCGGTGGAGGCTCGAGCAGGAACTCACCATCAGGCAGGGGCGGAGGGTTCAGCCGGGGTCGACGCGCGAAGGCACGAGTCGCCATGCCACCCCAATCCCCTGATGCAACGGCACCGACCGGTCGCGGCGCTCCGACATTCCTATACTAAGTGGGCACCCAGGGAGGAGGCCCATCGTGGCTCGTGCGGACGCCGCCGCGTTCACTCGCGTTCTTGTCGTCGCCCCGCGCACCCGCGTCGACGTGGCTCTCCCTGCGGAGATCCCGATCGTCGAGTTGCTGCCGACGCTGTTGGACATGGTCGGCGAGCGCAGCGATGACGGCGGGGCCGAGCATGACGGGTGGGTCCTGGCGCCGATGGGCGGCGAGGCGCTCAACCCGGCCCGCACCCTCCGGTCCCTCGACATCCTCGACGGTGCTGCGCTGCAACTGCATCCGCGTCGCCCTCCCGTGGCCGAACCGATTTTCGACGACGTCGTCGACGCCATCGCCACCTCCGTCCGAGCGCACACCGACACTCGGGCCCTGCGTGATCTCACCGGCGCGTCGGCTGCGGGGGCCGGTCTGCTGGTCACGGCATACGCCCTGGTTGCCGGTGAACATTCCCTCGTCGGCGCCGCGCTCGCCGGCGCAGCCGCCCTCCTGGCCCTGGTGACGTCGGCCGCGATTGCGCGGTCGGGCGGTTCGCGCGCCGTCGCGGTGACGGTCGCTGCGTGCGGTGCGGCACCGGCATACGCAGCGGGGATGCTGGCCATCCGCGGACCGTTCGGCTACCCGGCAGCCCTGCTCGCGGCCACCGCCACCCTTGTGTATGCCGTGCTCGCCGCGATGCTCATCCGCACCGGTGCCGTCGTGCTCTCCGCGCTCTCGACCGTGGCCGCCTTCGCGATGGTGGCCACGGGCGTCGGGCTGGCGCTGCAGGCCCGGCCGGGCCATGTCGCCATTCTCGCGGGGGCCGCCGGGCTGGGCGCCGTCACCGTGTTGCCCTGGGTCGCGGTGCGGTTGGCCCGACTGCCGATGCCGGTGATCCCCACGAGCCCCGACCAGCTGCGCGACGCGTCCCTCGGGGTCGACTTCGCGCAGGCGGGGGCGCGGGCGGCGGTCGCGGCGGAATATCTCGACGGCACCACCATCGGCTGCGCGGTCGTCGCAGCGGCAGGGGCCGTCATGTCGCTGGCCGCCGGGACGGTGTTCGCCGTGCTCTTCGGTGCGGTCGTCGTCACCGCGTTGCTGCTTCGGGTCCGGTCGGTCTCGAGCCGGCTGGCCAGACTCGGCCTGATCGTCGCTGGCCTGCTGGCCGCAGCGCTCGGGCTGGCCGGTGCCGTGCTCGCGGCCCCCGAGCAGGCCGTCGTCATCGCCGGCACCGTCCTGGTGTTGACGGGGATGGCGGTGCTGCTCACCGTCTTCGTTCCGCGTCGCCAGCTCAGCCCGATGACGGGGCGCTCGATCGATATCGCCGAGAACATCGTGCTGGTCTCGGTGCTGCCCTTGGCCCTCGGGGCAGTCGATCTCTATGCCACGGTTCGACACTGGTGAGTCGGCGAGTGCGGCTGTCGGCGACCCTGACTGCGGGGCTGTTGGCCACCTCGGGGCTGCTGGCCACCTCGGCGCCCCGGGCCTTGGCGGCCGACGAGCCTGCCCCGCCCTTTGATCAGGTGGCCAACTGTGTGTCGTTCGGCCGGGCGATCGAACCGGTGGCCAATGGGGTCTCACCAGGGCAACGGTTGGTCGGACAGACCCAGCTCTGGGAGCTCTCGCGGGGTGCAGGTGTCACCGTCGCCATCATCGACACCGGGGTCACTCCCGGTCCGGCTTTCCAGGGTCGCCTCGTCGCAGGAGGCGACCTCGTCGAGCCGGGCTCCCCGTCCCCCGGTCTCGCCGACTGCGACGGGCACGGCACCCTCGTGGCGGGGCTGATCGGTGGGGCACCCGACACGACCAGCGGTTTCGCCGGAGTGGCCCCCGATGTCCGACTGCTGTCGATCCGCCACAACAGCATGGCCTTCGCCCCCAAGGGCACCCGCACCCCCGGGGTCGGCGGCGTCGCGAGCCTGGCCCAAGCCATCGATCTCGCGGTGAGCCAGCGGGCCGACATCATCAACATCTCCAGTGCCTATTGCGGACCGGCCCTGACCGCGAACGACGCCCGGCTCACCGCCGCGATCGAGCGTGCCGTGGCCGCCGACGTCCTCGTGGTCGTCGCGGCTGGCAACCTCGGCAGTTCACAGACCTGCACCACGCAGAACACCCCCGGCCGAGCACCGGTGACTGGCGCTATCCCGGCCACCATCCCCGCTGCGCTCACGGTCGGCGCGGTCGATGCCCTGGGGCAACCGGCCGAGTTTTCCCTGGCCGGGCCCTGGGTCGATCTGGCCGCCCCCGGCGCCAAGATCATCTCCACCAACCCGCACCCGACGCAGTCGGGGCAGGTCGGCACCATCGTCGGCACGCAAGGAGACGTCGAGATCCAGGGCACGAGCTTTGCGGCGCCCTATGTCACGGGGGTTGCCGCTCTGGTGCGCTCACGGTTCCCTCACTTGGATGCCCGCCACGTCATGGCCCGGCTCATGGAGACCGCCGATCACCCCGCCGGGGCCGGTGAGCAGTCCATCTTCGTCGGGCACGGGATCGTCAATGCTCGCCGCGCTCTCACTGCCGTGCTCTCGTCTGAGGCCGGGTTGACCGGGTCACCGGGGTCACCTGGTTCCTCCGGAGCCACCGAAGCCGCTGGGTCGGCCCCGACGCGGGCGGCGGCACTGCCGGCCGGCGACGTGGCGGCGCCGAGCGGAGGCGGCGAGGCTTTCGCCCTTGTCGGGTCGGGCCTGCTGCTCGCCGTGCTCGTCGCCGCGGTGTTGGCTCGATCGATGCGTCGTCGCGCCGCCCTTGCCCGGGCCGGGTCGACGGACAATGTCGTTGCCTCCGGCTGACCGAGACCCGCACCCAACGACCTCAGCTGGTGACGTCCTTGCCCAACAACCGGGCCCAGGCGGCGGCGAGGAACACCACGGCATACCCGAGGGCGACGAGCAACCCGCGACCGGCGCTGTCCAGTGACACGGGGTCACGCAAGAAGTCGCCGAACGACATCCACTCGTGGACGATGAGCCACGGGTGCAGCCAGGCGACCTGGGGCACCCCGTCGAGCACCCAGGAGAGGATGACGACGATCATCACGGTGATCGTCGCCGCCATCGGCTGCTCGGTGAGCGTCGACACGAAGAGCCCCAGCGCAGCGAGCGAGGCGAGGCACGCGGTGAGATAGAGGACGACGAGGCCAAGGCGCCCGAGCGCGGGCACGAACTCCAGCTGGCTGCCTGACAGCGTCGTCATCGGTCCGACCCCGAACAGCAGCGCGCCGACGAGCACCCCGGTCACTGCGACGAGAGTGACCCCCCATAGCGCGCCGAACACCAGCGACGCGAACTTGACGGCGAGCAGCCGGGTCCTGGTCACCGGCACAGTGAGCAGGTAGCGCAGGGTCCCCTGGTTGGCCTCCCCCGCAATGGCGTCACCGCAGAGCATGGCGATGGCCAGCGGCAGGAACATCGCGATCTCGGCGGTGAGCGCCGTGAGCGCGACGAACAACCCGTTGGACGTGATGCTCGACAGGAAGTCCGGCCCGCGCCCTGGCCGCGGCGCTGAGGCCTTGACGGCGAATGCGATGACAACCGGCACCAGAGCCAGGACCGCCAGTCCCGCTTGGTTGCGGCGACGGCCGGCGATGAGGCGCACCTCCGACCAGAAGAACCGCCAGGCCCAGCCACGGATCGGGCCGGACGTCGCGGCTCCTCCTGCAGCCGCGCCCGCGAGTCCCGTCGCCGTCGTGGTCGCCTTCGTGGTCGCGGTCGCCGTCGTGGTCGCGTCAGCCGCTGACATCGAAACCCTCCCCCGTCAGCCCGACGAACCAATCCTCGAGATCCTGTGCGCCACTGGTGAATCCGCGGACCGCCACGCCGGCATGGACGAGCGCGGCAACGGCCTTCTCCGGGGCAACCCCACCGAGCTCGCCGGTCACCTGGGCGTGGGCCGCGTCGACGCTCACCTGGGTGGCGCCCAGCTCGCGCAGCACGTATGCCGCCTGCTCACCGTCGTCGGTCCGCACGACCGCGCGGGTGGCCCCGCCTTGAAGCTGCGCGAGTGGTCCTTGAGCGACGAGTTTGCCCTCGCGCATGACCCCCAGATGGGTGCAGATCTGCGCGACCTCGGACAGTAGATGGCTGGAGACGAGCACGGTCGTGCCGTCGGCCCCAAGCGACCCGATGAGGGCACGGACCTCCCGAGTCCCTTGCGGGTCAAGGCCATTGGTGGGCTCGTCGAGGACGAGCAGGTCCCGCGGCATGAGCAAGGCCCCGGCGATGGCCAGCCGTTGGCGCATGCCCAGCGAATAGGCCCGGTACTTCTTGCCCGCCGCCGCCAGCAGCCCGACCCGGTCAAGCGCCGCGTCGACCCGCGCCCGGGACGTGCGCGGGTCGGCCCGGCGGTCGGCGACATCGAGCCGAGCCAGGTTGGCCCGGCCGGTCAGGTAGGGGTGGAAGGCCGGGCCCTCGACCAACGCGCCGACCCGGTGCAGGGCCGATTCGGCCTGGTCAGGGATGGCCAACCCAAGCAGCTCGGAGCGTCCGTCGCTCGGCCCCACCAACCCGAGCAGCATCCGGATCGTCGTCGTCTTGCCCGACCCGTTCGGCCCGAGGAAGCCATACACCGACCCCGAGGGCACCGCGAGGTCGATCCCGGCGACCACCGTCTGGGAGCCGAACCGCTTGGTCAACCCCCACGTCTGGACTGCGAGCATCCGCGCGCCGTCAGCCGGCAGCGGGAGCTGCGAGGGCGGCATACAGGGCCTCGGGGGCGACCGCCCCAAGAGCCGCGCGACCGTCGTCGGTGAGGACGAGCGAGAAGAGGGTGCCCTCGAGGACCCGACCGCTCCCCCACGCGCCCGACACCTTGGGCAGCGCGGCGAGCAGGGACTGGAGTTGATCGGTTCCGCCCGGGGCCCCCTTGCCTGGGGACGTCTGGGCCGGAGTCGTGCCCGCCGCCTGAGCCGGAAGCTTTGCGACGACGATCCGCGACCAGCCCTGTCCGACCATGCGAACGGCGTCAGCCGGCTTGGCGGTGGGCGCTCCGGCCGGCGGGGTCGGCATACCAGCGGCCTTGTCCGCCAATGCTTCTGGCATTCCTTCGGTGACCGTCGTGCCTGGCGGTGGGGTGAACTCGAACTGTCGCGCCTCGGGCGCCGAGAAGTCGATCGCCGTGAAGCCCACCTCGAGCGCGGGCGTCGCTTGCTTGGTCGAGAAGACCTGGACGCGCAGCGGAAGGTGCCGCTCGCCGTCGACCGCGAGACGCACCTGCGCGACGAGGGTCGCCGAGTCCTTGGGGGTCAGCACGAGCTCGTATGCCGTGCGCCCCGCCACGACGACAGCCGGACCGACCTCGGCGCGGGTCGTCGGGTCGATCGCTGCGAGCGCTGCCTTGGCCGCCTCATCGGGGGTTGCGGGCAGACCCGTCCCGGTGGGACGCGCGGTCATCAGCGGACCGGCGGTCCGGGCGGCGGCGCTCTTGGCCCCGCTATAGGCCCCGCTCTTGGCCGCTGCCATCGCGGCCGGGTCCATGACGAGGTGGGTCGCAGTCTGCGCCTTGCTCGACCACACCCAGACGTCCTTGCCGTTGTGGATGATGTCCGACTCGCCGAGGGTGCCGATGAGGGCGAGGCGCTGCTGGTTCTCCCCGCCGTACCAGACCTTCCAGGTGTGGCTGCCGCTGACGATCGAGGTGAGCTCGGCGGCACCCGCCCCGCCCATGCCGCTCGCACCGCTCATGCCGGGCAGCTGCGGCAGGCCAAGGTCAGCAGTCTGCACGACCGTCCCCGACAGGTGGTCGAGCCGGGCCCGCTGGAGATCGGCGAGCAACTCAGCGGCCGTCCGGGGAGCCAAGTCGCTGTCGGCCGAGGCCAGTCGGCTGCCCGCGACCGAGGCACCGGCGACGAGGACGAGGACGGCGGCGGGAACGGCCCAGCGGCCGAACCGGGAACGCAACGGTGAAGCGGTCATGGGCCCAGGATGCCTCACCCCACCTGAGAGGACCCTGAGACCGCTGCGGCGGCAAACCGGCCAGAGATCGGGGTCGAGAGCAGCGACGGTGAGACACGCATGTCATCGTGTCCCTATGCGGGTCTTGGTGGTCGAGGACGAACGCGGGATGGCCGCTGCCCTGACCCGTGGCCTCACCGCGGAGGGCTTCGTCGTCGACGTATGCCGCGACGGCCCATCCGGTCTGGAGGCCGCCCGGTTCGGAGGCTATGACGCGGTGTTGCTCGACCTCATGCTGCCGGGGATGTCGGGCTACACCGTCGTGCGGACCCTGCGCGAAGAGGCCAACTGGGTGCCGGTGCTCGTCCTGTCAGCCAAGGACGGCGAATACGACCAAGCTGACGCACTCGACTATGGCGCCGACGACTACCTCACCAAACCGTTCTCCTTCGTCGTTCTGCTCGCCAAGCTGCGGGCCTTGGTCCGGCGTGACCCGGTGCCGCGCCCGACCGCGGTGCAGGCGCACGGCATACGGCTGGATCCGGCGACCCGTGAGGTGACCGTCGACGGCGCGCACGTCGAGTTGGCGGTCCGCGAATTCGCTGTGTTGGAGCGGCTGTTGGCGGCTTCGCCCGCGGTCGTGAGCAAAGAGGAACTGCTCGACGCGGTGTGGGGCGACGCCGCCGAGGGGGTCAATATCGTCGAGGTCTACGTCGGCTATCTGCGGCGCAAGCTCGGCCGCGAGCGAGTCGAGACGGTGCGCGGCGTGGGCTATCGGATCGCGCCGTGACCGCCGGCCCGCGGTGGTTCCGGCGGCTGACGATCCGGTGGCGGCTCATGACGATCGGCCTCGTCGGGCTCGCCGTCGCGCTCGCAGCCGCTGGCACCCTGCTGTATGCCGTGCTCTCGGCAACCCTCACCCGCACGCTCGCGTCGGAGGCCTCTGCGGCGGCCCGCGAGGTGGCCGGGTTGGTCGACCAGAACCGGCTGAGTGATCCGGTCCCGGTGTCGGGGGCGCTGGTGGTGCAGGTGCTCGACGGGTCGTCGCGGGTGGTGGCCGGGTCGCCCGTGGCTGATCGGCTCACGCCGCTCGTGACGGTCGATGAGACCGGTCGCGCGCTGGCCGGTGAGGCGATGACCGTGCCGGGTTCGCGAGCCGGCTTGACCGGGCGGCTGCAGGTGGCTGCGGTCGCTGCCGGACCGGGGACGGCTCGGTTGACCGTCGTCGCGGGGGTTCCGACGGGTGACGTCGATGTGAGTCTCGGGCTGGTCCGAACCATGCTGCTCATCGGCCTTCCGGTCTTGCTGACGGCGCTGGGGGCCGTGGCCTGGCGAGTCATCGGCGCCGCGCTGGCGCCCGTCGAGGCGTTGCGGCTGGGGGCCGAGCGGATTGGCGCGGACGCCGCCGCCGGACGCTTGGCGCATCGACGTCGGCTCCCCTCCGTCACCACCACCGATGCCGAAGCCCCCTCCGACCGGTTGCCTCTCCCCGAAGCCCGTGACGAGATCCATTCTCTGGCAACGACGCTCAATGGGATGCTCGATCGGCTCGACGCGCTGGCCGAGCGGCAACAAACCTTCGTCGACGATGCCGCCCACGAGCTGCGTAGCCCCTTGGCGACCTTGCGCACCCAGTTGGAGGTGGCCGCGCACGTCGGCGCGGGCGGGACCCTGCCAGCTGAGCTGCTCCCCGACGTCGAGCGCCTGGGCCGCCTGGTCGACGACCTGCTTGTGTTGGCACGCTCCGGTGGCGGAGTCAGTCCGGGACGGGTCGAGGCGGTCGACCTCACCTCCCTGCTCGGCGAGATCCTCACCCGGTATGCCGCAGCCCGAGTCCCCGTGACCCTCGCCGAGGCGCAGTTTGCCGGAGAGTCGGCCATCGGGCGCGAGACAGGGTCAGGCCCCGGAGACACGACCGATCCCGGGGCCCACGTCGACTGCACCGTCTTGGCCCACCGCGCAGACCTCGTCCGGGTCGTCACCAACCTCGTCGACAACGCGGTCCGGCACGCCTCGACGAGCGTCACCCTGTCGGTCGGAGCCGACCCGAGCGGGACCTGGCTGCGCGTGAGCGACGATGGACACGGCATACCGGATGGGGACCGTGAGCGAGTCTTCGAGAGGTTCGCACGATTGGACGAGGCGCGCGACCGCGACTCGGGCGGGTCCGGGCTCGGGCTGCCGATCGCGCGGGAGTTGGCCCGCCGCAACGGGGCCGACCTGCACCTGGCCGACGCCCACCCCGGCGTCGTCGCCGAGCTCCGGTGGGCCCCACCCAGTTGAGTGCGGTGGGACGCGGCCTGTGGGCCACGAACCACCACACGCCGCGGTCGCTCGCTCAGCCCTTGAGTTCCGGGAACATGTCGTCGCGCCACTCGGTGCCGCTCGGCTTGATTTCGCCGGCCGCCACCTGCTCCTCGCGGGAGCGTAGCTCGACCCGGCGGATCTTGCCCGAGATCGTCTTGGGCAGCTCCGCGAACTCGATCCGGCGAACGCGCTGCCAGGGCTGCAGATGCTCGCGCGCATAGCGCAGGATGGAACGCGCGGTCTCCTCGTCCGCGGCATACCCGGGCGCGAGCATGAGGTAAGCCTTGGGGACAGCCAGGCGCACCTCGTCGGGAGCCGGGACCACCGCCGCCTCGGCGACCGCCGGGTGCTCGATGAGCACCGACTCCAGCTCGAACGGGCTGATCTTGAAGTCGCTGGCCTTGAACACGTCGTCGGTGCGCCCGATGTAGGTGATGTAGCCATCGGCGTCCAGGCTGGCGACGTCGCCGGTGTGGTACCAGCCGCCAGCCATCGCCTCGGCGTTGCGGACCTCGTCGCCCTGATAGCCGGTCATCAACGCGAGCGGTCTGGCCGACAGGTCGAAACAGATCTCCCCTTCCGCCCCTACCCCCTCGACCCGTTCGCCGCTGATCGGGTCGACGAGCACCACCGGCTGACCCGGCAACGGGCGGCCCATCGAGCCCGGCTTGACCACCGACCCGGGCGTATTCCCCACGGCTGCAGTCATTTCCGTCTGGCCGTAACCATCGCGCAGGGTCAGCCCCCACGCCTTGGCCACTTGGTCGATGACCTCCGGGTTGAGCGGCTCACCTGCGCCGATGACCTCGCGCAACGCGCCCGGCCCACCCGAGAGATCCGCGTTGATGAGCATCCGCCACACCGTCGGCGGCGCACAGAAGCTCGTCACGCTGTGCGTCCGCAGCTGCCCGAGCAGGGCCGCCGCGTCGAACCGCGCGTAGTTGTAGACGAAGACCGTCGCCTGTGCGATCCACGGTGCGAAGAAGCACGACCACGCGTGCTTGGCCCAACCCGGCGAAGAGATGTTGAGGTGGACGTCACCCGGCTGCAACCCGAGCCAGAACATCGTCGACAGGTGCCCGACCGGGTAGGACACCTGGGTGTGCTCGACCAACTTGGGCCGGCTCGTCGTCCCCGAGGTGAAGTAGAGCAAGAGCGGGTCCCCGGGCGCCGTTCCCGGGTGCGGGGTCGGCTCCGCGTCCTTCTCGTATGCCGCCCGCAGATCCGCCCAGCCGGCCACGTCGCCGATGCAGATCCGGCCGTAGTCCCCCGGCACCTCGTCGAACTTCGCCGTCTGGTCCGGGTTGGTGACGACGAACCGGGCCCCGCCGCGGGCGATCCGGTCGATGAGGTCGGTGGCCCCTGCTGCGGTCGTCGTCGGCATGATGATCGCGCCCAGCTTCATCACCGCGAGCATGCAGTCCCAGAGCTGCACCTGGTTGCCGAGCATGAGCAACACCGGGTCGCCCTTGGAAACCCCTTGGGCCGAAAGCCAACTGGCGACCTGGTCGGAGCGGCAGGCCATCTCGTCGAAGGTGCGCGTCTGGGCAGAGCCGTCCTCCTCGACGAGGATGAGGGCCGGCTGGTCGTTACCGCGGGCGATGACGTCGAACCAGTCGCACGCCCAGTTGAAGGTGTCGCCCACGTCCGGCCAGCGGAACTCGGCAATCGCCCGCGCATGGTCCCCGCGCAGGGACAACAACTGGTCGCGGGCCTGGCGGTAGTTCTCAGTGGCGGTCGTCATGGGTCCACTGTGCCCAAGCCCTCACCCGCTCGCTACCGGAACGACTGTGGCGCTGGTGACACGGCATACCCCCGCGGGAAGGTCACCACGAGCGGGTGGTGACCTCAGCGCAGGGTGTATGCCGCGCGGCTGATGTCGAAGCCCGCCTTGGTCGACGTGTTGGTGCAGTGCATCCCATCGGGCTGTGACGTGCACACAATCGGACCGAACTTCAGGCTGGCGCCGTAGGCGAGGGCGACCGCCTTGCGACCGCTGACGGTGACCACCTGGGAGCCCGGCTTACCGTTCCACCACGCGCCGTCGGAGCCCACGACGTCCGACCCGGCGATGGCGTCACTGACGCACGAGATGCCCGACTTCGCCTCGAGATAGGTGCCGTGACCCCAGTCGAACTCGCAGTCGGCGGGCTTCGGCGGGAGCTTCCAGGTGTGCTCCATGACGTCGCAGCGGATCGCGTAGCCCGGCGCCACGTCGATGGTGAACGCCGCGCAGACGATGTTGCCGGTGGGACTGTCCCACGCGGTCATCGCATGGCCCGTGCCGTCGATCGTCGGCCCGACGACGGCGGTCGTGGTGGCTGCCGCGGGCCGGGTCCCGCTCGGGGCGGCCGCCGTCGCAGCCGGGGCTGGCACCGTGACGACCACCGTGGCGGTCGTCGGGGCCGATGACGTTCCAACCAAGCCGCACGCGCCGAGGGCAGCGCACCAAGCCAGGGCGATACCGAGGCGCAGGAGAGGAATCACGTCCTTGATCCTGGCATACCGACCCGCGCGAGGGGTCAGGAGATGAGCAGCTCGGCGATCTGGACGGTGTTAAGGGCCGCGCCCTTGCGCAGGTTGTCGTTGCTGACGAACAGCACCAGGCCGCGGCCGCCGTCGACGGACTGATCCTCGCGGATCCGACCGACGTAGGACGGGTCGGCGCCGGCGGCCTGCAGCGGCGTGGGCGCGTCGGACAGCTCGACCCCGGGGGCGGCGGCCAGCAGCTCGCGAGCCCGGGCCGGGCTGATCGGGCGCTCGAACTCCGCGTTGATCGACAGTGAGTGGCCGGTGAAGACAGGCACCCGGACGCAGGTGCCGGACACCCGCAGCTCGGGCAGGTCGAGGATCTTGCGCGACTCGTTGCGCAGCTTGCGCTCCTCGTCGGTCTCGTCGCTGCCGTCGTCGAGGACCGACCCGGCGATCGGGACGACGTCGAAGGCGATGGGGGCGACGTACTTGACCGGCGCGCCGAGGTCGACAGCGCGGCCGTCATGGGCCAGCCCCTCGATGTCGCCGGACTCCATGGCGCGCCGGACCTGGGTCGCCAGCTCCTGAACGCCCGCGAGCCCGGTGCCGGACACCGCCTGGTAGGTGGACACGACGAGCCGCACCAGACCGGCCTCGTCGGCCAGCGGCTTGAGCACCGGCATGGCCGCCATCGTCGTGCAGTTGGGGTTGGCGATGATCCCCTTGGGGGTGTCCTTGGCGGCGGCCGGGTTGACCTCCGAGACGACCAGCGGCACCTCGGGGTCCATCCGCCAGGCCGACGAGTTGTCGATGACCGTGACGCCCGCTGCGGCGAAGCGGGGGGCCTGGGCCTTGGACGTCGTCGCGCCCGCCGAGAAGATCGCGATGTCCAGGCCGGTCGGGTCGGCCGTCGAGGCGTCCTCGACGACGATGTCCCGGCCCTGCCACTTGATGGTCGATCCCGCAGAGCGAGCCGAGGCGAACAGCCGCAACTCGCCCACCGGGAAGTTGCGCTCGGCGAGGATGCGCAGGACGACCCCGCCGACCTGGCCGGTGGCTCCGACGACCCCGACGTTGAGCGTGCGCGGCATACTCATCGGCCCGTCCCTCCGTAGACGATGGCCTCGCCCTCCGCGGAGTCGAGGTCGAAGGCGGTGTGCGCGGCCCGGACCGCCGCGTCGAGCTGGTCGGCGCGGGTGACCACTGAGATGCGGATCTCGGAGGTCGAGATCATCTCGATGTTGATGCCGGCCTGGGCCAGCGCGCGGAAGAGCTTGGCCGAGATGCCGGGATTGGTCCGCATCCCGGCGCCGACGAGCGACAGTTTGCCGATCTCGTCGTCGAAGCGCAGCTCGTCGAAGCCGATCGACCCGCGCAAGGCCTGCAGCGCCTGCACGGCCCGAGGGCCATCGGCCGAAGGCAGCGTGAACGAGATGTCGGTGAGTCCGGTCGCCACCGCCGAGACGTTCTGCACGATCATGTCGATGTTGATCCCAGCATCGGCGACGGCCGTGAAAATGTCGGCCGCCTTGCCGGCCTCGTCGGGCACCCCGACGACGGTGATCTTGGCCTCGCTGCGGTCGTGGGCGACGCCGGCGATGATCGGGGCTTCCATGGTGCTTCCTTCGCCGTAGGGGTTCTCGATGATCCACGTGCCCTCGTGCCGCGACCACGAGGACCGGACATGGATCGGTATGCCGTGTCGCCGGGCGTATTCGACGCAACGCAGGTGCAGGATCTTGGAGCCGTTCGCGGCCAGGTCGAGCATCTCCTCGCTAGAGATGACCGAGAGTTTGCGGGCCGAGGGAAGCACGCGCGGGTCAGCGGTGAAGACGCCGTCGACGTCGGTGTAGATCTCGCAGACGTCGGCGTGCAGAGCTGCCGCGAGCGCGACTGCGGTCGTGTCGGAGCCGCCGCGGCCGAGCGTGGTGATGTCCTTGCTGGTCTGGCTCACGCCCTGGAAGCCAGCGACGATCGCGATGTGTCCATCGGCCAGCGACTGGGTGATCCGGCCGGGGGTGACGTCGATGATCCGGGCCTTGCCGTGGGCGGCGTCGGTGATGACCCCCGCCTGCGATCCCGTGAACGACCGGGCCTCGCTGCCGAGGTCGGCGATCGCCATCGCCAACAACGCCATCGAGATCCGCTCACCGGCGGTGAGCAGCATGTCGAGCTCACGGCCCGGCGGGTTGGGGGTGACCTGGTTGGCCAGGTCGATGAGCTCGTCCGTCGAGTCGCCCATGGCAGAGACGACAACACACACGTCGTGACCGGCCTGCTTGGTCTCGACGATGCGTCGGGCGACCCGCTTGATGCCCTCGGCGTCGGAGACCGACGACCCGCCGTACTTCTGGACGATGACGCTCACTGACGTGCTCCCGGGGACGGACCTGTGGACCGCCCGAGTTTACTCGGGGCGTCGGCACGCGTTCTCAGCCCGCCGCATCGCGAGACACCCGTCTCGGCTGATGAACACGGCGCGACCGCGGAAGACCGCCGATGGTCAGGGGTGCAGGGCGTCGAACTCGGCGTCGGCGACAGTGTCTTCGTCGGCATCCAAGCGCAGGTGGGCCAGGATCGACTGGAGCACGCGCAGCGACGCCGCCGCCCGCTCACCCCAGGTCGACAAGTAGGAGAACTGCCACCACCACAGCGCCTCGACCCGGCGACCCGCGTCGTAGTGGCTCAAGCCGTGGGCCAGTGCCAGGCAGATCTCGGTCATGTCGTTGGACAGCGACCCCTTGGTCAGCTCGGCCTGGGTGACCGGGTCGACGAGGTCGGCGTAGTCATCGATGCCCTCAAAGAGGTTGGCCAGGTTGTCGCGCAGCGGCTCGACGTCGGCGTCGGGGCCCGGGTCAGGCTCGAACCGCTCGTCGAGCACGACGTCTTGGATGGCTCCGAGCCGTGACCCGGCCAGGAGCAACTGGGCGGTGGCCAGCAGCAGCATCGGCATCGCGATGTCGGGCGAGGAGCCTGACGCGATCTCGGTGACCGTCGTGACGTAGGCCCGGGCCTGGGTCGCGGACTCGTCGGCCAGGTCAGTGACCTCGTCGGCCTCGGCGACGGCCCCGGGAGCTGTGGCCGCGGCTGGAACGGGGGCGGGCGGCATACCGGATCGGTCGGTGTCAGGCATGGACGGTGCGCCGTCCCTCGAAAGCCCTACCCAGAGTCACTTCATCAGCGTATTCGAGGTCGCCCCCCACCGGCAGGCCTGAGGCGAGCCGAGTCACACGCAACCCCAGCGGTGCGAGCGTGCGCGAGAGGTAGGTCGCTGTGGCCTCGCCCGCGATATTGGGGTCGGTGGCGATGATGACCTCCACGACGCCACCGTCGGCGAGGCGGGTCATCAGCTCACGGATGCGTAGGTCTTCGGGGCCGATCCCGTCCATCGGGCTGATCGCGCCGCCGAGCACGTGATAGCGGCCGCGGAACTCGCGGGTCCGCTCGATCGCGGCGACATCTTTGGGCTCCTCGACCACACAGATCGCGGTCTGGTCGCGCCTCGGGTCACCACAGATCCGGCACAGGACCGCTTCGGCGACGTTGCCGCAGAGCTCGCAGAAGCGGATCTTGTCCTTGACCTCGGCGAGCACCTGGACCAGCCGGGTCACGTCGGTCGGGTCGGCCTGGACGAGGTGGAAGGCGATCCGCTGGGCGCTCTTGGGCCCGATCCCAGGCAGCCGCCCGAGCTCGTCGATGAGGTCCTGAACGATGCCTTCGTACACCCGGCCAGACTACGGGCGGCCGCCGACAATCACGCGCTCCCGCGCCAGGACACCAGCGCATCGAGCAAGGGCTCGACCAGCTCGCGCCCGCGCAGCGCATCCCGCCACCGCGGGGGTATGCCGCTTTCGCCGACGACGATGCCCGCCAGGCCACCCGCGATACAGGCCGTCGTGTCGGTGTCATCACCCAGGGCAATGGCGCCTTTGACGACCCGCTCGTAGTCCAGGGCGTCCTCGGACACCGTGAGCGAGACGGCCGCTCGGATCGACTCCACGACGTAGCCACCACCACGGATCTCGTATGCCGCGCCATCGGGGAAGACGTGCGTGACGAGTTCCTCGTGCTCGGGGCTCCCCGGGGGGTAGATCCCGTCGAACGCGGCGCGGGCGGCGGGCCATGCCTGCGAAGGCGGCATACCGTCGAGTAGACGCCGGGCGAACAGGCAGTAGAGCGCGCAACATACCTGGCTGCGCAGATGGCCGTGGGTCACCGACGACTGGGCCGCCGCGTCGGCCACCAACGCCGCGTCCGAGCCGCGATGCCACAGGGCCAAGGGCAGCACGCGCATGAGCGAGCCGTTGCCGTTGGCCCACCCATCGGTTGGGCCAGCACTCGCAGCGGGCGCCCCCGCCCGAAGGGCGCCGATCGCCTGACTGGTCTGGACGCCGATGTCGAACACGTGCCGGTCAACGGCATACCGGCCCTCGTCGGCCCAGCGGACGAAGCCGCGCCCGACGTCCTCGACGTCAAGGTGGCCGACCCGCAAAAGCGACTCGAGCAGGACGAGGGCTTGAGCGCCATCGTCGGACCAGGTGCCCGGCGGGACGCTCGCATGCGCCCGATGGAACCCAGGCGGCGGGACCATCTCGACCTGCGGCGGTGGCGGGATCGCGGCCGCTCGATGGAACTCATAGGGGACCCCCACCGCGTCGCCGACGAGCAGGCCGTAGATCCCGCCGCGGAGTCGATCGCGCACGGTCACGAGGGATCCAGCGTCGGGACCTCGTTGTAGGTGTCGGCGCGCTCCTGCCCGCTGAGCGTGGCAATGGCGTCCATGACGTCGTCGGTGAGTTCGCGACGGGCCTTGCCGGCCGGCATACCGGCGTAGGTCTCGGGGTGGATCGGTGGGCCGAAGGCGACCGAGACCTTGGCCAGCCGCGGCCACGAGACACCGACAGGCTGAATCTGGTCGGTGCCGCGCAGGCCGACCGGCACGACGGGGACGCCCGCGGTGAGCGCGAGCCAGCCGACGCCCGTGCGGCCCCGATAGAGGCGGCCGTCCCGCGAACGCGTGCCTTCTGGGTAGATGCCGAACGCGCGCCCGTCGCGCAACACCTCCAGCGCCAGGTCGAGCGAGTCCTGGGCTGCCCGCGAGGAGTTGCGGTCGACCGGAATGGCGCCGACACCCGCGAAGAAGCTGCGCCGCAGGAGTCCGATGGGTCCGGAGCCGGTGAAGTATTCGGACTTGGCCAGGAAGCTCACCTTGCGCGGCGCAACAAGCGGGATCGCGAATGAGTCGATGAACGACAGGTGGTTGCTCGCGATGATGACGCCGCCCTCGCGAGGGACGTTGTCCACGCCGCTGATCGTGGGTCGATAGAGGATCTGCGTCACGGGCTTGAGAAGCATCGAGCCGGCTCGGTAGAGCATGAGCCAACCGTAGTGGCGCGCCGAAAGGTTTGTGCAGTCCCTGGCCGCGGGGTGGACGCGTGCCCGCAGCCCGGTCGGTCAGGGGGCGGAGTCGCCGAGGACCTTGCCGCCCAGCATTCGCTCGATGACTGCCTGACCGAGCTCGGCGCCCTCTTCGACGATCTCGTCGTCCAGGCTCACCGCGTCGACCTCGCTGCCGTGCGGGTCGGCGGCGGTCTCGGCCGGCGAGGCGACTGTCGGTCCACCGCGATGGTGTCGCTCGTCGAGAGTGCGGCGGGTGGCCTCCTTGGCACGAGCAAGCTCAGCCCGGACCGTCTGCACGTGGCCGGCATGATTGGGCGTGGCGGGGGGCACCGACATCTGGTCGGCTGGATCGGGCGGCGGCTCGAATCCGGGCTCGTCCGGCGGCTCAGGTGGCAGCGGGATCTCGTCGCGCGCGCCCCGGTCAGAGGCGGTCGGCGCTGCCGGCGTGGGGCCGCTGCTGCGGTCTGGACCTGCGGCGGCAGGCGCGGGAGCCGGGACCGTCGAGGTGGGCATCGAGGCGGGCATCGGGGTTGGCATTGCGGCGGGCATCGAGGTTGGCACCGCGGCACCCGTGCCGCCGGAATAGTCACCTGGCCCGTCGCCCCCGCCACGCGGATCTGGTATGCCGCCCGCCGGCATCGGGACGCCCTCCACCCGGGCGTCCAACCCGATCTCGTCGATGAGGGCCTGGCGGATCAGCTCGGCATGGTTGCCCTGCCGGAAGGTCTGGGTCAGGCCGGTCGTCGCGATGCCGAGCACGAGCCGCTGCCCGTCGTAGTCGATGACCTGTGCGTGCGCCGACACGAAGGTCCATGTCGCCCGGCGCATGGTGAAGATCCGGCCCAGGACCTCGGGCCAGACCCGGCGGATGGCGGTGACGTCCAGGCCGCCGGGAGCCAAGGCGGCAGCGTCCGGGGGTGTCCCGGGGAGAGGTCTGGTCGGGGCCGATGGGGCAGCCGCTGGCGCGGCAGACGGTGGTCTCGACGCGGACCCGTCCGGTGGTGCGGCAGGTCGGGCCGATTCTGCGTGCGGAACCGATGACGTCGAGGGCGGTGACGGGGCGGCCGCAGGCGGAGCGACCGGAGCCACCGGGGCCGTCAGAGCAACTGTTGGAGCAGCTGCCTGAGCGACTGCCGGAGCAACCGGCGGGGGCAGCGCGGGGCCCGGGGCAGGGTGCAGGGCGGACGGCATACCCACGAATGGTCCGGCGCCGACGTCGAGGCGACGTTCGATGCGGTCGAGGCGGGCGGCATACCCGCCCTCCCCGGACGCAGCGGGGAGGAGGATGCGGGCGCAGATCAGCTCAAGCTGCAGTCGGGGGCTGGTGGCCCCGGTCATCTCGGTGATGCCGGCGTTGACGATGTCGGCAGCGCGCGAGAGCGTGCCGGGACCGAAGCGGGACTGCTGACCGCGCATCCGGTCGAGCTGGTCCTCAGGCACCCCGCGCAGCACTTGGGCCGCGCCATCGGGCACGGCCGCGACGATGATGAGGTCACGCAGCCGCTCGAGCAGGTCCATCGCGAATCGCCTTGGGTCGTGGCCCGATTCGATGACCTTGTCGACCTGCGTGAACACCGCCGATGCGTCGCGCGCAGCCAACGCGTCGATGGTCGCGTCGAGCAGCTCGACGCTGGTGAAGCCCAGCAGCGCGGCCGCGCCCTCGTAGGTGAGCCCGTCGGCGCCCGACCCCGCGATGAGCTGGTCGAGGACGGACAGCGAGTCGCGGACCGAGCCGCCGCCCGCGCGGGTGACGAAACCGAGCACGCCTGGGGCGACCGCGACGTCTTCCTGGGTGCACAGCTGGTCAAGGTATGCCGTGAGCTTGGCCGGCGGGACAAGCCGGAAGGGATAGTGGTGGGTGCGCGAGCGGATGGTCCCGATGACCTTCTCGGGCTCGGTCGTCGCGAAGACGAACTTCACGTGCTCGGGGGGTTCTTCGACGATCTTGAGCAGGGCGTTGAAGCCCTGCGGGGTGACCATGTGAGCCTCGTCGATGATGTAGACCTTGAACCGGCTTTGAGCCGGGCCGTAGGACGCCCGCTCGCGCAGATCGCGGGCATCGTCGACACCACCGTGGCTGGCCGCGTCGATCTCGATGACGTCGACCGAGCCGGAGCCGCCGCGGGCCAGGGCCACACAGGAGTCGCAGGTGCCACAAGGGGTGGGGGTCGGGCCCTGCTCGCAGTTGAGGCAGCGGGCCAGGATCCGGGCGCTCGTGGTCTTGCCACAGCCGCGAGGGCCGCTGAAGAGATAGGCATGGCCGACCCGGCCGGTGCGCAGCGCCTGCATGAGCGGCTCGGTCACGTGCTCCTGCCCGATGACGTCGGCGAACGTCTCGGGCCGGTAGCGGCGGTAAAGGGCGGTGCTCACGGTCCGACCCTACTTGGCCCGGGTGACAGCCGGGTCGGTCCGGCGGACGGCCGAGCGCCCCACCCGCCCCATCTGGCGCATCTCACTCCAGACGGCGCTCCAGCACCAGATCAGCACGGCGAGCAGGCCGAGGTTGCGCGCGACGATCACGGCGGCGGTCTGGTCGAAGGCACCAGCGGACGGGAAGCTGAGGAAGCCGAAGAGGTATGGATAATCCACCTGGGTCAGCGCCACCACGCCGAGCGCTGCCCAGACTGCACGCCCCGGCCGCCGGGCCGCCACGACCGCGAGGAACGCCAGCGGCCACAGCAGGAACTCGGGCTTGAGCAGGTGACCGGTGGCCAGCACCCCGAGCAGCCCAGCCGCTGCCGCAAGCGCGGCCACCAGCCCCTCGTCCGCCCTCAAGCCCGGCTTCTCGTCGCGGCGCCGCATGGCCCGGTATGCCGCCCGCCCACCGTCCGCGCCGCCCGTCACGGTCTCTGTGGCCGAGCCTGGCGTGGTGCCGGGCAGCAGGTCGACCGACCCGTCCAGCGCAGCAACCCGGCGGCGCAGCGCCAGCGCCCGCCCACCGAGCACAACGGCGATCACCCCCGCGACAACGACGAGCACCGTCGACGTGGTGAGCGACGCCGCCACCCAGGCGCCTCGAACCTCAAACTCGCCAGCGATGACCGACGCAGCGTGCCGCCCGGGTGACGTGGCAAGGTCGACCAGCGTCGGCACAGCAGGGAGCGACTCGATGTGCAACCCCCGAGCCCACAGCTTCGCAAGCGATGAGACCGCGCGGTCCCACCCGCCGCCCCACGAGCTGACACCGACGATCGCAAGGAGGGGGACGGCATACCCGATGAGCGCCCGCACCCGCCGACCGGCGGGGGCGAGTGACACCAGCGGCAGCAAAACCAGGGCCGGCCACCAGGCCAAAGCCGTGCCGAGAGCAAGGACCACCGCAGCCCACACGGGGCGTCGCGGTGCGAGGTTCCAGGCGAGGACGACGCAGGCGACGACGAGCAGATCCAACCGCGCGTAGGCCACCGGACCGAGCAGGGCGACTCCGATCGCCCAGTATGCCGCCGCCACCGGCCCCGCCGATCGTGACCGCCAGAGCATGGCCAGGACGGCCAGGTCCGCCAGCAGCGCCAGGCCGAGGACCGCGAGGAGGAACCAGCCGCGGTCGCCGGCGGTGACGGCATACAGGGCTTGCAGGAGGCGCGCGGCTGGGGCGGGGACGTCGGTCATCACCCGCTCGAACGAGAGGCGCGCGAGCTGGGTCAGCGCGGCGAATTGGGCGACCGGCTCGCCGACGATGAGGGTGTTCCAGCGGTCAGGGTTGGTGCCGAACCGGGTCAGGAACAGGGTGGCGGCGGCCAGGTGACCGCCGAGCCACAGGAGTGCGATGCCGAGCGGACCGCGCAAGGTGGCGAGCCCGATGGTGCGGCGCGACCCCGCCGACCCGGGACGGCGCGTCGACTCACGCCGCTGCTGGAGCTCCCGCTCCTCGCGCAGTTGCCTGCGAGTGAGGTGGATGACCTCGTCGTCCATGAGTCACTTTCAGAAAATTCCGGCCGCCCCCGCGGCTCCCGCCATCGTCCCCCGACCCGCAGAGTATGCCGGATCAGGGCAGACAGGTTGGGGCGCCGCGAGTGAACTCGCGGCGCCCCGATCACCTGACCCCTGGTGGGACAGAGTCAGATGCTGTAGCCGACGATGAGAATCCGGCTCATGTTGATGGCCGCGAACGCGTCCTTCGCCAATCCTTGGGTGGTCTTGACCTGGGCGTACCAGATCGAGCCGCCAACGTTGGACTGCGAGGAGGCGTAGCTGAGCATCTGCATGAGCGTCATCGTGGTGGCTCCACCGAACGCACCACTCCACGGGCTGATGTCGAAGGTCATCGTCGACAGCGAGCCCAGCGGCGCATCCCGACGAGGTTCGAGCGTCGTGTAGTAGTAGTTGAGCGCCGCTGCGAGCGTCTGGCCCTTGAGCATGGCGTTCATGGTTGCCCCGGAGGCGTTGGCTGCCTTGAGCACGGTGGACACGTATGCCGCCACCTGAGTGCACGTCGCCGTGGCCGACAGGTCCTGGAATGGCGCGAACTGCCGCAGCCAACCGGTCACGTTGCAGATGTTGACGTACTTCGTGCCGACCAGGGTCTTGGTGTAGGCCCCACCGGTGATGATCGCCTGGCCGTTCTTGTTCTGCCAGAAGCCGATCGTTCCGTCACCGATCCACGGCGGCCCGCAGACCTTGACCACCGCGGTGGCGGTCTGCCCGGTCTCCGTGATCGTCGCGGTGTTGGTGTAAGACGTGCACCCGTTCTTGGGCACGCTGTAGGTGTTCGTGTAGGCGAACACCGTCGGCGTCCCGTCCGCGTTCCAGGTTGCCGTGCCGAGCGTCTTGGCGCTCGCCACGGTGGTGGTGCCGGTGACGACGGCCTGGTCGGTCACGGTGACGGTCTTGTTGACCTCCTTCGTCATGGCGAAGTTCACCGGCGCCTGACCTGTGGCCGAGCCGCTTGTCGTGTGCGCCGCGCCCGCGTCCCACGTCGCCGTCGCCGTGTTGGTCCCGGTGTAGGAGCTTGGCTTGGTCGGGTAGGAGCACGAGTAATTGAGCGTCAGCGAACCGCCGCCCTTGGCGAGCACGGCGTTCTGCGCGGTGAGACCCGTGACTGTGCACGTGCCACCCAGCGACGCGTCGATCGCATCGGTCACGGAAGTCACCGTCACCGTTTCCCAGTCGTTCGGGTTGGTCACTGTGATTGTGCCCGAGGTGGTCCACGCCGAGTCGACGAAG
This sequence comes from Candidatus Phosphoribacter baldrii, assembly GCA_016704565.1. Classification (GTDB taxonomy): domain Bacteria; phylum Actinomycetota; class Actinomycetes; order Actinomycetales; family Dermatophilaceae; genus Phosphoribacter; species Phosphoribacter baldrii. The sequence goes on from JADIZV010000001.1 coordinate 353,316, forward strand.
CCGTTGGGCGTGACCGTCACGGTGTAGGGGACCCCGAGCGTGCTATTGAGCGTCGCCGCAGGCGCCGGGTTCGGCGTCGTCTTGGCGATGGTCCACAGGTAGGTCCGGGTGTAGGTCGCGGTGGCCGTCTTGGTCACCGTGAGGTCGGCTCCCACACATGCCTTGACCGTGGCGGAGGCCGTGGGGTCAGGGGTGAGCGAGCGATCGATCCACGCCGTGTTCGTGTATGCCGTGCACGTCCCGACAGCCGTCGGGTGTTGCGTCACGGAGTACGTGAACGTGGTCGGGGTCTTCGTGTCGTTCCAGGTCGCCGTGCCCAGCAGGGTCGAGCCACCCGACACGGTCTTGTCGTCGTAGACGTTCACGGTCTTGTCAACCGACGTCCCTTCGGTGAAGGTGATCGATGCCGGAGCGCTCGTCACGCTCGCCGTCGGGGTGACCCCGGAGGTGACCGTGGCGGTGGCCGTGTTGGTCCCACTCGTATAGGTCGGCTGGCTCGCCGCCGTGCACGAGTAGTTCAACGTCTTTGAGTCACCCTCCTCGCCCTTGGGTGCGAGCGCCACGCCTGTGCCTCCGGCAACCGTGCAGGTCGCTCCGCCGCCGACGTTCGGCACATCGGTGACGTTCACCGTGATCGACTGGAAGTCGTTGGGGTTGGTCACCGTGATCGTCCCAGCCATCGTCCATGCCGAATCGGTGTAGCCCGCAGGAGTCGCCGTCACCGTGTAGTCGAAGACTGCGTCCCCGTTGGGGGCGACGTTGACCTGAGTGGCCTTGGCAACCTTGGCGATGGTCCACGAGTAGGTCCGGGTGTAACTACCCGCCCCGCTCTTGCTCACCGTCACATCCGCGCCCACGCACACGGTCGCCCGCGCGTCGTCGGTCTGGTTGGTCTGGGTGATGCTCGCCGTGTTGTCGTAGTCCGTGCACGTCCCGGCCACACCGGCATACGGCTTGGTGTAGCCGAAGGTCCACGGGTCGACCTTGGCGACTCCGGCCACCGGGGAGATCCCGGTGAACCAGTCCGCCGTGCCCAGTGTGACCGTGGAGCCGCCCTGGGGCGTGTCGGTCACCGTGACCGACTGGTTCACCGAGGTCTGAGCCATGGTGAAGCCAGCCGACCCATTGGCCGTCCCGGTCGGCGTGTTCGCTGCCGCAGCGTCCCAGTTCGCCGTCGCGGTGTTTGTGCCCGCATAGTCTCCCGCGTAGTCACCCGTGCACGAGTAGTGCAGGGTCACCGACCCGGACTGCGGCACACTCACCGGCAACGCTTCGGTGATCGTGCAGGTCACCCCAGCGATATCGACCACATCGGTCACCCTCGCCGAGATGTCCTGCCAGTCGTTCGGGTTCGACACCGTGATCGTGCCACCCAACGCCTGCGCCGAATCGGCGTAACCATCCGGCGACACTCTCACCCGGTAGTCCATCGACGCGTTGGTCCCAGCCGGGACCGTGATCGAGTCATCGACCACCGACTTGTCGATCGACCACAGGTAGGTACGAGTGAACCCACCCGCAGCCGTCTTCTCGACGGTCAGATCCAAACCAACACACACCGTCACCGTCGCCGAGGCGGTCTGGCTGGTCTCGGTGATCTCGGCGGTGTTGTCGTAGTCGGTGCACGTTCCGGCCACGCCGGCGAACTGAGCCGAGTAGGTGTAGTCGGTCGAGTCGGGCGCGGTGAGGTAGTTGAGCGTGCCGAGGGTCACCGTGTCGCCACCCGCGGGGGTGTCGGTCACCGTGATCGTCCGGTGGGTCTCGGTCGCCGGGTCGCCGTAGCTCACGCCTGCCGTGCCGTCGTCAGAGCTCGACGCCGTGTGGGCCTGAGCGCCGTTCCAGGTGGCCGTGGCCGTGTTGGTGCCCGTGTATGCCGGCTGGCCGGTGAAGGTGCACGAGTAGTCCACGGTCACCGAATCGCTCCTCGGGACGCTCACCGCGGCACCGCCCACCACCGTGCAGACCGCGCCACCGCCGATGTCCACCGAGTCGGTGATGTCGACGATGACGTCCTGCCAGGTGTTCGGGTTGGCGACAGTGATGGTCCCGGTCAATGTCCACGCCGAGTCGGTCCAGCCATCCTTGCTCACGGTCACGGTGTAGGCGGCTGTGGCCGGAGCACCGGCAGGCGTCTCCAGGGTGTCGTTAGCGAGCTTCTTGGCGATCTTCCACTGGTAGTCACGGGCGTACGACGTCGTCGCAGTCTTGGTGACGCTCAGGTCGGCGCCGACACAGACCTTGACCTGCTCGGTGTCCTTGGAGTCGTTGTATGCCGTCTTGACCCACGCCTCGTTGTCGTAGGTCGAGCAGCTGCCCGGCGCGGTGGCCGAGCCGGCCTTGTCGATCGAGTACGTGAACTTCACCGGCGTGCTGCCGTCGCCCCAGGCCGCGGTGCCCAAGGAGATCGCCGTGGCGCCGGTCTTGTTGTCCCAGACCTCGATGGAGTCGTCGACAGAGACGGTCTCCGTGTAGGCGATCCCGGTCGCGATAGCCGACGTCGTGCCCTCAAGGTCACCGTTGTCGGTGGTCGCCGTCCAGGTCACCGTGGCCGTGTTGGTGTCCAGCTTGCTGTCCACCGGGCAGGTGTAGGCGACGTCCAGTGATCCACCGTCGGCGACGGTGACGGTCGGTCCGTTGGGGTAACTGCACCCTTGGAGCCCGTCGGCCACCGTCGCCGAGATCGGGAAGGCGTTCGGGTTGGTCACCGTGACCGTGCCAGCCAGGACATGCGCCGAGTCCACCGGCGTGCCCTGGTGTGCGGTGACGGTGTAGTTGAACGTGGCCGTCCCATCCGGCTTGACCTCGATCACGGTGTCCTCGACGTCCTTGGTTACCGTCCACGGGTAGGTCCGGGTGAAGGTCCCGGCCCCGCTCTTGGATGCGGTCACGCCCTTGACGATGCACAACTGCACCGACGCGTCGTCGCTCTGAGCGGTCTGGGTGATCGTCGCGGTGTTGTCGATCGTCTCGCATGCACCCGGCGTGCCAGTCAGTGCCTTGGTGTAAGTGAAGGCGCCATCAGCAGTGCCGATCCCGGCCTCGGGGTGCAGGGTGCCGTCGGCGTCGACGGTGCCGAGGGTGACGGTGTCCCCACCGAGGGTGTCGGTCACCGTCACCCATGCGTTGGTCGCGCCGGTCTGGCTGCCCGTCACCGGGGCGGTGCCGGTCGCGCTGCCGGTTGCCGTGCTGGCGTCATCGGCCGACCAGGTCGCGGTCGCGGTGTTCGTGCCGTCCCAGGTGCCGGGGTTGGTGCCCGGTGCGAGCGAGCACGTGTAGGTCACCTGGGCCGTTCCCGGCTGCCCGCCGGTGGCCCGGGGCACGCTGACCGTCGAGGCCCCGTCGATCGTGCAGGTGACCCCGTCGATGTTGACCGTGTCGGTCACGGTCGCGTTGATGGCCTCCCAGTCGTTCGGGTTGCTCACCGTGATCGTGCCGGTCAGCGTCCATGAGCTCGGGTATGCCGCGCCCGCGGTCGCCTTGACGGTGTAGGTCACCGACGTGTCGCCGCCCTCGCCGACGAGGATCTCAGTCCGGCTGGCGTCCTTGGTGATCGTCCATGGATAGGTCACCCCGTAGCCCGGGGTCGCGGTCTTGGTGACCGTCAGTCCCAGACCGCCACAGACCGTGGCCTGGGCGTCGTCGGAAACCTTCGTCTCGGTGATCGTCGCCGTGTTGTTCACGGTCAGGCACGACCCCTGGGGGGCAATGACCTTGCGTGACACCGGGAATGCCTTGGACAGGGTGTCGCTGATGCTGACCGTGCCGAGTTCCTCCGCGGCGCCACCGTTGAAAGTGTCGGTCATGTGCACCGTGTCGTTCACCGGGGTGACCGAGTTCGCCAGGTCGTATGCCGCGTCGCCGGAGTCCGAACCGTTTGCGGTGTGCGCCGCCTGCTGGCTCCACGTCGCGGTCGCCGTGTTCGTCCCCGTGTATGCCGCGGGCTGCGCGGCATACGTGCACGTGTAGGTGAAGTCTGCCCGCCCAAGTGGGGCGATGGTCGCGGTCTGGTCACCGGTGACAGTGCAGGTGGCGTTGGAGTCCGACAGCGCGTCGGAGACGCCGGTCAGGGTGACCGGCTGCCGGGCGTTCGGGTTGGTCACGGTAATTGTCCCGGCGACCTGCCATGCCGAGTCGGTGTGACCAGCCCCGTTCACCGACACGGTGTACGGGATCGACACCTCGGTGCCGGCCGGGACGTTGCCGTCGAAGGCACCGACGGTCTTGTCGATGGACCAGGCGTAGGTCCGGGTTAGCGAGCCTGCGGCCGTCTTGGTGACGACCAGGTCCGCGCCACGGCAGATCTCGACCTGGGCCGAGTCACCGGTGCCCGGGGTGAGGGTCGCCGTGTTGTCGAACGTCTGGCAGGTGCCAGCATTGTCGACGGTCCAGGTGTGGCTGTACGTCAGCGTCGTCGGCTTGCTGGTGTCGCTCACGGTCTTGCTGTTGTCCGGCCACCCGGACACCGGGTCGGACACCGTGGTCGAGGTGTTGACCTCGGTGATCGCGGCCTGGCCGAAATCGACCGTCGCGGTCGGGGTCAGGTGACCCGCTGGGACGTATTCCGTTGCCGCCCAGCTGATATCGGCAGTGTTGGTCACCGTGCCAGTCGGCACCGAGTCGAGCGCGCAGCGGTAGCCGACGGTGAGGACACCGGGCCCCGCGTCAGTCGCGGCCGGGATGGTCCGATCGAGCGTCGTCAGCGTGCAGGTCGCGCCCGCCATCGTGTCGCCGACGGTCGCGGTGAGGGCCACCCGGTTGGGGTTGGTCACCGTGATCGTCCCCGTAACGACGGCTGCCGAGTCGGTCTTGGACGGCGTGACGACAACCTGGTAGTCCACCGACGCCTGGCCCGAGGTGGGTTCGGCGTAGATCGGCAGCGGGGTCGTCACCGTCTTGTCAGCGGTCCAGCTCCAGGTGCGGGTGAAGGCACCGGCGCCGGTCTTGGTCGCCGTCACCTCGGCCGCCTGGCAGACCGTCACCGTCGCGTCGTCGGACTGCGTGGTCTGGTCGATGGTCGCGGTGTTCGGGTAATCGACGCAGGTGCCCGGGGTTACGGACCACTCGACGTTGTAGGTCGAGGACTTGGCGCCCGCCTCGGCATCGAAGCTGCCAAGCGTGCCGCCCGGCGCCTCCGGGTCGGAGACGGTGATCGTCTGGCCGGTCACGTGCGCGGTGAAGTCACTGGCCTTGATCGTCGCGGTCGGGCTCACGGAGCCGGCGGCGATGTAATCGGTGGCGATCCAACTGATCGTTGCCGTGTTGGTCACGTCGGCGGTCGGCACCGCGCCGAGCTCGCAGCGGTAGGTCACCGTCAGCGTGCCGTTCGCGGGGACGGTCGAGTCACCAGTGAGCGTGCAGGTGACGCTGTCGACGCTGTCGACGATGGTCACCGGCAGCGCAACGTCGTTCGGGTTGGTCACCGTGATCGTCCCAGTGACGACCGCACCGCCCTCGGTCTTGGTCGGTGTGACGGTCACCGTGTAGGTGGCTTTGGCGGTGCCGGTGGCCGGGTCGACCACCAGCGTGGTGTCGGCGGCGTCCTTGACGATCGTCCAGTTCCAGTCACGGTCGTAGTCGAGCTGCCCGGTCTTGGTCGCGGTGACCGGGGCCTCGCGGCATACCGTCACCGTGGCGTCGTCCGACAGCCCGGTGGACAGGGTGGCCGTGTTGATCTTGTCGACACACGTTCCGGCCGTGCCCTGCCAGGTGTGGGTGTAGGTGACCTTCTGTGCGCCGCCCTTGGCGTAGAACGGGCCATACGTGCCGGCCGGCGAGTTTGGGTCGCTGACGGTGACCCCGTCACCGGTGACCGCCGGGTTGACCGTCGCGAAGTCGACGGTGGCGCTCGGGTCGGCCGAGCCGGCCGGGATGTAGTCGGTCGTCGGCCAGGTGATGTGAGCGGTGTTGGTCACCACACCGGTCGGCACCGAGTTCAGCGTGCAGCTGTAGTCGACGGTGAGTGAGCCCTTGGCCGGCACAGTCGAGCCGCCGGTGACCGTGCAGGTCACGTCACCGATCGTGTCGGTGATGGTGACCGGCAGCGCGATGTCGTTGGGGTTGCTCACCGTGATCGTGCCGGTGACGACCGCGCCGGAGTCGGTCTTGGTCGGGGTGACGGTGACGGTGTATTCGGCCACGGCGTAGCCGGTGGTCGGGTTGGCCACGATCCGGGTCTCGGTGGCGTCCTTGGCGATGTCCCAGGCCCACGCGCGGGCGAACGCGCCGTCGGCGGACTTGCGGCTGGTGATCGCGGCATACCCGCAAATCCGCTTCGTCGTGTCGGCGGTGCCGCCGGTCTCGACGAGCTTGGCCTCGTTGGTCACCACGACGCACGAGCCGGTCGGAGCGGTGACCGTGCGGGTGTCGGTGAAGGTCTTGGGCGAGTCGGCCAGCGTGACCGTGCCCAGGGTGCCGGTCGCGCCGGCGACGCCGTCGAGGCTCATCGTGTCGGTGACGGTGACCGTGTCACGCATCGGGGTGACCGAGTCGTCCAGCGAGTAGCCGTCGGAACCGTTGGCCGAGCCGATCGCCGTGTGCGCGGCGGCTTGGCTCCAGGTCGCGGTCGCCGTGTTCGTGCCGCTGTATGCCGGGCTGGCACCTGCGGGGTAGACGCATTCGTAGGTGTAGGGCTCCGAGCCGCCGTTCGCGGCGAGCGTCGCGTACACGTCACCGGTGAGGATGGTGCAGGTCGTGCCGTCGCTGAGGACGTCGCTGACCCCGGTGAGGGTGACCGGCTGCCACGTGTTCGGGTTGGTCACGGTGATCGAGCCGGTTACCTTGAAGGCCGAGTCGCTGTGCCCGGTGTTGGTGACGACGACCGAGTAGGGCAATGAGACCGTGAAACCGGCCGGGACGTCGGCGTCGATCTCGCCGAGGCTCTTGTTGATCGACCACAAGTAGGTGCGGGTCAGCGAGCCGGTTGCCGTCTTGCTGACGGAAAGGTCGGCGGCGCGGCATACCTCGACGGATGCCTGCGCGTCAGGAAGCCCGGGAGCGGTGACGGTGTTAGTGAAGGTCTGACAGGTGCCGGCCGTGCCGACGTTCCAGGTGTGGCTGTATGAGTTGGTGAGGACGCCGGGTGCATCGGCGGTGATCGAGCCGCCGAGCCAGTCGGACTCGACGTCGGTCAGGGTGAGGCTCGTGTCGGTCTCGGAAGCGGGAGCCAGGTTGTCGAAGGTCGTCGCCGCGGTGGCCGACTGGCTGCCCGACGGGACGTGGCCGCTGGTCGCCCATGTCACGTTCACTGTATTGATCAGCGTGCCGGTCGGCGGCGCTTGCGAATAGGTGCAGGTGTAGGCGAGCCCGACCGAGGTATTGGCCGCGATCGACGTGGGGGCGGCAGCGTCGAGGGCACAGCTCGGCGAGCCAGTCATCGAGTCGGAGATGGTGAGCCCGGTGACGGCGACGCCGTTGGGGTTGACGACGGTGATCGTGCCCTTGACGGCCCAGCCGGAATCGGTCTTGGTCGGCGTCGCGGTCACGGTGTAGTTCGCGGTCGCGTCCCCGGTGGTCGGGTCAGCGATGATGCGCTCGTCGCTGGTGAGGGTCTTGGTGACCACCCAGTCCCAGTCGCGGTTGAAGGATGCTGCGGCCGTCTTGCTCACCGTCAGCCCTTGCGAGCCACAGAGGGTGACCGTCACCGAGTCCGAGCCACCGGTGCTCACCGAGGCCGTGTTGGTGTAGTCGATGCACGAGCCGGTCGGAGCGGTTTTGGTGATCGAGTAGGTGTAGGAGTGGGTCGACGGGTCCAGCGCGTCGGCCGTGCCAAGGATCACGGGGTTCGCCGGGTCGGTCTTGTCGTCCGTAACGACCGTGGTCTGGCCGCCGGTGATGTTCACTGTCGCGGCCGCGAAGTCAGCCGGCGCGGTGCCGGTGGTGCCGTAGGGCTGACCCGCGGTCCAGGTGGCCGTGGCGGTGTTCGTCTGAGCGCCGATCGGCTTGGTGGCAAAGGTGCACGTGTAGTCGAAGGTGGCTGTCGCACCGGCCGCGACGGTGAAGCCTGCTGTCGCGCCCGTGATCGAGCACGTGCCACCGGTCATCGAGTCGACCAGCGAGACACCCGGAACCGGGACTGTGTTGGGGTTGTGGACGCTGATCGTGCCGGTCACCCGATAGTTGCTGTCCTGCGGGGTCGGCGTCGCCTTGACGGTGTAGTTGAAGGTCGCCGAGCCACCGGAGGTCGTGTTGATCGTGGTCTGGTCGACGCCCTTGTCAATGGTCCACGTGTAGTTACGGTCGTATGTCGGCGTCGCCGTCTTGGTCACCTGAAGGTTGGCGTACCCGAAGTTGTTGGTGAAGGTGCACGTGATGGTTTGACCGGAGACGACGGTGAGCGTCGCCGTCGACCCGTTGACGGTGTAAGTGCCGCCGGTGCACGTCAGGTTGGTCAGCGACCAGGGGCTGGGGATCGAGTTCTCGGTGATTGTCCACGTGCCGGGGGCGACGTCGAAGTTCCGGGTGCGTGGCAGTGTGCCGTCGGAGTCATCGTCAAGCTGGAATGCCGTGGTCGCGCCTGTTGTCGTGCGGACGAGGCTGAAGAAGAAGTCCTGGCCTGAGTCCGGGATCGCGTCCTTGGTCACAACGAGGTGCCCGATGGGCTGAAGCGCGGATGTCGCCATCTGGTTGTCCGCTTGGCCCAGAGTGGTCCGCACCCCTCCAGTGATGAATGCATTCAGGTACATGTGGAAGTCGGCGCCGGTGTCGCTTGCGGCCCCACGGCCGACACCCCAGTCGGTGCCCGAAGCGATGTGGGTGCCCCAGAAGAGGACCGAGGTGCTCGCTGCGGCAGTAAAAGTGACGGAGATGGTGTTGGCCGCGCCGTTGACCCATACGCCACCGGCTCCCGCGGTTGCGCCGACGAACGCAGACCCGGTCAAGGTACCCCCTGAGAGGGTCCACAATTGCCCGCCATCGAAGGGTACATTCGGGTCATTGGGAATGGGATAGGTAGATCCAGGCAGGGAGCAGCCGACGATCCCGTCACAGGGGTTGGTGATCCAGTCCTCGGAGTAGTCATACGTTGCGAGGTAGTCGTACGTGTGGACGTTCTTGTAGACGGAGTACGCCATCTCGATCGTGTAGGACGTCCCCGGGACGAGGCCGGTCAACTCTAGGCGTTGAGGGACCGCGTCGCCCTCCGCGTACGCCGAGTTGGTTCCTTGGACGTTGCCGTTGGCCCAGTTGCACAAATGTGAGGGGCCGCCGACGCCATCAGCGTTCTTGCACTGGCGGAATGAACCTACGGCCGAGTCGGTAAAGGTCGTTGAGACGGTGCCGCTGGGGCCGGTGGCGGTGGCGGTGTAGCTCGCCACGAACCACGAGGGCAGGGTGAAGGAGTAGGTGAACTCTCCGCCCAGGTTCGCCACCGGATCGACAGGGGCACCGTTGACACCACTGGACAGCGACCACGTCTGGCCCGCGTCATCGTTGACGGTGATGTGGACCTGTTCGCCGCTGGCCCAGCCCGTGCCGCTCAGCACGACCGCTCCGCCCGGTGGGTAGTCCGCCTTGTCGGACGTCAACGTCGGCGTGCCTGCGCCGTGCGCGACACTCACCAATCCGAGCGTGGCCACGACGACGAGCACGGCCAGACCGGCGATCCGACGCCACCAGGCATGGTGCGCGAGCGCGCCGGCCCGGTCGGCAGCAGAGGTCAACGAATCGAGAGAGAACGACATGGGTGCCCCTTGGATTAGCCTCCCTCTTTCATGGGGGTCGTGATCGGGCCGTGTGAGGGCGTGGTCGGGCCGTGTTGGGGTTGAACGAGATTCGGGGTGTGCGGGATGGCCGCGTGGCGCTGCGGTGCGGGTCTCCGAGGTTCCTGGTGGGTGGTCGGGGGGCGCTCCCGGGGTTCAGGTGCGCATCGGGATGGCCATCACGTTGGTGAACGTGGCTACCGCTTCGGTGACCCACGGCCACGTCTGCGGTAGCCGCAGGTGACGGCGCCGGGCACCTCGGGTCAGGCGGGCGGGGATGTGCAGGAACCGGTAGCGCAACGCTTTGGGCTCGCATGCTTTGAGGGCGTCGGGTAGTGCGAGCAGCCGTAGCCAGGCCAGCAGGTCGGCGGCGACCTGCACGACGGTTAGCCAGGCGTGGTTGATGGCGTACTCGCGGGACGGGAACCGTCCGAGCCCGGTGTCTTTGGCGACTCGGATCCGGTCTTCGACCCGGGCGTGGGCGCGGTGGCGGGCTTCCAGGAATCCGACCTGCCCGGTAGTCGTGTTGGTGACGAACGCCTGGTAGCGCCACCCATCACGCTCTTCGAAGAGGCTGAGCTGGGCGCCGGGGTGGGGGGTGTTCGCGGCGGACGATGACCCGCATCCCGGCCGGCCAGGCCTCCCGCAGGGCGTCGGGCAACAGGCCGGTGATCTCCACGACGTCGGCGTGTTCGCGGACATCGCCGTCGGTGTCGATCGCGGCTGTCCACGCCTTCTTCGGCACCAACGTGATCGCGTCCCGGACCGACTCGGTGACCGCAAACCCCACGCTGTACTCCACCGACCGGCCCCGAGCGCCGTGCTTGGCGGCAGTGTTCAAGCTGGTGAGCCAGTCCAGCAGGCCGTGAGAGGCGCCGGCCCCGTCAGCGCGGACCAGCACCTTTCGCCGGTACGAGGCGGGGACCTGGTCGATGGCCCGGGCGAGCACGTCGAGGTGATCGGCGGTCGTGTTGGACCCGGCGTTACCCGGCCGTAACGACGCCGCCAGGAACTCTCCGCTGTTATCGCACCAGACCCCGATCGGGTGGTACCCGAACGTCTTCTTGAACGTACGGGTGGCCTGCTCCTTCTCGGAGTGCGCGACCACAATGGTGGCGTCCACGTCCAACACGACTACATCGGCTGGCAGGGTCGTTCCGGCTATCTTCGAGGCGGGCAGTCCCCCGGGGATCAGGCCCCATACCCCGGCCCTCACCTTGGCGCGCGCCTTCTCGATCCGCTTCAACGCCCCCGGGCCTACCTCGTCCAAAGCCCGCCACACCGTCGGCGCCGACGCCACCGCACCCAGCACCTGCTCCTGGTGGCGCAGGGTATCGATATCGGCGATCGCTTCACCCCCAGCGGTGATCATCGTCGCGACATCGACCAGCACCCGTCCCCGGTCATGACCGGGAGTGAACCCTCGCCGCGCCACCGCGCCCGACAAAGCACCAGTAAGCCCGGTCCGGTCGGCCAGCAACCGGACCGCTGCGCTGCCCGCATGAGCAACCACGCCGGTCCCGTCTCCAGTCACGGACAACCCTACCGACCACGATGTACTCTTCACCTACCAGGTGCCTTCCCGCTGGACTACTTGTTCCGTCGCAAGATCAAGTATTCCGTTGCAGGACAGGCACCTTGGTGCATCCAGAGGGCGTGTCAACCCCTCAACCGTGAACTGGCGAGGTTAGCCCAGATCCCCCGACCTCAGGGCCACAGTGACGTATTCACCTCTCCGAACGTTCCCAGCACGCTCACATTTCGCTCACATTCGCCGCATCGTGTGTCTTTTCGACGTGATCATTCCCACCTTGACCGGCCGTCCGGATGCGGATTCGGTATGCCGCACCCGCGGCTAGCCGGGAAATCCTCCGCGGAATCGGTCACGGACGCAGAAATCCGTCGCCCGCACGGCGACCTCCCCGCACACAGCGACCTCCCCGCACACAGCGACCTCCCCGCACACACTGGGCGAGCCGACTCCGCCGCCAGGGCCACCAGCGCGCCGGACGTCGTCGGAGCACTCTCGATAGACGATCAATCTCCTTGTAGCACAACGTGATTGCCGCACCGACCTGCCCGACGGAGAGACGTCGCGCGAGGAGTCCTTGGCACCGACCCCGCCAGCGGGCCCGAAGTGACGACGATTTCTCACCTGTAGCGGCGGCAGGCATCGCCGGCGACATGCATCGCGACGACCGGTCCACGGCAGCGCGCGCTGTTATCAATGCAATTGGCGCACGGAGAATTCGAGCGGGCGTCGCACGGCAGCCTCTCGGGGAGGCCGAGAATGCGCCGCTGAATCAGAGGCACGCAGAAATCTTCGCCTGGACAACACCAAACCCCCGTGCGCAGTCCTGCAACGCCTCCGGGGCCGGACCCGGTTGTGTGTCCAGGGCGGGAAGATGAGTGCTCCGGGGGACGGCGGCAGGCGGGACGGCGGCAGGGGGGCGGGCGGCATACCGGATGGGGTCGGGACCAGCCGACCGCGGGAACGCAGACACGCGAAGACACCCCGCGTACCTGGAAGAGCTCACCTGCCCTTGCTGCATTCCTGCCCTGGGGGAGTTCAGTGAGGTACCACCACGCGGGGTGCCGACCCCCAGTGTATGCCGTGCGCGCCCACCGCCTCACCTGTCCCGTCGCGGGGACGGCCGCCTCAGGTCGGCAGCGTCGGCCGGCCCGGCAGCGCGGGCTCCGGCACCGGTGGGGGCAGGAGCCCGTTGGCACTGGCCGGGATCCGCCGCTCGACGAGCAACGCCAACCCGGCCATGACGGCGCACCCGGCGACGAGCAACCCGATGTAGCCCGCTCCCAGCCCGCGGTCGATGAGCCACGCCGCTTGGATCGGCGCGACGATCGCCGAGACCTGGAAGCCCATCGCCATGAGCGCGTTGTAGCGACCGCGATTGGCGTCGGTCGCCAGATCGTTGGTGATCGCCGGGATGGTCGGCTGCAGCAGGGTCTCCCCCAGCCCGAAGATTCCCGCGCACGCGGCGAAGAGCACTGCGGCCGCCACACCGCCCGGGGAGGCCCCGGTGAGCCCGAGCGCCACCCATGAGACGGCCCAGATCACGCACATGAGCAACAGCACCCTGGTCCGGCGGCGCCCTTCGATCCGCTGCAAGACCGGCAACTGGAACAATACGATGAGCACCGTATTGACGGTGAACGCATAGCCGATGGCTTGCGTGGACACCAAGCCGACCTCGCGTGCGAACGCGACCGCTCCGGCGTTGAGCTGGGCGTAGCCGACGAACGCCGACACCATCGTCAGCGCGAACAGTGGCGCCACCCGTGGGTCGCGCACGAGGCGCCAGTAGGTCGGGTCGGCCCCGCCTGCGACCTCGGTCGCCGACCGCTCTCCGGTCGCGTCCGGGGTCGCCTCGCTCCCCTGGTCCGCTGCGGGCCCCGGCCGCGGATCCGTATGCCGCAGCGGCCCGAGATAGATGGCCAGCGGGGCCAGGAAGGTGGCCGCGTCGATGAGGTAGATCGCCATGAAGGTCTCGGGCCGGGCCACGTCGACGAACGTCCCGCCGAGCATGCCGCCGATCCCGATGCCGAGGTTGAGCAGGCTGAAGCTCATCCCGAAATAGCGCTGCCGGATGTGGCTGGGCATGATCGCACTGACGAACGACTGGACCGCGGGCCAGATCACGCCGCCGGCGAAGCCCATGACCACCAGGGCGCCGGCCGCCGACGCCTCGGTCGTCGAGAATGCCAGCCAGATGTTGCCGACGATCGAGCCGATGAACGAGGCGAGGATGACCCGACGCGCGCCCACCCGGTCGATGACGTGCCCGGTCGGCCCGAGGACCAGCAGCCCGACGATCGCTGGGATCGCCGCGAGGACGCCCACCCGATCGAGCGGGAAGCCACGCACCTCGTGCAGGTAGATCACCGCGAACGGGAGCACCAGCCCGGTGCCGATGAAGTCGACGATGATCGTGCTCAGGAGGAACTTGCCCTCCCGGGGCAGGTCAGTCCAGAACTCGCGCAGCCGTGGTCGACCCTGCTGGGTGTCGGAGTCGGCGGTGGTCACAAGGATCGAGTCTGACACCGCCCACTGACAGCCCTCTACCGGATTTCGGGGCGGCGGGCTGCTCCGGTACCCTCGCCCACGGAGGATTCGCATAGTGGCCTAGTGCGCACGCTTGGAAAGCGTGTTGAGTGAAAGCTCTCAGGGGTTCAAATCCCCTATCCTCCGCCAGCCGGCCGCCCGTCGCCTCACGCGCGGGCGGCCTTCTTGTCCCGGTGTGCCGCCTTGTCCCGGTATGCCGCGTACGCCGCCGCCTGCTTGGCCCAGACAGCCGCGAGGTCGGCGCGCGGCATACCGGCCAAGTCCAGGCCGAAGACTCCCCGCAGCACGCCCTCGAAGTCCGCGGCGCTCTCCACCACCCGCTCGCGTCGGCCAGCGCGGTCGATCCGGGTCAGCGAGACGCTGCGCAGCAGGTCGACGCCGTCGGCGTCGCGGCGCTGCACCGCGAGCACCTTGACGAACATCGACGCGGGCGAGGTAGACAACTCGGTATGCCGTGTGGTCGCCTCCCCGAGCGAGCATGGCGCCAGGTCGAGATCCATGCCGACGAAGGAGTCGGCCAGCAGGTCGTGGTCGAACCGCCAGCCGCCCGGCACGACCTCCGACGGTCGGATCCCGTAGTCGAACGGCCCCTGTCGATAGCGCCCCTCGACGAGTGGCACCGGCTCGTGCAACGCACTGCCGAGCCCGACGTCGACCAGCCAGGTGTGGCCGACGAGCTCCACGGTGAGAGCCAGGTGGTTGCCGTTGGCGCCGACCGGCTCTGGATCACGCGCGCCCTGGACGCCTGCGCGGTGGTGGTGCACGGCATACCCGAGAGCGGACAAGAGCCACGAGAAGGCGCCATTGAGGTGGAAGCAGTAGCCCCCGTGCCCGCGCAGGACCGAGGCAACGCTGGAGGCGGAGTCGGCGTCGGGCGGGCGACCGAGGGCGATCTGGAGGGATTCGTAGGGCACCCGTTCGACGTGTGCACGGTGCAAGGCGACCAGGGTGGCCAGGTCGGCGGGCGCGCCCGCCAAGTCCTCGCGCCCCAGGCGGGCCAGGTATGCCGCGACGCTAGGGGCTGGCGACGACGTGGCGGACTCGATGGGTTCACGTGACTCGCGAGGTTTGCGTGGCTCGTGGGGCTGGTGTGGCCGCATGCCATCCATTCAACCGCGCCTGGAACGGCACCGTCCGAACTGCCCCCGGCGTGGGGGAATGCGGCGCGAGCGGGCCCGTAGCCGCGGATAACTCGATGAGGTGATGGGGGTTAACACGCGTGTTCTCGAAATGCTCACGGTGCGCCGTGATGGCCCTACCCACAAGCTGCGTCTCTATCGCTGAAGTGAGTCGAGCCTTACCATAAGCCCTGGGCACAGGGGTGCTGGTACGGACGAGTCAGGGGCAAGATGGGGACCGTACTTTTTGCTGTCACCGATGCGGGTCGGATGCGAGAGCTCACCGAGGGCCTGACATCGGACGGACATGACGTCGTCATGGCCGCGGATTGTGAGCGCTCGTTGGAGGCCGTCGTCTCCTTGGCGCCGCATGCAGTCGTCGTGGATGCCTCGCTGGCCGCCAAGGACGGCTTCGAGGCTTGCCGGACCTTCCGCGACATGTCGGTCGCACCGCTGATCGTCCTCGCCGACGATGCCTCCGTCGATGAGGTCGACGAACTTCTCGCCTTTTCCAGCGGCGCCGACGATTACATCCGTATGCCGTGTTCCCCCCGAGTCCTGCGGGCCCGGCTTGCTGCGGCGATGCGCCGAGTGGAGCGGGCGAGCGGGAAGCCTTTGGCCACGGCATACCAGATCGGTCCGCTCGCCGTGGACACCGGAACGCGACGAGCCACGGTGGGCGGGGCTCCCTTGCATTTGACCCGGATCGAATTCGAGTTGCTGGCCGCGTTGGCCGAGAACCGTCAGCGGGTCCTCACTCGAGGCGAATTGCTCAATCGGGTGTGGGGTCCGTGGCCGGGGGACGACCACGTCGTCGAGGTGCACCTGAGTCGGCTGCGCCGCAAGATCCTCGCGGCTGGCGGGCCCCGGATCGGCGAGCCGGTGCCCGGGGTCGGCTATCGCTTGGGCGGCGAGGCCGCCTGACTGCTTCCGCCTTCCTGACTGCCTGCGCCGAGATTGACGTTGCGACCGTGTGGCCAGGCGTGTCCTGCAGCTAAGGTCAATCTCGGCGGGGGGGCTGCGACTGGCATCATGTGGCCATGAGCATCCGCGAGCCCGAAGCGATCGATGAGGGCCTCGTCGAGCTCGTCGAGAGCCTCGACCCCAACCCGGCCTATGTCGCCGGCGGCCGCTGGGACATCCTGCACGCCAACCGGGCAGCGCACCTGCTCTTCGCCGACTTCGACAGCCGCCGCGGGCACGAGCGCAACATGCTCTGGTACTACCTCGCCGAGCCAGCCGCCCGCGCCCTCTATGTCGACTGGGAGGCCGAAGCGATCGCGCAGCTCGGGCACTTCCGCGAGGACTACGAGAAGTGGTCCGCCGACCCCCGGTTTGATGACCTGCTGGAGCGGATCTTCGCGGTCACGCCCCAGGCCCGCACCTGGTGGGAGGAGCGACGCGGCGTCGACACGCCCCGCAACGGGATCAAGGAGATCCGCCTCGCAGATGGTCGCCTGGTCAGCCTGCGTCAGTTGGTGATGAGCACCCTCGACGACCCGGACATCCAGGTCGTCTGCTATTTCGCCGACATCGACGACAGCGACTATGGCGACGACATCGAGGGCCTGCTCGAAGACTGAGCCGGGCAGTGCCAGCATGAGCGCATGAGTCGCGGCGGCACGGCATACCCCCCGGGCGGCGGCGGCCACCCACGGTTGGCGCGGCGGCTCGGGCTCGCGGACGCGGTCATCATCGGGCTCGGCTCGATGATCGGTGCGGGGGTCTTCGCGGCGTTCACCCCGGCGGCGGCCGCGGCCGGCTCGGGGTTGCTCGTCGGGTTGACGCTGGCGGCCGCGGTCGCGTGGGCCAACGCAACCTCGTCTGCGCAACTCGCCGCGCAGTTCCCCGAATCGGGTGGCACATACGTCTATGGCCGCGAATGTCTAGGCGACAGTTGGGGATTCGCGGCTGGGTGGGCCTTCGTCGTCGGCAAGACCGCCTCGTGTGCGGCGATGGCCATCACGGCCGCGACCTACGCGCTCGGCGGCGAAGCCCGGGCGGCGCAGGCCGTCGGCCTGGGGATCGTGGGCGCGCTGTCGGTCGTGCTCACCCGCGGCATCACCAAGACGGCACGGTTGGCTCGGGTGCTGCTCACCGTCACCCTCGCCTGCCTCCTTGTCACAGCGCTCGTCGTGGCCGGCTTCACCCGCGAGTGGTCCGCGCCGCTGGCGGGCGTGGGCGACGCGACTGCATACGGGATCCTGCAGTCGGCCGGGCTGCTCTTCTTCGCCTTCGCCGGCTACGCCCGGATCGCCACCCTCGGTGAGGAGGTGCGCGCCCCCGCGGTGACCATCCCGCGCGCCATCACCCGAGCGCTCGGCCTGGTCATCGCCCTGTATGCCGCCCTCGCCCTCCTCTTGCTCGCCACCATCGGCGCGAGCGGGATTGCGAGCTCGGCCCTGCCGCTGTTGGCGGCCGCCCAAGCCGCAGACGTGTCCTGGGTCGGAGTCTTCGTGCGGGTCGGGGCGACGGTCGCCGCCCTGGGCGCCCTGCTCGGGCTGCTGTCCGGGGTGAGCCGGACCGTGCTGGCGATGGCTCGACGAGGCGACCTGCCGCGGCGGCTGGCGGCAGTCGACGCGGCCAACCAGGTGCCTGCGGTGGCGCAGTGGTGGGTGGCGGGGGCTGTGGTCGCGCTGGTGCTGCTCACCGATCTGCGGCACGCGATCGGGTTTTCGTCGTTCGGGGTGCTGCTGTACTACGCGATCGCGAACGCCTCGGCGTGGACGCAGACTGCGGACCACCGGCGCTGGCCGCGCTGGGTGCAGGGCGCGGGGCTGGCCGGGTGCCTGGTGTTGGCCGCGACCCTGCCAATGGGATCAGTGTTCGCCGGAGCGCTGGTCGTCGGCGTCGGAGTGGTCGGTCGTCGCTCGCTCCGGGTGCGTGGCTGAGGGGGCTCGCAGGCTGCTGGGGGGACCTGCGGAGCCGATCGGGGGTCTCGCAGAGTCGATCGGGGGATTCAGAGAGGTGATGGGGGGTCGCGCATGCTGAGGCGCTGCTCACTGAGAGTGAGCAGTGCCTCAGGTTGCCGAACCCCACACGCCCGACCCAAGCCACAGCGAGCACGACCCTCCACCGGACGCGGAGTCACGTCGGGCGCCGAACCACAGCGGACCGGGTCTGGTTCAGCGACGGCGGGACGTCCCGAAGATCGACCGGGTGATCTCGCGCCCGATGACTGTGCCGGCCGAGCGCATCATCGACTTGAACACCGACGATCCCACGACCTGCTCGACGACGGTCGGCTCCTCCCGAGCGGCCCGAGGGGCAGCCCGCTCGGCACTGGCCTGCTGCTTCGCGGCGGCGGCCTCCGCCTTGGCCTGCTCCTGCGCGGCCGCGGCCTGCTCCTGCGCTGCCGCGGCCTGCGCCGCCGCAGCCTCTGCAGCCGACGCAGCCGCGGTGAGCTTCTCGTAGGCCGACTCGCGGTCCTGGGCGACGGCATACCGGGCGGTGTTGGGTGACGCCGCGACGATCTGGTCGATGAGCGGCTCCGGTGAAGGCGCCATGAGGGACTGAGGCGCGCGCATCCGGGTCCACGCCACAGGGGTCGGCGCGCCGCGCTCGGACAGGACGGTGATGACCGCCTCGCCCGTGCCGAGCTGGGTGAGCAACTCCTGCAGGTCGTAGGCACTCTTGGGATAGGTCGACACCGCCGCCTTGAGCGCCTTGGCGTCGTCCGGGGTGTAGGCGCGCAAGGCGTGCTGGACGCGGTTGCCGAGCTGGGCGAGCACGTCGGCCGGGACGTCCTTGGGCGACTGGGTGACGAAGAAGACCCCGACGCCCTTGGACCGGATGAGCCGGACCGTCTGGGTGATCGCCTGCAGGAAGTCCTTGGACGCATCGGCGAACAGCAAGTGCGCCTCGTCGAAGAAGAACACCAGCTTGGGCTTGTCGAGATCGCCCACCTCGGGCAGGTCGTGGAACAGGTCGGCGAGCAGCCACATGAGGAAGGTCGAGAACAGCTGCGGCCGGTTCTGCACGGCCGGAAGCTCAAGCATCGACACGACGCCGCGCCCATCCGCCCCGACCCGCAGCAGGTCGGCGGTGTCGAACTCGGGCAACCCGAAGAACACATCGGCACCCTGGTCGGCAAAGGTGATGAGCTCGCGCAGGATGACCCCCGCCGTCGCCGACGAGAGCCCGCCGAGGTCCTTGAGGTCGGCCTTGCCCTCGTCGCTCGTCAGGTGTTGGACGACCGCCCGCAGGTCTTTGAGGTCATCGAGCCACAGCCCCTTGGCGTCGGCGTAGTGGAACACCAGACCCAGGCTCGACTCCTGGGTCTCGTTGAGCCCCAACACCTTTGCCAACAACGTCGGCCCGAACGAGGACACCGAGGCGCGGATCGGGATCCCCTTGCCGAGGCCTCCCAGCGCATAGAACTCGGTGGGGTATGCCGTGCCCACCCACTCCTCGCCGATGTCGGCGGCGCGGGCGGTCACCTTGTCGTTGGTCACCCCCGCCGAGGCCATCCCCGACAGGTCACCCTTGACGTCGGCGAGGAAGACTGGCACGCCGCCCTGAGAGAGCTGCTCGGCCATGAGCTGCAGGGTCTTGGTCTTGCCGGTGCCGGTGGCCCCGGCAACCAGGCCGTGCCGGTTGATGACGGCCAGGGGAATCTTCACCTTGGCCTCGGGATAGGCGGTCCCGTCCAGGACGGCCGCGCCGAACTCAAGGGCACCGCCGGCGAACTCATAGCCGGCCTTGATCTGCTGGATCTGCTCGGGCATCTCGGTCACGGACGCACTCTAGACGCCCGAACGGGAGGTGACCACGCGGCATACCGCTGACATTGCCCGCCACCCGCCCCGCCGCCCACCTAGACTGACGGCGTGATCTTCAAGGGGATAGGCGAGCACCGGCCTTATCCCGACCATGGGTTGGTCACGACACGCGACTGGGCCGACGTCCCCCCGCGGCAGGTGCGCCTGCAGGACCTCGTCACCACCAAACGCACCCTCGACCTGGCACAGCTGCTCGCCGACGACTCGACGTTCTATGGCGACCTGTTCGCCCACGTCGTCGAGTGGCGCGGCGTCCTCTATCTCGAACAAGGCCTCCATCGGGCCTTGCGCGCGGCCCTCGCGCAGCGGGGGACGCTCCACGCCCGGGTGCTCGTGCTTGACTAGGGGACAATCTCGGGTGTCGGGGTCGCAGCAGATCACTGCGGAGGTATGCCGGTGAGCATCACCGTCGAGTCAGCGTCGGTCGCGCGAGCGCGTCGACGGAAACGCACTGCCATCACACTGCTCGTCGTCATCGGGCTGCTCGCCGCTGCCTTCTACTATGCGTCGTCCTATTGGACCAGGGGTCCCAGCCGCGCAGGCGGGGGGTCGGCCTGCACGGTCACCGCCGATCCGTCCGGCCCGGTCTATCCGACCCAGGTGACCGTCAACGTCTTCAACGCCACGAGTCGCACCGGGCTGGCAGCCAGCGTGGGGCGGTTGGTGTCGGCCCGCGGTTTCGTCCTTGGCACGGTGTCCAACGACCCGTTGCGAAAGTCGATCCCCGGGACGGCCGAGGTCCGCTACGGCCCGGCCGGCGAGCGCGCCGCCAAACTTGTCCAGAGCCTCGTCCCGGGGGCGACCTTGCTCAAGGACACCCGCGCCGACGCGTCGGTCGATCTCGTGTTGGGGACGGCATACAAGGATCTCGTGACGGCGACCGGGACGGCCAGCCTCCCGACCGCGCCTCCGGGCTGCTAACTGCCCCGGGCCCAGCCGGTCAGGCGCGCGGGCGGGTCATCGCACCGAGCAGGACCGGCAGCATCCGGGTCGCCAGGTTGTCTCGGGCGTTGGCGTCGCCGGAAATGATCGACGAGCGGACGCTCGCGTCGAACAACGCCTCGAGGGTGTCCAACGCGTCGTCGGCCGGCACGATGAGCTCGAGCTGCGCCTGGGCCAACCCCTCCCGCAGGAAGGGCACGAACCGTTCGCGGAACGAGCGCCGGGCCGCGAGGTAGGGCGCCGCCAAGTCGGGATCGCGGACGGCCAGCAGGGTCAACTCGGCCCGCAGGGCGTATTTGGACGCACCGAACGGCTGCAGGTCGAACAACCGCCCGGCCACCGCGGCCAACGGATCGGGCTGCGACAGCGCCCCGTCCAACGCGGCGCTGAGCCGATCGAGCAGCAGGCCCTCCTCGCGGTCAAGCAGGGCGACGAGCAGCGCGTCTTTGGTCGCGAAGTTGGAGTAGAACGCCCCGCGTGTGTAGCCCGCCCGTTCGCACACCTCCTCGACGCTCGCGCCGGCCACGCCCTGCTCGGCGAACACCTGGGCCGCCGCGTCGAGCAACCGTTCGCGGGTGACGCTGCGGCTGCGCTTGGGAGCGTCGGCGGTGTCACCCGACTCGACCGGGCCAGGTGATTCGGAGACGACGCGGGACGTGGGCATGGCGTTCATCAGCGTATCCGCGGGCTCCTCGACGTCGATGTTGGATACATCACTGTATTCAGTACGCTAGCGCATCCAATACGCT
Organism: Candidatus Phosphoribacter baldrii; assembly: GCA_016704565.1. GTDB lineage: Bacteria > Actinomycetota > Actinomycetes > Actinomycetales > Dermatophilaceae > Phosphoribacter > Phosphoribacter baldrii. Next base: position 374,682 of record JADIZV010000001.1, read on the forward strand.
TGTGTATCGAAGTTGTCTTCTGCCCGGGGAGTCCGCATGTCGTCAGTCCTCTATGCCCTTGGCCACTGGGCGATCCGACGTCGCCGCCTCGTCGTGGCGATCTGGGTGGCCCTCATCGTGATCCTCGGCGCCAGCGCCGGTCTGCTGCAGCGCGGCATGGCCGACGTCTTCGAGATCCCCGGCACCCAGTCGCAGCGGGCCATGGACTCCCTCGCCTCGCGTTTCCCCGAGTTCGCCGGGGCCAGCGGCCAGGTCGTCGTCTCCGCCCCCGCCGGCACCAAGGTCACCGACGCCGCCGTCACCGCCCGCATCGAGGACCTCACCACCCGGTATGCCGCCCTCCCGCACGTCCGCAGCGCGACCAGCCCCTTCAACGAGCACGTTAAAGGCACCGTGTCCCCGGACGGCTCGACCGGGATCATCGCCGTCCAGCTCGACATCGACGCCGCCGAGGTGACCGACGCGACCCGGGAGCCGCTCATCACCCTGGCCAAGGAAGCCACCGCCTCGGGCCTGACCACCTCGGTCGGTGGAGCGCTCTTCATGCCCACCGCCCCAGAAATGGGCATCACCGAGGGCCTGGGGGTCGTCGTCGCGTTGATCGTGCTCGTGCTCACCCTCGGGTCGGCGATCGCGGCCGGCATACCGCTGCTGACGTCCCTGCTCGGGGTGGCGATGTCGATGTCGTTCATCCTGCTCGCGACCCGGTTCACCACGATCACCTCGACCGCACCCTTCCTGGCCCTGATGATCGGGCTGGCGGTCGGGATCGACTACGCGCTGTTCATCATCTCCCGGCATCGGGACCTGCTCGCCGAGGGCCTGGACCCCGACGAAGCCGCAGCGCAGGCCACCGGCACCGCGGGCTCGGCCGTCGTCTTCGCCGGCGCCACCGTCGCGATCGCGTTGCTGGCGCTCGGGGTCGCCCAGATCCCGTTCCTCACCGTCATGGGGATCGCCGCGGCGGTCGGCGTCGGGTGCGCTGTTGTTGTCGCCTTGACTTTGCTCCCGGCGCTCATCGGGGCTGCCGGTCACCGGCTCACCCCCAAACGGGTCGCCGACGCGCACCATGCCAGACGGCATACGAGCTGGTCGGCCTCGTGGGTGCGGTGGGTGACCAAGGTGCCCGCGCTGACCGCGGTGCTCGTCATCGGCGGCCTCGGGGTCGCCGCGCTGCCAGCCCGCGACCTCGCGCTGGCGCTGCCCAACAACGGCACGTCCGGCGTGGAGTCAACCCAGCGGCAGGCCTTCGACACCATCGCGCGGGCCTTCGGACCGGGCGCCAACGCACCGCTCGTCGTCACCCTCGACATCGTCTCGACGACCGACCCGCTCGGTGTCGTCGCCGAGGTCGAGCGGATGATCCGGGCGACGCCCGGGATCGTCTCGACCACGGTCGCCACGCCCAACCGTGGGGCCGACACGGGTGTCATCGTCGCGGTGCCGGTCGGCGGCGCCGAGAGCCAGGTGACCAAGGACGCCCTCGCAGCGGTCCGCGGGCTCGCGCCCGAGGTCCAGCGGCGGTTCGGGGTCGAGCTCGCCGTCACCGGGCACACGGCCGCCCAGGTTGACGTGTCCAGTCGGCTGTCTGATGCGCTGCTGCCGTTCGGGATCGTCGTCGTCGGGCTCTCGCTCATTCTGCTCGCGTTGGTCTTCAGGTCCGTGCTCGTGCCGGTGACGGCCGCGGTCGGCTATCTGCTGTCGCTGGGCGCCTCGTTCGGGGCGGTGAGCGCCGTGGCGCAATGGGGGTGGCTCGCTGGGCCGCTCGGCGTCACCCAGACCGGGCCGGTCATCGCCTTCATGCCGATCATCGTCATGGGCGTGCTGTTCGGGCTGGCCATGGACTACCAGGTCTTCCTCGTGTCGAGCATGCGCTCGCGCTATGTCCACGAGGGCGACGCGCGGGCCGCGGTCGCACATGGCTTCGTCGACGCGGCCCGTGTGGTCACGGCGGCGGCGATCATCATGGTCGCGGTCTTCGCGGCGTTCGTTCCGCACGGCGCGCTCTATATCAAGCCGATCGCGCTTGGTCTGGCGGTCGGGGTGTTCGTCGACGCCTTCCTCGTGCGGATGACCCTTGTGCCCGCGGTCATGCGGTTGCTCGGCCGGGCCGCCTGGTGGCTGCCGCGGTGGCTCGACCGGATGCTGCCGGTGCTCGATGTCGAGGGTGAGAGCCTGCACCGGCGGATCGTGGCCGACCGAGAGCGGGCTGCGACGGGCGGCGATGCCTGGGCCATCGACGCTCGCGGGCTCGGGCTCGCTGATGGCGTGGGCACGGTGTTCTCCGATGTCGACGTGCGGGTGCCGCGGGGCGGCATCCTCGTCGTCCACGGTGCTCCCGGCGGCGGAAAGACCTCGCTGCTGCTCACCCTGGCGGGCCGGATGGCCTTCACCCAAGGACGGCTTGAGGTCGCCGGGCGGTTGTTGCCCGATCAGCGGCACGGTGTCCGCAGCGCGACCGCCCTCGCCGAGACCGCCGGGGTCAACGACCTCGACCCGCTGCTCACCGTGGGCGACCACCTCACCGAACGCCTCGCCGGCCGCACCTGGCTGCCCTGGGTGAGCTCCGCCGACCGCGACCGGGCCCAGCGGCTGCTCACCGACCTCCTCGGGTATGCCGGGTCCGCCGTCCCAGCCGCCCACGCCTCCGCTCGGATCGGGTTCGCGACCCGGGTCCGGGAGTTGGCGCCGCTGGAGCGCTGGGTGCTCGGAGTTGCCCTGGCCCTGTTGGACGACCCCGCGATCCTGCTCGTCGACGACGTCGACGCCTTGCGCGGACCGGACGACCGGGCCGCCGCCTGGGCGGTGCTTGCCTCGCTGGCCGGGTCGCCGGTGTCCAGGTCTCGGCAGGGGGCCGCAGGGCTGGTGCTCACGGTCGTCGCATCCTGCCGCGATCTGGGCGAGGCCAGGGCAGCGTTGGCTGTGGCCAGCGCCGACGTGCGGGAGGGCGGCATACCCCTGGTGGAGTTGCCCCTCGCGAGCCGTGGCGCGGACCCCGGGGCCGTCCTCCCCGACCCCTCACCCGACCACTCCGGCGACCCGTGGACCGACCCGGTCGCCGACCTGTCCGACGGACTCTCCGAGAAGGTGCACTGATGTCCCGCCCCGCCCTACCTGCGGCTGAGCTGCGCCGCTTCGCCGGCAGCCCGCGCGCGCTGCTCGCGCTGTTCGCCCTCGTCCTCGTGCCGCTCGTCTATGGCGGGCTCTACACGTGGGCCAACGAGAGCCCGACGACGCGGGTCGACCAGATCGCGGCCGCCGTCGTCAACCTCGACCAGCCGGTGACTCTTAAGGGTGCCGACGGCAAGGACCAGATCGTGCCGCTCGGTCGGGTGGTCGTCGGCAAGCTCACCTCGTCGGCGTCGCCGTCGAACTATTCGTGGACGCTCACCGACGCGGCGACCGCCGAGAGCGGGCTGAGCGACGGGCGGTTCGGTGCGGTCCTGACGATCCCCGCGGACTTCTCGGCGTCGGCGACGTCGACCAACGGGGCGCCGGCTGATGCTCGCGCAGCCCGGCTGCAGTTGCGGACCAACGACGCGGTCAACTACCTCGACGGGACGATCGCCAAGGCGATCGCGACGACGACGAGCGCCGAGGCGGCGCGCACTGTGACGGAGGGCTACCTCGCTGCGATGTATGCCGGGTACGGCACCTTGCACGACCAGCTCGCCTCGGCAGCGGACGGTGCGGGGAAGCTGGCCTCGGGTGCGGGCGAGCTGACGTCCGGCGCCCAGAAGGCGGCCGACGGGGCCGGGTCGTTGGCATCCGGCGTCGACCAGATGGCTTCTGGCGCAGGCGATCTGGCGTCTGGCGCCGGGAAGCTGGCCAGTGGGGCCGACCAGGCTGCGGCCGGGCTGTCCCAGTTGTCCGGTGGCCTGGCGAGGATCGACACCAACGTCGCGACTCTGCCCGCGGGGACCCGGGCGTTGGCCGATGGCGCCGCACAGGTCTCCGGCGGGTTGGCGTCGCTGTCCGCCGGGGCCGGGCCGTTGGCTTCCGGGTTGAGCCAGCTCTCGTCCGGGCTCTCAACGCTCTCGGTGGGGGCAACTCAGACCAAGGCTGGAGCAGCGGACCTCGCGAGCGGGATCACGGCATACACCCAGGGGGTGGACGGGCTGGCGGCGGCGTGCGCGGGCTCGGGTGCGGCGGCAGCGTTCTGCGACCAGCTGACCGGCTTGGCGGCTCAGGGCGCTGGGCTGCGCGCCGGTGCGGCGGGAGTCGCGACCGGGACCGCGCAGGTGGCCGGGGGCCTGGCGACGTCGAGCGCGGGAGCGGCGCAAAGCGCCACTGGCGCAACGCAGCTGGCCGCGGGCCTCACTCAACTGCAGCCCGGCGCAACGCAGTTGGCTGGAGGCGTCGACCAACTGGCCGACGGGATGCCCGCGTTGGCGGACGGCATACACCAATCTGCAACTGGCGCAGCGACGTTGGCGAGCAAGCTCCCGCAGCTCGCCACGGGCGTGCACGGCGTGGCCGATGGGGCCGACCAGCTGGCTACTGGCGCAACGAAAGCCGCGACCGGAGCCGACGAGCTCACCACGGGCCTGCAGTCGCTCGCCGACGGCAGCGCCAAACTCGGCACCGGTGCCGACGACCTGAGCACCGGACTGGCCGCGGGGGTCAGCAAGATCCCGACCTATTCGGAGACCGAGCGGGCCCAGCTTGCCGCTGTCGCCGCGACGCCCATCGTGGCCGACATCGCGCGGGTCAACCCGGTGAAGAACAACGGCGCGGGCCTCGCCCCCTACTTCATGGCGCTGGCTCTGTGGGTCGGCTCGCTGGCCATCTACCTCCTGCTGCGGCCGCTGTCCCCGCGCGCCCTGGCCTCCGGGGCGCCGTCGCCGCTGGTGGCCCTCGCCGGGTATCTCCCGGGCGCCCTGCTCGGAGCCACTCAGGGCGTCGCGCTGGCGGCGGTCCTGCAGTGGTGGATCGGGATCGGCGCCGCCTCTGTCTGGGGCCTGATGGGTGTCGGCGCGCTCATCGGGCTGACCTTCGTGGCGCTCAACCAGGCGCTCATCGGGCTGCTCGGTGCGCCCGGACGGTTCGTCGCGGTCATCCTCGCCGGGCTGCAGTTCGCGTCATCGGGAGGCACCTATCCGGTCGCGACGGCGCCCGGATTCTTCGGGTGGCTGCACGACGCGCTGCCACTCACCTACGCGGTCGACGCGTTGCGCCGGGTCATCGCCGGGGCCACCGACGGGATCGGCCGCGACCTGGCCGTCCTCGCCATCACCTTGGTGGGGTCGCTGCTGGTCACCATGTATGCCGCCCACCGCCAGCGCACCTGGACCGTTCGCCGCCTGCGCCCGGTCACCGCCATCTGAGGCCGGGTGCAGGGCGCCCGACGCCTGGCAGAGGGCGCCCGAGGTCAACTCGACGCCGCAGGACGGCGCTGATGACGGCGCGGCTACTGCTGTTCCAGCAACAGTGACGGCGCCGCCATCGGCGCCGTCACTGACGTGGACTTGCCCGACGCTCGAACGCGGACGTGCACCGGCGCCAGCGTCACCCGTTCTGCGCAGCTTGGCGCCATCTCGCAGAGGGGGCCCCATCCGAGGTCCATCCGGCCGCGAAACGACCGACAGCCCGAACCACGAGGGCTCGGGCTGCTGTCGATATCTGAACAACTTCACTGGCGGTGGCGCAGGGATTCGAACCCTGGGTGGACTTCCGCCCACACACGCTTTCGAGGCGTGCTCCTTAGGCCACTCGGACACGCCACCGCCGACGAGGGTACCGGAGCCGACACCCCGCCCCGAAATCGGGAGCCCCGGCCCCGCCGTGCGCCTCACCTCGGCCGACCCGGCCGCCCACCGCCCGGTCGCCTCCCGCCCTCACCGGACCAGCAGGGCGACGGCCGCCACGGCCGACCCGGCCAACGCCGCCCGCTCGAAGGTCACCTGGCTCAACCGCCGAATCAACAGCACGCCCAACCCCGTCCCCACCAGCACGACCGGCACGAGCGCCGCCACCAGCCGCAGGCTCTCCGGGTGAAACAGCCCCAGCCCCGCCGAGAACGGCACCTTCGACACGTTGACGATGAGGAAGAACCACGCGCTCGTCCCGATGAAGCGCAGCTTCTCGACCCGCATCGCTAACAGGTAGAGCGTCATCACCGCGCCCGCCGCGTTCGCCGTCATCGTCGTGAACCCCGCCGCCACGCCCGCTGCGACCGCCACCAGCGGATGCTCCGCCCGGCCCACCGCGACGCCCACCTCAGCCCCCACCTCGGCCCGCGCTTCCGCCGCCTCCTCCGCAACACGCCTCGACCGCCACCGCTGCCAGACCTGCACGAGCACCATCGCCGCGATCAACCCGCCAATGGTCCGGCGCAACGCAAGATCCGACACCGCCCACATGAACACCGCGCCCAGCGCCACCCCCGGCAGCACGCTGGGCAGCAACCGCCGCAACAACCCCCAGTCTGCCGACCGTCGATAGCGAGCCACCCCGACGACATCCCCGGTGATGAGCAGCAACAACACCGCGGCCGTCGACTCCTTCGCCGGCAGCACCGTCGCGAACACCGCCACCGCCATCGCCGCGAAACCACCGACCGACGTCTTCGAGATCCCGATGACCAGCGCGGCCAGCCCGACGAGCCCGAGCTCCCAGCCGGTCACCCGCGGCGCTCGCGGAAGAACTCCCGTAGCACGTCGCCGCACCCCGCCTCGTCCAGCGCCCCGATGACCTCGACCCAATGGTTGGCCCGGCTGTCTCGCACGAGGTCCCACACCGAGCCGCACGCCCCCGCCTTGGGGTCCCACGCCCCGATGACCAGGGTCCGCACCCGCGCCGCGACGATCGCGCCCGCGCACATGACACACGGCTCCAACGTCACCACGAGCGTGCAGTCCGGCAACCGCCAGGCCCCCGTATGCCGTGCCGCCGCTCTCAGGGCCACGATCTCCGCGTGGGCGGTCGGGTCGCCAGACCCCTCCCGGGCGTTGGCCCCTTCCCCGATGACCTGTCCAGCAGCATCGACCACCACCGCCCCGACCGGCACCTCACCGACCCGACCCGCCGCTCGGGCGAGGTCGAGAGCGTGAGCCAGCCACGCGGCATACGGCGGATCGGGGACCGGACCGGACGAGGAGGTGACCGGCGACGGGGGTGTGGGGCTCACGCGGTAAGTTTCGCCCATGCGCGTCCATGTCGCCGACCACCAGCTCATCTCGCACAAGCTCACCTACCTGCGCGACAAGCGCACCGACAGCCCGACCTTCCGGCGGCTGGCCGAGGAGCTCGTCACGCTGCTCGCCTACGAGGCGACGCGCGACGTGCGGGTCGAGCCGTTCGCTATCGAGACCCCGGTCGCGCCGACGACCGGGATCAAGCTCGCCAACCCCAAGCCGCTCGTCGTGCCGATCTTGCGGGCGGGCCTGGGGATGCTCGAAGGGATGATGCGGCTGCTGCCGTCGGCCGAGGTGGGGTTCCTGGGGATGATGCGCAACGAGGAGACCCTCGAGGCGATCACCTATGCCAACCGGCTGCCCGATGACCTGCGCGGACGGCAGTGCTACGTCCTGGACCCGATGCTCGCGACGGGCGGAACGCTCATCGACGCGATCCGCTACCTCGTCGATCGTGGGGCCGACGACATCACGGCGATCACGCTCATCTCCTCACCGGAGGGGATCCTGCACGTCGAGCGGTCGCTGGCCGACCTGGCCGTGCCGGTCGCGCTCGTCACCGGCGCCGTGGACGAGCGGCTCAACGACAAGGGCTACATCGTGCCCGGCCTGGGTGACGCGGGCGACCGCCTCTACGGCGTCGTCTGAGATCCCCGGACCGGAGAAGCGGGCGATTTCGCTAGACTGGGCGTTGATGCACCTTAATCAGTAACGACAGGGGAGTTCGACGTGTCTCAGTTGCAGCAGCTCAAGCAAACAGTCAACAGTCTCGCCGAATCCGCTAAGCGCACCGGCCAGAGCCTTGCCGCATACGACCAGCAGCTCAAGCGCTACAACGACTCGGTCCGTGGAGCAATCGCGGGGAGCACCCAGCGCAAGGACCAAGAAATCATGAACGCCATCGGTGAAGCGCAGAAGCAGGTGAAATCGGCCACCGCGGCACTGCAGAACGCCGCCCGAATCGCCCAACAGTACAGCGCGAGCCTCTGATCCATGTCCGAGAGCGAGGCCTATCACGCGATCGCCATTGAGGCGCGTCGACGGGCCGAGGTAGTTCGAGCCGAAGCCACCCATTTGCGCACAATGTCCGCGCGGGTCACGCGCATTCTCGGTGGCACCGCAACCCGAGCGGATACGGCGATGATCGCCCGCCTCGACGCCGCGGCCCACGGCTACCACGCCACCGCGGCAGCACTCGGCCACGCTGCTGTCGCGGCGGCACGGGCTGCGTCCGAAGCCGAGGCGAAGGAGAGACAGGCCCGTGGAACAGGCACCGCCGCGGCTGGCCGACGATGACGAGCAAAGTGGAGGCTGTCGCCGAGGCCGTCCGCGCCCTCGGAAACAGCAGCAACCCCGCCCGACAGAGCATCGCCACGGTGGCATCGGACGTCGGCAAGCTCGCCCAGCGCGCCCCCAAAGGCTCCACCCCGTCTGCGCGGGCGGTGCTTGAGGCCCTCAACGCGGCCGAGAAGGCCGCCCGCCGTGCGTACGGGGAGCTCTCCGAGTTCGCGGCATCAGCGGACCAGTTCGCAGACCGACTCGCAGGAGGGGGCTCGGGGTCCGGAGGAGGTCATGGCACAGGCAACGGCTCCGGCCGCAGGAAGCCCTCGGCTGCCGACATAGCCGCTGCCCGAAAGTCAGTCGCCTTGGCCGCGGCAAAGGCGGTCGGCGTGACTGTGGCTAAGGAGTTGTTGCCCGACCTCATCGGCAAGCTCGTTGGAGGTCCCGTGGGAGGAGTCCTGGACGACGACGTATTCACCGGCGACACGGTCAAGGGCATCGCAGAACAGCTTGCTAACCCTGTCCTGAGTGCCGATGTCCGCCAACGGGTCACGTCCGCGGTGAGCGCAGTGAGGAGGCTGTTTGATGGACACTGAGCCGACGGGCCCCGGTTTACCCGACCCCGGGCCGTCAGACCCCGCGCCTCTGGACGACCTGGACCGAGAGATTCTTGCAGCCTCGGCCACCCTCACCACGGGCTCGGCCGCCGATGCCGGGGAAGCCATTCTCGGGTTACTCCGCCATCCTGCCGAGGTCCTCATCGCCGCCCTGTGGGCCCACGTGCTGGTGAACTCGGACGACGGTCTGACTCCGTCCTACGAAGAGCGGCTACGTCACGCCGGCGCAGCGGCCCCGATAGCGATGATCGTCCAGGCGGTGCACGCCAACGACCTGCAGGCGCTACGCCGCCTCAGCGGCGACACCTACGAAGGGCTGGTCACACATCTCCTGGGCTCCGTGCACGCACTCACCGCGTGATCTGGTATGCCGCGCGCCCGCCGGTATGCCGCGCGCCCGCCGCATGCACGCGGCATACCGGCCCGGCGCCTTAGAAGATGACGATCCGGCGGCCCGACGCGCCCGGCGCCGACCCCCCATCGCGGGGCTCCCCTGCAGGGACACACCGGGACAGCCCCCACGCCCGAATCGCCGCCACGTCCTCGGAGTTGGTCTGGCTGTAAGGCACGACCGTAGCGAAGTGGTTCTTGACCGTCAGGTCAGTGGGCAGCGCCCCGGCGGCGTCGGTGAGCTGATGCACAGCGATGTCGTGAATGACCGCATCGATGTCCGAACCGGAGAACCCTTCCGACGCCTGGACGAGTTCCTCGCACAGGTCGGGGGCGAGATCGTAGGACAGGTATTTCGAGAAGTAGAGACGGATAATCTCCTCGCGGTCGCCAGCGTCCGGAAGGTCGACGAAGAACATCTCGTCGAAGCGGCCTTTCCGAAGCAGCTCCGGAGGAAGTGAGGTCACTTCGTTGGCCGTCGCCACCATGAACACCTTCGACGAGGATTCCTGCAGCCAATACAGGAACTGCCCGACCAGTCGTCGCGAGGTGCCGCTGTCGCCGGGGCCGCTCGCCAACGCCTTCTCGATCTCATCGATCCACAGAACGCACGGCGCCACCCGGTCAGCGGTCTCCAACGCCTCCCGAAGCTGGGATTCCGATTGCCCGACGTACATGCCCAAGATTCCGGCCATGTCAAGGCGGTAGAGCGGCAATTGCCATTGAGCGGCGATGGCCTTCGCTGACAACGACTTGCCACATCCGGGAACTCCCACCAGCAGCACCCCCTTGGGCGGGTGAAGGGTGGTCTGGGAGAGGTCTGACTTCATGAGACGCTCGCGCTGCACCAACCAGCGCTTGAGGTTCTTCAGCCCCCCCACCTTGTAGTTCTCCCGCAACGTGATCCGTTCGATTCCACTGAGATCGCCGAAGATTCGGTCCTTGAACTGCGACAGTTCGACGATGTCGTCAACGAGCAGCCGTCCCTTGGCCAGCATCGTGGCCAGGACGTTGATCGCTTCCATCTCGGTGATGCCCGACAGGATCTCGGCGGCCCGCCTGATGTGCTCGTACTGCCACTCGATTGGAACGACGACTCCCCGGTGATCGTCGACCATCCCGTTGAGGGCGTCGAAGAGTTCGTCCGTGGTGGGCAGGTCGAGGGTGGCGCTCATACCGAGACGCGCCAGGCCCGTCCAGACCGGCTTCTGAACGACCAGGATGATCGAGCCTTGGCGCCCTTCAGCAAGTCGAACCATCTCGGCGAAGTGTCGTGAGGTGGAGCTTTCCTGATCGAGGTCCTCGACGTCGGTGAAGACGAAGTTGACGTTGGTGCGGCTCTTGAAGGTCGTTCTGGCCTGTTCCAGGGCACCGGTGAGCGAGAAGTCGTCCGACACCGGCTGGCCGGTCAGCAAGTCCTTGAGCCCCTCGGTTCTCGAATGTTCGTAGAACGCCATCGCTCGCAAGGAGGCCGCACACGAACCGAGCAGGCCGCGCACACGGTTTGGTTCGATGGAGCGAATGACGATGAGGGGGACGCGGGCGCTCAGGTACCGGTGAACGATGTTCTGGGTTTCGCCGAGGTCGGGCATGGGTGCTCCAGTCGTAGATGTGGTGCTACTGCGGACGAATGACTCGATGGGCCCAGCGCTTCGCCTGCACCGGCGGGCTGCCCGGAGGGCCCGCCGACGTGCCCCCGGGACTGTCAGCCGTCCCTCCGGTCAACGGCAGGGGGCCCGTGCTCGGGACGGAGCCGTCGAAAGCAACGCCATAGTCGAGAACCTTGAGGAAGGAGTTCTCCCTCACCACGGTCAGCAGCGACTCGCGCTCCTTGGCGTCCAGGCGGCTCGTCGCCGTGCTCTTGCGGACGTTGTCCTCAAGCTCACGCTGGTAGCGCTGGACCGAGCTGACCAGGTCCTTCTCCAGAATGTCCCGGATAGCCGGGGGCAGGGCCGGGTGCCGAGCCAGTTGCACGCGCCGGGCCAGCACCGCGCGCAACTGGATCAGCTCGCGGGCCAGGACGAAGGGCGTGTCCGACGTCGACCAGGCGCGATCCAGCCCCTGGACCCAACGCTTCGAAACCGCGTCCAGCGCGGCATTCAAGTAGCCGAAGAACGCGCGATACGTCTCTGGCGTGAACGTGTCGTCGGCCAGCTGGGGCAGGTGGTTGAGTGGGGTGCTCTGGTCCTCCGCCCAGGCACGCAGTGTTCGGACCCACGTCTCGTATGCCGTGTTGCCGACGGGTGGGCTCGTGGTCACGACCCGGGCCGACGCACGAGCAACTCGCCTGGTGGCAGGGGCTCCCAGGTCGGCAGGTCACCAGCGATCTTGCGCGAGCGGGAGTTGAGCGGCCGAGCGTCCTTGCGCCCCATGAACAGCTGCCGAGCCACGATGACTTCGTCCTGGGACGACTGGCTCACCGGTTTTGGGATGAACATGCCCGAGCTGCGTCGGCGGACGATGACCGGGGTCGGCTCGCTGTCCGTTGGCGTGGGAACCCCGGTTGTAGGGGTCTCGGAGGTGGGCTGGGTGCTCATGCGACGGACTCCTTCTGGTGCGAGCGGGTGGGCCATGCGTCGACCAGGGCAAGCAGGTCCGCTTCCTGTCGATCCAGGTCTTCATAGACAAGCTCGGCGTCGACGAACTGTGCCGTGGCGTCGCGGTACATGGAGATGGACCGTTCGATGGCGGGCTCCTTGGCAGCCTCAACGGCAGCAATGGCAGCCAACGACTTCTTCTTGGCCTGCTCGCCGAGCAAGTAGATGATGCCGGCGGCGCCGGCGAGAACCACGAATCCGATGATGATGGGTTTGATGAAGAAGGACACCAGAGTCACGACGGCGGCGATGATCCCGGGCTTGGTGTACCACCCGTTGGAGAACCGAAGCTTGTCAACGATCTGGTCGAAGGTGCCCTCCCACACCGTCCGCAGGCGGGTCATCGCCTGCTCCTCTGGCACCGACGTGCTGATCCGCCAACCCGGGAAGTTGTAGGTGCTCGCGTAGTTGCTGTGTCCCGGGCCGAGCTCGATGTCGACGGCAGACACATGCGCTCCCCGGTATGCCGTGCAGTACCGGCCGACCGCCGTTCGCAGGTCGTCGTAGCCAACACCCACGGCGATCCGCTGGGTTTGTACGCTCACTCCGATGAGCTCGGGAGTGATCGCAGCGGTGGTCTGGAGGGAGACGACGTCATCCGTGTGCTCAAGGGCTTTGAGCAGGACGTCTGCCTTGGCCTGTGCCCGGGCTTGGTCGCCGCGTTCGTCGATGATGGCCTCGTGGTAGGTGACCTCGCGGCGCAGCGGTAGCTCTTCTTCGTCGTACTCCGTTACCAGAGTGTCGAGAATGTCGTCCAACAGGTCCTCGATCACCTGCGGGAGCGCGGCATCGTGGTTGCGCACCGCGGCATACCGGTCGATCATCTCGGGTAGGGCTGAGGCGGACTCCAACTGAGACTTGACCGCATTCCATTGGGGCGACAAGGCGGCGAGAGCCTGGTACTTGCTCGGGTCCAACTGTTGCGACCTGGCTCGGATCTCTTTGACCCACGATCCGATCTGCGCCTCGACGATCTCGTCCCGGTTGCGCAACTCGGTGCACCACTGGGTCATCCGGTCGCTAAGCATCGCCTGCCCCTGGGCGCCGAATGCGTCGTAGGACGTCGCCTCGAGGATGACCGCGAACTCGCGCGTCAGCGCGGACGGGTCCAGGGAGGTGAGGTAGTGCCGCAGCCAGCGAACGGAGGCTTCGACGCGGCCCTGCCGACGCATCACCAAGGCGAAGAACAGGCTGGTCTTGTTCTTATCCCGAGAGAAGGCCTCCCCCACCGACTTCTCGGCGATGTCCTGGTTGTCGCGCGACCAGGCAGCGAGCGCGACGAGGGCCGGGGCCAGCCAGTACCGCGGCGTCTGGATCATCAGCTCCTCGCTGACCGACCGCACCACATCGTTGGAGACGTTGCCCACGTCGAAGGCCTGCAGCATGCCCGTCGACGTCCGCCGGACCAGCTCGTAGTGACCGAACTGTCGATCGAGTTCAGCCTTGAGGTTGACGACCTTGGTCTCGGACTGCTGGACGAGGGCGACCTTCGCAGACTCGTCGACGAACGCCTGGAACTCCCGGCGCAACGCCTGCAGCTGGTCTGTGGTGAGGCGTAGGTCTGACCGAACCTGCCCCACTTCACCGCTCACGACGGAGATTTGGCTCTCCAACGCACGTTGCGCATCGAGGACCGCGGAGGCGATCCTTCGATGATCAGACGAGGCGAGAGTGACGCTTTGACTCACTGGGTCTCCTTTGTTGGACTATCCATCGTCGCTAGACAGCGCTCGTACCGTCATGACGAACAGGGATGATCGCCCCGTCCGCGTAGATCTCGATGAAGGCGTAGGAATCGGATCGGGCCAGCGGGCGGGCGACCGCGAACGGTGGGGGCGGGTCCTCGTCGTGGCGGTAGTGATGCAGGATCGCCAACGAGAGCGCCATGCGATGGTCGACGTAGGGATGCCCCAGGAAACACCGACCGAACAACCCGAGCAGCTCGCCGCCGCCACGCTCCTCGTACATGGCTCGGATCGAGTCGACAAGGGCCGCCAGGACTGCGGGGTCGGTCGTCGTGTCGATCCGTTGGATCGCGTCGAGAAGGTCACGCGAACGCACTTTGCGCCGGTTCTTCGCGGTGTATGCCGTCGTCTGGGGGCCAGCCTCGGCGTCCCGTGCGGTGATGGTGGCCCTGAGACTGTCCGGACTCAGGCGATTGCCCAGAACCTGGCCCGCGGTGAGTTCCCGTTCGCGGGAACGGTGCTGGTTGGAGCGGGGGGTCAGGTCCATGTCACCTCACCACCGCGATGACGATGCCCACAATGACGACGAGCGCGACCATCGCGGCAACCAGGGCTGTTCGGAGGCGCCGCGGCGGGGTCGACTGACTGCGTGTCGTCTCAAGCTGCCCGTCCGTCCCAACCGAGTCCACGGGAGACTCCACCGTCGACGCGACCTGCCTGGGAGGACCATCCCGTCGAGCTCGCTCCACCCAGGACCACGCCGACTCGGCGGCCTTGAGATCGGCCCCCACGCCGCGCAGGAACTGCTCGACATCAGCGGGATCGGTCCAGCTCAACGATGCCGGCGTAGGGGTGCAGTCCCCGATCTTCGTCGCGAGCTGGACGGTGTGACCGTGCAGTCGAGTCAGTCGCTCATCGACATCCCGCAACAGCTGACCGCTCTCCCGCTGAGCGCGCAGTGCGGCGTTGAGCCGATCCTTGCCGGCCGACTCGGCAGCGGTGGCGGCCACGGCATACTCCCGCTCCAGGCCGAGCAACGCACTGACGGACGCCAGGTAGTCCCGGTACTGCGCGTCGGCGATCGCATCGGTCATCGAGCACCTCCTTGCTCGGAGCCCATCGAGGTGAATTGGCTGAAGGGCACGAGGACGACCAACCCGGCGTCGCCGTTGCGGTCGAGCAACCCCAGTCGTGGCCCGCCCTGGGGGCGCGTCACGTGGGGTCCGGCGATGGTGCGCAGGTCTTCCAGGCCCAGTTCTGCGGTGACGAACCGACCCACGCCCGGGGCCCCCGGGCCGAGGTCGTTCTCCAACCCACGCAGATTCGACCACCACCCGATCAGTGGCATTCCGACCAGACCGCCGTCCTTGGCCAACCGTTGCAGGACAGAACGGGGCGTGACAGGTTCGACGTAACTGAAGTCATCGTCGTCACTGGCGAGCGCCGCGGCCTGGTCCATGCCTCGCGCACGTTGCAGGGCAATGCCGATCAGTAGGGTGGGTGCTCCAGGAACGCCTGCGTCGAGCACGGGGGCCACCTGATCCAGCAGGTATGCCGCGATCCCCTCACGGGGGACCACGTCGACAGGCACGTTGAGTTGGGCGGCATACTCTCCCACCTCGGCGAACCACGCCTGCGAGGTCTCTTCGGACCCGTCGAGGACCACCAGCCGACCACCGTCTCGCAGCTGGTGCAGGGCAGTAACCATCAGGGCCCCCAGGGCCATCCGGGCCACAGACTCACCGGGCCCGACGACGGCGACGGTCTGATCGATGTCGTCAGTCAGCTCCAGGACTTGAGGCTCCCGCCGCAGGGCGATCGGTTGGCCGAGCCACAACCGCAGTCGGTCCGACGGGCCCGCTTCCTCGCGGTGTGCAGTGAACGCCGCGTCGTCCCAAGGCGCCGCGGCTGACGCGACAAAGGTCAGGGGCGCATCCCCATGACCCAAGCGCCAGAGCCGCTTCTGAACCTCCCGGAAGACCTCGGGAGCGACGTATGCCGCCAAACCGCGCACGTTGGACCCCGCTGGATCATTCCCGAAGTTGCGGTTGACGATGACCTCGCCCCGATAGGTGAGGTCGACCGCACCGGTGTTGCCCTGGGCCAAGATGGCCTGCGACTCCGCGCTGGTGTTCTTCAGTGACATCCGCAAGGGGAACTGGGCGAAGATGCCGTCGCCCTTGGTTGCGAGCGCCGAGATGCCCGATGTCGTCTGCGAGGCCAGAAGGAGGTGGATGCCATAGGCCCGGCCCTGCTTGGCCAACAGGCCGAGCAGCTCGACGGCCCGTTCCACCCCGTTGGCCTCTCCCTCGAAGATGACGTGGAACTCGTCAACGATGAGCAACATTCGGGGCAGGGGTTGACCGGACAGTCGGCGATAGGCATCGAGCGAGCTGGCCCCGACCTGCTTGAACAGTTCGGACCGGTGGGTCATCTCCGCTTCGACGTGCGCCAGGACGGCGAGCCCGAAGTCCTGGTTGGACTCCAGCGACAAGGCTCGGACGTGGGGTAGCCAGTTCTCCCCATCGTCGTCAGCCGCGAACCGGTTGAACTCCAGGCCTCGTTTGAAGTCCAGAAGCAACAGTTCCATCTCCGCGGGTGAATAGCGCACCGCCAAGCTGTAGATGATGTCGAGCAGGAGGTTGCTCTTGCCCTGCCCCACTGCACCTCCCACGAGGAGGTTGGGATGCGGGGGGTTCTCGGTGCGCAGGCTCACGGTGAGCAGCTGCTGCTGAGCGACCCCGATCACGGCGTCGAGCGACTCTGCGGCGGATTCCATCCACGGCGCCTCGAGAGACGCCGCGAGAAGTTCCTCCAAGGCGACGACCGGCCCTTGCTGCTGGGCGGAGACCTCCGCAACCGAACTCACGAGCCGACTGATCTGGGTCGGCAACAGCGGCGGGTCGGGGACAACGACGGCTCCCTCGGGAAGGCCCGTGCAGGACCACCCGTCTTTGCCTTCCACCACCTGCATCAGACCGCTCGCCCATCGCCCCGCGGCGCTGTCCGCGGGGAGTGACCGTTCCGATTGGACAAGCAAGATCGTGCCGGAGCTTCCATTGATCGAAGACAGCGCGCTCAGTCGGGTCAGCAGGTCTTCGTCGACGCCCGTGGGGAAGTCGAGCACCACAACGACGTTGACGACCCCCTCGGGGACGGCCCGCTCGCGCCAAAGGTTCATGAAAGACCGGTAGCCGCCGGAGACCACTGCTTCGGCGTTGCGCGCTGCCGAGGCAATGACCGTGCTGAGCCGATCGGTGAAGTCGCCAGCAACCTGTGCCGGCGGGGGGAAGGCGCTTCCCTCGACGCTTCGAAGGGGCGCCAACACGCCGAGCGACCCTCTCACCAGGGGGTCGAAGACATGCAGGGCAAGATGCTTGGGTGGGGTGTGCGCAATGACGCGGGCCACCACATTGAGCAGGACCGCCCGAGACTGCTCGGCATCACCGCGGACCAGCCATCCACCGACATCGGCCATCGGTAGGAGGGCGGGTATGCCGTCAAGCTGAGCATCCTGGAATCCCCCGACCCGCACCCACCCCGCCGGGACCGTTCCGACCTCATCCAGTGACACCTCGTCGGGCCACGGCCGACCCCACAGGCCAGGCGCGAGTGCAGCGAGGGACTCCGCGGCCGCGTGCAGCGCGTCAGTTCGAGAGGTCGTCACCCGCTGTTGGGCCTCGGTCAGCCGTTGCGCGGTCTGTTGCTTGGCTGCAGCACTGGTCGAAGCAACCGTCGCCGCGTGTCGTTCGCTTAACCCGTGGCTCAGCTCGGCCAGCGCCGGACCAGCCGCCGACGTGCGGCCCAGCAGGCTCGCCACCCTCACCCGCACGTCATCGATCGCCTTGCCGATCCTGCGCTCGTGCTCGATGAGAGCGGCCGGGCTGACTCCGACGCCATGGCCGCTTCCGGAGGGTGTGCCCGGCCGGTTCGGCGACCCAGCAACGTTGGAGGACTGCCCTCCAGACGCGGGCGTCGAACGCGGCCCGTCCTTCCACTGCTCCGGCGACCCTTCTACGTGAATGCGGCGCCCACCCATGTCGTCTGCCTTCTCTCAGGAGTGCGGGGCCGAAGCCTGCTTGGGATAGCAGACATTCGCCAGGGCGGAGGCGGTGAGCCCGGGGAAGCTCGCCCGGCACCAGGACCGTGCGTCCTCGACCGAGCCCAGGTTTCCGGGGTCGTAGACGACGACCCAGAGAGGCTCCCCGGCGGGCTTACCGGCGTACGAGATCTGTTTTCCGAGATCCACGGACTGGACCAACAGCACCCGGTCACCAAACCTGGACCGCAAGTCCTGGTATTGGATGAGGATGTCCGAGTAGAAGAACTGGTGAGTCCCGTTGGCCGCGGTCTGGGCCGGGTCGACCAAACCGTTCCACTTGCTGTTGAGCTGGATGAGCCACTGCCCGTTCGTGCTGAACCGCGAGAGGTCAGCGGCGCGAGTGTCGATCAGAACCGCCTTCGCGCTCGCCTGTGGATCGACCGCGGGCGGTGCAGTCGGGAGCGTCGTCGGGGGGGTGATCGGCGGTGGGGGAGTGGTCGGGACGGGTGCCATGGGTGCGGTTACCACCCGGCTGCCGACCCCTGCGGGCACGGCCTGCGTGACCGGGGCCGGTTCTCCGAACTTGGCCAGCACAAGGAATGCCACCACGCCCAGCAGCGCTGCTCCGATAACCCCCAGGAGAACGAGTTTCGCCGGATCCCGCCGTTGCGGCGCCTGCGGCAACCGACCGTCCGGCACCTGCGGTAGCACCGGGTTCTGGACCAACCCTTGGTCATCCGCGCCGCAGAAGGGGCACGGCGTGCGTTGAACACTCGCGCCGCATTGCCCGCAATAAGCCACAACTGTCTCCTCTGCAATCCCGGTTGCCGGGAGGTACTGTCACCGTCATCTGACGGACAGAGGTCGCGGAGGGGACCGAGAGTCTGCCAGATGCGTTCTCCTGACGGACGAGCGCCATGACGGTGCGCCACGCGGGAGGACCTTCCGGCGCGCCTCACGGGTCACCTGCGACCCATCCGTCACACTGGAGGTTCATCGGGGCGCCGATCCAGCACGCCCCAGCCCAGGGCGCCGAAGGAGAAGGAACCGTGAAGAAGTTCTGGAACATCTTCAAGTGGTTCCTGCTCGCCTACTTCGTGTATGCCGTCGTCAAGTCCCCGGATGCTGCGGCCAATATCGTCAAGACCCTCTTCCAGATCATCGGTGACGCGTTCCGTGGCATCGTCGGGGTTTTCGACGCCATCTTGGGCCGCACGTAGCGCCGTGGGCCACGCTCAGCTCGAACTGGAGCGCGCGCGACGCCATGACGGCCTGCGCGAGCACTTGACCGTCGGCGAGGAGATTCGACTGGCCGCGCGCCAACACTGGATCGTGCTGGTCAAACCGCTCCTGATCGCGGTCGCCGCCACAGTTTTCGTGGCTTGGACGTTCATCAAGGCACCCAGCCGGATGGGGGACACTCTGCCGTCGATCCTGCTGGGTGGTCTGGCCCTCGCCTGGCTGGCCTTCCTCTGGCGGGTCATCGTCCGTCGACACGACATGTTCGTCGCGACGGACAAGCGCATCCTCAAGTATCAAGGCATCTTCATCACCGATGTGCCCATGATGCGCATGAGCAAGGTGACCGATATGCGATTCACCCGCTCGGTGGGCGGCGAGATCTTCGGCTACGGGACCATCGTCATCGAGAGCGCAGGCCAAGATCAGGCAATCCGGGACGTGAGGTACCTGCCCGACCCGGTAGAGAACTATCGCCGACTGTGTGAGGTCATCTTCGGTGACAAACACGCTCCCGGCCACCGCAAGAAGCCAAAAACATGGCGACGCCAGCTGGACCGTCTCACCGCGAGTCGGCGTGGAGGCGGTGACCCGGACGACTGGGACGACGATCCCGCCCCTGAGCCGACAGGACCGATCCACACGCCGGTGAATGAGCGGCGCTCGCGCGCGATTCCGACCGCCCCCACCCACGACTGGACCCACCGGCCGGGATCAGAGGGGGAGGTCCTCTTCGAAAGCGAGGACATCAAGGCTCGGCGTCGCGCGGCCGACACCGGCCCGATCCACTACTACCCCACGAACAACCCCGACTGACCTGTCGCTAGGTCCGGTGGACGGACAGGACTTATGCACTAGACCACCGGCAGTGGTGCGCCAACCACCAACCTTGCGACCGGCCGATCGGCGGTCCTGGCCCAATCGACATGGCGCGGCCCCGGAGCCCGAGGGTGACCTGCGCGACGCGTTGTCGGCGCCACTCCAACCCGTCGATCTCCGAGATCGAGATCCCCGCCACGCATACGGCGGATCTCCGCCCGGTCCCTTCACACTGATCACCCGCTCGGCTCACGACCAAGTGGTCAAGATTCACCCGTAGATACCTGATCAGTCTTCAGCCGTCGCCGACATCCACAATCATGTTGAGCATTTCACTCACCTTCCACAACTGCGGGGCGTGTTCGAAGATCGGCAGCGCCCAGCATGGGGGCAAGCCAACTCAAATCCAGGGGCGCAGACTCCTCTGCGGCCGAGCACGCGAGTTCAACAAAGGGGAAAAATGGACGAGTCCATGTTGACGGTGATCATGCCGAGTGCCCTTGAGAACCTCTTCCCAGGTAACGTAACCGAGCTCATGCCCGGTTCTCCGTTCTGGGTGGTACAGCGCCAGGGCCTGGCGGCCCTCGTGGCGATCCTTGACAACTCTCCATGCTCGAATGACTGCTGGCTGCGCCGTGGCAGTGCCGCCCTCGTCCGCGCTATTCCAGACACTGTCGGACCTAAACCGGAACCTCATGGTGGGTCGCATCTACGCCGAGGAGGTCAACGAGTCGAACGTCAATGTTGTTGCTCAGGAGAACGTCTTTGCAGACGCGCTTTCAATGGACCACCCTCCGAGCCTCGCGGATCTGTTGACTCGTTTCAGAACCCTGGCTACGGAGGCGCAGAGGGCCGCGCAGGTCATTCTCACCCAGGTCGGAGGGAGGCCCTGCACCCCCAGCGACGTGGGCGCCCTTCTCGGCTGACTTGCGTCGGCCGACAGACCCCTGGTCTGGCCCAGGACGACTCCATTCGGGAAGGCACACCACATCCTTTGCCCGGCACTGACGCGTTGACCAACGGCGGCCCCGGTATGCCGGGTGCACGGCATACCGGGGCCTCGTGGCCTTGCGCGGGTGGTGCGGTTAGAGCGCCTTGACGATGTCTTCGACGCGGTCCTTGGCGTCCCCGAAAAGCATCGCCGAGTTTTCCTTGAAGAACAGCGGGTTCTGCACGCCGGCGTAGCCGGTGTTCATCGAGCGCTTGAAGACGATGACCTCGCGGGCCTTCCAGACCTCAAGCACCGGCATGCCGGCGATCGGGCTGGTGGGGTCGTCCTGGGCGGCCGGGTTGACCGTGTCGTTGGCGCCGATGACGAGCACGGCATCGGTCGAGGGGAAGTCCTCGTTGATCTCGTCCATCTCCAGGACGATGTCGTAAGGAACCTTGGCCTCGGCCAGGAGCACGTTCATGTGCCCCGGAAGGCGACCGGCCACCGGATGGATGCCAAAACGGACGTTGACACCGCGGTCGCGCAGCTTGCGGGTGAGGTCGGCGACGGCATACTGCGCCTGCGCCGTGGCCATCCCATAGCCCGGGGTGATGATGACGTCGCTGGCGTTCTTGAGCAGGTCGGCGACCTCGACGGCGCTGGTCTCCCGGTGCTCGCCGTAGTCCTTGGCCTCGCCGACAACGGCGCCGTCCGAGCCGAAGCCGCCTGCGATGACCGAGATGAACGACCGGTTCATCGCCCGGCACATGATGTAGGACAGGTAGGCACCGGAGGAGCCGACGAGCGCACCGGTGATGATGAGCAGGTCATTGTTGAGCAGGAAGCCAGCCGCAGCGGCCGCCCATCCGGAGTAGCTGTTGAGCATCGAGACGACGACCGGCATGTCGCCGCCGCCGATCGAGGCGACCAGGTGCCAGCCGAGGAACAGGGCCAGCACCGTCATGATCCCCAGCAGCAGCTGGCGCAGGAACATGTTCTCGTGCGGCACAAGGACATAGACGATCGTCATGACGACAAACGCGATGATGATGCCGAGGTTGACGACGTGCCGGCCCGGCAGGACGAGCGGGGCCGACTTCATCTTCGCCGACAGCTTGAGATAGGCGACGATCGAGCCGGTCAAGGTCACCGCACCGATGAAGACGCCGACGAAGACTTCGACGTCGTGGATCGCCGGATAGGTCGACGTCTCGTAGGAGGAGTTCCACCCGACGATGACCGCAGCCGCACCGACGAAACTGTGCAACATCGCGATCAGCTCGGGCATCCCGGTCATCTCGACCTTGCGGGCCAAGGTGATCCCGATGAGGGCACCGATGGCCATCGCCACGGCGATGATGCCCAAGGCGTCGAACCCCGCCGACTTCGTGGCGAGCCACAGGGTCGCGGCCAGCGCGATCGCCATGCCGACGATGCCATATTTGTTGCCCATGACCGCTGTCTCATGCTTGGACAGCCCGGCCAGGGCGAGGATGAACAGCAGACCGGCGACGATGTAGGCGCCCTGGATGAGGGTCTCGTTCATCGGACCGCGTCCTCTCGCTTGAACATCTGCAGCATCCGCGCGGTGACCGTGAAGCCACCGAAGACGTTGATGCTGGCCACCAGCGCTCCGATGAAGGCGATGATCGTGATCGCCCACCTGTTGTCGTAGCCGATCTGCAGCAGGGCACCGACGACGATGATGCCGCTGATCGCGTTGGTCACCGACATGAGCGGTGTATGCAGCGCGTGGTGAACGTTGCCGATGACGTAGTAGCCGATGACGACCGACAGCATGAACACCATGAAGTGCCCGAGGAACGGCGCCGGCGACGCGTTGGCCAACAACAGGAACAGCAGCGCCCCGACGAGCATCCAGGTGAGTCGGCGCTTGGGGTTGGGCGGTGGCTTGGGTGCCTTGGGCGCGACCGGTGCAGCGACGGCGGCGGCCGGCGCAGCCGACACCTGGACCGGCGGCGGCGGCCAGGTGACCGCACCTTCCTTGGCCACGGTCATCCCGCGGACGATGACGTCGTCCCAGTCCAGGACTGCCACGCCGTCCTTGCCCGGGGTCACCAACTTCATCAGGTTGACGATGTTCGTGCCATAGAGCTGGCTGGCCTGGGTGGGCAACCGGCCCGGCAGATCGGTGTAGCCGATGATCTTGACGCCGTTATCGGTGACGACCATCCGGTCAGCCACCGACCCAGCGACGTTGCCGCCGTTGGACGCGGCCATGTCGACGATGACCGAGCCAGGCTTCATCGAGGCGACCATCTCCTCGGTGATGAGCCGCGGCGCCGGTTTGCCGGGGATCAGGGCCGTGGTGACGATGATGTCGCAGTCCTTGGCCTGGGCGGCATACATGACGGCGGCTGCCGCGGCGTAGTCCGCGCCGACCTCCTTGGCATAGCCGTCCGTGCTCACCTCCTGCTCGGCCACGTCGGGCTTGACGAACTGCGCGCCCATCGACTCGACCTGCTCGCCCACCTCGGGCCGCACGTCGGTCGCCCGGACGATGGCGCCGAGGCTGTTGGCCGTGCCGATCGCCGCCAACCCGGCCACACCCGCGCCGGACACGAAGACCTTGGCCGGCGGGACCTTGCCCGCGGCGGTCACCTGCCCGGTGAAGAACGAGCCGAATTCATGCGCCGCCTCGATGACCGCCCGATAGCCGGCGATGTTGGCCATCGACGACAGCACGTCGAGCGCCTGAGCGCGCGAGATGCGCGGCACGGCGTCCATCGCCATCGCGGTCACGCCCGACGCGGCGAGCTTCTCGACCAATGCCGGGTTGAGGGCTGGCTGGGCCAGGCTCACCAGGATCGTGCCCCTGCGCAGCAGCGCGATCTCCTCGTCGGAGGGGGCGTTGATCTTGGTGACGATGTCGGCACCCCAGACCGTCGCGGGGTGCGCGACGGTGGCGCCAGCGGCGGCATACGCAGCATCGTCGAAACTTGCGGCGGCACCTGCCCCCGCTTCGACGGCGACCTGGTAGCCGAGTTTGAGCAGCTGTTCGACAGTCTTCGGGGTGGCGGCGACCCGGGTCTCACCCGGCCGCGACTCCCGAGGGACACCGATGAGCACGTGTTCTCCCTGCGTCGGCGTGTGTCCCCGCAGCGCGAGCGCACTACGGCATAGCGGGTCGACCCGGCTATGGCCACAAACCTAGGGGGTGGCCGGGGAGGCGGCAAAGGGACCTAGGTCAGTGGCAGGTCTCACATCACTCCCAGCCGCCTCGTCCCCGCGCCTCCCGTATGCCGTCCCCACGCCTCCCGTGTGCCGCCCCCACGCCCGTCCACCCGTCAGGTGGCACTTGAACCGTTCTTGTGGCACATACATCTGCCACAAGAACGGTTTAAGTGCCACCGGTCGCCAGACGGGGAGGGGACGACGCTCGGCACCCCGACCAAGGGGACGACGGTCGGCCGACCGGGACGACCGACGATCGGCTATCGCCCGACCGAGATCCAACTACGCGTGCGGCAGCGGCTGACCGAGTCTCCCGGCCTGATAATCCTCGAAAGCCTCGACAAGCTCCGCCCGGGTGTTCATGACGAACGGCCCGGCCCAGGCGATCGGCTCTCGGATCGGAGCCCCGCCGAGGACGACGACCTCCAGGCCTGCGGCATACCGGCTCTCCTGGCGGAGGTCGGCACCCACGGTGACGGTGTCCCCATCCCCAAGCACGGCGAGCTGCCCGGTCGTCAGCGGGGACCCTTGAGCGCCAACGGTCCCCGCACCGCCCATAACATAAACGAGGGCGTTGAAGTCGGTCCGCCACGGCAGGTCCAGCCGCGCACCCGGCGCGAGCGTTGCGTGCAGCATGGTGATCGGCGTGTGCGTGGTGCCCGGCCCGCGATGCCCGCCGACCTCCCCCGCGATAACCCGCACGAGCGCCCCGCCATCCGGCGAGCGCACCAGCGCCACATCGCCGGGCCCGAGGTCCTGATAGCGCGGCGCGGCCAGTTTGTCCCGCCGCGGCAGGTTGACCCACAGCTGCAGTCCATGGAACAGCCCACCGCTGGTGACCAAGTCCTCCGGCGGTGCCTCGATGTGCAGGATCCCCGAGCCGGCGGTCATCCATTGGGTCGCGCCGTTGGTGATCGTCCCGCCCCCGCCGTAGGAGTCGGCGTGCACGAACGTTCCGTCGATGATGTAGGTCACGGTCTCGAAGCCGCGATGCGGGTGCCAGGGCGTGCCCTTGGGCTCCCCCGGCGCGTAGTCCACCTCGCCCATCTCGTCCATCATGATGAACGGGTCGAGCAGCCGAAGGTCCACGCCTGCGAAGGCCCGCTTGACTGGGAAGCCCTCGCCCTCAAGCCCGTGCGGCGCCTGCGTGCGGCTCACCACCGGCCGGACCCGTGCGTCCGGCGGGGGTGCCGCGAGCGCGGGCAAGACCGTGAGGTCCGGGACGGTGACAGCGGGCATGGTCGCCTTCTCCTCGTGATAGTTGCGAATTCAACTGTATGCCGTAACGCCTCGCCGCTGCCACCGATTCCCTTGGGCGCAGTTCCAGGATCGGGCGGGTCGGCGGCATACGGTGGGGGTCATGGAGCCCGTGACGCACCTGACCGACGCCGGTGACGCCCTGCTCGCGACCGCTCGCGAGTCTGCAACGGGGCGCGCGGCGAGCACCCTATTCACCTCACCCGTGCTGCGGGCGGTGCTTATCGCCCTACGCGAGGGCGGCGCACTCGCCGAACACAATGCGCCACCCGCGGCCACCCTGCAGTGCCTCTCCGGCCGCGCGCGCCTCTGGGCGGCGGACCGCGAGTGGTTCCTCGACCCCGGCGGGTATGCCGCTGTCCCACCCGAGCGGCATGGCGTGGACGCCCTCACCGACTGTGTTCTCCTGCTCACCGTGGCCGCCGGTCGCGCGCCGGTGCCGGTCGAGGTCGCCCTCGGCGAAGCGGCGGGAGTCGACCCCGTCGCGGGGTAGGGCCCGGCATACGATGACGGCGTCGGTTCCCACCGGGGTGGCGAGTCGCGTCGACGACACGGATCAGGGGGTATGCCGTGAGCGTTCCTGCCGGGTGGTATCCGGACCCGAGTGGGCGCCCGGGCTCGCGCTATTGGGACGGCGCCGGGTGGTCGGATGCAGTGGCCCAGGACCTGCCGGGCCAGCCGCAGCAGGTCGCCGACGCCGAGACGGCATACTCGCTGCCTCCAGTGACACCGGGCGGTGTGCCGGGCGCGTTCGGGCACCCGGACCTCGGGGCGGGGTTCAGGACGCTCGGGCGGTGGCTGACCGGACTCCTGTTCAGTTACGCCGGGGTCGGGGCGCTGGTCGGGCTCGGTGCGGCCATCGTCCTGCTGATCGGCCGTGACGGGGCGGTCGATATCACCTCCCTGCAGTCCAGCGAGGTCATCGTCCAGGTGTTCGCCGTGCTCAACGTCATCGGTGGCATCTGCAATCTGGCTTCGATCGTCCTCTGGCTCGTCTGGCAGCATCGGCTGGCCAGCAACGGGCGGGTGCACCCCACGTACCTGCGGCGGTCTCCCGGGTGGCACATCGGGTCATGGTTCATCCCGATCGTCAGCCTGTGGTTCCCCTACCAGAACGTGAAGGACTTGGCGCGCGGGCTGATGGCCCCCGTCGATCGATGGGGTGTCGGCCTGCCCGACGACGGGCCGGAGCGAGGGGTCGCCACTCGGTTGCTGCCGTGGTGGTGGCTGGCCTGGTTGGCCTCCTCCGTCGCCGCTCAGATCGAATCGGGCACGGGTGGCGGAGTGAGTGGCTCCAGCGCTGGCGCGTCGAGCCTCGCCGTCACCTCGATGAGTTGGGTGACCGTGGCGAGTGGGCTCGATGTCGCCAGCGGGGTCCTCGCGGCGCTCGTCGTGTTGGCGATGACTCGGGCCGCGATCTCTCCCCCGGGGCAGCCGCAGTTTCCCACCCGCTGACCCCCCGCGCCGCTCCTCGCTCTCCCACCCGCTGGCCCCCCGCCGAGATTGACGTTGCGGACCGTCGGCCCGGCGTGTCGTGCAGCCAACGTCAATCTCGGCGGGGGGAATGGGGGTTGGCGGGCGGGGGTGGAGCAATGAGTGGGGTGGAGCAGTGGGTGGGGTCACATTTGGTCTGGTGTCGCGATTCCGAGCAACGCCAAACCCTGCTCCATCACCCGGAACGTCGTCGCACACAGGCCCAACCGCGACTCCCGCGATTCGGCGTCGGGCGCCTTGAGCACCGGGCACGCCTCGTAGAACGCCGAGAAGGTCTGCGCCAAGTCGAACAGATAGGCGCACAACCGATGTGGCTCCAGCTCCGAACCCACCCCGCGCACCACCGACCCAAACTCCAGCAACGCCAGGGCCAGGGCCCGCTCGGCCGGGTCACCGATGACGATCCGGCGCGCCTCTTCTCCCTCGCCGACACCGATCTGCACCCCCGCGGACCGGAAGATCGAGCGGACCCGCGCGGCGGCATACTGCACATAGGGACCGGTGTTGCCCGTGAGTGACACCATTCGCAAGAGGTCGAAGACGTACTCCGAGTCGTGGGCGACGGACAGATCCGCGTACTTGATCGCCCCGACGCCGATCTGCCGCGCGAGGGTATGCCGTGTGCCCGGGTCGAGGTCCGGCCGCGCCTCATCGAGCACCCCCCGAGCCGCATCCACCGCCTCGTCGACCAAGGCGCCCAGACGCAGCGCCTTGCCCTCGCGGGTGCGCAGGATCTTGCGGTCCTCGCCCAGGACGTTGCCGATCTGGACGTGGACGACCTGGACGTCATCGGGCAGCCAGCCGGCCACCCGAGCGGTGGCAAAGATCATCTGGAAGTGCAGCGACTGCGGCGCCCCGACGACGTAGAGCACCCGGTCGGCTCCGAGGTCCTCGACCCGGTGCCTGATCGTCGCGAGATCCGTTGTGGCGTAACCATATCCACCATCGGACTTGCGGACGATGAGCGGCACGGGCTTGCCCTCGCGGCCGGTGAACTCGGGCAGGAAGACGCAGAGGGCTCCGTCTGAGACGGTCGCAATGCCCTTGGCCTCAAGCTCGGCACACACCCCCGGCAGCGCGTCGTTGTAGGTCGACTCGCCAGCGAGGTCGGCGTCGGTCAGCGTGATGTCCAGCGCCGCATAGATGCCGTTGAAATAGTGCTTGGCCAGGTCGACGAGATAGGTCCATAACCGCACCGTCTCGGGGTCGCGCTCCTGCAGGGCCAGCGCCCGGGCCCGCGCCCGCGCCATCACCTCGGGGTCCGACTCGGAGGCGTCTCGCGCCGCTTGATAGAACGCGTTGGGGTCAGTCTCCACCAGCCGAGCGGCCTCCGAGCCCTCGCCCACCGCCAACAGGTGCTCGACGAGCATGCCGAAGTTGGCGCCCCAGTCGCCGACGTGGTTCTGCCGAATGACGTTGTGCCCCAAGTGTTCCAGCGTCCGGGCAAGCGCGTCCCCGACCACGGTGGTCCGCAGGTGCCCGACGTGCATCTCCTTGGCAACGTTGGGCGCGGAGTAGTCCAGGACGACGACCCGCTCCTGCTCGGCCGCGACCCCGAGGCGCGGGTCGTCCGAGACCGCCCGGACAGCGGAGGCGATCCACGAGTCGGCCAGCGTGAGGTTGACGAACCCCGGCCCGCTCACGTCAACCCCGCTGCACACCCCCGCCAGGTCGAGCTCGGCCACCACCCGTGATGCGATCTCGCGCGGCGGCATACCGAGGCGTTTGGCAAGCGGCAGAGCGAAATTGGCTTGCAGGTCGGCGAACTGGCTGGGCCGCAACACCGGGTCGGCGTCGCGGTGCTCGTCGCCGAACGCGGTCGCGATGGCGGCCGAGAGCAGTGGCGCAAGCGTGTCGTGCGGGGAGGGCATCCCCCAAG
Organism: Candidatus Phosphoribacter baldrii; assembly: GCA_016704565.1. Classification (GTDB taxonomy): domain Bacteria; phylum Actinomycetota; class Actinomycetes; order Actinomycetales; family Dermatophilaceae; genus Phosphoribacter; species Phosphoribacter baldrii. The sequence goes on from JADIZV010000001.1 coordinate 403,244, forward strand.
GGTAGTGGCGCGCGGCAAGCGTGTTTCCCGACCGGCGACAGGGTCAACCGCACAGGTGTGGGACCTCGCGGAGCCTGCCCCGACGTCAGCGCGGGACGGCGAGGGCCAACACTTCCGCACCCGGCAACCCGGCCAGGTCCGCGCCGTCCACGAGCAGCTTCGCTCCCCTGACCCCGCCGCCGATGACGACCGGCCCAGCCGCCACGACCGCGGCGTCAACGAGGATCGCCCAGTCGGTCGGCAGCCCCACCGGCGTGATCCCGCCCTGCAGCATCCCCGTCAGCTCCTGCGCCGCCTCGGATCCCATGAACGACACCTTGCGCACGTCCAGGCGTTTGCGGACCACCGTGTTGACGTCGGCCCGGTCGATGGCAAGCACCATCACCGCCGCGCGCACCACCCGCTCGGCTCGCCGCCCTTCGACGATCACACAGTTTGCCGACGCCGCTGCAGGCACCTCGTATGCCGTGCAGAACGCCGCCGTGTCGGCCAGCGTCGCGTCCATGGGCGCCACCAAAGCATCGGGGACCAGCCCGGCCGCGGCGGCCACCGGCGCAGCGACCAGGTCCAGAGCATCGGCCAGCGGACGCCAGTCGAGCGTCCCGAGCGGGAGGGGTGCGGGCGGCATACCTCGGAGGGTAGTGGGTCGTCCGAACGGGTGGATTTCGCCGGGAAGCCTCGATCCAGGTCGCCCGCCGCGGGGAAACTGAGCGGCATGTCGACCGCGCCCTACGACCCGACGGCGACCTTTCCCGTTGGCGCTCCGCCCGGGTGGCGCCCGGACCCGGCCCGCACCGACCTCGAGCGCTATTGGGACGGGGTCCATTGGACCGACCAGACCCGACCGCTGACCGGTGCGCCCGGTGCCCCCGGTGCTCCCGGGGCCTACGAGCAGGCGCGCCAAGCCGCGGGCTCCGGCGGGCGACATGGCTCTCGAGCCTTGGGTTGGGCGGTTCAAGGGTCGCTGGGCCTGACCATCCTGCTGGCCGCCGCCCTCTTTCTTTACACGATCGTGGTCTTCAACGCCCTGTCGGTGTGGCGGCTGCAGCCGACCGATGCCGCCCAGCGCGAGATCGACAACCTGCTGCTGCTTTCGACCCTGGCCGGCTGGGCAGACCTGGGGCTCCGGGTGCTCACGGGGCTGCTCTTCCTCATCTGGTTGGGCGTGCGCTACACCGACACTCGGGTCGACCCGCGGGTCCTGCGCCGCTCGACGGCGATGGCGATGATCTGCTGGTTCATCCCGATCGTCAATCTCTGGTGGCCGGCCCAGACCGTCAAGGACCTCTGGCATGCCTCCCGCCCGGACGCGCCACGGTTGGGTGGCCGACTTGCCTTCCCGCAGGTCTTCTATGTGTGGTGGCCGGCCTTCCTCTTCGCCGGGTCGGGGTCCACGGTGGCCATGACCGTCTTCGCCGAGCCGGAGTTCGACGAGAAGTTCCTCGTGTGGGCGACGATCTCGACCGGCGTCCAACAGTTCGCCACCCTCGTATCCGCGTGGGCTCTCATCGTCATCATCAGGCAGATCGAGGATCATCTCGTCGACACCGACCCCTTGTCGGTCTACGACTCGAACTGACCACCACCAGTCGGCCCGGTCGCCCCGGGGTCAGACCAGGTGTTCGGCAGCCGCCAACACCTGCGCCCAGGTCACCTTGCGCGGCTCCGGGCCCTCCGGCACCGGTATGCCGGCCAGCGCTCGCCGCCGCTCGACCCCCCGCAACTCGTCGCCGAACCGGTCGACAAGGAGCAGCACCCGGGGTCGGGCCAAACCGCCGAGTGACTCGCGAACGCTCCGGCCCAGATCCCGAGCGACCAGCGTCGGGTCGGCGGCCACCCCGTCAGGAGTGAGGACGACGGCCGCCGCGATGACCCGACCCCTAAGCTGATCGCGCCGTTCGACGACATCCGCGGCCGCCACGAAGGGGTGCTCCAGCAGGACATCGCGGACCTCACCGAGGGAGACCAACTGCCCGGACACGGAGGTCACCTCATCGGTGCGGCCGAGGAACTCCAACCCGCCGCCGGGCTCGATCCGGGCGACATCCCCGGTCGTGTAGGACCCGGGCAACCGCGACCAGTGCGCGCTGTCCAAGGTCTCTCGGGGGCCGATGACCTCGACCAGCGTGCCGGCCCAAGGACGGGTCAGGACGAGCTCGCCGGGGGCCCCGTCGGGTGCGTGCTCCCCGGCCCGGTCCACGAGAGTCTCGCCGAGGTCAGGCATCCGCGAACCATCGATCGGGTTGTCCAACAACACGATTCCGCCGAGCTCGACCTGGCCCCAGCCGTCCGCGACCGACACCGGGTGCCCGGCCAAGCCGGTCGCGGCCCAGTCCCGGATCTCGGGATCCATCGGCTCACCGAAGGCCACCACCCGACGCAGCTCGGGCAGCGGGCTGATCGGCTCGTCGCCGATGGCTAGCTCGAAGGACCACGAACGCAAGGCGCGAAGGACCGAGGGCGTCGTGACCAGGGTGGTCACGGCATACCGGCCAAGCAGCTCCCACGCGCGGGCGTGCGTGGGGACGTCGACGGTGCCCTCATACAGCACTGCGGTCTCGCCGACCACCAGTGGCCCGTAGATGCCGTGGACCTGGGTGCCCAGCCAGGAGTTCTCGCCCGCACACCACAGCACCGACCCGTCGGCGATCCCGGCTCGATGCAGCGTCGAGGCGAGGGCCAGCGAGCGCGCTGTCCCCAACGCGACCGCCAGGGGTCGGCCCCGCCGGTTGGCCAGGCTGACCAACTGGAGTGGGTGATCGGCTGGCAGGTCGGCGGCGACATCGGCCTCCGTGGTTTCGCGGCGCAGGCCCGGTCGAGCGCCGACGAGCAGATCGTGATACCACCGATCGCCTTCATACCAGCCGACGTCGATGCCGGTCCGCCGCACGACGACCGTGTGCTCGATGCCTCCGAGCGCCGACAGCGCCTCGTCGGCCCGGGCTTTGAGCGGCAACACCGTCCCCCGGCGCCAGGCCCCGTCCTGGGTGAACAACAGCCGCGCCCCGAGTGCCCGCAAGCGGTCGGCCAGCGCCTCGGGAGGCAGCGGCGTCGGCACCACGGCGAAGACCGCGCCGATCCGCGCGCACGCAAACATGGCTACGACGGCCTCGGGGATCCAGCCCAGATGCAACGCGACCACATCGCCGACGCCCAGCCCGAGACCACGCAGCGCCCGCGCGAGCGCCACCACTTCGGCGTCGAGGGCGGCATACGTGAGGGTCCGCCGGTCACCGGGCTCGCCCTCCCACAGCACCGCAATCCGGTCCGGCGTGCGCTCGGCGTGCACCGTGACGCAGGCGGTCGCGGCGTTGATCCGGCCGCCGGGGAACCACGTCCCTTGCCGCGGGCCGTCCTCCCACAAGCGGTCGGGCGGTCGGCTCCACGGGAGGGCCGCGACCACCGGCTCCCACGCGCGCACGTCCGGAGGGGCGGTGGCTCGCCGCCCGATCTCCGGTATGCCGTGCCCCATCGGGTCCCCGTCAGCCATGGCCGAGGGTCCGCACCGCCGCGTCGACGGCTCGGCTCAGGTGGGCGACGGCCGTTTCGAGATCGGACGGCGAGGGTCCCAGACCCACGTCGGCCACCAGGGCCGCGAGCGGCATACCGGCTGCGTTGACGACCGGGACGCCGACCTCGATCGGCGAGCCAGGGAATGGACCCACGCCCTTGAGCCAGGGGCTGTGCGCCCAGACGTCCCGCTCCTGCTCGGCGAGCGCCCGGGTGGGTTCGTCGGCCTCGGCGAGGGCTAGCTTCCACCGCTCGTCATCGGAGCGGGAGATGAGCAAGCGGCCGGACACTGTCGTGAGGGCCGGGCGCGTGCCGTGTGGGTCGCGGTAGAGGCCCCCGCCTGCCACCGGGCCGTCAAGGTGATCGATCGACACGACGGTGGTCCGCACGATGACATCGACCCGGACGGTGCCACCGACCGCGTCGCGGACCTGGCTCAGATAGGGCGACAGCGCTCCCAGGACGGGGAGGCGGGACAGGTAGCGGTGCGAAAGACGCGTCAGTTCAGGGCCAAGTCCATATCGCGAGGAACGCGGATCCTGCTCGACGAGCTCAGCGAGGACCAGGCTGCGCAGCAGCCGGTGCACCGTCGGCAGCGACAGTCCGGAGCGGTCCGCGAGGTCGGTGAGGTGTTGGTATGCCGGCCCTTCGGCGAGCAGCTGGAGGAGCACGACAGCGTTGCGCACGGTCCCGAGCGAACCGGGCGCTTCCTGAAGGGCATCGCTGAGGGGCGGCACCGTGTCGGCTCCTTCCCAAGCCGTGCCAGCGGGTGAAGGTCGACTGTAAGAGCGGGTAACGATTTCCACAAGGAGTATTGCGTTTCCAGATAGTGGAAATGTAGTCTCCGTCACACCACCCCGTCGTCGTCGACAAGGAGGTTGCAGTGCTGGGCCGGGCCTATGTGCATTCGCTCAATTCCTCCACGGTCCCCGTGGGTAGTCCCATCCTCAAGATCTCCGACATCGAGTTGCGGTTCGGCGGCGTGGTGGCCCTGCACGATGTCGGGTTCACCGTCACTCAGGGCCACATCCACGCAGTCATCGGACCCAACGGAGCCGGCAAGTCCAGCCTGCTCAACTGCGTGAGCGGGCTTTACCACCCGCAGAAGGGCAAGGCCGTCCTGCACACCGGTGACGGCGCGGTGACCCACACCTTGACCCAGCTGCCGCCACACAAGATCGCCCGGCTCGGTGTGGCCCGGTCCTTCCAGAACATCGAGCTGTTCTCGCACCTCACCGTGCTGGAAAACCTCATGTTGGGGCGGCATACCCACATGAAGCATGGCGTGATGCAGTCGCTGCTGTGGTTCGGCCCGGCGCGCAACCAGGAGCTGGCCCACCGCGGCATCGTCGAGGAAGTCATCGACCTGCTGTCCCTGCAGCCGTTCCGGCACAAGCCCGTCGGGTCGCTGGCCTACGGCATCCAGAAGCGGGTCGAGCTCGGCCGGGCCCTGGTCCTGCAGCCCGCGTTGCTGCTGCTCGACGAGCCGATGGCCGGGATGAACTCCGAGGAGAAGGAGGACATGGCTCGCTATGTCCTCGACGTCCACGAGTTGGCCGGCGTGACCGTCATCCTCATCGAGCACGACATGGCGGTCGTCATGGACATCTCCGACCGGGTGTCGGTGCTGGACTTCGGTCGCCTCATCGCGGACGGGACGCCCGACGAGGTCAAGGCCAACCCGGCAGTCATCGAGGCCTACCTCGGGGCGGAGGAGCACTGATGGCGGCCGACACGACCGACGCGACCTTCCCGCGCCTGCTGCGCGGCCTCGCGGCCAAGCACCCTGACCAGACCGCGTTGCAAGAGAAGCGCTACGGCATCTGGCAGCCGATGACGTGGAGCACGTATGCCGCCCGCGTCCAGGACTTCGCGCATGGCCTGGCGGCCCTCGGCGTCGAGCGCGGCGACATCGTCGCGGTGCTCGGTGACAACCGGCCGGAGTGGCTCATCGCCGAGCTGGCCGCGCAAAGCATCGGCGCCGCGGTCGTCGGCATCTATCCGACGAGCATCGGTGAGGAGCTGCTCCACATCCTCACCCTGGCCCGGGTCAAGGTCGTTGTCGCCGAGGACCAGGAGCAGGTCGACAAGCTGCTCAAGCTGCGTTCCGACGCTGATGCGGCGGCGGCTGACCCCACGGCCGCCGGATCGGCTGCCTTCGCCGACATGCCTCCACTGCTGGTCGAAACGGTCGTCTTCTACGACCCGCACGGCCTGGAGGCATACACCGACGCCAGCCTGCGCGATTTCACCACGGTCGAGGCGTTGGGTCGCGAGTGGGGAGCTGCCCACCCGGGGTGGCTCGACGAGCACGTCGCCCGCGGCACGACCGAGGACATCGCGGTCATCTGCACCACCTCGGGCACAACGAGCCGACCCAAGTTGGCCGAGCTGTCCCACCACAACCTGCTGGCCATGGCCGATCACCTCACCGCGATCGACCCGATCAGCAGCAAAGACCGCTACGTCTCGTTCCTGCCCTTCGCCTGGATCGGCGAGCAGATGCTCGCCGTCGCCTGCGGGCTTTCCCGCGGCCTGACCTTGTCCTTCCCGGAGGACTCGGCGACCCAGAAGTCGGACATGCGTGAGATCGGCCCCGACGTCATGTTCTCCCCACCCCGGATCTGGGAGGGCATGCTCTCCGAGGTCCAGGTCCGCATCGACGAGGCCGGCTGGCTCAAGCGCAAGATCTTCGGCTGGGGTTACGACATCGGTGACAAGGTCGCCGGTCAGCGGGTCAAGGGTCGGGGCGCGGGCGGGCTCACCCCGCTCTACTGGCTCGCCGACCAGGTCGCCCTGCGCCCCGTCCGCGACCAACTCGGGCTCGCCCGCAACCAACACGCCTACACCGGAGGCGCCCCGCTCGGGCCGGACGTCTTCCGGTTCTTCCACGCCATCGGCGTCAACCTCAAGCAGATTTACGGCCAGACCGAGATCTGCGGCATCGCGGTCGTCCACCGCGACGACGACATCGCCTTCAACACGGTCGGCACCCCGATCGCCGGCACCGAGATCAAGATCGACGACAACGGCGAGATCCTGCTGCGATCGGCGTCGGTGTTCAAGGGCTACCACCGCAATCCAGCGGCAACGGCCGAAGCGGTCGACCCTCAGGGCTGGCTGCACACCGGCGATGCCGGCTATCTGGACGACAAAGGCCATCTGGTCGTCATCGACCGCCAGAAGGACGTCCTCACCACGGCAGACGGCACGCGCTTCTCTTCGGCGTTCATCGAGAACAAACTCAAGTTCTCGCCCTACATCGAAGAGGCGGTCACCTTCTCGGCCGACCACGGCATGACGGCGATCATCACGATCGACCCGATGACGACGGGATCCTGGGCCGAGCACGAGCGGCTGTCCTACACGACCTATACCGACCTGGCCGCCAAGACCGAGGTCCAGGACTTGGTCGCCGAGGAGGTCCACCGGGCCAACGAGGACCTGCCCGAGAGCATCCGGGTCGAGCGGTTCGTGTTGCTGCACAAGCAGTTCGACCCTGACGACGACGAGATCACTCGCACCCGCAAGGTGCGCCGAAACGTCATCCAGGACCGCTACGGCTTGATTATCGACGCCCTCAACCGCGGCGATGACCGGATCGGCATCACGACGACGGTCACCTACCAGGACGGCACCAAGGTCGACCGCACGATCGACCTGCGCATCTACGACCTGACCAGCTACCGCGTGCCGGAAGGCCGCGGACGACGCCCCGTGTGGAGTGGCCGCCGATGAGCAACTTCCTCCTCCTCACCGTCTATGGCCTGGCCGACGGCGCCATCCTCGCCCTAGCCGCCTTGGGGTTCGTCCTCATCTACAAGGCGACCCGAGTCATCAACTTCGCCCAGGGCGAGTTCCTCCTCGTCGGCGCCTACATGTTCTATACGGCGTTTGTCATCTTCGGTCTGCCGTGGATCCTCGCCAGCGTCGTCGGGGTGTTGGGCGCCATCGTCCTCGGTGTCCTGGTCGAGCGGTTCGTCCTGCGGCCGCTGGTCGGTGAAAACGCCATCAGCGTCATCATGGTGACCATCGGGCTCTCCTCGGTCCTCAAAGCCTTGGTCCAGATGTTCTTCGGCACCTCGGTCCGCGAGCAGCCCAAGATCCTCCCGACCGGAAGCATCGAGCTCCTCGGCGCGACGATGCCGGTCAACCGTGTCCTTGTCATCGTCATCGCCGGGGTGGTCCTGGCGGCCTTCACGATCTTCTTCCGCCGCTCCCGGCACGGCATCGCGATGCGGGCAGTCGCTGACGACCAGCAGGCCGCCCTCACCATGGGCATCTCGGTCCGGCAGATCTTCGCGATGGCCTGGGCCCTGGCCGCAGTGAGCGCCCTCATCGCCGGCGTGCTGCTCGCCGACCTCTCGGCCGTCGAGCAAAACATCGCGGCCTTCGGCCTCATCGTGTTCCCCGTCGTCATCCTCGGTGGCCTCGACTCGGTGCCCGGCACCATCGTCGGCGGCCTCACCATCGGCTTGCTCAAGCAATACGTCTCCGGGTATGCCGATCCCGGCCTCGCCGAGGTCATCCCCTACGTCGTCCTCGTCGCCATCCTGCTCGTGCGTCCCTACGGCATCTTCGGCGAGACCCGGATCGAGAGGGTCTGACTCATGGCAACCGCAACCGGAATCCACCACCGCACCTACCGCGCTGAGCTGCGCCTGCGGCATACCAAAGCCGAATGGTTCCGCCTCGGTCTGGTGATCGTGCTGCTCCTCGTGGTCCCCTACGTGCTCAACACCTACTGGCTGGGGATCGCCAACTCGATCCTCATCGCCGTCGTCGGTGCGGTGGGCCTCAACATCCTCGTCGGCTTCACCGGCCAGATCTCCCTCGGCCAGGGTGGCTTCCTCGCCGTCGGGGCCTACACATCCGCGATCCTGTCCACCCGGGCCGGGCTCCCCGTCCCCGTGGCGATCATCATCGCCGTCCTCATGACCGCCTTCATCGGCGCGCTCTTCGGCCTGCCCGCGCTGCGGCTCAAGGGCCTCTATCTCGCCATTGCCACGCTGGCCAGCCAAGAGATCATCATGTTCATCGTCCGGCGGTGGGGCTTCCTCACCGAGGGCAAGGGCTACATCGAGGTTCCCCGGCTGCCGTTCATCGAGCGGGAGACCTTCGAGATCCAGTGGTATTGGATCCTCCTGCCGATCACCTTCCTGGCCGTGCTCATGGCCCGCAACGTCTTCCGGACCTCGCTTGGTCGATCGTTCATGGCCGTCCGCGACCAGGACATTGCCGCCGAAGCCATCGGCGTCAACATCACCCGGGCCAAGGTCACCGCCTTCGCCCTGTCCAGCGGCTTTGTCGGCCTGTCCGGCGCCTTGTCCGCCTACTACACCGAGACGGTGACCTGGGAGCGGTTCACCCTCGACGTCTCGGTCCTCTACCTCGCGATGATCATCGTCGGTGGCCTGGGCAGCATTGCCGGCTCGGTCTACGGTGCGATCTTCATGATGCTGTTGCCCGCCCTACTCACCGAGGTCGGTCAGGCGGCCGGCAACTCGATCCCGTTCCTCAACGACCAACTGCCAGCGATCAAGAACGCCATCTTCGGCATCGCCATCATCACCTTCCTGCTCATCGAGCCTCGAGGGCTAGACCGGATCTGGAGCCGGATGAAGGACTACGTCCGGTTCTGGCCCTTCCGCTACTAGGCGCAATTCCCGTATGCCGTGCACACGGCATACGGGGGACCCCGCACCTCCGCACCCCTGACCGCAACCGAGAACACCCGCCGGACCACCGGCACACCGCAGGAAATGGAGTCACACCTATGAAGCACATTCCCAGGCGGGCCCTGCTCGCCGCATCAGCGTCCGTGCTCCTCGGCCTCGCCGCCTGCGGCGGGGGCAGCGGCGGGGCAGCGTCGGACAACGCCCCGATCAAGGTCGGCATCATCGCCGACCTCACGGGCGCGACCGGCGACGTCGGCAAGCCCTACAACGAAGGCATGTTGGGCTACATCGACTGGATCAACGCCAAGGGTGGCATCAAGGGTCACAAGATCGAGGCGACGTCGAACGACTACGCCTACCAGGTGCCCAAGGCTGAGGAGCTCTACAAGAAGTACGTCACCGACGGTGATGTCATCATCATGGGCTGGGGCACCGGTGACTCCGAGGCGCTGCGGACCAAAATCGCGTCCGACAAGCTCCCCTTCATGTCGGCGTCCTATGCCGAGGTCCTGACCTCGCCGAAAGACTCGCCCTACAACTTCGTCGTCGCCCCCACCTACTCCGACCAGATGCGCGTCGCGCTCAACTGGATCGCCAAGGACGCTGGTGGCAAGGCCGAGGTTGCCGTGTTCCACAGCGACAGCCCGTTCGGCACCGCCCCGGTGGCCGACGGCCAGAAGTGGATCGCCGACAAGGGCTTGCCGCTGGGCTTCAGGGCCTACCCGATGCCCAAGACGCCCAACTTCGTCGGCCTCTTGTCACAGGCCCAGGCTCAAGGCGCCAAGTACATCGTCATCCAAAACGTGTCCAGCCCGGCTGCCCAGGTCGCCAAGGACATCAAGGCCGGCAACCTCGACATGAAGATCGTCTGCCTCAACTGGTGTGCAGACGAGTTGTTCGTCAAGACCGCCGGAGCGGACAACGCCGAGGGTCACGTCATGATCCAGCCCTTCGCCCCGTCCTCGGTCGGCAAGGAAGGGAGCAAGGTCATCGACGACTACCTCAAGACCAAGGGCTCTTCGTTGGACGCCAAGGGCCTGCACTACGCCCAGGGCTGGTACACCATGGACGTCATGGCCAAGGGCGTCGAGAAGGCCCTTGCCTCCGGGGCCAAACTCACCGGTGAATCGATCAAGGCCGCGCTGGAGACGATGGACGCGGTCGACACCGGCGGAGTCGTGGGGACCGGCAAGGTGAAGTTCAGCGCCGACTCGCACCGCGGCTCGACCGGCTCTGGCATCTACAAGATCCAGGGCGGCAAGTTCGTCGAGATCGCGGCGAACCAGGTCCCGTGACCAACACCCAGGACGCGTCGGGGGTGGCCGGTTCGCCGGCCGCCCCCGCAGCAGGGGCCTCGCCCGCGGCCGGTGTCTCGGCCGGGGCGGGATCTGCCACCGCCACTGCCACGGCATCGGCCGACCTGTTGACGCTCAACAACATTGAGGTCATCTACGACGACGTCATCCTCGTGTTGCGCGGACAGTCGTTGTCGGTGCCGCAAGGAAAGATCGTCGCGCTGCTGGGCTCCAACGGCGCCGGCAAGTCGACGACCCTCAAGGCGATCTCCGGTCTGCTGCCCACCGAGCACGGCGAAGTCACCGACGGGTCGATCATCTTCGACGGCCAGAACATCACCCACCTCGACGCTGCCGCCCGGGTGAAGATGGGCCTGGCGTTGTGCATGGAGGGACGCCACGTCTTCGAGCACCTCACCGTCGAGGAAAACCTCCGCGCGGGAGCCTACTTCCGCGGTGGCGGCGAGCCGGGCGACCTCGAGCAGGTCTACCACCTGCTCCCCAAGCTTGGTGACATGACCGCCCGGATCGCCGGCTACCTGTCCGGCGGCGAGCAGCAGATGCTCGCGATTGGTCGCGCCCTCATGGCCAAGCCCCGGCTGCTCATGCTCGACGAGCCGTCGCTCGGCCTGGCCCCACTGCTGGTCAAGGACATCTTCGCCTTCATCAAGCGGATCAATGACGAGCTGGGGTTGACGGTCCTGGTCATCGAGCAGAACGCCCGACGCGCCCTTGAGGTCGCCGACCACGGCTACATCATGGAGCAGGGTCGGATCGTGCTTGAGGGGTCGGCTCAGGAGCTTCGGGAGAACCCTGATGTTAAGGAGTTCTACCTCGGCCTGGGCGACTCGGGCAGCCGCAAGAGCTTCCGCGACGTGAAGCACTACAAGCGCCGCAAGCGCTGGCTCTGACCGCCGCTCGCTCGCATCACCGGAAAGGACGCGCTTCGCATGACTGGGTCACTGGACGCTGCCGTCAAGGGGTATGCCGCCGGGCTGGCCGACCGGGTGGCCGCCGCGGTCGCTGCGGGCCGGGCTCTCGTTCCCACCTTGGCCGAGCGCCTGGCCGCGAACGGGCTGACCACCGACGAGAGCCTGCGTGACGGATTGGCGACCCTGCCGATCCTGTCCAAGGACGACGTCTTGGCCCTGCAACAGGCCGACCCACCCTTCGGCGGTGCGCTGTCCCCGTCCGCCCACGTCCGGCGGGTGTTCCAGTCCCCGGGGCCCATCTACGAGCCTCAGCTCGACGGCGCCGACCCGTGGCGGTGGGGCCCGTCTCTGCAGGCTGCGGGCATGGGGGCCGAGGATCTGGTCCTCAACTGCTTTGGCTATCACCTGTCCCCCGCCGGCGCGATGTTCGAAGAGGCCGCGCTGGCGTTGGGGGCACGAGTCCTCCCAGGTGGTATCGGCAACCAGGACCTGCAGGCGAGGGCGGTCGCGGACCTGGGTGTCACGGCATACACGGGGCTGCCGAGCTATCTCAAAGCGATCCTGGACCGTTACGACGAACTGGGTCTTCCCCGCGAGCGTTGGCGTCTGCACCGCGCGCTGGTGACGGCAGAGCCGCTGCCCGATTCGTTGCGGGCGCTGTTGCTCGAGCGGGTGCCGACGGTGCTCATGGCCTATGGGACGGCCGAGACGGGGCTCATCGGCTACGAGACCGAGCCGGGTGGTGGCTTGGTGCCCGCGCCTGGGGTCCTCGTCCAGATCTGCGACCTCGACACGGGGGCGCCGATCACCGAAGGTGAGGGCCAGGTGGTCGTGACGTTGCTGCGTCCGGACTACCCGATGGTGCGGTTCGGCACCGGTGATCTGTCAGCTTGGCGGCTTGGCCCCGATGGCAGCCCGCGACTGGTGGGAGTGCTCGGGCGCTCAGGGGCGGCGGTCAAAGTCCGCGGCATGTTCCTGCATCCACGACAAGCGGCAGCGGTGCTGGCTGGTGTCGCCGACGTGCAGCAGTGGCGGTTCGTCATCGACCGCGTCGATCACCGCGACGAGTTGGGTTGCGAGGTTGTCGTCCGGCCCGGCGTGGACGCTTCCGCAGTGGTCGCCGACGTCACCGAACGGGTCCGGTCGGGCTTGCGCTTCTCCTGCGCCGTGTCGGCCGTCGAGTCGTTGCCCGACGACGCCGCCCCGATCACCGATCGGCGGGACTGGGCCTAGGAGGCGTCCCCCACCGAGTCGGCTCGACGTGACTTGGCTCGGCTCGGCTCGTGGCCCCGGCCCGGGCACCTCGCACTCACTGAGGTGCCCGGACGGCATACGGGCTGCTCGGGGTCAGTCCTGGCTGAAGCCGAACCGGCGTGCGGTCTCGGCGTCAACGAACCAGACATCGGCCTGCATCTGGTCGTACCACCCGTCTGCGGGTTCCTGGAACTTCATCCACTGCCGGTTAGCCTTGACCGGATGCCCCAGCGGCATCGCCCCATCCCAGACGGGCGCGGCCGACCCCCAGCCATAGCCGCCGTCGACAACCTCGTCGTATTCCGACACCCAGCGGCGTCGCGATTGTGCCGCCCGCGTCGCTGAACTCTCCCCCGCCCCAGTTCCGAGTTCCGGCTCAGCGAGTTCCGGCTCAGGTGCGTCGTCGCTCACCTCGTCGTCGCTCGCCTCGTCGTCGCTCGCCTCGTCGTCGCTCGCCTCGTCATCGACTCGCCGCGTCGCCGCGTATGCCGCTGCTCCACCACCCGCGATAGCCGCTCCGGCCGTCAACGCCTCACCCAGACCAACCGACGATTCCTCGACCGGCTCGCCCGCAGCAAGAGCGTCACGATCAGCCGTCATGGCGTCCAACGCCGCCTGGAATCGTGCTTCGGCATCGTCTACCACAGGCGCCCCGGCGAGAGCCGCCTCATCAGCTTCCAAGGTCGCGGCCGCTTCCTCGTGGCTCGCGGCCACGGCAGCCGCGTCGGCGGGCTCGGCAGCCGACTCTACGACCGTGTCCGCCGACGTCTCGACCAGCGGTATCGCCGCTCCCGAGAGTTCCGCGGCCTCGGCTTCGGCCTCGTCGTATGCCGCTTCTGCAGCGTCAGTCTCGGGCGAGCCGGCCAACGCCGCCTCATCGCCCTCCAAGAGCGCCTCGGGCTCGGGCTGCGCCTCGACAGCCTCAGCCTCAGGCTCCACGGCCTGGACAGCCTCAGCCTCAGGCTCCACGGCCTGGACTACCTCAGCCTCAGGCTCCTCGGCCTGGACGACCTCAGCCTCAGGCTCCTCGGCCTGGACGACCTCAGCCTCAGGCTCCACGGCCTGGACGACCTCGGCCTCAGGCTCCTGCGCCTGGACAACCTCAGCCTCAGGCTCCACGGCCTGAACAGCCTCACCTTCAGGCTCCGCCTCAAGAGCGCCGCCCTCGCTCTCGATGCGAGCCCTGGCTGCGGCAGCAGCCGCATCGGCAGGCGACGGCCGCACCGGGCCCTCAGACGGCGTCCACACATCCATCGACTCGCCCGCGGTTGGGGCGGCCGGGGCCTCGCCAACCGGCTCGGCCGCAGAGCCAAGGTCCGCTTCGCCGTCGGACTCGACCATCACGGGAAGGGCGGGCGGTTCTTCCACAGCCGGCTCGTGGGCTGAGTCGTCTTGGTCCGGGGCGCCGGAGGCCGACGTTCCCCACAGGTCATCGAACGCCTCCGCTGATCCTGATTCCCCCTGCGGCACCTCGCCCGGGTCGACGACCTCGCCAACGGCTCCGGCATCCAGGATGACCTCTTCGCTGTCATCGTGCAGTTCGGTGACAGGCAACTGCGCCTCCTGTCCCGGGACGGCCTCGGGGACTGCGGGCTCCTCGGTGACTGGCGGCCGGGCAAACACCGAACCGGCAACGCCAGCAGCGCCAGCGGCCGTGGCGGCCGCACCAGACCACCCTGACGGCTCCATCGTCGCAGCGGGCACCTCCGGTGACGGTGCGGCATAGGGGGCGGGTGCGGCATACGGAGAAGGCGGCGTGACCGACCCGGGTGGTGCGGGCCACCCGGCCGCGGTGAGATCCGCCCGGGCCTGCTGCTCGTCGACGCGCAGGTTTGCCCGCCCAGTGCGGCGACGCAGCGCCCACAACACGAGCAGCGCGATGAGCACGGCGAAGAGCGCGAGCACAACCCACACGACGGTTGCCAGTTTCATGGTTCCACCTTTGGTGTCAGGAGTGGGACGCGCCGGGCGAACCCCCACGCGGAAACATACCGGTCAGCTCCTGCGATGTCGCAGCGGATACGTCAAGCGCAACGACCACGGGCCGGGCGCGGGCTCGCCCGTTCCCGACCCGAATCGTCACCAATCAGTATGCCGCCTGCCGGCCTCAGTGGCTGAGCAGGCCCAGGCGAGCTGCCGACTGTTCGCGCATCTCGACCTTGCGGACCTTTCCGGTGACCGTCATGGGGAAATCGTCGACGATCTCGACGTAGCGCGGGATCTTGTAGTGGGCCAACTTCCCGGTGGCGAACTCTCGGATCGAGGCGGCCGTCACGGGTGTCGTGCCCGGCTTCATCCGGACCCAAGCGCACAGCTCCTCGCCGTACTTCTGGTCCGGAACCCCGATCACCTGGGCGTCGAGGATGTCCGGGTGGGTGTAGAGGAACTCCTCGATCTCTCGCGGATAGATGTTCTCACCACCGCGAATGACCATGTCCTTGATCCGGCCGGTGATCTGGACGTAGCCGTCCTCATCCATGACGGCCAGGTCACCCGTGTGCATCCAGCCGTCGACGACCGACTCGGCCGTCTTGTCGGCCTGGTTCCAATAGCCGAGCATCACCGAATAGCCCTTGGTGACGAACTCGCCCGACTGACCTCGCTCGACGAACGTCCCGTCGCTGGGGTCGATGATCCCGATCTCCAGGTGCGGCATACAGCGGCCGACCGTCCCCACCTTGCGGTCGAACGAGTCGTCGGTGCGAGTCTGGGTCGAGACCGGGGAGGTCTCAGT
Organism: Candidatus Phosphoribacter baldrii; assembly: GCA_016704565.1. Lineage (GTDB taxonomy): Bacteria > Actinomycetota > Actinomycetes > Actinomycetales > Dermatophilaceae > Phosphoribacter > Phosphoribacter baldrii. The sequence continues at coordinate 418,647 of JADIZV010000001.1, forward strand.
CATGCCGTAGCAGATGGTCATCTCGTTGATCCCGGCCGCGATGACCTTCTTCATCAGCTCGGCGGGGCACGGCGCGCCGGCCATGATGCCGGTCCGGACCGTCGCCAAGTCGCTCTCCTGAGCGGAACCGTCCTCGATGAGCGCCCACTCGGCGACGAACATCGTCGGCACGCCATACAGGCTCGTGCACTTCTCGTCACGGACCGCGGCGAGTGTCAACGCCGGGTCGAAACCGGGCGCCGGGATGACCATGCACGCCCCATGCGAGGTCGCCGCGAGGTTGCCCATGACCATGCCGAAGCAGTGGTAGAAGGGCACCGGGATGCAGATCCGGTCCTCTTCCGTGTAGCGGCAGATCTCGCCGACGTGGAACCCGTTGTTGAGGATGTTGACATGGCTGAGCGTCGCGCCCTTGGGGAATCCCGTTGTCCCCGAGGTGTATTGGATGTTGATCGGGTCCTCGGGCAGCAGCCCGGCCGCGATCGCGTCCACCTGCTCCTGGCTCACCGTGTCAGCCGCGGCCCACAGCTCGTCCCAGGAGTCGCGCCCCAGCAGGACGACCCGCTCCAAGGTCGGCACCTCGCTGCGGACCTCCTCGATCATCCCTGCGTAGTCGCTGGTCTTGAACGACGGTGCCGCGACGAGCACCTTGATCCCCGCCTGGTTGAGGACATACTGCAGCTCGTGCGTCCGATAGGCCGGGTTGATGTTGACCAGGATCGCCCCGATCTTGGCGGTCGCATACTGCACGAGCGTCCACTCGCCACAGTTGGGCGCCCAGATGCCGACCCGGTCGCCCTTGACGACGCCGATCCCGGCGAACCCGCGGGCGAGTCGGTCGACGTCGGCCGCGAACGCGGCATACGTCCACCGTTTGCCAACCGAGCAGTCGACCATTGCCTCACGCTGCGGGAAGCGGGCGACGGTCGCATCGAGATTGGCGGAGATGGTCTGGTGCAGGAGGGGGAGATCGGTCTCGCCGGTCGTGATCGACAAGGTCATGGGAGTTGCCTTCCGTGCGTGGTGTCACAGGAAGTCCACCCCCTCGCCCAGCCCGCGCGCAACCCGTCAATGGTCCCGTATGCCGTTCCGCGGCATACGGGACAGGTATGCCGCGCGAGACGACCGCGGCGTCCACGGCTTGCCAGGTTCTCGCCGAGACCACCGGCTCGTCCACCATGCGAGCTCGTGCGATCAAAGCGTTTCCTGGTGGGCTGTCCGTGGAGTAGTTTCATCGACACCATCGCGCGCAGGGGGATCGATGACGACCGTCGGCCAGACAATGATCGGAGCGGTGCCGACCTTCTGGGTCGAGACCGGCCGGGACACGTTGGCGGCAACGCTGGTGTTCCGGGCGGGCATGGTCGATGAGACGCTGACAACCCGGGGGTGGATCCATGTGCTGGAGCACCTCGCCCTTCATGATCGGGAGTCCGGCACTCTGCACGTCAACGGCAGTGTCGGTCTGCTCACCACCCGCTTTGATGTGCACGGTCCGGTCCATGAGGTGGTGGCCGCACTCGCCGGCATCGCCGACTGGCTAGCCAACCCGGTCCTCGACAGACTCGACCACGAGGCCCGGGTGCTGCGTGCCGAGGCCGACCTCCGCCAGGTCGGCGAGGTCGGAGCGGCGTTGCCGTGGCGTTATGGCGCAGCAGGACCGGGGTTGGCCGGCTACGGCGAGTTCGGGTTGAACAACGTCGATCCCGACCGGCTGCGCCCACTCCTCGGGCGTCTGTTCACCGCAGGAAATGCGGCGCTGGTTCTCGACGGGCCTCCGCCGGACGGCTTGACGATGCCGCTGGCCGGCGGCGAGCGGCACCCCCTCCCCACCGCCCACTCGTGCGCCCAAACCCTCCCGCTCGGTTACGTCATCCGTTCCGGCATCACCCTGTCGGGCGATCTCCCTCGCACCGATGCGGCCATGCTGGTGCCGATGGTCCTTCGGGAACACCTCCATCGAACCCTCCGCGAAGAGGCTGGGGGTGCCTATGCCCCGTGGGCTCATTACGAGGCGGTAGACGCCGACCGCGCCATCGCCTTCGTTGGCTCCGATCTCGCGGCACACCTGAGACCGACCGTTGTGTCACAGGTGGTGGAGGATCTGGCGCGCCTCAGTAGCGGCGACGGGCTTGAGGAGTTGCTTAACCATGTCCGCGCGGGCTATCTCCAAGCGATTCGCGATCCATACAACCTCGTCGGACTCGCCATGGGGAGTGCGGCGGCGAGCCTCCATGGCCGCCCGATATCGTCGACCCTGCAAGAACGGATCGACGAGGTCGCGGCGGTCACCGTGACCGAACTCGCGGACCATGTCGCCATGTTCCACTCTTCCTTGCTCTTGGGAGTCGAAGGAAAGGTGAGCTGGCCGGCCACCATCCCGATGGCCCAGATGCCGACCCGGCCGCTGGAGCGCTCTCGCCGCTTCCGCTTGCGGGCCTACCCCCAAGCGCCCGAGCGGTTGGTCGTTTCGGAGACGTCCCTACAGCTGGGTCAGGTGGGCACCGAACTCGGCGCTCAAACCGTCGAGTATGCCGCCGTTGCCGCAGTTCTTGCAGTTCCTGACGGCGGTCGACAGCTCATCGATCGAGACGGGTGGGGACTGACCGTGGAGCCGACGTTCTGGCGAGACGGAGCTCGTGCCGTTCGGGAGCTCGATGCGCGCCTGCCGCCGGCGGCATACGTCCGCTTGCCGGAACGCACCACCGTGCCGCAACCTGACCTGCCGACTTTGGGCACGCACGTCCTGGGCTATCTCACCGTCCCGTGGATCTACCTGCCGGTGTCGCTCGTGGTCGCTCTCCTGATCATCGCCGGATTCGTGGCGATGCGGTTCACCAGCGGTCAACCCGCGCTCATCATTCTGCTCATCGCGATGACGATCGGTGGGCACCGGTGGGTCGTGAGGGAATACCGCCGTCGACAACGCCAGTGACGTGAACGGCGCACGCGACGGGTGAGGCCACCCCTGAGGCGGCATACCGGCTAGGTATGCCGTGGCCCCCGGCGAGGCGAGTCGGCGCGCCGGGCCGTGCGGTCCCGGATCCGGCGCAACTGGCTGACGATGGGGCGGCCGAGGTAGACGCCGAGGCTGGCTCCGGCGGCGATCCCCAGGGCGACGCCCAGGGCGACCCCGAGGGTGGCTTGGCCCGCCGCGAAACTGCCCGGCGTGTCGTGCGTGCCGACGATCTGGATGAGGCCGTTATAGAGGGACAGCCCGGGCACGAGCGGCAGCAGCGCCGCCGAGATGAGCGAGAAGCTCGGAATCGTCGTGCGGCGCAGCAACACCGTGCTGACGAAGGCGACCAACCAGGCACCGACGGTGTTGGCCGGAACCTCCCCGAGGCCAACGCCGATGGCGACGAGATAGCCGATCCACCCCAGCAGCCCCATCAACCCGGCCAGCAGTGCCGGGATCGGCCCGGCGTAGCAATACAGCGCCCACGCCAACGAGAGCACGAAGGCGCCGACGAGCTGAGCGGGCACCGGCCCCAGGGCGATCGGATCGGGATCGACGTGCGTGCGGATCCCCAGGGCGTTGGTCACCTGCAAAGCCAGGACGATCCCGACGACGATGCCGGCCGTGCGCATGACGACCTCAAACAGTCGCGCAGTCGCGGTGACATAGAACTGGTCGATCGCGTCCTGGACCGCGCCGACGACGAGCATCCCCGCGACGAGCATGACGATGCCGCCCACGACGATGAGGGTCGGGTCCAGGTTGGCGAACAGGGGTATGCCGCGTTGCCCGATCGCGCTCACCGCCGCCGCGACGAGGGTGATCGCGAAGGCCGCGAAGGTCTGTTGGAAGAAGGGCGGCACACCCTCGTCGTCGAGCCAGGCGATGAGCCGGTCGATGAGGCAGCCGACGACGAAGGTGATGAGGACGATCCGGATCGACGTCGTGAACAACAGGGCGACCCCGGCGCTGACCCCGGCGTTGCCGACCATCGACACCCACCAGGGGTAGCGCCGCGGGCTGTCGCGGATCTCGTCGAACGCCGCGACTGCGTCGTCAATCGGCAGGCCCCGGACGATCCGCTCGGTGAGCATCGACGTCCGCTGGGCCTTGTCGTAGTCGGGGAAACCCGGCTGCACCACCCGCAAGATGGTGAGCGGGGCGGCATACGAAGGCGGGTGGTAGCTGAGGGTCACCGACGTCGAGGTGAGGTCGATGTGGACGCCGTTCAGTCCGTAGGCGTGGGTGATCCGCAGCATCCCGCCGACGATGTCGTTGGCCGACATCCCGGCGTCGAGCATGAGGTCAGCGACGTGCAGGCACAGCAGCGCGACCTTCCGGGCCGTCGCCGGATCCGGTGCCTCGGGTGGCGGGGCGGAGGTCACCCGGCCTTCAGATGACCTCGACAGCCGAATACTGCGGCTGCCACATCCGGGTGTAGATCTCGTTGATCGGGTCGGTCAGCGGGTGGCGAGCCACGCCCTCCTGCGCTGCGGCCGCGGCGACGGCAAGCGCGACGTGCGAGGACACCGGACGCAACTCACTCATCGAGGGCAACAACGCCGCGCCCGGCCGATAGGTGTTGACCCGAGCGGCGAGCGCTTCGGCGGCCGCCGCGATCATCCCGTCGGTCACCGTGCTCGCCTGGCAGGCGGCCACCCCGAGACCCAGACCCGGGAAGATGAGGGCGTTGTTGGCCTGAGCGATGAAATGCCGCACCTCGCGGTGATCCACCGGTTCGAAAGGGCTGCCCGTCGCGATGAGCGCCCGGCCGTCGGTCCACTCGATGAGGTCGGCCGGGGTGGCCTCGGCGCGAGAGGTCGGGTTGGACAACGGCATGATGATCGGCTGCTCGCAGTGAGCCGCCATCTCCTTGATGATGGCCTTGGTGAACGCGCCGCCCATGGTCGAGGTCCCGATGAGGATGGTCGGCCGGACGTTGCGGACGACGTCGGCCAGGCTGATCCCTCGCGCGGTGCCGTCGACGATGGTCCAGCCGTCCACCTCGGCGCGAGTGCGCGCGTAGGGCCGCTGGAACTCCCGAAGCAGCGGCATGTCGTCGACGAACAGCCCCTTGCTGCCCAGGGCATAGAACTGCCGGACCGCCTGCTCGCGGGGCACCCCAGCCCGGACGAGTTCGTCGCGCAACAGGTCGGCGATGCCGATGCCGGCCGTCCCGCCGCCGAAGATGACGATGCGATGGTCCGCGAACGGCATACCGGTGACGTTGACGCCGGCGAGCACGGCGGCGAGGGCGACGGCGGCCGTGCCCTGGATGTCGTCGTTGAACGTGCAGTGGGTATGCCGGTACTTCTCCAGAATGCGGTGCGCGTTGCCGGCCCCGAAGTCCTCCCAGTGCAGCATCGCCTGCGGGAACAGGCGGGTGGCCGTCTTGACGAAGGTGTCGATGAACGCGTCGTAGCGCTCACCGCGCACCCGGGCATGCCGCTCGCCAAGATAGAGGTCGCTGTTGAGCAGGCCGAGGTTGTCGGTGCCGACGTCGAGGACGACCGGCATCACCCGGCGCGGGTGGATCCCGGCGGCCGCGGTGTAGACCGAGAGCTTGCCGATGGCGATCTCGATGCCGCCGATGCCCTGGTCGCCGATGCCGAGGATGCCCTCGGAGTCGGTGGCGACGATGAGGTCGACGTCGTTCGGGCCGAGGCCGTGGTCGAGCAGCGACTGCTCGATGTCCTCTGGCCGGTCGATGGAGACGAACACCCCACGGGGGCGGTGGTATTCGACGGAGAACCGCTCAATCACCTCACCGATCGTCGGGGTGTAGATGATCGGCAGCATCTCCTCGAGGTGGTCGGCGAGCAGCCGATAGAACAGCACCTCGTTGCGGTCGCGGACGCTGGCGAGGTAGTTGTTCTTGGCGAACGGGGTCCGTGCTGACTGGTATTGCTGGTAGACCCGCCGGACCTGGTTGCCGATCGGGGTCACCTCGCTGGGCATGAGGCCGACCAGCCCGAGGTAGCGGCGTTCCTGCACCGTGAAGGCAGTGCCCCGATTGGTCATCGGGTTGGCCAGGACGGCACGACCGCGGGCCGAGATGCGCAAGGGCGCATCACGCCGAGTCGTGTCCAACTCGTAGTCGTTGTTGATCATCGAAATGCCTCCAGGGGGACTGGAGAGTCACTCTAGAGCCGCTCGACCACCGCAGTCAGCAGGGTGGACCGCAGCGCAGGCGGGCAAGCGGCCAGCAGGGCGTGGATCGGCGCCATCCGGCGCGGCAGCGCCAGACCGCCGCCCGCGGCCGAGTCCAGACCCGCCGCAGCGAGCAGACCCGAGAGGGTGGCGTCGTCGAAGGTCGCCGGGTCGAGGGTGCCGAGCAGTGAGCCGAGGCCCGGATCGACGCCGACCGGGCCGGTCGACTGCGCCGCCGTCACCGAATCCCGCAGTGCTGCAACAAACTCCGGGATCTTGGACGTCGTCGCCGCCGAGATGGTCAGGTGCAGGCTGGCCGGACCACCGCGGAACGGCAACTGTGGCTGGGCGAACCAGCCCCGCTCGAGCAACTCGTCGCACACGGTGTAGGGGTCACACGAGTCGTCGGTGCCGACCGCGAGCAACGTCGAGTCCGGGAGCGCCAAGACCCGCAGCCCCGGTATGCCGTCCACCTCCTGTGCCAGCGCGAGGGTGCCTTCGCGAGCCTGCCGAGCGAGGGCGGCATACCCGATGTCGCCGAGGAGGTGGATGACCGCCCAGGCGGCGGCGAGCGGTCCCGCCGACTTGGTCGACTGGAGGGTGGAGTTGACCACTCCATAGCCGGGCCAGTCGGCCGTCGCCCAGAACTGGCTGTGCCGCAACGCCATCGAGCGGTGCAGGAGGATCGACGCGCCCTTGGGGACGTAGCCGTACTTGTGCAGGTCGGCCGAGATGCTCGTGACGCCCGGCACCGAGAAGTCCCAGGCCGGGCGGTCCGCGGCGACGCCTCGCGACGGCTCGTCGGCCAGGAACGGCAACACCCACCCCCCGATGCAGGCATCGACGTGGCAGCGGATGCCGCGTTCGGCCGCGGCGGCGGCGATCGGCCCGACCGGGTCCACAACGCCGTGGGCGTAAGAGGGGGCGCTGGCGACGACGAGCACGGTGCGGTCGGTCAACGCCGCGGCCATCGCGTCCGGGTCGGCCCGGAAGGTCGACGGGTCGACGTCGATGAGCACAAGGTCGAGGCCGAACAGGTGCGCGGCCTTGTGGAAGGCCGCGTGAACCGTTGTCGGAGCAACGAGTTGGGGCCTGCCCACGTCGGGCTGGGCATCCCGGGCGGCCAAGACCGCGAGCAGGCAGGACTCGGTGCCGCCGGAGGTGACGGTCCCGGCATACCCCTCGGGGGCGGCGAGCACGCGCGCGGCGAAGCCAACGACGTCACGCTCCATGGTCGCGACGGAAGGGAACACGGAGGGGTCCAAGCCGTTCGTCCCCGCGTATGCCGCGACCGCCTCCTTCGCGATGGCGTCGACCTCGGCGAGCCCCGAGTCGTAGACGTAGGCGAGGGTCCGGCCGCCGTGGGTCGGCAGGTCGTGCTCGCGCAACTGGGCAAGCCGAGCGCGGACCTCGTCGGCGGTCAGTGTCATCGTCGGTCCTCCTCGCCCGCGGGGCCGTAGCTGGCGAACCCTCGGGGGATCGGCCCGACGTAGCCCCGCAGGAAGAGCAGCGAGCCCAGCGTGAGCAGTGCCGGCACGAGCGAGAAGCCGAGCACGATCGCAGTCACGGCCGAATCTGGTTGCACGGCAGCTGAATCCGTCGAGGACACATATCCGCCCGCCGCGAGAACCAGGCCGTAAACGAAGGGCCCGAAGGCCATCCCCAGGGTCTCCCCCGCCGTCCAGACGCCGGTGAAGACACCGATGCGGTTCTCACCCGAATCGGCCGCGTCGCCGGCCGCCACGTCGGGGAGCATCGACAGCGGGAGCATCTGCGCCCCGGCATACCCGACGCCGACCACCGCCACTGCGAGGTAGACGACCAGTGCCGGGATGACCCGCGCGGCGACCAGGGCGAAGGCCCCGGCGGAGAGCACGAGGCTCGCCGCGGCATACGCCCAGCGCTTGCCACGTCGCGCGGCGAGGCGCTCCCACAACGGGGTGCAGACGATGGCGGGCGCGACAAAGCAGACGAACAACACGGACCCCGCGCCCGCACTGTGCAGCACCTGGCGGGCGATGTAGTCGACGCCCGCGAGCATCGCGCCCGTCGCGAGGGCTTGGGTGACGAAGGTGAGGATGAGCGCGCGGAAGTCAGGATTGCCCGCGACAAGGGCCAGTTGGCTCCGCAAACCCCCCGGGGCGGCGACGACCGCTCGGGTTGGGGCTCCCCGGGTCCCCCACCACGCCCCGACCGCACCGAGGGCGATGAGGACGGCGACGAACAGGCCCATCGCGGCATACCCGCGCTCCGGGCCGACCATAGTGCGGACCATCGGGGCGAGCCCACCGCTGATGAGGATCGCGAGCGCAAGGACCGCCACCCGCCAGCTCATGATCCGGGTCCGCTCCCGCGCACTGTCGGTCAGCTCGGCCGGCATGGCGACGTAGGGCACCTGGAAGAACGCGTATGCCGTCGCGCACGCGAGGAACAACACGGCCACCCAGCCGGCGGCGAGGGCCTGTGGCGAGGCCGGTCCCGCGAAGAGCAGCGCGAACGCGACCGCGAGCGTGAGACCGCCCCGCAGCAGGAATGGCCGCCTGGGCCCGTCAGGGTGCTGCGATCGGTCGCTGATGCGGCCCGCGATGGGGTTGAGGATGACGTCCCACGCCTTCGGCGCGAAGACGATAACCCCGGCCAGGGCGGCCGGCACGCCGAGCCGCTCGGTGAGATAGGGCAACAGCATCAGCCCGGGGACCGTGCCGAAGGATCCGGTCGCCACGCCGCCCAGCGCGTAGCCCCGTAGGACCCGTCCGGGAAGTCCGGTGGGGACAACCGGCCCAGGTGTCGTCGCTGACATGACCGCAGGCTAGCGGCACGTGGGCGGGCACGTGGGCGGGCGCGTGGCTCCCTCGACCCCCGGACCCTTTGGAGAACCTCACACCCGCCGATGAAACCCGCGCCCGATCGCCCCACCGAGCCCGAAAACCTCACACCCGCCGATGAAATCCGCGCCAGCCCACCCCACCGCGCCCGAAACCCTCACACCCACCGACAAAGTCCCAGCCAGCCCCATCCGCGGCGCCGCCTGTCCGTCAGAACTCGGTGACGGGCGTGCGGAGGGGCGTCCGCCGCACGACGGCCGGGTGGGCATGGCAGGGGGGCCCATCCGGTCGGCCCGTGTCACATGCGGCGCATGGCCGTCGTCAGAAGCACGAGTTCGCCCACCGCGTCGCTGGCGTCGAGGTCGACGTCGGCCTCAATGACCCAGTCGCGATCGCCCGCCGGGTCGGCCAGCGTCTGGCGGACCGCCCAGCGTCGCCCGCCGTCGGGGTGCGGCTCGATGCTCAGGTATGCCGGTCCGCGGGCGTCCGCGTCCAACCCCACCTCGGCGTGGTCGGCCCAGTAGTCCCCGAGCGCCGCGTCCCAGGCGGCGGCGTCCATGACGACCTGCCCAGGCGGATCGGTGAGTGCGGCGCAGACTCGCTCGACGGCATACAGGGCCTGGATGTCGTCGCGGGCGGCGAGCTCGACGCGTCGCCACATCGCCCGGCGGATCATCGCGCGGAAGGCGCGGTCGTTGGCGGTAAGTGGGCGCGGCGGCGCGGCCGCATCCCGAGACGTCGTGACCACCGTGCCGTCGGGGTGGGTGAGCGCCTCCCACTCGTCCAGCAGCGAGGAGTCGGTCTGGCGGATCGTCTCGCCGAGCCAGTCGATGAGCTCGTCGAGCTCGGGGTCGCGGTGGGCGTCGGGGACGGTCTGGCGCAGCGTGCGATAGGCGTCGGACAGGTAGCGCAACACCACGCCCTCCGACCGGGCCAGCTTGTAGCGCGAGATGAGATCGGTGAAGCTCATCGCCTGCTCCCACATGGTCCGCACGACGGACTTGGGGGCCAGCGCGTCCTCCGGCAGCCACGGGTGGGACTGCCGATATGCCTCGTATGCCGCCCCCAACAGTTCCGCGAGCGGCTGCGGCCAGTGGACGTCCTCAAGGGCGTCCATCCGGTCCTCGTAGTCCATCCCGTCGGCCTTCATCTCGGCGACGGCTTCGCCGCGGGCCTCCCACTGTTGAGCCAGGAGGACGGGTTTGGGCGAGTCGAGGACCGACTCGACGACGGACACGACGTCGAGCGCGTGGGTCGGAGCGTCCGGGTCGAGCAGTTCCAGAGCAGCCAGGGCGAAGTGAGCGAGCGGCTGGTTGAGCGCGAAGTCCTCGGGCAGCTCGACGGTGAGGGCGAGCGTGCGACCCTCGGCATCGGGCTCCGGGAGACGGACGACAACCCCGGAGTCGAGCAGGCTACGACCGAGCCGAATCGCCCTGCGTGCCAACCGCGCTCGCCCGGCGGCGTCCTCGTGGTTGTCCCGGGTGAGCCGGGACAACGAGCGAACGGCGTCGCCAGGGCGAGCGATGACGTTGAGGATCATGGCGTTGTCGACGTGCATCCGGGAGACCAGCGGCTCGGGAGCAGACGCCACGAGCTTGTCGAAGGTCGCCTCGTTCCAGACGATCTGGCCTGCCTCGGGCTTGACCCGTTGCACCCGTTTGAGCTTGAGGGGGTCGTCACCGGCCTTGGCGACCCGACGAGCGTTCTCGATGAGGTGCTCCGGGGCCTGGACGACGACCTCCCCGACCGTGTCGAAGCCGGCCCGCCCGGCCCGGCCGGAGATCTGGTGGAACTCCGGGCCCGCAGCAATCGCTCCCGGGTGCCGTCGAACTTCACCAGCCGGGTGAGCAGCACGGTCCTGATCGGGACGTTGATGCCGACCCCCAGGGTGTCGGTGCCGCAGATGACTTTGAGCAGGCCGGCCTGGGCGAGCTGTTCGACGATCCGCCGATAGCGGGGCAACATCCCCGCGTGATGCACCCCGATTCCCTTGCGTAGCAAGGCCGACAGCACCTTGCCGAAGCCCGCGGCGAAGCGCACCGGCCCGATCCGACGGGCGATCTCGTCGCGCTCCACGGGGGTGAGCAGGGCCAGGCTGCGCAGCGACTGGGCGTGCTCGGCGGCAGCCGCCTGCGACGGGTGGACGACATAGACCGGTGCGCGTCGGGTCGTGACGATCTCCTCGACAACCTCGGCCAACGGGGTCAGCGACCACGTGTAGGTGAGGGGCACCGGACGCTCCGCGGTCGTCACCTCCGCAACGGGCCGACCGGTCCGCCGACCCAGGTCGGCGACGATCCGGCTCATGTCGCCGAGGGTGGCCGACATGAGGACGAACTGGGCGCTGGTCAACTCCAGCAGCGGCACCTGCCAGGCCCAGCCGCGCTGCGGGTCGCCGTAGTAGTGGAACTCGTCCATGACGACCAGCCCGATGTCGGCTGCCCCCCCTCGCGAAGGGCGATGTTGGCCAAGACCTCTGCGGTGCAACAGATCACGGGGGCGCCCGGGTTGACCGAGGCGTCGCCGGTGAGCAGCCCGACCTGTTCGGCGCCGAAGATGTCACAGAGCGCGAAGAACTTCTCGTTGACCAGCGCCTTGATCGGCGCCGTATAGAAGCTGATCCGGTCCGCCACCAGGGCCGCGAGGTGGGCGGCCGTCGCGACGAGGGTCTTGCCCGAACCGGTCGGGGTCGCGAGGACGACGTGCGCGCCGGACAACAGCTCGATGATCGCCTCGTCCTGGTGGGGATAGAGGGTCAGCCCCTGCTCGGTCGCCCAGGCGAGGTAGGCGGCATACACCTCATCGGCGTCGGCGGACGCGGGGAGGTGAAGGCGCGGGACGGCGGGCATCCCACCCATCCTCGCAGGCCACAACAGACCTGTATGCCGCCCCCGCCCGCCCGCGATTTCGCCGCAATATCCCCATTCCGGATACGCGTCTCTCGATCCGAGATCACAATGAGTGTGATGCCGGTCACACTCACCGCGCCCGCGGTGGGTGTCTCCCTGACTGGCGTCTTTGGCAGCCGCAGCTCGGGAGCGATTGCCCTCGACCGTGAGGAGCTCACGATGGCGACCCAACGCACGGCCAATGTGTTCATCACTAACCAGACCGACGGCAACACCCAGATCTCGCTGTCCCACCAGAACGACAGCAACGGAACCCAGTCCGGCGCCTGGACCGCCGCTCCGGGACAGACCGTCGGCCCGCTTCTCGTCCACTTCGAGACCGGCATCGGCAGCCTCGGGATCCTGGACTGGTGGTCGGTGACGATGACCGTCGAGAACGGATCGACGCCTGGGATCTACCAGAACACCGGGACCTCGGCCTTCCCCCACTGGAAGGAGTGCCAGCTCCAGAGCGGGGACGTCAACAAGAACCTCTACTTCACCGTCAACACGACCGACTTCTACACCGACCTTGCCTCCGGCGGATGCCACGACGGCATGACCCGGCTGGCGAACTACTCCCCGATCCGCAACGTCTTCGTCCTCATGCTGGAGAACCGCTCCTTCGATCACATCTTCGGCCAGTCCTGTATCCCGGGCCTGACGATCCCCGCCCCAGGCACCTCGAACACTTACGCCGGGACGGCATACCCGGTGGGAAGCCCCGCGCCGCTGACGATGACCGCCGACCCGGGACACGAGTTCGGTGACGTGGTCGAGCAGCTCGCTGGGGTCGGGGCGAGCTACCCGCCCGGCGGGCCTTACCCGCCGATCAGCATGAGTGGCTTCGCCGCCAACTACGCGACCGCCACCGACAGAGCACGGCGCCGCCGACCGCCGCGCACATCGGCGACATCATGCTGGGCTTCCAGACCGCCGCTCAGCTGCCGACGTCCTATGCGCTGGCGACGTCGTTCGCCGTGTGCGACCACTGGTTCAGCTCCATCCCGGGACCGACCTGGCCCAACCGGATGTTTGTCCATGCCGCCTCCTCGGCGGGGCTGGACCACAGTCCGTCGACGGCCCAGATCGTCCAGTGGGAGTCGGTGTCGGGCTTCGCCTTCCCGCACGGAAGCATCTACCAGGCGTTGACGGCGGCCGGGCTGCAGTGGCGCATCTACAACGACAACACCGACGCCTACAGCGACAACCCGCAAAACGGCTCGGCCCTCGGCGCGATCCCGCAGGTGTCGGCACTCAAGGGGGTCACCCTCCTGGACGTCAACTCGCTGACCCACTTCGCCAGCGACCTGCAGGGGCCGTACCCCTACCAATACACGTTCATCGAGCCGAACTACGGCGACATCACCGACAACACCTATGCCGGCGGATCGTCGCAGCACCCGATGGACGACGTCTACGGCGGTGAAGGTCTCATCAAGGCCGTCTACGAGGCGATCCGCAACTCTCCGCTCTGGCCGACCAGCCTGCTGGTCGTCACCTACGACGAGCACGGAGGCTTCTTCGACTCCGTCGCCCCGCCGTCGGCCATCCCACCGGGGGACGGAAGCGGAACGGCATACAACGAGTCGGGCTTCACCTTCGACCAGCTCGGGGTGCGCGTGCCTGCGATTGTCGTCTCTCCGCTCATCCCGGCGGGCGTCGTGGACCACACGGTCTACGACCACTCGTCAGTGCCGGCCACGCTGGAGCGGCTGTTCGGCTTCCCAGCGTTGACGGCGCGTGACGCCGCCGCCAACGACGTCCGACACCTGTTCGCCGCCACGGCTCGAACCGACTGTCCCACAACGCTGCCCGGGCCGGTCTTGCCGGTGGAGCACCCCGGTCCATGCCCACGGCAGTCGAGCCTGCCGACGACGCCCGTCCGCTGAGCGACGGCGGCAACCTGCCGGGCTTCCTCGCGACCGCGCGCAAGGCGGCATACGACACCTATGCGAAGACACCGCAGGAGCGGGCGACGGTCGACGCCGAGTATGCCGCGGTGTCCACCCGAGGGGGAGGCACGCGCCTTCGTCGCACGGGTCATGGCCAAGGCCGAGCGCGCCCGCCCGGCCGCCGTGGGACCGAACCCGCCCCACGCGTCGCAGACGACTCGCCGCTAGACGCGGGTATGCCGCCCGCGCTCACCCGACGTTTCCCACGTCCGCGCTGGTCAGCCCTCCAGACTGTCCAGGGCGGTGCCGATGCGGGTCCGGGCGTCGGCGGCCACCTCGTCGAGCTCGGCCTTGCCGGTCACCTCGACCATGAAGCGCGGGTCCATCGCCTCGACGAGCGTGCGGCCCTCGCCCAGGTCACGGACGACGACGTTGCACGGCAGGAAGACGGCGATCGACGGCTCGGCTTGGAGGGCGGCATACGCCAAAGGTGGGCGACACGCGCCGAGGATGACCTGCGCGGGGATGTCGACGTCGAGTTTGGCCTTGAGGGTGGCCTTCATGTCGATCTCGGTGAGCACGCCGAAACCGTTGTCGGCCAAGGCGGCTCGCGTGTCAGCCAGCGCTGTGGCGAAGTCTCGGGTCAGTTCGCGGGTGATCGTGTAGCCCATGGGTGCGCTCCTTCGGCGTCGATCCGACCAGCGTCGCACCCGCGCCCCGCAATTCGGCGAGCGCTGAGTTGGTTTATGCCCCCGGATGGTGCAAGTCGAAGGCCGGGCGCTCAGAGCGGATCCGCGGGAGGCTCGCGAAATTGTGTCGGGGCGGTGGACATGAAGTGGCCCATTCGAGTGACGCCCCGTAGCCCCACGGGTCGTCGACCCTGACGAGGGGCGCCGACCGCCAGGTCTTCCACACGTTGTAGAGGAACGGCAGCGTGGAGGCGCCAAGGAGGAACGCCCCGACCGAGGAGATCTGATTGCCCAGGGTGAAACCTTCCTCGGGAAGATAGTCGGCATACCGACGAGCCATCCCCTGGATGCCCAGCAGGTGCTGGACGAGGAAGGTCGTGTGGAACCCGACGAAGAGCGTCCAGAAGTGGACCTTCCCGAGCCGCTCGTCGAGCATGCGCCCCGTGAGCTTGGGCCACCAGAAGTAGAACCCCGAGAACATCGCAAAGACCACCGTGCCAAACACGGTGTAGTGGAAGTGCGCGACGATGAAGTAGCTATCGGTCACGTGGAAGTCCAAGGCCGGGCTGGCCAGGATCACCCCGGTGATCCCGCCGAACAGGAACGTGGCAAGGAACCCCATAGCCCAGATCATCGGCGTCGCCAAGGTCACCGAGCCACGCCACATCGTCCCGATCCAGTTGAAGAACTTCACCCCCGTCGGGACCGCGATGAGCATCGACATGATCGCGAAGAACGGCAGGAGCACTTGACCCGTGGCATACATGTGGTGGGCCCACACCGCCATCGACAGAGCCATGATCGCGATCGTCGAACCGATCATCGTCTTGTAGCCGAACAGCGGCTTGCGGCTGAAGACCGGCACGACCTCACTGATGATCCCGAAGAATGGCAACGCAATGATGTAGACCTCCGGGTGTCCGAAGAACCAGAACAGGTGCTGCCAGAGCATGGCCTCGCCCGCCTCTGCGTCGAAGATGTGGGCGCCGAAGCGCCGGTCCGCGCCGAGCGCGAAGAACGCCGCCGCCAGCACCGGGAACACGACGATGACCATGACCGACGTCACCAGCACGGTCCAGGTGAATAGCGGCATACGGAACATCGTCATCCCGGGCGCGCGCATGGTGAGGATGGTCGCGATGAAGTTGACCGCACCCAGGATCGTCCCGAATCCCGTGAGCGCCAGCCCAAACACCCACAAGTCGCCGCCCAGACCTGGACTGTATGCCGCGGTCGACAGTGGCGCGTAACCGAACCATCCGAACGCAGCCGCTCCGCCCGGGGTCAGAAAGCCGCTGACGACGACCAGCCCGCCGAACACGTAGAACCAATAGGCCAGAGCGTTGAGCCGGGGAAACGCGACGTCCGGCGAGCCGATCTGCAACGGCACGAGTGCGTTGGCGAAACCGGCGAACAACGGAGTCGCGAAGAGGAGCAACATGATCGTGCCATGCATGGTGAAGAGCTGATTGAACTGCTCCGCATTGTCGACGACCTGCAGTCCAGGTGCCGCGAGCTCGGCCCGAATGCCCAGCGCCAGCAACCCGCCGAGCAGGAAGAACCCGAATGATGTCGCCAGGTAGAGGTTGCCGATGATCTTGTGATCGGTCGTCCTGAGGAGGCCGACGACGCGCCCTCCAGGGCGACGGTCGAGGGCCTGCACACCGTCGGACCGGTCGCCGTGGCCGGCCGCTGGAGTCGACCTCGGACGGGCTGCGCTGATCGTCATGACGGCCTCGCCTTCCCTTGGGTGTCTTTGGATAGTACGCTCAGAACCGTGTTAAATATTCCCTCGGGATCGACGGGTCGGGGGCCGTCCGCCACGGCCGCGCCGGTCGCTGTTGCGACGCCCGCGCAGGCTGAGGTCCTCGCGGCGCTCACCGCCGGCGGGCCGTCCACCGCCGCCGAGTTGGCTTCTCGGATGGGGCAACACGCCAATACGGTCCGCGAGCACCTCGACGCGTTGGTCGCCTTGGGCCTGACCGCCCGGGAGCGCGAGTCGCCAGCAGGACGGGGGCGACCGGCATACCGGTATGCCGCGGTCTCCGCCTCCCCCGAAGGCGCGGCCTACCGCGTGTTCCTTGAGGCGCTGGTGGAGGAGTTTGTCGCGACCGGCCCGGTCGAGCGCGCCACCGAGCGCGCCACCGAGCTGGGCCGCCGCGCCTCGCTGACGCCGCCGCGAAGCGAGTATGGCGCCGCGCCCAGCTCAGCCCCGTTGGCTCGTACGAAATCGGCCACCCGGCAACGACTTTCCCGGGCGCTCGCTGACGCGATGGATGGCCTGGGGTTCACGACCGAGGAGCTGCCGCGCGGCCGTGGGCTGCGCTTGCTCACCTGCCCCTTGATCGACGTGGCCACCCGGCATGCGGCAGTCGTGTGCGGTTTCCACCAGGGGATGCTCCAGTCGATGGCGGCGCACGCCGGCGCGGACCCCAGCACCGTTGCCCTGACGCCGTTCGCCGAACCCGGGGCCTGCGTGGTCCGCCTCGGCCCTGCCGCGCGCCACTGACGCACGACCCAGCGCTCGACCCACCGCTCGACCCACGATCGAAGGAGAGCCATGACCCACCAGCCCGCCGACCTCACCCTGACCGAGGTCGACTCGCATGCCGGCGGAGGCTGCGCCTGCGGTGAGCACGACGAGCAGCTGCCCGAACTCGACGCGCGGGTCATCCCGCACGCGATCCGGCACGGTGCGATCTTCGGAGCGCTGGGCGCTGTCAAGCCCGGCAAGGGCATGGTTCTCGTCGCACCGCACGACCCGCTGCCGCTGCTGGCCCAGTTGGCCGCTCGTGAGGGCGACGCCGTGGAGGTCAGCTATCTGCAGCGTGGCCCGGAGGCCTGGCGGCTGCGCCTGCACCGCGTCCGCTGACCTGATCGTCCGGCCGCGTGACCGCAGCTCAGGCACGAAACGCACCTGAGCGTCAACTGGACTCGACCCGGTATGCCGCGCTCCTCAGCGGCCGTGCTCACCACCGTGCTCGTCGCACACCAATCCGGTGTTCGCGCAGGCGGCGCAGGTGAACATGCCAATCCGGGCGGAGGCCCGACCCCGTTGCAGACAGGGCACTCGCGCAGCGGGCGCT
The DNA here is from genome assembly GCA_016704565.1 of Candidatus Phosphoribacter baldrii. Taxonomy (GTDB): domain Bacteria; phylum Actinomycetota; class Actinomycetes; order Actinomycetales; family Dermatophilaceae; genus Phosphoribacter; species Phosphoribacter baldrii. The sequence continues at coordinate 436,139 of JADIZV010000001.1, forward strand.
GACACCGGCTGCAGTCCATGGGTGAGTCCCCTCGCGACAGATCCACCGGGCGTGACCGCCCTGATCACTTCTGACGGACGGGCATGGCGGCTCCTCTTGAGCACCGTTGTTGGGCACCCCTGGTCGGGCACCGTCGTCGAGCACCGTTGTTGGGCACCCCTGGTCGGGCACCGTCGTCGAGCACCGTTGCCGAGCACCGTTGTCGAGCTCTGTCGCACCGTTGCGCCCACAGGGCGGATGACCAATGCGCCACACACAGCCGCCGAGACGCCTCGACCGGGGCTAGGCTCTGGCCCCGGATGCCCGATTTGCCGCCGTGAAAGGGCCACATGGATCGCGTCACGCAGCTCGCCGAAGAGCTCGACGCCCTCCATCGGGGGCGTGGTTTCAATGCCGACGACGTCACCGAGCAGCTGGGACCGGTGCTGGCCGGGATCGTCTTCGCGGACAGCGAGGGGGACGCGGCATACGGGAGGGATCTGCTGCGGCGGTGGCCTAGCGGCGGCCGCGCTGGTCAACCGGTCGCACGTGACGCCCGACCAGAATCCGTTCGCCGTGAGCGGTTGGTACGTCGACCGACTCGAGGCAACGGCGTTCCTCGACGAGGTGCGACCCCGCTTCCACAGCCTCCGGGAGATCGTCGCAACCCACTCCGGGGTGGTGGAGATCTGCGAGTCGTGGAGCATCCCGCGGCCCGCCAACGAGCCCTTGGTCGACGACCTGGACCTCCAGACCACGGAGGGCTGCGAGATCACCGAGCTGGCGAAGATCTCACCGAGCACCTGGCGGGTCACCGTCAGCCTCGGCAGGGAGCTCGCAGCCCGGGAACGCCACCGCCTGGGCTTCTCAGTCACGCTGCCCTCACGGGCGTTCGTGCGCCCGATCAACGGTTTCGTGCCGGTCCGCCGCACGCGGTCGTTCCGGTCCGAGGTCCATCACGGGCCACACGCCGGGTTGACCCGGGCCTGGCGAATTGATGGGGTGCCCCCGATGGCCGTCGACGATGACGTGCCCCTCGGCGAGCAGTTCGACCTCAGGGACGGGGCCCCACTCGTGGCCGAGTGGAATACCGTGCGTCGCGGCTTGGCCTACGGCATCGGCTGGTCCTGGTAGGGCCTCACCGACCTAGCCGACGGGGCCCTCTCTCCGACGCTTGGCGATCGGCAAGCCATGCCTCAAGGTCAGCGATGACCTCGGCAGCCGCCCCCCGGGGTTGCCTCCCACAGATGGCCAGGCTCGTCGTCAGAAAAGCCTCGTCCGGGCCGCACCCAGAGGTGCGCGACGCGGCATACCGAGTGCGGAACTGGCTCACCAACGCGAGTTCGGCCGGATCCGCATCGTCGATCGGACAGCCCACGTCGAGGTCGTCCGGCAACGGCCCGACGACGGCGCGGAACGGGTTGAGGATGGTGGCCGCCACCCACTCTTCCCCGGCCACATCACGCGCCACCCGCAGCACCTCATCGACGTCCTGCTCGATCTCCCGGCGCGCTGCCGGCGTACCCAGGGACCGGAAGCATCCGTCGACGGCGCACTTCTCGGCGGCCCACATGTCGGTCGGCCATTCGACCGATTGCCGGTTGTCGCGGCATACATAGGCGCGGACCATCCGGAAGAGTTGCTCAAGCCACTCCCGTCGGACGGGGTCGGCGGTCGTATGCCGCATCGCCTCGATGACCCGGCCCGGCACCCCGTCGGTCCGAGTGGGCTTGGCCGGCAGCCCGCGGGCCACGCGCCCGGCGCGGTCGAGTTCAGCGACCTGGGAGGCGACGACCCGGCGCGCGTAGGGCACCCACTGGGACACGGCAACGTGATCCTGCCCCGTGGCCCGATCCTGCAGTCGGGTGACCGTCGTGAGGTAGATCGAGTGGACGATCCCCAGACACCCGTCCTCACGGCAGCGGGCGTTGAGATGCCGACCCGTGGGATCGGAGGCGCTATAGGGGACGAGACGGGTCGGGCAGCGCGAGACACCGCGCGCGGCGTGCGCTCGCACGCGAACGGTCTGCGTCCCCACCACACGACCTCGGCGAGGTCGGCGTCCATGGGCTGGGTCGACACGAAGGAGCCCTCCACCAAAGGGACGGACGTCGGTGGGCCCCCGAGGACCGACGAGACCCATCGTGTTCGTTGACCTGCGCGTGGGCGAAGGATTGCAGCGGTTCTGTCCACTATTTGTCCAGCGCACGGGAGCGCTGCGAGAGCCTCACCTCGCCCAACAGATTCTCTGTCAGAGGGCGGCGATAGGGTCAAACGGTTCGGCGGGACCCGATGAGCGGAAGGGACGAGGCGAGGATGCCCGAGCGGCATACGGCAAGCGGGTCGCTGCTGCTCGTGCTCGCCGCCGTCGTCTCCGTCCAGTTCGGTGGTGCCATCGCCGCCACGCTCGTGCCGGTCATCGGCGCGGCCGGGTCGGTGGTCCTGCGGCTGGGCGTCGGGGCTGCCATCCTCCTCGTCGCCATCCGCCCGGCGCTGCGCGGACACAGCGCGGCCGCGTGGCGGACTGTCGTGCTCTTCGGCCTCGTGCTCGGGGCGATGAACTGGACCTTCTACGCATCGTTGGCCCGCCTGCCCATCGGGGTTGCCGTCACCATCGAATTCATCGGTCCCCTCACTCTCGCCGCGGTCCAATCCAGGCGGATCCGCGACCTGTTGGCGGTCGCGGCGGCGGCGGGCGGCATACTCCTCATCTCCCAGGCACTCACGGTGCCGTGGGGCGAGCTGGATCTCGGGGGCATCGGGCTGGCCCTGCTGGCCGGCACTTTCTGGACGGCATACATCGTGCTGTCGCAACGCACGGGAGCGGTGTTCCCCGGGTTGCACGGGCTGGCTATTGCGATGGTCGTCGCCCTCGTCCTGGTCCTGCCGTTCGGAATCGGGTCGTTCCCGCAGTGGACCGGCGAAGTGCTCGTCAAGGGGGGCAGGCGTGGCCATCCTGTCCAGCGTCCTGCCCTACTCGTTCGAGCTGCTGGCGTTGCGACGCCTGAGCCAACGGGTGTTCGGGATCCTGCTCAGCCTGGAGCCCGCGGTCGCCGCCCTCGCGGGCCTCATCGTCCTCGGACAGCGGCTCACGCCAACGCAGTTGATGGGCATGGCGTTCGTCGTCCTGGCGAGCGGGCTGGTCATGGGGGCGGGAGGGCGGCATACACCCGCGGACGGCGCGGCCACCTGAGGCGACCCGGAACGGGATCAGCCGAGCGTCTCGAAGTCCCACGTGGTTGTTGACGCGAACGTCTCCCCTAGCCGCAGCACCGTCGACGGGAAGTGCGGGTGGTTGGGACTGTCCGGGAAGTGCTGGGTCTCCAACGCGATCCCGGCCGCCGGGCCGTAGGGGCGCCCGGAGGTCCCCAGCGGGTGAGGGCGCAAATGCCCACCGGAATAGACCTGGATGCCCGGCTGGTCACTGCGGACCGTGAGGGCCAGGCCGGTTCGCGGTGCAACGAGCCGCGCGTGCTCGCGCAACCCGCTGCCGGGGACGACGAACGTGTGGTCCAGACCCGTTGCGGCACGCACCTGCGGGTGCTCGGCGCGACGCCGCTCGCCGACCAGCGCGGGCTCGCGCAGGTCGAACGGCGTCCCCTCGACGGGGGCCAGTTCCCCCGTCGGTATGCCGCCCGCCCCCGTCGGAAGGTAGCGATCCGCCCGGATCTGGAGCAGGTGGCGGTCGACCGTCGGGGAGTCTTCGCCTTCGAGGTTGACGTAGGTGTGGTTGGTGAGGTTGACGACCGTCGGGGCGTCAGTGTGCGCGGTGAGGTCGATGCGCACCTGGCCCGGGGAGACGGCATACGTCACCTGGACGGTGACCTCACCCGGGAAGCCGCCGTCGCCGTCGGGGCTGACCAGCTCGAGGGTGACTCGGTCGACTGCCCGGTCGACAACGGTCCAGGTGCGCAGGTGGCCATCCGGGCCGCCGTGCAGCGTCGCGGCGGTTTCGTTGGCCTGCAACGGAAATTCCTGGCCATCCAGGCGGAGCCTGGCACCCGCGATGCGGTTGGCGTAGCGCCCGATGATGCCCCCGAAGTAGGCCGTGGACGCGCGATAGTCGGCGACGGTCGCGTGCCCCAGGACAACGTTGCGCCGTATGCCGCCCCTGTCCCGCACGTGCAGTCGCGGCCGAGGCTCAGACGCGGGCGAATCGTGCGCGGGCCAATGAATAGACCCCGTATGCCGCGAAGCCGACGGCGATGACGAGCAGTGGCAGGCTGCCCCCGGGGAGTTCGGTGAGCTTGCGCATGGCGCCGTCCAGCCCGGTGGCCTCGTCTGGTGTCCCGGTGACAGCTGCGATGAGGAAGAGGATCGCGACGAAGGCCAGAGCGATCCCCTTTGGCGATGTAGCCGGCGATCCCGGACCAGACCGCCCACGAGCCGGGGTGTTCGCGCAGGTCGCGCATGAAGCGCCGAGTCCACCCCTTGTAGGCGTGGTAGCCGGCGATGCCGAGGATGGACAGACCGAGGACGGCCACGAGCACGCGGCCCAGCGGCGCGTTGAGCAACCTCGCGGTGATGTCCACCGACTGGGTCGAGCTGTCGCTGCCCGAACCTCGCAGGAAGCCGACAGCGCTCCAGCCGATCGCGGCATACACGATGGTCTTGCCGACCGACTTGATCTTGACGCTGCGCTTGCGGCGCACGACCGCCTCGGTGATCTGCCACATGGCGAGCAGGGCGAACCCGACAACAGCGGCCCACAGGGTCAGCGTGCCCAGGTTCGAGTTGGTGAGGGTCGCCAGGGCGCCGGACTGGTCAGCCCTCGCGGCCCGGACACCGAGGGCGACCTGGACTGCGAGCCAAGCGATGAGCAGGTGCAGTAGGCCGTTGACGGCATACCCGAGCCGGGCTCCACCCTCGACAATCGGGTGGTCGCCGACCTCCCGGACGGCGTCGGTGACGGTGACCGCGTCGTCGGACTGACCGTCGGAACCACTCATGGCGCGAGCCTCAGTCGGCCGAGTCGGAACGCCGGCGCAGGAAGTGCCAGGCCAACCACACGCAGATCAGCCCGTTGAGCAGGCCGACGACGACATCGGTGACGTGGTGCATTCCGCGATAGACCCGGGCATACATGACGGCCACGGGGATCGCCGCACAGACGACGGTGACTGCCCACCGCAGGGCCGGCTGGGTGATCCGCTGGGCGAGGATGAGCAGCGTGATGTAGAGCGTCGTCGGGGCCCCGACGTGACCGCTCGGATAGCTCGACGTGGGCGGCGCAGGATCATCCAGCCGCTCGACGTCAGGTCGCGGGCGAGCGACGATGGCATTGGCCACGACCATGAACAGCGCCTGCATCGACAGGGCGAGGGGAGCGATGACCGCGACCCACCACTGCCTGGTGCGCCACCAGATGAGCAGGGCGGCGATCACCGTGGCGCCGATGACATTTTCGGTGTTGCCGATGAGCGACACCCAGTGCCACAACTCGGACTGCGCCGACGTCCGCATCGCCTCGATGGACTTGTTCACCGAGTCCTCGTTGTCGGTGAAACTACGCAGCGGCCCCATGAGCAGCAGGCCACCGAGGGTCATGAGCACGCCCCACGCCAAGCCGGGCAGCCACGCCCGCTTGACCATGTCGCCAAGCGCTGACTTCACCCCCGGGTTGGTGGCATCAGCCTGGTATCGATCGAGTCTGGTCACTGACGCTCCTCGGTGGCCGTCCGCACGGTGCGTCGGCCTGGACGAGGCGAGCCGACACCCGAGGTGGTTCGGGCGTGCTGACCTCGTTGCCGGAGGCTAGCCGCAGGTCGACCCCCGCAACGGGTTCCTGCGCCAATTCCGATGAGCGTCGTCCGTTTTGCAATGCTTTCGGAGCTCCATCCAGTGCGCTTGATGCACAGCCCGCCGCGGCCGAGCTGCGGGCGGCTAGGGTTCGCGACATGACAGAGCACCCGGTTGCGCCGGTCGGACGGCTGGCAATCATCGTCAACCCGACGAAGTTTGACGATCTCACCGAGGTGAAGGCCACGGTGGCAGCCGGGTGCGAGCGCAACGGCTGGCCCGAGGCAGAGTGGTTTGAGACGACGGCGGATGATCCCGGCACGGGCCAAGCCGCCGCGGCAGTGGCGGGGGGCGCCACGGTGGTTTGTCCGCTTGGTGGGGATGGGACGGTGCGGGCGGTCGCGTCCGCCCTGGTGGGCACCGACGCCATTCTCGGGCTGCTGCCTGGCGGCACGGGCAACCTGCTGGCGCGAAACCTGGAGTTGCCCGTCGATGACCTGGAGGTGGCCCTGGACGTCGTGCTCAGGGGCCGCGACCGCCGGATCGACGTCGGGACGATGCGGTGCGACGACGACCCGGAGCAGGTGTTCCTCGTCATGTGCGGCATCGGGTTGGACGCCGACACCATGGCCAACGCCAACGAGAAAGTCAAAGGCCTGCTGGGGTGGCCGGCATACCTCATCTCTGGGGCTCGGGCGGCGGTCCGCAGCGGCTTCACCGTGCGGGTGACCGCCGGGCCGGGCAAGCCGATCCGCCAGCATGCGCGAGCGGTCATCGTCGGCAACTGCGGCACCCTCACCGGGGGCGTTGACCTCATGCCCGATGCCAAGGTGGACGACGGCGTCCTGGACACCGTCGTGCTGTCACCCAACGGAGTGGTCGGGTGGGCGGCCGTCGCCGCAGAGTTGGCCACGGGCAACCGCAAGGGCCACAAGCGCCTGCAGCGACGCACGTCGGAGCGAGTCGAGATCGTCGCGTTCGAGCCGACCGAGGCCGAGCTGGACGGCGACGCCATCGGCCCCCGGACCCGCATCGTCTGTGGCATCAAGAAGGCCGCCCTCGTCGTCCGCGTCGCCTGAGGAGTGACAGCGGTCCCCGCGTCGAGGGACCTGCTGATGAGGTGAGGCTGGAGCGCCACGTCCAAGACGCGGCGCAGGCCCGTGATGCCGAGGATGCTCCGGACGGGCACCGACGGCCAGACGGGACCACGCGGGCGTCGCGGGCACGGCATACCCGGGCCACTCCGAGCGTATCGATGACGAGCACGGTGGGCCGGGCCTCCCTTCTAAGCACGGCCCGTGAGTCCTCGTCCGCCTGGCGCGGCATACGCGGCAGCGTGGGCTACCGGCCGTCAAGGGCGGAAGAGGCTCCATCCCAATTTTTCGTTATACGACTTGTTCATGGTGAGTGAGGAACAGTTCCGCACCTGGGCGGAGGAAGCCGAGGCCGGCTACGACGTCGAGGAGTTGAAGCGCCGGGGACGGGGCCGTCCCGGAAGAGGGGCCGAGCCGATGCAGGTGGTGGCGGTCCGCTTGACGGCCCAGGAACTGGCGGCTCTGGACGCTGCAGCTGTCAAGCACGAGATGACCCGGTCCGAGGCCATCAGGGCCGCCCTGGCTCATTTCGCCGAATCGGATTGTCCTGCAACGAAATTGGAAGCGCGCCCGAAGGGATTCGAACCCCTAACCTTCTGATCCGTAGTCAGATGCTCTATCCGTTGAGCTACGGGCGCTAGTCGCCGCACCACCTACTCCGACCCCGCGAGCCCCCAACAGAGAGCCTCGCAGAAGACAGACCAGGCCGTGCGCCGAGGGGCAAGCCTACCGGCATACCGGCCGTCGGAGGAAATCGGAACCGCCTCGCCGCACCTGCCCCGCGAAGCCCCAACACCGGGAGGCCACCCCCTGGAAACCCGCCGTCCACCCAACGGTCCGCCGCCCGATCACCGCACAGCCACATCCTGTGAGGGGACTCACCACGAAGGGACCGAAGGCCCGTATGCCGTCCGCTCGCCACCGGGATACGGTGGTCCAGACCGCGGCGTTCGGACTGGTCGCCGGGCGACACCTGTGTCCCCTCATCCCATCCGGACTCCCGACACCAATTCGGCAGCGAGCGCCTTCTGGGCGATCACGGAAGGGATGGTCATGAGCACGTCACACAAGGGGCTGGCCGCGTGGGTCGACGAGGTCGCCGCGCTGTGCAAGCCCGCTTCGGTCCACTGGGTGACCGGGACGCCGGAGGAGATCGAGAGCCTCAACCAGGCCCTGGTCGCCAGCGGCACGTTCATCAAGCTCAACGACGAGAAGAAGCCCAACAGTTACTGGTGCGCATCTGACCCGAGCGACGTCGCCCGCGTCGAGGACCGCACCTACATCGCATCGGTCAACCCCGAGGACGCCGGCCCGACGAACAACTGGATCGACCCGGCCGAGCTCAAGGCGACGATGACCGGCCTTTACGAGGGCTGCATGGCCGGCCGCGTCATGTATGTCATCCCGTTCGTCATGGGTCACCTCGACGCAACCGTCCCGATGTTCGGTGTCGAGATCACCGACTCGGCCTATGTCGTGGTCAACATGAACATCATGGCCCGCATCGGCACGCCGGTCCTGGAGGTCATGGAAGCCCTCGACTGCGACTTCGTCCGCGGGCTGCACTCGATCGGCGCGCCCCTCGCCGAGGGCCAGGCCGACGTCGCGTGGCCGTGCAACGACACGAAGTACATCGCGCACTTCCCCGAGACCCGCGAGATCTGGTCGTTCGGCTCCGGTTACGGCGGCAACGCGCTGCTGGGCAAGAAGTGCTACGCCCTGCGCATCGCCTCCGCGATGGCCCGTGACGAGGGCTGGATGGCCGAGCACATGCTCATCCTCAAGCTCACCTCCCCCAAGGGGAAGGTCCACTACATCTGTGGCGCGTTCCCGAGCCAGTGCGGCAAGACCAACCTGGCCATGCTCGAGCCCACCATCCCCGGATGGAAGGCCGAGATGATCGGCGACGACATCTCCTGGATGCGTTTCGGTCCCGACGGTCGCCTGTATGCCGTGAACCCCGAGTTCGGTCTGTTCGGCGTCGCCCCCGGCACCGGCATGAGCACCAACCCGATGGCCATGCGGACCATCGACATGGGCAACTCGATCTTCACCAACGTCGCCCGCACCGACGACGGCGACGTGTGGTGGGAGGGCATCTCCAAGGAGAAGCCGGCGCACCTCATCGACTGGAAGAACCGCGACTGGACGCCCGAGGGCGGCGAGCTCTCCAGCCACCCGAACAGCCGCTTCACGACGCCAGCCAAGCAGTGCCCGATGATCGCCCCCGAGTACGACAACCCCGACGGTGTCCCGATCTCGGCGATCCTCTTCGGTGGTCGGCGCGCCTCGACCGTCCCGCTGGTCTACGAATCGCGCAACTGGACCCACGGCACGTTCGTCGGCGCCACGCTCTCCTCCGAGACGACCGCCGCCGCGACCGGCGCAGTCGGTGTCGTGCGCCGCGACCCGATGGCCATGCTGCCCTTCATCGGCTACCACGCCGGTGACTACATGCAGCACTGGATCAACATCGGCAAGCAGGCCGACGAGTCCAAGCTCCCGAAGATCTACCAGGTCAACTGGTTCCGCAAGGACAAGGACGGCCACTGGCTGTGGCCCGGATTCGGCGACAACAGCCGCGTCCTCAAGTGGGTCGTCGAGCGGCTCGAAGGCGAGGCCGAGGCTGTCGAGACCCCCATTGGCCTCGTCCCGGCTCCGGGTGCCATCGACGCCGAGGGCCTGGACATGGCTCCCGACGACGTCACCAAGGCGGTCGCGGTCGACCTCGACGAGTGGCGCGCCGAGCTGCCGCTCATCGAGGAGTGGTTCGCCAAGATTGGGGACCGCCTCCCCGCCCAGCTGCACGCCGAGCTCGACGGCCTCAAGGAGCGCCTGGCCTGATCGCCAGCCTCACCTGACCGGGTGATCCGGTCGCGAACGACCCTGACGGGGGTCCCGGCAGTCGTGCCGGGACCCCCGTCCTCGTCTGGTCCCCTCCCGCGCCATCCCGTATGCCGCCCGCTCACCTCGCGCGGGCGGCATACCTCTGCGGACGGCCGACCCCCGCGAAGGTCAACGATCTTCGTTCCACTCGACGAAATCCCATGGAGTAGGCAATAGATCGACGATCTTTCAGCGCCCTCGACACAGCGCAGCAGCCCCCATGAAAAGTCAGATGACGCGCATCCGGACGAGCTGATGGCGGGCTACCTCACCGCGGACACCGGCCCGGGCTGCTGCTCAAGGCCGACATGATGCGCTGGTTGGCCGAGGTGGCGCCGGAGTGCACCGAGCTGACGCCCGGTAATGCAACTTCCAACACGCACATGCTCGCCGTCTACACGCGCCTGGGCTATCGGCCGGTCGGGCGCGGGGTGGCCTTCCAGCGAACTCTGCCCGCGCCCGCATAAACCTCTCCGTTGCACCCTTTCGGCGGTACAATCGCCTTCGCGGGTCGGGAGCCCGCACGTTGGGGTATGCCGCTATCGGACTTTGTCGGTCGCGGCACGTGTCGCTGGGGCCGGTGACACGACGTTACGTCACGAGTCGGGAGCTCGGGACGTCTGGGGAACGAGTTCGAGGGGGTAGGTGCCATGACGGCATACGTTGGGCGGCGACGCGACGACAATCGAGACGCAAGGCTGCGGGATCGGACGACGATCGTGCTCGCGCTGTTGAGTGCTCTGGTCGTGTTGTCAATTCCGCTGGGGCTGTTGGCTGCTCGCGGCTGACATGCTGCGGACCGAGCGCATGTTGCTCGGTCTGCGCCGCATTTGAGACGCGTCTGGGGACCGTCCGTCCGTCCGTTGGCGAGGGTCAATGGTTGGGTGCAGCTGGGGGCTGACCCGGGAGCTGACCTTGGCCGGGGATCTGGTTTTGGCCGGGAAGTTGACCCTGTCCCGGAAGCTGGCCCCGCCCAGGGAACTGACCTTGGCCCGGCCCGCCCGGTCCGCCTGGCCCGCCACGTCCGCCGACTCCGCTGTCGGGTGCGCTGATCCCGTTGGGCGTCGCGGCCGCTGCGGCCACCGCACCAACGCCACTCAGCGCGAGCACACCAGCAGCCACCAACGCCGTCGTCCGACCGCTCCAGCGGCTCGTCTTCTCCTGCAACGCTTCCGGTTCGGTCGGGCGACCCGCCTCCCAGAGTGGAGGGAAACCCACCTCTGGCGTGGGTTTGCCTCCACTCTGCGTCGGCTCCGCGGGCTCGGCGGGGACGGCACCCGGGAAACGGGCCTCGGGAAGCTGGGACACGGCATACCTCTGCAGGGTCGGGCGGACGCACATGGGTGGAGCTACGAGGCGCGAGTGTTCCGCGGGGACCTGTGATCGGCCTGTGGACGTTCTGTCGCGGCGCCGTGACCTGGCACCATCTCTCACAGGAAGCACACAGCAAACGCACACGACCCCGACACCCGACGCCGAGAGACTCCCGATCATGACCACGAACTCCGTGAAGCCGCAGAAGCTCGAGCGCCCCGATGGCACCCCGCCGCGGGTCCTTGTCGTCGACGACGAGCACAACCTCACCGAGCTGCTCTCGATGGCGCTGCGCTACGAAGGCTGGGAGGTCAAGGCGGCCGGGACCGGCATGGCAGCCGTGCGAGCGGCCCGAGAGTTCGAGCCCGACGCGGTCGCCCTGGACATGATGCTCCCCGACATGGACGGCCTGGAGGTGCTGCGCCGGATGCGGGAGCACAACGACCGCCTGCCGGTCCTCTTCCTCACCGCCCGCGACGCCGTCGAAGACCGGATCGCCGGCCTCACCGCGGGGGGCGACGACTACGTCACCAAGCCGTTCAGCCTTGAGGAGGTCGTCGCCCGGCTGCGCGCACTCATGCGCCGCACCGTGCTCGTCGCCGCCGAGGAGGACGACTCCCGCCTGGTCGTCGGCGACCTCACCCTCGACGAGGACTCTCACGAGGTGACCCGCGGCGGCGCCCAGATCCAGCTCACTGCAACGGAGTTCGAGCTGCTGCGTTATCTCATGCGTAACCCGAAGCGGGTGCTGTCCAAGGCCCAGATCCTCGACCGGGTCTGGAACTACGACTTCGGCGGCCAGGCCAACGTCGTCGAGCTCTACATCTCCTACCTGCGCAAGAAGATCGACGCCGGCCGCGAGCCGATGATCCACACGATGCGCGGGGTCGGTTACGTGCTCAAGCCGGCGAGCTGATGACCGCTCCGACCGCACCTTCGGGGGGCGCCACCACCCCAGCCGGTATGCCGCCCACCCCTTCCCCCGCGGCCGCCTCGACCGCGTCGTCGGTCACCTCGACCGCGTCGACCACGTCCGCTGCTTCCTCGGCCGCCTCGGCCGCGCCTGCTGCGTCCTCGGCCCCCTCGACCGCAAGCGCACACCCGGAGCCGGCCTTCGTCGAGCCCACCCCCAGCTCGGATGCGCGACTCTGGCACCCGTCGACCTGGACGCTGCGGACCAAACTTGTCGCCTCGATGCTGACCCTGTTCACCGTCATGACCCTCGTCATCGGGGCGGCCTCCGTCGTGTCCCTGGACCGTTTCCTCACCGGTCAGCTCGACGACCAACTGCGGGCCTCCCTCAACCGGATCCCGCCTCAATTCGGCGGGACCAGCTCCCCCACGACGCCGCGTGATGGCGACGGCGATCTCGGCCGCGGACCGGGCGACGAGGGCTTCGTGGTCGTCGTCCTGGCCAACGGGACCTCCTATGCCAGGCAACGAGACACCATCACCGTCGATCAGATCAAGCTCCTGCAGAACGCCAACTTCGGCACCCAGCCTCAGGACATCGACCTCGGGGGCGACCTGGGCAACTACCGGGTCCTCGCCGGGACGTCCGCCCGCAACAGCGGAGCGATCGCCTATGTCGGACTGCCGCGCACCCGCCAGAGCGGGACCGTGGGCAACGCGTTTCGCACCGCTATTGTCGCCTCGCTGCTGGGTTTGCTCGCCGTCGGCATCGGCGGCGCCTGGCTGGTCAAGCGCAACCTGCGCCCGCTGACCCGCGTCGCCGACACGGCCACCCGGGTCTCGCAGCTGCACCTGTCCTCCGGCCAGGTCGCCCTCGCCGAACGGGTCCCCGAAGCCGACACCGACCCGCGCACCGAGGTTGGCAAGGTGGGCCTCGCCCTCAACGAACTCCTCGACCACGTCGACGAAGCCCTCAACGCCCGCCACGAAAGCGAACAGCGGGTCCGCCAGTTCGTCGCCGACGCCTCGCACGAGCTGCGGACCCCGCTCGCCTCCATCCGGGGGTATGCCGAGCTGACCCGCAAGGAGCCCGAGCCAGTCCCGGCCGGGGTGGTGCACGCGATCAGCCGAGTGGAGTCCGAGGCCAAGCGGATGTCCTCCCTCGTCGATGACTTGCTCCTGCTCGCTCGCCTGGATGCGGGCCGACCGCTGGACCAGGAGGACGTCGACCTCACCGAGCTGGTCGTCAACGCGGTCAGCGATGCCCACGCCGCATCCCCACAGCACAAGTGGCGCCTCGACCTGCCCGACGAACCCGTCACCGTCCGCGGCGACAGCGCCAGGCTGCACCAGATTGTCGCCAACCTGCTCGGCAACGCCAGGGTCCACACCCTGCCCGGCACGACAGTCCTCACGAGCATCTCGCGCGAGCCCGGAGTGGTGCGCCTGTCGGTCCGCGACGACGGCCCCGGTGTGCCCGCCGACCAACAGTCGAAGGTCTTCCAACGCTTCGCCCGCGGCGACTCCGCGCGCACCCGCACGGGGGGCAGCACCGGCCTGGGCCTGTCGATCGTCGCAGCGGTCGCCGGTGCCCACGGTGGCTCGGTCCAGTTGACCAGCAAGCCGGGCGACACGACCTTCTCGGTCCTGCTCCCCGCCCCGGACGACGCGACGTCGACCCCGCGCTGGGCCGGCCGGGTCACGCCCTGATCCTCCTTGTTCACGCCCTGACCCTCCGGCTGATCTTCCGGGTGACCCCCTGATCTTCACCGAACAGACCTGGGAGACGCACAGGTGACCCATAGCGCGGCCGACGACGGTAGTCCCATGACCGACATCGCCCTGGCCCACACCTCGCTTGACGGGCCCGACACCGCGCCAATCCTCAGCCCTACCAACGCCACCAGCGCCACCGACGCTTCCGACGCCAGGACGGTCCTGCCGACGGCACCGACGGCACCGGCGACACCGGCGACACCCTCGGTCGGAGGCGCGAAGGGCGGGAGGGCGGCATACGGCATCCGACGGGTCTGGCGTGGTCCGGAAGGCGACCCGACCTGGGCGCGCCCGGCGCTGCTCGGTCTGCTAGCGGCGACCGCAGTGTTCTACCTGTGGAACCTCACGGCCAACGGCTACGCGAACTCGTTCTACTCCGCGGCCGTGCAAGCCGGTGCCGACTCGTGGAAGGCGTTCTTCTTCGGCAGCTCAGACGCGGCGAACTCGATCACCGTCGACAAGCCGCCGGCCTCGCTGTGGTTCATGGCCCTGTCGGTGCGGATCTTCGGGCTCAACTCGTTCGCCATCCTGCTGCCCGAGGTGCTCATGGGCGTCGCGACGGTCGGCGTCGTCTATGCCACGGTGAAGCGCCAATTCGGTTCCGCCGCAGGCCTGGTCGCGGGTGCGATCCTCGCGCTGACACCCGTCGCGGTGTTGATGTTCCGCTTCAACAACCCCGATGCGCTGCTTGTCCTCGCCATGGCATTGGCTGCATGGGCCACGGTCCGCTCGATCGAGGAGTCCTCGCCGCGCTGGTTCGCTCTCGTCGGTGTCTTCATCGGCCTGGCCTTCCTCACCAAGACCCTGCAGGCCTTCCTCGTCGTGCCCGGCTTCGCGCTGGCCTACCTGATCGCCGCCCGTCCGCCGCTGCTGCGCCGCATCTGGCACACCGTCATCGGCGGCCTTGCGATCGTCGCCTCGGCCGGGTGGTGGGTTGCGATCGTCGAGCTGCTCCCGGCCGGCATGCGGCCCTATATCGGTGGCTCACAGACCAATTCGTTCCTCGAGCTGACGTTCGGTTACAACGGGCTCGGCCGGATCAACGGCAACGAGACCGGATCGGTCGGCGGCGGCGGCCCCGGAGGCAACGGCTCCAGCATGTGGGGCGCCACCGGCCTGGCCCGGATGTTCAACTCCGACAACGGCGGTCAGATCTCCTGGCTGCTGCCTGCCGCTCTCGTCCTGCTTCTCGTCGGCCTGGCCTACCGAGCCCGTATGCCGCGCACCGACGCCCGCCGCGCGGCATACGTCGTGTGGGGCTCGTGGCTGGTCATCACCGCGCTCGTCTTCTCACTCATGGCCGGCATCTACCACGCCTACTACACCGTCGCACTCGCGCCAGCCATCGCTGCGCTCGTCGCCATGGGTGGCGCCGAGGCATGGGAGCGTCGCGAGCGCTGGACCGGCTGGGCTCCGCTGGCTGCGGTCACGCTGCTCACCGCGGTCTGGAGCTTCGTCCTGCTGTCTCGGACCACCTCGTGGAACGGTTGGCTGCGCGTCGTCGTGCTTGCCCTCGGCCTGGCCGCTGCGGTGGGCTTCGTCCTGGTCAACCGGCTGCACGCCCGCGCCGTCCCAGCCGTGCTGGGGGTCGCGCTGGCCGCCGCGTTGCTGGGGCCCGCGGCATACAGCGTGGCCACGGTGACCACCGCGCACACCGGCTCGATCGTCCTGGCCGGACCGGCCGGCGCGGGAGGCGCGGGAGGGCCCGGCGGAGCACCAGGAGGTATGCCGCCCGGCGCGGCTCCCGGCGGCACCGGCACCACTCGCGGTGGGGCCACGGGCGGTCCTGGGCAGGGTGGTCTTGGACAGGGCGGTCTGGGGCAGGGTGGTCCTGGCGGGGCTGGCGGCCTGCTCAACGCGGCGATGCCCTCGACCGCCGTCGTTCAGGCGTTGTCGACCGATGCGTCGTCCTTCACGTGGGTCGCGGCAGCAGTCGGCTCGCAGAGTGCGGCAGGACTGCAGCTCGGGACGCAACTGCCGGTCATGGCCATCGGCGGCTTCAACGGCTCGGACCCGAGCCCGACCTTGGCGCAGTTCCAGGCCTACGTCGCGGCGAAGCAGATCCACTATTTCGCCTCGGGCGGGGGCTTCGGGCAGCAGAACGGCGGCAGCCGGGAGGCCACCCAAATCGCCTCGTGGGTCGCGTCGAATTTCACCTCGGTGACGATCGGCGGGGCCACGTTCTACGACCTCACCCAGCCGCTGTCCGGCGGCTCAGCCACGACTCAGTCAACCTGACGTGGCGAGCGTGAGTGCCGTGAGCGCGAAGCCGCAGGCTCCTGCGCTGGGACTAGGCATGTCGACCCTGCGTGCCCAGATCGGCCGCTTCGCGGCCGTCGGGGTCGCCAGCACCTGCCTGCATCTGGGGTTGTTCGCAGCCCTGCACCTGGCCTGGTCCAGCCAGTCGGCCAACCTCATCGCCCTCGTCTTTGCCACCGTGGCCAACACCGCCCTCAACCGGCGGTGGACTTTCCAGGTCACCGGCGGGGGGACTTGGCGTCAACAGGGGCAGGCCCTGGTCGTCTTCCTGCTCACCTGGGGCGCGACCAGCGGTGGTCTGGCGCTCCTGGACCTGGTCTGGCCGACTGCCGGAACCCCCGTCACGGTGCTCGCCCTTGCGGCAGCAACGGGTGTCTCCACCGTGGTGCGGTTCCTCGCGATGCGGTCGTGGATCTTCGCGCCCCAGGGCGAACGTGGTCAGGCCACGACGGGGGCGAGGGCCGAGAGCGGAGGCGGCGGGATTTGAACCCGCGAGGGGTTTTACCCCCAACCCACTTAGCAGGCGGGCGCACTAGGCCACTATGCGACGCCTCCGTGCTCCCATCGCGACGGGAGCCGTCACAGGCTACCGGGGCAGGCGCATGTCAACCAACTGCGGGGGTCACACGTCCCACGGGAAGCGGCAGCCAAGGTGACAAGGCACAATAGGGCGCAACCCGACGGCATACCGACGCTCTGGCGTGACCAGGACGAGGAGGTGCGATGAGCCACGAGGCACAGCACGACCTGCCTTTGGGCGATCGTGCCCGGCGCCGCATGCTGGCTCAACGCGCCACCCGACGCTCCGCGTCGCTCACCGTGGCCACGACGATCGTCCCCGGTCTGGGGTTGCTGCGCACTCGCTACCGCCGCCTGGGTGTCCTCGTCCTGCTGGCGATCGTCCTCACCGCGCTGGGGGTGATCGGCGCAGTCGTCCTGCTCGGACCCACCCAGGCAGCGTTGGCCGTCGCCGTTCGTCCATCGGCACTGCTGGCGGCCGCTGTCGTGCTGTTCCTTGGTGGACTCATCTGGATCTGGACGATCATCCTGACCAACCGTGGAACGCGTGACCCCCTGATGTCACGCCGTCAGCGGGCCGGACTGCGCACGCTGACTGCTCTGCTGTGCCTGGTGGTCGCCGTGCCCATCGGAACGGCGGTGAACTACTCCCTTATCCAGCGGGACGTCGTGGCGACGCTCTTCGGAGGCGTGGCGGCACCGGACGGGGACGCCGAAACCGACGGCCGGCCCGGCGTGGGACCGGACCCGTGGGCAGGAGTGTCCAGGGTCAACATGCTGCTTCTCGGGTCGGATGCCGGTGACGACCGGATCGGTGTCCGCACCGACTCGATGATTGTGGCCAGCGTCAATCCGCAAACCGGTGACACTCTGATGTTCAGCCTCCCTCGCAACCTCGAGAACGTCCCGTTCCCCAAGTCAAACCCTCTCTACAAGCTCTACCCGAAAGGCTATAATTGCGGACCGCCCGACTGTCTGCTCAACGGCGTCTGGTCGCTTGCCGAAGCCAACGGGAAATTGTTCATCGGCGATCGCAACCCCGGTCTGACGACGATCCGCGGGGTGATCCAGGAGATCACCGGCATGCGGATGAATTACACGACCGTGGTCGACCTGGCCGGTTTCGAGGAGTTGGTCGACGCCATGGGAGGCGTCGTCATCACCGTCACTCAGGACCTCCCCATTGGTGGCAAGATCAACGCCAGCGGGCAGCTCACCGGCGTCACCGGATGGATCCGCAAAGGAACTCAGCGGTTAGACGGGTTCAACGCCCTGTGGTTCGCCCGATCGCGGGTCCTCAGCGACGACTATGACCGGATGCGGCGGCAGCGCTGCTTGGTCGGCAAGATCCTCGATCAAACCAACCCCGCCCAGATGCTGCAGCAATACCCTGAGCTCGCCCGGGTGGCGAAGAACAACATCCAGACCGACGTCAATGCCGCGGATCTGCCGGCCTGGCTTGAGCTGGTGCAGCGGATGAAGGGTGCCACCATCCGCTCGCTGACGTTCACCAGCCTCAACATCGATCCCGCGCACCCGGACTTCGCGAAGATGCGCGGCATGATCTACGCCTCACTCCACCCGGAACTGTTCACCTCGACCGCCACCGAGACTAAGACCGCCTCGTCGACTAAGACCGCCTCGTCGACTAAGACCTCGACCAGGACGTTCACTGGCGCGACGAGCGCGTCGACGGCTACCGCTCCGACCAAGCCGACTACCGACGTCCTGGTCGACCTCAAGGACGCCTGCTGAGCGCACCCCCGACGTGGGAGCTCAGCCGACGACGAGCACGGCCTCGGATTGCACGGCGGTGGTTGACCGGTGGTCATGATCGCACCCGTGATCGATGACGCGAGAGCCCTCGGACCGATGACGCGAGAGCCCCCCGGACCGGCAGGTCCGGGGGGCTCTCGCTGACCGGGATGAGCCCGGGTCAGTTACGCGAAGTTCGCGGGATTACAGGGGACGGACCGCGTCAGCCTGCGGGCCCTTGGGGCCCTGGGTGACCTCGAACTCGACTCGCTGCGCCTCGTCGAGCGTCCGGTAACCCTGGGTCTGGATCGCGGAGTAGTGAACGAAAACGTCGGGGCCGCCGCCGTCCTGGGCGATGAAGCCAAAGCCCTTCTCAGCGTTGAACCACTTGACGGTTCCCTGTGCCATGGGGACAACTCTCTCTATAACTGGACACTGGAGCCCGCACCTCGCGAACTCCGGTGCTGCCGCCATACCCCACCACACACGAGCCCGAACCGTGTCGGGCCTGAGTGCCCGAACACGACGTCCGCGGCCCGAAGGCGATGGGCGCCGTGTCCGTCCTGCGAGGAACCGCAACTGCAACCGGCGCCGACGTTAGCATGCAGCGCGAGCGACGACACCCGCTCTGGCGGAGCATTTTTGGACTACTCGCGGGTAGTCTCACGGGTCGGTCCGGAGGTTGCCGAACCGTCGACGTAACGGCTATGCGGACCGATCCCGCGGGTCGACACGATGGGCGCGCGATCGCCTCTGATCGAGGCCACCATGTCGACGACCCGTCGCGTCGCCCGGACGTCATGGGCCCGAAAGACGGTCGCCCCGAGCCAGGCCGCGACGGCCGTCGCCGCGAGGCTCCCTTCCAATCGCTCGTCAGCGGGCAGGTCGAGGGTCTCCCCGACGAAGTCTTTCCGGGACAGCGCCTGCAACACCGGGAAACCGAGCGCCGTGACATCAGCCGTATGCCGCAGCACCCGCAGCGAATGCGTCGTCGTCTTGCCGAAGTCCAAGGTGGGGTCGACGAGAACCCGCTCGGGCGGCATACCGGCAGCGACTGCCCGCTGCGCGCCGGCCCGCAGGGTCGCGACGACATCGGCGACCACGTCGAGCTCGCCCGGCCCGTAGGTGACGTCGACGGGGTCGGTGCGTGGGGGGTAACCGCCGGTGTGCGAGATGACGTAGCCCGCCCCGATCTCAACGGCGGTCGCGAGCAGGTCGGCGTCAAAGCCCGCCCACGTGTCGTTGACGAGATCGACACCCGCGTGCGCGGCTGCGCGAGCGACCTCC
Source organism: Candidatus Phosphoribacter baldrii (assembly GCA_016704565.1). Lineage (GTDB taxonomy): Bacteria > Actinomycetota > Actinomycetes > Actinomycetales > Dermatophilaceae > Phosphoribacter > Phosphoribacter baldrii. The sequence continues at coordinate 455,659 of JADIZV010000001.1, forward strand.
GACCGCCAGGTGTCCAGGGAGAGGATGAGATCGGGGTATGCCGCTCGCGCCCGTTCGAGGAAGGGCACCACGCGGTCGATCTCCATCGCGACGGTGACCTCTTCACCCTCCTGACCGGCTCGGACGCCGCCGATGTCGACGATGTCCGCGCCGAGGGCCACAGCGGTGTCGAGGGCGGCGAGGGCGCTGTTGAGGTCGGCGTGCCGATTGCCTTGGTAGAACGAGTCTTTGGTGCGATTGATGATCGCCATGACCGCCGGGCGGGCCGCGTCGAAGGTCTGACCACGCAACACCAGGCGAGCCGGGCGAGCCAACGCGAGCGGGGTCACGTCGGGCGTCACGTCGGGGGTCACCCACTCATCGTCGCACGGGCGCGGGCTATTCCCGTCTGGGCGTGTGGGTTTGCTCATCGGCCACGGATTGGCGGGAACGAGGGTCGAACAGGTAACCTAGACAACGAGTCTCCGCGTTGGAGGCGCGCAACCCATTGATACGAAACGAAGTTCATCACGCATGCCTAGCTGGATCTTTTACCTTCCGATGTTCGGCCGCACCACGCGTCACGCCGGCACCTACCACTACGACCGTCGCGACATGATCATGGGCCGTCACATCTGACCCCTCGCGCGGCACGCTCTCCTACGCCCCCGGCAACGACGCCGGGGGCGTTCTCATGTCCTGGGACAGGGCTGGGCCGGGGCGTGGCGGATCGATCGAGGGGTCAGCCTGGTGCAGCTGCAGTGAGACGGACTGCTCATAGTGCGGGACGAGCAGCCCGCCAGCGAGCGCGGTCAGCAGGTGCCAAACGGCGTGCCCTTGCAGCCAGGAGGTGGGCTCGCACCACAGGCCGCGATCGTCAGCCAGCCACACGGCATACGCAATGACGAGGGCGACCACGGCGAGGGCGAGCGGGCGGGATCGTGGGGCCAGGCGCCACTCGAGGGCGATGCCGGGCAGGAGCACGAGGGCGAACAGCCAGCGCCGCGCGTCGGGGAAAGCCGCCTGCGCGGCGAGAAGGCCGACGATGAGGGCGACCGCGAGCAGGGTGGCGCGGGCGGCGGTGAGGGTACCGCGACGCCAGAGTGCGCCGGTGATGAGGAGGGTGCCCAGGAGGTACATCCCCTGGACGTCGAGCACCTGCCCCGCGAAGGTGAGTTGCGCGTGGTAGGCGAGGCTGCCCGCGCCCAGGGCCAGCAGGGTCAGCGCGACGATGGGGGCGAGGGCGCGCTCGGGTGTATGCCGTGCCAGTCGCCTCCCGCGGTCGGCTGCGACGAGTGCGGCGACGCAGAAGGCCAGGCTCGAGAGTGCGTTGGCGGGTTGACGCAGCACGCCGGCGCCGACGGTCTCGCAGAAGCAGCGGGCGGTCGAGGTGGTGAGGCAGGTCGCCGGGCGGTCACCGAAGGCCGTGGGGGTCAGCCAAGCGATGAGCGAGGCGAGGGTGACCAGGATCGCGGCGCCGCCGAGAAGTGCGGCGAAGCCCCTGGCGGCGCGAGAGGCGGCGGCCGCGGCGCGGGAGGGGGTGGTGGGCGCGGCGCTGTTCGTGGGTGTCGTGGGTGCAGCGCTGTCGGAGGCTCGGGCGCGCGGCATACCTCTGAGTGTGACTGGTGGCGGCGCTCGAGGGGCGCGGAGACGCACGCGGGGTGTGAAGCCGTCGATAGAGCCGTGGCGGCACACGTGATCCCCGGAGCGGAGAGTGGTTCGTCGGCTGGCCCGCCGTGGTTGGCGCCCGGCGACCCGAGAAGGCGCCCATGACGGCGCGACTGCTGCTGCCCCAACGACAGTGACGGCGCCTTCATCGGCGCCATCATGCGGCGCGAGGCCTGCCGACGGCCTGCCGAGCGGAGGGCGTGGGATTCGAACCCACGTGACGGTTGCCCGCCAAGCGGTTTTCAAGACCGCCGCACTAGGCCACTATGCGAGCCCTCCTCGGCCCAGGCATGAGCACGGGCCGACGAGTCATCGTAGACGAGCGGCCGACATCACCTGGGCCCAGTAGCCGCGACGGCTTCGGCACGCCCCGCCACGACCCACCGGCCGCCACGACAACAGCCCAGCCCGACCACCACCAGCGACCTGGAGAGCGCGAGCGGGATGGGAGTGATGGGCGAGGGAGAGAACACCCATCAGGCCGCATCCCGCTCGCGGCTCCCGGACTCAGCCACCCCGACAGGCGAGCGCTTGAGCAAAGGTGCCGTGGACGGCATACAGGGGCATGTCGTCCACGGCACCGGTCCGCAGTGCGTCGCCGTCGCCCCCGCATCCGTCGGCCACGAGCAGCGGAGCCTTCGTCACGCCAGGCCCCCAGTCCGCGCCGACGAGGACTCGCCGGTCCGGGTGGTGGGCTGGGGCGGCACAGACGGAAGGAGTCACCTCGTGCCCGCCAGATACGCACTCCCGTATGCCGTGCGCGGACTCCTCCGGCGGCATACCGGGCGGTGGGGTGTCCGGTATCTGGCACACCCTGCGGGACTCCTCACCTACGAGCGTCCGGAGCCATAGGCTCAGACGTGAGGCCACGCTTCTCCCACGAAGGACTCCCGATGAGCGCCGCGAAACGGACGTCGAAGCCCAGTGCGACCACGCCCGGACGGGCGCCAGCCGCTCAGGAACTGATGGCGGCTGCCCCGGCAACGTTGCACCCGAGCATTGCGCTGCGCTACGGCGCCCGGGTGCTCGATCCGGTGACGGCGATGCCGCTGGCGGACGGGACCCAGCCGGCGGCGACGGCATACGTCGGGGATCGGTTGCTCGTCCGAGGCACGCCGGGACGCGGGTTGGACGACGCGATCGCGCCCGTTGCGGAGCTCGCCAAGGGGCTCGGCCTGCGGGTCCACACCATCCCGACGCCCCCGGCCAAGGGAGGGCGCGATCTGCACCCGGAGGCTCAGGCCGTGCTGGCCCGGCACTGGGTGACCGGGGTGCGGCTGGCCGCCGACACCGACAAGCCGACGCCGCCGGTCGACGCGTGGCCGGCGCTGCGGGCGCTGCAAGTGGCTGACACAGACGTGTCGGCACCGCTGGGCCTGGACCACCTGCTCACCGCGGCCCCGTCGATGTCCGGCACGCCCTACTGGGTGCCGACCCCCTACTGGGTGCCTACGCCGTATTGGGTGCCGACCCCGTCCGGCGGCGGGGGTGGCGGTTCGCCGGCCAACGAATACGGCCGACCTGGCTCTGGCGGCCGGGCTCCGGTGGCCCTCGTGCTGCCCGATCCGGCGCTCACCGCTCCCCCGGTCGGGCGCGCACCTGTGGTGGCGATCCCTGACACCGGTCTGGGCTCGCACCCGTGGTTCCCCGAGGGCGGGTCGGCGACGAGCACGGTCACGTTCAACGGCATACCGCTGGGGTTGGCCGGGCCCGCGGGGGCGGGATATCCGCCGCCGCCCACCAACCCGCTCGACCCGGTCATCCAGTCCGACACCGGCCACGGGACCTTCATCGCGGGCTTGATCCGCCAGCTGTGCCCGCAGGCGCAGATCCTCGCCATCCCGGTGATGCGCGACGACGGAATCGTCCCCGAGAGCGCGCTCATCAACACGCTCGCGCTGCTGCTGGCGCGGCATGTGCAAGCCGTGTCCACCGGGTCGGCCGACGGGCTCGTCGATGTCCTGTCGCTGTCGCTGGGCTACTACCACGAGAGCCCCGGCGACGCGGCGATGGACGGACCGTTCGGGGCGCTCATGCGCGAGTTCGGCGAGTGGGGTGTCGCTGTCGTCGCGGCCGCCGGCAACGCGACGACGCTCGCCCCGATGTATCCCGCGGCGTTCGCCTCGCAGGTCACCGGGTTCTCGCCGGACCGAGTGCCGCTGGCCAGCGTCGGCGCGCTCAACCCCGACGGTGAGACGGTCGCCTACTTCTCCAACGCCGGGTCGTGGGTCACCACCCATCGGCCGGGCAGCTCGCTGGTGAGCACCTTCCCGCTCGACGTCACGGCTGCTGCGCAACCCAGCGCGAGGGTGGAGTTCCACGGTCGGGTCCGCACGACGCCCGACCCCGACGACTTCCGCAGCGGCTTCTGCACATGGAGCGGGACGTCGTTCGCGGCGCCGGTCCTCGCCGGAGAGCTCGCGGCCGCTATTGCGGCCGACCCGGACGTGGCCACCGTCGAGCGCGCGGCCGCCATCGCCCGCGGCCGCCGGGCGATGTTCGCCCGGGTCTCGGAATGGGAGGATCGGGCATGACCACCCCCGCCTCACCGACCCTCGCCGACCGCGCGGCCGAGGCGTTCGCGGCATACCGGGAGGGCGATCGCGAGCGGATGTCCGAGCTCGTCGACCTGCTGACCCCCGTGTTGTGGCACACCGCACGCGGCCAGCGCCTCGACCAGACCTCCGCCGAAGACGTCATCCAGACCGCGTGGATCCGCCTGGTCGAGAGCGCCGACGCGATCGCCGAGCCGCAGGCCGTCCTCGCCTGGCTCATCACCACCGTTCGCCGCGAGGCCTGGCGGGTGCTCAAGAAGGACGGCCGGGCGATCCCCACCGACGAGTTCCCCGAAGGTGAGGTGGGCGGCATACCGGCGTCCCTCGACCCCGCCGCGGAGGCGATGTTGCGCGAGGACCAGCGCTCGTTGTGGCGGTCGGTGAGTCGGCTGTCCGAACGCTGCCAGGCCCTCTTGCGGATCATCGCCTTCGTCGACCGTCCCGACTACGGGGCGGTGTCCGAGGCATTGGGTATGCCGGTCGGCTCGATTGGTCCCACCCGGGGACGCTGCCTGGCCAAACTCCGGTCGCTGCTGACCGCCGACCCGAGTTGGAGCACGCGATGAGCCTCGATGACTTCACGGCTCTGGCCGACGGCGCGATCGACGAGATCGACGTCCGGGCGCTCGCTGGTCTGCGCGAGTTCTACCGCCGCACCGACCCGATGCCCAGTGGCCTCACCGATCGGATCAAGTTCGAGTTGACCCTGGCCGCCCTGCACGCCGAGGTGGCGCAGCTCCAGGAACTGACCCTGTCCGGCAGTGGGGCCCGAGCCGACGCGCAGCCCTTGGCCCCGACCGAGTCGGTGACTTTCACCAGCAGCCGGTTCAGCCTCATGGTGACCGTCGGGTCGGGGCCGCAGGACGCCCCGAGTGGGACGGTCCGGATCGACGGATGGGTGACCGGCGGACCCGCGGACGTCGAGGTGCGGGTCGGCGGCACGAGCCTGTCGACATCCACCGACGCCGGCGGCCGCTTCGTCATCGAAGCCGTCCCACGCGGGTCGGCCCGATTCGTGTTGCGGCCGCATGCCACCGACGACGGACCGGTCATCACCCCTGCCATCGAGTTGTAGTGGCGGGATCGCTCCACGAGCCTCTCGACGCCGAACCCCTCGACGTCATTGCGGACCTGCACCGACGTGCACTGACCGCGTTGGAGAGCTACCGGCCCGACGAAGCCGCCGTGCTGCTCGCGGACGCCCAGTCAGCGCTGGACTCGCTGACCCCCGGACCGGGTGACAGCGAGCGAGCTGACGAACTGCGAACCCGGGTGCTGCTGGCGGCGAGCTGGGCGGCATACGAGAGGCACGGACCGGACGCGGCGGAGAGCCTCGTCGCGAGCGCCGCCGACCTGGCTCGGGCAACCTCGCGCGACGACCTGGTCGCCTTGTGTCACCTGCAGACTGCGTCGATGCGCGGGCGAGCCGGGGACCTTTCCGGGTCCCTGCGGGCGATGCATCGGGCCGGGGAGGGCCTGGCCGGTATGCCGCCCACTGACCAAGCGCGGCTGCTGACCAACCGCGGCGTGCTCGCAGCCCAACTCATGCGCCTGAGCGAAGCCGAGGCCGACCTGCATCGGGGCGCGGCCGCGGCGCACGAGGCCGGGGCGCCGGTCATCGAGTTCATGGCGCGGCACAACCTCGGCTGGGTCCACTACCTGCGCGGTGATCTCCCGCGCGCTTTGGCGGTGATGAACGAGGCGGACGCCATGCCCGCCGAGGTCAACCGCGCGGTGTCCCGGCTGGACCGGGCCCGGGTGCTGCTCGAAGCCGGGCTACTCGACGAGGCGCGCGCCCTGTTGACCGAGGCGCGTGAACTGGCCGACGCGGACGGCGTCGCCGCGCTCATCGGTGAGATCGAGCTCGACCTGGCCCGCACTGCGCTCGTCCTTGGCGACGCTCGCTCAGCCGTCACCCTGGCGCGGACCGCACGAGGTCGGTTCCGGGGAGAGGCAAGCGCCAGCTGGCGCCGTCGCGCCTACCTCGCCGAGCTCGAGGCGAGCGTTCGGTCGGGGATCTCGTTGCCGCGCACTGCCCGGACCGCCCTGTCGTTGGCCCAGGTCGCGGCCGAGCACGCCGACGATCACGTCGCTCGTCGAGCGGCCCTTGTCGCCGCGGACGCCCTGTCCGCATCCGGCAACATCACTGCTGCTGCCGCCGCCCTTCGCCAGACGTCGGGTTTGGTGCGCTCGGCCTCCTTGCCCACCCGGCTGCATGTGCGGCTTGTCGCCGCTCGGATTGCCGCGACCGACCGGCCGCGCGCAGCGGCGCGTCAGCTCAGCGCCGCGGCCGACGACTTGGCTGCCGCGCAGCAGCGGGCCTCAAGCCTCGACCTGCGGACCGCGCTCGGTGTGCACAGCGAGCGCCTGGCAACTCTCGACCTTGACCTTGGCGTCGAAAGTCGTTCTGTCGCATCGCTGTTCAATCGTTCTGAGCGCTGGCGTGCGGTGTCCGACCGGGTGCCTCTCGTCCGACCGCCACGGGACCCTCAGGCCGCCGACCTGCTCACCCAATTACGAGGAATCCGCGAGGAGTTGCGCGATGCGCCCGTGGCCGACCAGGCCGACTTGCGCGCTCGCGCCATCGAGCTCGAGCGAGCCGTGCGCGCCCTGGACTGGGCTCGTCCCACGCAGACAGCCGCGGCGCCACCCACCCAGAGCCGCCCGCTTGGGTATGCCGGCACACTCGCCGCCGTCCGGGCGGCCGACGCGACCCTGGCCACCTTCCTCCCCCACGCCGGTCACCTGTATGCCGTGGTGCTAGGTCACCGGGGTGGGCGCATCGTGCGATTGGGTCGGCTCGCCGATGTCGACGCGCTGGCCCGACGGGTCCGGGCCGACCTCGATGCTGTGACGCTGCCGATGGCTCCCGCGATGCGCCAGGCCGTCGAGGGGTCATTGACGGCCGCCTTGGCCGAGCTCGACGCGGCCCTGCTCGGCGCCCTGGCTGACGAGGTGACCCACCGGCGCCCCGGCGGGCAGCTGCGCAGTCGCCCACCGACCCGTTTGGTCGTCGTCCCCTCGCGGGTGATCGCCGCCGTGCCGTTCGGGATGCTGCCCAGCCGCCGCGGCCTGGCGACGACGGTGGCCCGCACCGCGATGGCTTGGGCCTCCGCGGCCGCCAGGCCGCCGGTCGCCCAGCCTCAGGTCCTTGCGATCGCCGGACCCGACTTGCGGCATGCGGACCGCGAGGTGGCCGAGATCGGCCGTCTGTGGTCAGCGCCGGTCGTGCCGTCCCACCAGGCCACCCGCGCCGAGATTGTCGCTGGGCTGGTCGGCCGCGACCTGGTCCACATCGCGGCGCACGGCCAACACCACTATCAGAGCCCGCTGTTCTCGACGCTTCGGTTGTCCGACGGGTTGGCTTTCGCCCACGAGTTGCCCGACGCGGGAGTCACCGCCTCCCACATCGTGCTGTCCGCCTGCGAGGTCGGACGAGCGACGATCCGCCCGGGCGACGAATCGCTCGGGCTGACCGCGGTCCTGCTCAGCATGGGCGTGCAGACCGTTGTTGCCGCCGTCGCCCGAATCCCGGACGAGCTCGCGGCGGAGGCGATGACGGCATACCACCGGCTGTTGGTGACCGGGATCGACAGTGCCACCGCACTCGCCCAGGCGATCGCGGACCACCCGACGGTGGCGCGTGCCTTCACCTGCTTCGGAGCCGACTGGCGCGCCGCGCCCTAGACCGTCGGCGCAGGGCGGGGCTGCAGGCGGCGCGGCGGCGGGCGGCGGGGCGGCCGGGTCAGATCCAGATGGCCGGGTTGTGATCGAGCATCTCCTCCGGCGTCAGGCCCGCAATGGCCTTGCGGACCTGGGCCGGGATGCCGATCGCGACGTGCCCGGCCGGGACATCCTTGACGACGACGGAGTTGGCGCCGATCTGGGCGTCGTCGCCGAGCAGGATCGGGCCGAGGATCTTCGCCCCGGCCCCGACCGTCACCCGGTTGCCCAGAGTGGGGTGGCGCTTGGTCTTGGACAGCGACCGGCCGCCGAGGGTGACCCCGTGGTAGAGCATGACGTCGTCGCCGATCTCGGTCGTCTCGCCGATGACGACGCCCATCCCGTGGTCGATGAAGAACCGCCGCCCGATCGTCGCCCCGGGGTGGATCTCGACGCCCGTCACCGACCTGACGATCTGGGACAGCAGCCGGGCCGCCAGGCGGGTCGAGGGGTTGCCCCACAACGAGTGCGCCACCCGATAGGCCCAGATCGCGTGCAGCCCCGACGAGGCGAGGAACATCTCGACCCGTGAGTGCGCGGCCGGGTCTCGCAGCATGGCCGCGTCGATGTCCTCGCGGATCATCTCCGCCGTGCGGCGCAGGATCGCCCGGCGCGGCGCCGACACCGGGCCCGGCGGTCCCACCGGCTCAATCCGGGACGTGAGCCCGGTGTCAGGGTCGGCGGTGAGCTCCCAGGACCGGACGCGCTCGCGTCGCAGGTCGCGCAGGCTGGTGGTCAGTGCGGCAAGCATGGCGGTATGCCGTTCAGTCGACGAGGCCCTCGAAGAGGACGGTGGAGAGGTAACGCTCCCCGAAACTGGGGATGATGACAACGATCGTCTTGCCGGCGTTCTCGGGGCGGGCGGCGACCAGGCCTGCGGCATACAGGGCAGCGCCGGAACTCAGCCCGACGAGAAGGCCTTCCTGCGTGGCGGCCTTGCGGGCGAGCTCGACCGCCTGACCGGCGTTGACGTCGATGACCTCGTCGTAGACGGTGGTGTCGAGGATCTCGGGGACGAAATTGGCGCCGATGCCCTGGATCTTGTGTGGGCCGGGCGCGCCGCCGTTGAGGATCGGTGACTCCTCGGGCTCGACGGCGATGATCTGGACGCCGGGTTTGCGGGCCTTGAGGACCTGGCCGACGCCGGTGATCGTGCCACCGGTGCCGATGCCGGCCACGACGATGTCGACGGCGCCGTCGGTGTCGGCCCAGATCTCCTCGGCGGTGGTGCGACGGTGGATCTCGGGGTTGGCCGCATTGGCGAACTGGCGGGCGAGCACAGCCCCGGGGCGCTCGGCGACGATCTCGTCGGCGCGGTCGACGGCGCCCTTCATGCCCTTGCTTGGGTCGGTGAGGATGAGCTCGGCGCCGAACGCCCGCAGCAGGGCGCGACGCTCCTTGGACATCGACTCAGGCATGGTCAGCACGACGGTGTAACCGCGAGCTGCGCCGACCATGGCCAGCGCGATGCCTGTGTTGCCGGAGGTCGCCTCGACGATCGTGCCACCGGGCTTGAGCTCGCCGGACGCCTCCGCCGCGTCGACGATCGCGACGCCGATGCGGTCCTTGACCGAGTTGGCCGGGTTGTAGAACTCGAGCTTGGCGGCCACGGTCGCTTGCGAGTCGGGGAACAGCCGGTTGATCCGGACGAGTGGGGTGCGGCCGACGAGGGCGGTGACGTCGTCATAGATGGGCATGCGCGGGGCTCTCCGGGGTGTCGGGTGCGGTCAGGGTCGCTTCCCGGAACGCCGGGAGTCGTTATGGATATTCCAACAGAACGTTATCGGCCGCGTGGAGCGCGTCCACCAGCCGGTATGCCGTCCGCCGCGGCGTAGGCCGCGCCGCCCACCCTGCTGCAGGTCGGGCCGCCCGCCGAGGGCACCCGGGCGGAGGGTGACCGGCATACGGACGACCGTTGCTCGGGCACGACGGCGTGATCGGCGCTCGCGGCGGCGTTGCGGCTCGGCGCAATGTCAGTCCCCGTGCGGGTGGAGCCAGCCGAATGCTCCCGTATGCCGTCCGCTCACCCAGGCGGACGGCATACCGGCAGCACGGTGGTGCGGCGAGGGGAACTGGGGTTGACACGTGGGCGCTCGGCTGGGGAGGGTGGGGCCATGATCGGATTCGTCGCGGGCGCCGCGGTCGGCTATGTGCTGGGGACGCGGGCTGGGCGGGCGCGCTACGAGCAGATCAAGCGCGGCAGTGCACGGCTGTGGCACTCCGACCCGGTGCAGCACCGGATCGAAGCGGCTGGGCAGGCCGTGAAGACCCAAGCGGTGCCCTACGTCGCCGACAAGGTGGGCGACGCGGTGAAGGCAGCGGGACGCGCGGTCAAGGAGAAGGCACGGCCCGCGTTGCCGGCGACGGTGGAGCACCTCCCGGACGGCACCGAGGTCGCCACAACCGAGAAGGACCGAGCCCGACGGTAACGACCGAGCCCGACGGTAACGACCGAGCCCGACGGGAAGGACCGAGCCCATGAGCTCGGGAGCGAACAGCCTCAGGTGAGGCGCTCGGCAGGCGGGACCTCGGCCGGCCAGTGCGGGAAGTAGCCCTCGACGTGGACCAGGTCGGGTTTTGCTCCGAGCGCCAGACAGGCCGCCTTGCAGGCTTCGACGAAATCGGGGTTGCCAGCGATGAAGATCGAGTGCTTCTCCAGCGACGGGAAGATCTGGCCGAGCATCGTCGGGATGCGCCCGGTGAACTCGGCGGTGGCCGGAGGCTCGGCACCGGTGTAGGTGACGATGCTACGGAAGGTCCGGTGCTTGCGTGACCACCACGCCATGAGGCCCTGATCGAAGACGTCGGCCTCGGTGCGCGCGGAGAAGACCAGCGTCGTGCCCCACGTGAAGCCGCGGCGCAGGGCGCCGTCGGCCAACCCGAGGATCGGCGCCAGACCTGAGCCGGAGGCCAGGCACAGGACCGGGGTCTCGACCGAAGGGTCGCCGACGAAGGTGCCGTAAGGGCCGTGGACGAGCAACTGGTCGCCGACGCTGACCTTCTCGTGGACCCACGTGGACGTGCGCCCGCCCTCGACCTTGGTGATGAGCAGGTGCAGCTCGCCGTCGGGGCGCGGCGCGTTGGCGATCGAGTAGGAGCGCAGCGGGGCGCCCACGCGCTCGTCGCCGATCATGACGTATTGCCCCGGCCAGAACCGCAGGTTCTCCCCGAGCGGGCGCAACTGCATCTCGACCATCGTCGGCGTGCGCATCACCTTGTCGGTGACGATGAAGGGCACGAACTCGCGCGGCGGGAAGAGTTTCTGTAGCGCGTCGATCGTGCCGAACTCGATGTCCAGGCTGGCCGTGAGCGGCTTGGCCATGCACATGAGGCCATAGCCGTTGGCCCGATCCTCTTGTGAGAGAGCCATGTCCAGGACCATGCCCTGGTCGAACGCCCCGTCGAGCACCTTGGTCTTGCACTCGCCGCACGCGCCCGCGCGGCAGTTGTTGGGCATGATGTAGCCCGCCTTCTCCAAGGCCGAAAGGACCGTGTCACCGGAGTCGCAGATGACCTCGTGACCGGAAGGCTGCAGGCGGATGGTCGCGGACATCGTTCCTTCTTGGGAGCCGAAAGGTGGCCTTCGTGGGTGCTAACAGGCGGCAAAGGTATGCCGCGCGACCGCAGGGGGTCGGCCGCGCGGCATACCGGTCGGTGGTGCTTCGATGACGCGCAGTCTCGAAGCAGGATGGCGAGTCTAGAAGACGGGGATGATGTCGTCGAGGTCGACGTCGCTGATCTCTTCGCCGGAGATGTCTACCTCGGGGATGGCCGGGAACGGGATCGAGTAGCGGTCCAAGACACCCTTGAGGTTGAGGATGGCGTTGCGCCAGTTCTGCTTCTTGGTGTCGTAGTCCGGGATGTGGAAGCCGGCCTCGCGAGCCAGGCGCTCGCCCTCACGCTGGTTGTCGATGAAGTCGGCGGGCAGGTCCCAGAACTCCATCGGCGGCTCGAAGAGGACGGCCGAGAGGAACAGGTAGCCAGCCCGGATCTGCTTCGTGATGATCGAGCGCTCCGACACGTCGAGCTTGGGGTAGTCGCGCTCCATGAGGGACATGCAGATCGCCATGTGGCGACCCTCGTCGCGACCGATGTTGCGGAACGCGGCCTGGAACACCGGCTCCTTACAGCCCGCTGCCATCTGGTGGAAGATCGTCGCGGCGGCGATCTCGCCCATGAGGAAGCTGGAGAACAGGACAGCCAGCGAGTAGCGCGGAACGGCGGTCTTGTAGCCACTCCAGTAGCGGCCACCGTTGAAGTAGAGCCACTTGGCGTTCTTCTGCAGGCGCCGGCCGATGTCGGTCTTGGGCTCGTAGGTCAGCGGGTCCGGGTGCTCGAGCAACTTGGTGATGGACAGCCCGCACATCTGCTCGTGCATCTGCTCGTCACGGGTCACCGAGAAGAAGCACCGGCGGACCGGGTCTTCCTCGTGCACCTCATAGGTCTTGATGAGGGCCTCGGCGAACACCGGCGGTGCGGAGGCGTCGAAGACCGACAGGAGGGTCCACCAATAGGCGATGGACTCACGCTGCTCCCACGTGTAGGAGCTGGGGTCGAAGGTGTCCCACGGCAGCTTGAGCGGGTCCCACTGGTCGCGCTGTGCGGAGGTCCAGATCTCCTCCATCTTGGCGGTCTCCCGGTGCCAGGACAGCGGGTAGACGTTGGGCTGCTCGGTCTCCGGGGGCAGGTCCATGGAACCTGCGAAGCGCTCGTTGTGTGCCATGAGCGGCAGATTAGACGTTCAGGCTGTGATTGTCTAGATCTTGATTACTTTGTCGGAACGAGACGTGGGTCTCGTTGTGGCGTCACTCGGAACGCTGGCGCAGCAGGCGGCGGAGCAGGACGACAAACGTGTCCAGTTCGCTCTCCCCGAGTGGAGCGAAGAAGGCCCGCTCCACCGAGTTCTCGTTCCCGTATGCCGCCACCAGTCGCCGTTCGCCCTCGCCGGTCAGGCGCACGGTGACCAGACGGCGATCGGTGGACTCTCGATGCCGTTCGACCAGCCCGTCACGTTCGAGGGTGTTGAGCACACTGGAGACAGCGGCCCGTGAGAGCCCGGAGAAGCGGGCAATCTCGCGCGGCTCGAGCTCCTGGGCGACCCAGACACAAAACATCACCCGGAAGCCGGCCATGCTCCACCCGGCGTCCCGGTGCACCTCGGACTCGAGCCGGTGCATGTGCAAGGTCGAGAGCCGGACGAGGTTGAAGGACGCCCGCAGCGCCAGCAGGTCCGCGTCGGGGTGGGTTTGGGCGACCTTGGCGGCGGCCGATGCCTCGAACGAGTCCGACCTGACACTCGTTGTGCTCACGACTAGATAATGTCAGCCTTGACAGTCAATCTGTGCATGACTTTGGTCGCGCTGTGTCCCACGAACTCCTCGAAAACCTCACACCCGCCGACGTTTCCCCGGTGGCGGACCGCCGAACGCCCTCGAAGACCTCACACCCACCGACGATCTCGTCCGCGACCGGCCATCTGTGGAGCGTTAGCCACACTGGGGTGTGGCCAACACTCCACAGATCCGGCCCCGCCAGGTAATGATGGGCCTTTGGGCCTTCCCCAAGCCACGACCCCCGAAACCACCACGAGTCCAGACCCGCGAACCCAGGAGCCCAGATGCCCTCGCCCTACCCGATCAAGACCTGCCTGTGGTTCGACACCCAAGCCCTCCCCGCCGTGCAGCTCTACACCTCCCTCGTCCCCGACAGCTCGATCGGGCAGATCAGCCACTACGGCTCCGAGAACGAGCACGGCGAGACCGGCTCCGTCCTTCAGGTCGAGTTCACCCTCGGCACCCAGCACTTCGTCGCGCTCAACGGGGGCCCGCACTTCACCCACTCCCCCGCCGCCTCGATCCAGGTCTATTGCCCCAATCAGGCCGAGCTCGACCGGATCTGGGACGGCCTCCTCGCGGACGGCGGACAGGAGTCGCAGTGCGGCTGGCTCGCCGACCGCTTCGGCCTCTCGTGGCAGATCATCCCGACCCGGCTCGGGGAACTCGCCTCCGATCCCGACCCAGAGCGGGCTTCGCGCGTCATCGCCGCCATGCTGCAGATGCGCAAACTCGACATCGCCGCCCTCGAAGCCGCCGCCGATGGTCTCCCCGCACCCGAGGCGAGCGCGTAGCCCACCTCACGCACCCGGCATACCCCCCGGCGCCCGGTATGCCGCCCGCTCGCCTCCTCGTTCCGTATGCCGCCCGCTCGCCTCCTCGTTCCGTATGCCGCCCGCCCGACTCCCACTCACCCCCAGTTTGGCCGCCACGCCCACGACCCCACCAGTTTGGCCGCCATGGCGGGGAAACCGGCCAAGGGCGTTCATATTCGACCGCCAATTCACCAGTTTGGCCGCCATGGCGGCGAAACTCAGGGAGAGACCCGCACGCCAAGGACGGACCCTGGCCTTGGCGAGTCAGACCCGCACGCCAAGGACGGACCCTGGCCTTGGCGAGGCGAGTCAGGCGGCCCAGGCCGGTGGCCGACGACCGGGCGGGCCAGACGAGCCGGGCGGACACGGCATACCTGCAACTCCGACCAGACCACCCGCGCGAGGTGAGTCACACGACGCCCAGGTGAGCAAGCGCTTAGCGGCCACTAGACTCGTGACCTATGAGCGCCCTGCAGATCACTGCGATCGTGCTGTGCTTCACCATTCCGTTGCTGGGGTGGGCACTGCTGTTCCGGCAGTCCTACCGCTTCTACAAGCTCTTCCAGACCGGGCAGCCCGATCCGACCCGCACCGACCAGCCGGCCACCCGGGTGTGGACGGTGCTGCGGGAGTTCCTCGGGCACACCCGGCTTGGGCGGCTGCCGCTGGTCTCGATCGCGCACTGGTTCACGGCCCTCGGGTTCTTCCTGCTGTTCGCCACGCTGGTCAACGCGTTCTTCCAGCTCATCTGGGCCGACTTCCGGCTGCCGATCGTCGGGCATTTCGTGCCGTTCGAGTGGCTCATCGAGATCTTCGCCGGCATCGGCTTCCTCGGGATCTGCGTGCTCATCTGGGTCCGCCAGCGCAACCACCCGCGCTCATCCGAAGGCATCGCCGGGCGGCGCTCGCGCTTCTTCGGGTCGACGTGGTGGCAGGCCTACTACGTCGAGTTCACCATCTTTGTCGTGATGCTCTGCATCATGCTGCTGCGCACGCTCGAGGCGCGGATGGTCCAGATCATGACCCCGAGCGAGTCGCTGTTCCTGCACTTCCCGCTCTCGGGCTGGGGGGCCCAGTGGCTGTGGCAAGGCATCGGCCTGGACACGGTCAAGGAGCTCATCTACCTCGTCGCGATGATCAAGATCCTCGTGAGTTTCGCGTGGATGATCACCATCTCGCTCACCCCGACGATGGGTGTGGCGTGGCACCGGTTCCTGGCGTTCGTCAACATCTACTTCAAGCGGCACGCTGACGGGCGGACCTCCCTCGGCGCCGTCCAGCCGATGATGGTCGGCGGCAAGCCGTTCGACATGGAGGCCATGGAGGACCTCGAGGAGGACACCTCGCTCGGCGTCGGCAAGGTCGAGGACTTCACCTGGAAGGGCCTGCTCGACTTCACCACCTGCACCGAGTGCGGCCGCTGCCAGAGCCAGTGCCCGGCCTGGAACACCGACAAGCCGCTGTCCCCCAAGTTGCTCGTCATGACCCTGCGCGACCACGCCCACGCCAAGGCCCCCTGGCTCATGGCGACCGAGGACAAGCGCAAGGACCTGCCCGCACACACCCAGAAGCTCGCCGATGCCCCGCTCGTCGGGACGCTCGGTTACGACGCTGAGCACCCGTTGACGGCATACGACCCGTTGGGTCTGGAGGGCGTCATCGACGAGGACGTCCTGTGGTCGTGCACGACGTGTGGCGCCTGCGTCGAGCAGTGCCCGGTCGACATCGAGCACGTCGACGCGATCGTCGACATGCGCCGCTACCAGAACCTCATCGCCAGCGCCTTCCCGAGCGAGTTCGGGACGCTCTACAAGAACCTCGAGAAGAACTCCAACCCCTGGGGCCTCGCCCCGCGGATGCGGATGGACTGGGCCAAGGGCCTGCCGTTCGACGTGCCCGTCGTCGGGTCGGACGTCGAGGACTGCTCGGCCGTCGACTATCTCTTCTGGGTCGGCTGCGCGGGCGCCTTCGAGGACCGCGCCAAGCGCACGTCGCGCGCCGTCGCCGAACTGCTCCACACCGCCGGAGTCTCGTATGCCGTGCTCGGAGACGGCGAGGCGTGCACCGGTGACTCTGCCCGTCGCTCCGGCAACGAAATGCTCTTCCAGATGCTCGCGATGCAGAACGTCGAGATGCTCAACGAGGTCGGCGCGACCAAGATCGTCGTCACCTGCGCGCACTGCTACAACGCGCTCAAGAACGAATACCCGCAGGTCGGCGGCAACTACGAGGTCGTCCACCACACCCAGCTGCTCAACCGGCTGGTGCGCGAGAAGCGGCTCGTGCCCGTCTCGCGGCCGGGTGAGTCGGCCGGGTCCAAGGACGCGTCGACGGCGGCCTCGGTGACCTACCACGACCCGTGCTACCTCGGTCGGCACAACCACGTCTACGCGCCGCCGCGCGAGCTGCTCGGCGCCCTGCCCGGCGTGTCGCTCACCGAGATGCCGCGGCACGGCGAGAAGTCGTTCTGCTGTGGCGCCGGTGGCGCTCGCATGTGGGTCGAGGAGAAGCTCGGCTCGCGGATCAACCTCAACCGCACGAGCGAAGCCGTCGCGACTGGCGCCCAGCGGATCGCCGTCGGCTGCCCGTTCTGCAAGGTTATGCTCTCGGACGGGGTGAACAAGTTCGTCGAGACCGGCGAGCTCACCGAGGGTGCCGTCGAGGTGGTCGACGTGGCCCAGATGCTGTTGGCTGCGGTGCGCCGCGGCGAGGAGCCGGGCGCTGCGGCAGCCGCGTCGGCGCCCGCTCCCGAACCGGTGCCGAGCGCGTAAGCCGAGCGGGCGGCATACCAGCTCTCGAATCCGGGCCGGTATGCCGCCGCGCCGCCGCGCCGCCGCGACCCACGACCGGCTCAGGTACAGCGTCGAGTGTTTCGGCTACCCCCGTCCGCACGAATGAGCGCAAGTACTCATGTGTATCCGCTCCGCACGGCATACAGTCACTTGTCATGGCGGTGGGAGGGGATCCGCACGAGATTCGTGACGAAGCTCGACGGTTACGTCGCGTTGCGGGGGCGGTCGAGGAGGAAGCCCGGAGCGTGCGACGCGGCCACGGGATCCAGTGGCATGGCTTGGCCGCGGAGCGGTTCCGGGATCGGTTGGCGGCGAGTTCACGCGACGTTGATGATGTCGCGACGTCCATGCGGGAGGCTGCGGTCAAGCTTGATCAGCTCGCTGACGCGCTCGAAGAACGTCAGGCGGCGATCAGACAGGCCATGAACTGGGTCACCGACATGGTCGAAGGCGCCAAGCGCAAGCTCAACTCGCTGGCCGGCGAGGCCGCTGACCGTCTCTCCGACGCCGAGCGAGCCGTTCAGGAGCAGGCGCGGCGGGTCCTGTCGACAGCGAGCGCCGCTCCGCACCCAGGTGACCCCCAGTGGCTCGACCTGGCCCGGAGGCTCGGACGATGACAGGCACCGTCACGTTGGCACCGTTGGACGGTGCCCACCGCGTGCGCCTGGACGAGGCCGCGTGGGCCGGGCTAGTCGCGGGGGCGCCGCCTTCTGCCCTGCCGGCATGGCTGGCTCCGTTGGACGGCGTCGATGCCGTCGTCGTCAATGCAGACCCCTCCTTGCAGGAGGCCCTCGACATTCGGGGTCGGGCGCTTGTCTGCGCCGACATCGCTGCGTCCGCGGGCTCGACCGGCCTGCTCGCGTCGGTCTGGACCGATGGCGAGTTTGTCTGCAGCATCGCGCGGGCGGTCAGGGTCGACACCGACAGCCACCCCGAGGCCGCGACTGCCCTGGTGCCCGGTGTGGAGATCAGCGTCTACCCCATCGGGTCGTTGCTCGACGAGGTCATGCGGCTGGTGCCGCCAACCCCCGACGAGGCCAGCGGGGTACCGGAGTTGATCCCCGAGGAGTTCAGCATCGCGCTGGTCCGGGCGGTTCGGGCAGGGGACATGGGCCTCGTCGGGCCGATTCTGGGAGACCTGGGCCTCACCGAGGTCCCACCCGCGGTGGCGGACCTCATCGCGGAAATCGACGGCCATCTGTTGGTCTCGGTGACGAGTCGTTCCGACTCGTCCGTCTCGGTGGGGTCCTGGCTCAAAGGTCGCCGGGGTTGGATCGAGATCGCGCGGACGAGCACCGGGCACATCCGGCACGTCCCCGCTGGCCGCGCCGACGTGCGTGACCTGCTGCTGAGCTCGCTCACCGGACGGCTGGGCGCCGAGCTGGATCGCCGGGCGGGGGGTGGTGCCCCATGAGCATCTCCGTCTCCGGAGGGGCCGGAAGCTTCGACGCGCGCCTGGATGACCTGGTCGCGGTCTCTGGCCTGATCGCATCGACCGGAGCCGCACTGCGCAGCCTTTCCGACGATGCCGCGCAAGCGAGCGTCAACGGGTCAGTCATCGCGTCGGGTCTGTTGTGCCCCGGCGAGTTGGCGGCCGCTGAAGCGGCGATCGTGTGGGCGACCGCAGGACCCGACGGCTGCCTCCCGACGGGTCTGGCCCTTGAGGGCACGGCTCATCTGGTCGAGGCTGCGGTAACCACCTATCGGGCCGCCGACGAGTATGGGCGTGAGTTGCTCGACAAGGTGCAGACCATGACCGGCATGGCCGTCGGAGGTTTGGCCGTCGTCGGAGCCCTGACCCATCCCCTGGCACTGGGCATACTCCTGAGCAACAAGGACGCCGTACTCGCCTCGGTGCAGGCGTCCCTGTTCGAGCAGCCATGGCTGATGGAAGCCGCGACAAGGCTCGCACCCGGCTTCGTCCAGGGTTCCCTCATGACCAGTGTCGGGGGTCTTGGGGCAGGGTTGGCCGGCGGACCGGGCGCCGTCGGTCTCACTCTCGCCCTGGTGTGGGCTGGCGGAGGCCACTGGCCGACGACCGACTACGAAGGATCCGTGGGCGGGCTCATCTCGCTCGGCCAGAACTTCGGCTACTTCCAGGACGTCGGCGACTGGCCTGTGGGCCAGGTCGACCCACCCAGCGGCGCAGCGGCCCCGAGCGGATTGGCGGACGTCTTCACTCAACAGGGACTGCTCGGCCGCGACGAGGCGCACGGCCAGATTCAGATCGTCAAGGTCCTCGGAGCAGATGGAGTGACCCGCTGGATCGTGCAGATCCCGGGCACCCAGGACTGGAATCCGACGCGCACCGACAACCCGGTCGACCTGACGAGCAACGTCCACCTGATGTCACGCGAGGCACAGACTGCGGTGCAGCGGCAGATAGAGAAGGCGATGGTGGCCGCAGGAATCGCGCCCGGTGACCCGGTGATGCTCACGGGCCACAGCCAAGGGGGTATCGCTGCGGCCGCGTGCGCCGCCGATCCGTCGTTCATGCAACGCTTTCACGTAACGAGCGTCGTTACCGGAGGGTCGCCGATCGCGCGGATGGATATCCCGGACTCGGTGTCGGTGATGTCTCTGGAGCACGCCCAAGACCCGGTGCCGAAACTCGACGGCCGGGACAACCCGGCACAAGACAACTGGGTGACGGTCAGTCGGGAACTCCCGACATCCGATGTTCGAGCCGCGGCTGCACGTGCGGCCGATGAGCTCGAAGCCGCCGCCGCTGCAGAGCCAGACCCGGTCAAGGCAGACCAACTCGCTCGCGCTGCCGCCGAGCGGAGGGCGACCTACGGACCCGGAGACGCACACTCCACCGAGTTCTACGTCGACACCGGGAAGATCGTCAGCGAGGCGTCCGACCCGACGCTGCAGAGGTGGCAGGATGCAAACGCGGCCTATTTCGAAGGGAGCACGGAGGTGAGGAGATGGCGCATCGGCGGTTGACCACTCTGGTGGCGGCTGTCCTTGCGGTGCTCTGCGGGATGGGGCTCGGTGGGTGCACGCTGCCTACCGGCCCCAGCACACCTCCCCCCTCAGGCACGCCCTCCCCCAAGCCGCTGCCGGCGCACGTCGCCGACGCGAAGTCGAGGGTCGCCAGCTTGGCCGGAGTCACCCATGTCGAGGTCAGCTACAGCCCGGACCGATTCGGCTACCCGTCAGCGCTCACCGCAGACGTGACGGCCGGGGCCGGGGCTGATCCCATTGACATCCTCGACCGGGCGTACTTCGAGTTGTTCAAGACCGCCCAGACCGTCGACGTGTTCGTCGTCCGCCAGGGTCAGCTATGGGACGGGACGCATATCGGCCTTGCCCACGTGCCGGCCGCGGCGGACATGGCGCGCAGATATGCAACTGCTACTGGCACCTCCTTCCCAACGCCGCCGCCACCTCGCCCGACGCCGGTGCCCGACCCATTGGTCGACATCGCCTGGATAACCAAGCAGGTGCGGTCGATTGCGGGGGTGTCCGAGGCCATGCTGGCCCTGACCAAGGACGGTGGACAGCGGCCGAAGTCGATCAGGGCCGAGATCACCGTGCCGGCCGGTGTCGATCCGGTAGACGTGCTCGACCGCGCCTTCTTCGTCATCCACCGCGACGCACCGCAACTGCTAGTGACGGCCACGGCGACCAGGGCCGGGTCGATCTGGGACGGCACCCACCTCGGCCTGCCACCCACGGCCGCGCCCGCGGACCTCGATACCAGATACGGTCGCCCCGCCTACCCCGCGGCATACCCCACCCCGCCGCTCCCCCGACCGGCCACCACCAGTTGAGCCACATCCCGACGCCGCCTGTCCCCGGGGACACCTAGCGGATACGGTCCCGACCGTGCTCGGCCCAAATCGTGCGCGCTGTGCTGGGGGGCTGCTAGGACCCCGGGTCCGCACCGAGACCCCAGCGATGCCAAGCAGCAAGTTCCTGGGCCGGCATACCGCGCGGGCGAGGTCGGTGTGGCCCGAACGCCCGCTCGCGGCGTCCGGGCCACACGATCACCTGGGAGTGAGGCCAGGGCGGCCAGGGATCAGCCGAGGCCGATCTTGCCCAACCACTCCTTGGCGACGACCTTGGCGTCCTTCTTGTCGACGTCGACCTGCTTGACCAGATCGGTCAGCGTGGCCGTGTCGAGCTTGGCCGACACCGCGTCGAGGGTCTTGGTCACGACGTCGTTCGCCTTGTCCTTGCGCACCAGCGGCACGACGTTGTCCGAGCCGAAGATCAACTTCGGGTCCTCCAGTGTCACGAACCCATTGATCGTGATCGCCGGGTCGGTCGAGAAGATGTTGGCCGCCTGCGCCTGCCCGCCGAGCAACGCGTCGACGATCGCCTTGCCCTTGAGTGGCCGGAAGTCACTCGGCACGAAGCCATACGCCTCCTTGAGCCCCGGCAAACCCTGCTGACGGCTCTGGAACTCCGGCGGCGCTGACACGACGATCTCGCCCTGGTGCGCGACGAGGTCGGCGATCGACTTGAGCGACCACTTGGCAGCCGTCTCCTTGGTGACGACGATCGAATTCTTGTCCTCGGCCGTGCTCTTGGCCAACACCGTCAGCGTCGCGGGCAGCGCCGCCTTGAGGGCGGCATACACCTCGTCCGAGCCCTTCGCGGTGGCGCCCTTGGAGAGGTAGGACAGCAGCGACCCCGTGTATTCCGGGACGATGTCGACCGACTTGTCCTCGACGGCCTTGAGGTAGACCTCCCGGCTGCCGATGTTGGGCCGGGTCGTCGCGGTGATGCCCTTGGCCGCCAGCGCCTGAGCATAGATCTCGGCCAGCACCTGCGACTCGGAGAAGTCGGCCGCGCCGACGACGACGCTCGTCACAGCGCCGGCAGCGCCTCCCGCCCCGCCGGTCCCGGCCGCGGTCGTTCCAGGCGCCGTCGGGTTCGAGCCGGCGCCACACGCGGCCAGCCCGAGGGCAACGGCCGCAGTGAGCGCCGCGGTCCGGGTGAACGCCCGGCGGGACACCGTGCGGCCAGACACCGCGCGCGTTGGGGTTCCGGTGCTCAGGTCGATCGTCGTGCGGGACATGTCAGCTCACTTCCAGTCGGGACTTGCTGGGCATTTCCGAGCGCACGGGTCCAGGCGCGAGCACCTGGCCCTTGGGGTCTGCAACAGCCCGCCCGCCGCGATGCTTCCCGCTCAGGCCGGGCGACACGGCATACCGGGTGACGAGGGCGAGCAGCCCGTCGACGGTGAGGGCGAGCGCGGCGACCAGGATCGCGCCACCGGCCATCTGCGGGTAGTCGCGGACCGCGAGCCCGTCGATGAGGTAGCGCCCGAGCCCGCCGAGGCTCACTGCCGCGGCGATCGTCGCGGTCGCGATGACCTGCAGGGTCGCCGCTCGCACTCCGGACAGCAGCAACGGCAGCGCGCACGGCAGTTCGACCCCGCGCAGCACCTCCGGGCCCCGCATCCCCATCCCGTATGCCGCGTCGCGCGCCGCCGGATCGACCGCCCGGACCCCCGCCTCGGCGCCGGAAAGCAGCGGTGGGATGGCGAGCAGGACGAGCACGACGACGCTAGGGATGACGAACGCAAGGTTCGAAGAGATCCGCGGCCCGACGAACATGGCGACGGCGAAGAGCAGCCCGAGGCTGGGGACAGCGCGCGCGGCGTTGGCGCCCGTCACCAGCCAGCGACCGCGGCCGGTGTGCCCGACCCACAGCCCGAGCGGCAGCGCCACCGCCGCGGCCAGCACGAGCGAGAGCGCCGAATAGCCCAGGTGCTCGACGAGCCGGGTCGGTATGCCGCGCGACCCGGACCACTGCTCCGGCGCGGTCAGCCACGCCCAGATCTGGGTGATCACGTCGCAGCCACCTCCTTCGGAGCACGACCTGATCCACCGCTGGACCCGGCGCGGGCCCACGGAGTCAGCGCCCATTCGGCGCCGCGGATCGCCAGGTCGAAGACCAGCGCCAGGAGCACGCATCCGACGATCCCCACCCCGATCTCGAGCGGGAACGAGCGCTGATAGCCGTCGGTGAGGTAATAGCCGAGCTGCGGATAGCCGATGAGCGAGGCGACCGACACGATGCTGACGTTCGACACGGCCGCCACCCGCAGCCCGCTCGCCAACACGGGCACCGCCAGCGGGAGCTCGACCGCCAGCGCCCGGCCGAGCCGCCGGTAGCCCATCGCCGTCGCAGCCAGGGCCGTCGACTCCGGCACCGAGCCGAGCGCGTCGACGACCGACCGCACGAGCAGCGCCACCGTATAGATCGTCATCGCGACATAGACGTTGATCGCGTCGAGGATCTTGCTGCCCAGCACAAGCGGCATGAGGATGAACAGCGCCAAGCTCGGGATCGTGTAGAGCAGCCCACTCCCCCCGACGATGAGCGGCGCGACCCGCGGCAAGCGGCGGGCCAGCCACCCGAGCGGCAGCGCGAGCGCCAGCCCGACGACCAAGGGGATCCCGGCGAGCAGCGCGTGGGACGCGGCATACCCGCCGATGTCCCCGAGGTGCTCCCAGACCCAGGTCACGTCGCGGTCCCAGCCGGGTCGCCGCCGGCAGTCTCCCGTATGCCGTCCGCCCCCGTCCCAGCCCCGTCCTCGCCACCCGCGGGGTCGACCTGGGACGCACCGGCGGGCCGGCTCATGGCCGCAACGACTCGGTTAGCGGTGACGGTGCCGGCAAAACGACCCGATTCGTCGACGAGCACCCCACGCCCCGACGGCGCCGACAAGGCAGCGTCGAGCACGGCTCGATAGGACGCGTCGACCCGAGCCACCGTGCCGCCGCGGTGCAGGTGCTCGGGCCCGATCGGGCCGGTGAGCCGATCCGGTTCGACCCAGCCGACCGGCGCTCCGGCGTCGTCGAGGACGAGCAGCCAGCGATCGGTCGTCGCGGCACGGGCGGCACCCACCCCAGCCCCCAGCCGCACGGTCGGCTCGTCGCGCAGCGCCAGCGGGGGCGCGCCTCGGAACCCGAGCGCGCGGTAGCCCCGGTCGCGGCCCACAAAGTCGGCAACAAAGTCGTCCACCGGGTCGGCGAGCAGCCGAGCGGGGGTGTCCAACTGCGCGAGGCGCCCGCCCACCCGCAGCACCGCCACCTGGTCACCGAGCTTGATCGCCTCGTCGATGTCGTGGGTGACGAAGAGGATCGTCTTGCCCAACTCGCGCTGCAACCGAAGGAACTCGTCCTGCAACTGCTCACGCACCACCGGGTCGACAGCGGAGAACGGCTCGTCCATGAGCATGACCGGCGGGTCCGCGGCCAGCGCGCGTGCGACCCCGACGCGCTGCTGCTGCCCGCCGGAGAGCTGGCTGGGATAGCGCCCTCCGTATGCCGCCTCCAACCCGACGAGCTCAAGCATCTCGGCCGCTCGGCGGCGGGCCTTGGCGGTGTCCCAGCCGAGCAGTCGCGGGACGGTGGCGACGTTGTCGAGCACGGTGCGGTGCGGGAAGAGCCCGGCGTGCTGGATGACGTAGCCGATGCCGCGCCGAAGCTCTGCCTCGTCGAGTGCCGCCGTGTCGCGCCCATCGAGCCAGATCGACCCGGAGGTCGGGGTGATCATCCGGTTGACCATCCGCAGGGTCGTCGTCTTGCCGCATCCCGAGGGTCCGACGAGGACGGTGATCTGACCGGTAGGCGCCTCAAGGGTGAGGTCGTCGACGGCGACGCTTGGCGCGTGACCGGGCGCACCGGCATACCTCTTGGTCACACCCTCGAAGCGGATCATCCCGACACGCTAACCCAGCCCTCTGACACTGGGGTCGGAAGCGGTATGCCGCTTGGGTCGGCTCAGACGTCGCTGCGGTGGAAGTTCTGCCAGGAGCGACTCGCGGTCGGGCCGCGCTGACCCTGGTAGTGCGACCCGTATGCCGCGCTGCCGTAAGGGTTTTCGGCCGGCGAGCTGAGCCGGAAGAAGCAGAGCTGGCCGATCTTCATGCCCGGATACAGGATGATCGGCAGGGTCGCGACGTTGGAGAGCTCAAGCGTGACGTGGCCGCTGAATCCGGGGTCGACGAAGCCGGCCGTCGCGTGGGTGAGCAGACCGAGTCGGCCCAGGCTCGACTTGCCCTCGACCCGGGCGGCCAGGTCGTCCGGGAGGGTGACCGTCTCGAGTGTGGAGCCCAGGACGAACTCGCCTGGATGCAGGACGAATCGGTCCTCGGCGGTATCGCCCGAAGCGGCCGACGCTCCCCCCGATCCCCCGACCTCGACGAGCCGGGTGAGGTCGGGCTGTTCGGCCGCCGGGTCGATATAGGGGTAGCGGTGGTTGTCGAACAGCCGGAAGAACTTGTCGAGCCGGACGTCGACGCTGGAGGGCTGGACCATCGCCGGGTCCCAGGGGTCCAGACGCACCCGCCCGGACTCGATCTCGGCGCGGATGTCCCTGTCGGAGAGCAGCACAGTGGTCACGCTACCGCGCCGGCTTGGCTGGCTGCGTGGGTCGGCCTCGGGCGGCGGACCTCGGTTGGAGTGGGTCGGCCCCGGTCGGCTAGACTGCCGACTCGCCCCGACAGGTCTGGCCAAGCCGTGCTGAACCGGGGCTCGCGAGCGTAGCTCAATGGTAGAGCGCTAGCTTCCCAAGCTAGATACGCGGGTTCGATTCCCGTCGCTCGCTCTCTTCATGCCCTTGCTCTGTTCGACCGTGGATCCTCCCGGCCCGCCTTTTTCAGGCGCACAACATTCTTCGAGCACGAAAAGGGCGCGCCAATCCCGCGGGGCCCGATATGGGTCTCACGCGTGATCGTATGCCGTCCCAGTTAAGGAAACATCAACTCCCCGATAAACGTTGACCCGCCGCGCATGGAGGTTGTCACAGGACCGAAGAGCCCACCCCTAGGCCGTTTATGCATACGGTGGGGGGTATGCCCGGCCAGTCGGCCGCGGCTCGTCCCGACGATAGGAAGCGCCATGAGGACCCCTCGCATCCTGATCCTGGGAGTCGCAGCAACCGCCCTGATCGGTGCGGTATCCACCGGCACAGCCCCGTCTTCACGCTCTGCGCCGCAACAGATCCCCGCTGCAACCACCACGACCACGACGCTGCTGACCCACCCCGGAAAGATCCTGGCCGGCAACTGCTTCCAGTGCCACGGCACTGACGGCATCAACGGCACGTTCGAGGGGATCGCGGGCGAGTCCGCAACGGAGTTGTACAACGAGCTCAAAGAGCTGCAAACCACGACCGAAGCCGACGAAGCCATCATGAAGGTTCATGCCAACGGCTACACCGACGAGCAATTGCGGCTCATCGCCGACTATTTCTCCAAGGTCCCGACGAGCGTGAGGAAATGACCATGGCTCTCTCCCGTCGCAATTTCGTCCAATTGCTCGGAGCCGCCGGCATCAGCGCCGCAGCCTCCGCAGCCTTCTTCGACGAGTCCGCCGCGAACGCCGCCCGCTACGCCGAGGGCGACGTCTCGAACGGGTCGCGCACGCCGAGGGGGGCATCGGGCCGGGTCGTCATCGTCGGTGGCGGCATGGCCGGCACCAGTGCTGCTCGCTACCTGCGCCGCTGGGGTGGCTCCGGCCTGACCCTCACGCTGGTCGAGCGCAACACGGCATACACAAGCAACATCATGAGCAACGGAGTGCTCACGGGGCAGACCACCATCCCCTCGCTGCAGTACTCCTACGCCGCCCTGCGCAACACCTACGGCGTCAACGTCGTGACGGCCGAGGCGCTGGGGGTCAACCCCACTGCCCAGACCGTCACGCTGTCCAACGGCAGCACGCTCGGTTACGACCGGCTCGTCGTCGCGCCGGGGATCGTGTTCGATGCCCTGCCGGGGCTCACGGTGGGTGACTACGACACCACCTACCCCCACGCGTGGCAGGCGGGCGCCCAGACGACGCTGCTGCGCAACCAGCTGATGAGTATGCCGTCCGGCGGCACGTTCGTCATGACCATCCCGCCAGCGCCCTACCGCTGTCCCCCGGGACCCTACGAGCGTGCCTGCCTGGTGGCTGACTGGCTTAAGAAGAACAAGCCAGGGAGCCGCGTCGTCGTCCTGGACGCCAATCCCAAGATCATGGCCGAGCCGATCGCCTTCACGGAGGCATTCACCTCCATCCACGCAGGCGTCATCCGCTACGTCCCGAATGCGGTGATCGATCACGTCGACAAGGCCAACAGCACCGTCGTCACGACGGCTGAGAGCGTCCGGTTTGACGTCTTCAACCCCATCCCGCCCCACCGCGCCGGTGCCCTCGCCCAGAGCGCTGGGCTGGTCAACGTCGGTGGGCGGTGGGCTGGTGTGGACGTGCTCAGCTATGAGAGTTCGGCTGTGCCGCGGATCCACGTCCTCGGGGACGCGATCGGGACGACGATGCCCAAGTCGGGTCACATCGCCAACGCCCAGGCGAAGGTGTTGGCCGATGCCATCCCCAAGCTGCTCACCGGGCAAGCGCTCAACCAGGCGCCCGCGACGAGCAGCGCGTGCTACTCCCCGATCACCATGACCACCGCGTCATGGCTCACCGGGGTGTTCCACTACGACCCGGCGACCCGGACCATGCTCGTCAAGAGCATCGCCGAGGCACCGAGTATCTCCGCGAGCAACTACAAGGACATGAGCAAGTGGTTTACCGGGCTCATGCAGGACACCTTCGCCTGATGACGACTGTCACGCTGCCGCTGGCGGTGGCCGCCGGCTTGGCATCCTTCGCCTCGCCCTGTTTCCTGCCCGTGGTCCCCGCCGTCGTCGCTCAGGTCGTCGGCGACGGTAGGGCGCGGGGCCGGGGAGCGGTCACGCGGGCTGCCGCGTTCGTGGTCGGTTTCTCGATCGTCTTCGTCGCAGTGTGGGCCTCACTCGGTCTTGTCGGCCAGGTCCTCGGCGACCACCGAGACCTGGCCCGCGTCCTGGGCGGCGTGTTGCTCGTCGTGATGGGTCTGCACCTGGCCGGCCTGGTCGAGATCCCGCTGCTGCACCGGCAGTGGCGCCTCTCGGCCGGGCCGGTCGGGTCGACCCGGCCGGTCGGGTCGGCCGGGTTGGCCGGGTCGACCGGACCTGCCGGGCCAGCCAGCGACCGGACCGGAACGGTCGTCCCCCGACCGGACCAGCGGACTCCCGGTCACCGCCGCGCCCTGCTCATGGGACTGGCCTTCGGGGCCGGCTGGACCCCGTGCATCGGACCCATCCTCGGGGCGGTCATCGGCGTGGCCAGCGGCGAAACCATGGCGGATGGCGCGCTGCTGCTGATCGCCTACTGCCTTGGCCTTGGCCTGCCGTTGCTCGCCGTCGCGGGAGGGGCCGGTGTCGTGGGCTCTCGATGGTCGGTCCTGCGTCGCCGGGCAGCGCTCGTCGAGGTGACCAGCGGTGCCATCGTGGCCCTCACCGGGGTGGCGCTCGTCGCCAACCTCTTCGGCCGCCTGGCAGCGACCCTCCCCGCTCTCGGCGGCTGAAGGAGCCCCCCATGACCATGTCCCACGCCGTTGCGCGCAGCCCGCTCGGGGTGATCTGGCGGTTCCTCACCTCGAAGGTCACGGCCATCGGGCTCATCCTCACCCTCGGCGTGCTCACCTTGCTGGGCACCCTCTTCCCCCAGCTCCCAGACTCCGCACGCGGCAACTCCATGGCGACCGCGGCGTGGCTGGACGGCATACGACCTCGCTTCGGTGACGCCACCGACTGGCTGGCGAGGATGCAGGTTTTCGGCGTCTTCCACTCTCTGACGTTCACGACGACCGCTGCGGTGCTCGGACTGAGCACGCTGGCCTGCACGCTCAACCGGACCCCTGCGTTGTGGCGGCAGGTGGCCCGTCCGCCGCTCCACCCCAGCGGTCACCTCCTGGACCAGATCCACCACTCCCGACGCGTGGTCGTCGCCACGGACCCCGCGTCGGTGACGGCATCCGTCGCCGCCCACCTGCGGGGGCGCTACCACCTGGTCACCACCTCCACGGCCGAGGCAACGGACCTGTATGCCGTGCGCCACCGGTTCGCCCCACTCGCGACACTCGTCGCTCACGCCGGCATCGTCCTAGTGCTAGCAGCCGCTGCAGTCACGGGGCAGGTCGCCTTCCGCGACTCGGAAGTCGCGATTGTCGTTGGGGAACGTCACGCCGTCGGGCACGACACCAGGCTGGTCATCGAGGCCGCAAGCTTCACCGACAGCTACACCGAAGCCGGAACTCCCCTGGATTACGCCAGTGACCTCAAGTTGCTCGCCGACGGAAGACCCGTGGCACGGGCGACCGTCCGGGTCAACGAACCGCTTCGGTATGACGACATCGCGATCTACCAGTCCTTCTATGGCGTGGCTGCGGTGCTTCAGGTCAGCGACCCGACCGGCACCACGCTCTTCGACGGAGGCGTCCCCCTCAAGTGGGGGGCGGAGGACGGCATCCACACCGTCGGGTTGCTCGACCTGCCCCTCCCGGGCGAGCAGCTCGCTGTCGTCAGCACCGTTTCGGGCAAGCGCGACCCGCTCTTGCGCGCGGGCCAGGTGCAGATCGTCACCTATCGGGGCGGGGCCGAGACTGACCGGCGGGTCATCTCGACCGGCGTGGCAACAGACGTCGGCGGCCTACGGGTGACCTTCCTGCGCGAGCGCCAGTTCACCGGGCTCACCGTGGCCCGCGACCCTGGCTCGCTCTGGGTCTGGTGGGGCGCCGCTTTGCTGCTCGTGGGAATGACCATCACCTTCTCGATGCGACCTCGGCGGCTCTGGGTGCGGATCACCGCACATCCCTCCGGAAGCCAGGTGCACGTCGTGACCCCGGCCCGCACGACGCCCACTGACGCCGATCTCCATGATCCCGACTCGGCCACTCTCGACGAACTGATCCGCGCGCTGACCCCCGCGTCCGTCGAGACCCTCCCCGACCCCGCCCTGATCCGGAAGTAGGCAGCCATGCTCACCCTGTCCTCGCTTGCCGTCTCGACCAGCACCATCCTCGTCTTGCTCGCGTTCGTGGCGGCGCTCAGCGGTCTGGTCGGCCGACGCCGGTCCGCGACCACACGGCATACGGCTGGGGTTCCCGCGCTGGTCCTCGCCTCCGCGGGGGGACCGGGGCAGCAGGCACCCGCGGGCGTCCTCGACGAACCCGGCTCCACGGACGCGACCCTCCCGTCGCGGCCGACCACCGGCTGGTATGCCGCCGCGCTGGCCCATCTCGCGCTGGCCGTGTTGACGGTCGGCCTGGTCACTCGGGCCGTTGCCGTGGGCCACGGCCCCTTCGCCAACCAGCACGAGTTCGCCGTGTCATTCGCGTGGGGCCTGCTGCTCGCGCTCGCCTGGACCCGGTGGCGCCACCAGGCCGACGGACTCACGGTCGCCGTCCTGCCGCTCGCGCTGGGCATGCTCCTGTATGCCGCGACCGTCTCGGCCACGCCGAACCCCCTCGTGCCGGCGCTGCAACACAACCTTCTGCTCACCGTTCATGTGCTCGCGGCCGTCATCGCCTACGGGGCGGCTGGGGTGGCCTGCGCTGCGGCATTGCTGTCCCTCGGACGCCCGGTCCTCGTCCGCCTTGGGTGGGTCGGGGCCCCAGCCCCGGCGCGTCTGGACGAGCTGGGTTATCGGGCCGTGGCCGTCGCATTCCCCCTCATGACCGTCATGCTCATCCTCGGTTCCGTGTGGGCAGAACGGGCCTGGGGGACCTATTGGAGTTGGGACCCCAAGGAGACCGCGGCGCTGCTGACGTGGCTCGTCTATGGCGGTTACTTGCACGCGCGGGTCGTGCGCGGGTGGCGTGGCCGACGGGCTGCCTGGCTGCTCGTCGTCGGCTTCGTCGCCGTGCTGTTCACCTACTTCGGCAACCTGTTCCTTGGCGGGATGCACAGCTATGCCTGACGGGGCGCAGGACGACTGGCGCGCCCGCGCCCGCGGGAGCCGGGTCGGGCGCGCCATCGTCCTGGCCACCACCACCGCCGTCGTCCTGGCTGGAGTCTGGTGGGGCAGCCGAGGCAAGGAACCCGACGCCGGGTCCCTGACCTCGTCGTCGGTCGCCGCCGCACCGGAAGCCGCGCTAGGCCCTGGCGGCGGCGGGTCCACTCCGGTGCAGGTCAGCGGCTCCCCGGGAAGCGCCCCGATTGTCGGTCAGCCGTTGGCAGACTTCACTGCGCTGGCCGTCGACGGTCAGCCCGTGTCGCTCTCCGCCCTGCGCGGGCGCCCGGTCTGGCTGAGTTTCGGTGCCACCTGGTGTGCCCCGTGCCGGGTCGAGGCACCGGACATCCAGGCTGCGTATGCCGCCCGCGCCCACGACGACCGCGGCTTGGCGGTGGTGGCGATCTACCTGGGCGAAAGTGCCGAGACCGTCCGCGACGCCACGTCCCGCCTCGGCCTCACCTATGTCCACATCGCCGACCCGGCGACGCGGTTGGCCTCGGCGTATCGGGTCTTGGGGATCCCCACCCATGTATTCCTTGACCGGGCGGGAGTGGTCCGCGGCGTGGTCGTCGGGGTGTTGGGCCCCGAGGAGATCGCCCGCCGAGTCGCCCTCATCGAGACCGGCTGAGCCGCGGGCATCAGACCATCGCGCGGTGCCGCTGGCATCGAACGCCAACCCAGCGATCGCGCCAACCGACAGGTGCGGGCCGCCTTCGGTGATCGCCCAACTACCTACTGGCCCTGCTGGCGCGTCAGCAACGCCAGCATCCCGGATTGCCCCTCAACGACGGTCCGATCGGGGGCGTTGTCTAGGAATCCGGTCTCTCCTGCCGCAAAGACCGCCTTCACCAACTCCGTTGAAAGGCCTGGAGCGCCCGTCGGAACCACCGCGCTCCGCGTTGCGCAAGTCGGCTGCCGTCGTCAGGCATTGGGCACCAAGACCCTCGGTCCCGCGCCTCGTCGACACCGGTCGCGCCAGAACACCTGAGGCACTGCTCACTGTGAGTGAGCAGTGCCTCAGCCTGCCAAACCCCATGGCGTGGACCCGGGCCTCTGGCCCAGGCAGTGGGCCCACGCCGACGTTGAAGGTCCTCAGACCATCGCGCTAAGCATGCCGGTCACGTAGGGGACGAGCCAGATGAGCCAGACCCACAGCGACAGTTTGTGGAAGCCAGCCAGCTCAGACTCGCGGCCCCGCACCAGCACGACGATCGCCCACGCGGCGTGCACGGCCATCAAAGCCAGCGCCAAGCCACCCGTCCAGGCCATGACAGTCGTGAGTCCCTGCGCGGGGGTGCGGTTGCCGGTGCCACCCGATTCGGCGATCGCCACCATGACGGCGGTTCCGCTGGCATCGAACGCCAACCCGGTGAGGAAGGCCCCGACGTGCCAGCGCTTGAGGCGGCCGCCGAGCTTCTCGGCCCAGACTCCGGTCGTATAGGAGACGAGGGCCAGCGTGATGAGGACGATCGCGAGGATCAACATGACACGATACTGACATCGGTGTCAGTAAGATGTCAACACAGATGTCAGCAAACCCCCTCCGGCAGTTCCACCACGGTGATCCCTGCCGTCAATCCCACCGAACCCGCCGCGCCCGCCGCGCCCGCCGACCCCACCGCGCCCGCCGAACCCGCCGCGCCCGTCGGCTCCGACATCCCCGCCAACGCCGCACCAGCACTCTCCAGACCGATCACCCTGCCCACCAACCGCCTCGGGTCGATCGCCCCCGACGCGACGAGGGCGAGCAGGCCCGGGTAGTCGCGGGACGGCATACCGTGCGACCCGAGCACCTCCAGCTCACGGGAGATGACCGCCCCCATCGGCACCGCCGCCTCCGCCGCCGACCCGAGCAACAATCCCACCTGGACGTGCCGCCCGCGCGGCCGCAGCGAGCGCACCGATGCCGCCAAGACGTCCACGGACCCGATTGCGTCGACCGACACGTGGGCGCCGCCTTCGGTGATCGCCACCAGATCGGCCCCCGGCGCGACCGCAGCCGCCGCTCCAAGCCCCAGCGCCGCCGCGCGCGCCGCCTCCGACACGTCGACCCCCACGACGCGCGCCCCGAGCGCGACCCCGACCAGCACCGCGGACAGCCCAACCCCGCCGCACCCGTGGACCACCAACCACTCCCCGCGCGCCACCCGTCCGACCGACACGACCGCCCGGTATGCCGTCGCAAGCCGACACCCGAGGGCCGCCGCCTCCACGAACCCCACCGACTCAGGCAACCCGACGACATTGGCATCGGCCGCCGACACGGCGACGAGCTCAGCGAATGACCCCCAGCCGGTGAAGCCCGGCTGGGTCTGGGAAGGGCACACGTGGGTGTCGCCGGCACGGCATACCTCGCAGACGCCGCAGCCACACGCGAACGGGACGGTCACCCGGTCACCCACCCGCCACCGCCGCACGTCGGCACCGACCGCTGCCACCGTGCCCGCGAACTCGTGCCCGGGCACCATCGGCAGCGGCACCGGGTCGTGGCCGAGCCACGCGTGCCAGTCGGACCGACAGACCCCGGTCGCGGCCACCCGCACGACGATCCCGTCGGCGGGGCAGGTCGGGTCGGGCAGGTCGCGCAGCACCGGGATTTCCCCGTATGCCGCGTAGCTCACGGCGCGCATACCGGGACTATGCCACCGCGCTCGCCAAACCCCTCGCCCCGGTTCTCACCCGGACGGGAAGCGGCTCACCACCACGGCCTTGCCCAACATCGCCTCGACGATCGGCCGGTCACCCACCGGTTTCGACGTCGTGACCGACACCGGCGCCGCGACGAGGATCAACGTGCACGCCGAGCCCGCAGGCTGCGGCGTGACCGTCCCACCGACGACGATGATGTCCGGCTCCTCGTGCAGCAGCGGGCGCGGGTTCGTTTCGCACGCACCGATCAGCACGCGGTAGCGAATCTCGTTGCCCGACACTCCGAGCAGCGCGCCGACCTCGACGCCGAGGTCGGTCGGCGGTCGCCCATCGCCGGCCTCGAGCGTCGGCGCAGGCGGCACGGTCATGGCGGCAGGGTCGATGGCGACGCGGATGATCGGCTGGGTCAGGCCCGCCACCGAGAAGCGCCACGCGGGCACGGTCGCCTCGCCGCGACTAGTCAACAACGTGGTCGTCCCGAGCGTCGCGCCGGTGATGACCACGCCGGAGCAGCGCGCGTCGGTCGGGCACGGCCCCTGGCCCGCGGCAATGAACGCCGTGTATGCCGTCCGCGCACCGACCAGCCGCACCACCTTGATCGAGCCGTCCGGGAAGCGGACCTCCCCCATGCCCGTCGTGTCGGGCAGCGTGCCGCTCACGCCGATCCGGCCCGCGGCGAAGGCGTCCTTGAGGTCGCTTCGGTCATCGAAACCCAGGACCTGGGTGAACTCGCCGAGCGGCACCAACCCGGTGCGCCAGGCCTCGATGGCGCCGCTGGAGCGCCACGCTGCCGCGACCGCCGTCGCTCGCTTGTCGAACCCGGTCACGTCCGCGCGCGGCCCGGTCCCCTGCCCGCAGGCCGTCAACACAGTGCTCGCCAGCACACCAGCGAGGACCGCGAGCAGGCCAGCCTGTCGGCGCGTCAAGCCAAGACGTGTCATGACTCATCCTCTCCGACACGTGAACCGGCTGGGCCCTCGCGGAGGTTGCAACTCAGGGTCGGCCGCCGCCGAACGGCTCAGTGCTCGACGGCCTTGCCCGCCGCGGCGTTCGCCTTGTTGACGGCCACGGCATACCCGTTGCGTTCGCTGACCAGATAGAAGGCGAGGGCGCCCGCGAGGACCACCCCGATGAGCAGCACGGTCAGGCCAACCTCCAACCCGGCCACACTCACGGCCAGGACCGCGCCCGCCGTCGCCGCCGCGCGCAGGAACGACCGCCACGAGCTGACGTCTCGCGCCTGCAGATAGGCCACGACCAGCACGTATGCCGCCACCGGCACCCCCAACGTCAGCGCCGCCGCCCGACTACTCACGTGGGCGACGTGCTCGATGACGTCGATGCTCGCCCCGAGCCCGGCCCCGACGGCTGCGGCCGCGGCATACACGAGGTAGTGGCCGTAAGCCCAGACGAAGGTGGAGTGGTTCTCTTCCTCCTCCATCCGCTCGGCGTGGGAGTGCTTGAAGTAGAACCACCACAGGACGAAGACAATGAGCATCGCGCCGACGACTGCGAGCAGGAGCTGGGCCGACAGGCTGCCCTCGGCGAGCACGGCATTGATGCCGCCGGTGGTCGACAGGAGCACTTCGCCCAGGACGATGATCGTCATCAGGCTGTAGCGCTCGACCATGTGCTCGGGGTGCCAGGGCGTCCCGCCGCGCCGCTCGGCGACGATCGGCACGAGGACCTCCAGGGCGATAAGGGTGAGCAGCACGGCATACCCGCCGGCCTGGCCGACCACGAGTCCCCAGGTGAGCCAAGCGATTTCGAGGACGCCGATGCCGACGGCATACGCGCGGGCGGTCTCGCGGCGCGACGGATCGTCACGCGCGACGCGAAGCCACTGGACGATCATCGGCGTTCGCATGATCGCGTAGCCGAACACGAGCACGCCGAACTGGCCCTCGTTGAAGGCGCGCGGCACACCCGCGGCGAGCACGAGGACGCCGGCCATCATCACCATCGCGAGCGTTCGCCACAGCACGTCGTTGGTGTCGTAGGCGGAGGCGAACCAGGTGAAGTTCATCCACGCCCACCAGATCGCGAAGAACGTCAGCAGGTAGCCGGTGATCGCGCTCCAATGCCCTTCCGACAGGCCGTGGTGCAGTTGCGCGGCGGCGGTCGCGATCGCAACGACGAAGGTGAGGTCGAAGAGGAGTTCCAGCGGGGTGCTCGCGCGGTGCTTCTCGCGCGGGTCGCGGCCGCGGAGGGGCAGCACCCACGGCGTCTCGTTCCTGGTCGTCATGCCCGCAGAGTATGCCGCCCGGCTGGCTCGTCGACACGCCGTCGGTCCGGTCGCACACGGCATACCATTGGTCCCCCGGTCGTCGCCCTCCCACGCTCAGGTATGCCGTCCCCACCCGACCAAAGGTATTCCTTGTGCTGACGAGCGATAAGGTCTGCCGGAATCAGGCCAGGGGTTGACCCACCCGAAGTCCGGCGAACCTTCCGAAGTCGCTGTCGTTCCAATGGATCGTCCCGACGTCGATCGCGTATGCCGCCAACTGTGCGTCGGGTCGTCAAGCCGCAGAGTGCCGACCCCTGGAGGGCCAGAGTCAGGCCCCCCAGGTCGATCCAACACCCCCCCCGGGTGGCCGCCCCCTCGCAGGAGAGGGGTGGAACACCACCTCCCCCGCCGCAGCTATGGGACGTTATTACAGCATCGGAAGCACAAGCGTCGCGCCGGTGATGACCACGCCGGAGCACGCGCGTCGGTCGGGCACGGCCCTGGCCCGCGGCAATGAACGCCGTGTATGCCGTCCGCGCACCGACCAGCCCCACCACCTTGATCGAGCCGTCCGGGAAGCGGACCTCCCCCATGCCCGTCGTGTCGGGCAGCGTGCCGCTCACGCCGATCCGGCCCGCGGCGAAGGCGTCCTTGAGGTCGCTTCGGTCATCGAAACCCAGGACCTGGGTGAACTCGCCGAGCGGCACCAACCCGGTGCGCCAGGCCTCGATGGCGCCGCTGGAGCGCCACGCTGCCGCGACCGCCGTCGCTCGCTTGTCGAACCCGGTCACGTCCGCGCGCGGCCCGGTCCCCTGCCCGCAGGCCGTCAACACAGTGCTCGCCAGCACACCAGCGAGGACCGCGAGCAGGCCAGCCTGTCGGCGCGTCAAGCCAAGACGTGTCATGACTCATCCTCTCCGACACGTGAACCGGCTGGGCCCTCGCGGAGGTTGCAACTCAGGGTCGGCCGCCGCCGAACGGCTCAGTGCTCGACGGCCTTGCCCGCCGCGGCGTTCGCCTTGTTGACGGCCACGGCATACCCGTTGCGTTCGCTGACCAGATA
The DNA here is from genome assembly GCA_016704565.1 of Candidatus Phosphoribacter baldrii. GTDB lineage: Bacteria > Actinomycetota > Actinomycetes > Actinomycetales > Dermatophilaceae > Phosphoribacter > Phosphoribacter baldrii. Next base: position 492,253 of record JADIZV010000001.1, read on the forward strand.
GAAGGCGAGGGCGCCCGCGAGGACCACCCCGATGAGCAGCACGGTCAGGCCAACCTCCAACCCGGCCACACTCACGGCCAGGACCGCGCCCGCCGTCGCCGCCGCGCGCAGGAACGACCGCCACGAGCTGACATCTCGCGCCTGCAGATAGGCCACGACCAGCACGTATGCCGCCACCGGCACCCCCAACGTCAGCGCCGCCGCCCGACTACTCACGTGGGCGACGTGCTCGATGACGTCGATGCTCGCCCCGAGCCCGGCCCCGACGGCTGCGGCCGCGGCATACACGAGGTAGTGGCCGTAGGCCCAGACGAAGGTGGAGTGGTTCTCTTCCTCCTCCATCCGCTCGGCGTGGGAGTGCTTGAAGTAGAACCACCACAGGACGAAGACAATGAGCATCGCGCCGACGACTGCGAGCAGGAGCTGGGCCGACAGGCTGCCCTCGGCGAGCACGGCATTGATGCCGCCGGTGGTCGACAGGAGCACTTCGCCCAGGACGATGATCGTCATCAGGCTGTAGCGCTCGACCATGTGCTCGGGGTGCCAGGGCGTCCCGCCGCGCCGCTCGGCGACGATCGGCACGAGGACCTCTAGGGCGATAAGGGTGAGCAGCACGGCATACCCGCCGGCCTGGCCGACCACGAGTCCCTAGGTGAGCCAAGCGATTTCGAGGACGCCGATGCCGACGGCATACGCGCGGGCGGTCTCGCGGCGCGACGGATCGTCACGCGCGACGCGAAGCCACTGGAGGATCATCGGCGTTCGCATGATGGCGTAGCCGAGCACGAGCACGCCGAACTGGCCCTCGTTGAAGGCGCGCGGCACACCCGCGGCGAGCACGAGGACGCCGGCCATCATCACCATCGCGAGCGTTCGCCACAGCACGTCGTTGGTGTCGTAGGCGGAGGCGAACCAGGTGAAGTTCATCCACGCCCACCAGATCGCGAAGAACGTCAGCAGGTAGCCGGTGATCGCGCTCCAATGCCCTTCCGACAGGCCGTGGTGCAGTTGCGCGGCGGCGGTCGCGATCGCAACGACGAAGGTGAGGTCGAAGAGGAGTTCCAGCGGGGTGCTCGCGCGGTGCTTCTCGCGCGGGTCGCGGCCGCGGAGGGGCAGCACCCACGGCGTCTCGTTCCGGGTCGTCATGCCCGCAGAGTATGCCGCCCTGCTTGCTCCTCGACACACCCTCGGCCTGGCCGCACACCGCATACCATTGGTCCCCCGGTCGTCGCCCTCCCACGCTCAGGTATGCCGCCCCCGCCCGACCATTGGTATCCCTTGTGCTGACGAGCGATGAGGTCTGCCGGAATCAGGCCAGGGGGTTGACCCACCGAAGTCCGGCGAACCTTCCGAAGTCGCTGTCGTTCGAATGGATCGTCCCGCCGAACTCGATCGCGTATGCCGCCAACTGTGCGTCGGTCGTGAGGTTGGCCCCGGTCCCCAAGCGCTCAAGCAACGACAGGGTGAGCCGCACGTGTTCGGGGCCGGGCGCGAGGAACCGGACCTGGGGTCGATCCAACCACTCGTGGACGTAGCCCGACGCCTCCGGCACGCTGAGCGGTCGCTCGTGAACCCGCGAGCTGGTGCCGAGCCGGACGAAACCGAACAGCGCAGGTGCCGTTAGCCCGACCTCCTCAGTCCCGCTCAACGCGTCGTTGAGCCAGTCGCGCGCCGGAGCGTGCAGCGGATAGCCGTCGAACACGGCATACACGAGCAGGTTGACGTCGGGGATGATCACGACCGGCCCGCGATCAGCCCGTCGTCCTCGAGTTCGTCGGCCAGGCGGTTGAGCGCGGTCACGTCGATGCCTGGACGAACGCCGGAGTGGTGCGGGCGGACCCGGTATGCCGGTCGGTCCGCGACGCTCTCAGTGAGCCCCCGGCGCAGCGCCTCGTTGACCACCTGCTTGAGCGACTTACGCTCCCGATGCTGAGCGTCGCTCAACAACCGAGCGACGTCATCGTCCAACGTCAACGTCGTCCTCACGAGGACATCTTAGCATCAGCAAGTCAGGCATCATGATGCCGATACCCGGATGATGCACCCCCTCCGCGAACACATCACCGACGAAAGCTCATCGGTCAGCGGGCAAGAGGTCGGCGATGTCGGCGACGTTCGGCCACGGCGCGGGCCACCAGCCAGGGGCTGACGCCACGTCGATGGTCGGCCGCATAAGGGCCGGCCGATTCGCCTGGTGGCGTGTTCATCGGCGGTATCGGTCGAGTGCGGCGGTTAGCGCCCGTTCGCCGACGCCTCGCGCGCGAAGGTCGGTGGAGGTCGCGGCATCCAAGGCGGCGAGCACATCGTCGTGGAGGGTGATGTCGTGGACAGCCTTGAGGTCAAAACGGGTCGCACGGAGGATGACGTTGCCACGGGGGTCGGCAGCCAGACCGAAGAAGCTCGTGATGTCGTCCAAGCGATCACCAGCCACGTAGCCGTCGACCGAATGGGGGCGTGCGCCGACCAGTCCCAGGGCCCGGGCGTCGGTTGACAGCACGTCATGAGACAGCCGATTGAGCGCAGCGGGATGGCCAAGGAAGACGTGCACCCGCGCGCGGACGCGGGTCTGCGCGATGAGGTCCGCCGGATCGGTCACTTCGCGCAGCCATGCCCGAACACGAGACGCCTGAGGCGGACCGAGCCAATCGGCATGCATGCTCGACAGCATTGCGATCGCGCCCCAGGCCGTGTGCTCCGCCCACACGCGAGTGCGGCCTCCGTGGCGCTCGGCGAGATAGCGGTCCAATGAGTCCCGATCGATCAGACCGCGGGCGATCCTGCTGAGGTCACCGGAGTCGGCGAGCCTCCGCACATGCTGAACCGTCACACCCAGAACGCGCGCCGCCTCCACCGTGCTCAGGAACTCCACGCCGGACGCCATACAGATAATGTTCCATTTCGCGCCTAATCTGCAAAGGCCCGCTGGTCGCCATGGCCGCAATGAAGCCCCGCCGTGACGACGGAGACAACGCGTGTGGTCGGCTCCCAACCAGAAGGTTAGGGGTTCGCCGCAATGAAGCCCCGCCGTGACACCGGGGACGCCGTCCCAGACCACCTCGGGCAATCCGGGCACCAGGCCGCCGCAATGAAGCCCCGCCGTGATGACGGGGACGACTCGGGGGTGGGCCAGGCATCGGGGGACCTCCATGTCGGAGCCGCAATGAAGCCCCGCCGTGATGACGGGGACGACTTGCGGGCCATGGCGAGCCTCAACCAGATGCGCACGGCCGCAATGAAGCCCCGCCGTGATGACGGGGACGACCGGCTACGGCCGTTCGGTCACCGGATGGGGTGACGTCGCCGCAATGAAGCCCCGCCGTGATGACGGGGACGACCATCACCGACGCGCTCACCCTGACCGAGTTCGCCGAGCCGCAATGAAGCCCCGCCGTGATGACGGGGACGACCTGCGCGAGGTGCTGGCCAGTCTCAAGTTGACGCCGCCGCAATGAAGCCCCGCCGTGATGACGGGGACGACATCAGGGGGGTGGGGAGATTACGTGCGAGATCCGCACGCCGCAATGAAGCCCCGCCGTGATGACGGGGACGACGACCGGAGACGTATGCCCCATCTGCCGCCCGACTGGCCGCAATGAAGCCCCGCCGTGATGACGGGGACGACCCGTCCGTCGCGTGGCCTACCAGACCTTCCAGTCGGGCGGCCGCAATGAAGCCCCGCCGTGATGACGGGGACGACCCGCATGTCCATCATCGGCGTCGAGGCAGTCAAGGCCGCAATGAAGCCCCGCCGTGATGACGGGGACGACACCCCGAAGCCTGGTTCCCTGCACGTCAGCGCGGCAAGCCGCAATGAAGCCCCGCCGTGATGACGGGGACGACGTCGGTCGGTGATCGCGGCGAGGTATCCGCCGAGGGTGCCGCAATGAAGCCCCGCCGTGATGACGGGGACGACACCGCACGGCTCGACCCCCTACACGACCAAGTCGCCGCCGCAATGAAGCCCCGCCGTGATGACGGGGACGACTCGCCCGCCTCGGCCCCGAAGGCGCCCCACTCGTCGGGCCGCAATGAAGCCCCGCCGTGATGACGGGGACGACCGGGCATGCCTGCTGTCGATCGCCGCAGACAACTACGAGCCGCAATGAAGCCCCGCCGTGATGACGGGGACGACGACCGTCATCTTCGGCAAGAACCAAGCCGCGATGCAGGCCGCAATGAAGCCCCGCCGTGATGACGGGGACGACAGGTCGCTGCGATCCGGGCGGCCCTCACTTGTGCGGCGCCGCAATGAAGCCCCGCCGTGATGACGGGGACGACTGATGACGAGTGGCGCTCGAAGTTCGAGGGTCAGCAGCCGCAATGAAGCCCCGCCGTGATGACGGGGACGACGGTGGACCGTCACCGAGTTGGCCCGGCAGATGGGAGAGCCGCAATGAAGCCCCGCCGTGATGACGGGGACGACCTGGACGCCCGGTGGGGTGTGTTCGGGGGGCTGACGGCGCCGCAATGAAGCCCCGCCGTGATGACGGGGACGACCCCGACGATCGCGTCGATCTCGTCGGCGACGACGCTGCCGCAATGAAGCCCCGCCGTGATGACGGGGACGACCGTAGAGCGCCGCGTCGGTCTTCTCCATGTCATTGCGGCCGCAATGAAGCCCCGCCGTGATGACGGGGACGACCGGCCATGCTGAGCAAGGCGGCGCTCGAAGACCTGCTCGCCGCAATGAAGCCCCGCCGTGATGACGGGGACGACGATTCGGTCAACGTCCTCACCCAACACGACGCGGCGCCGCAATGAAGCCCCGCCGTGATGACGGGGACGACGTGGCGCGACGACCAACTACGCGATCCTCTACCCGCCGCAATGAAGCCCCGCCGTGATGACGGGGACGACCGTGATCGCGATAGGCGGGGCCAGGATCTCGACCGCGCCGCAATGAAGCCCCGCCGTGATGACGGGGACGACCGAGCCATATCCCAGCCTCACGATCTCGCTTCGGGAGGCCGCAATGAAGCCCCGCCGTGATGACGGGGACGACGGGGGGCGTTCAGGGGAGACCGGGCCATCCAGACCAGGCCGCAATGAAGCCCCGCCGTGATGACGGGGACGACGTCGAGGCGTTCGCCAAGGCCCTGGATGACCAGGGCGCGCCGCAATGAAGCCCCGCCGTGATGACGGGGACGACCAGCCAGCGGGTCGGGGACTTGGGCCGCGGGTGACATGCCGCAATGAAGCCCCGCCGTGATGACGGGGACGACCAGCTTGCCCAGCCGTTCATATGACTGGATGGTGCAGCCGCAATGAAGCCCCGCCGTGATGACGGGGACGACTCGTCCATGACGGGATCACCACCGCGCTGAACGCGCCGCAATGAAGCCCCGCCGTGATGACGGGGACGACCAACGTGATCGCGATAGGCGGGGCCAGGATCTCGACCGCGCCGCAATGAAGCCCCGCCGTGATGACGGGGACGACTCTGGGTCGATGTCATCTCCGCATCGCCAGCATGCGCCGCAATGAAGCCCCGCCGTGATGACGGGGACGACGAGCGCGGCTCTGAGGTGGCTGCCGCCGTCCTCGGTCGGCCGCAATGAAGCCCCGCCGTGATGACGGGGACGACCCAACGTGATCGCGATAGGCGGGGCCAGGATCTCGACCGCGCCGCAATGAAGCCCCGCCGTGATGACGGGGACGACCTGTCGCTGCCGTCGTTGGTGTTCGTCCTCGATTGGGGCCGCAATGAAGCCCCGCCGTGATGACGGGGACGACGTGCGGCGTCGAGTTCCGCCTGTGTCGTGACGGTGCGCCGCAATGAAGCCCCGCCGTGATGACGGGGACGACGACGGTCGACTACGTCGTCCGCGAGGCGGTCGCGCTGCCGCAATGAAGCCCCGCCGTGATGACGGGGACGACCTGGCAGTGGCAAGACCTCATGCACCAGGCTGACGCGCCGCAATGAAGCCCCGCCGTGATGACGGGGACGACCAGATCCCCGACGACCGGCTGATCCGATTCGACTCACCGCCGCAATGAAGCCCCGCCGTGATGACGGGGACGACGACTCGGTCCCGGCGTATCCGACCCCGTTGCCGCCCCGGCCGCAATGAAGCCCCGCCGTGATGACGGGGACGACCGGGGACGACGGGGGAAGCCTCGCCCTCGCAGGACTAATTGACGCCGCAATGAAGCCCCGCCGTGATGACGGGGACGACTGCCCTGCTCGGTCATCTCCGCAAGCCCCTTGGCGAGCCGCAATGAAGCCCCGCCGTGATGACGGGGACGACCCGACGACGTCGACATCCAGATCATCGACGAGTTCCAGCCGCAATGAAGCCCCGCCGTGATGACGGGGACGACGCCGCGTTGACCCGTCAATCGACCGAGCGTTAACAGCCGCAATGAAGCCCCGCCGTGATGACGGGGACGACCGCATCAGCGACGGTCCACTACCTCTACCACCACGACGCCGCAATGAAGCCCCGCCGTGATGACGGGGACGACCTCGGATGCCGTCGTTGCGGGACTTGGTTGAACCGTTGCCGCAATGAAGCCCCGCCGTGATGACGGGGACGACGTGGGGCCTTGGGCTTGGCCTCAAGCGAGTCGTAGAGGCCGCAATGAAGCCCCGCCGTGATGACGGGGACGACAACTTCCCGCGCTGGCGATGAGACGCTGGCGTGGGCCGCCGCAATGAAGCCCCGCCGTGATGACGGGGACGACCCGACGACGAGTGTTGGCCCTGGCTGGGAACCATCGAGCCGCAATGAAGCCCCGCCGTGATGACGGGGACGACGTGGCTGACCTGACGAGGCGGCGCTTGGCGTCGATGCCGCAATGAAGCCCCGCCGTGATGACGGGGACGACCAACCTCCTCGCCTACTGGGTCCACGCCCTCGTCGACGCCGCAATGAAGCCCCGCCGTGATGACGGGGACGACCTGCGTTGATCGACGACGACGGCGGGGCGTTGAGTGGCGGCCGCAATGAAGCCCCGCCGTGATGACGGGGACGACGCCGCGCTACTCGCCAAGGTCGCCACTGCCCTCACCAAGCCGCAATGAAGCCCCGCCGTGATGACGGGGACGACCAGGCTCACCCGCGCCTACGTGGTCCTGGCCGCATACGCCGCAATGAAGCCCCGCCGTGATGACGGGGACGACTTGATCCACGCTGAGACCGACGTCCGGCTGACTCCGAGGCCGCAATGAAGCCCCGCCGTGATGACGGGGACGACCCGCGAAGGCGTGGCTGGCAGCGCACATCGAAGCGCCGCAATGAAGCCCCGCCGTGATGACGGGGACGACCAGGTCTAAGACCCGTCGGGCGGGGCGTCAAACACCCGTGCCGCAATGAAGCCCCGCCGTGATGACGGGGACGACGCCGCCATGGGGATTCTGGCCGCTCGACCTCGTACTGCCGCAATGAAGCCCCGCCGTGATGACGGGGACGACGGCTCGCCCAATTCGAGCCGATTGACCAGCAACGTTACCGTTCCTCGCGAGACCTGAGCGCGATCGCGGCCGTTCGCTCCGCTGTTCAGTTGTCAAGGATCGCGTTTGCCCTGTTCACGAGGCTCGCGAGGGCTCAAGCGCGCCGGGCGCGACACCCGACCGCTCGCTCAGACGATCGTCGGTCCCCCATGAGGAATCTGTCGCGCCACTCCGATGCATCTCACCGCGACCGCGCCGGGCCTACCCAGGTCGATCACCACGATTGAATCCTCTGCGAGGTCGAGCTCGGGGCGGATCTTGCGTTCCCACTGCGCGAGCTCCATTGCGCTCAGATCGCAGAGGAAGACCGAATACTGGAGACGATCGCCATACCCTTCCATGATCTTGCACGTGATCCTGAGCCGCCGCGGATGCGCGATGTCATAGGCAATGAGGTAACGACGTCGAGCCACGACTACCTCGTCATCACCGGTACATACTGCGGGATTTCCCCCAGCATCACCGCGGCCAAGACACGTGCCTGGACGTCCAAGACTCGCCGGTAGGTGAGGCGATAGCCGAACGTTGGGTGGGTCAGTTGATCGCCCATCCGGCGCTCGTATGCCGCGATGACCGCACGGCGCCCATCGGGTGTCAGCCGCACCCCGAGGGGGTGCCTGACGAAATGCTGCTCACGCAGCTCTCCGTTGTTGAAGCACTGAACGGTGACTGACTCGGCGATAAGCGCGCGGAACTCCTCGGCCAGGTCGAGGGCCAGCGCTGGGCGACCGTAGCGCGACCGGTGGAGCACTCCAAGGTATGGGTCGAGGCCTACCCCGACCAGGGTGGCCACGAGATCCTTCGTGAGCAATGCGTAGCAGAAGCCCAAGACTGCATTGACGGGATCCGGCGGGGGCCGTCGGGCCCGACCATGCGACAGGAACTCGCTGCCAAACGGGAGACTTGGGACGATCATCCGATCGAAGTTCTCGAAGTAGATTCGCGCTGCCGTGCCCTCGATTCCGAGCAACTCCGGGATCGTCGTTGCTTCACGAGCCGCGGACGCGAGCGACCGCAGGCTGGCTGTCACTGTCTCAGGAAGGCCCGTCTTAGCGTTGCGGCGCAACAGCGTCCGTTGATTGTGGATCTTGCCGCGGATCATTTCGGCCGCCAAAGAGACACCCTGCGCATGGGCGATCACCTGCCGACGCCTGAGTTCGACGTGCTTTCCCGGAGGTCCTTGGGACCAACCGTTGAACCAGCCTCCTTGGCCAAGCCACAGCACCACTGCCCCAGCCCTCCACAGGGCCGACAAGGCCTGGGTGGTGATCTGCACATTGCCGATGACGCACAACTGCGAGACGTCGACGAGACGAACATCGGCAAGCACTTGGCCCTCGGCCTCAACCTTGAGGCGCAGACCACTGACCTTGACCACGGCCCCGGGAGTGGACACATACACAGGCTGAGCGTCCGGGTCGCGAGGCACGATCGACCGAGGCCGGTCAGGGGACCGTTCCAAGAGGGCGTTCGTCTCGTCGGGGAGACACAACCCAACCAAGGAGCATCGCGGGCAACGGGCGTCGTTCACCAACGGCAGCGGCGCCGCCACGGACTTTGCGGTATGCCGCGCTGCAGCCACAACCCCTGCGACCTCGACTTCCGCGTCATCGTCGACCTTGACGGCCACCTTCGCTCGAGATCCCAGGTAGGAGACCTCCGCCTGGGCGACGCGATAACCAGCCCTGCGAAGCAGAACGGCCTGGGTGAGCACCTGGATACGATCTGCGGGCCACACGCCCTCCTTCGGAGCCCTCCCCTTCTTGATGTCCACCGGCGTTGTCGAACCGTCGCTGTGGTCGACCCTGTCGATCACCGCGATCACGCCAAGTTCAAGATCGCTGATCTCGACCTGAGTCGTCGCACGCGGTGGATCAGAGTTATCGGGGGGCGGCATACGACCGCCTCGTTTGTCGTTGGCGTCATGCGCGGCATGACCCCGCACTGTGTCCGCGCTGTCGGCCCAGAGCCGGTCGACCCATTCCAGGTAGAAGAGCCGGGGGCAATAGACGAACTCGTTGAGCATCCGGGCAGGAATGAGGTCGGGCTCATGCCCGTAGTCCCCTGCCTGGCCGTCCATGCCTCAGACACCCGGCCGGAAGCGACCGAAACCGAAGTGGCTCAACGCGCCGAGGACCACTGGTCCCTCGATTGGCCGGTCGAGTTGAACGTCGACACGGAAGCCTCGACGGCGCTGCGCCATCGTTTCGCCCAGCCGATAACGACGGTAGTCATTCACGCGCCCGTCGCTGGTCGTCGGGGCCGCCCACGAGTCAGTGACGTTGACGGACTGCACAACGGGAATCTCGTCAGTCCAGTCACGGAAGCCCAACTCCCGTTCAAGTTCCCGGCGCACGAACCATTCCACGCTCTTGGTCAATTTTGGGTGCCGATCCGCCAGCATGGGCGTGACGCTAGACCACCGCGCAGACACGCCGTACGCCTCGGGGATGACGTCCCGCACGCGGCCCATCGCTTGGAGATGCACAGGCGCGGGTACATACCCACGCGGGGGGTCCGCGAGTCTCGCCAGACTGCGAATGCCAACGAGGGCCGGGACGAACTCCTCGGGTATGCCGTTCGGCGCTGGAACCCATAGGACGAGGTCCGTCACTTTGTCGCCATCACTGACCCACAGCCAGTGAGCATGGCGATGACGGCCCTTGGCCTCCGCCGGAGTGTGTTTCCCCGCCAACATCCAGGCATGCTCGCTGTCCTCCAGGCCTAGGTGTTTCAGCATCCATAGGGCTGAGGACCGAAGACCGGACGTCGCGAGAACACCGTTGCGGCCACGGATGCTGACGGGTCCGCCCAGTGCCCATCGCATAGCAGTCGGGGCCGCCCGTGCCACACGGTCCGCACGGCGCGGCATACCAGATGCAAGCCCGTTGCGATAGCCCTGCCAGGCCGCGCCCTCAGGAACCAACCGGCGCGCTTTGCGCATGGCATCCGGCGTGACTTCCAGTTGTGCGCGGGTCACCTCGGGTGAGGGGACCAGCACGCGTAGGTCGATTCCCTCCTCGGTAGGCACAGTCCACCTGTCATCCACGGTCGGAATCTGGTCCAGGTCGAGAAGCCTTGCGTCACAAATCGATTCGGCTCGTCCTAGATAAGGCAGGCACTTGACCAACTCCGCCAAGACGAGCCGCTCATCGGGAGCAAGCTCCACTTCTTGCCAGAGCACCACGATCTCGACATCCGGAGCGAGCTGGAGTCGCGGAGCCAGCGTGTAGGCCGTGTCTCGGCTCACTTCGGTGTGGCCGACACCTGGCAGGTAGTGGCGGGTATGTGACGGTTGAACGTCAGGCAGTAGGTACGCCGGGAGATTGGCGGCGAGTTTGCCGACGACGTGATCGACCGTCTCGGCATCCAGATTCGGACACCGCGTGTGCCATGTCGAGAGCAAGGCTCGGAGGATCCGCCACGGAGAAGGCGGCCACTCCGAGTCCCCACTGTTCACCGCTCGGTCCCAGGGTGTGGCGTGGTACTCACCAAGCGGGAACCGGAATCTTACGGCAACGGCCATCGCTCAGGCCTTGGCCTTGGTGCCGGACGTGGCACGGGCCCACGCGACCTCGGTCACGTCACCGAGCAGACCGCTCGCCGCCTGGATCGCGGCAGCCACCCTCGCGGCCGCTTCAGCAGGAGTCGGTATGCCGTCGAGCGTCCCCTCCGCCTCATCGGCGACCTGCAGGTCGCAGGCCGTGCGAAGGCGCATCGGGCCGCTGCGGAAGAGGTTTGACAACTCATAGGCCACGATCGCCTCGAGCAACTCCTCGCCCGGCACTCCAAGCCCATAGGAACGGATCTGTTCGTGGTCGACGGACACGTATGCCGTGATCGTCCGGGCCGTGAACTCCAGCCTCTGGTGCGGCACCATGCCATAGCCCTCAGCGCTGCCCTTGGACTCGCCCTCGGTCCGAGGGTTGACCGAATCGGTTTTCACGCCCCCGGACACGGCGTCGCGGACGTCTTCCGCGTCGATGAAGCACGTCACCACGCGCGCGATCTTCGGCTGCCAAGGCCACGCCTTCTGCGCGAAGAAGACACCGTGAATGAGGGAAAGCGGATCGAGGGCGCAGATGGCCTTGGCCAGGCTTCGGTGGTCGATGGCGCGGTCTTTGGCCAGCCCCAGAGCGCCGACGAGGGCATCCCGCCCAGTCGCTCCACGCATCGTGCCGTCCATGATGTAGGCCGATGCGAGGCGGTGCGCCTCCAGGCGGGAACTGGTCAGGAACGATCCGTCGGGCCCGACGACTCGCAGATACGGCAGCCCGGCAAGCTCAGCCCGTTGGTCCTCACGACCGACATCCCAGGTGGTGAGTTCGAGACGGTTGGCCATGGACTGTGGCGACTCCACATGAAGCGCAGGGACCCAGCCCTGCGCCGTGGGCTTCTGGAAGGTCGCTGGGCCGAGGTCAGGGAATCCCGTCGGCTGGAACCGGCTGCCGAGGACGGGGGTCAGGGGAATCCGGTAGGTGGTACGCGTGCTCATGTGAAAGCTCCTTCATCGAGGGTCTTCTGGGTGACTGCTGGTGCGGGGTCGATGGGTCGGTCGATGGCAGACAGGGCCCGCAGAGGCCCGGTTGATGCGGGAGCGCACAGTGCCGCCAAAAGGGTGGTTCCGCGCCCTTGGGAACTGTCTGGGATCGGGTTGCGGCAGTGTGTGACTGCTCTGAGGGCTGGGCCAGATGGCGTGAAGACCCTCACTCGATGGCGCCGCAGGATTGTGGCGGCTGCAGTGGCCACCGAGTCGACCTGTCCGGCCCGCAGGCGCAGCGGCCAGTCGTCGGCGATCCCCAGCCGACCATCCAGCGCGTCGACAGGGACGCCGGGCAGGAATACGTCAGCTGACATGAACCCTTGGAGGACTGCGAGGTCAGGGTCGATCGTTCGCAACGGAACACCTTGAAACTGCGGGCGTACTCTGGGCTGTTGCCGCCAGTCCAAGGCCAAGAACGCCAGGAAGTAGCGCTCCAGCAGTTCGTCGTCAAGGACGCCACCCACCCAGGCGTGGACGTCTGCCCACGGGGTGCGCCAACGGTGATCGAGGAAGATTAAGGTTCCACGGCCGACCCGGTGATCCTCCATGGGGTGCTGGGCCCGCCAGACGACCAGATCCGCCAGGACGTGATCGAGGGCCTTGTTCCCCAACCCAAAGGCTCGTGCCGGATGAGACTTCCGCGCGCCAGGTTCGCTGCCCAACAACAGATCTCGCATCCAAGTCCGTTCGCCGAATTCGCCGGCCGTGCTGGCTGAGGCTAGACCGGCGGCAACTCGGGCTTCCGCCGACGATCTGAGCACGTCGTCAACAGACTCAAGAACCTCCTCGCTGCGGGCTTGGCGAGTCGGCGCACGAAGCTCATCCTTGCGGCGGTCAGACCTCGTGGCCACGAGCTCCAGACGAGTCTGTGCCTCCAACATGGCCAGCAAATGCGCGGGTCGCGGGTCGCGGAGGTAGGTCAACGCCGCCGCATCGAAGGCGCGGGTATGCCGCCTGATGGCCTCCGGCTTGTTGGTTCCCTCCCCTGAGGCGTGCGCGAATCCCGCGGCTCGTCGCATCGGGGCCGCGGCGAGGCTGACCGTCGGCCGGTTATCGACGTTGACCGTGTCGAGCAGCACTGCTACATAAGCGAGTCCATTGCGTTGGAGATAGCCGAACCGCTGGAACCTCTCGATGCCACGGTCGACTCCGAAAGTGCGGACGGCGCCATACATCTCGGCCGCTTTGGTAGCTGCCTTGCCCTGCCAGACCGCTCGGGCTTCTCGCATGATCTGGGTGAGATGGCGAGCAGTGACGGATGTGAAGACCGGAGCCCAGAGTTCGCCGCGGGCTTCCTCCTTGGCCGCCCCCGGCACCGGCCCGTCCGAGCTCGCGAAAACCGTGAACGGCATCGCCGCCCGGCCCTCCACCTCACCCAGGCGACGCGCTGCCGACGAGGCGAACCAGGTCACCCCCTCCAGCATGAGGACGAAAGCCCACGGGTTGACCCGTGAATCGGCCGAACCGAAGGCCGACGAGCCCGGTCCACCTGCCCCCAAGGCGTCAAACTGGCCGATGGCGGCGCTCTGCAGTTTGGTCGTCGTGGAGCCCAAGAGCAGGTCACGCGCCCACCCGCGGCTCGTGTGCGGACTTGCGCCCAGCTCTGGCAACACGTCGGTGAGCCGCTGATGGAAGTTGGAGCTGTAGTCCAGGCGCCCGTCGTTGCCGCCCGTGCCAAGGATCGGGGGAAACGCAGCTGCGTCGGTGGTCAGCACCACGGAGGTATCGAGCCAGGGCAGCGCCTCGTCGGGAACCCGGTTACGTAGCTCCTGGATCATCCGGATCTTGTCCCCGATTAGCCCAAGCACCGCAAGATCGGCGAGGACGGCGCGGCACACGCGGATGGTCGCGGCATACGTGGACAGGCGGGGCGTCTGCGCGCTCTCGATTTCATCGAGGAATGCCAGCTGCGACTTGTCTTTGGCGCCGAACCCGCTCCCCCCGTTCCACGGGCTGACGACGGGTGTGGGCCGATAGCGCTCGATCAAGAACTCAACCAGATCGTCCACGGTGGTGTTGACGACGAAGGTGTCAGCAGTCCAGCCGAAACGGACGTCGGCGTCGGCTTGTTCACTAACCACCTTGGCGAGCCCGAGCGCCGCTAAATAGGTCATCAGGCTTCGGCTTGATAGCCCTGGGCAGCGATGCAAGTTCATGTGGCACCTCCAACAACATCCATCGATGCACTGGCGCGCCAATCGGCCATCCGCACAAGGGCCTCCAGGTAGGCGAGGCGGAAGGGGCCCAACTCCTCGACCAGCGCTGCGGCAAGGTCAGTCCAGGAGTCATTGCGACCGGCTCGGAAGATCGACAAGTCGATCCGTGACATTCCCAGCTCACCTTCGGGCAGCGCGAGCGTCGGGGTCTGTTCGCCGTCGAAGCACCCGAGGATGCTGCGGCCATCCCGACCGTCCCACCGGCCGTCCCGAGCACTCACCCGGACGTGACCATGGTGTGCCGCGACCAGATAGCGCACCAGTGGACGCCAGCGCGGCGCGACGTCGAGGTGATCGAGGACCGTTTCAGCACTCACCGTGTCAAGCATGAAGACCGACACCAACTCATGCCGGAAGCCTTCGCGGCGTGTGACACCCCGGGCCGGATCTTCGCGGACGACCCGCAACGCACCCTTCCCCGGCGACTTCGCCCACACGCCTTCCGACTCCGGCGCACGTCCCGGGTTGGCTTGGACCAAAGCGCTTTGCCAGTCCGGATGCGCTTTGCCGACGTCGTGCAGGTATGCCGCCGCCATCACCACACGAAGTAGTTCCGGCTCAATCCCGGGCGGGCTCAGAGCGGCAACCATCGCCCGCGCCTGACTGCGCGTCTCGTCGAGGTGTCTCTGCAGGGGGAGCCAGCACCCGGCCGGGTCGAAAGCACCCGGCTCCTCCGAGGCGGCATCCCCGTCGGGAACCGGTGGCGAGTCCGCCGCGGCGGTCTCAAAAGCCGCGACGTCGACGTTGCCACGAAGCGTCGGCTGAAACCCCAGCTCCGGGTCGTAGCCGCCTGAGCGGGCTGTGACGAGCACCAGGCTCTGCGGCTTGAGCATTCGGCCCCGAGCCGGCAACCAGGCGTCCGCACTGGGCACGTAGACCCAGGCGGACACGTCGTCGCGCTTGACGAAGTCACGGGCCTTCGAAGGGCCGACCGGACAACGAAACGCCTCGGGTGGGTGCTTTGCGCGTCCCCTGCCCTCCTGGACCTCGATCCAACCGTCCGGCACCCAGGACAGCTGGATATCGAGATCGAGCTCGGCGCGGATGTAGGGCTGAACGTCGATGTCCGAGCCGGACAGGTCCGGCGTGGTGTCGAAGAGTTGGTCGAAGTCTCGGCGGCGCAGGGTACGCAACCGCAGGTCAGGGAGTGGTAGTGCCGCTCCGGCCTCGCCCAAGGCGACCGAGGTCATCGCCGAGGACTCCAGACTCGCCAGCAGACTCACCGACGCGTTGACATCGGCCGGAAGGTAAGGCTCTGCCTTCAACGGAGGCGCCCACCAGAGGACGGCCTCCCCGTCCGCCAACCGACCGGCCCTATTGCAACGGCCCGCCCGCTGGATCATCGACGTCCAGGGCGCCGCCTCGGTCACCATGGTGCGGGCGTCAATGTCCACGCCCGCCTCGATGGCTTGGGTTGTCACGACGATGCCGCCGTCGCCGTCCGGGTCGGCGATCGATTCGAGACGATCCATGTGTTTGGCCCGCTCCACGCCTCTGAATCGGGAGTGGATGAGAAGGCGGTCGACGTCCCCCGCCGCCTTCTTGAGCGCCTCGTAGACCTCGACAGCGCGATCGACCGTGTTGACGATGGCGAGCGTCAGACTTCCGGGCTGGTGCCGCTGGGCAATGGCTGCAGCAAACTCCTTCGCCGTCGTGACATCGGGAAGCCGGCGAATGGTCCGCGTCGCCGAAAGCCGCGTGCTCAGTGGGCCGGTTCGGTCTTCCTCGGCGAGGCGGACCACGCAGGCCGACTCCGCGTCGAAGGGCATGTCGACGGTGTCGAGAATTCGCTCGTCCACCGTGGCTGACATGACCGTCAGCCCCGAGGGCTCTGCCGTGCCGTATCGACGTTGGAAGGCATGCAGCTGACGCAATGTCGTCGTGCCCTGCGGCACCAACTGGATCTCGTCAACGACGATCTGGGCTCCGTTGGTGGCCAAGGCGAAGTCGATGGCATAGGAGCCTCGAGGCACCCCGTAGCCTCGCAGCAGTGCCCGCGACACCAACATGTCGAGAGTGCAAATGACCACCGCGTGCCGGTGCATGTCCACGCGCCACTCCCGCAGCGCCTGACGATCCAGCCGGCCGCCCATCATCAAGTGGACTCCGATGTGACTGTCGAGTCCAAGATTCCGCAGCCAGGTCCGGACCTGACGTTCAGTTTGGTCCGTCAGCGCCCGCGTCGGCAAAACCAGAAAGAGGCGCCGCGGTGTCGCATCACGAACGGAAACGTCCGGATGAATCAAGGCTCGAAATACCCAAGCGAGCGCGGTAGCTGTCTTGCCGGACCCGGTCGGGACCTGAATGAGGTCGGGGAACCCTTCCTCGGCAATGCGACGCTGATACGCGTAAGGCTCTTGCCCCGGATTCCCGGTTGCCCGGGCGAACAACTCGTCGAATGACTGGGTCGCGACGACCCCCTGATCGGTCATGGAGGTCACCTTCCCACCGACCACCGACAACCGCACCCGGACGTCATGCGGGGACGCAGAAGTGGGCCAAGAAGCCCTGTGACTCGGCGTCGCGCAGCGTCCCGAATGGCACGGCAAGACCCGACGCAAGGAGCGAGTCGATCTGGCATGCCGTCGTGGCAACTGAGATTTGGTGGACGAGGCCCGACACCGGGTCACCGAACAGGTCAGGTAGGGCAACCAGGACGATGGTGGGCGTCGGCACAAGCGGATAGAGCATCAGTACCTCCAAGGCATGACGAAGTTGCCCTGGACCGCGGTACACTGGCGATGCTTGGGGCCCGCGAACGCGGCCCAGGTCGGCGAAGCGTCAGACCGCTTCGCCGACCGTCACATTAGTCACGATCTTCTGGCCAGTCAAGCTTTTTCGTGCTCAAGGTTACTACTACGGCCTTCTACAGAAGGAGAGTTGACGTAGACTCGACCGAGGACGGGCTCCATTGGGGGTGCAGCAGGCCCGTTGTCGTAGCGCTTGACCGCGACCTTCCCGTCCACTGGGGTGCCGGGCACACCGTGCCCGGCACCCCAGGCCGTCAGAGCCAGTCGGTGGCCATCTCGGCGCTCATGTCCCTCAGCAACCGGGCAGCATCGGCCATACACACGGCCGGGTCGGGTTCCAGATCGGTCAAGGCATAGACCCTCGCGATCCCTGACGCGGCCACATCCTCCGCCGCCAACAACGAACGCCCGCACACCGCGACCACCGGTATGCCGTGTGCCCGCGCCGCCTTCGCCACCCCCGCAGGCGTCTTGCCCAGCAGCGTTTGCCGGTCCAGCGAACCCTCACCAGTCACGACCAGCGACGCCCCCCGGCACAACTCTTCGAACCCCATCAGATCCAGCACCAGCTCGACACCCGGCCGCATCCGCGCGCCCAGGACAGCCTGGGCGGCATACCCGACGCCGCCGGCCGCCCCCGCTCCCGGCAGCCGAGTGTCGTCCCGCCCCATCGCCGCCGTCACCAACCCCGAAAACCGAGTCAACCCCGACTCCAACACGACCCGCTCGGTCTCGCCCGCCCCCTTCTGCGGGCCGAAGATCGCCACCGCACCCGACTCCCCGAGCAGCGGGTTGTTGACATCGCACGCCACCGTCAACGACACCTCGCGCAGCCGCGGATTCAAGCCAGTCAGGTCCAGCGACGCCAGCCCGACCAGCGCCCCTCCCCCGTCCGGCAGCTCGCGCCCATCAGCGTCCAGCAGCCGTGCCCCCAGCGCCGCAAGCAGGCCCGCTCCCCGTCGTTGCTCGCACTCCCGCCGATCCCCATGACCACGGACGTCACCGACGGGTCCGCGAGCGCGGCCGCCAGCACCTCGCCCAACCCCCGCGACGTCGCGGTCAGTGGCGCCTTGACTCCGCCAGGCAGGTGGACGATCCCGCACGCGTCGGCCATCTCGACGACCGCGACGCCGGCGCGCACGGCATACCCGCTGACGTTGGGCGCCCCCGTCGGGCCGGCGACGGTGACGGGCACGTGCCGGAAGCCGACTGATTCAGCGGCCGCGAGCGTCCCGTCGCCACCGTCCGCGACGAGCACGGCGCGCACCTCGCGCTCGGGCGCGGCTGCCGCGATCCCCGCGCGGATCGCCTCGACGACCTCGCTCGCAGTGAGCGAACCCTTGAACTTGTCACACGCGATGACGACGTGCCCCGACGCTGCGGCCATGCGCCACACCCTAACCACGCCCGTCACCGCGAGTGGGGACAAGAGTCCCCATCGGGTATGCCGTCGCGGAGCTACCCTCGGAGGTGGGACAAGGAGGCCCCCGGAATGCGGATCGTCGTCGCCCTCGGCGGCAATGCGTTGTTGCGCCGAGGCGAGCCTCCG
The DNA here is from genome assembly GCA_016704565.1 of Candidatus Phosphoribacter baldrii. GTDB lineage: Bacteria > Actinomycetota > Actinomycetes > Actinomycetales > Dermatophilaceae > Phosphoribacter > Phosphoribacter baldrii. The sequence continues at coordinate 510,764 of JADIZV010000001.1, forward strand.
ACCGCTGAGCTTCAGCGGGCCAACGTCCGCGCCGCCGCCCAGGCCCTCGCCCCGCTCGCCCGCGAGCACGAGCTTGTCATCACCCACGGCAATGGCCCGCAGGTCGGCTTGCTCGCGCTGCAAGCCGCCGCACTCCCGGACGTCGCGGCATACCCCTTGGACCTGCTCGGCGCGCAGACCGACGGGATGATCGGCTATCTCATCGAGCAAGAGCTGGGCAACCTGCTCCCCGAAAACCAGCCGCTGGCAACGCTGTTGACGATGACCGAGGTCGACCCCGACGATCCGGCGTTCGCCGACCCGACGAAGTTCGTCGGCCCGGTCTATGACGAGGCCACCGCCCGGGCGCTGGCCGCCGAACGCGGGTGGGTCGTCAAACCCGATGGGCCGCACTGGCGCCGGGTCGTGGCCTCGCCAAAACCGCAGCGGATCTTCGAGATTCGCCCCATCGATCTGTTGTTGCGCTCGGGGTGCGTCGTCATCGCGGCGGGCGGGGGCGGCATACCGACGATGTTCGCCCGCGACACGCACGGGCGACCGTCCAACGTCCTCGGCGGCGTCGAGGCCGTCGTCGACAAGGACCTCGCCTCGGGCGTCCTCGCGCGCGAACTGGCCGCGGACGCCTTCGTCATGGCGACCGACGTCCCAGCCGTCATCGACGGATGGGGTATGCCGTCCGCCCGCCAGATCGCCTCGGCTCACCCCGAGTGGCTGCTCGCCCAGGGCTACCCGGCCGGCTCGATGGGACCCAAGGTCGAGGCGGCGGCCGCGTTCGCGACGGCGACCGGGCGGCCCGCGGCCATCGGGGCACTTGAGTCGATTGGTGCCCTGCTCGACGGTCAGGCAGGCACACTCGTCAGCACAGGTCTTGCGGAGCCCATCCGGTTCCGATGAGGTATGCACACCACGGGCGACCGCAACCCCGGACGCTCGGACAGCCCACACGAAGGGATAGCGCAGTGCCATTCGCAGAACGCATCAACCGACTCGGGACCGAGACTGCCTTTGCCGTCTCGCTAGCGGCGGCGGCCTGGGGAGCCCAAGGACATCGCATCTATCCCTTCCACCTCGGCGACATCGATCTGCCAACTCCGGCGAATATCGTTGCGGCGATGGACAAATCGATCGCCGACGGCAAGACCGGCTACTGCCCCGGCGCCGGAATCACGCCGCTGCGCGAGGCCCTGGCGGCCGACATCGGCGGGCGGCGCGGGCTCGCGCTCACCCCCGACAACATCACCATCCACCCGGGTGGCAAGCCGGTCATCACCAAGTTCGTCCAGGCGCTCATCGAGTTCGGCGACGAGGTGCTCTATCCCAACCCGGGCTATCCGATCTATGAGAGCCAGATCGAGTTCATCGGCGGCAAGCCGCTGGCCTATCGCTATCTGCCGACCGCGACCGGCTTCGAGATCGACCTCGACCAGATCCGCTCGCTCATCACCCCGGCGACCAAGGCGATCGTCTACAACAACCTGCAAAACCCCATCTCCGCCGAATCCACCCAGGCCGAGATGGAGGCGATCGCGCAGATCGCCATCGAGCACGACCTGTGGGTGCTCGCCGACGAGGCCTACTTCGAGATGCGCTACTCCGGCACGTCGTCGTCGATCGCCTCGCTGCCGGGCATGGCCGAGCGGACCGTCATCCTCTACACCTTCTCCAAGAAGTTCGCGATGACCGGATGGCGGCTGGGTGCGGCGGTTGCGCCGACCGAGTTGTCGAGCGTGTTCAGCAAGCTCAACACCAACAACGAGTCGTGCACGACGCACTTCGTCCAGTGGGCCGGTGTCGAGGCCGTGTTGGGCGACCAGACCGGCGTCACCGCGATTCGGGAGACGCTGCGCGGTCGCCGCGACGCGGCATACGACATGCTCGTGAGTATGCCGGGTGTCCGGCTGAGCAAGCCGAACGCCACCTTCTATCTCTTCCCCGACGTCACGGAAGCCATGGCCGCCAAGGGAATTGACAGCCTGCCCGAGTTCGCCGACCGCGCGCTCAAGGAGACGGGCGTGTCGTTCTGCACGCGGCTGCACTTCGGTCGGCCGCAGCCGGGCGAGGACCGCAAGTATGTGCGGTTCGCCTATTCCGGCCTGCCGGAGTCGGACATCCGCGAGGGTCTGGGCATCCTCAAGCAGTGGATCGAGGCCTGACATGGCTGTTGTCGTCGTGACCAACCGGATCCCCGAGTCGGGGATGGCCAAGCTGCGCGCCGAGCATGAGGTGCGCGCCTGGGAGCACGAGGAGTGCATCTCGCGGGAGGAGGCGCTGCGGCTGGTCGCGGGCGCCGACGCCGTGTTGACGTTGCTCACCGAGCGGGTCGACGGGGAGTTCCTCGACGCGGCCGGGCCCCAGCTGAAGGTCGTCGCGAACGTGGCGGTCGGCTACAACAACATCGACGTCGCCGCGTGCGAGGCGCGGGGGGTCATCGCGACCAACACGCCTCGCGTGCTGACCGAGACGACGGCGGACACGGCGTTCGGGCTCATGCTCATGGTGACCCGCCGCTTCGGCGAGGGCGAGCGGATCATTCGCTCGCAGACCCCGTGGCAGTGGGGCATGTTCTATCTGCTGGGAATGGGGTTGCAGGGCAAGACCATTGGCATCGTCGGGATGGGTCAGATCGGGATCGCGATGGCTCGCCGCGCGAAGGCGTTCGGCATGTCCATTGTGTATGCCGATGACTACGACCCGCCGGCCGCTGCGGTCGAGGGGTTGGACGCGCGGAAGGTGTCGCTCGACGAGTTGTTCGCGACGGCCGACGTCGTGTCGCTGCACTGCCCCTACCTGCCCTCGACCCACCACCTCGTGGACGAGGCGCGGCTGCGCTCGATGAAGCGCACGGCATACCTGGTCAACTCGGCCCGCGGCCCGATCGTCGACGAGGAGGCGCTCGTTGCGGCGCTGCGCGCGGGCGAGATCGCGGGTGCGGGGCTGGACGTGTTCGAGAAGGAGCCTGCCGTGCATCCCGGGCTGCTCGAGCTTGAGAACGTCGTGCTGCTGCCGCACCTGGGGTCGGCGACGACGGAGACACGGGCGGCGATGGCCGACCTGGCCGCCGACAACGCGTTGGCGGTGCTGCGCGGCGACGCTCCGTTGACTCCGGTGACCAAGCTGTAGGTGTCTCTAGGCGGCGACGGCGACGGCGACGGCGACGGCGACGGCGACGGCGGCGAGGTGGCGCAAGCGCTGCGGGGTTGTCCCTCGACAGCGGCCAGGCGGGGGCGCATAGTTGACGGTATGAGCGCTCTCGCGGCCGTGGGTCGAACGGTTCGTCGTGTCTGGGGACGGGCGTGGCCACCGAGCAAGTGGGTGGCCGACAGCCCGGCGTCGCGGCGGCCGCCGATGAGCAACTACATCCCGAACAGCGACGGCAAGGGCGGCAAGGTCATCTCCAGCGGGCACCCCGGGGGCAACTGAGCCGCCGCGCTGGCATCTGTGGAGTGTTAGCCACACTCGAGTGTGGCTAACACTCCACAGATCGGGCCAGGTGGTCGCGGCGGCATACCTGCCGATCCACTTGGCCGCGGTCTTGCTGGCTCCGCGACGCTCAGGCGTCGGTGAGGCGGACGAGGACCTGCAATGAGCCGTCGGTGATGGCCATCAGCGTGGCGATGGTGAGCATGACGCGGGCGTGGATGAAGCGCTCGCGGTCCACCTGATGCGATGGCAACGGGAACAGCGCCTGGACCAGCTGCCGTGATCGCCACAGGTCATAGCCGAAGGCCTGCGCCCCGCCGTGGTCGGCAGCAAAACGGTTGGACGACAACGTGGTTCCGTCGACCATGTTGACGACGACGAACGCCTCTTGGTGACGGCCCTTGAGCATCGAGACACTGCCGGGCGCTTTGCGCTCGAGCAGGTCGATGATCTCGCCGCGCCCGTGGAAGTAGCCCACCGAACGGCTCTGCAACACCAGCCCCGCACCCATGACCCGCAAGTAGTGGTCACGGTTGAAGTCGGCGTCGAGGATCGTCTTGACGAGGCGCTTGTGGTCCTCGACGAGCATCGGGTTGGTCATGCAGTCGAGCACCGACTGGAGGCCGTCGATGGCGCCGCAGCCGACGCCGTCGCCTGACTCGGCGTCCTCGTCGCGGTGCCCGCCGGGTGAGAGCCCGAGCCGCAGGTAGGACTCGATCATCATCTCCGCATCGCCGGTGAAGGTGCCCCGGGTGAGGTCGTCCTTGTCGACGCCGAGCCGATAGGCCAGCGCCGAGCCGGGAGCCCCGCCCGGCACCTGTGGACCGAGGGCCGCCTCATCGAGCTCGGGGTCGTGCCGGCCGTCGATGCACCGGGTCTTGGCGCGCGGATCGACCGTCACGTAGTAGTCGTCCAACCGCCCGATGACCTCAGCCAGGCGCGGCCCAACTCCGTTGGCGGACAACGGTCCCGGCCACACCTTGTCCGACAGCCGACCCAACGAGATCGCCACAGGGGCACCCGACTCAAGGTCGAGGCCGTGGTCCGTGCCGTGCCCCAGGCGGTGATCGATGCGCTCATGCACCACCGCCGGATCGTACCGCCGCCCTTCAACCCTGGCCAGGTGCGGGCGGGCGGCATACGGGGGATAACTCGGGTGCGGGGCTCCTGACCGGATGCCTACCCTGGTCGGATGAACGCATTCCCGACCACCCTGCCCGGCACGAACGCCGAGGTGAAGATGTGGGCCCACGAGCACGAGATCGAGCCGGCTGCCCTGCAGCAGTTGCGCAACATCGCCGCGCTGCCGTGGGTCGTCGGCGTGCGCGTCATGCCCGACGTCCACCTCGGCAAGGGCGCCACGGTCGGCTCGGTCATCGCGATGAGCCAGGCGGTCGCGCCGGCCGCGGTCGGCGTCGACATCGGCTGCGGCATGGCTGCGGTCCGCACGTCGCTGCGCCTGGAGGACCTGCCCGACGACCTGCACCCGTTGCGGGTCGCGATCGAGGCGGCGGTTCCGGTCGGCTTCGCCGGTCACCAGCATCCCGTCGACCCGACGTCACTTGGTATGCCGCGCAACGAGTTTCGCGCGGAAGGTTGGGGTCGCTTCTGGGATGCCTTCGACGACCTGGACCCGCGGATCCAGGACCAGGCCAAGAAGGCGCACCAGCAGATGGGGTCCCTCGGCGGCGGCAACCACTTCATCGAGGTGTGCTCCGACGACGACGGCGCCATCTGGGTCATGCTCCACTCTGGCTCGCGTGGCATCGGCAACCTGCTCGCGCAGGCGCACATGGAGACGGCCCGGAAGCTGCCGCACAACGACGGCATCCCCGACCGCGACCTGTCGGTGTTCCTCGCGGGCACGCCCGAGATGGCGGCATACCGGCGCGATCTGGAGTGGGCGCAGGACTATGCGCTGCGCAACCGCGCGGTCATGATGGCCCTCGTCCAGCGGGTCGTCGGCGCGCACTTCGAGGCGCGCGGACTGCCGGTGCAGTGGGGTCAGACGATCCAGTGCCACCACAACTACGTGGCGCAGGAGACCTATGACGGCATCGACGTGCTCGTCACCCGGAAGGGGGCGATCCGCGCCGGTGCCGGCGACCTCGGGCTGATCCCGGGCTCGATGGGGACTGGGTCGTTCGTCGTTCGGGGCCTGGGCAACGTCGACTCCTACTGCTCGGCGTCGCACGGCGCGGGGCGGCGGATGTCGCGGAACCAGGCTCGGAAGCGGTTCACCGAGGCCGACCTGGTCGCGCAGACGGCCGGGGTGGAGTGCCGGAAGGACGCCGGGGTGGTGGATGAGATCCCCGGGGCCTACAAGGACCTTGACTCGGTCATCGCTGCGCAGTCCGATCTCGTCGAGGTGGTCACTCGGCTCACGACGCTGCTGTGCGTCAAGGGCTGAGTTCGCTCGACCAGGCTGGGAGCCGCTGCGGGCCTGACCACATCGAGAGCACGCGCCAGAAGCGCGATCAGTGGAGTGTTAGCCACCCCCGAGTGTGGCCAACACTCCACTGATCCCTGGCCGACTCCCCGGCCGTTCCACCCGCCCCGACGGTAGGGGAAGTGGTCCCGTGATGGTGGGCACACGGCATACCCCTTGCGTGTTGTTACCGGTGAGTAGCAAACTGGCCGTCACCACTGGGCCCCAGCGGCGATTTGCCCTACCCACCGAAGGATCTGTGTCATGGGTCACTACAAGGCCAACGTCCGCGACCTGGAGTTCAACCTCTTCGAGGTCTTCGGTCGCCAGGAGATCCTCGGCAAGGGGATCTATGCCGACCTCGACGTCGAAGCCGCCAAGGACATCCTCGGTGAGGTGGCGCGGCTCGCCGAGAACGAGCTGGCCGCAAGCCTGGTCGACTCCGACCGCAACCCGCCGATCTATGACCCAGTGACCTGCTCGGTGACGATCCCCGAGTCGTTCAAGAAGTCCTACCAGGCCTACCTCGACGGCGAATGGGGCCGGCTGGACACCCCCGTCGAACTCGGCGGCATGGCCGTGCCGCCCTCGCTGCGCTGGTCGATCGCCGAGATGGTCTGCGGCGCCAACCCGGCGATCCACATGTACGGCGCGACGTTCTCGTTCGCCAAGCTGTTGTGGTTCCTGGGCACGCCCGAGCAGAAGAAGCTCGCCAAGCTCATCATCGACAACGCCTGGCACACGACGATGGTGCTCACCGAGCCCGACGCCGGCTCGGACGTGGGCGCCGGTCGCACCAAGGCTGTCCAGCAGCCCGACGGCACCTGGCACATCTCCGGTGTCAAGCGCTTCATCACCTCGGCCGAGTCGGACATGTGCGACAACATCGTCCACTTTGTGCTCGCTCGCCCCGAGGGCGCGGTCGTCGGCACCAAGGGCCTGAGCCTGTTCATCGTCCCGAAGTTCCACGTCGACCTGGAGACGGGAGCGCTGGGCGAGCGCAACGGCGCCTATGTCACTAACGTCGAGCACAAGATGGGCCTCAAGGTCTCGACGACCTGCGAGATCACCTTCGGCGAGAAGCAGCCGGCGGTCGGCACCCTGCTCGGCGACGTCCACGACGGCATCGCGCAGATGTTCCACATCATCGAGGGCGCGCGAATGTTCGTGGGCACCAAGGCGATTGCCACGCTGTCGACGGGTTATCTCAACGCGTTGGAATACGCCAAGCAGCGTGTCCAGGGCGCCGACCTCACCACTCCGGCCAAGGACGCGCCGCGGGTCACCATCACCCACCACCCGGACGTGCGCCGCTCGCTCATGCTCCAGAAGGCCTACTCCGAGGGCCTGCGGGCGCTCGTTGTATATGCCGCGACCTTCCAGGACACCGTCGACATCGAGACTGGCGGGATCCCGTCGGTCCACCCCGACAAGGGCTCGCCGGCCGACGTGGCCTCGCGGATGAGCGACCTGCTCCTGCCGATCGTCAAGGGTCTGGGCTCGGAGCGGGCCTGGGTGTTGCTTGGCACCGAGTCGTTGCAGACCTTCGGCGGCTCGGGCTTCCTGCAGGAATACCCGCTTGAGCAATACGTCCGCGACGCCAAGATCGACACGCTCTACGAAGGCACGACCGCGATCCAGGGCCTGGACTTCTTCTTCCGCAAGATCGTCCGCGACCACGGCCAGTCGATGACCAGCCTGTCGATGCAGATCGCCCAGTTCGCCAAGGACCTCGGGGCCCAGGCCGGCTACTTCGACGCCGAGCGCGAAGCTCTCGGCAAGGCGCTGGAGAACGTTCAGGGCATCGTCGGCTACATGGCCGGCGCCGCCTTCCAGTCCGATCCGCGCAAGGGCGGCGATCTGAAGAACCTTTACAAGGTCGGCCAGAACACCACGCGTTTGCTCCTGGGCGCCGGTGACCTCATCGTCGGGTGGCTGCTCATGCGCCAGGCCGAGGTCGCCAAGAACGCGCTCGACGCCGGGGCTGCGCCCAAGGACCTGGACTTCTACACCGGCAAGATCGCCGCCGCGAAGTTCTTCGTCCACCAGGTGCTCCCGCGGCTCGCGGCCGAGCGCGTGATGGCCGAGGCCACCGACCTGTCGCTTATGGAGGTGCCGGAGTCGGCGTTCTAGCCTGACCTCCCACGGCGCGCGGCGCGGCATACCGGCTCTTCCGTATGCCGCGCCGCGCGCGTTTGTCAGTCGGTGGCCTCGGGCACTTGGTCGACCTCGAAGGTGACCGCAGAGCGGTCCCGCAGGGCGCGTACTGCTGATCGGCACTCCCGGTCTACCGTGGCCTGTTCAGCGACGCGCAGGAAGAGGACCGCGTCGATCCGGTCGTCGGTTGCCTCCCCGACGTAGACGTGCCCGACCCCGCCATGCCAGGCGGGCATGCCTTCGAGCAGCCGCACCAGGGTGGAGCGGCACGCCGCATGCGGGCAGCGTGGCCGGAAGGTCAGCACGACGGGGAACACGACGGGTCAGACGAAGGGAGGCCACCAGAAGATGTCACCCGCGATCGGGCCGGGGTCGGCGTGCCCCGAAAGGATGTTGTGGAGCAGGGTGAATACGCGATTGGTGAACATGAGAACCCCTGGAAGGTGAGGAGAGTATGGATGAGAACGTGCGAGATGAACCTCTCAAGCCAGTCGCGTCGGCACAATCATTTCGCGCGGCCACAACCTGCCGTGGCAGGAGGAGGACAGCCGCCGCGGCGAGCGTCTCGCCTGCCGAACCATTTCCGCATCGGGTGAGCGGTCACTGATCGTTCCTACTACGCTCTGCATAAGAGTGGATCAAGGGGTCCGACATGCTCGAGATATTCGGCGTTCCAAGCACCACGGAGCGGGTCTACCGCGCCATGCTCGACAACCCAACGGCTGACGTCGCGCAGCTCGCCAAGACCCTTGCGCTGCAACCGGCTGAGGTCGCGACGGAGCTCGATCGGCTCGCCGCTCTCATGCTGGTGACTGCTGACCAGGACGATGAGAACGTCCTGCGACCGATCGCCCCCGACCAGGCAATCGAATCCTTGCTCGCTCAACAAGAACAGCGTTTGGCGCGGATGCAGGAACTCGTCGAAAATTCTCGCCATGGGGTCACCACATATGTCAATGCTTTCGTCGAAAGTCGCGTCCGGCGGGACGAAGTTGGTTTAGTCGAAATAGTGGACGACGCGGAGGTCGTGCGGTCACGCCTCTACCAGTTGGTCCGAGAAGCTCAGCTGAGTGCCTTCACGATCCACGGGGGGGCGCCGCTGCCGACCGACGCCATCGAGTCGTCTCGGCGGCTCGACCGGGAGTTGCTTGAGCGGAAGGTGGTGCTACGGGCAATCGTGGCCACGCCGTCGTTGAGTTCGGAGCCCTGGCGCAGCCACCTGGAGGAGGTGTCCTCGATCGGCATGCAGGTCAGGGTCCACCCCAGCCCCGGGCCGCACACGATCGTCATCGACGACGCCACAGCGTTGATCACCCGATCAAGCCGACCCGGCGCGCTCATCCTCCACGGACCCGACCTGGTCGCACCGGTGTCGCAACTGTTCACCCAGCTGTGGAACACGGCACAACCCTGGGATGAGGCCGTCAGCCTGGCGGCCGACGGGGACCAGTTCTCCGAAGCTCGACTCCGCCAAGTCGTGACCCTGCTGGCGCAAGGCCTCAAGGACGATGCCATCGCCCGCAAGACGTCGACGTCGGTGCGCACCGTCCGTCGGCTGGTCGCCGCCGCGACGGCGGCGTTGCAGGCCGAGAGTCGATTCCAGGCGGGTGTCGAGGCGGTCCGGCGTGGCTGGGTCGACTGATCGCCTCCCACGGGCGGTGGTCCGACATCCACGGGCGTGGCGGCTCTTTGAGCCTTGCTCATCGGCGACCAAGGGGGTGGCAGCGCCCTGAGGCGTTGCTCACTGAGAGTGAGCAGTGCCTCATGAGCGGGCGGGTCGAGGGTGGGCCAGGACGGCTGAGGCGTTGCTCACTGAGAGTAAGCAGTGCCTCATGAGCGGGCGGGTCCAGGGCGGGCCAGAACGGCTGAGGCGTTGCTCACTGAGAGTGAGCAGTGCCTCAGCGGCTGGCACCCCCACCCCCGGGGGGCTCAACGGCTGAGGGACTGATCACTCCTGATGGTCAACGCCTCAGGTGCTCGGACCCCCCTTGGGGGAGGCCAGCCGCAACAAGCCGAGACCGACGAGCAGCACGAGGAATGCCTGGCCGGGCGTGAGCATCCCGAAAAGGAAGAACTGCGACCGGTTCCCGAGGATGTCGACGCCGACAATCGACACCATGAGGATCCCGAAGACGGTCACGACGACGCCGGCAATGGCGACGCCATCCACCCACCGCCGCTGACCGACCGCAACAACAGACGCCGATCGTGGTCCGCGGTCAAACCGCACGAAGACCGCCACGAGCAACGACGTCGGGACTGCCAACACGACGAACCACACCGGGCGGGTCCACCACCAGGTCGCCGATCCAACCTCGGGGAGGCCGATCCCCAAGGCTCGCGCTCCCAGCAGGGTCACCAACAACGCAGTGAGATGCCAGAGGAAGGCGGTCATGGCGAACGCACCAGCAGTGACGACCGCGCGCCAGGGCCGCGGCCGGGCCAGCACCCGAGCCATCGGCCCGCGCGCCAGGGCCGCCGCACCACACAACGCCAACCCCTGCGACAGCAACGCGACCGTCGGCGGAGACATGTTCGAGATCTCGTCGCCGGGTAAACCGACCATGGACACGGGGTAAGGCCCCACCGTGATCGACAGTGCCAACCCCACCACCCCGACGCCGAGCAGTCCGAGCGCAACCGGCTTGGTCAGCAGCCCATCCCGCCAGGCGAACCCGACCTGGTGCAGAGCCAGCCAGACCAGCGCGAAGTTGAGGTTTCCGAGCACGCCCAGCCCCCCGGCGAATCGCGCGAGGTCAACGAGCAACGCCGCCGCACACAAAGCCGCCAAGGTCCACAGGCCCCACCGTCGGTGAGCACGATAGAGCGCAGGGGCGAACGCGGCGATCGCCAAGTAGATCCCGACGAACCACAAAAGCTGCGGCACCATGACCAACGCCGCGACGACGAGCGCCGCCTGCGAGCCCGGACCGGCCGTCAACCCGGTGCGGTCCGCGATAACCCCAAGCACCACCCAGACCAGCAGGAAGACCAAGGTCGGGCGCAACAGGCGGGCGGCCCGGGCGCCGATGAAGGCGGCATACGCGCCGGGGCCGGTGCCGCCGCGGCGGGCGAGGGAATCCAGGGAATGTGCGTGGGCGACCCCGCCGACGAGGAAGAACAACGGCATGACCTGCAGGACCCAGGTGACCGGCTGGAGCCAAGGGATGAGCTTGAGGGTGTTGGTGATCTCCCCCGCCGGGGTGACCGCCACCATGAGCCAGTGCCCGATGATGACGACGAGCAACGATCCGGCTCGAAGCGCATCGGCCCACCGGTCTCGATCAGCAGGCGTCGCTGCTGCGGCAGCCGCAGCTGTGGACGGCGAGGCCGGGTTAGGCGAGGTGGAGCTCACGGCGCCTACTGTCCCACAGGGAACGTCTCCCAGTCAGGCCAGGCGCAATCGACGATCGGCCAACACCGGGAAACTCGCTCGTGTGCGCTCGACGACATCCAGATCGACCTCGACCGAGAGGACCTCCTCGTCGTCCGACCCAGCCTCGGCCACGACCTCGCCGGTGGGAAGCACCACAACTGAACGCCCGCCCATCATCACACCCGAGTGCGTCCCGGCGGTGTTGCACGCGACCACAAGGCATTGCTCCTCGACGGCCCGAGCCCGAGCGAAAAGGCTCCAGTGTGCGACCCGAGCCGCTGGCCACGCCGCGGGCACGAGCAAAAGGGTCGCCCCGAGGTCGAGCTGGCGTCGATACAGCTCAGGGAAGCGCAGGTCGTAACACGTCGACAGACCCACCGGAACGCCATCGCCGTCAGGCCCGAGCGGCAGGTCGACGACGGTCACCTCGTCGCCGGCCTCCATGAGCTCGGGCTCTCCTGTCGCGAACCCGAACCGGTGGATCTTGCGATAGCGGGCCAGTTCAGACCCGTCCCGCCCGAAGACAAGTGACGTGTTCCAGAGCGACTTGCCCTCCGGCCCGGGCGTCGGCCCACGCTCGACGATCGACCCGGCGTGCAGGACGACCTCGGCATCCCGGGCCGCGTCAGCCAAGGCCTGCGCGATCGGCCCATCCGCGGCCTCAGCCCGCTCCGCCCAGCGCCGGTAGTCGAACCCACCGGCCGACCACAGTTCGGGCAGCACAACGAGGTCGTGCCCCGCCAGTCCGCGCACGGTGGCGGCGATCCGGGCCACCCGCTCAGCAACCGACTCCTCGTCCCCGTAGGCGACCTGGACGACCGCGATCCGCAGCGGGCTCACGAGCGGTCCTCACGCGGCATACCGGACGCGTGAGCCGCGTCGCGCGCGGCCTGCTGGGCGTCGTGTTCGGCGATACTCGCCAACCGCGCGTTGTATGCCGTGAGGTCGGCATCGTGGTCGCGGTCGGCTTGACGGTCGTGCCGTCGCGCCTCGGCGTCGTCGGAACGCACCCACGCCAGCACGAGCAACATCGCCAACAACAGCGACGGGACATCGCCGATGCCCCAGGCGATGGCGCCGCCATGACGCTGGTCGAGCAGCGGGTCGGGGATCCAGGGGATGTTGACGATCGAGAAGAAGCCCGGAGCCAGCAGGGTGTTGCTCGACTGGATGGCCACTCCGAAGAACGCATGGAACGACATCGTGGCGAAGAGCACGACCAACCGCAGGGCCGGTGCCCACTTGCGCGGCCCGGGGTCGACGCCGACGAGGACCATGGCGAACAGATAGCCGGCCAGCAGGAAGTGGACGATCATCAGGACGTGGCCGGTGTGGGTCGTCAGGGCCAGCTCGAACAACGGCGAGTAGTAGAAGATGATGAGCCCGAACACAAAGTTGATCCCGGCGACAATCGGATTGGCCCAGAAGGCAACGTATTTCGAGTGCACCAGGCCGAGAACGATCTCGCGTGGACCGTAGGTGCCGTCCTTGCGGTGCGGCTCAACTCGGGCGATGAGGGTGATCGGCGCAGCGAGCACCAGCAGGATCGGCACGATCATCGCGATGGTCATGTGGCTGGTCATGTGCCACGAGAACGACACCCGCCCATAGACGCCCGGCGCCCCGCTCACCGACCAGATGAAGGTCAGCCAGGCGAACACCCAGACGATGGTGCGGCCGATCGGCCACCGGTCGCCGCGTCGATGCAGCCGGATCGCCGCTCCCACATAGAGCGCGATGGCAACGACTGCGACGGTGCCCCACAGCCAGTCCCAGCGCCACATGGTCAGCCAGGACATCGAGTCGGGCGCGGCGGGCTCCGGGTAGTTGGTCAATGCCTCGGCCAGCGTCGCGGCCACCGGACGTTCGAGGTTGGGGTTGCCGGTGCGGGCCAAGGCCGTCGCGATGCCGATCGCAGCCCCCATGACGGCCAGCTCGACCGCCACCAGACGCGCGAACAACGGCGCCGATGAAGGGTTTTCCCGCAGCCGCCCGATCACCTTGATCCGTTGCGCCAGCCCCAACTGACCCAGCACGACGACGGCAACGACCTTGGCCAGGATGATCGCCCCGTATGCCGTCCCCAAATCTGCCAGCCCCGACATCCGGACTGCGGCGCTCGCCACACCGGACAGGGCCACGGTGAGCAGCGACCAGGCGGCGACCGTGGAGTAGCGCTCGACGACGATGGGCAGCCACTTCCCCAGCGCCGGGCGCAGCAGCATCAGCGCACCAAGCCCGCCAACCCACGCGGCAGTCCCGACCAGGTGGAAGGCCAACCCATTGACCGCGGTCTCGTGCTCGACGGTGCTCGCCGCGTGCCCGGCCAGGGCCAGCGGCAGGATCGCGACGACCGCGACGATGCCGGCCCACAGGACTGCTCGGCGGCTGCTCCAGACCGCGGCGACGGTCACCGCGATGGCGGCCAGGAACGCGCTGATCAGCCCCTCGCGCAACGTCTCGACCGACCAGACGAACCGCTGGAATTGGCTGAGGAAGCCAGGTGACCCCACCGGGGTCCCGGCGATGTCGGCGAAGCCCAGCACGACACCGACGAGCCCCGAGACGACCCACGTGATGCCCGTGGCGATGCCCAACCGAGGTGCCCGCGCGAGGGCTGCCTTGGCCCGGTCGGGGATGGCGACGGCGGCCAACAGGAACAACCCGACGGTCAGCGAGGCGGACAGGTCGTGGATGGCCCGGACGATCGGCAACCCCCAGCGGACCAGAGCGCCGGGATCTTGCAGCCCGGGGGCAGCGGGCGCGGCGGCACCCCCGACCACGACGGTCACCAGGCAGGCGGCCAACGCCACCACGCCGGTGACGATCAGGGGCGCGCGACGCAGGGCAGGGCGGTTGTCCGAGAGGGCGGTGGACATGCCTCCACCCTAGGTACTGTGCCCTTATGCCGCAGCACCCGGTGCCCCCTTCGGATCTGGCTGGTCTCATCGCCGCGTTCGCCCAGACCGCGCAGGCGGTGGTCGACCTCGGACGAGGGTGCACTGAGGGCGACTTCGCACGGCATACGGAATGTCCTGGGTGGAGCGTCCAGGATCAGGTGAGCCACGTCGCGGCGCTGGAGTCGGTGTTCGCTGGCGAGCCGCCGCTGCGCGTCGAGGTGCCCGACCTGCCGCACCTGCACAGCGATATGGCGCGGTTCATGGAGTCGGGCGTCCATGCCCGCCGCGGCCGGTCCGGCGCGGACGTGGTCGAGGAGCTAGCCGGGCTACTGCCCCGGCGCGTCGCGGCCCTGTCCGACCCGGCGCTCACCCTCGACTCGAACATCGAGAGCGCGATCGGGCCGCGGCCGGCTGGTGCGTTCGTCGGCCTGCGAGTCATCGACGTGTGGTGCCACGAGCAGGACATCCGCGCCGCGTTGGGTCTGCCGCTCGCCCTCGACACCCCCGGCGCGGTCCTGTTTACGAGCCGGGTGCTCGGCGCGTTGCCGATGATCGTGGCCCGCGAGGCGGCCGTGCCCGTCGGGCAGACGGTGCTCGTCGAGGTGACCGGTCCGGTGCAGGGCACCGCGGCGGTGCGCGTCGAGCAGGGCACCGTGGAGGGCTCCGTGGAAGGCTCCGACGGTCGGCCACATGGGGTGGTCGTCGCCCCGGACGCCGTCAGCGGGCCACTCACCCGGATCACGCGGAGCACGGAAGCGTTCACCCGCCGGGGTGCGGGTCGACGCGACCTCGCGAACACTCCGTATGCCGTCTCCGGCGACCCCGCGATTGCCGCCGCCGTCGTCGAGCACCTCGTCATCACCCCGTAGTCGGCGACTCAGACCGCTCGGCTCCCGGCCACTCCCGCCGATTTGCTTGCATGCAGCAATCAAACTTATGGTTGCGTGGTGCAAGCAACTACCTCTTCCGATGCCGTTGAGGTGCCGGGCGTCCACTCGGGCGCCGCTATGGTGCCGGGTGTCGCTGAGTTCTCGGGCACGGCTGAGGTCTCGGGGGTTGCGTCGGCCACGTCCGAGGCGCTCGGTGCACAGCTGGTCACCCTGGTCAAGCTCCTCGTCGCCATGCGCCAGCACGCTCCGGTCCCGCACCCGGCCGTGGACCACACCCACTACCCCGTGTTGTTTGCGCTCGCAGCCGGACCGCAGCGGATCTCCGATCTCGCCGGCTGCGCCCACGCCGACATCTCGACGGTGAGCCGCCAAGTCACGCACTTGGTCCACCACGGGTTGCTCGTCAAAGTGGCCGATCCCGACGACGGGCGGGCCCACCGGGTCTCGCTCACCGACGACGGCCGGACTGCCATCGACCGGACCATCACGGCGCGCGGGGAATGGCTCGCCGCGATCATGTCCGACTGGTCCGACGCCGACGCCCGGGCCTTCCTCGACCAGCTCAACCGGTTCGCCGACTCCCTCGAGACCGCCAAGGCGAGGGCCGAGCGCACGGCGCGCTGACCGGCATACCGATTCGATTCACGCAACCACCTCCAGGAGCCTTCGTGTCCACCCCCGCAGCGGCAGGTATGCCGCCCACCCCCACCCCCGCGGCACCCGCCGAGGGGCTGACCCACCGACAGATCCTCACGATCCTGTCCGGGCTGATGACCGGGATGTTCCTGGCCGCGCTCGACCAGAACATTGTCGGCACCGCGATCAAGACCATCGCCGACGAGCTGCAGGGCCTGTCCGCGCAGGCGTGGGTGACCACGGCCTACCTCATCACCTCGACGATCGCGACCCCGCTCTACGGGAAGCTGTCGGACATCTACGGCCGCAAGAAGTTCTTCATGGCGGCCATCACGATCTTCATCATCGGCTCGGCCATGTGCTCGTTCGCTGCGTCGATGTATCAGCTGGCGGCGTTCCGGGCAGTCCAGGGCATCGGTGCAGGCGGGTTGTTCTCGCTGGCGCTGGCGATCATCGGCGACATCGTGCCGCCTCGGGAGCGGGCCAAGTACCAGGGGTATTTCCTGGCCGTCTTCGGCACGTCGTCGGTGCTTGGCCCGATCATCGGCGGGTTCTTCGCCCAGGCCGACTCGATCCTCGGCATCACCGGCTGGCGTTGGGTGTTCCTCGTCAACGTGCCGGTCGGCCTGGTCGCGCTGTTCATCGTCGCGCGGACCCTGCACGTCTCGCACTTCCCGCGGGTGTCGGCCATCGACTGGTGGGGCGCCTTCACGCTCGTCATCGGGGTCGTGCCGTTGCTGCTTGTGGCTGAGCAGGGGCGCGAGTGGGGCTGGACGTCGGGGAGTGCGCTCACGGCATACGCCATCGGGCTCGTGGGGCTGATCGCCTTCGTGTGGGTGGAGACCCGCATGGGTGAGGCCGCCCTCATCCCGATGCGGATCTTCCGCAACCGGACCATCGCCATCGCGCTCGGCGGCGGGGTCGTCATCGGTTCGGGGATGTTCGGCGGGATGCTCGTCATCCCGCTGTATCTGCAGATCGTCCACGGGGCGACGCCGATGACGTCCGGCTTCCAGATGCTGCCGATGGTGCTGGGGATGATGATCGCGTCGGTCGTGTCCGGACAGTTGATGACCCGGACTGGCAAGGTGCGGATCTTCCCGATCGTCGGCGTGCTGCTCATGGTCATCGGGTTGCTGGCGCTGTCGCGGATCTCGGCCGACACCGACATCCGGGTCGTCATGGGCCTGATGTTCCTGTTCGGGCTGGGGCTGGGCAACACGATGCAGCCGCTGACGCTCGCCGTGCAGGCCGTGGTCGACCCGCGCGACATGGGGATGGCGACGAGCGCGGCGACCTTCTTCCGGCAGATGGGTGGGACGCTCGGCGTCGCGGTCTTCCTGTCGGTGCTGTTCAACACGGTGGGCGACAACATCAAGAACGCCTTCACGGCCGCTGCCGGTGACCCGGCGTTCGTGGCGGCGATGAGCGACCCGGCCGTGCTGGCCAACCCGACGAACAAGGCTTTGGTGACCGCGTTGGCGGCCCGCGACACCTCGGCTTTCGGCAATGTGCTCGGCGACTCGTCGGTCATCGGGGCGCTGGACCCGCGGCTGGCGCACCCCTTCAAGGTCGGGTTCGCCACGTCGATGGACCTGGTGTTCCTCCTGGGCGCTGTGGTGTGTGCGGCTGGGCTGCTGGTCCTGCTGTTCATGCCCGAGGTGCATTTGAGCTCGCGCTCGGCCCAGCAACGCGCCGCGGACGATGCGACCGCTCGGGCCGCTGCGTCGGGTGAGTCCGGTGCGTCCGGTGAGTCCGGCCCGGCCAACCTGGCCGGTTCTGGCGACCCCGAGCCGGGGCCCGCGGACGCGGCTGCGCACCGGACGGTCACTCGCGACCTGGTCGACGCCGTCACCGTCGAAGCGGGCGGACACTCCCTCGACGAACTGCCGGACGCTGCCGATGCCTACGAAGGTCACCACCGCGGCTGACCGCGGGCACGAGACGGTGAGCGGGCGGCATACCCCCTGGTGGGTATGCCGCCCGCTCACCGTTGCGACCCCCTCACCGTTGCCGCCGACTCGCCCTGGCGGCCCGACCACTCAGGGCGCTGCGCCTGGGGTCATCCTCGCTGACGGGCCCGTGGCGCGTCTCGGCATTCGGGCGACCGTTACGCGGGCCTGAGCGCACCGGCATACGGGAACGTCACCCGGGCCCACGAACAATGGTCGCCCGTATGCCGGACGCCCCCGGAGCGCAGACCCGAGGCGCGGCGTGGTGCCGCGCACGTCTACACGCAGGGCAACCGCAGGGGCTGGACCTCGATGAAAGGCCGCCGACAGCGGTCAGCGGGCGTCTTGGGGTCCGGGCGTGAGGTCCCACGGGCCGGGGCCGGCAGCACCAGAACCCGGCGCAGGGTCGACGCCGGAACCGTGCGACGCCTGGTCGGCGAGGACACCGGGAGCGGCGGGCTGGCCCGGGGGGCTCGCCACGGCGAGCCGCTGGTCACGCGCCCGCAGCCGCTCGGCCTGCGCCTCCACCTGCGCGGCGGTCGGACCGCCGTCGTCCCAGCGCAGCGACAAGGCGTGGAACGCGATGCCGACGCCCCAGCCGAGGATGGGCCAGATCGGCCAGAAGTAGCCGCGCCCGGTCATCGCCCAGATCGCCACGAGGAAGCCGTTGACGACGACGTAAGAGGTCAGGTGCTCGCGGAACTCCCCCTTGGCCTTGAGTCGCTTGAGCGCACGGTCGCGCAATTCGTCGTCGTAAGACCGCGGCACGCGGGCCGAGTCATCGGAGTTCTTCCCCATGGCGTCCTCCCGGGTCAGCACCGTCGAGTCGGGACATCTGGCCTCACGGCCTGATGTCCAGTGTGCCCCACTCAGCCCCAGACCAGGCCCCGAGCCGGGTCCTCGAGGATGGCGGCGACCGTGGCGAGGTAGCGCGAGCCCAACTCACCGTCGACGAGCCGGTGATCGAAGGACAGGGCCAGGTTGGTGACGTGCCGGATCGCGATCTCGTCCGCACCGGCCGAGTTCGTCACCACCCACGGCTGTTTGCGGATCACGCCGAACGCCATGATCGCCGACTCGCCAGGGTTGATGATCGGCGTGCCGGTGTCGACCCCGAACACCCCAACGTTGGTGATCGTGATCGTGCCGCCGGACATCTGCGCCGGCTGCGTGCGACCCTCCCGAGCGGTGGTGGTCAGCGCCCCGATCGCGGCCGCCAACTCATGCATGGTCATGAGGTCAGCGTCCTTGATGTTCGGCACGATCAGGCCACGGGGCGTCGCTGCGGCGATCCCCAGGTTGACGTAGTGCTTGACGACGATCTCCTGAGCCGCCTCGTCCCAGACCGCGTTGATCTCCGGATGGCGCCGCACGGCCAGACACATCGCCTTGGCGAGCACGAGCAGGGGCGTCACCTTGACGTCCTTGAACTCCTTGTCGGCCTTGAGCCGGTCAACGAGCTCCATGGTCCGGGTGACGTCGACGGTGATCCACTCGGTGACGTGGGGCGCGGTGAACGCCGACCCCACCATCGCCTGGGCGGTCATCTTGCGAACGCCCTTGATCGGGACTCGCGTCTCCCCGCGGGCCTCGCCGCGCGGCGGCATACCGGAGGCGTATGCCGCGGCCGTCACCGTCTCCTCCGGCGCGCCGCCGTGGATGTAGGCGTCGATGTCCGCTCGGGTGACGATCCCGCCGGGCGCGGGCACGTGGGCGAGGTCGACGCCGAGGTCCTTGGCATATTTGCGGACCGGGGGCTTGGCCAGCACCCGAGCAGGGCTGGCCGGGGCGTTGGCGCCGCCGGCCTGGGCAAGCTCGGTGAGGTTGCGGGTGTCGCGGCGGACCTCCGGGGCGTGGGCGGCCACGAGGCCACCCATGCGGGCGGTCGGCGGCTGCTCGATGTGGCCGCCATCCTTGTCCGGCGGCGCGGCGACCGTGCGGACTAGGTCATCCTTGCGGCGCGGGCGACGGACCGCCTCGGTCTGCTTGATGCCGTAGCCGACGAGCACCGCGGTGCGTCCGGTCGACGTGGTGCCGCCGATCAGCCCTTCGGCAACGCTCTCATCTGCAGCGGCTGCCGCTTGACCGGCCCCCGCCCCACCCGCTCCTTCTGGTTTAGCCGCCATGGCGGCCAAACTGGGGGAGGCAGAGGGAGAGGAGCTGGCAGGCCCGACGGGTGCCGCAGCGGCGGCGGGGGCTGGCGCGGAGGGTGGGCCACCGGCATACGTGGGGTCGTCGATGGCGATGATCGCGGACCCGACCTCGACGGTCGCCCCCTCGGGGGCGACCAGCGCGGCCACCGTCCCCGCCCACGGGATGGGCAGCTCGACGAGCGACTTGGCGGTCTCGATCTCGACGACGATGTCGTTGACCTTGACGACGTCGCCGACGGCGACCCGCCAGGTGACGATCTCGGCCTCGGTCAGGCCCTCACCGGGATCAGGCAGGAGGAACTCACGGATTCCCATGCGGCACAGCCTCTTTCAGTACGCCATCAGGCGGTCGACGGCATCGAGCACTCGGTCGAGGTCGGGGAGGAACTCTTCCTCGATCCGGCTCGGCGGGTAAGGAACGTTGTAGCCGCCGACCCGGGCGACCGGTGCCTGCAGGGAGTAGAAGCACTCCTGCTGGATGAGCGCGGCGATCTCAGCCCCCAGGCCGAGGAACGTCGACGCCTCGTGCACGACCACACAGCGCCCGGTCCGGCGCACCGACTCGACGATGGCGTCGGTGTCCAGCGGCGACAGCGAGCGCAGGTCGATGACCTCAAGGCTGCGGCCCTCCTCGGCGGCGGCCTGCGCGGCCTGCAGGCAGGTGCGCACCATCGGGCCATAGGCCAGCACCGTGACGTCGGTGCCGTGCCGCAGCGTCGCGGCCTCGAACAGCCCGCGGCCGGGCTCAGCGGTGATCTCACCCTTGTCCCAGTAGCGGCGCTTGGGCTCGTAGAAGATCACCGGGTCGCGACACTCAATGGCCTGCTGGATCATCCAGTGCGCGTCGTGCGGGTTGGAGCAGGCGACAACCCGCAGCCCGGCCGTGTGCGCGAAATAGGCTTCGTTGCTCTCGGAGTGGTGTTCGACGGCGCCGATGCCCCCGCCAAACGGGATGCGCACGACGATCGGCAGCTCGACGTGGCCCAGCGAGCGGGCTCGCATCTTGGCGATCGAGCTGACGATGTGGTCGAACGCCGGATAGACGAACCCATCGAACTGGATCTCCACGACCGGCCGGTAGCCCCGCAGCGCCAACCCGACCGCCGTCCCCATGATCCCCGACTCGGCCAGCGGCGTGTCGATGACGCGGTCCTCGCCGAAGTCCTTCTGCAAGCCCTCGGTCACCCGGAACACCCCGCCGAGCTTGCCGATGTCCTCGCCCATGAGGATCACCTTGGGGTCGCGTTCCATCGCCGCCCGCATGCCGCTGGTGATCCCCTTCGCGAGGGTGGTCGTCATCGGGTATGCCGCGGGCCCGTCTTTGCGTGTCACCTCGCCCATGTCAGTGCGCTCCCTCGAAGCTGGCCTGGTATGCCGTGAACTCGGCTTCCTCTCGCGCCATCACCGGGTGCGCCTCGCCATAGACGTGGGCGAACATGTCGGTGCCGGCGGGATCGGGCAGAGCCAGGCAGCGGGCCCGGACGTCGGCCCCGAGCTCGTCGGCCTCCCGGGCAATCTGGGCGAAGTAGGCGCCGTCGGCCTTTCCTTGGTGGGCCAGCCAGGCCTTGAGCCGCTCGATCGGATCGCGGAGCTTCCAGACCTCGACCTCGGCGGACATCCGGTATTTCGTGGGGTCATCGGAGGTCGTGTGTGCGCCCATCCGATAGGTGAAGGCCTCGATGAAGCTCGGCCCCTGACCCGACCGGGCGGCGTCGAGCGCGAGTCTCGTCGCGGCATACACGGCAAGGACGTCGTTGCCGTCCACCCGCAGGCCGGGGAAGCCGAAGCCCCGCGCGCGGTGGTAGAGCGGCGCGCGGGTCTGCTTCTCGTTGGGCTCGGAGATGGCCCATTGATTGTTCTGGCAGAAGAAGACGACCGGCGAGTTGTTGACGCCCGCGAAGACGAGCGACTCGCTGACGTCGCCCTGGCTGGTGGCGCCGTCACCGAAGTAGGCGATGACGGCCGTGTCGCGCTCGGGGTCGCCGGTGCCGACCGCGCCGTCGCGCTGGACGCCCATGGCGTAGCCGGTCGCGTGCAGGGTCTGGGCGCCAATGATGATCGTGTAGAGGTGGAAGTTCTTTTCGTTGGGGTCCCACCCGCCGTGGTTGACGCCGCGGAACATCCCCATGAGGTTGACCGGGTCGACCCCGCGGCACCAGGCGACGCCGTGCTCGCGGTAGGTCGGGAAGGCGTAGTCCTGTCGGCGGAGCGCGCGACCCGAGCCGACCTGGGCGGCCTCCTGGCCGAGCAGGCTGGCCCACAGGCCGAGCTCGCCCTGGCGTTGCAGCGCGGTGGCCTCGGCATCGAAGCGGCGGATCATCACCAGGTCGCGGTAGAACCCACGCAACTCGTCGTCGGTGAGGGAGTCGACGATCTCAAGGTATTCCGGCGGGGCGGTGTCGACCCGCTCGCCTTCAGGCGTGAGCACCTGGATCATGTCGGGCCCACCGTCCCCGAGGCGGCGCCCCGGCGTCGGGTTAGGCATGGTCACGTCGAACACAGGCTCTCCTTCTGACCCCGGGGTGTCCGAGGCCGGGTCGGGCCGCTGGGCGCGAGCCGGGATCGCCGGCTGGTCGGCGCCCTCGGCGGTGGTGCCGCTGTCGCTCTGGTGTGGCTCTGCTGTCGTGCTGGTGTCGCTCAAGGTGTTCGGCACACGATAGCCACATCCGGCCCGTTCTCATATGCCGGACGCCATGGACCGCTGTGTCGGCGGCGGTCGGCCGGGCGGAGAACCCTCGCGGCGCGGCATACAGCCCCGGGGGCTGCGGCGCATACAACACCGGCGGGTGTGATGAAGTCGGGCCGCCCGGGGCTGCCCTGCCCAGAAATCGTCGGCGGGTGTGATGAATTCCGGCCGCCCAGGGGCCGCACGGCCGGCGGCCTCAGGTGGTGGATGCAACTTCCCTTGTTGGAGGCTGTTGTGTTGGCTGAGGGTGTTCGGGTCGAGGCGTTGGGGTTGTTGTTGTCGGGTGAGTCGATCGGGGAAGCGGGTCGCCGGCTCGGGATCTCGAACACGACGGTGTGGAGGTGGGCGAGGCTGGCGGGTATGACCGTTCAGCGTGGCAGGATCGGTGGGCTTGCTGGCCCTAGTGAACGACGTCGGGCCGGGTCAGCGTCGGGTTGCCCGGCGCCGGCACCGGAGGGTGACTACCTGGACGGCCGGGGTCATCTGACGTTTGCGGGGCGGGTGCTGATCGGGATCCGTCTGCGGGAGAAGTGTTCGCAGCGGGTGATCGCGGCCGAGTTGGGTACCACCGCGGCGACGGTGTCACGGGAACTGGCCCGCGGCTGTGGCGGTGACGGCTACCAGGCGCGGGTGGCGCACCAGCGGATGCTGGAGCGTGGCCGCCGTCCCAAGGTGGGCAAGCTGGACCCTGGCACGGTGTTACGTGGTGAGGTCGTATCCCGGTTGAACCTGAAGCACTCTCCGCAGCAGATCGCTGCTCGTCTTCGGATCGACTTCCCGACCCGGCAGGCTATGTGGGTGAGCCACGAGACGATCTACCAGGCGTTGTACGTCCAAGGCGCCGGGGGGTTGCGCCACGAACTGAGCGTGGAGAAGGCGTTACGACACGGCCGGACCAGTCGTCGGCCGGTATCGAAGCTGCCACGCCGCTCGAACCGGCCCTGGATCGGGGACGCGGTCATCGGTGCCCGACCAGCCGATGTCGCCGACCGGGCGGTCCCGGGCCACTGGGAAGGTGACCTGGTCATCGGCGCGGGCGGCCGGTCAGCGTTGATCACCCTGAACGAACGCCACACCCGCTACACGCTGATCAGCCGGGTCACCGTCCACGACACGCTCACCGTCACCGAGCGACTCATCCAGATGGTCACCGCACTACCGCAGGGACTGCTGAAGTCCCTGGCCTGGGACCAGGGCGTCGAGATGGCTGGGCACGCCCGGTTCGCGATCGCCACTGGCGCCCAGGTGTACTTCTGCGACCCGCACTCACCCTGGCAGCGGCCCACCAACGAGAACGGCAACGGCCTGATCAGAGACTTCTACCCCAAGGGCAGCGACTTCACCCAGGTCACCGATCACGCCATCGCCCAAATGGAACACCTCCTGAACACCCGACCCCGCCGCATCTTGGACTACGCCACCCCAGCTGAAAGACTCGACCAACTAATCACCGTTGCGTCGACCACTTGAAACCGCCGCCAGACATCGTCGGCGAGTGTGATGAATTCCGGTATGCCGCGGGCGGAACCTCACGAGCAACGCAGCCGCCTCGTCGACCGGCCGGTCGACCCGACCTACCCCGGCAGTCGAAGCGCTCGCCCGCCAGGGCCCGGACGGTCCCGGGACTCGGCCCCCAGCCGTCAGCGGGGGCCGAACGCGCGGCATACCTCCAGGAAGCGGGTGTTCGCCTCGGGTTCGCTGATCGTGACGCGGACCCCGTCATCGGCGTAGCGGCGGACCATGAGGCCCGCCGCCTCGCACGCCGCCGCGAACGGACCAGACTGCGTCCCCAAGGGGAGCCACACGAAATTGGCCTCCGACGGCGCCAATTGCCACCCCTGCTCGGCCAGTCCCGCCGCCACCCGAGCCCGCTCGGCGACGATCACGTCGACCCGGGCCATGAGCTCGTCGCGCGCCTCCAGCGACGCAATCGCCGCGACCTGCGCCAACGTGTTGACCCCGAAAGGCACCGCGCACTTGCGCAACGCGGCCGCGACGGGGGCGTGGGCGACGGCATACCCGACGCGCAAGCCGGCCAACCCATAAGCCTTGGAGAAGGTGCGCAGCACCATGACGTTGGGGTGCGCGCGCCACACCGCCACGGCGTCGGGCGCATCGGCGTCGCGGACGAACTCGAGATAGGCCTCGTCGAGCACGACGAGCACCGACCGCGGCACCCGCGCGAGGAAGTCCTCCAACTCGCCGCGGTGCACGACCGTCCCCGTCGGGTTGTTCGGCGAGCAGACGATGACCACACGGGTCCGCTCGGTGACCGCGTCGGCCATCAGCCCGAGCTGGTGCCGCTGCCCGGCATCAACGGGCACCATGACCGACCGCGCGCCCGCGAGCGCCGCGACGATCGGGTAGGCCTCGAAGGAACGCCACGCGAAGACGACCTCGTCGCCGGGGTCGCAGGTCGCCTGGATGATCTGGCCGAGGATGCCGACCGAGCCGGTGCCGACCGCGATGTTGGCCGGCTCGCAGCCGACGAAGGCGGCGATGGCCCCGATGAGATCGACGCTGGCCATGTCCGGATAGCGGTTGACCACATCGAGCGCCTTGTCGAGCACGACCCGCACCGCGTCCAGGGGCGGGAACGGATTCTCGTTGGACGACAGCTTGTATGCCGTGACCCCCTCGGGCGCGCTCGCCGGCTTCCCGGGCACGTAGGCCGGCACCGCGTCCAGGGCCGTGCGCAGGGTGGGCTGGGTGGGCGGGGTCGAACCGTCGGCAGCGCTGCTCATGGCGCCAAATCTACGGGCCCGGGGTCGCAGCAGGTATGCCGCGGGGCGCACCTCACGTCCCTCACAACCCTCACGTCCCACACGACCCTCACGTCCCGGCCCAGCCTCGGGTGCCGGGCACGACAGCGCGCAAGCGCGCACCCGACACCAGGCGCTTGTCGACTTCTCCGGCAATGTGGGGCCGCTCAACCCGTCCTGGCACGATGGGCCTCATGAAGACCGTGAAGAACATCGCCATCAAGACCCTGGTCAACGGGCTGGCGCTCTGGCTGGCGGCGATCGTCGTCAAGGGGATCGAGTTCGGCCGGGGCGCCGAATGGTCCGGGACCCTCAAGACCGTCCTTCTGGTCGCGCTGGTCTTCGGCCTGGTCAACGCCATCGTCAAGCCGATCCTCAAGGCCCTCGCGACCCCGCTCATCTGGCTGACCCTGGGCCTGTTCACCCTGGTCATCAACGCTCTCATGCTGCAGCTGACGTCGTGGCTGGCCGACAAACTCACCCTGGCGTTCCACGTCCAACAGTTCTTCTGGGACGCCGTCCTCGGCGCCGTCATCGTCACCTTCGTGTCGATGGTCCTGCACGCAGTCATCCCCGACCCCAAGGACTGATCCCGTGGAGCCGGGGATGACCGAACGCCAAGCCTGCTCGACTCAGATGTGTCGGCGACTGGTGATGACCCGGAACCGGTTCGCGACGAACGCCGCGTCCGTGTAGGACGCGTTCGCCGCCGGGTTGGCCCCCGTGCCGTGGTAGTCCGAGAACGCCGCAGTCTGGTTGACGAACACCTGGCTGGTGAGGTTTTCCGACAACGCGACCCCAGCCGCCGTCGCCGCCTCACGTGCCTGCGCCAGCACCGTCTCGTCCGAGGAATACACCGCCGCCGTCATCGCGCCGTGCTCGCGCACCGTCGACACGAGCCGCTCCAGCGACGCGTCCGTCGAGGCCGTCTTGATGAGGAACGCGACCGGCCCGAACCATTCCTTCGTGTAGACCGCCTCCGCGGAGGCGTCCAGCGCGACCAGGCCGGGTGCACGGCATACGGCATCGGGGTATGCCGGGTGGACGATTTCGCGGGATGCGAGGACGACCCGGCCGTCGGCCTCCGACGCAATGGTCGCGTGGGCGGAGGCGTTCGAGCGCACCTGCGGGTTGACCGTCGCGCCAAGCAACTCGACTGCCTTGGCGTCGTCACCGGTGAGCCGGGACACCGCGGCACCGAGCCGGTCGGCGACCTCGTCGAAACTCAGCACGCCCTCGTCGGTCGGGACCTGCGCCTGGACATAGACGTTCTGCGGGGTCGTGCACATCTGCCCCGAGTAGAGCGTGAACGAGAAGGCGAGGTTGCCCAACATCCCCTTGAGGTTGTCGGTCGAGTCGATGACGACCGCGTTGACACCGGCCTTCTCGGTGAAGACCAACTGGCCGCTGGCCGCACCGTGCTGCTCCAGCCAGGCCCCGAAGAACGGCCCGCCGGTGTAGTCGATGATCGCGATCTCGGGCCGCTCGGCCAGCGTCTTGGCCAGTCCGTCGCCGTCGTTCTCGGCAGCCAACTGCACCAGCGCCGCGCCAAAACCGTTCTCGGTCAACACATCACGAGCAATCTCGACCGTGATCGCCAGCGGCAGCGCCGCCCGCGGGTGCGGCTTGACAACGACCGGGTTGCCGGTGACGAGCGAGGCGAACAGACCCGGGTAGCCGTTCCACGTCGGGAAGGTGTTGCACCCGATGACCATCGCCACGCCCCGCGGCACGACCTGGTAGTCCTTCTGCATCCGCAGCGGAGCGTCGCGACCGGGCTTCTCCCAGATCGCCGACGCGGGGATCCGCTCCATCTCGACCAGCCCCGCCACGACCGCTTCGAGGGCGCGGTCCTGCGCGTGCGGCCCGCCTGCCTGGAACGACATGACGAACGGCTGACCCGACGTGTGCATCACCGCGTTGGCCATCTCGAACGACCGCGCGTTGATCCGCTCGATGATCTCGACGCACACCGCCGCGCGCACCCGAGCGCCCGCGTCGCGCCATGCCGGGATGGCGGCCTGCGCCGCCGCGAGCGCCGCGTCGAGGTCCAGCCGCGGGTAGCGCACCCCGAGCACCGGCCCGTAGGGGGAGACTTCGCTGCCCACCTCGGTGCCGTCGCTCGGCTGACTCGCGAGGGCGGCATACGGGGCGTTGAGGTGCTTCTGGTATGCCGCGAGCCCCTCGGCCGCGGCGTTCTCGCCGTAGATCTTCGGCGAGGGGGACTCCGGGTAGCGGGAGTAGTAGGAGCGCGTGGCCAGGGCCTCACAGGCCTCGTCGAGGACGGTCTGGTGCTTCTCGACGAGGGGGTGGGCGGGCGTCGTTGCCAAAGTCGTCACAATCTTGATGATATCCGGGTGGACGGACTATGGGTCGGTTCGTGTGACGAGACCCGCGCCGACCTGCATCCGGCCGCGCCAGCCCCGCGGCGCCGACGGCATCCGCGGGCATGCGCAGGTTTCCCGCCGATGTTCGTCGGCAACCTCACGTCCCCGTCGCGTCGCCAGCCGCGCTGGGGGTGGAGCAATATTGGGCCTCAAAGGTGCTGACGGAGTCACGCAGGCGGGAGCGACGCAGATGGGAGCGACGGACATGGGGAGCGACGGACATGGACAACGCTGAGCTCGGAGCCGTCGGGGTCATCGGCGCCGGTGCGATGGGGTCGGGGATCGCCCAGGTGGCCGCGACCGCTGGTCACCCGGTGTTCCTTTGCGACGCGTTCGAGGGCGCCGCCGAGCGCGCGCAGGCCCGGATCGCCGCCGATCTGGCCAAACGGGCCGCTCAAGGCCGCTTGCCCGCCGAGGAAGCCGCCGCCATCGCCGCCCGGATCACCCCGGTCGCCGCAGCCGCCGACCTGCCCGCGTGTGTCGTCGTCATCGAAGCCATCGCCGAGGACCTCGACGCCAAGTCGGCCCTCTTCGAGGAGCTCGGCCGCACCCAGCCGGCCGCCACGATCCTCGCGACCAACACCTCCAGCCTGTCGATCAACGCGATCGCGCCAGCCGCCGCCCACCCGTCGCGCGTGCTCGGCCTGCACTTCTTCAACCCGCCCCCCGCCATGAAACTCGTCGAGGTCATCCGCGGTGAGACGACCGTCCAAGACGTGCTCGATGCCGCCACGGCCCTGGTCGTCTCGTGGGGCAAGGTCGCGGTCCGGTGTGCCTCGACCCCGGGCTTCATCGTCAACCGGGTGGCCCGGCCGTTCTATGGCGAGGCCCAGCGGATGGTCCAGGAGGGCGTCGCCGACCCGGCGACCATCGACGCCTGCCTGCGCTCGGCCGGTTTCCGGATGGGGCCGCTGGAGCTCACCGACCTCATCGGCCAGGACGTCAACCTCGCCGTCGGCACCTCCGTCTGGAACCAGACCTCGCGCGACCCGCGCTACGCCCCCACCCCCTTCCAGCAGGGGCTCGTCGCCGCAGGTCACCTCGGGCGCAAGTCCAGTCAGGGCGTCTACACGTATGCCGCGGACGGCACCGCCACTGACAACGTCCCCGACGACGCGAAGGTCGCCGAGTTGCTCGCCAGCGGCGTCGTCACCAATCCGGTCGCGAGGACGTTGGCCATGCTCGTCAACGAGGCGGTCGACCTCGTCGACCGGGGCGAAGCCGGCTCGGGAGATGTCGACCTGGCCATGACCTTGGGGACCGGCTACCCGAAGGGCCCGATCGCCTGGGGCCGCGAGATCGGCTTCCGCACGGTTCGCGATCAGTTGCTGGAGTTGGATGCCGCGTTCCCGGGTGGACGCTACCGGCCCAGTCCGGCCCTGGAGCGGATCTCGTGACTCCCCCAGCCGCAAGCGGTGACCTCGGCCCGGGTGAGACCGTTCCGAGTCCGGCACCCCGCTTCGCACCCGGTGAGCTCGTCCCGTGGTTGTCGGCACTGGACGACTCGCTGCCGCAGGACACCTCTCCGCTGGAGGGCGCGACCCTCGCGGTCACCGCACCTGAGCCCGGCTCTCCGACCCGGCAGACCCGAGAGCCCGCTCCGCTGCCGGGCTTCAACCTGGGCTTCCTTGAAGACCAGTGGGACGACGATCAGGCCTCCCGGCACATCGGGGTCGAGATCCGCCTGCTCGAGCTCGACCACGCCGTGTTCTCGCTCAAGATCACCGAGCACCTCGTCAACGGGCACGGCATCGTCCACGGCGGCTACATCTTCACGCTGGCCGACACGACGTTCGCCTATGCCTGCAACTCCCGCGGCCTCACCACCGTGGCAGCCGGCGTCGACATCACCTTCGTGCAGGCGGCATACCTCGGCGATGTCCTCGTCGCGGATGCCCGCGTCCGCGCCAACTGGGGCCGCAGCGGGATCACCGACGTGCAGGTGACCCGCGAGTCCGACGGCGCCCTCGTCGCGGAGTTCCGCGGCCGCTCGCGGCAAATCCCACCCAAGGCGACCCCGACGGCACTGGCCTGACGGGTCTGACGGGTCTGGCGGGTCTGACGGGTCTGACGGGCCTGACGCCGTAACCGCTCAGTCAAACAGCGGCACGACAAGCGCGTGCCAGGTGTCCGCGCCGACGATCCCGTCCGACGGGGGCAGGAACACGTCCTGCAGGGCGCGCACAGCGGCCTCGGTCGCCGGACCGAAGTGCCCGTCGACGACGAGCCCGCTGAGCAGCGACTGGACCGCCTTGACGTGCTCGCCGTGATCGCCGCGGGTGCACGAGACGATGAGGCCCGGCCAGTCCAGCTGCCCGACGGTCGTGCCGATGTAGGTCGCCCGTTGGGTCAGTTGCCACTGTCGCACCGCCTCGCCGGTCAGCGGCCCATAACTGCCGTCGGCCGAGATGCTCGCCCCGTGATGGCGCAGCAGATGCTGGACGGCGAGCACCCGACGGTTGGTCGACTGGGTGGAGCCGGGCTTGACCAGCGGCCATACCGTCACCCCCGGGCGTAGGGCCTGCAGGAACGACCAGGTCTCGCGGCCCGCAGCGCCGTCTTGGCTCAACCCCCACGAGCGCTGGAACCACCGCACCCGCTCCTCGGTCGTCGTCCCGAACATCCCGTCGACCGGCAGCGGGTCGTCGTCCACCCACCGGGGCAGCTGAAAGCTCTGCACCGCGCGGACGAACTCGCCCGAGCTGCCCAGCCGCGTCGTGCGCACGAGCGCCAGCCAGGTCGGCAGATCAACGGCTCCCGACGCCGGTATGCCGTGCGCCCCCTGGAACGCGGTCACCGCGGCCCGGGTGACCGGCCCGAACACCCCGTCGGCTGCCACGGGGTGACCGTGACCCCGCAAGAGGTACTGCACACCAGTGACAACCGGGGGCACAGGATCGCCCTCGTGCAGGTCCGACCAAGGTTCAACGTTCACTATGTCCAGTCCTCCTGATGGGTAACAGTCAGGCTACGCCGATGCCCCAGGCTGGCGGGGCCATAGCCAGATCCGCGGGTGCAGTGGCAGGATTCGCCGATGCAGGGCATGACATGCCGTGCAGTGGATCACCTCGGAAGGAATCACCCATGGCTCGTCGTCACACCCTCGCCCTTGTGTCGGGCATCGCAGTTGCGGGACTCGCGTTGTCGGCATGTGGCTCCAACTCGCTGACCCCGACCGCCACCACCGCCGCCAGCAAGGCGGCGTCGGTGGGGACCGCGGCCGCCAGCCCGGTCAGCAACGTCGACCCGGCGCTCGTCGCCAAGATCCCGGCCAAGATCAAGGCCGCCGGGAAGATCGTTGTGGGCACCGACGCCACCTACCAGCCCAACGAATACCTCGACGCCGACGGCAAGACGGTCATCGGCATGGACGTCGAGCTGTTCGACGCGGCGATGGCCAAGTTCGGCCTCAAGACCGAATGGGTGCCTTCGGCGTTTGACTCCATCATCACGGGCGTCGGCAGCGGCAAGTTCGACGTCGGCGTCTCGTCCTTCAGCATCAACGACGAGCGCAAACAAGCAGTCAACATGGTGAGCTACTTCAAGGCCGGCACCCAGTGGGTGGTCGCCAAGGGCAACCCCAAGAATGTCGACCCGAACAACGCGTGCGGTCTCAAGGTTGCTGTCCAGAAGGGCACGGTTCAGGTCGACGACCTCACAGCTCGCAGCAAGAAGTGCACCGACGCGGGCAAGGCCGCGATCTCTCCTCTGGTCGACCCGGACCAGGCCAAGGTGACCGCGATGGTCCAGTCCGGCAAGGCCGACGCGATGATGGTCGACCTTCCCCCGGCCATCGCGGCAGTCGACCTCACCGGCGGGACGGTGCAGTTGCTCGGTGAGCAGTACGACTCGGCCCCCTACGGCTACGTCGTCCCGAAGGCTCAGACCGAGTTCGCTCAGGCCATCGTCGACGCGCTGAAGAAGCTCCAGGCGGACGGGTCCTACACGAAGATCCTCACCAAGTGGAAGTGCCAGGGTGGGGCCATCACCGACTTCGCCGTGAACCCCTGACGTGACCGCATCAACTGAGTCGCTGGACCGGCCAGGCGTCATCCACGCCCGGCCGGTCCGGCACCCGGGCCGGTGGCTCGGCGTGGCGATCATCGCGATCATCGTCGCGATGCTCATCAGCTCCCTCGTGACCAACCCGCTGTGGGACTTTGGCTACACGTTCCAGATCATGCAGCAGAAGTCGGTTATCGAGGGGCTGTGGCTGGGCACTCTGCTCGGCACCGTCGGGTCCATGCTCATCGGTGTCGTCCTCGGCGTGATCCTGGCCATCATGCGCCTTTCGGATAACCCGGTGCTGCGGGGTGCCGCCTTCGTCTACATCTGGTTCTTCCGGTCGATGCCCCGGTACGTGCTCCTTGCCGTGCTCGCCACCGGTGTCGGCTACCTCTACAACCAGCTCGACGTCGGCGTGCCGTTCGGCAAGCAGCTGTCCGGTGCCGTCGGGCTGTCCTCTGACCTCACCTTCTTCAGCTTCCGCTGGGACGACTTCTCCAGCACCGTGTGGATCGGCATTCTCGCCCTCGGACTGTCCGAGGCGGCATACATGGCCGAAATCGCGCGCGCGGGGATCCTGTCGGTCGACAAGGGTCAGGCCGAAGCCGCTCAGGCTCTCGGGATGAGCAGCGGACTGGCGATGCGTCGGGTCATCCTCCCGCAGGCGATGCGGGTCATCGTCCCCCCGACCGGCAACGAGACGATCGCCATGGTCAAGGACACCTCGCTGTTCATTGCCGCCAACATCATCACCGAGCTCTTCTACCAGACGACGCTCTTCGGCTCACGGAGCTTCAAGATCATCCCGGGCCTCATGGCGGCCACCCTGTGGTACCTCATCGTTTGCTCGGTGCTCATGGTCGGCCAGTCCTACCTGGAGAAGTACTTCGGTCGGGGCTATGGCGCTGTCCCGAAGAAGACCCAGCAGAAGATCATGAAGATCGAGGCGGACCACTGATGGCCACCTCCAACGCGGCACGGACCGGCGAGGCACCCCTCGTCCGCGCCGTCAACGTCATGAAGTCCTTCCACGGCAACCAGGTCCTCAAGGGCATCGACATGGACGTCCACCGCGGCGAGGTGGTCTGCCTGCTGGGCCCCTCAGGCTCGGGCAAGACGACCTTCCTGAGGTGCATCAACCAGCTGGAGACCATCGACGGCGGCCGGATCTGGGTCGACGGCGAGCTCATGGGCTACGACGACAGGGGCGGCACCCTCTATCGGCTCAACAACAAGCGGATCGCCGCCCAGCGCCGCGACATCGGCATGTGCTTCCAGCGGTTCAACCTCTTTCCGCACAAGACGGTCCTCGAGAACGTCATGGAGGCCCCGATCCAGGTCAAGGGCGAGAACAAGGCCGAGGTCGAGAAACGCGCCCTCGACCTGTTGGCCAAGGTGGGCCTGGCCGACAAGCCGTCGGCCTATCCCGGCCAGCTCTCCGGTGGCCAGCAGCAGCGCGTGGCGATCGCTCGGGCGTTGTGCATGCAGCCCAAGCTCATGCTCTTCGACGAGCCCACGTCGGCGCTGGACCCCGAGCTCGTCGGCGAGGTCCTCACGACGATGCGTGAGCTCGCCGAGACGGGCATGACGATGATCGTCGTCACCCACGAGATGGCCTTCGCCCGCGACGTCGCCGACCGGGTCGTCTTCATGGACGGCGGCGTTGTTGTCGAGCAGGGTCACCCCAAGGACGTCATCAACAACCCGCAGCACCCGCGGACCCAGACGTTCCTGCGCCGGATGGCCACCGAGCAGCACCAGCCGATCCCCGAGGTTCTCCCCGTGGTCGACGGGACCGCGGCCGACATCCTCTAGGGGAGTCCCCGGGCCACACCAGGACGGTGGGTGGGCGGCATACCTCTCCGGTATGCCGCCCACCCCCTTTCCGGCGCCGCTCACCGGTGGGGGCGGCCCGGTCGGCGTGATGTGGCCGGATCGACAGGGAACACTGGTTGTGGCGACGCGCCCCCGTCGCCAGAATCACCCCC
This sequence comes from Candidatus Phosphoribacter baldrii, assembly GCA_016704565.1. Classification (GTDB taxonomy): domain Bacteria; phylum Actinomycetota; class Actinomycetes; order Actinomycetales; family Dermatophilaceae; genus Phosphoribacter; species Phosphoribacter baldrii. Next base: position 544,504 of record JADIZV010000001.1, read on the forward strand.
ATGACGACCGACCTCAGAGACGAGGGCGAGCGCTGGTCACTCGATGAGCTTCGAGCCCGCCAGTTGGAACGCCTCCAGGACACTGTCCGCCGCTGCTACGCCAATGTCCCGCACTACAAGAAGACCTGGGACGAGGCGGGGGTGCACCCGGACGACATCCGGGCCCTCTCCGACCTGGCCAAGCTGCCGTTCACCGACAAGCTGACGTTGCGCGACAACTACCCGTTCGGGCTGTTTGCCGTGCCGCGCGAGCAGGTCGTGCGCGTGCACGCCAGCAGTGGCACGACGGGCAAGCCGACGGTCGTCGGCTACACGCGCGAGGACATCGACATGTGGGCCGGGGTCATGGCCCGCTCGATCCGCGCGGCCGGCGGACGCCCCGGCGACGTCGTCCACGTCGCCTATGGCTACGGCCTGTTCACCGGCGGTCTCGGGGCCCACTACGGTGCCGAGAAGCTCGGCTGCACCGTGGTCCCGATCTCCGGGGGCATGACCGAGCGGCAGGTCCAGCTCATCCAGGACTTCGGCTGCAAGATCATGATGGTCACGCCGAGCTACTTCCTCTCGGTGCTCGACGAGTTCGAGCGCCAGGGCATCGACCCGGCGTCGACCACCCTGCGGATCGGCATCTTCGGCGCCGAGCCGTGGACGCCCGCCATGCGCACCGAGATCGAATCCCGGTGCCACATGGACGCGGTCGACATCTACGGCCTGTCCGAGGTCGTCGGCCCCGGCGTCTCCTGCGAGGCGGCCGAGACCAAGGACGGCCTGCACATCTGGGAGGACCACTTCTACCCCGAGATCATCGACCCGGTCACCGGCGAGGTGCTCCCCGACGGCGAGCAGGGCGAGTTGGTGTTCACCAGTCTCACCAAGCAGGCCTTCCCCGTCATCCGCTACCGCACGAAGGACCTCACCCGGTTGCTGCCGGGCACGGCATACCCGACGATGCGCCGGATGGAGAAGGTGACGGGGCGCACCGACGACATGATGATCATCCGCGGCGTCAACGTCTTCCCGACCCAGATCGAGGAGATCATCCTCGCCGAGCCGGGCCTGGCGCCCTACTTCCAGTGCGTGCTGAGCCAGCCGGGCAACATGCTTGAGCTGACCGTGCTCGCCGAGAGCAACCAGACCCTCGGCGACTCCGAGCGGCTGGAGCTCGAGAAGCGGATCAGCAAGCGGATCAAGGACAACATCGGCACCACCGCCAAGATCGAGGTCCGCGCCCCCGGCGGGATCGAGCGCTCAGTCGGCAAGGCTCGCCGGATCGTCGACACCCGCAAGTCCCCGCTCCCCACCTGACCCAACCCCGCCCCCCACCTGACCCGATCCGACCTGACCCGACCCCGTTCACCGCCTGACCCGACCCCGTTAACCCAGCGCCGCGGCATACCTCACCCCCCTTTCCCCCCGCCGAGATTGACGTTGCGACCCGCCGCCCCGGCGTGTCCTGCACGCAAGGTCAATCTCGGGGGGCGGAAATGACCCGGGGGGCGGGGTGAGCCCGAGAGGAGTTCCACCGATGGCGACCGATGGCGTCTACACCCCGCAGGGCGATCCCGGCCTGCGCTGGTCGCTGGACGAGCTGCGCGCGCGTCAGCTTGAGCGCCTGCAAGACACCGTCCGTCGGGTGTATGCCGCCGTCCCCCACTACCGGCGGACCTTCGACGAGGCGGGGGTGCACCCCGACGACATCCGCGACCTGTCCGACATCGCGCGGCTGCCGTTCACCGACAAGCACACGCTGCGGGAGAACTACCCGTTCGGCCTGTTCGCCGTGCCGCGTGAGCAGGTCGCCCGGATCCACGCCAGCAGCGGGACGACCGGCAAACCGACCGTGGTCGGCTACACCGCGGCGGACATCGACATGTGGACGGACCTCATGGCGCGATGCCTGTATGCCGCGGGCGTCCGGACCGGCGACGTCGTGCACAACTCCTACGGCTACGGCCTGTTCACCGGAGGTCTGGGCTATCACTACGGCGCCGAGCGACTGGGCTGCACGGTCGTGCCGATCGCCGGTGGGATGACCGAGCGCCAGGTGCAGCTGATCCGCGACTTCCAGCCTCGGGCGACCCTGGTGACGCCGAGCTACTTCCTGTCGATCCTCGACGAGATGGACCGCCAAGGCATGGACCCGCGCGAGTCGAGTCTGCGGATCGGCGTGTTCGGCGCCGAGCCGTGGACACCGGCAATGCGCGAGGCCGTCGAGACCCGCAGCAGCATCTCGGCGATCGACGAATACGGCCTGTCCGAGGTCATCGGCCCCGGGGTCGCCGGCGAGTCGGCCGAGACCAAGGACGGGCTCAACATCTGGGAAGACTGCTTCTACCCCGAGATCATCGACCCAGTCACCCACGAGGTGCTGCCGGACGGGGCGGAGGGCGAGCTGGTCTTCACCAGCCTGACCAAGCAGGCCTTCCCCGTCATCCGCTACCGCACGAAGGACCTGTCCCGGTTGCTGCCGGGCACGGCATACCCGACGATGCGACGGATGGCGAAGGTGACCGGGCGCACCGACGACATGATGATCATCCGTGGGGTCAACGTGTTCCCCACCCAGATCGAGGAGATCATCCTGCGGCAGCCTGGGTTGGCGCCCTACTTCCAGTGCGTGCTCACCCAGCCGGGCAACATGGTCGAACTCACGGTCGTCGTCGAGACGCTGGTGCACGAGGAGCCCGAGCGGGCCAACTCGATCTCGGCCGACATCTCCCACCAGATCAAAGCCCGGATCGGGACGACCGCCAAGGTCGAGATCCGCGACCCCGGCGGCATCGAGCGCTCCGTCGGCAAGGCCCGCCGCATCGTCGACCTTCGCCCGAAGGCCTGACTCACGAGGCGATCGACCCGCCCCAGGAACGAAGGCCAGAGGATGTCCGCAGATCCGGTCGGTGAGTGGGCTTGGTCAGACGCGTGGGTGCTGGCCGCGGCACCCGACACCCCGACCGGTTGCTCGCTGAGCGATCTGATCAGGACAGCGGATGGGATCAACCATGCCATCGTGACCCTGGACGAGTTGGCCGACGGGCTCGGGGCTTTGCTGGCGGCGGGTCTGCTCGAGGTGCGGGGCGACCACTTCCGCACCACCGCGGCGGGTCAGGCCATCAAGAAGCACTGGAAGGGCGGCCTGTTCGGATGGAGCAGGTCCCTCTTGCCCCACTTGCGCACACTCCCGCGCCCAAGGGAGCGGTTCGAGATCTCCCGAGCCGACTATGACGCCGCCGTCACGCAGTACCTCCGTCGCGTCCCCCGCTGATCGGCACCTCACGCACCGCGCGAGTCACCACACGGACATCCCCGTATGCCGCCCCGCGACGATGGAGTTACCTCGCCTCACCCCATGTGCCAGGCCGAGGCGGATCTCCGCAGCGGCGCGTGATATCATCTGATATCGAGGAGGCGACCGATGCCCGATGTGCTCATCCGCAACGTCCCCGCCGACGATCTTGCCCGGCTGGATGCCCAGGCCGCCCGGTTGGGCGTCTCTCGGAGTGACTACTTGCGGGGCCACCTGCTCCGGGAGGCTCGACGCACCATCAACCGCGTGAGCGCCGCCGACCTGCGCGCTGCCGCTGGCTTGCTTGCCGACCTTGCCGATGACACCGTCATGTCCGACGCCTGGTCATGACCCGAACGTGGTTGATCGACAAGTCCGCCCTCGTCCGCCTTGGCGCGAGCCCCGACGCAGAAGACTGGGCTGACCGCATCGAGCGCGGCCTGGTGAGCGTGACACCCGTGACGCTGCTCGAAGCGGGCTTCTCCGCACGCTCGGCCCTCGATCTGGACCGGGCGCTCGGATCGGCGCCGCTGGCAGCGATGCCGGTCGACCACCTCTCCCCGGCCATCGAGAATCGTGCGCTGGAGGTGCAGCGGCGTCTCGCGGAGCGAGGACAGCACCGGTCAGCCTCAATCCCGGACCTCCTCGTGGCCGCCACCGCGGAGCTCAACCGACATGTTGTGCTGCACCTTGACAAGGATTTCGACCTCATCGCCGAGGTGACGGGCCAGCCGACCGAGCGCCTCCGGCTCGACTGATCGCCTTCGGCTCGGCTAATCGCCGCTTACTCGCCGAAGCACGGCGTCCGCTGGTCGCCGGGCGGGACGGCATACGGTGTCTGTCATGCGCGTCTTGGTCAGTGGTGGTGCGGGCTACATCGGGTCGCACACGGTGGTGCGGCTGGTCGCGGCCGGTCACGACGTCGTCATCGTCGACTCGTTCGCCAACGCCAAACCGACGGTCGTCGGGCGGCTGGAGGCCCTCACCGGCACCGACCTGCCCGTGCACGCCTTCGACCTCACCGACAAGGACAAGACCGAGCGGCTGTTCGCCACCGAGAAGTTCGACGCGGTCATCCACTTCGCCGGGCTCAAGGCCGTCGGCGAGAGCGTGCAGATCCCGCTGGACTACTACGTCAACAACCTCGAGTCGACCTTCTCTCTGCTGCGTGCGATGCGCCGGCACGGGTGCGACCTGCTCGTCTTCTCCTCGTCGGCAACCGTCTATGGCGAGGTCGCGCCGGTGCCCTATCAGGAAGACTACGAGCCGCTCTCGGCGTCGTCGCCCTATGGGCGGACCAAGGTGATGATCGAGCACGTGCTGCGCGACGTGGCCGGCATCGACGAGCGGCTCAAGGTCGCGATGTTGCGCTACTTCAACCCGGTCGGCGCCCACCCGTCCGGAACGATCGGTGAGGACCCGCAGGGGATCCCGAACAACCTCATGCCCTTTGTCGCGCAGGTGGCCGTGGGACGACGCGAGCGGCTGCAGGTCTTCGGCGGCGACTACCCCACGGCCGACGGGACGGCCGAGCGCGACTACATCCACGTGGAGGACCTCGCGGCCGGGCACGTCGCCGCGCTGCAATGGATCGCCTCGCACGACCGCAAGGTCAGCACCTGGAACCTCGGTGGTGGCCGCGGGACGTCGGTCCTGCAGGTCGTCGCCGCATTCGAGAAGGCGAGCGGTATGCCGGTCCCCTACGACATCGTGGGGCGGCGCGAAGGTGACCTCGCGGCATACTGGGCCGACCCGAGCCGAGCCAACGCCGAGCTGGGCTGGCGCGCGGAACGCACCATCGACGAGATGTGCGCCGACACGTGGCGGTGGCAGCGCGCCAACCCGGACGGCTACCCCGATTGATTGACAGGGCAACGGAATTCGGATACCAGTCCGTTCATGCCTAGCACTGTCACGCAACTGAGCTGCACCGCGCCGTCCCATTGATCGGGACGATTCATCAGGAGTTCACCGACGCACGTCGTACCCCTAGGGGTATCGTGTCTCGTTCGTCACATCTGCCGCACCGACGACCGCGGACGCCCCGAAACCCGGCGTAGCGTCAAGGCGTAAGCCCTTTCATTGGCACTCATGCGGGAGCCCTTCCAATGGATGTCTTGGACCTTGCGCGGTGGCAGTTCGCCATCACGACGGTGTACCACTTCCTCTTCGTCCCCATCACCATCGGCGTCACGGCACTCATCGCCGTCATGCAGACCTTCTGGCACCGGACCGGCGACGACCGCTGGCTGCGGCTGACGAAGTTCTTCGGCAAGCTCTTCATGATCAACTTCGCCCTGGGGCTGGTCACCGGAATCGTGCAAGAGTTCCAGTTCGGCATGAACTGGAGCCTCTACAGCCGGTTCGTCGGTGACATCTTCGGCGCGCCGCTGGCCTTCGAGGCGCTGCTGGCCTTCTTCCTCGAGTCGACCTTCCTCGGCCTGTGGATCTTCGGCTGGGACCGGCTTCCCAAGAAGCTGCACCTGGCCACCATCTGGCTCGTGCACCTCGGCACCGTGTTCTCGGCGTTCTTCATCCTCGCCGCGAACTCGTTCATGCAGAACCCGGTCGGCTACACGTTCAACGCGCAGACCAACCGCGCGGAGCTCGACGACTTCGCCGCAGTGTTGTTCAACAAGGTGCAGCTCGCGACGTTCCCCCACGTCGTGCTCGGCGCCTACATGACCGCCGGCGCGTTCGTCATGGGCATCGCGCTCTACCACCTGCGCAAGCAGGCCCTCGACCACGGCCCGGACATCGCCATGTACCGCAAGGCAGTTCGGTTCGGCGCCGTCGTCGCCCTCGTCGCGAGCATCGGCGTCCTCGTCTCCGGCGACGTGCAGGGCAAGGTCATGACCGAGGTACAGCCGATGAAGATGGCTGCGGCAGAAGGACTTTACGAGACCCGGGCCAACGCGCCCTTCTCGATCCTCACCATCGGGTCGCTCGACGGCACCAACGCCAAGCCGATCCTCGAGGTCCCCGGCCTGCTGTCGTTCCTCGGCACGGGCTCGTTCACCGCCGAGATCCAGGGCATCAACGACATCCAGGCCGCCGAGACGGCGAAGTATGCCGCGAACCCCCTCACCGCCTCGACGTCCTATGTCCCGGTCATCTGGATGACCTACTGGAACTTCCGCCTCATGATGGGCGCCGGCTTCCTCACGATGCTGTTCGCCGCCATGGCCCTGTGGAAGACCCGCGGCCAGGGCGTCGTCACCAGCGGCATGTGGAAGCACATCGCCATCTGGACGCCGCTGCTGCCGGTCCTGGCCAACTCGTTCGGCTGGATCTTCACCGAGGTCGGACGCCAGCCCTGGATCGTCAACGGGCTGATGACCACCCAGACCGGCGTCTCCACGACCGTCGACGCAGCCAGCGTCTGGATCTCGATGATCGTCTTCACCCTGCTCTACGGCGTCCTCGCGGTCGTCGAGCTCAAGCTGTTGCTGCGCTACATCAAGCCCGGGGCAGTGCCGGTCGAGGCGCCCAAGGATCCTGCCGACCGGGCCGACGACGAACCGTTCGTGTTCGCGTACTGATCCACACGGCATACGAAACCCACGTCACACGAAAACTATGGACTGACAATGGAACTCACGACACTCCAGATCGTCTGGTTCGTGCTCATCGCCGTTCTCTGGATCGGCTACCTCGCCCTGGAAGGCTTCGACTTCGGCGTCGGGATGTTGCTGCCGATCCTCGGACGCAGCCACCAGCGCGGGGCCGCGGGCGAGGCCGACGCGGAAGCCCGCAAGCGGGTCATGCTCAACACCATCGGACCCGTCTGGGACGGCAACGAGGTGTGGGTGCTCACCGCCGGCGGCGCGATGTTTGCGGCCTTCCCGCAGTGGTACGCCACCCTGTTCAGCGGCTTCTACCTCGCGCTCGCCCTCATCCTCGTCGCGCTCATCGTCCGGGGCATGGGTCTGGACTACCGGCACAAAGTCGACTCCGACACGTGGCGCAAGCGCTGGGACCTGGCCATCACCGGAGGCTCGTTCCTCGCTGCTCTGCTCTGGGGTGTGGGCCTGACGAACATCGTCTACGGGACTCCGATCAAGGCCAACCCGGCGGTCAAGGGTGACTACCTGTTCGACGGCAACCTGTTCACCCTGCTCGGCATCGTGCCGCTCCTCGGCGGGCTGACCTTCGTCGGGCTCTTCCTCACCCACGGAGCCTTCTTCATCGCACTCAAGACCGACGGCCCGATCCGCGAGGATGCCCGCGTGCTCGGGGTCAAGGCCGGCCTGGTGACCGCAGTCCTCGCCGTCGTCCTCTTGTTGGCGATCAACCTGCGGCACGGGTCGCTCGTCAGCTGGGTCGGCACCGTCATCGCCGCGGTCGCCCTGCTGGCCGGCATCCTCATGGCGAGCAAGGGACGCGAAGGCTGGGCGTTCGTCGGCACGTTCGTCACCATTGCCTTCGCGGTCGTCGCCTACTTCGGGGCGCTGTTCCCGAACGCGATGCCGACCACGCTTGCGACCGGCGCCGACCTCACCCTCGCCGCCGCGTCGAGCACCCCGAAGACGTTGACGATCATGACCTGGGCCGCCGTCGTCTTCACGCCCATCGTCCTGCTCTACCAGGGCTGGACCTACTGGGTGTTCCGCAAGCGGATCGCCGTCCACCACATCCCCCAGCCGGTCGCCGTCGGCAAGTGAGGGCCGGGTGAACGCGCGGGCGCGTGCCGCGCGGCTCACCTAGCATCAGGCTCGTGCGACCGATCGACCCACGGGTCTTCCAGACCCTCCCCGAGGTCCGCCGCATCATGGCGGGCCTCGGGGCGTTGGGCGTCGGCCAAGGCCTCGCCGCGGTCGCCCAGGCGTTCGCCGTCTCGACCGTCGTGGTCGCGGTCGTCCGCTTCGGTATGCCGGGTGCTCCCGGCCTCCTGCCAACTCTCGTCGCGCTCGGGGCCGTGTTCGTCGTCCGGGCCGCGCTGGGAGCCCTCGCGGAGATGTATGCCGCACGGGCCGGCATACGGGTGTCCGCAGCCCTGCGGGAGCGCCTGCTCGGACGGTGGCTGTCGCAGCCGGTCGACCGGACGCCCGAGCCAGCAGGTGCGAGCACCCTTGCCACTCAAGGGATCACGAGTGTCGAGCCTTATGTGGCGCGGTTCCTGCCGGCGCTGGTCGGCGCAGTGGTGCTGCCCGTTTTCGTCGTGGCGACGATTGCGGTCCTCGACTGGGTGAGTGCGGTTATCGTCGTACTGACCGTGCCGCTGCTGCCGGTGTTCGCTGCCCTGATCGGGAAGGCGACCCAGGATCGGACTGAGCGCCGGTGGCGCGCGCTCACCGCCCTGTCGGGGCATTTCCTCGACGTGGTGCGCGGGCTGCCGACGCTCGTCACGTATGGGCGGGCTGAGCGGCAGGCCGACTCGATCCGCAGCGTGAGCGAGGCGCATCGTGCGGCAACGGTGCGGACATTGCGGGTGGCGTTCCTGTCGTCGGCTGCGCTGGAGCTGTTGGCAACGATCTCGGTGGCGATCGTCGCGGTGACGGTGGGGTTGCGGTTGACCTACGGGACGATGGATCTCGCTCCGGGGCTGGCCTGCATTCTCCTTGCCCCAGAGGCCTATTGGCCGATCCGACGAGTGGGGACGGAGTACCACGCGGCCGCCGACGGCGTTGCCGCACTCGGGTCGGTCCTCGACGAGCTCGGCAACGCAGTTGATCCAACCACTGCTGGCAGCCCTTTGCCGTCCTCGGGCCGGCTCGGGTCGACGGCGACGATCACGAGCACGAGGCCCAGCCCAAGACCCGCCCAGGGCTCAAGCACGGACACCATCACGGGATCGTGCGCTGTGCTCAATGGAGTCACCTACCACTACCCCCGAGCCGAGCGGGCCGTGCTTGACACGGTCAGCGTGCGCCTGCCGGCGGCCGGCCTGGTCACCATCACCGGGCCGTCCGGCGTCGGCAAGACGACTCTGCTGGAGCTGCTTGCCGGGCTGCGAGAACCGACCTCCGGCTCGGTGGCCGCACCCGAGGCGCATCTGGTCAGCCAACGCCCGCTGCTCATCACGGGATCGATCCGGGACAACGTCACCCTCGGTGTCGACAACGCGCCGAACGACGATGCCCTATGGGCAACGTTGGACGAGGTCGGTCTCGGGTCTGATCTCCGCGGCCTGCCCGATGGGCTGGACTCACCCTTGGGCGACGACGGCTTCGGACTTTCGGCAGGTCAACGAGCCCGGCTGGCACTGGCTCGGGCGAGCTTGTCCGACGCTCCGCTCATCCTGCTCGACGAGCCGACCGCCCATCTCGACGAGCGCTCAGCAGCCCTGGCACACAATGTCATTCGCGCACTCGCACGCACCCGGACCGTCGTTGTGGTCACCCATCGCCCCGACCTGGTCGACCTCGCCGACGCCAGGCTCGAGCTGGGCGGTGACCATGTCTAGCCCCAGCGGTCACATCAGCGACATCGAGGCGGCGTTTGCAGCCTCCGCCCCAGGGATCAAGCGAGCGGCGGTCATCGGCGGTCTCGCCTCCGCCTCTGGCATCGCGCTCACTGCCACGTCCGGCTGGCTCATCGTCGCGGCGAGCCACCAGCCGGTCATCCTCACCCTGCTCGCTGTCATCGTCGCGGTGCGCACCTTCGGCATCGCGCGTCCGGTCCTGCGCTACGCCGAGCGGGTGCGCTCACACGACTCCGCCCTGGACCTGCTCGCGCGGCGACGGGTCGCGGCATACCAGGCGCTCGTCCCTCTCACCCCCGCACGGCTGGGCCGACGGTCCCGCTCCGGCGTCCTCACGACGGCGGTCGAGGATCTCGAGGACCTCGTCTTCGCGAAGGTGCGCGTCGTTGTGCCGGTCCTCGGGCTCGCTATCGCGGCCGCCCTGACCGTCCTCGCGCTCGGGCTGTTTGCGCCCGCCGGGTCGATCGTGCTCTTCACGGTCCTGGCCGCGCAGGCGGGCGTGAGCGCCCTCGGGCGGCGGCTTGAGATTGCAGCACAAGCGGATTGGCTGCGCGCCCGGGCCGACGTGGCGCGAACCGCCACGCTCGTCACCGGGTATGCCGCGCAGCTGCGCGGGCTCGGCGCCGGCCCGCAGGCGTTGGGCTGGGTGAGAGACGCGCACCGTTCATTGGAGCGGGCGACCCGCCGCCTGGCCGCGGCCCGAGCTGCGGGAGTCGCCCTCGGTCACCTCGTCACGGGCGTCGGGACCATCGCGGCAGCGCTGGTCGCGCAGTGGGCGATGAGCGTCGGGCTCAACGACGCCGTGGCCGCCGTCGTCGTGCTCGCCCCGTTGGCCGTGGGTGATGCGTTTGTCGGGTTGCCAGATGCGATGGGCGCGTGGGCGCGAGCGCGGGGCAGCGAGGCCCGGCTGCGGTCCCTGCTCGACCAGCCTCCTGCCGTGGCCGACCTTTCGCCGGGTCGAGGTATGGAAAGCGAGGGGAACAGCGGGTCTGAGCTCGAGCTGGTCGGGGTGGCCGCGCAATGGCGAGCGGGGGACAGCGGTGACGGGACGGTGGGAGGTAAGCGAACGGCATACGACCTGAGCCCGGTGACCCTGCGCGTCCCGGCGGGCGAGCACGTGGTCCTGACCGGAGCCAACGGGAGCGGCAAGTCGACACTCCTCGCCGTGCTGGCGCGGCAGTTGGATCCGGCGACCGGCACCTACCGTCTCGGCGGTGTGGACGTGACTCGTATGCCGCTCGCCGCCGTCCGCGCACACCTGGCGGTCGTCGACGACGAGCCGCACATTTTCGCGTCGTCGCTGCGCGAGAACGTCCGGCTGGCTCGACCGGATGCCGACGATGCAGCGGTCGAGTCGGCGCTGCGGGCGGCTGGATTGGGCGCCTGGCTGAACGGACTCGCTGATGGCCTAGACACCATGCTCGGGACCGGCGGACGTGGGGTGTCCGGCGGCGAGCGGGCTCGGTTGGCGTTGACTCGAGCCCACGTGTCGGGGCGGCCGGTGGTGCTGCTCGACGAACCGGTCGCGCATCTGGACCACGCGACGGCGGTGGCGGTGCTGGCAGATGTGCGCCGGGCCTTCGCGGGCCGGACCGTGATCATGGTCAGCCATCGCCCCGACGGAGTGGACGGGTTCGATCGCGTCGTGGACCTGGCTGAGCTTGCCGCTGCTTCGCTGTGACCGTTGGCCGCCACCCGTCATCGAGCCAGGCTGGCGGGAAGGCGGCGGCGAGCGAGAGTGCGAAGCGGCGACCTACGGAGTCCGCTGGGTGGGCGCCTGCCAGCCCTCCGCGATGGCGCGCAGGGCGGCGAGGTGGGCCTGGAAGGCCTGCTCACCAGTCGGCGAGAGGGCGAGCCAGGTGCGGGGGCGTTTGCCGACATAACCCTTCTTGACGTCGACATAGCCGGCCTGTTCGAGCAGGGTGACCTGTTTGGAGAGCACCGAGTCGCTCACCTGGACCGTGTCGCGGACGGCTGAGAATTCTGCCGAGTCAACCTTGGCCAGCGCGGCCACGATCGAGAAGCGGATGGGCGAGTGGATGACGTCGTCGAGGCGGAACCGGGCGTGTGGTGCCTGCTCCGCGCGCTCGGTCATCGGGCCCGCCGGTGGACCACGACGCTGGCGATGACGCAGGGCAGGGCGGCAACGACGCTCATCGCGAGGACGACCGACTGGCTCGGCCACGGGGTTTGGTGGCCGAAGATCCAGGCGATCCCCGCGGCATACAGGGTCATGGTGGTGACGAAACCGGCGTTGTAGACGCGCTGGAAGCCGCGCGGAATCGCGCGGGCGCGGGCCTTGACGGCGAGCAGGAGAGCGAGGGCGGCGCAGTAGCTCGACATGCTGATGGCGAAGCCGACGTTGTTGCCGACCGAGAGGGTGGCCCAGCTGAGGTAGAGGATCGCGCCGACGATGAGGCCGACCCCCGCGACGAAGGCGCTCAGCAGCGTGAGGTCTCGGGCGGTGACCGGGGTCGTGGCCGATGCCTGGTCCAGGGCCGCGCGGGCCTGCGCGGCGGTGACCTCGCCGGGAAAGGCTTCTTGGTCGCTCGTGCCTGTGGCGCTCATCATGGCCTCCGGTGGGAAAGGGGTATGCCGTGGGTGGTCAGGCGTGGGGAGGGGTGGCGTTGTGCTGGTGGTTCGAGGTTAGAACATTACTTTCCATGTTGTCAAGTAGTTTCTAGGGGAGGTTTGGGCTGGCCGCGGGCAGGTGATTGGCTGAGGCCATGAGGGCTGATGACGCCGCGGCATACAGCGTGCGACCGGTGCACGTCGAGATGGTCTGCACGGGGAACATCTGCCGCTCCCCCATGGGCGAGGTCATTTTGCGCGCGATGCTCGACGAGGCTGGCCTGACCCACGTCGCGGTGGGGTCGTCAGGGACCGGCAGATGGCACGTCGGCGAGGGCGCCGACCCCCCGGACGGTCGCGGTGTTGCGGAGGCATGGGTACGACGGATCGGCCCATAGGGCAAGCCAATTCGACGCGGGAGAGTTCGGGGCGATGGACCTCGTGTTGGCCGCCGATCGGGGCCACGTCCGGGAGCTGCGCCGCGCGGCTCGACGGCCCGAAGACGCCCAGAAGGTGCGGTTGCTGAGGGAGTTCGATGCTGGCGCGGTCGCCGCGGGGACGCTTGAGGTCGATGACCCGTGGTACGGCGGGGCGGCCGACTTCGAGCGTTGCCTCCGCGAGGTGGAGGCCGCGTGCCGGGGTTTGGTCGATCACCTTCGCGGATCGGCGTAGCTCGGTTCGGGGCCTGTGGATAGCCTCTGCGAGGCTTGCGGGTGACATGTCAGACTTGCCGGGTCGGTGAGTTGGACTCGGGAGGCACCTGCCGTGGTTGCAAGGACGTGGCGGTATGCCGCCGGGCTGGCGTTGCTGGGTGCGTTGGCTGGGGGGTTGGTCGGGTGCACGAGCAGCCCGGCCGGGCCGGGATCCACGAGTGGCCCGACCGGTGGGGCAACCTCGGTTCCGGCGACCTCGACGGCGACCTCGCCGTCAAGTGGGACGGCGACGGGGTCAGCGACGGGGACGTTGCCGTATCCGGCGGACGTGCCAGCCGAGGCGCGGGTGAACTCCCCGGCTGGGGCGATGGCGTTTGCGCGGCACTTCTTCGCTCAGGTGAACAAGGCCTACACCACCCCTCAGGCTGGCCTCATCGCCCCGTTGTCCACAGCCAACTGCAAGTCATGCGCTGCCTACGAGAAGCATGCGGCCGACTATGTCGGAAGAGCTGTGAGATACGACCGACCGGCCATCGTTGTTCAAGAGATAACTGTCTCGCCGGAGACTGAGCCGGGTGCGACGCTTCTTCTCGACATTGTCGTGGAGCAGCAGGCCGCTCGGTTGATCGACGCGGGGAGCCGGGTGGCTGAGTCATTTGAACATGCGAGGGGGATCGTCGTGCTTCATGTCGTCCGCAGCAATGAGACGTGGCTGGCGCGAGAAGTGCAGGTCCGATCATGACCCGGCTGAGGGCCGCTGCTGTTGTCGCTTTGGCTGGGTGTGTTCTCTCGGTTCCAGTCACGAGCGCGTCGGCTCAAGCCGGGCCCTCCGGCGGGAGCTTCCTGGGGACCTCTGCCGAAGCCGGAGGGACTCGCACTCACGCATCGGCGGCGTCGGTGGGGAATCTGGGGCAGGGCAAGGACTTGCAGGGTAATGCGTTTGGGGTGCCGATGGTGTTTTCGGTGCGGATCGCGTGTCAGGTGGCTGATCCAGGAGATCCTGACCCGAGTGCCTGCCAAAAGGCCGCGTTGGGTTGTCTGACCAATGGTCAACAGGCTGGGATCGGGTTGTTGTACGACATCTACAGTCGCGCGGCCGGGTCCAGTGACCCGTGGCACTTCGTGGGGTCCACGTGTTTCGCTGACCAGGTCCCAGGAGCCAGCCCGACCTTGTCCATGGGCCGGATCATCGACGCGTTCCACCTGACCCCGTGGGCGACCGCGACCGTCCTCACTCAACCCGAAGGCAACACGACGTTGGTGAACCTGCCGGTGTACGCGCGGATCTCGTGGTCCGTCCAGGGATACCAACCCGGTGAGATCGACACCCTCGATCCGGCCCGCATGGTGGGCTTCAACGTGCAGATCAGACCGAAAGTCGACCATTACACGTACGTGTGGGGCGATGGCACCTCGACCGGCCCCAGCCGCAGCGATGGTGGAGTCTGGCCCACCGGCGACATCACCCACAGCTACCCGAGTCCCGGCACCTACCAGGCCAGGGTCGACACCACCTTCACCGGTGACTTCCGGATCAACGGTGGCCCATGGACCCAGATCCCCGACACGGTCACCATCACCGGACCCACCACCACCATCACCGTCCACGCCGCCAAAGCCGTCCTGGTCGGCTAACCCGTTCCGACCCAACACCCGCAACCCCAGCACGGGTGGCAGTTACACCGGTTTCCTGGCACAAACATCCGCCACGAAACCGCAACAACTGCCACCACACGGGGGCCGGCCGACACACCGGGAGAAGAAGGCCCGCACCCCCGGAGACGAGCGCGCCCACACCCGGGGTGAAAGGACAGGCCGGGCCGGGCGGGAGGGTGGGAGCGCGGCATACGGGATCTGGGAAGATGACCACATGCCCTCCCTCGGTGACGTCGAACCCCCGATCGCCCTCGGCGCGCTGGACGGGCGTTACCGCGGGTCGGTGGCACCGCTGGTCGATCACCTCTCCGAGGCGGCGCTCAACCGCGAGCGCGTCCGCGTCGAGATCGAGTGGCTCATCCACCTCACGTCGTATGCCGTCGTCCCCGGCACCCGCTCCCTCACCGCCGCCGAGCAGGCGAGCCTGCGCACGATCGTCACCGACTTCGGCCCCGCCGACATTGCGGCACTCGCCACCATCGAGCGGGTCACCGTCCACGATGTCAAAGCCGTTGAGTACTTCCTCAAGGAGCGCCTCGCCGCGATCGCTCCCGCCCGCGAGGACGCCGGCCTCGGCGAGCTGATCCACTTCGCTTGCACGAGCGAGGACATCAACAACCTCGCCTACGCCCTCATGGTCAAAGGTGCCGTCGAGCAGGTCTGGCTCCCCCGCGCCACTGAGCTCGCCGACCAGCTCTCCGCCATGGCCCGCGAGCACGCCGCCACCCCGATGCTCGCGCACACCCACGGCCAGCCCGCCACCCCCACCACCCTCGGCAAGGAGCTCGCGGTCCTTGCCTTCCGACTGCGCCGCCAGCTCGACCGGGTCGGGCGCGCGGCATACCTGGGCAAGCTCAACGGCGCGACCGGGACCTACGGCGCCCACCTGGCCGCGGTGCCCGATCACGACTGGGAGGCGACCTCACGTGCCTTCGTCGAAAGCCTTGGCCTGCAATGGAATCCGCTCACCACGCAGATCGAGAGCCACGACTGGCAGGCCGAGCTCTATGCCGACATCGCCCGCTTCAACCGGATCCTGCACGGCCTCGCGCAGGACATGTGGACCTACATCTCGATGGGCTACTTCGCCCAAGTCCGCGGCCAAGGCACCGTCGGCAGCTCCACGATGCCGCACAAGGTCAACCCGATCCGCTTCGAGAACGCCGAGGCCAACCTTGAGGTCTCGTGCGCGCTGCTCGACGTCCTGGCCAACACCCTTGTCGAGAGCAGGATGCAGCGCGACCTCACCGACTCCTCGATGCAGCGCAACATCGGCACCGCCTTCGGTCACTCGCTGCTTGCCATCGACAATGTATGCCGTGGCCTCGCCGGCCTCGATGCCGTCCCCGAGCGGATGGCGCAGGACCTCGATGGCAACTGGGAGGTGCTCGCCGAGCCGATCCAGTCAGCGATGCGGGCGCTGGCGGCGCGCGGGGTCCCGGGCATGGACAACCCCTACGAACGGCTCAAGGAGCTCACCCGAGGCCGCCGGATCGGGGCCGCAGAGCTGCGCGAGTTCGTCGTCGGCCTGGGCCTGCCGCCCGAGGTCCAGGAGCGCTTGGTCGCGCTGACCCCCGCCAGCTACACCGGCTTGGCCGAACACTTGGTCCGGCACCTCCATGCCTAGCTCTCAGTCGCGGGGCTGACCCCGAGCCACCAACGCCTCGCCGAGCCCGTCGGCCATCCGCAACGACCGGATCACAACCGGCACTGCGAGACTGCTCACCGACGGCCGGGCGCCCCGCGCCGAGCGTGCCTCGTTGGCCTGGCGCACCGCGTCAAGCACCATCGGCACGCACCGGATCGCCAGTGCCACGGTGAGAGCGGCGCGCTCCGGCGAGGCGCCCACCCACGTCAGCGGCCGTAGGCCCACCTCCAGCACGCGCAGCATCGCCGCCACCCGCGTGGTCATCGACACCGTCCAGGCGAGCAGGATGCTCGCCGCCCCCCGCCCGAGCGTCACGGCAGCGTCGTCCAGCCCGGAGGCCCACCATTGGACGAGGAACAGCACGCCCAGCACGATCGCCAGCCCGCGTAGCCCGCCGCGGACCACCGACCACGGGATCCGAGCCGACGCCAGCACCACGCCCGCGACGAGCACGGCCAGCCCCGCCAGCAGGGGCGTCCGGATCAGCAACACCAGCAAGACGGCGGCAAACAGCCCGCCGACCTTCACCCCCGCCGAGACTCGGTGCAGCCACGTGGTGCCAGGCACGAAGACCCCTGCCGGGTTCACCGCACGACCTCCCCCATCAGGCGCCGGTATGCCGCAACCGCCACCTGCGGGGTGTCGTCCGCGACCACCCGCCCATCATCGATAACGAGCACCCGGTCGAAACCAGTCAGCAACTCGACATGGTGGCTGACCATGAGCACCTGCTGCGACAACTCGGCCAACAACTGCGCGAAGCGGCGCTGGTTGCGCAGGTCGAGCAACGTCGTCGGCTCGTCGGCCACGATGATCTGCGGGTCGAGCAACAACACGGCGGCGAGCGCCAACTGCTGCTTCTGCCCACCCGAGAGCAGATAGCACGGGTGATCCGCATGATCGGCCAACCCGAAGTCGACCAACGCCCGATCGACCCGGCTCGCCACGTCGACGGCAGCCAGCCCCCGCCCGCGCAGCGAGAACTCCAGGTCCTCGCGCACCGTCGGCATGACGATCTGGGAGTCGGCGTCAGAGAAGAGGAACCCCACCTTGGCTCGCACCTGGCGGGTATGCCGCGCCACGTCCAGCCCGTCGACGGTGACCGTCCCCGCGGACGGACGCACCAGCCCGTTGACCAATCGAGCCAAGGTCGACTTGCCCGACCCGTTTGCTCCGACGATCCCGATCCGATGCTCGGTGAGGTCCACCGAGATCCCGCGCAAGACCTCGCGCTCGCCGTAACTCAGCGAGACGTCGGACAAGGTCACCCGCGGCACGGGCTCATCCTCTCGCGCCGGACTAGATCGGACCAGGGAGCCGACGCCCGAGCACCGGTCCGCTGGCGGCGCTGCCCGGCCGCTTCAGCCGCGGCAGACCCGCCCGCGAAACAGACGCTCAGCGGAACAGCTGGGGCAGGGCCCGGGCAACCGCGCTCGTGACGACCGCAGCGATAGCCGCCTTGATGACGTCGCCGATGAGGAAGACCAGGGCGCCGACCTGCAGAGCCCGGCCGAACGGCATACCGGCGAAGGCAGCCAGCCACGGGACTCCCACGGCATACACGACGGGTATGCCGGCCAGGCAGGCGAGCAGCAGGCCCCCCGTCGCCTTGGCCCCCTGCGCCCGCCGCAGCACCAGGCGCGAGAGGAAGCCGACCACGGCGGCGGCCAGGACGAACCCGACCAGGTAGCCACCCGTCGGGCCGGTCAACACGCCGAGCCCGCCCTTGTAGCCACTCGCAACCGGAAGGCCGACGGCGATCATCGCGAGGTAGACCAACACGGCCAACGCGCCCTTGCGCGGCCCGAGCACCGCGCCGGCCAGCGTGACACCCAGGGTCTGCAGCGTGAACGGCACCGACGAGCCGATGAGCGGAACACCGGGGACGAGGGTGAGCGCCGCGATCAACGCGGCGAAGACGGCCACCTGGGCCATGTCACGGGCGCGGTTGTCCTGGGCGAGGGTGTCGGACACGGCGGCGGAGGCGTCGGTTGGCATTGCGGTATTCAATCAGTCCCGGGACGCGCGATCGACGCTTTCCCGGGGTGCGACCGGACCCGGTCAGACCGTGACGCGACCCTCGGGTGTGTCGAAGGTGACCGCCAACACGCCAGGGGTGCCATGCGGGGCGACGAAGGTGAACTCCAACGTCGAGGGGACATAGTCCTCGGGAAGGCCCAGCCACGCCCGCACCCGCGAGGGGTCGCCCGCAATGGTCAGCCCGGACAGGCCGACCTGCGTCGCACCGTCGGTCGACGGGTGACGGGTCCCCTCGGCCCACTGGATGTAGAACGGCAACTGCGGGTCGCAGATGAGCCCCTTGGTGCCCAGCTGCCGCCAGCGCAACTCCAGCCCGTCGGGCGTATGCCGGTAGCCCTCCGCCGACTGCCGCGACAGGCGGCGCTCGACCTCGGTGATGTCCTCGACCTGGACGGCCCAGCCGAGCCAGCCGCCGCCGTTCTCGGAGCGGGCCCGAACCGCCTGACCGAACGGTGCCTTGTCGGAGGCGGGGTGATCGAGCACCTCGACGACCTCGACATAGCGCTGGTTGGACAGGGGCAAGATGACGTTGCGGGTGCCGAACCGCGGGTGGACTCCCCCATCGACCGGCGTCACCCCGATGAGCTTGGCCAACCGCTCGGCGGTGGCATGAAGGCCGTCGTGCTCCGCTGCGTAGGAGACGTGGTCAACGCGCATGTCGCCCATCGTGACACAGGTTTGAGGGTGCTCTTGACCACGGTGCACCTCACGACGGACAGACCCGACGGTGAAAACGCTACGACCCTCGTTGGCGCACGGCTTCGAAGAGGACGACCGCCGCAGCCGCTGCAACATTCAACGAGTTTGCCTTGCCAGACATGGGAATTCGCACGCGCACGTCGGCTGCGTCCAACAGCTCGCGAGAAGCACCGTGCTTCTCGGCACCCACCGCGACCGCCACGGGCCCGGTCAGTGGGGTGTCCGAATAGAGGACATCCGTCTCAGGAGTCGTCACCACGAGGCGTATGCCGTGCTCCCTGCACCAGCCGATCGTCGCCGCCGTGGACGCGGAGGCGACGGGCACGGCATACACGGTGCCCTTGGAAGCGCGCACGACGTTGGGGTTGCCCCAGTCGGTGACCGGATCGGCGGCGACCACGGCGTCGACCCCAGCAGCGTCGGCGGTCCGCAGCATGGCTCCGAGGTTGCCGGGCTTCTCGACCCCCTCGACGAGCAGGACGAGCGGGTCGGCCGGCAGCCGCAGGGCGGACAACGGGCGGTCGACCGCGGGGAGCACTCCGAGCAGCCCGTCGGGGCCTTCGCGATAGGCGACCTTCTCGAACGCGGCGCGCGACACGGAGACGATCTCCGCGCCCGCCGCCCGGGCCGCCGCGACGAACTCGACCTGCGAGCCGATGGCCTGCGACCCGGCATACCCGCTCGGGCTGTAAAGCTCGGGGCACACGTAGAGCGTCTGGGGGGCGACCCCGGCGGCGAGCGCGAGGGCCAGCTCCTCGTGGCCTTCGACGACGGTCAGCCCGGCCTCGTCGCGAGCCCGTCGACGCCGCAGCGCGACCAGCGCCTTGAGCCGCGGGTTCGTCGGTGAGGTGAGGTGCAGGTCCATCGGCGGGCGATCAACCCGTCGAGTCGAGAACTGACTCAAGGACGGTTGCCAGGCCAGCCTCCTCAACGGTGCCGGTGACCTCGTCGGCGATCGCCTGCACCTGCTCAGGCGCGTTGCCCATCGCCACCCCTCGGGCGGCCCACTGGAGCATCTCGATGTCGTTGCGCTGGTCGCCGACCGCGACGGTGTCGCACGGCTCGACCTGCAAGCGGCGGCGCAACTGCTCCAGCGCCGAACCCTTGGACACGCCCTCGGGGTTGATGTCCAGCCAGGCAGTCCAGCCGACGGCATACGAGACCTCGTGCAGGCCGATCCGCTCGATGTGGGCCATGAACGCCTCGGGCTCGGCGTCCGGCATCCGCAGGGTGACGCGGGTGGCCCGCTTGGCGATGAGCACGTCCCAGGGCACGACCCGCTGGTCGCCCATGAGCTCACCGTCGGGGAACGGCGAACTCACCATGAAGCCGCGCCCGAGATCTTCGACCGCGACCAGTGCTTCGGGCAGCTCGTCGCGCAGCAGGGTGAGGGCCGGCCGCGGGTCGAAGGTGACCTTTTCCAGAATCTTGTAGCCCTTGGGCCGACGCGGGTCGATCCGCAGCGTCACGGCGCCGTTGGAGCACACGGCATACCCGTGGCCGATCCCCAGCCGCGCGAGGACCGGCATGGTCGCGACGACCGAGCGGCCGGTGGCGATGACGACATGGTGGCCGTTGCTGACACAGGCCGTGATGGCGGCGTGGACGCGCGCGTCGAGATGCCCGCCGTGGGTGATGATCGTCCCGTCGACGTCGAGCGCGATCAGTCTCCGTCGGGGAGACTCCAGCCGTCCCGTATGCCGCGTGCTCACCTTTGCGTCCGCGAATCCCCTTCTCGCGCTTGGTCACCGGACCGGCTCGAGCACCGAGAGCCCGCCGAGGTAGGGCTGGAGGGCGGCCGGCACTCGGACCGTCCCGTCGGGCTGTTGGTGGTTCTCGAGGATGGCGACGATCCAGCGGGTGGTCGCGAGGGTCCCGTTGAGAGTGGCCACGACGCGGGTCGCACCGCCGGAGGCCTGCGGGTCGCGCTCGCGCACCCCGAGCCGCCGGGCCTGGAAGGTCGTGCAGTTGGACGTCGAGGTGAGCTCGCGGTAGCGGCCCTGGGTCGGCACCCAGCCTTCGCAGTCGAACTTGCGGGCGGCGGGGTCGCCGAGGTCGCCAGCCGCGGTGTCGATGATCCGATAGGGCAACTCGCAGGAGTCGAGCATCGCCCGTTCCATCGCCAAGAGCCGCTCGTGCTCGGCCTCGGCGTCCTCCGGTCGGCAGTAGACGAACATCTCGACCTTGTGGAACTGGTGGACGCGGATGATCCCTTTGGTGTCCTTGCCGTGGCTGCCGGCCTCGCGGCGGTAGCAGGCCGACCACCCGGCATAGCGCTTGGGGCCGTCGGCGAGGTCGATGATCTCGTCGCGGTGGTAGCCCGAAAGCGCGACCTCGGAGGTGCCGGTGAGGTAGAGGTCGTCGGCGGGCAGGTAGTAGACCTCGTCGGAGTGGTGGTCGAGGAACCCGGCCCCGCGCATGATCTCGGGGCGCACGAGGGTCGGGGTGATCATCGGGGTGAAGCCGGCCTCGACGGCGCGCGCAACTGCGAGGTTGAGCAGGGCCAGCTCGAGCCGGGCGCCGACGCCGGTGAGGAAGTAGAACCGGGCACCGGCCACCTTGGCGCCGCGCTCCATGTCGATGGCACCCAGCGACTCGCCGAGCGTGATGTGGTCGAGCGGCTCGAACCCCTCGGCCGCGAAATCCCTTGGTGTGCCAACGGTTTCGCGGACAACGTAGTCTTCCTCGCCGCCGGCCGGGACGCCCTCAAGGACGACATTGGAGACGCTGGCGAGCAGCCGGGCGGCCTCGTCGCCGGCGGCAGCCGCAGCCGCGTCGAGGCTCTTGACTCGCTCGGCGAGGTCCTTGACCTGGGCCAACAGGGCGGGCTTGTCGGCAGCCGACGCGGCCGCGACCTGCTTGCCGAAGGCCTTCTGCTGCGCCCGCGCGGCCTCGAACTGGGCCAGTGACGATCGCCGGGTCTCATCGGCGGCGAGGATCGCGTCGACGACCCCCGGGTCCTCACCACGAGCATGCTGCGAGCGCCGGACCACGTCGGGTTGTTCACGGACGAGCTTGATGTCGATCACGCCCGCCAGCCTACCGAGACGCCGATGGGGGCTTCAGACGGATTTCGTGAGCCGCGCAGGGTTGCGCGGCGGTGTTTCTGCGCCGGTGTCTCAGCGGGGGTGTTCAGCCGCGGTGTTCAGCCGCGGCGTTTCAGCCGCGGACGTCCCACACGTGGTGACGCAAGTCGTGCAGCGCGTAGATGCCCAGCGTGGCGATCGTGAACTCCGACCCGTTGCTGCGAGTGCCGGGCCGCTGCCAGTCCTCCTTGGTGACCCGCTCGAAGACCAGGGCCAGGGCCTCGCCGGCCTTGCCGATTTGTTTGGCCACCGTCGCGGGGTCCTGCGCCCAGTAGCGGTCCTGCTGGGCCGTCTCGTCCTGGTCCCAGTTGGCGAAGACCGGGTTGTCCTGCGCGAGCATGAGCTCGACCCGCTCGGCGAACAGGCGCATGACGTCGCGCACATGACAGGCGTATTCCAGCGGCGACCACACGTGCTTCTTGGGACGCTCGGCGACCTCTGGCTGCACGAGCACCGCGGGCCACCGCGACGCCGTCTCGCGCACCGCCTCGGCCAACCGCTTGGGTCGGATCGTCGCCGCGTCGAAGCCGCACTCCTTGCAGGGCTCGCGCAGCACCCAGGTCCAGTCCTTGTCGTCAGCGGGCGGCACGGCGGGTTTCGGGACCATGGATGAAGTATGCCGTCCACCCCCGGCCGTCCGCTCCGTAGAACTGAGCCGGGTTCTGGACCACGGCAGGGCTTCGCGGGCCAGCCACCAGCTCCCCAGGTCGGCGCCGACGGATCGGCCGCGTCGTATACCGTCGGAGGGTGCCGGAAAACCTGCTGTGGTGGATCGTCGGAGCGGTGGTGCTCTTCGCCGCCATCGGCGTGGCTGCGGCCATGGCCAATCGGGGCACCGGCGACTATGACGCGTTGTCCCAACGGCTGCGTCGGCGCCGTCCGCACCGCGACACCTTCCGAGAGACCCCGGTCGACGACGAGCCGCCCCGGCGCGCGGCCGTCATCGTCAACCCGACCAAGTTCGACGACCTTCCCGACGTGCGAGCCCGGATCGCCGGCGTCTGCGCCGCGAACGGGTGGGGCCCGCCGATCTGGGCCGAGACGACGGTCGCGGAGCCTGGAACCTCCCAAGCCCGTCAGGCCCTGGCCGCCGGTGCTGTGCTGGTCTGCCCGCTGGGCGGAGATGGGACAGTGCGAGCCGTCGCCAAGGCCCTGGTCGACACGGGCACGCCGCTGGGCCTGCTCCCGGCCGGCACCGGCAACCTGCTGGCCCGCAACCTCGACCTGCCGATCGACTCGATCGAGAAGGCCCTGGTCGTCGCCCTCACCGGGCACAACAAGAGCGTCGACGTCGGTCACATCGTCATCGACCGCAGCGAGGGGTCCGCTGCCGAGGAGGACACCTTCTTCGTCATGGCCGGCATCGGTTTTGACGCGGCGGTGATGGCCGGAGCACCGGAGCACCTCAAGCGGCAGGTGGGGAATGCGGCATACATCCTCGCGGGGCTGCGCAACATGAAGGGCCCACAGTTCAAGGCCCGGATGAGCGTCGACGGGGGGATGGAGTTCACCCGCCGCACCCGCACGGTGTTGCTCGGCAACTGCGGGAAGATCTTCGGCGGCCTGGTGCTCATGCCCGAGGCCAAGATCGACGATGGGCTCATCGACTCAGTCGTCATGTCTCCCAAGGGAATCGTCGGCTGGACCGCCGTCCTGGCGCGGGTCGTCAGCCGTCAGCGCAAGGGGCACCCGATCGTCGACCACCACACGGGCCGCGAGATCAGGGTGCGGTTCGACCGGCCGGAAGAGTTGCAGCTCGACGGCGACACGGTCGGGCCGGTGCGCTCGGTGACCGCGTCGGTCCGTCCAGGCGCCCTCGTCGTCCGGGTCGCCGGCCCGACGGGCTGAGACCGCCGCCCGCCGACGCTGAGCGAGCCGGTGTCAGGCCTCGCGGGCCGGGTGGCTCGCTGGGACGGCTTCGCGGGCCGGTTCCGTGGTCGTCTTCGGCGATCCGACCCCGCGCAGGAAGAGCGGCATAACAACGATGAGGTATGCCGCCCACGCCCCGATCTCCAGCACGGCCATCCGCGGACGGAGGTTGAAGATTCCCCGGACCACCATGGCCAGCGGCGAGGCCGGGTCGACGACGCTGCGCAGGTCGAAGGCGTAGACGCCGTCACCGGGGAGGACACCCGCCTCCTGAAGCTCGTGCACGGCATACGCGAGGATGCCGGCGGCGACCACGACGAGGCCGGCACCGGTCCAGCGGAAGAAGCGGGCGAGGTTGATCCGGACCGCACCGGCATAGATGGCGACGCCCATGGCGACCGCGGCACCGATGCCGACCACCCAGCCGAGGGCGGGGGCCAGGCCGGTCTCGGCGGCGGACTGGACGGTCGCGTAGAAGAACAGGGCCGACTCCAGGCCTTCGCGCCCGACGCCGAGGAAGGCGACGGTGGCGATGGCCAGTGGTCCGGCGTCGATCGCACGGTCGAGCTTGCCGGTCAGCTCGCCGGCGAACCGGCGACCCACCGAGCGCATCCAGAACACCATGCCGGTGACCAGGACAACCGCGAGCAGCGACGCGACGCCGGTGACGAGCTCGGCGGTGTGGTCATCCAGGCCGTCGGTGCCGAAGGTGAGCACCGCGCCCACGACGACCGAGAGCCCGACCGCCGCGCCCACGCCGGTCCAGACGTGTCGCAGCGCCCAGCGCCGGTCGGTCTTGACCAGGAAGGCGACCAGGATGACGACGACCAGGGCTGCTTCGAGGCCTTCGCGCAGGCCGATGAGGGCATTGGAGACGAACACGGCACTCCTGGAGAGGAAGTTAGGCAAGCCTTACCTGACTAGGTTCTCACAGGCCGGGTCGAAGTTTCCACCCGGGTGGCTGGAGTCACAGCAGCCGCGAATTGCCCTCAGGACAGGGCATCGATCCATGCCCGAGCAGCGACGAAGTCGGCGTCCTGCATGCCGGAGTCGATGATGCCGGGGCGCCCGTCCGCGCGCGGGTAGGACCCGAGGAAGCGCACGTCGGCGCAGACCCGTTTGAGGCCGATGAGCGACTCGCGGACCCGCTCCTCGGCCAGGTGGCCCTCGAAGTCGATCGAGAAGCAGTAGGACCCCATCGCCTCGCCGGTCGGGCGCGACTCCAAGCGCACCATGTTGACGCCCCGGACCGCGAACTGCTCCAGCAGCTCGAGCAGGCCCCCAGGCCGGTCGAGCTTCTGGAAAAGGACGACGGTGGTCTTGTCGGCACCACTCGGGGGCGGCAGGTGGCCGGGCCGGCTCACGAGCACGAACCGGGTCACCGCGCCGCCGTTGTCGCCGATGTCGTCGGCGAGGACATCCAGACCGAACCGAGCGGCGGCCCCCGGCGCGCACACCGCTGCGTCGAACGACGGGTGGCTCTCGGTCGCGAGTGTCTGCGCCGAGGCCGCGGTGGACAACGTCGGCAGGTATGCCGCGTCCGGCAGGTTCGCCT
Source organism: Candidatus Phosphoribacter baldrii (assembly GCA_016704565.1). Taxonomy (GTDB): domain Bacteria; phylum Actinomycetota; class Actinomycetes; order Actinomycetales; family Dermatophilaceae; genus Phosphoribacter; species Phosphoribacter baldrii. The sequence continues at coordinate 569,988 of JADIZV010000001.1, forward strand.
CCATCCAGCCGCGGACTTGGGCCCAGGCATGCGAGTGGGTGCCGACGGCGCGGACCTGGGCGAGCGGCATACCGGGTCGGGCAGCCAGCACGAAAGTGATGGGGACGAGCACCTCCCCGATGATGTGCAGCTGTTCGCCAACGGACAGGGCGTCGAGGGTCGCGCTGACGCCGCCTTCGACGGAGTTTTCGATGGGGACCATCGCGGCATCGATCTGGCCGTCGCGCAGGGCCCGCAGCGCGCCGCCCACCGAGCCGAACGGGTGGTGGTCGCCCTCATGGGAGGCCGCCCACTGGCGCAGCGCCATCTCGCAGAAGGTCCCCTCCGGGCCGAGGTAGCCGAAGCGGGTCATCGGGACCACGCCTGCGGGCGGGGACGGGGGTGGTCAGGGCTGCGGTGGCGCACGGTGGGCAGGGTATTACGCTCGGTGCCCACCATGACATTCAGTATCGCCGTCGCCGCGGCCGCTTTCGTGTTGATCTTCCCCGTGGAGTTCCCGGACAAGACGTTCGTCGCGACGTTGGTGTTGGCGACCCGGTTCCGGCCGTTGCTGGTGTGGATCGGGGTGGCGAGCGCCTTCCTCGTGCAGACGATCGTGGCGGTGGTGGCCGGTCAGCTGCTCACCAACCTGCCGCGGACGCCGGTCGAGGTGGCCTCCGGGTTGCTGTTCCTCGTCGGCGGCATCATCCTCATCCGCGGGGCGAGCCGTGCGGATGCTGAGGAGGCCGAGGCGGAGGCGGAGTTCACCGAGGTGGCGGAGTCGAAGGCCGGGGCCACGGGGGTCAAGGCCATTGCGACGAGCTTCCTCGTGCTGTTCCTGGCCGAGTGGGGCGACCTCTCGCAGCTGCTCACCGCCAACCTGGTGATCCGTTACGGCGAGCCGTTGTCGGTCGGGGTGGGGTCATTCCTTGCGTTGGCGACCGTGTCCGGCCTGGCGGCGGCGTTGGGGCACCAGTTGTTGCGCCGGGTCAGGCTGGCGACGATCCGCCGGATCGGTGGTGGCGTCTGCCTGACCCTGGCGGCACTCACGGTGCTCGGGCTGTTCGGTGTCGACGTGCCGATCCTCGGCTGAGCTCCCTCCCCCCCTCTCGCCGAGATTGACGTTGCGAGCGGTTGGCCCGGCGTGTCCTGCAGCCAAGGTCAATCTCGGCGGGTCGAAAAGGGGGATGGGGTCGAAAAGGGGGATCAGGTCGAAAAGGGGGTGGGGGTCAGCGGAGGGTGACCTGACGGCTCAGCAGGCCGTTGCGGGCCCGGCGCTCCTGCGCGGTCAGCGGTGTCGAATCGGCGATCGCCTCGGACAAACGCCCCGACATCGCCACCACGGCATCCTCGAACGACTCCGCAGCCGCCTCTGGGTCGACCTCCCACACAGGGACGAGCAACCCACAGGCCCGGAACGCCCCAAGCAACCGCGCGTCCCCGCCCAACCGGTTGGTGTCGGCCGCAGTGAGTCGGGCCAGCCCGTCGGTCGCGGCCTCCTCGGCCTGCGGCAGCACCCATCGGACGAAGGTGCGCTCACCGAATCGCACCCAGAACACGCTCGGCGCGCCCGCGACCCGAGTCGAGGGCACGATCGACTGGTTGGCCTGCTCGAGCGATGCGGCCCCGTCGTCGTCGAGCTCGGCGTCGCCCACCCAGAACCCGAACCCTTCGTGCAACGTCACCTCGAAGGGCGCCGCTGGGTCGATGAGGTCCTGCAGTCGGGGGGTGTCGGCGGTCGGGGTCGGCACCTGGGTGATCGGCGTTCCCTCGGGGCTGGCCGCCGCGAGCAGCCAGGCACCGGCAATGTCCCGGCTTGCATCGCCGCAGGTCGCCCCGGCCTGAGTGGCCACCAGCACGCTTCCACCCGTGCGGTGCAGCGCGGGCCACGCCATCGGCAGGACCGTCGCCAAGGTCGCGTCTCGCGGTGCATCGCCGACCAGGTCAGCGGTCGCCGTGCCCTCCACAAGCCGCACCGATGCCGTTGCCGCCGGCAGGATCTCGCGCATCGCCACCCATTCGGTCTCCGACGGGAGCCCTTCAAAAGGTCGCCGCACAAAAGGTGCCGCAGCGGGTCGGACCGACCCAGAGGTATGCCGTGTCTCGCGCCGTTTGCTCGCCTTGCCCATGGGCGCCAACCCTACGACGCTTCCCGACGGCCTCGCGCCGCGCGGCCACTCGGGGACCGGGCCGGGCCACCCCACTGGCCGGGCCCGCAGACCCAGCCAACAGATGCGGGCGTCAGTATGCCGCGACCCCCGGGTCCTCGGCGGGCGGGTCGACCAGCGCGGGGATCCGGGTCAACCACCAGGCCAACCCCAGCCCGATCACCGCCAACGACCCCGTGAGAGCCAGCACGGCAGGCCAGCCGCCACCAGCCCAGGCCGGACCGGCCAGACCCCCGAACAGCGAGGACCCGCCGTAATAGGCAACCAGATAGAACGCTGAGGCCTGGCCGATCCCCCCGCCCCCGAATTGAGCCCGAGCCACGACCCACCCCGACGCCAGCCCGTGAACCGCGAAGAACGCCCCGGAGAACACCACCAACCCCACGAGGAAAATCCACAGCGGGGCCGCAGCCGTCACGGCCAGGCCGATGGCTAACGCCCCGAACGCCACGGGGAGCACCGGCCGACGCCCGACCCGGTCGGCGAGGCGACCGGCATACGTCGAGGTGAGCGAGCCGGGCGCGTAGGCGAGGTAAACCAGGGACGCGGCAGCCACCCCGAGCGCATAGGGCTCCCCGCGCAGGCGAAACCCGACCGTGTTGAAGACCGCAATGAACGCCCCCATGGCGACCGCCGCCACCCCGTAGAGGGCAAGCAGCGCCGGGTCGGTCACCAGTCGCCGCATCGTCGCCCGCCGCGCCGCCCGGGACGGCTCGGTGCGTCGGAAGCCGCGCGACGGAGGCAGCGTCACCACCACGACCACCGCGCAGACCAGCCCCACACCCCCCATCGCCGCCAGCGCCCACCGCCATCCGGCGGCGTCGGCGACGGCGCCCACGATGAGCCGCCCCACCATCCCGCCGATCGCCGTCCCACCGACATAGAGTCCGGTCGCTCCGGCATGGGCGTCGGGGGCAATCTCCTCGCGCAAATAGGCCATCGCCACCGCGGCCATCCCGGCGAGCGAGATCCCCTGCAACCCGCGCAGGACGAGCAGGGTCGGCCAATTCGGCGCGAGCGAGTGGGCGATCCCGACCACGCTGGTGACGACGACCGACGCCCGGATGATCGGGGTCCGACCGACCCGCTCGGTCACCGGCCCGACGGCCAGCAACGCGACCGCCATTGCCAGCGTGGTGACCGAGATCGACAGCGTGGTCGCCGAGACCGGCATACTGAAGTCTTCGGCGAGCTCGGGCAGCACGGCCTGCGGGGAGTAGAGCAACGCAAACGTGGTCACCCCCGCAGCGAAGAGCGCGACGGTCACCCGCCGGTATGCCGCGTCGCCCGGTCGGTAGCCCACGCCTGCCAGCCTGCCACCCCGGTCCACGACCCGCGTCGACGTCTCAGGTGCTGCCTGGCCGAGCGGCCGGTCCCTCCGCCGAACGGCCGGACTTCCCGGCAGGGTGGTCGCGGCTACGCTCGGAGTCATGCTGGCCGTCACCGTGACCACACCCGGAGGCCCCGAGGCGCTCGTCCTTGCCGAGGTCCCGGACCCCTCCCCAGGCGCCGACGAGGTGGTCCTGGACGTCGTCGCTGCCGGTGTCAACCGCGCAGACCTGCTCCAGCGGCAGGGGCACTATCCCCCGCCACCGGGCGCACCGGCATACCTGGGGCTCGAGTGCAGCGGACGAGTGGCGGCGGTGGGCGCGAACGTCACTGGTTGGGCCGTTGGCGACCAGGCCTGCGCGCTGCTCTCCGGCGGCGGGTATGCCGCCCGCGTCGCCGTCCCCGCAGGCCAACTGCTGCCGGTGCCTGCGGGCGTGTCGCTCGTGGACGCGGCGGCGCTGCCCGAGGTGGCCTGCACCGTGTGGTCGAACGTCTTCATGTCGGCGGGGCTGGCGCCCGGACAGTGGCTGCTCGTCCACGGTGGTTCGTCGGGGATCGGGACGATGGCCATCCAGCTGGCCCGCGCCATTGGCGCACACGTCGCCGTCACTGCCGGGTCGGCCGAGAAGCTCGACGTATGCCGTTCGCTTGGCGCCGAGGTGCTCGTCAACTATCGGGACGAGGACTTCGTCGCCGTGATCAGGGCAGCGACAGCCGAGGACCGTGAGACTGGTCCGCGCCGGGGCGGTCCGGGAGCCGATGTCATCCTGGACAACATGGGCGCGAAGTACCTCGCGCGCAACGTCGAGGCGCTCGCGGCATACGGGCGGCTCGTGGTGATCGGGCTGCAAGGGGGCACGCGCGCGGAGCTCGACCTGGGGCTGCTGCTGCGCAAGCGCGCGGCGATCATCGCCACATCGTTGCGGGCCCGGCCGATCGATGAGAAGGCCACGATCGTGGCGGCGGTCCGCGAGCATGTCTGGCCGATGATCGAGGCCGGTGCGGTTCGGCCGATCGTGCACGCCAGGATGCCGTTGGCTGACGTCGCCGACGCGCACCGGCTGCTGGAGTCGTCCACCCACATCGGCAAGGTTCTGCTGACCCTTTAGGGCGGTTGCTCAACCCCCTGGGCGACCTGCTCACCCCTCTGGTGGCACTTAACACGCTTGCCTGGCAGATGTAGGTGCCAGGTAAGCGGTTTAAGTGCCACCGGACTGGAGGGTCATGGGTTGACCGGACGGCATACTCGGTATAGCGTCTCTGACCAGCAGACATACTGAGTATGTAGCGGGCGCCGAGGAGGTCAGGGGATGTCGGTCCGGCAGAGCCTGCTGGCCATCTTGCGTGACGGTCCCCGCTATGGCGCCCGGCTCAAGGCCGAGTTTGAGGCTCGCACCGGCGGGGTTTGGCCGCTCAACGTAGGGCAGGTCTACACCACCTTGGCGCGGCTTGAGCGCGACGGCCTGGTCGTCGGCGACGGAGCCCCGGACGACGAGGGCAAGATCGCCTACCGCCTCACCGACGCCGGCCGCACCGAGGCCGACGCGTGGTGGCTCGCACCCGTCGGGGTCAGTGAGCCGGCCCGCGACGAGTTGGTCATCAAGCTCGCCCTCGCGATCGCCGGACCAGGCGTTGACCCGTATGCCGTGATCCACACCCAGCGCACGGCCACCATGCGTCATCTGCAGGAGCTCACCCGGCTCAAGCTGACCCTGACCTCGCCGCCCGCTGCCCCGCCGAACACCCTCGGCACCGACCCCGAGTTGCTCGTGCTCGAACACCAGCTCTTCACCGTCGAGGCCCAACTCCGCTGGCTCGACCACGTCGAAGCGACTCTCGCCACATATCCGACCGGCACTACGCCCACCCCGGCAACACGGGCGACCCCGGTCGCGCCGATCACCCCAGGCGTGGTCGCGAACCCAGCCGCACGGCATACCTCCGCCTCACCTGACCCCACGACCAACCCAGCTCACACCGTCCCGACAGGGGGAACCCCATGAGCGATCTCGTCCTGCGCATGACCGACGTCTACCGCGTCCACGGCACCGGACCCACCGCGGTGCGCGCCCTCGACGGCGTGAGCCTCACCGTCCAGGCCGGTGAGCTCGTCGCGGTCATGGGCCCCAGCGGCAGCGGCAAGTCGACCCTGCTCAACCTCGCGGGCGCCCTCGACCTGCCGACCGCTGGCAGCGTCGAGATCGACGGCCAGTCGACCTCGGCGCTGCGCCCGGCCGACCTCGCCGCGCTGCGTCGCCGCCGGGTCGGCGTGGTCTTCCAGGACCTCAACCTCATCCCGTCGCTGACCGCGGCCGAGAACATCGGCCTGCCTCTCGAGCTCGACGGCCGCCGGGTCAGCGAGGCCCGGCGGGCCGCCGTCGGCGCCCTGCACGAGCTGGGGTTGGACGAGCTGGCCGACCGCTATCCCGACCAGATGTCCGGAGGCCAACAACAGCGGGTCGCGATCGCCCGGGCGTTGGTCGGTGAGCGTCGGTTGGTCCTCGCCGACGAGCCGACCGGCGCCCTTGACTCGCTCACTGGTGAAGGGGTGCTCGCCGTGCTGCGGGCACGCTGCGACGCGGGCGCGGCCGGGCTGCTGGTCACCCACGAGGCGCGGCACGCCGGGTGGGCCGACCGGGTGATCTACCTGCGCGACGGCCGCGTCGTGGACTCCACGGCGGCCTTCGGCGCCCCGAGTATGCCGCGCACCTACCACTCCCAGCCGCAGCCACAGGCGCAGGCGACCGCTGAGCCACAGCCGCAGCCGACCGCCGCCGTGGAGGGACGGCATACCGACGATGCTGCGGCGACCCCCCGCGTGGGCGAACCCGCGACCGAGGGCTGACCGATGGCCACAACCCTGGCGCCCCCGCCCGTCATCAGCCACGACTCGGCCGCCGAGTGGCGGGCTGGCTGGCGCGTCGCACTGCGGCTGGCCCGGCGCGACGTGCGCCGCCACCTCGGCCGCAGCCTGCTCATCGTCATCATGGTGGCCGTTCCGGTCCTGCTGCTCATCGGCGGCAACATCATCTACTCCAGCGCCGACCTGTCCACCACGGAGCAAATCCCCTACGGGTTAGGGCAAACCCAGGCGGTGGCCACGTATTCCGGCGGAGTCAAGATCCCGCCGATGGTGTCGAACTGGCGCGGCGGCGGCGTGGGCTACAGGGACGTCAACAAGGACGTGCCGGCCACGCCGATCCCCGGATGGGGCGCCGACAGCACCTCGCACGTCCTGGCCCTGGAATCCCTGCTCGGCGGCACCATCATCCCGATGACGGAGAGCCCCGGCTTCGCGAAGATCGGCCGTAAACAAATCGACCTCACGATGCGCGGCGTCGATGCGGCCAGGTTCGCGGCTCGGACCGAGGGCATCACCCATCTGCAGTCCGGGCGGTGGCCGACGTCGGCGACCGAAGCCGTCGTGTCGCCCGCAGGGATCTACCGCGGGTTGCCATCCAGCGGCACCGTCGAGGTCACGGGCATGGACGGCAAGGTCACGACCTACACGATCGTCGGCGTGGGCGACGGGTGGATCCTGTCGTATGCCGCCCGCCCGGCTGATCTGGTCACCCTGCCCGACCTGCGGGGTGAGGGTGGGGTCGGCCCGAACAGCACGGCATACCTCATCGACCGGGCGGCTCCTGTGACGTGGGACGAGGTCAGGCGGTGGGCCGACTACGGGCTGCAGGTGACCAGCCGACAGGTCGTGCTCAACCCGCCGACCAGAGAGCAGCTCAACCTGCCGCCCGAGGCCCAGATCTACGAGGACCAGTCGGCGCTGGGACAGGCGGTCACGTCTGCGATCATCGCCGTGGGGTTGCTGCTGGAGACGACGTTGCTCGTCGGGCCGGCGTTCGCGGTGAGCGCGGCTCGGCAACGCCGGACGCTGGCGTTGGCGGCGAGCAACGGTGCGACGACCCCGCAGCTGCGCCGCTCGGTGCTCGCGCAGGCGCTGGTGCTCGGGGCGCTGGCGTCCGTCGCCGGTGCCATCGTCGGTGTGCTCAGCGCCTGGGTCGTCATCTGGTGGTCGCGGACCTATCGACCGGACACCTTCTTCGGGCCGTTCGACGTGCCGGTGGTTCCGGTGACGATCATCGTCGGCTGTGCGATCGCGTCGGCGGTCATCGCCGCGTTGATCCCGTCGCGGGGGCTGGGGCGGCTGGACATCGTCGGGGTGATGCGCGGCCAGAACGTCTCACCGCCGGCCCTGGTGCGGACGCCGATCGCGGGCATCGTGCTGGCTGCCCTGGGAGCGGTCGCAGTGTTCTGGGCGGTCGCGTGGCGGCCGTCGTGGGAGGAGCCCCGGCTGATCGACCAGCTCGTGCCGTTCGTGGCGATGATCGGCGCGGTCCTGCTAGTCATCGGTGCCCTGTTGCTCGTGCCGATGGTGCTCGTGCTCGCCGGGCGGGCCACCCGTCCGGCGCCGGTGGCGATCCGGATGGCGATGCGCGACGCGGCGCGCCAGCGCGGGAGGGCGACCTCAACGGTGGCCGCGATCCTTGGCGGGACGGCGCTGTTGTCGACGATCCTCGTCGTGGCCGCGAGCGACTCTGCCTTCCGGGCCAAGACCTATCGACCGGAGCTGCCGATGGGGCAGGCCAAGCTCATCCCGCAGACGAACATGACCGGGCAGATCGATCCACGGTGGTCACAGTCCGTGACCGAGGTGGTGCGCAGCGTTGACCCGGCCCTGCAGGTCCAGTTGCTCACCTTCGTGGACGTGATCCCTCGCAGCACCGGCCTGGAGAAGCCCTCGGAGGGTGCGCCCTCTCGGATGCCGTTCTTCGTCGCGCTCCGGGTTGGCTGCACGCCGCTGCAGGCTCTCACCCTGGACAACGGAATGAGTTCCATCAGCCCGCCCGACCTCAGCTGCAACTCCCTCAAGGGGATGGGGATGTCGGGTGACCGGGGCGGCATCCTCGTCGCGGATCTGGCTTCCTTGGTGAGCAGTTTCGGTCTGGACGCCACGGCGCAAGCGACCTTGCGAGCTGGTGGCATCGTCGTCAACGGCGACAAGGCACCGCCCGTCAAGTGGATCGAGTATCCCGGCGGCGGGTGGGGATCCTCGACGCCGTGGTACGGCCAGGTCGACATCATCGACGGCAAGGTCACCTTCGCGCGAGGAACGATGGTCTGGGGGCCGAACGGCCCCGGGACCCCCGAAGACGTGACGACGCTGGCGTTGGCGGCCACCCCGGTGCCAGCGGCGAAGCTCAACGCCGCCAGCGTGGCGACCGCAGGCCAGTTCATGGGCTACGGCGGTGGCGAGATGATCGGCGCGGTCATGACGACCGAGACCGCCAAGAACCTGGGCCTGACGACGATGATCGTGCAGGCGACCATCGTGGACCCGCGCGGCGAGCTGAGCGCTGACGCCGAAGCGGCGCTCTCCGAGAGCTTCACCGAGAACACCCTCGGCTGGTTCTATGTGGAACGCGGCTTCCAGCCCTACGACAAACTGTTGGCACTCATCGTGCTGTCCTTTATCGGGCTGATCATCCTCGTCGCGACCCTCGTGTCCACGGCCTTGTCGACCGCGGAGACCCAGTCGATGATGGGGACGTTCGCCGCGGTCGGCGCCACCCGGATGACGCGGCGCAATCTCGCTGCGGCACAGGCGGGTTCGTTGGGCGTGGTGGGGGCGCTGCTCGGCACGCTGGTGGGCTTCGTGCCTGGCATCGCGCTCGCGCGCGCGACGACAGGCATTGCCTCGAACGAGGCGGGATACCTCGCCGAAGGGCAGAACCCGGCGACCGTCGACCCCACCGTCGTCATCCCCTGGCTCCAACTGGCGGTCCCGATCCTGCTCGTCCCGGCTCTGGCGGCGCTGCTGGCCTGGCTCGCTATCCGCAAGGCCCCGACCGTGACCCGTCGACTCACCTAACTCGGGGGTCGGTGCAACCTTTGGGGTCGCCGTGACGTCTCATCCTCAGAGGGGGCGCGGGCCTCGGGCCCGGGGTGGGCGGCATACCAGGGGGTATGCCGCCCACCCCCGTTCTCGGCGCCTTCCCGCGTTCTGGTGAGCGGCGGAGTGGGGCAAGATGGAGACCATGAGCGACCAGCCCCGCGACCCTGCTGCCGAGCCCGAGGAGGGCCGAATCGTCGTCATCACGCCCGACGGGATGGGCGTGGCCTCGCCGATGACGGGAGACGGCGGTGGGGGCGGCGGGGCGGAAGGGGACGCGCGCCAGGGCCGCGAGGAGGGCAACCCGGCCGACCTTGTCGAGCAGCCCGCGAAGGTCATGCGGATCGGTTCGATGATCAAGAACCTCCTCGACGAGGTCCGTAACGCGCCGCTGGACGAGGCGGGGCGGCTTCGCCTGGCCGAGATCCACCGCCGCTCGATCGACGAACTCAAGGACGGGCTGGCGCCCGAACTCGTTGAGGAGCTCGACCGGATCGCGTTGCCGTTCGGGGCGGGCGCGCCCAGCGACGCCGAGTTGCGGATCGCCCAGGCGCAATTGGTCGGCTGGCTCGAGGGTCTCTTCCACGGCATCCAGACCGCGCTGGTCGCCCAACAGATGGCCGCGCAGCAACAGTTGGCCGGGATGCGGCGCGCGCTGCCGCCGGGTCACCCCGAGGCAGGTCAGGTCGGCCCCGGTATGCCGGGTGGTTTCCCTCCCGGCGCCGCTGGCCAGCGCGGCGAACAAGGCCACCCCGGCCCGACCGGTCAATACCTATAGCACTCCCGCCCAGGTCATTCGCCCCTGGCCCCCGGCCAGCCCCGGGCCGCGCCCGAATTCATCACACCCACCGATGATTTCGAGGCCCCAAACCGCCGACCGCCCCGAATTCATCACACCCACCGATGATTTCGAGGCCCCAAGCCCCCGACCGCCCCGAATTCATCACACCCACCGATGATTTCGAGGCCCAAGCCGCCGATGGCCCCGAAATCATCACACGCGCCGACGATTTCAAGGCCCCAAGCCGCCGACGGCCCCGAATTCATCACACCCGCCGATGATTTCGAGGACCGGGCCCCCCGACCGGCCCGAATTCATCACACCCACCGACGATCTTTCCCCAACGGCCCAAAGACCGCCGCCCCGACCAGGTCAGGGCTTGCGGCCCAGCACATAGCCGAATGCCACCGAACGGACCCCTACGTCCACGACCTCGAACCCAGCCCCCTCAACCAGCCCACGCAGCGCGACCATGTCGCTATTCGCCATCTCGGGCCCGGTGAGCGCGTCGATCAGGTGCCGAGCAATCCGGTTGCGCGGCGGGTGGATCGACCACGAGCAACCGCCCACCCGGCACCAGCACGCGATGGGCCTCAGCAACGGCCACCGGACGTTGGTCGGCATCGACGTGATGCATCGCCAGAGCCGTGGCCACTACGTGAACGCTCTCGTCTCGGAAGGGGAGCGCTTCGGCGGGGTGCACGGCATACCGGATCGTCGGCGTCGCGGTGCGCGAAGCGTACGCGACCATGTCCTCGGATGGATCGATACCGGTCACCAGCCCACGGGGGCCGACACGAGTCGCGAGCGCTCGGGTGAGCGCCCCGGTGCCGCAGCCGAGGTCGACCGCGTGCTCGCCGGGCGCCGCGTCGGTGAGGGCCGCGAGGCCGGCGTAGATCCGGTCCCGGCGACCGAGGGTGACCAGTCGGGTGAGCCGGTCGTAGCTCCCCGCGTGCGACATCACCCCGTGCCCGTGGTGCTCACCACCGCCACCCGGTATGCCGTGCGCAGACCCGTGCCGTGCGCGCCGCCTCGGTGAGGGTGGCCAGATCCGTGGTCACCTCCGCGATGGGAGTGGCCCACCGCGCCACGGTGTTGGAAGATCGTCGCCAGGATGCCCACGCCGGTTCACGCTCCGTAAGCGTTTGCCTTAGTATTTGCGTATGAATGCAAGCATAGCGTCCTCCGCGGAACAGGTCGACGATGTCGTCACCCTCGCCGTCGAGGTGCTGCGCATCCTGGCCGACCCGACGCGCCTGCGGATCGCGACGTTGCTCATCGACGCGGAACTGTCCGTCAGCGACCTCGCAGAAGCGGTTCGCCGGCCCGTTCCTGGGGTGTCCCAGCACCTGGCGAAGATGCGGCTCGCGCACCTCGTGGCCACCCGCAAACAGGGGACCACGGTCTTGTATCGGATTGACGACGAACACATCCGCCAACTCGTCCTCGACACGACTCGACATGTCGAGCACCTGCTCAGCGACCGCCCCGCCCACCACGAGCCGAGGACTTCGCCATGACCGCTGACGGCAGTCATTCCCATCTCTCCGGGCAGCCCGCCCAGAAGGATCCTGGCCTCGAACACGGGGGTGGCTCCGGCCACGGCCACGGCCACGGGCATGGGCATGGGCATGGGCACCACGACTCAGCGATGGTCGACGACTTGGCCATGACGACGGCGGCAGGTATCCGCGCCTCCGTGATCGGCCTGTTGGGGCTCCTCGCCACGGCCTTGTTCCAACTCGCCCTGGTCGGCCTCACCGGGTCAGTCGCCTTGTTGTCGGACACCGTGCACAACCTGGGTGATTGCCTCACTGCCCTGCCGATCTGGCTCGCCTTCCGTCTGGCGCGTCGTCCCGCGACAACCCGCTTCACCTACGGGCTGGGCCGCGTGGAAGACCTCGCGGGTCTGCTCGTCGTTGCTGCCATCGGCGCTTCCGGGCTGTATGCCGTGTTTGTCTCGATCGATCGGCTGCTACACCCCGCGCCGGTCGAACATCCCTGGATCGTTGTCGTCGCCGGCCTCGTCGGCGTGGTCGGCAATGAGTCGGTCGCTCGGTATCGAATCGCGGCAGGACGTCGGATCGGGTCCTTGGCGCTTGTCGCGGACGGGGAGCACGCACGCTCAGATGGACTCACTTCGCTCGCAGTCGTGGCATCTGGCTTGGCCAGCCTGGTCGGCTGGTCGTGGGCGGACCCGATCGTCGGGCTGGTGATCGCAGTCCTCATCGGCGCCCTCTTCATCCGCACCGGCCGGGCCATCGTCGGACGCTTGATGGACGCGGTCGACCCCGACCTCGTTGACCGGATCCGGGCCGCTGCGGTCGAACCGGTGGGCATCGTGTCCGTGGGCGAGGTCCGGGTCCGCTGGCTGGGTCACCGGGCCCGAGCGGAGGTCGAGGTCTGCGTCGACGGCTCCCTGTTGACGGCCGCTGCACACGATCTGGCTGAGGCCGTTGCGGCCGAGGTGCGCGCGGACGCCCCTGAGGTCAAAGACGTCGCCGTTCGGACTCGCCCGGCCTGACACGGCCTCGTCCCCTCGGTGCCTGCCCGCCCGACCGCCTAGCCTTCCCCAGCTAGCCGACCGCCTAGCCCCCAGCTAGCCGAGCGCCCGTCGCCCAACAGCTTCCCGTCCGAGAGCTAATCGCGCCACCACGCCGTCCCGGCCGTCCGAGAGCCGAAGCCGCCGAACCCGCCGATCACGCCGACCACGTCGACCCCAAAACGAACCTGCCGAACCCGCCGAACCCGCCGAACCCGCCGATCCCGTCGAATCCAAACGAACCCGCCCATCCCGCCCCAGCTTCCGGAAATCCTCACACTCGCCGATGAATTCCTGCTCCCGCATCAGACTTTCGTCCGATGTTGTCGGCGTGTGTGAGGAATTCGGGCCACCCGGGACCGACTGAGCCCGATTTCATGGGCGGGTGTGAGGAATTCGGGCAGCCAGGGGCCGGCTGAGCCCGATATCACCGGCGGGTGTGAGGAATTCGGGTCACCCGGTCCGAACCGACTGGATGTCATCGGCGGGTGTGAGGAATTCGGGCCCAGACGACGGGGTCCAACCCGATTTCACCGGCGGGTGTGAGGAATTCGGCAAAGCCCCAGGGGCCGCTCATCGCCGCTCATCGCCCGGGCCGCGCTCCTATCACCCCAGCGCGCCGCTCATCACCCGAGAGCCGCAGCAGCGGATCGTCCGGCAACTCGGCCGGAATACAGGCACCCTCCCAAGAACGTCCCCTCCAGCGCGCGGTAACCATGCACCCCACCGCCACCAAACCCGGCGACCTCGCCCGCGGCATACAAGGCCGGGAGAGCCGTGCCATCCGCCCGCAGGACCCGCCCCGACAAGTCGGTCTGGACGCCGCCCAGCGTCTTGCGCGTGAGGATCGACAGCCGCACCGCGATGAGCGGCCCCGCCGCCGGGTCGAGAAGAGCATGCGGCGCGACCGTCCGGATCAGCCGGTCGCCCCGGAACGCCCGAGCAGCTCGAATCGCCATGATCTGCAAGTCTTTTCCGAACTCGTTCTCGACCTGCAGATCGCGCGTCCGCAGCATCCGCTCGATCCGCTCGGCGTCCAACGGCGCCTCGGGCGTGAGCTCGTTCATCCCCGCCACGAGCTCGCGCAGCGTCGGCGCCACCACGAAGTCCTCGCCGCGGTCCAGGAACGCCTGCACCGACGGCGGCACCGCCGCCCTCGCCCGCCCGAGGACGTCGCGGACCGACTTGTTGGTCAGGTCGAGGTTCTGCTCGGAGCCCGACAGGACGAACTCCTTCTCGATGATCCGCTGGTTGAGGATGAACCACGAGTGCTCGAACCCGGTCCGGCGCAAGTGCTCCAACGTCCCCAACGTGTCGAACCCCGGAAAGAGCGGCGCGGGCAACCGGTTCCCCGCCCCGTCCAGCCAGATCGACGACGGACCAGGCAGGATCCGTATGCCGTGCTGCGGCCACACCGGGTCCCAGTTGCGGACCCCCTCGACGTAGTGCCACATCCGGTCCCGGTTGACGATCCGCCCACCCGCCCGCGCGGTGATCCCCCACATCCGCCCGTCGACGTGTGCAGGCACCCCGGCCACGGCGTCCCGAGGTGCAGGGCCTAACCGTTCCGGCCAGGCCGACCGCACCAGATCGAGGTTGCCGCCGATCCCGCCGCTGGCCACGATGACCGCGCCCGCGGACAGCTCGAACTCCCCCACCGGCTCCCGCGACGTTGCGACGCCCCGTGGCAGGTGGGTCGGCGCGAGGCGCGTCCCACGGACCCCGCTGACGACCCCCGCTGTCAGCACGAGGTCGTCGACGCGATGCCGGAAGGCATACCGCAACCGACCAGCGACCTCGGCCTCCTTCGCCAACCGCACGAACGGCTCACAGAGCCCCGGCCCGGTCCCCCACGTCACATGGAACCTCGGCACCGAGTTGCCGTGCCCGCCCGCCGCCCCGCCGCCCCGTTCGGCCCACCCCACGACCGGGAAGATCTTGACGTCCAGGTCGGTGAGCCAGCCGCGCATCTCTCCGGCTGCGAAGTCGACATAGGCCCGCGCCCACTGCTTGCCCCAGTGGTCCTCGCCGACCCCGCTGGCCAGCCCGCCAGCTCCCCCCGCGCCCCCGCCGCTGCCTCCCAGCCGGTCCCAACCAGCGGAGTCCTTCCAGTCCGACCAAGCCAGTGCGTGCGAGTCCTTGATCCCCATCCGCCGCTGCTCGGGCGTGTCGACGAGGAACAGGCCGCCGAGCGACCAGAAGGCCTGGCCCCCGAGGTTTTCCCGCGACTCCTGATCGAGCACCACGACCCGCTTGCCGGCCGCCACGGCCTCAGTGGCAGCAACCAACCCGGCCAGGCCGGCCCCGATGACGATGACGTCGGTGTCAGGCATGGGCCGATCGTACGCACCGCCGCGCGCCGTCTACGGTAGGAACGTGAGCACCGCGCCCAGCCAGCAACCCGGCATACCCGCCCCGTCGTCGTCGCCCGCCGAGGTGCCGCTGCCCCCGGTCCCTGCGTGGGGGGTCATCAGCGCGATCGCCGCTCCCGTCGTGCTCGCCACGGGTTATCTGTATGCCGTGTCCCTCACCCCCGGTTTCCAGCCGGTGAGCCAGCCGCTGTCCGACCTCGGGGCTCTCAATGCGGGCACCCGCTGGCACATCGCCATCACGCTGGCGCTGGTCGGGGTCTGCTACATCATCACGGCGTTGGGCCTGCGCCCGGCCGACACCGCGGGCCGCTGGCTGCTCGGCGCGGCCGGCGTGTTCATGTGGTGGGTCGCGTTCATCCCCAACAACGTCGTCGGCAAATACACCCTGCGGCATACCCTCGGATCGGCGTTTGTGTTCGGGCTGCTCGCGCTGTGGCCAGCGATGAGCACCCATCTCGGACCGCGGGTTCCCTGGCCACTGCGGCGCCGAGTGGGTGTCGTCATCTCGGTCGTCGCCTTCGTGCTCATCGAGCTCACCCTCTGGGGGATCATCCTGCGCGCGGACACCGACGGGGCGCGTGAGGTGCTCCTGTATGCCGTGACCGCCCTGTGGCCGCTCGTCGTCGTGCTGTGGACGAAGGTTCGCGGGGCGGGCTGGGCCTATCCGGCCGTCCGGCGGGTGTAGACCTTCCCGGGTGTCGTCGACCCGAGCAACTGGGGGATCGTCACCAGCGTGAAGCCCCGCGCCTTGAGTGCTGCCACGATCCCGGGCACTGCCTCGACGGTGCTCGCGTGGATGTCGTGCATGAGGATGATCGAGCCGCTGCGGACCGTCGCGAGCGCCCGGCTCGTCGTCACCGCGGCGCTGCGGTTCTTCCAGTCCTCGGTGTCGACGTCCCAGAGGATGATCGACTGCCCGAGAGTGGTCGTCTGCGGCGCGTAGGAACCATACGGCGGACGCATGAGGATGGTGCTCGTGCCGGTGACTCGGGTGATCTCCGCCGCCGTGCGGTCGACCTCCGAGCGGGACTCCTCCAGAGTGAGGCGCTTGAGATCGCGGTGATCCCAGGTGTGGTTGGCCACGACCATGCCGCTGCGGACCATTCGGGCAACGACGTCCGGGTGGATCCGGACGTTCTGACCTAGGACGAAGAACGTGGCCGGGGCGCCCGCAGAGACCAGGCTGTCCAGCAGGCGCCCGGTGAGCGGGCCCGGCCCATCGTCGAAGGTCAACGCAACGCATTTCAGCACGGCGCAGTCGACGGAAGCCGCAGGCACGGGACCCGACGCCGGCGGCGTCGGCGTCGGCGGGGCGGGTGGCGGGGTCGCCGTCGAGCCGCCCGAACCTGCCGATGACCCCCCGGCGGTGGGGGCTGCCGATGAGGGGACGGACACGGCATACGGCAGGCCGGATCGGACCGCCTGCGCGACCCGACGGCCCCGTTCGGACAGCATTCCGACGGCGTCCGCTGACGGGATGGTGACGCGCAGATTGCCCGACGAGTGGGGGGCTGCGGCGCCCTGGTCGAGCAGCACCACGACATCCCCCGCTGCGGTGATGGTCACGTCGGAGAGCACGTCTTGCGCAGTCGTCTCGCCGGGCTCCCCGGACGGACCGGGGCCGAGGGTGGGATGTCCCTGCGCGCTGACCGCTGCCAGCACGCGGGCGAGGATGCTGGCGCGAGCCGACTCGGCGATGAGGTCGGCGCCTGTCCAGGTGTCGGACCCGTCGCCGTAGAAGACCCGGTGGCTGGTCTGCCCACTGGCCCCGCCGAACTCGAAGGTCTCCATCCGGATCCCCAGGACCGGGCCCGAGGCCGTGACCACCTGCCAGCCGACGTTGAGCTCCGGAGGCGCTTCGGGATTGGCGACGTAGTCACCGCGGAAGGCGCTCTCGGCGCTGGTCGCCCAACCGGCGATCGCGGACGACAAACCCACCTGACCTGGGGCGACCGGGCGACGCACCGACACCTTGAGGGCCGGGTCGTCGCCCATGCTCTGAGCGACGGCGATACCGGCGACGGCGAGCTCGGAAGGCGGCATACCGGTCGTTCCGGTCGGGGCATCAGTCGACGACACCCGAGGGGTCGGACCAGGGGTTGTGGGATCGGTCGGGGTGCTCGCCGTGGTGCAGCTCGTGATGAGGAAAGCACCGACCAGGGGCAGCACCCAGCGCCGCACTCGCACCCCAACTCGCATGGCGAAACGTCCGCGCATCGCTCGTCCATCCCCGAGGAAGAAGCCCGATATTGCGCTCTTACCCTAGGTGATGGAAGCGCTTGCGCTCTGGAGCGCAGCGAGCCGATCCATCGCCGCGTCGCAATCCGCAGTCGAGCCGGCGAAGCACAGTCGGACAAACGCGCGGCCGTCCAACGAAGGGTCCCCGCCGAGCACCGGCGGCGCGAAGTCGACGCCCGGCGTCAGCGCCACTCCGGTCGCCGCCAAGACGTCCTGACACCACCGGGTCGAGTCGTCGGTGAGGTGGCTGACCTCGACGTAGAGGTAGAACGCTCCATCGGGTGGCGCGACTCGCTCGACCCCGATCTCGGGAAGGCGTCGCAGCAGCAGGTCACGGTTGACGGCATACCGGCGGACGTGGTCGTCCAACTCCGCGCGGGCCGCGGCCGAGAAGGCGGCGACCCCCGCAGCCTGTGACACGGCCGGCGGGCAGATGTTGAGGTTGCCGACAAGCACCTCGCCCGGCCGGACCAACTCCGGCGGCAGGATGAGCCAGCCGACCCGCCACCCGGTCATCGAGAAATACTTCGACAGCGAGCCGACGATGACCGACCGGCGCGAGGACTCCCAGGCGCTCGCGCACCGCCGACCGAACGAGATGCCGTGATAGATCTCGTCACTCACCAACAGCGTCCCGTGCTCCTCGCACCAGCGGGCGATCGCCGCGAGTTCCTCAGGGTCGATGATCGTGCCGGTCGGGTTGCTCGGGCTGGCGACGATGAGGCCGGCTGGCGGCTCGGGCAGCGCCGCAAGCATGGCCACGGTCGGCTGGAACCGGGTGTCCGGACCGCAGTCGAGCTCGATGACCCGGGCCCCAAGGGCCTGCAAAGTGTTGCGGTATGCCGGGTAGCCAGGACGGCTCATCGCCACCGTGTCTCCGACGTCGAACGCGGCGAGGAACAGCGCGGTGAAGGCCGCGGACGAGCCGGTCGTGACGACGATCTGGTCGGGGTCGACGGTCAGCCCGTAGTCGTCGGCATAGTGCCGCGCAATCGCCTCACGCAGCGCCCGTATGCCGGTCGCCTCGGTATAGCCGAGCACCTCACCTTCCAGCGCGGCGGCCGCGGCGGCCCGGGCTGCGGCGGGTGCTGGGGTCGAGGGCTGACCTGCGCAGAGGGCGATGACATCACCGTGGGTGGCTTGTCGGAGCGCGGCAGCCTTGATGACCTCCATGACATGGAACGGCTCCACGGCCCCACGGCGGGAGAGGCGACCGGACGGCATACCGGACAAGGTAGCCGAGTCAGCGGCAGGCGAGGGCGGCGCAGGCCCGGTCAGGCCGGGTCTGGTGCCGAGGTGCTCTCGCTCAGTCCGACCGTGCCGTCCGCCTGGTGCGCCGTGTCCTCGAACTTGACCAGGGTGATCCGGTGGTTGTCCATCTCAAGCACGGTGAGCCGCCCGGACTCCAGCGGCACCACGTCGCCGACCTCCGGCACCCCACCGGACAGTTTGTAGACCAGCCCGGCCAGCGTGACGTAGTCCTCGTCCTCGGGGAACGGGAAGTTGACCAGATCGACCAGATCGGCGATCCGCATCGAGGCGTCGATCTCGTAGGCGCTGCCCGTGAGCTTCTTGACCCGGCGGGCTGCGCGGGTGAACTCGTCCTCGTAGTCGCCGACGATCTCCTCGAGGATGTCCTCAAGGGTGATGATGCCCTCGGTGCCACCGTATTCGTCGATGACGACCGCCATCTGCTGGCGCTTGCGTTTGAAGTCGGCGAGCAGGTCGTTGAGCGGCTTGCTGTCGGGCACGAGGAACGGCGGCTTGGCGAAGTCCTTGACCGGCTTCTTGCTCGCCTTGCTGAAGTTGTCCGACCCACTGTGCTCGGCGACGTAAGTGAGCAGTTCCTTGATCGCGACGACGCCGGTGATCCGGTCGAGGCTGTCGACATAGACAGGGAAGCGGGCGTGCGGGATGTCGCGGAAGTAGCGCAGCGCGTCGCCGAGAGTGGCGTCCTCTTCAAGGGCGCGGATTTGGGTGCGCGGCACCATCGCATCGCGCACCGTCTGCTCGTCCAGCTCGAAGACGCCGCGGATCATCTCGGTCTCTTCGGGGTCGAGCATCCCGTCCTTCTCGCTCGCTTCGAGGATCATCCTGATCTCTTCGACGCTCATCGTGAAGTGGCTTTCGCCGTGGCCGCCGAGGTTGCCCTGGCCGGAGAGCCGCAGCAGCAGGTCGGAGGCCCACTTCATGACGGAGATCAGCGGCCGGAAGGTGAGGTACATGATGTTGATGAGTTTGCCGACCGCCATGCTCAGCGGCTCGGCCCGGTGGAATGCGAGCACCTTGGGGGCGAGCTCACCGCCGACGATGTGGACGAACGACACGATGATGAAGCCGAGGACGTAGGCCAGCGTGTGGGCGGCGCTGTGCAGGACGTCGTGATCTCCCAATGCGGTGAACAGCGCCACAACCCACGGGTCGATGACGGTGTGCAAGGTCTCCATGCCGACGGCACCGAGTCCGAGCGACACGAGGGTGATGCCGATCTGGGTCACCGAGTAGAACCGCTCGGGCTCCTCGTGCAACAGCTTGACGGTCTTGGCCTTGCCGTTGCCGTCCTCCGCGAGCTGGCGGATCCGGCTGCGTCGTGCGGAGGAGATGGCGATCTCCGACCCCACGAAGAAGGCGTTACCAGCAACGAGCAGCAGGATGATGGCCAGCCGCAGCCATAGCGGCAGGTCTTCCATGAAGACCACTCCTCGGGGTTTCGCGGCGCCACGGGCGGGCACCAACGCCCGTGGGCGAGTGTACGAGAAGCCAACGACACCGCACGCGGGGATGAGTGTCCGACTCCGTGGACGGCCGCAGGCCGCGCCACCCCGGTTGCTCCCGCCGCGCGGGGCTATCGGCCCGTAAGGTCACCGCATGAGTCCCTGGAGCTGGGTCGCCCAGTATGCCGTCGCCATCGTCGCGTTCACCGTCCTGGACGTCATCTGGCTGGGGACGGTCGCCAAGGATCTGTATGCCGCGCACATCGGGCACTTGCTCGCGCCCAAAGCCAATCTGCCTGCGGCTGTTGCCTTCTATGCGATCTTCCTGGCCGGACTTGTCTTCTTCGTCATCCACCCGGCGATCGCGGAGGGGTCGTGGACCAAGGCGCTGTTAGTCGGGGCGGCCTTCGGTTTCGTCACCTATGCGACCTGGGACCTGACCAACCTCGCCGTCCTCAAAGACTTCCCGTTCTCGATCGTGCCGATCGACATGGCGTGGGGCACCTTCCTCGCTGCCGCTGTGAGCACAGCCACATACGCGGTAGCCCAGGTGATCCCCGCCCTGCGCTAGGGAAGGGCTACTTCTCCACCATGCACAGGACGTAGCCGTTGGTGACGCCACGGCCGCCGGACTCGAAGTAGGACGCGTCCGTCTCGGGATAGGGTCGGCAGGACTCGTTGGAGTCGAACTGCGCTTCAGACTGGTTGC
Organism: Candidatus Phosphoribacter baldrii; assembly: GCA_016704565.1. Classification (GTDB taxonomy): domain Bacteria; phylum Actinomycetota; class Actinomycetes; order Actinomycetales; family Dermatophilaceae; genus Phosphoribacter; species Phosphoribacter baldrii. The sequence continues at coordinate 590,728 of JADIZV010000001.1, forward strand.
CCACGACGGCAATGACCTTCATCTCCGCGGCGGGGTTGGTGCACTCGACGACCTTGATCTCATTGTCTTTGACGTGGTCGATGCAGTCACCAACCTTGGGCGCTGTGGCGCCGGATGCCTTGAACAGGGCAACCGCGATGCCGATCCCCACGACGACCAGCAGACCGATGATCCGCTTGAGCACTCCGCCGCCGAATGCCTTGGCTCGCGAGGGCTGGGCCGTCGGTTCCGGCTGACCGGGCTGACCGGGCTGACCGGGCTGGAGTGGCTGGTCGCCGACGTTGTCCATCGGGTTGGTGCTCACCTGGATCTCCCCTGCTGTGGTCCGGCCGTCATCGGCCAGAGTTGCCGCGGGGAACTGTACCAACCGGTCAGGCTTGGCCAGAGCGGCGCCTGGCGTCTTCGTCGATGAGCCGGTTAATCAACTGCTGGATCTCGTCGCTGCGCGGGATGTTGCGCAGCAGTTCGTCGGCCGAGTCTCCGGCGGACTCGATGGTGAGGGTGCCCGAGCGGATGATCCGGTCGAACAAGGTCTGCCGGAAGGACACATCGGTGATCTTCGACAAGGTGATGTCCTTGCCCGACTTGCTGAGGATGCCCTTGCGGACCATCACTCGGTGGCTGGTGATGACGTAGTGCGTCGTCCGCCACCGCAGGTAGGGCACGACAACCAGCGGCACAGCGACAAGCACCAACACCGCGATGGCGATCCACTGCAGCCGGTTTCCGGTCGCGTCGTCGGGTGTCGCCCATGCGGTCCCGATGGCCAGGGCCGCCAGCACGACGCCAAGGAGGGTCGGCCCGAACACCGTGAGGACGTGCGGGTTCAGACTGCGCTCGACCTTCTCGCCTTGCGCGAGGACGTTCTCCGGAAACCCCATGGCCCCCACGATAACCGGGTGGCAGGCTGTCGCCATGGGCCAGCGGATGTTCGTCGCCGTCGTGCCGCCGGACTCGGTCCGCGAGGACCTTGAGGCGTTCCTCGACGCCCGGCCGGGGCTGCGGTGGTCCCACCCTCACCAGTGGCATGTCACCCTCGCGTTCTTTGCGTCCGTGCCTGAACACCGGATCGACGAGCTCGGCGACCGGCTCGCGACCAAGGCGAGCAAACGGCATACGGTGACGACGGCCCTCGCGGGGGGAGGTGCGTTCCCCAACCCGGCCCGGGCCAGCGTGCTGTGGCTCGGGCTCGACGGCGGCACGGAGGAGCTGACCCATCTGGCCGCGAGCGCCCGCGCGGCCGGAGCAAAGGTGGGGGCTCCCCCCGACGGCACACGGTTCAGCCCGCACCTCACGGTGGCCAGGCTGCGGCCGCCGATCGAGGCGACCAAATGGTTGCGGGTCCTCGACTCTTATCGGGGTCCGGCCTGGGAGGTGGCCGAGATCGAGCTGCTCGCCTCGTTCTTGGGCGAGGGACCGGGCGGGCGGCCGCGCTACGAGACGGTGGCTCGCTTCCGGCTCGGCCGGGTCGGAGAGGGGGCCGCGCCATGAGCGAGCCGTTGCTGCGCGGCCTGCTCGACCCGAGCCGCGCCGCCACCCTCGTCCAGGTCGCCGACACGACCCTCTCGTATGCCGCCCTGCTCACCTCCGCGTCCACCGTCGCCGAGGCGCTGGCTCGGGAGTCGTTGTCCCGCATCGCCATTGATGCGACTGCGAGCATGGACACGGTCGTCACGGTCGTCGGGGCGTTGCTCGCCGGGGTCGAGGTGGTGCCTATCCCAGCGGACGCCGGGCCGGGCGAGCGTGCGCACATCCTGCACGACTCGGGGGCCGCGGTGTGGCAGGTGACGTCTCCCCCGGCAGAGGTGCGCGACCAAGAATCGCCCGGGAGGGCGGCATACCGGCTGCCGGACGTCTCCCCCGACGCGGGTGCCTTCGTGCTCTACACGTCGGGGACGACCGGGCTGCCCAAGGGGGTGCGGCTGTCGCGCCGGGCGGTCGCGGCTGGCCTCGACGCGCTGGCGGGCGCGTGGGCGTGGACCGCGAATGACGTTCTCGCGCATGGACTTCCGCTGTTCCACGTGCACGGGCTGGTGCTCGGAGTGCTCGGGCCGTTGCGGATCGGCAGCGGGCTGCGGCACGTGGGCCGACCCACCCCCGCCGCGTATGCCGCCGCCGCCCACGCCGGCGCGACGATGTTCTTCGCCGTCCCGACGATCTGGTCCCGGGTCGCCGCTGAGCCCGAGTATGCCGCGGCGTTGCGTTCCGCGCGGCTGCTGGTGTCTGGGTCGGCCGCCCTTCCCGTGCCCGTCTTCGAGCGCCTCCGGGAGCTGACGGGCCACGAAGTGTGCGAGCGCTACGGGATGACCGAGACCCTCATCACCGTGGCGACCCGGGCCGACGGTGCTCGGCGCGCCGGGTGCGTGGGGGTGCCCGTTGCCGGGGTGCGAACCCGGCTGGTCGGCGAGGATGGTGACCCGGTCCCGTGCGACGGCGAGACGTTGGGTGAGCTGCAGGTCTGTGGCGCAACGCTGTTCGACGGCTACCTCGGCTTGCCGGAGGCGACGGCGGCGGCCTTTACCGCGGATGGGTGGTTCCGCACCGGCGATGTGGCGACCATCGCGCCGGACGGCTCGCATCGGATCGTCGGCCGAGCATCGGTCGACCTCATCAAGTCAGGCGGGTATCGGATCGGTGCGGGCGAGATCGAGGGGGTGCTGCTCGGGCATCCCGCGGTGGCCGAGTGTGCGGTCGTCGGAGTCCCCGACGACGACCTGGGCCAGCGGATCGTGGCCTTTGTCGTGCCCGCGCAGCAGCCGACGCCATGGCCTGGCGAGGACGTGGCTGCTGAGCTGACCGATCTCGTGGTCCGGGAGCTGTCGGTGCACAAGCGCCCGCGCGAGGTGCGTTTCGTGGATGCCCTGCCCCGCAACGAGATGGGCAAGGTCCAGAAGACCAAGTTGACCTGAGGTGCCGTCAAACCGGGGCGACGCTCACGGTTGGGCTGCCGGTGGCAGCTCGCTCAAGGCGGTCAGCCGAAGGATCTGTTGGGTGTGCTCGGTAAGGGTCACCCCGGCCCGCGTGTAGGTCCATCGCACACCCGAGATCGACACGACGTCCTGACCCAGGTCGCGAGTCACTCGGAACCGAAGCTGGACTCCAGGCAGGACTGCGCCGGGGCCCACCTCGATGGCGGAGCTGGTGAGCTGCGACGCCGAGGCCACCCCACCGCCGGAGGGCGTCGGCCCAACCCAGCCCAGCGCGGGCACCTCGGTCGGCGAGACGGCGGTGAAGCCGTCCGCCACCACGCCGTCAGGCACGCTCACCGCCTCGACAGAGGTGATGGTGATCGGCACAGTGTCGGCGTTGCTCGTCGTCGCGAGCCACGTCACGAGGTCGCCCTGATGGACCCGCGTCAGCGTGACGCGCGGGACGGAGTCTCCGTGGCGCAGCGACTGGCCAGTGGGCGTCGCATCGGGAGCGCAGCCGGTCAGCCCGAGGGCCATCGCGACCGCTGCCGACCACCCGGCCAGCCTGCGCACCGAGTGACGCGCGCCTGTGCGTCCCACGGCCATCGCGTTTCACCCCTCGCTCGCGGCATTCAGAACGGTGGTGGTTCCGACATCGAGGGTATGCCGTGCGCCCTCATCTCGTCCGGTCGGCGCGTATCTCTCCGCCGGGCTCGATCGGTCAGCGTGGGCGGGCCGTCTGGTGGTCTGGCGTGGTGGATCAGGGGCAGGTCGTGGGGAGCGCCCAGGACGGTGTCAGGGGCCGGAAGGGAGTCGAGCAGTTCGCGGAAGTCATAGGGGCTGGTGATGTAGCGGCGTCCGGCGAGGGTCGTCCAGGTGACCTCGTGGGTGTCCGGGTCGTGAGCGACCTCCCAGAGGCCGGTCGTCTTGAGCTGGTGGTGTCGTCGATGCTTGGCGGTGAGGTTGTCCGCGGTCGTCGGGCCGGTCGGCCAGGGGACGTCGTGGTCGAGGTCGCACCTGGTCGCGGAGACCTGGCAGCCGGGGGCACGGCATACCTGATCTCGGGTGACCACATGGGCGCGCACCCGCGGCGGCGGGACGTAGCGGTGGGTCGAGAGCTCGACGAGGGCGCCGGTCAGCGGGTCGGTGACCAGCCGCTGCCAGACGCTGCCGAGTGTGAGGGCTAGGTCTCGGGCGTGGTCGGCGTGGATCCACCCGTGGCCGGGCAGCTCAGCCAGGCCCTCGCGAGCGCCCGTGAGCACGTCGAGGGGGACGATGACCTGCACGTGGGCAGCGGGGAGGTCACCCAGGCAGACCCAATCGATCTCGGCCAGCGGGCCCGTCGGCGCACAGCCACGCGACGCATCCGCCACAACGGCAACATCCACAGGCGCAGCGGGGGCCGTCGAGCTGTGGCCAGCGACAGTCCCCCTGAGCAACAGGTCCAAGGCCACGTCGGAGCGCAGTTGGGCCAACGTCCGGTTCGGGTGGCGGCCAGCCGCTCGAATCCGGCGGGCGATCGTGTCGACCCGCTCGATCGCGGCAACCACCCGGCCGCCGTCACCGGTGACCCAGACACACCCCGACCCGTCCGGGCGCAGCTCGGCGTGCGCGTCACGTCGAGTCAACGCCTCGATCCGGTTGCGGCTTGGGTCGCCACCTCGACGGGTCAGCTCGCGTCGAAGTCGACGGCGCCGGAGTTGGTGGGAGGGCCGAGACCCATCCCGACACGGAGCGGTCACCGCACGCACCACCTCGTCGGCAGCCACCGGGGTCAGGTCAGCGGTGTCCTCGTGCAGGCCAATGACCTGCCACAGCGCCAGATCACCGACCGCCAACAGGGCCAGGAGGGTGTCGACCCGAGCGGGGTCAGCGACCGCGAGACTCAGTCTGCGGCGGCACTCGCTCTCCCCCAGGCCGGTCGCGGCCATCACCTCGTCGACCGCGCCCGAGTGGGCGACCGACGCCGACCAGTCCCGCTCACCCGCCGTCGCCGCGGGCCGTCCCGGCTCAGCCAGCGCTTCGAGGTATGCCGCGTGCAGCATCCGCCAGGCCGCCAGCGCCGCTGCGTCGAGCCGGGACTTCAACCGTTCGATGAGCTCGATCAGGCCCAACGCGGCGGCCGCTGTCGGAGCGCCCGCCAGGGCCAGGCCGGTCGGCTCCGGCACTTCAAGGAGATCGCCGGGGGCATGCGGGAGGGCCAGCGCACTCCCGACGCCCTGCCCGACATGGTCCCGATTCATGGTCACATACTACCCGAACACCCGTTCGATTGCAAGTCCAATCTCGTTGTGGACCAACGAAATAGCCGATAAGCTCCGCGCGCACCACGACACAACGGCAACCGTGTCAACGGCCCGGGGGCGCGCCTCCCGGCGGTGCTCCGCCGCCGATTCCGGCGCCAGGCACGCGGACCCCGCCGCCTCCGGTCAGCCCACCGATCCCGCCGCCAAAACCACCGAAGCCGCCGTTCGTCGGCAATGGTTGCGACGCGTCACCGATGACCACCGTGTCACCGAGCGACAACCCCGACAGGATCTGGACCTTCCCGCCGCCGACCGCCCCGATCTGCACGATCGTCGCCGTGACGACGCCGCTCTTGAGCAGCCCGACTGAGCCGGTGCCGGTGCCGACTCCGGTGACAGCCGACGCCGGCACGGTCAGCACTCCGTCGACCTTGGTCGTGACGATCGCGACCGACGCCTTGCCGCCCGTGCCGACCGCATCCGGGGCCGCAGGGACGAGCACGTCCACGGCATACGTGGAGGTCGAGGAGCCGCTCGCCGTGGTGGGCAGCAGGGCCACCTGGCTCACCGAGCCGTCCATGACCGGCACTCCCGTCACCGTGACGTGGGCGGACTGCCCGACCGCGACCGAGGCGAGGTTGGCCGCGGGGACCTGGAGGGTCACCTTCGCGGCGCCCGATCCGACGATCTGTATGCCGTTCGCCGCAGTCGCCGTGTCGCCCACCGCCCACGCGATGGCACCCACTCGACCGGCCATCGGCGCGGTCAAGGTCGCCGCAGCGAGGTTGTTCTTCGCCTTGGCCACGGCGGCCTCGGCATTGGCGACGTTGGCGCGGTCAGTGATGAGCCGGGCCTCGCTCACCGTGCCGGACTGGGTCCGCGAGGCAGCCGCGGCTTGTTGAGCCGCGGCTGCCGCTGCGGCCGCCTTGGCCTGAGCTGCTGCCTGCGCTGCTGCCGCCGCAGCGGCCTTCGCTTCACTGGCCAGGGAACCGGCATACGCCGTCAGCGCCACGCCCGCCGCCTGCTGAGCCGTGGCGAGCGCCCCCAACGATGCCAGGCAGTCGGCGATCTCTTGAGCCGTCGGCAACGACGCCGCGGACGGTGACGAGGACGACGGGCTGCTGGTGACGCTGCTCGTGGCGGTGCTCGTCGGCGCGGCGGTGGTGATCGGGGCCGTCGACGTGGGAGCAGCCGTCGACGGGGCGGGCGACGTCGCGCCGAGCACGGGGGCACACACCGACGACGCCGTGGCCTGCGCGGCCGCGGCAGCAGCCAGGGCAGTCGACACCGCACTTTGCGAGCCGCCCGAACCGCCCGAGCCATTCGAACCGCCCGAGCCATTCGAACCGCCCGAGCTGCCCGTCGACGTGCCGCTGCTGGTGCTTGTGCGGCTGGCGCTTGAGCCAGCGGTGCTCGAGCTGCTCGAGCTCGCCGTCGATGCCGTCGTAGTGTCGGTCGATAGGGTCGCCCGGGCTTGGTCGAGGATGGCTTGCGCGTCCAGGACCGCCTGGTTCAACGGGACGGTATCCATCGTCGCCAGCGGCTGACCGGCAACGACGACGTCTCCCACGGCCACCGACACTCCAGTCACCGTCCCTCCGACCGGGAAATGCGCGGTGAGTTGACTGACCCGGGAGACCGAACCGGTGAGCGTCAGGGTCTGCTCGATCGAGCCGGTCGTGACCTGGCCGGTGCGCAAGGCGGCAGTCTCCGAAGCGGCACCGGCGCCATTGGCGACATACGAACCCCCGGCCACGACCAGAGCTGCCGCGCCGGCGACCCCCAAGAGGGGCGCCCACCGCCGTCGTCGGATCGTCAGCACTCGCTCAGCCATTGCTCGCCCCGGCCGTGGGGGCCCCACCGGGACCACCGGGACCACCCGGTCCACCGAGCCCACCTCCAGTCGTGCACGAGCCCGACACCGGGTCACGCAGCACGATGGACGTCGCGGTGACCTTGCCGATGTCATCGGCCGCACCTATCGCTGTGGCACACAAGCCGACCTTGATGTCACTGGCCGCCGCCACCGTGGTCACCGTCACGGTCGTGGCCGCGAGGATCGCAACAGTGACGGGCGTCGTCGCGATCGTCGCGCCCGACGATGCTCCCGCGCCGCCATCGCCCGCCCGGCCGATGCTCGCGACGATGAACTCCCCGTCACCCTTGCTCGTCACCTGGCCAGCCACCCCGAAGCCGCCGAAGCCGCGCCCACCCGGTCCGCCCGTCGCGCCCGGAGGCAGTTGGTCACCGGCCGGACGGTCCGTCGGGGCACCCGTCGGGAAACCGCCCCCCGCCCGTATGCCGCCCGCTCCCCCGAAGGCGTCCAGGCAGCTCCCGTTCACCGCCGGCGACACCTGCACCGACGCAGCTGACACGGGGCCGCTTGAAACTGCGGCGGACGCCGCGGTCGCATCGGTGGTCACGTTGCGGACCACGACACATGACCCGACCACAATGTCAGCGGGGGTCCCGGCAACGCTCCGGGTGATCCGGGTCGAGGCGGTCCAGCCCACTGCGGTCTGCTTGGTCGTCGACTGGACCTGCATCGTCGTCCCCTCGACCGCGGCGATCAGGCCCGTCACACCCGGCGTGCGCGTCGCCCCGTTGCCCGCTCCACCCGTTCGCCCGACACCAGCCCCCGCCGTGGTGGCACTCGGCGTAGCCGCCCCACCACCACACGCGGCCAAGGCAAGCGCCACCAGTGCGGCGGACGAAATGGCGCCGACGACTCGCGAGAGACGCGGACGGGAGGCGGGGGACGGCATACGGGACATGGGGTTCCTATTCACTGCGGAGAGCTTCGATGGGGGCCAGGCGCGCGGCCCGACTGGCGGGATAGACGCCGGCGGTGATGCCGATGATGAGCGAGACGCCCAGGCCCGCAGCGGCAGCGACCGGCGAGATAGCGACGGGGAAGTTGACGACCCGCGGCAGGATGACCCCCCCGAGCATGCCCAGCCCGAGACCGGCCAGACCCCCGACCAACCCGAGCAGGCTGGCCTCGACAAGGAACTGGCGCAGGATGATCCGCGGGGTGGCGCCGAGCGCCTTGCGAAGGCCGATCTCACGGATCCGCTCGGTGACCGACACGAGCATGATGTTCATGACGCCGATGCCGCCGACGAGCAACGAGATCGCCGCGATGCTCGACAGCAGCACGGTGAGGATGCGAGTCGTCGAGGTGGCCGTGTCAACGAGCGCCTGCTGGCTGCTCACCGTGAAGTCTTGGCTCGTCAGAGTGACCCCGTGCGCCGACAGCAGGGCGTTGGTCGCTTCCTGGTATGCCGCCGACAGACTCGTCGAGTCCTTCGCCTCGATGTAGATGGTCGAGACGCTGCGCGGGTTGGCGCTGGTGGACAGGCGGGCGGCATACGTGCTCTGCGGCATGATCACCAGGTCGTCTTGGTCGCCGCCCGTCGTGGAGCCCTCGGTGTTGAGCACGCCGATGACGGTGACGTTCTGCCCGCCGATGGTGATCGTCTGTCCGACCGCGGCGGCCCCGCCGAGGAGCTGGGTCACCGTCGTGGTCCCGAGCACGACCACTGGGCTCTCGGACGCGAGCTCGTCGGCGGTGAAGAACCGCCCCAGGCTCACGGTCCGAGCCCGCACCGCGAGCCAATCCGGTGTCGTTGCAACGACATTGCTCGTCCAGGTCGTCGTGCCCGCGACAAGGCTGAGAGACCCGCCCGACACCGGAGCGACCCGGGCGATATCCGGAGCAACCCCGGGGTCGGCGAGCATCGCGGCGTCGTCCATCGTCAGCGTGGTCGCACTGCCACGGCCCCCGCGCACCCCGGACGCGCTCGTCGAGCTGCCCGGTGTGACGATGAGCAGGTTGGAGCCGAGCTTGTTGATCTGATCGGTCACCTGCTTTTGGGCGCCCTGCCCCAGACCGACGGTGAGCATCACCGCGGCGATCCCGATGAGGATCCCCAACATCGTCAGTGCGGACCGCAGTCGGCGGGTCCGCAAGGCGTCGTATGCCGTGCGCAAAGTCTCCAGCCAGGTCACCGACGCGCTCCCATCGGCTCGTCCAGCCGTCCGTCGCGCATGACCACCATCCGTCGGGCGGCCTCGGCGACATCGTGCTCGTGGGTGATGAGGACGATGGTCCGGCCCTGGGCGTTGAGCTCGGCGAAGAGCTCAAGGACGTCGGCGGTCGAGGTCGAGTCGAGGTTGCCGGTGGGCTCGTCGGCGAGGATGAGGTCGGGCTCGGTGACCAGGGCCCGGGCGACCGAGACCCGCTGCTGCTGGCCACCGGACAACTCCCCAGGGCGATGGTCGACCCGATCGGCCAAGCCGACCCGGGTGAGGGCCTCGACGGCCCGGCGCCGACGCTCGGCGCGGGGCACGCCGGCATAGATGAGCGGCAGCTCCACGTTGCGCCAGGCCGACATCGTCGCCAAGAGGTTGAACTGTTGGAAGACGAAGCCGATCCGCTGGTTGCGCACGACGGCCAGATCGCTCTCGCCCATCCCGGCGACGTCGACGCCCGCGAGCCAATAGCTCCCCGACGTGGGCACGTCGAGGCAGCCGATGATGTGCATGAGCGTCGACTTGCCCGAGCCGGACGGGCCCATGATCGCGACGTAGTCGCCCTGGTGGACCACGAGGTCGACGCCCCGGACCGCAGCCACTTCCAGCGAGCCGGAGGCATAGGTCTTGCTCACGCTGCGCAACTCCAACAGCGCGTCCGGGGTGAGCGGTTGCGGGACGAACGGCTGAAGGGTCACGGACCGGCTCCTGCCGGAGGCGCCGGTTGGTCACCTTGCCCGCCGGGGGCGAAACCGCCACCTCCACCGGCGGGGAGGCCACCACCGCCCGCGCCACCGCCCGACCGCGTTCGGGTGCTCGTGCTCTGCCCGCCTGACCCGTTGCCCGACCCAGAGCCCGAGCCTGACCCGGAGAGGCCAGTGACGACTACCTGGTCCCCCTCGGCCAGGCCGCTGGTCACCTGCGTGGAGGACCCCTGCACCATCCCGACCTGCACTGGCGTCGTGACGCCCGCGCCGTCGATGAGCTTGCTGACCACGGTCTTGCCGCCCTCGGTGCGGATTGCCGTGGTCGGCACGGTCAGGGCGTTGGCGATCTCCTTGACGATGATGGCGACGGTGGCCGACGATCCGGCATACAGGCCCTTGGGGGAGCCAGTGACCGCGATGGTGACGGGGAAGGTCGCCACCCCGCTCGTGGAGGTCGCGATGACCCCGATTGTCGAAACGGTGCCGAACACGAGGGCCCGCGAGCCCGAGGGCGTGATCTGGGCCTGCATCCCCTGCTTGAGCAGCGGCAGGTCCGCCGAGGTGACCGAGGTCGACACAACCCAGGCGTCGGTCGTGATAACGACGATCGCGGCGCTCGAGGACGAGGAGCCGGCTGCCGAGCCCGACCCGGACGCACCCGACCCGGACGCACCCGAACCACCCGACGACGTGCCGCCCCCGGTCACCTGGTCGCCGACGGCGATGTTGACCGTGGCCACGGTCCCGGCGACGGGCGCGGTGAGCCTGGCGTTGGTGAGGTTGGTCTGGGCGGTCGTCAGCTTGGCTTGCGCGGCCGCCAGCTGGGACTTGGCGGCGGTGAGTTGGCTGGTCGTCGTCGTGCTGCTCGCCCGCACGGTCGTGAGGTTGGCCTGAGCGGACGAGACGTTGGCCGAGGCGAGGTCGAGGGCGGTCTGCAGGTCGGTCGTGTCGATCGCCGCGACCTGCTGGCCCGCGGTCACAGCGTCGCCCACCTTGACGTCCACCGCCGTCACCGTCCCCGAGGAACCGAACCGGAGGTTGGACTGGACCTTGGGGTTGATCGTGCCGGTCGCGCTGATCGACTGGCTCAGCGTCTGGACCGACACGGTCGCGACCGAGGTGGTCGACGCGCCGACCCCTGCGGAGGCCGACCGGGAACGCGCCCACCACGCGATGCCGACGACGGCGAAGAGGGCGACGACGATGAAGCCAGCGAGGGCCTTGCGGCTGCCAAGCCTGGACGTGAACCGAGCCATGTCACCTTCCCGGACCCGCGCAGGCTCAGGCGGACGTGCCCGTTTCGGTGCTGCGAGTCGGTGCGAGCCAAGCATCGCAACCTAGGGCCAAGCCGGGGGAAACCTGTGCGTCACCTGTGTGCGCCGGGTGCGACGCCCCGGCGGGGCAGAATCGCCACCATGGATTGGCAGCTCTGGGACGCCCGGTATGCCGCCGCCGACCTTGTGTGGTCGGCCGGCCCCAACGCGACGGTCGCTGCCCTCACCGCCGACCTTCCGCCTGGCCGGGCGCTCGATGTGGCGGCCGGTGAAGGCCGCAACGCGATCTGGCTGGCCGAGCGCGGCTGGGACGCCGACGCGCTCGACTTCTCGCGGGTCGGGCTGGATCGAGCCGAGCGGATCGCCGCCGACCGCCTTACCGTTGCCCAGTCCGCAGGTGGCGGTCCGGTCGGGCACTTCGCCACGATCCACGCCGACGTCACGGCTGACTGGACCCCCGAGCCGGGCTCCTATGACCTCGTCCTCGTCATCTTCCTGCACCTGCCGAGCCCGGCGCTGACTCGCGTGCACCAGGCGGCGGCGGCTGCCGTCGCCCCAGGCGGAGTGCTCCTCGTCCTCGCGCATGACCGTTCCAACCTCGCCGAGGGCGTCGGCGGACCGCAGGACCCGGCCATCCTCCCGACTCCTGAGCAGGTGGCCGCCGACCTCGCCGACACTGGGCTGACCATCGAGCGGGCCGAGATCGTGCTGCGCCCAGTCGACGGGGCGCAAAGGCCAGCCCGAGACTGCCTCGTCCTGGCCACGCGCCCATCACCCGCCCCGACCGCCCCGACCGTCCCAACCGCCCCGACCGTCCCGAAGGGGGCCTGACCATGGCCAGGCCCCTCGGGTGGGCGCCGGTCCGCGGGGTCATCTTCGACTTCCACTGCACCCTCGGACACGGGGGTGACCCGGCGGATTGGCTCGACGGCGCGTGGGTGGCCGTCGAACGGCCCGGTTCGCCCCGGGGTGCCTTCACCGAAACCCGGTATGCCGCCCTCCTGGACTTCCTCGACCGGATCTGGGAGCACGCCGCCCGGGTTGATCCACACAGCGAGCGCGATCTCGACCCGGCCCGGCACCGAGAGGTCTTCGACGCCACCGTAGGCCCTCGGGCCGATCTCGGCCTGGACGCCGAGCTCGGCGACGCTCTCTACCGGACCATGCTCGACCGGTGGGCGGCCTATCCGGACGCGGTCCCGACGCTGCGCGAGCTGCGGGCGCACGGCATACGGACGGCGATCCTGTCCAACATGGGACTGGACCTGCACCCCGTCCTGGCCCGCGAGGGATTGGCCGAGCACTTGGACGGTGTCGTGCTCTCGTGGGAGTGCGGGGTCGTCAAGCCGGCGCCGGGGGCTTTCGCTGCTGCTTTGGCCGTGCTCGACCTGCCCGCCGAGGCCGTGCTCATGGTCGGCGACAACGCGATCGACGACGCGGGAGCGGCCGCGGTGGGGATCCGCACTGTCCTGCTCCCCCGCTCGGTGGGCGGCGCGGAGCGCGGTCTGGGCATCGTCTCCCGGATGGTCTGAGGCACCTCCGGGAGCCCGCGAAAAAAACTTTGGAAAGTTTTCGAAACCCCTGTCATGACCCCAGGGGGTGCTCGTCCTATATCCGACTCGAAACACTGAGGCCCGGGGGGACCACAGAGGCGGGAGCGGGTCAGCGGTTCGCCCTTCCGGAGGGTTCGGAGGGGACCAGCCGGAAGGGCGAACCGCAAAACCACACACGTGGTGGGTGGGCCAGAAGGGAGAGCTGGCCCACCCACCATGACCAGCGCACCGGATGCAGCCCACATCTGGGGGGGCTAGTCACGCACGGCGGGTGGGACGGCGGGGGATTGCCGGCCCACCCGCTTTGCTGTTTCCCCAGGGGGAGCCGGGCCTGCCTTGAGCAGCCCTACGGGCGCCGCGGCGGACGCGGGAAGAATCCGCTCGTCCGAGCGATGTATGCCGCGTAGCCCGGCCGCGAGCCCATCGTCTGCTCGAGCAGCTTGGCTCCGGACACCCGCACGAGCAGCCAGGTCATCAGCACCGGAGAGAGCACCGTGAACACCCCGGGCAGGTGCTCGGCGGCGATCACCCACAACCCCCAGCTCATCGTGGCGTCACCGAAGTAGTTGGGGTGCCGGGTCCAGGCCCACAACCCGCGATCCATGACCCGGCCCCGATTGGCCGGATCGGCCTTGAAGCGCCGCAGCTGGGCGTCCCCGACCGCCTCGAACCCGAAGCCGACCGCCCAGATGGCCACCCCGAGCCACCCCACCCAGCCCAGGCCCGCGCCCAGGCAGGCACTCACCTGAATCGGGAGCGAGACGAACCACGCGATGAGGCCCTGGGGGACGAAGACCTTGCGAACGGCATACCGGTGCACGTCCCCACCAGGAGCGTCGGCGAGCAGCGCGACGTAGCGGGGGTCCTCCGGGGCCCCGTGAGCGCGGCGCCCGATGTGCCACGCGAGCCGCCCGCCCCAGACGGTGACGAGCGCGGCGACGAGGGCGCGGCGCCCGAGGTCGCCCGGACCGAGCGCCAGCCCCACCCACGCGACCGCGACGAAGGTCAACCCCCACGTCACGTCGACGATGCTGACCTTGTCGGCCCGGCGGCCCAGGTATGCCGTGCCCACCATGAGTGCCGCGATGGCCAGCGCCGAGGTGAGTGCGACCAGGCCAAACCCGCCGACCGAGAACCCGCTCATCGGTTCGCCCCGCCCTTACGCTCGATCGCGGCCATCCGACGCCCGGGAGCAGCCATCGCTCGGCGATAGAGAGGCGGCGCAAACCGCTTGGCCCAGTAGGCGACCCGGCCTTCGCGGTCGGTGAGGATGAGATAGCGGCCGGCGTCGAGGCCCTGGAGCACGCGGGCCGCCACCACCTCGGGGGTGCGCTTGGCCCGGGTGAGGTAGCGCTCCTTCCCCGCCTCGGCGAGGGCATCGGCCCCCCGCAGCGAGGCCGCGAGGTTGGTCCGCAGGAACGACGGACAGACGACCGACACCCGTATGCCGTGTGGCTCCAGCTCATGCCTGAGCGTCTCCGACAGCGCGACGACGCCAGCCTTGGCAGCGTTGTAGGCACCCATCGCCGGGGCCTGGGTGAGCCCGGCGAGAGAGGCGATGTTGACGATGGTCCCCGACTGCTGGCGTTTGAACCCCGGGGTGAAGGTCCGGCAGCCCCGGGCGACTCCGAGCAGGTTGACCGCCACGATGGCCTCCCACTCGGACATCTCGGCGACATCGATCCGCCCACCGGCCGCGATTCCGGCGTTGTTGACCAACAGGTCCAGCCCGCCCCAGTCCCGCTCGACCGCTTCACGGGCCGCCGCCCAGTCGGCGTCCGAGCGGACGTCGAGCGGCCGGTAGACCACCCCGGCCGGGAGCACCCCTGACGGTGGTGTCTGGGCCAGGTCGGTCGCCATGACCTGGTCGCCCCGCGCGGCCAGGGCTGTGACGATGGCCAGCCCAAGGCCGGAGAGCCCGCCCGTGACGAGGGCTCGGCGCGGCGCGGTGGGGGTGGGCGGCATACCGGGACCTCCTGGGTGACAACGGGCGATCCGGCCGGGCCGCGCGCGGTGGTTGCAACCTACCGGCGCTACCGTGGCGGCATGAGCGCGCGCGCGGACCGGGATCTGGACATCGTCGTCTTCGGGGCGACCGGTTTCGTGGGGCGGCTCACCGCGGCCTACCTCGCCGAACACGCGCCGACGGGGACGCGGATCGCCCTGGCCGGGCGCAACCGGGAGCGGTTGGAGGAGGTCCGACGCGACCTGCCCGGCGCGGCCGCCGCATGGGAGATCGTTGTCGCGGACGCGTCCGAGCCGGCCACGCTGGGTTCGCTTGCGGCGCGGGCGCGGGTCGTCGCCACGACGGTCGGTCCCTACGCGCGCTTGGGTATGCCGCTCGTCGAGGCCTGCGCGCTCGCGGGCACGCACTACTGCGACCTCACCGGCGAGGTGCTTTTCGTCCGGCAGAGCGCGGACGCTTGGCACGAGACGGCCCGCGAAACCGGGGCTCGGATCGTCCACTCGTGCGGATTCGACTCGATCCCGTCTGATCTCGGGGTCTTGGTGACCGCTGACCGGGTGGCGGCCGACGGGGCCGGTGAGCTGACCGAGACGGTGCTGTCAGTGGTGTCGATGCGCGGTGGTGTGAGCGGCGGCACGGTCGACTCGATGCGCCAGCAAGCGATCCACATGCGCGCTGACGCCGCGGCCCGGGCGATCGTCGCCGATCCCTATGCGCTGAGCCCCGATCGGGCCGGCGAACCGCGGACGCCGCGGGAAGACGGCTCGCTCAGCGGGCCAGGCGCGGCTGGGGCGGATGACGAGGTGAGCGCCGCCGGTATGCCGAGTGGCTGGGCGGGTGCGCTGCGGACGATTCGGGGCGCGGTCGTCGGGGCCGGGCGGCGGTTGCCGGTGCGGCGTGACCCGGCGACGGGGCATTGGACCGGTCCCTTCGTCATGGCGGGCTTCAACACGCGGATCGTGAGGCGCAGCAACGCTTTGCTGGGCTGGCGCTATGGCCGAGCCTTCCGCTATCGCGAGGTCGTCGACTTCGGCTCCGGTGTCAAGGCGCCCGTCCTGGCGACCGGGATGTCGGCCGGATTGCTCGGGGTGGTCGGGGCGATGGCCTTCGAGCCGACCCGGACCCTGGCTGGGCGGTTCCTGCCCAAACCCGGCGAAGGTCCGTCGCCGGAGGCGCAGGCCAACGGCCGGTTCCGGATGGTGATCCGGACGACGACGACCACGGGGGCGGCATACCGGACGAAGGTGGGGGCCGACCGGGACCCGGGCTACAGCGGGACGGCGGTCATGTTGGGCGAATCGGCGCTCGCGTTGGCGCTGGACGGGGACGCGCTGCCGGCGGCGGCCGGGGTGCTGACGCCTGCGACGGCCCTCGGGCAGGTCCTGGTCGACCGGCTGGTGGCCCAGGGCTTCACTTTCGACTGCCAGCCCGCCGACCGCGCCTGAATTCCTCACACTCGCCGACAACTTCTGGGTCCTGGGACCCAGATCGGCCCGATTTCCTCACAGCCACCGACGATCTGCGAGGGCGCCAACCGCTCACGCCCCACCCGCCCCCCACCCGGTCAACCCAGGACGCAGCCGCACTGGGTGAGATAGGTCAACCACACCGCGACGAGCACGGCCAACCCACCCGCGACGCTGGCGACCATCGCGGACACCCGCCCTTTCGGCGGCGTCCCACGGACCGACACCCAGACCCCCCAGCTCAGCACCCCGGTCACCCCGATCAGGAAGAGCACGGTCGAGACCGGGTGACGCTCCCACCCCCAGCGCGCGGCGCCGACCAACGCCGCCAGGCCCGCGCACGCCACCATCGCGAAGGCCAGCTCGCTGGCCAGCTCCACCACCCACTGCCCGAAGCGCCTCAGCAACGACGCCATCGCACCCACGCCTGCCAGGGGGCTAGCACGCCGAGGTGAGCGGGCGGCATACCGGCGCCGTCGGGGCCTCCCGACGAAATGACCACGTCCGCGCCCTCCCAGCCCGAAGGCAGCTCGACCTCGACAGCCTCCCCACAGAGGTTCGCGGCGACGAGCAGCTCCTCGCCGGCGCCGCGCCGCAGGAACGCATACACACTCGGGTGCTGCGCCAACAGCAGCTCGAACCGCCCGTCGACCACGACCGGCAGCTCGCGCCGTAACCGGATCAACCGCTGGTAGTGGGCGAACACCGACCCCGGGTCACCGACCTGCGCGGCCGCGTTGATCTCCCGGTATGCCGGGTGGACCGGCAGCCACGGCGTCCCCGTCGTGAAGCCCGCGTGCTCGGACGCGTCCCACTGCATCGGCGTGCGCGCGTGGTCGCGGCTGCGGGCGTTGACCGCGGCGAGCACCTCATCGGGCGCCGCCCCCTGGGCCAGCGCCGTCGCCGACCAGTTGCGTGACTCGACATCATCGAGCTGGTCCGCCGAGGTGAAGGGGAAGTTCACCATCCCCAGCTCCTCGCCCTGGTAGACGAAGGGCGTCCCCCGGTGCAGGTGCAGCACCGTCGCCAAAGCCTTCGCCGACACCTCCCGGTATGCCGTGTGGCCGGCTCCGTAGCGCGACACCGGTCGGGGCTGGTCGTGGTTGCACCAGTAGAGGCTGTTCCACCCGACGTCGGCCAGGCCCTCCTGCCACCGGGCGAGGACGGACTTCATCCGCACCCAGTCGACTGGGCGGACGTCGTAACGCCCGCCCATCCCGTGGTCGACGCCCATGTGCTCGAACTGGAACACCATGTCGAACTCGCCCCGAGCCGGGTCGGTGAACCGCACCGCCTCGTCGACGGTCACTCCCGGGCACTCGCCGACCGTGATGAGTTGCTCGCCACCCCAAGCCTTTTCGTGCATCTCGTGGACGAACTCATGGATCCTCGGTCCGTTGAAGAACCACCCGGTGCCGTCGGGGTTGAGCTGCTTGGACACCAGGTTGATGACGTCGAACCGGAACCCGTCGACGCCGCGGTCCAGCCACCAGCGCAGCATCGCGTGGACGGCGGCCCGCACGTCGGGGTTCTCCCAGTTGAGGTCTGGCTGCCGCCGATCGAACAGATGCAGGTAGTAGTCGCCGCTCCCCTCGTCCGGCTCCCACACCGGCCCGCCGAAGAACGAATGCCACCCGGTCGGCTCCGCGCCCGCCTCGCCGATCGCGTGCCCGTCGCGCGGCGGCCGCCACCAGTACCAGTCCCGCTTCGGGCTCTCCCGCGAGCGCCGCGACTCGACGAACCACGGGTGGGCATCGCTCGTGTGGTTGACGACGATGTCGATGACGAGTTTCATTCCGCGCGAATGCAGTTCGGCGATGAGCCGATCGACGTCCGCCAGCGTCCCGAAGAGCGGATCGACGTCCTGATAGTCGCTGATGTCATAGCCGTTGTCCGCTTGCGGCGAGGGATAGAACGGCGACACCCACACCACATCGGCCCCGAGCGTCTGAATATGGTCAAGGCGACCAATGAGCCCCGGCAGGTCGCCGACCCCGTCGCCGTTGCTGTCGGCAAAGCTGCGCGGATAGACCTGATAGACGACGCTCGTGCGCCACCAGGGCTGCGACACGGTCCCTCCCTCGACGGTTACGCTGGCGACCATGACCACAGCGGGCCGCGCGCCGCGTCGCCAACGAGGGGCACGGCATACCCTCGCGTATGCCGTGTGCGCGGCACTCACGCTACTCGCCGGTGCGTGCACGCAGACTCCACCGACAGCGGGTTCGTTGACCACCGCACGCCCGACGGCTTCCGCGACCGGATCGTCCGACCCGATGACCTCGATGTCCCCGGCAGCCACCTCACCAGCAGCCACCTCACCAGCGTCGACGGCGACGGCAACCGCCGCGCCAACCTCGTCAAGCCCGCCAACCTCGAGCGCCCCGCCCAAGACCGCCACGACCAAGCCGAGTGCGCCGTCGTCCTCGACCTCGAGTTCGGGTGGGTCGCTGCAGTTCGATGCCGCCTGGATCCCCTTCCCGCAGCAGCGCAAGGACGAGATGGCGGGCTACGCGATGCGGCACTACGGCATCTCGTCGTGGACCCTCAACCCCAAGGTCATCGTCCTGCACTTCACCGAGACCGACACCTGGGGGCCGGTGCGGTCGACCTTCGCCGCGGATGCGCCCAACCGGGGCGAGCTGCCGGGAACCTGCGCCCATTTCGTCGTCGACCAGCAGGGGATCATCCACGAACTGGTCCCCACGACGATCATGTGTCGGCACGCCATTGGGCTCAACCATGTCGCCATCGGCATCGAGATCGTCCAGGCCACCCACGGGCACACGTCGCTGTGGGCCGACCAGCAGATCCTCGGGCGCCCGGCGCAGATCCAAGCGGTGCTCGGGTTGGTCCGGCAACTGCAGGCCCGGTTCGGGATCGCCACCGCCGACGTCATCGGCCATGCGACCGCCAACAGCCATCGCCTGTTCCTCGACAAAGTGGGCTGGCGCAACGACCACACCGACTGGCAGGCACCCAGCGTCGCCGAGTTCCGCTCCCGGCTTTGAGAGAATCCGGCCGTCTTCGGCGGGCGCGCAGGGGTGACCTGTGCCACAGTGGGTCGGTCGACGATTGGGGCACGTCGGCGACCCATTCTCATCAGCGTCGATCGGGAGTCCTTCATGATCCTTCGCACCCCATCCGCATCACCGCGCGCCGCTCGCAGCCAGGCCCGCGGCAGCACGTCCGCGCGCGGCATACGGCGGCTTCGGTATGCCGCCACGCTCCTGGCCGCACTCGGGCTCGCCACCGCGGGTCTGGCGACCGCGAGCACCGCCGCAGCCGACGGACCCGGCGTCGGCACCCCGTGGGTCGCCAGCCTGGGCGACAGCTATATCTCAGGCGAGGCTGGCCGTTGGGCCGGCAACTCCAACAACAGCTCGGCTTCGGTCGACGCGCTGGGGGGAAGCGCCTACTACGACAACGCCACCCGCACCGCTGAGCAGATCAACCGGTGCCACCGCAGCTGGGCCGCGTCGGTCTACATCTCCAATGGCACCCAGGGCGTGGACCTGGCCTGCTCGGGCGCGCAGACGAGCACCTTCACGAGCTCGGACGGCTACTTCAAGCCAGGCCTGGACTTCTACGACAACGGCGCCGGCAAGCAGGGTCAAGCCAAGATGCTGCAGACCTTCGCGAGCACCCACAACGTCAAGATGGTCGTCGTCAGCATCGGCGGCAACGACTTCAACTTCGCCAGCATCATCCAGTCGTGTGTGACCGACTTCCTGCTCTCGCCCTCGTGGTGGCCGGACTACTGCTACGACGACTCGTCGGTCAAGGCGAACTTCACCTCGACCAACATCGCGGCGGTCAAAGCCAAGATCACGACCGCGCTGCTCAACGTCCGCCAGGCGATGCGCAATGCCGGGTATGCCGACTCGGCCTGGACCCTGGTCGTGCAGGACTACCCGTCGCCGATCCCGAGCGGAGCTGGCTTCCGTTACAGCCAGTCCGGCTACACCCGCCAGAACACCGGCGGCTGCGGCTTCTGGAACAAGGACGCCGACTGGGCCAACGCCACTGCCCTCCCGACGATCAACAACACGGTCAAAGGCGCTGTGACGGCATCGGGCATCGCGGGAGTCAAGATCCTGGAACTGCAGTCGGCCTTCAACGGCCGCCGCCTGTGCGAGAACACCGTCGGCCTGCTCGAGGAGAAGGGCCTCTCGTCCTGGACCCAGGCCGGCGCGGTCGACAAGACCGAGTGGATCGCCCAGATCCGCACCGTCTCCACGGTCACCGGCCCCTACTACGTCCAAGAGTCGCTGCACCCCAACTACTGGGGCGAGCTCGCCGAGCGCTCGTGCGTCCGTCAGGCCTGGAACGGCGGCGCCGTCCGCGGCGGCACCTGCTCGATCGCGGGCACCGGACTGCTCAACGGAGAACCGCGGATGACCCTCAACTGACCCGCCCCGCCCCGCCCCGCGAAACCTACCCCGCCCCTGCCTCCGGCCCCGAGTAACCGCTTCGGTGTTGGCGATTCGACAGATCAGAGGCTCATTGGCGCCCAGAAGTCCGCCGAGTGTTGGCGATTTGACGAGCGAACCCGTCAGCCCCGAAGTTGGTCAGCCCTGGAGCCGGTGGCTGGCACCCATCAACTCGGGCCACGAGTCGAGCTTGGTCCGCTCCCGGCCGAGCGCGGCGCCGCGAGCGATCTCAGCCGCATCGATGGCCCGCCAGCCGTCCAGGCTGACCACATCGTGCCCGCGCGCCGCGAGCACTGCGGCCAGGTCGGGGCGCTCCCCGCCACCAGCGCCAAAGTCGTCCGACCCCTCGGCTCGCGCGGCCACCAGGTCGGCGACGAGGTGCCGGACCGTCTGCGACGCGTCGGATTTGTTCGTCCCGATGACACCGGTCGGGCCGCGCTTGATCCACCCCACGACATACTCCCGCGGCTGCACGACCCCGGCCGCGTCCACGATCCGCCCCTCGACGTTGGAGATCACGGCGGCCCGCTCGTCGAACGGCACCCCGGGCAGCGCGACCGACCGGTAGCCGATCGAGCGCAGCACCAGCTGGGTCTCCAGCCGCTGCGTCTCGCCGGTCCCGACGACCTTGCCCGCCTCGTCCAGCCGGGTCCGCTCCAGGACGAGCGCCTCCACCCGCCCGTCGCCCTCCACGGCAATCGGCTTGCGCCAGAACGAGAAATGCAGCCGTCGCCTCGGGTTCTCGACGACCTTCGCCGCTGCTTCGCGCAGGATCTCGACGTTTGCCTTGGGCCGCCGGTCCAGATCATCCGGTATGCCGTCGAACGCGTCCTCGTTGACCGTCACCTGCAACCCGGGCGTGTGCACCAGCTCGCGGAGCTCAACCGTCGTGAACGCCGCGTGGTGCGGCCCACGCCGCGCGATGACGTGAATGTCATCAGCCTCGTGTCGGTGCAGCTCGGCCAGCACGCCGGGAGGCATGTCAGTCACTTCAAGAGACTCAGCGGTCTTGGCCAGCACCCGGGCCACGTCGACCGCGACGTTGCCGACGCCGATGACCGCAGCCACCCGGACCCCGGACAGGTCCTGCTCGGGGGCGTCGGGGTGGCCGGAATACCAGGCGACGAACTCGCGCGCCGAGCGGCTGCCGGGAAGGTCCTCACCCGGGACCCCGAGCTGAGCGTCCTCACTGGCGCCCGCGGCATACACGACGGCGTCGTAGGCGGCGAGCAGGTCGGCGCGCGAGACGTCCCGCCCAAACTCGACGTTCCCCAGGAAGCGGACCCCATCGCTGTCGAAGGTGCGGGCGAGCGCGTTGGCGACCGACTTGATGCTCGTGTGGTCGGGGGCGACGCCATAGCGCAACAGCCCATAGGGGCACGGCAGCCGGTCGATGAGGTCGACCTGGACGGGCACCTCGCTCTGGCCGACCAGCGCCTGGGCGGCGAACAGCCCCGAGGGGCCCGCCCCGACAATCGCTACCCGGGTGACGTCCCGATCCGCACTGCCCATCGCGCACCTCCGGTGACACGAGCGTCCACGTTGACGGCCCCGAGCCTAACGGGCGCGGCCCCGCCCGTCGCGTGACCGAGGTCCCGCCAGCGAGGCGGTCAGGCGCCTGGGGCCGGGAACAGCCGCTCCCCCAGCGCGTCGGCGAACTTCGCCAGCACCGGTCCCAGCACAGCCAGGATGAGCACGTATGCCGTCGCGATGAGCCCGACCTGCGGATAGCCACCCGCGACCGCCAAGCCGGCGATGACGATCGAGAACTCCCCGCGGGGAGCGAGGGTGAGACCCGCGCGGAGCCGACCGCGCTTCTGCACACCGTCGCGGCCGGCCGCATACCAGCCGGTCGCGACCTTGCTGAGCACTCCGACAAGGGCCAGCACTGCGGCCACGGGCAGGTAGGCGAGCAAGTCGCGCGGGTTGGTCCCGAGGCCGAAGGACACGAAGAAGATCGCGGCGAACAGGTCGCGTTGCGGGCCGAGGATGTCCCGGGCTCGCTCGGCGAGCGTCCCCGGGATGGCGATCCCGACGAGGAAGGCGCCCACCGCGGCGCTGGCGCCGAGCAGATGGGTCGCAGCGGCGACGAGCATGGTGAGCCCAAGGACGCGGAGCATGACTTGCTCGTCCTGCTCGTGCGAGAGCAGCCCACCGATCCGGTGGCTGGCCCGGGTCGCAGCCACGAGTGCCAGCGTGACCGCCCCGACCGCCAGGGCGATACCGCCCGCGGCCTGGGCCAGACCTCCGCCGGCGAGGACGACGATGAGGATCGGCAGGTAGACGGCCATGGCGAGGTCCTCGAGCACGAGGACCGACAGGAGGGCAGGGGTCTCGCGGTTGCCGAGCCGGTCCAAGTCGCGCAACAGCTGGGCGACGATGCCTGAGGAGGAGATCCAGGTGAGACCGGCCATGGCGAACGCAGCCGGCCACGGCAGCCCGAAGACCAACGCGATCCCGAAGCCCGGCAGCGCGTTGAGGACCAGGTCGACCACCCCGGACGGTCGGTGGCGCCCGAGGCTGGCCGACAACTCGGCCGGGGAGAACTCTAAACCGAGGGTGAGCAGCAGGAGCAGCACCCCGACTTCGGCTGCGATCGTGACGAAGTCGCCCGACGCGGCGACCGGGGCAACCCCACCCTCGCCGAAGGCCAGGCCGGCCAACAGGTAGAACGGAATGGGTGACAGACCGAAGCGGCGGGCGACCACGCCGAGCAGCGAGACTCCAACAAAAATGAAGCCCAGCTCGACGAAGACAAGCCCTAGGTGGTCCATGGCGTCAGTGAAGGTCCATGAGATCAGTGGTGGTCCATGAGATCAGTGGTGGTCCATGAGATCAGTGGTGGTCCATGACGTCAGTCGAGCTCGTCCGGCAGCGGGAACGGTTCGTCCTCGGGCGACATCGCAAGGATGGTGCCCAGATCGGCCAGACCCGAGTCCGATCCGATCGCGACCACCGTGTCGCCGGCCAAGAGCATCGTTCGGGGCCCGGGGGCGGCATACACGTGCTGACCTCGGACGACGGCGACGATGGAGCAGCCCGTCCGCGTGCGTGCCTTGCTGTCGCCGAGCCGACGCCCGTCATAGCGACTTCCTGGGGTGATGACGAAGCGAGCCGAGGACAGGCCAGGGACCTCCTTGGTGAGATCGGCGACCCGGGCCGACACGCGGGGCGAGCCGAGGATCTCGGCGAGCGCCGCCACCTCCGTCGGGCCCAGGCGCAAGGAGTGGGCGACCGAGTCGGGGTCATCGCGCTTGTAGGCGACCAACTCGGCGTCTCCGTCGCGTCCGATGACCACGGAGATCGGGGAGCCGGCGCGGGTCGTCGCGTCGTAACGAACGCCGACGCCGGGGAGGAGGGTCTGGTGGAACTCCATGTCCTGATCCAAGCAGAGCGTCGCCGTTTGTGGCTGGCCGCTGGCCCGGCACTGTCGGGATGACGGCATACAGGGTTCAATAGCGCCCGTGAGCATCGTCCGCCGCCTCGTCATTGCGATCGGGTCGCTGCTTGCTGTCACCCTCTACGGGGTTTTCGGGTATCTCGCCCTCGGCTACACCCCGTTGGATGCCATGTACCAGTCGGTCATGACGCTCACGACGGTCGGCTATGGCGAACCCATGGAGCCGACGCCGGTGCGCAAGGCGTTTTCGATCAGCCTAATGATCCTCGGGGTCGGCATCGCGCTCTACAACCTCACCGTCATGGTCGGCACGATCACCGAGGGTGAGGTCCGGAAGTACTTCGAAAGGCGTCGGATGGACAAGCGGATCTCCGGGATGAGCGGTCACGTCATCATCTGCGGACACGGCCGAGTGGGCCGTTCGGCGCGCGAGCACCTTAAGAACATCGGCGCCCAGGTGGTCGTCGTCGACAACGTCCCCGACCGGGTCGTCCACCTCGAAGACCCCCACCTGGTGGGCGACTGCACTCGTGACGATGTGTTGCGGGCGGCGGGGATCGATCGCGCCCGCGCGCTCATCGCCACGCTGGAGACCGATGCCGACACCGTCTATCTCACGCTCTCGGCGCGGGCCCTGCGCCCCGACCTGGTCATCATCTCCCGGGCCCGGACCGTCGATTCCAAGGAGAAGCTCGTCCTGGCCGGCGCGACCCGGGCCGTCAACCCCCAGCTCATCGGTGGCCGCCGGATGGCCGCCTTTGCGCTCAACGCCCACGTCGCCGAGTTCCTCGATGTCGTCATGCACGACGACGAGTTCGACTTCCGGATCGAGCAAATCCGCATCCCGGTCGACTCGCCGTTGTGCAACCGCACCTTGGGTGACGTGGATCTCGAAGGGTCGTCCGGTGCGCGTCTGCTCGCCTACCGCCCAGGACCTCGTATGCCGTTCGCTCCCCACCCGGATGCGGAGACGGTGCTCGTGGCTGGGTCGGTGCTCATCGCCTTCGGGACGATGGCCCAGATCGAGCACCTCATCGCCGAAGCGGCACCGCACTCGGGGGCGGTCGGGCCCGGGCCGACAGCACCGGGCGGACCTGCCTCCCCGCTCATCGCCCGCACTTCGGCCTGAGGCTCCCCTGACCGTTCAGGCCCCGTCGAGGAGCCGCAGGACCAGACCGGTCCGCAGTTTCGGGGTGAAGAAGGTCGACTTGGGAGGCATGAGCAGGCCCTCGCGAGCGGTCCGCTGGATCTGCTCCATGCTGGCCGGCCGAATGAGGATGGCGCTGGCACCGGGGTCGGACCGCAGCACGTCGAGGACTTCGCCAACCCCGTGTTGGTAGTCGATCACCGCGCCCGACTGGCCAAGCGTGTGTTCCAACCAGGCCCCGTCCAGAGCCCGCACAGTGTCGAAGGCGCCCGGTTTCGGCACGAGCCACGTGGCCGACTCCGCTGAGTCGACGAGCAGCAGCCGACCCAACCGAGTCAGCTCGGGCAGCAGCGCGGGGGTCGGCGCCGGAGCCGGGACCAGGTCGAAGTCGCGAGCGAGCGCCACACGCACGTCGTCAGCGGACAACCCCCGGACGATCCGGTGGATCGCCTCGATGGCCAGCTGGTCGGCGACGAGCTCACCGACGAAGGCCAGCGTGAGATCTGCGCCGCCAGGCGGCGCTGCGGCCGCGGCCAGCTCGCCACCCGCGGCCACTTCATCGCGATAGCGCCGCGCCACGCCGTAGCGGTGGTGACCATCCGCGATGAGGACGTCGTCCGAGCCGACAATCGCCGCGACCTCGCCGATGCGCTGTGGATCGGTGAGCCGCTCGACGACGTGCTCGACGCCGTCGACGGTGAGCGACCCCATCGGCTCGGCCGGCTCGGCGAGAGCCGCCGTCAAACCCCGGGCCAGCGACAGCCCCCAGACCGGCGACAGGTTGGCCTCGGTCGCCCGGGTGAGGTCCAGCCGGTCGGTGGATGCCTTGGGGGTTGTGCGCTCGTGTGGCAGCACGCGGCCCGCGCCCTCGTCCACCACCTCGAGCGCGCCAAGCACCCCGACCAGCTCACGACCCGACCCCGCCTCGTCGACGAACCGCATCCGGTAGATCGTCAGCGACGGCTCCGGGTCGCGCACCACCACTCCGCTCGTCTGCCAGTCGCGCAGGAGGTGAGCGGCGGCGGCATACCGGCTCGGGCCGTCTCCCGCGGGGATGTCGACGTGGACGATGTTGTGCGGGCTACGGTCCCGCAGCGCGGCGACGTCGACGTCGGAGAGCACGTCATAGGGCGGCGCGATGACGGCAGCCAGGTCGGCGTCCGGGGCGTAGCGCAGGGCGCGGAACGGCGCAAACCGCGGACCGGTCGTGGCTGGCTGCGGCATGCCCGAAGTCTAGGCGGGGGCGGTTCAGACGGGGTGTGCACGTTTCGAGATGCGGAACCTCTTGGCCTGGTCCACAATGACTTGCGTATGCCGCGTGTCGGCGAACGGTGTCGCTCCCCCTCGCGACCATCGCTCGGGCCATGCCCCTGGCTCTCCCTACACGCGGCATACCCATGCCCGCCGGTCGTGGGAGACTCGGGAGGGGCTCCGACCCGGGGCCGCCGGCCCAGGGGGCCACGCGCACAGGAGGCACGCGGACACCGCATGAACTTCTACTCCATCTATGACCACGGCTTCGCGCGCGTCGCGGCCTGCACCGTGCCGGTGCAGCTGGTCGACCCGGCGGCCAACGTCGCCGCCACGCTGGAGGTGGCGCGCGAGTGTCACGACGAGGGCGTGGCCGTAGCGGTCTTCCCCGAGCTGGGGCTCACCGGCTATTCCCTCGACGACCTCGTGCTGGCCGATCCGCTGCTCGATGCGGTCGAGGTGGCCCTCGGCGAATTGGTCAGCGCTTCAACGCAACTGCTGCCCGTCCTCGTCGTCGGAGCGCCGCTGCGGGCCCGGGGTCGGGTCTACAACTGCGCGGTGGTGGTGCACCGCGGGCAGATCCTCGGCGTGACTCCGAAGTCCTATCTGCCGACCTATCGCGAGTTCTACGAGTCACGGACCATCGCCGCCGGTGACGACGTCCGCGGCACGATCCGGGTCGGGTTGGGGCCCGGCGAGCCGGTCGGCACCGCCCAGCCGGTCGAGGTGCCGTTCGGGCCGGACCTGCTGTTCCGGGCCGTCGACGTCCCCGACCTCGTCGTCCACGTCGAGGTCTGCGAGGACATGTGGGTGCCGATCCCCCCCTCGGCTGAGGCGGCGCTCGCGGGCGCGACGGTCCTGGTCAACGTGTCCGGCTCCCCGATCACCGTCGCCAAGGCCCGCGACCGGGCGATGCTCGCCGAATCCGCTTCCTCGCGGTGCCTCGCGGCATACGTGTATGCCGCTGCAGGAGAAGGCGAGTCGAGCACCGACCTCGCGTGGGACGGCCAGACGATGGTGTGGGAGAACGGCGCCCTCCTGGCCGAGAGCGAGCGCTTCCCGACCGGGCCGCGCAGGTCGGTCGCCGACGTCCACCTGGCCCGGTTGCGGCAGGAGCGGATGCGTCAGGGGACCTTCGACGACAACCGGCGCGCCCACGCGGCGCGGCTGGGCACCTTCCGTGAGGTGACCTTCCGGCTCGACCCGCCGCGCTCGGATCTGGGGCTGCGGCGGGCGGTCGACCGCTATCCGTTCGTGCCGGACGACGCGGCCCGACTGGCGCAGGACTGTTACGAGGCGTATTCGATCCAGGTGGCCGGGCTGGAGCAGCGGTTGCGCGCGATCGGCCGCCCGACCGTCGTCATCGGGGTGTCCGGTGGGCTGGACTCGACCCATGCGCTCATCGTCGCCTGCCGCGCCATGGACCGGTTGGGTCGGCCGCGCTCGGACGTGCTGGCCTTCACCATGCCGGGGTTTGCCACGTCCGAGCACACCAAGGGCAACGCGATCCGGCTCATGGAGGCGCTCGGGGTGACCTGGGAGGAGCTGGACATCCGGCCGGCGGCCACCCAGCTGTTGCGCGACCTCGGGCACCCGGTGGGGCGCGGCGAGGAGGTCTACGACGTGACCTTCGAGAACGTCCAGGCCGGGCTGCGCACCGACTACCTCTTCCGAATCGCCAATCAACGCAAGGGGATCGTGCTCGGCACCGGCGACCTGTCGGAGTTGGCGCTCGGGTGGTGCACGTATGGCGTCGGCGACCAGATGTCCCACTACGGTGTCAACGCCGGCGTGCCCAAGACGCTCATCCAGCACCTCATCCGCTGGGTCATCGCGTCGGGCCAGTTCTCCGAGGAGGTCGGGGCCACCCTGCACTCGATCCTCGACACGACGATCACCCCCGAGTTGGTGCCGACCCGCGAGGGCGAGGCGGCCCAGTCGACCGAGGCGACGATCGGGCCGTATGCCCTGCAGGACTTCACGCTCTACTACGTCCTGCGCCACGGCCTGCGCCCGTCGACGATCGCCTTCCTCGCCTGGCATGCCTGGAATGACGCGGCGCGCGGGCAGTGGCCGGAAGGTTTCCCCGAAGGTGCGCGGACGGCATACACCCTGGGGGAGGTTCGGCACTGGCTGGAGGTCTTCCTCCAGCGGTTCTTCGCCAACCAGTTCAAGCGCTCGGCGCTGCCCAACGGCCCCAAGGTGGTCCGCGGCGGTTCGCTGTCGCCCCGCGGCGACTGGCGTATGCCGTCCGACGCCTCCGCGCGCGTCTGGCTCGAGGAGCTGCGCCGCGGGGTCCCGCAGAGCTGACCAGCGCCCCGCCGCTTTGTTGACCGATCGTTCTTGACTGATCGGTCATCTATCTGTCACGATCGTGCCATGGGCAGGAACCGGACCTTCGACGAGGACGATGTCGTGGCGCAGTCGGCGGCCATCTTCCTCCGACAGGGCTACGAGGGGACCTCGATCGACGACCTGCTGGCGGCCACGGGATTGCACCGTGGCAGCCTCTATAAGGCGTTCGCGAGCAAACGAGGGCTGTTCCTCGCGACTCTGCGCCGGACCAGCGCCGACGCCGCAACCGGCCGAGACGACGCAGCCGTCGACCTCTTGCTCGTCGCCCTGCTGGAACTCGCCCCGCGCGACCCCGAAGTGCGGGCGCTCTGTGGAGGCGCACTTGCTCACCTGACCCACGCCGAGGCCGCCGCCCTCGTGGGCCAGCGGTTGCTCACCCGGGCTCACCTCAGCGACCAGTGAAAGGACAGCGACCGTGAACCTCGTGACCATCAGCGATGACTACCTCGTCGTCGAGCCCAAAGGTCTGGACAAGTTCTGGGCCCTGACGCGTCAGCTGCGCATCCCGCTGGCCCACGTCCGGGGCGCAACGGCCGACCCCGGAGCAGTCCACGACTACAAGGGCCTGCGCAATCCGGGGTTGGGCATTCCCGGAGTCAAGTGGACCGGGACCTTCACCCGCGATGGCGAGCGGCACTTCTGGAACGTCACCGGCTCGGCGTTGACGATCGTCGTCCAGTTAGCGGATGAGGACTTCGACCGGCTCTACCTCAGCGTCCGTGAGCCTGGTGCGACCGTGGACGCGATCAACGCCGCCATCGCTGCTGCGTGAGTGTGGCGCGTCGCGGCCCGTGCCGCGCGTTCGTGCACGCGCACTACGCGTGCACGGCAGTCGACCGCTGGGCGGCATACCTCAGGCGAGTGGGTTCCAGCGGACGGCGAGAACCAGTGCGCCGGCCACGACGAGAGCGGCCAGCAGCGCGAGGTATGCCGTGAGCTCGACGTCTTCTCGTTGCAGGACGACCTCACGCGGGATGCCCCGCAGGACCTCCCCGAGTTGGGCGGCGTCGCTGGCCCGGTGATAGGCACCGCCCGTTGCCGTGGCCACGGCCTGCAGCGTGGGTTCGTCGACGAGGAGGAAGCTGCGCCCGCCCCCGCCTCCTCCGCCGCCTCCTCCGCCGCCGCCGGGGAACTGGTCGACCCCATTGCGCGGACCAAACTCGCCGAAGGCATCGCCACCTAACTGCTCTGCGGTGCAGACCATTTGCGCGGGCGTCGTGGTGCCGAAGCCGATGGGATAGATCCGGATCCGCCGCTCTGCCGCAATCGAGGCAGCTGCGAACGGCAGCACCCCGCGCGTGTTCGCACCGTCGGTGAGCAACACCACGATGTCCGACACGAAGCCCCCGGTCGCTCCTGGAGGCGGTTCGATGACGCTCGGCACGGGAGCCGGGACCCCACGTTGCTGGGTGTTCTCCGGACCCGAGGGCACTTCTCCGACCGGCTCGACCTGGCCGTTGATCGCGGCGATGGCGTCGACCGACGTGAGGATGGCCGATCCGATCGCCGTTCCTCGACCGGTGCTCAGCGCGTCGAGCGACGTGAGCAGCGACTCAGAGTCTGTGGTCGGAGGCACGATGAGGGCGGCCGACCCGGAGAAGGCCACCAGCCCTAGCCGGGTGTCGGCCGGTTGGGCCCGGACGAACGCCCGGACCGCTTCGCGTGCTGCCGTCAGCCGGTTGGGCACGACGTCGGTGGCGCACATCGAGCGCGAGACGTCCAGGGCCAGGATGACCGCGGTCCGCTGCGCAGGCACCTCGACCGAGGCCTGCGGGCGGGCCACTGCCAGACCCAACAGGCCGACGCCGAGCACCAGGAGGGCCACCGGCAGATGGGGGCGCCACCGCGACCGGGAAGGGAGCGCGGCCCGGACGAGCGCGAGATCCGGATGGCGGACGGCATACCGGCGCCGTCGCCGCAACGACCAGAGGTAGGCCGCAAGCAGCCCGGGCGCGAGCAACAACGCGGGCAACGCGAGAGGCCAGGCGAACGACACTCAGATCACCCTCCCGGTGCGCATGATCGAGGTGGCAGCCGCGGCGACGAGCACGAGCAGGGCAGCTGCGGCGAACAGCGCGGAGATCTCGGTGTGCACGGGTGTGCTCGTCACCGCCAGGTCGATCGACCCGTAGACGTCAGTGAGGGCTTGTTCATTGGGGGCGGCGAGATAGCGGCCACCAGTGGCATCAGCCACCGCGGTGAGCATGGCCTCGTCCAGGCGGGTGGCCGCAGTGAAGCCGTCGACGGTGACCGTCGTGCCGGCCGGATCCCCGAGCCCCACGGTGTGGATCTTCACCCCGGCGCCAGCAGCAAGCTGGACCAGCGGCAGCGGGTCGAGCCGCGAGGTGTCCTGACCGTCGGAGAGCAGCACGATCGCTGACGATCCGTAGTAGCCGATGTCGAGATCCTCGATGTTGCCCTTCAGCTGCTCCTCGGTGATCGCCAGCTTGCCTCCGGCAATTGCCTTGAGGGAGGCGAAGATTCCCTGTCCGAGCGACGTGCCGCCTTGGGGGGT
Organism: Candidatus Phosphoribacter baldrii; assembly: GCA_016704565.1. Taxonomy (GTDB): domain Bacteria; phylum Actinomycetota; class Actinomycetes; order Actinomycetales; family Dermatophilaceae; genus Phosphoribacter; species Phosphoribacter baldrii. The sequence goes on from JADIZV010000001.1 coordinate 621,985, forward strand.
GAGCCGGTCGATCGCCGTGAGCACGTCGGCCTGGACGGCGGTCGGCGCCTGCAGCACCACTCCGTTGTCCCCGAAGGACACCACGCCGATCCGGATGGTCGGCGGCTGTCGGGCGACGAACGCTTTGGCTGCCTCGCGCGCCGCGACCATCCGGGTTGGTGCGACGTCGGTGGCCGTCATGCTCGAGGATGTGTCGACGGCGAGGATCACCGTCCCCTCGCGCCGCAGGTCAGGGACGGTCGCCTGTGGGCGGGCAGCAGCCAGGATGAGCAGCAGGAGCGTGAGCGCCAGTGCGGTGGGGACGAGGCGACCGCGCCAACGGCGCCGGACGGAGGACTCTGGTCCGGTCGCGGCATCCGGACCGACCGGAGCGAACCCCAGGGTCGCAAGCTCAGCGCGCCGAGCGCTGCGCCGGGCGCGCACCATCCTGTATGCCGCCGCGAGACCCGGCACGAGCACCAGGCCAACCAGCGCCCACGGCGCAGCAAAGGTCACCGGCCAGGTCATCGTCGCCACCTGCTCCGCAGCCGAGCCATCCGCAGCAGCGCCCCGACGAGGTCCTCGTCGGTCGACACCGGATGCAAGGCGATGCCAGCGTGGGCAACCACAGCCTCAAGCTGACGCTGCCGCTGCCCGGCCAACTCTCGGAGGCGAGAACGGAACTGCGGATCTCCCGTGTCGACCAACACTTGCTGGCCCGTCTCTGGGTCGGCCAGCGTGATGAGTCCGGCATCAGGCAGGTCGTGCTCACGAGGATCGACGAGCTGCACAGCGACGACATCGTGCCTTCGGGCGAGCAGGCCCAACGGTCCCTCCCAGCCAGGCGTCGTGACGAAGTCGGACACGATGACGACGAGAGAGCGCTGGCGGGCCATCCCACCGGCGGCACGCATGAGCGCACCGAGATCGGTCGGCTGTCCGGCCGACGGCGGGGCGGCAAGCAGCTCGCGGGCGATCCGCAGCACCTGGTCCCGACCCTGGCGCGGTGGCACGGTCCGATCGACGCCGTCGCCGTAGAGGACCGCGCCGACCCGGTTGCCGCCGCGGGCCAGCAGGAGCGCGAGGGTGGTCGCTAGCTCGAGCAGGACCGCGTGTTTGGGCCGGTCGGTGGGCCCGAACCCCATCGACGCCGACCGGTCCAGCAGCAGCCAGGCGGTGAGCTCACGATCCTCGGTGTATTGCCGCACGAACGGCACGTCAGTGCGCGCCGTGACGTTCCAGTCGATGTGCCTCAGGTCGTCGCCGGGCTCGTACTCCCGCAGGTCGCGGAAGTCGACCCCGGCGCCACGGAAGATGGTCCGGTAGTCCCCCTGCAGCCGCCCGTCCAGCCGTCGCACCACCGACCACTCCAGGCGGCGCAGCAACTGTTCGGGGGCGCCTACTCCGGTCGTCGGTACCATGCCGGGTCCACGTTGGCCGGGATGGGGTCACCGCTCGCGGCGGTATGCCGCCCTCCCGGACTCTCGGGCAACGGCACCGCCGCGAGGATCGGCCCGAGCAGGTCGTCGGCGCTGACGTCATCGGCCAGCGCCTCATAGCTGAGCACCATCCGATGCCGCAGCACGTCGGGTGCCAGCTCGCGAACATCGGTCGGGATGACGTAGTCGCGGCCACGGAGATAGGCCAGGGCCCGGGAGGCGAGGATGAGGTTGATCGAGGCCCGGGGACTGGCCCCGAAGGACAGATAGCGAGCCAGTTCTGGCAAACCCACGCGCGCCGGGTCACGGGTGGCACCGGCGAGCGCGACGGCATACTGGATCACTCCCGGGTCGACGTAGACGGTGTCGACGGCGGCCTGCAACCCCCGCAGCCCGGTTGCGTCCAGGACGGCGTCGATCCGCTCAGGAGCGCGGATCATCCGCTCGACGACGACGTACTCCTCTGTGGCGGAGGGATATCCGACGAGCACTTTGAGCATGAACCGGTCGACCTGGGCCTCGGGGAGCGGATAGGTGCCCTCGGACTCGATGGGGTTCTGGGTGGCCATGACGAGGAACGGGTCCGGGGCCCGGAAGGTCTCGCGCCCGATGGTGACCTGGCGCTCCTGCATGACCTCAAGCAAGGCGCTCTGCACCTTGGCGGGCGCCCGGTTGATCTCGTCGGCCAGGACGAGGTTGGCGAAGACCGGACCCAGCGAGACCTGGAAGTCGCCGGTCTGCTGGTTGTAGATCCGCGTGCCGATGAGGTCGGCGGGGACGAGGTCGGGGGTGAACTGGATGCGCTTGAAGTCGACCCCGATCGCCTCGGCGAGGGTCTTGATGGCCATCGTCTTGGCCAGGCCGGGGACGCCTTCGACGAGCAGGTGGCCGCGAGACAGGAGGGCGACGAGCATCCGTTCGAGCAGCTGGTCCTGGCCGACGATGGTTCGTTTGACCTGGTAGAGCATCTGCTCCAGGGGGTGCGCGCCGGGGGCGGGAGTCGGCGCGGCGGCATACGGAGTCGACATGAGGCTCCTTCAGATGGACGGGCCGCCGGCGGCGCCGCCGGCTGTGGCGATGGGCACGGCGAAGCCGATGCCGACGAAGAACGGCTGCTTGGACGGGTTGGCGAGTGCGGTGACGATACCGACCACCTGGCCGGCCGAATTGAGCAGCGGCCCACCGGAATTGCCCGGGTTGACCGCCGCATCGAACTGGATGAGGTCGGTGAGCTTGAGCCCTTCGGCCTCGATGGTCCGCCCGGTCGCGGACACCACGCCCGACGAGAAGGAGGCGGTGAGGCCGAGGGGATGGCCCACGGCATACACGGGGTCGCCGACCCGCACCCCACCCCCCAGGACCGCTGGGACGACCACCTCGGGGAGGGTGTCGACGACAAGGACAGCGATGTCGTTCTCCGGTTGGGCCGTGTCGATGCGGGCCACCGAACGGGTGCCGTCGGCGAAGGAGACCGTGATCGTGCCGCCACCCGCGACAACGTGGTTCGCCGTGAGGATCGCGCCTTCCTGGCTGACGATGACGCCGGTCCCCAGCCCCTCGGCCTTCGGGTCGCCACCGGACCCGGCCGTCTGGATGATCACGAGGCTCGGGGTGATCGCCCGGTATGCCGTGCTGGCGTCTGACGGCGCGCGCGCAGCGTCCTCAAGCGCTTTGGTGACCACCTTGCCCGCGGCCTTCTCGATCTCCGCGGTGGTGGGAGGCGGGGTGGCCCGCAGGTCGCGGACAAGCAGGGTCCCGGTGAGTCCCGCGAGCGCGGCGACAACGAGGGTGAGCGCCCACCAACGGCGGCTCCACGTCAGGGCACGCCCGGCGATCGCCCGGGCGCGCGAGGGCGGCGCCGGTTCGGGCGCCGCAGGAGGGGGCGCCGGTCGGGGTGGCAACGGGGCCATGACTGAGGGTATGCCGCTTCGTCGACCCGGGCGCCAGGTAGTTGCGGATTCATCGAATCCTCACAGGTTCGACGCCTGCCGACCTGGGTCGGCAGGAACCTGACATGACCGGTTCGGGCCACTCCGAAAGGTTCCGTCAGCCGGTTGGCGCGGAAAGACTCGACGCGGTCACTCGACCGAGCCGGCCCGTCCGGTGCACCACCACCACGCAGAGAAGAAGGGGATTCCCACACTCAGAGAACCCCCATCCATCACGACGAAAAGGAACTCCGATGTCCCTCACCACCTATGCACGGTCCCGGATCAGCGCCGCGGGACTGGCCCTCGTCGCGACCGCCATCACGGTCCTCGGCCCGGGAGCGGCCTTGTGCGCGCACTTCGGGCTCTCGTGGAGCACGGCATACAAGATCGCGACGCTGCTCACGCAGGGCTCCATCTGGCTGATCGGCCTCTACTGGCCCTACCTGCTGCCGTTCCTCGCGACCTTGCGCGGACTCCTGGCCGTCTTCGGCATCAGCGCCGTCGTCGGCTGGTGACGCAGGACGGCCCGCCCAAGCTCGCGACTTGGACGGGCCGAGGTCCCATCACCGAACCAACCACCACCACGTAGCGAAAGGAAAAGCGATGAACACCACGTCAAGGCTAACTGTTTCCCCTCGGACCTTCCAGGCGGCGGTTCCTGCGGCGGCCCTGGGCCTCGCATCGATCATGGCCGTCCTGCAGACGGCGGGAGCTCTCGTCTACAAGTTCGGGCTGTCCTGGCAGGTCGCCGGGTACATCGTGACGCTCGTCGTCAACGGCTCGATCTGGTACCTGTGCCTCATCTGGCCCTTCCTGGCTCCCTTCCTCGGAACCATGAAGGTGATCCTGGCGGTCTCCGGGACCGGCGCACTCGTGGGCTGGTAGCCCACCGGACCGGCCGGGCCAACCGTCCCGGCCGGTCTGCGCCCGCCCCTCACCTCACCACACCGAGCCGAAAGGACGCTCATGCACTCCGCACTTGCCGTCGCCGGACCTGCCGCGGTCAGCGAGCTGCGCGCCCAAGGCGTCCTCGGCGTAGGCCGACTGCGCAGCCTCGCGGTTGCCGTTGTGGCGATCGGAGTCTCCCTCGGCTGCCTGGTTGCCGTGCGGAGCGCAGTTGGGGGCCTGACCGCTCTTCAGCTGGCCATGTTCAGCGTCGGCGGCTGGGCTCTGCTTATCGCGAACGGCCTGTCCGGCGCCTACCTTGGCGGGACCGGCACGCGCGACGTGCACGGCATCGTCGACCACCTGCCCTTGCGGCGCGTGGATCTGGCGATGCTGCCGTTCGCTCTTGGTGGCCTGCGCAGCGGCATACTCAGCGCGCTCTTGTGCGGCATCGCGCTGGTGGCCCCTCGGTCGGCGAACACGCCGACACCTCTGTGGCTCAGCCTGGTCGTCGCGGCCACCCTGCCGATCCTGCCCGCGACGATCGTGTGGGCCAGCACGCGCAGGCAGCGCCCCTACGCGCCGGCGTGGATCTTGCTCCCCCTGACGGTCCTCATCAGCGTCCCGATGGGCGCGGAGGTGCGTCTCGACGGCCTGGCCCGCGGCTGCGCTGACGTGCTGGCCGTTCCGAGTCGCGCGCTTATCGGGACGGCTGACCCTCGCTCGGCCGGTGTTCTTGTCGTTCTTGGTCTGCTGGGCTCGTTGGCGCTGCGACTACGTCCAGAACCTCTCGCCGACGACGGCCGGGGGCAACGACCGTTGCTCGCCACCCTGCCCCTTCGTCGGACTCGCTCAAGTGCAGGCGGACCCGCGCGAGGCGCGCAGTTGGGTGCGGAACGCGCGCGGCTGGGTGCGGAACTCGTCCTGTCCACCGCCGCTTGGGGCCGGCTGACCAGCACGGCACTGTGCCTGGTGGCGTTGGTCGGTGTCGGAGTCGTCGGTGCATCGGGGATGGAAGATCCGACCGTTGCCGTGCTCGTTGGCCTGAGCTCTACCTCCTTGCTCACCGTCGGAGGGTCGGTCGCCGTGGGACTGACCCCGCCGAGCCTGCTGTCGTGGATCGCCGCCCTCCCCGTCGACTCGGCCGACCTTCGCCGCGGCAACGCCATCGTGTCGGGGTCGGTCGGCGCTGGCCTGGTCGCCCTCGGTGCCCTCGTGACCCAGCTTGCGGGTCGTCCCCTGCTCAGCTGCGCGGTCGCCTCCCTGATGCTCCCGTTGTGCTTTGCGCTCACCGCTGAAGCCGCCCGGCACCACCTCGGCGGAGCGGCCCGGCTCCTCATTCCTTCGGTCACCAGTCCGTGGCTGCTCACCCGGCCAGTGGCCGGCGTCCTGCTCGCCACCGCGTTCGGCCCAGCGGCCCTGACCTGGCTACTGGGGGTTGACCTGCTTCTCGCTGCAGTCGCCTGGCGACTGTTGGCACTCCCCGCACTCATCCCCGGAGGCCCCCGATGACTGAAACCGCTCACCACGGCCCTTCGAAGGAGCGGCTGGCCGTCGGACTTGCCGCGGCGACGTTGACGGTCGCCATGCTGGCCGGTGCGCTCGCGGCATACGCCAGTGATGCCGGACTCACACCGACGCGGGTCGACGTGAGCGCCCTGGAGGTGTTCCGCACCAACATCACGGTCCTCGGTGGACTGGCCCTGGGACTCTTCACGGGCGGGCTGGCCACCGTGGTGGGGCTGCTGCAGAACGGGCTGGTATTCGGCTACGCCATCGCCGCGGCGACGCTCTCCGGGCATGGTGGAGCTGTGGCCACCGGTGTTGGGCCACACCTGCTGCCCGAGCTCGGGGGCTTCGTCGTGGGCGCCGGGGCCGACCTCTGGCTCGGCGCCACCCTGGCCAGCCGCTTCCTGCGCAGGCGAGCGCTCCTGGCGCGGGGCGACCTGCGGACCTGGCTCCGGTTCCAGGGCGCGGCGGTCCTCCTGCTGGCGATCGGCGCGATCATCGAAGCGGTGGTCTCCCATGTCTGATCACGCGCTGCACGTCGTGGACCTCTCCGTCGGGTATGGCACCCAGCGTCTCGTGGAGCATCTGGACCTCACGATCGCTCCCGGCCAGATCGTCCGACTGGCCGGCCACAACGGCTCCGGCAAGTCGACCGTGCTGCGCACCGTTGTCGGTCGTCAACCTGCCCTGGCCGGTGAGGTGTGGGTCTGCGGTGTCCGCTTGGAGCCGGCGCTCGGCGCCGCCAAGAAGGACCTCGGGTATGCCGGTGACGACGGCTTGGCCTTTCCTTACCTCACCGTTGCGGAGCACTTGCGCCTCATCGCCCGAGTCCACGGCCGCCCGCCGACCAGTGTCGACCGCCTCCTGAACGAGCTCGATGGGACGGCGTTGCCCACCCACCGTGACGTCCTCGTCCGGCGATGCTCGCGCGGGACTCGGCGGCAGCTGGACCTTGCCGCCGCCTCGTTGCACCAGCCTCGCCTATTCGTGCTGGACGAAGCCCTCGACGGCTTGGACGAGGACACGGTCACTCGGTGGTGCGAGCGGTTGAGGCACGCCTGCGCGCAGGGAGCGGCGATCCTCCTCACCAGCCACTCACCCAGCCAGGTCGAGGCGCTGCGCCCCGACTCCGTCGTCGACCTGTCCGTCACCGATCACACCCAGATGGGAGCCCGCTCATGAGCAGCGACCTGCACGTCCACAGCCTGTGGCCCGCCACCCGCCCCGGAGACACCGACATCGGGTATGCCGTCGACGCCGCCCGCCGCCGCACGGCGCTCATCGTCCTGCCACTGGGTTTCGGTGCTGCGGCCCTGGCGTTCCTCCTGCCGCATCCGATCGGACTGGTCCTTGCGAGCCTCGCCGTGCTGACCGGTCTCTGGGCGGGAATGCAGATGGGTTCGCGAGGCGGGTTCTATGAAATCGACCCCGGCGGTCGCCCGTCGACCTTCCTCGGCCAGCAGCCGCCAGACCTCTCCGGTCGGACCCGGGTCCGACCCCGGTGACGCCCGTCCCCCGACACGATCCCCCACCCGACCGTCATTGCCACCCGACCGTCATTCCCACCCGACCGTCATTCCCACCCGATCGCCATTCCCATCAGAAAGGGACAACCCTCATGACCAAGCGTTCCTACCTCGCTATCGGAGTGCTCACCCTCATCGCAGTGGTTTGCCTCGTCCTGGCCATGCCGGACCAGATTGCCGCCCTTCGGGCTGCTGCCGCCGGCAGTGCTGTGGCGGCTCCCCCGATGTCGCCCGTGTTGTCCATCGGCTCGGCGGCAGGGTTCATCGCCTGGCTGTGGGCCGTCGTGGCGATGGTTCGGGGGCGCGAGTTCGGCTGGGCGTTGGCGTCCGTGGTGTTGAGCTATCTCGCCGTCGGGGCCTGGGTCATCCGCGGGCTGGCGAGCCGGGCCCCCCGAGTCGCATGAGCGCCCCCAGCGCGACGCTGACAGGGGTGTGCAAGGCCTTCGGCGGGCGACGGGTCCTCGACTCGGTGTCCCTCTCGCTCGCGCCCGGCACGTGCTATGGCCTGGTCGGCCCCAACGGCACCGGCAAGACAACGACGCTGCGCATCATGCTCGGGCTGGTCCGCCCAGACGCCGGGACGGCGCACGTCTTCGGTCTGCCCTATCGGCACCTGCCCGATGCGGCTCGTCGCGTCGGCGCCTCACTCGATCCTCGTTCGGTCCCCCGGGATGTCTCGGCCAAGACGTGGCTTCGCTATCGGGGGCGCCTGGTCGGGCTGTCGGCGGCGCAGGCCGATGCGGCCCTGGATCGCGCCGGCCTCACGGACAGCGCTGACCGCCGGTGCACGAGCCTGTCGATGGGCCAACACCAGCGGCTCGCTGTCGCGATCGCACTGCTGGCCGATCCAGACCTGGTCGTGCTCGATGAGCCCACCGTTGGGTTGGACATCGACGCCGTCGACTGGCTGCGCCGCACCGTCCGGGACATCGTCGCCCGCGGCGGGACCGTGATCATGTCGTCGCATGACCTCGGCGAACTGGCCGAGACCGCCGATCGAGTCATCGTCATGGACCGCGGTCGGGTCCTCAGCGATGAACCCACCAGGTTGCTCATGGTGTCGGACACCGTCCGCGTGGATGCCACCGACCGCGTCCTTCTCGACCACGTGCTCACGCAGGCGGGTTACGTCGCCACCCCGACCCCTACTGGCGCACGGGATGTTCGGGGAGTTACTGCAGACCGCCTCGGCCCGATGCTCATCTCCCGAGGCGTGCTGCTCACCGAGCTGAGCTCCGCCCCCGGAGACCTCCGAATGGGCGTCACCCGCCGACGAGAGGAAGCGCGAAGCGATGACCCGGCATACGTCTGACCCCACCATCGCGCTTGCGCGACTGGGCCCCCAACATCGGCGCGGCCTGGTCCTGTGGCTGGCGGTCGCCGCACTCCTGTCCGCGAGCGCGGTCGGCATCGCCGCCTGGGCCGGCGGCGAGGGTCCAGGAGCGGCAGACCTGCGGGTTTCGCTGGCAACGCTCGGGTGGCCGGTGGCCGCCCTTGCTGGGGCCGCCATGGCCGCTGCGGACTATCGGGACCGGCTGCTGTGGTCGAACGCCTTGCTTCAGCCCAACCGACGCCTTCTCGTCGCTGTCCGAGTCGGCCAGGGCGCCCTGGCTGGGGCCCTCACCGGTGCCGTCATGGCCGCCGCCCCGATCGTGGGGCACCTGGTCACCGCAGCGACGCCCGTCCCCACGGCCCGCGAGTTGGCACTCGTGATCGGCTTCAGCGCGCTGGCTGGCGGCGTCGGGTCAGCGCTGGTCATCGCGTGCGCGGATCATGTTGCCGCGATCGTCATCATCGCGGCATACGCCATGCTCGGGGAGGGCCTGCTGGGAGGATTCCTGGGTCCGACTCTGGAGGCCTACCTGCCCGGGTCGGCCCTGCGCGATGCGCTCACCGGCCAGGGTGGGATGGCCACCTGGCTCATCTGGCCGACCCTCACCGCGATCGCCGTCGCCGCGGCTGCCACGCGGTTGGCGCGGGACGACATCTGTTGACCCACTCGCCCGCAGCGCCGCGACAGGCGACCGTCAGCGGTTGGCGTCGGTCTCCGGCTCGGGCGGGGTGGCGGCCCCGTCGCGCTCGTCCCGATCAGCCCACTCCAGGAGCGTGTCGAGCCGGTATGCCGTGTCGTCGATTCGCGCGTGCAGGTCACCGAGGGCGGCATACCGTGCGGGAACCGTTGCCAGAGTGAGGGATCGGGGGTCAACATCGGTGATCTCGTCCCACCGGATCGGCGTCGAGACAGTGCCGTCGGGGACACCACGGACCGAGTATGCCGCCGCGATGGTGTGGTCGCGCGCGTTCTGGTTGTAGTCGATGAAGACATGCCGCGGGTCGCGGTCCTTGCGCCACCACGTGGTCGTCGCGTCGCCGGGCAACCGCCGCTCCACCTCCCGGGCGAAGGCCAGCGCCGCTCGGCGCACGTCGGCGAACTCCCACTCCGGCACGATCCTGACGTAGATGTGTAAGCCGTTGCCGCCTGACGTCTTGGGGTAGCCGACGATGCCCAACTCGTCGAGCACCTCGCGAGCCACTCCGGCGACGACCCGCACCCGGTCGAAGCCCGCCTCCGGCATCGGGTCGAGGTCGATCCGCCACTCGTCGGGCCGGTCGACATCGGCGCGCCGGACGTTCCAGGGATGGAACTCCACGGTCGACATCTGGACCGCCCAGATGACCGACGCGAGTTCAGTGACGCACAGTTCATCGGCGGTGCGGTTCCATCGCGGGAAGTGCAGCCGCACCGTCTGCAGCCACGGCGGTGCTCCGTGCGGGATCCGCTTCTGGTGGACCTTCTCGCCGGCCAGCCCCTCGGGGAAACGGTGCAGCATGCAGGGCCGCTCCCGCAGCGCGCGCACGATCCCGTCGCCGACTGCGAGGTAGTAGGTGGCCAGGTCGAGTTTGGTCCACCCGTGCGCCGGGAAGTAGACCCGGTCCGGGTTGCTCACCCGCACCGTCCGCTCGCCGACCGTGAGGTCGATTGCTGGAGTCGTCGCCTTCGCGCCCATCACCGCACGCTAGCCGGTATGCCGCCCCCCTGCGGTCCGCCCGAAGCCGCCGGTCCGTAAACACTGACCCGGAAACGCTGGCCCGGAAACACAAAACACGAGCGGCCGCCAGCAGGGGGTCCGGCAGCCGCTCGTGGGTCTGTGTTGGTGTCTTACGACAACCCTACTACAGGAACTTCACTCAAGCGAAGTTACCTCGTCGGTGATTGCGGAGACCGCGTCGGAGCCGATCATCCCACCGGCCATGGCGACCGCCTGGGCGGCCGGCATACCGGCGGCCATGCCGATCATCGGGTTGCTGGTGATGCCGGGGGCGTGCTTTTCCATGATGGCGACGACCTCGGGGTCTTCCAGCAACGTCCCCAGCGTGGTGCTCGTGATGTCGTACCTGGCCATGATCCTGCCTCCCGCAACGTGTGGGCCGGGTGGGTTACCCGTCGGTAGATCTTCCCTCACGGTTGGGCTGCATGCAAACGCGCTCTGACCCGCCCGTCTCCGGCCGGGCCGGCGCGGCGGACGGCCACCGCAGCCAGGGCCACGACGACAGCGGCCACGCCTGCGGCGACAGCCACGGACGGCGAGCGCGGAGCATCGGTCACTCGGCCCCACGCGATCCAGCCGAGCCCCCACGCCATCGCCGCGGCGACGGCATACCGACCGCCGAGGCGCCGGGCGAGGACGACGCCGACCCCCGCAGCCACGAGCAGCACGACGACCGCGAGCGCATCGGCGACCGGGGATGTGGGTCGGACGCCGGACGAGACGAGCGCGGCGGTGATGTTGGCGCAGGTCGCAACCGACACCCAGCCGAGGTAGAGCCCGAAGGTGCCGTCGACGACGGCCCGCTCTCCGAGCCCGGCGCCGCCGGGCCCGAGGTCGGTCAGCCGCCGGACGAGCACTCCGAGAACGACGACCAGACCCGCGATGACGACGACGCTCACCCAGATCCAGCCCACCTGGGTGACGAGCAACCAGGCCGCGTTGAGCACCATCGACGCCGCAGCCAGCCATCCGGTCGCCCGGGCCCGGGGCGCGTTCGCCTGCGCGGGAAGGACCTGCCAGACCGTGTATGCCGCGAGCCCGAGGTAGATGACCGACCACATCGAGAAGGCCGGGACGGCCGGGGCAATGAGGGTGGCGTCGGCGGCAAGACTCCCGCCCGAAGACTCCTCGACCCGGGTTCCGAGCACTCCGACACCGAAAAGTGTGCCGATGACGCAGGCGATCTCACTGACCACGACCGCCACCTGGCGGATCCGATCGTGCCGGGTCGGACCTTCGACGGGCGCCATGCCGCTCCTCACGATGAGCGCGAGTGCCGCTCGGAGGGTCCGAACATCCCCGCGGGGTGAGGTGCCGACTCTGCCACACCGGTGGGGCCCGACGGGGCGCAGCGGGTCAAGCTCGCAGTTGAACGACCTGCCACTCGACGGGCCGGACCTGGTTTGCCCCAGTGCGGCTTCGGTTGCTGGAGTACATCGCGACGAACTCCTTGGGGGAGGTTCCTGCGTCGCTGACGTTGAGGTTCATCCCGAAGACCTGGCCCGCCGTGACACCGCTCGGGGCCAGGCCGGTGACGGCCCACGGCAACCGCATCTCGACGCGATACCCACCTGGGATGAGCGCGACCACGGCGTCCGTCTCGGCATGCGGCCGGCCAGCATCGATGGTGTTCTTCGTGACGTTGGCCCGGTTGATGACGATCTTCGCGCGGGCCGGGGTGGTCGGCGTGAGCCCGACGATGTAGTGGGCGTCCGTCGCGCGCAGACCGGCGTCAGTCGCCAGCCCCCGAGGGTCCGCCCCGAGCTCGAAGCTCGCCGAGTCACCACGCCACTGCTGGTCGGGTGAGGTCTGGTCGGCGGGCATGAGGTTGGGGTCGGCGACGTCCGCGATGAGGTAGAGCGCCTGCTCGTCCCACATGAGGCTCCACGTGGCCTTGATCTTGGTCGCCTTGCCGGCCACCAGGACGTCCGAGACATAGGGCACGGCGCTGGCCCACTCGTTGGCCTGGCCGTCGATGACCGGGGTGCCGCGCTGGGCCACGAACCCCGTGAACACCGGCTGCGGCCCGGGCCCACCTCCACCTGGGTTCGGGTCCGTGCCCGGACGCAGCAGGAGTGTGCCGATGACGCCAAGCACGACGATGACCGCCGCGATGATCCCGGGGAGGAACGCCGGATGCCTCGCCTTCGCAGACCTTGAGCCCCCATCCGGTATGCCGCCCTCCCTCACCTGATCGGTGCTTGGGGTCGGCGTCGGGGCTGGCGGTGGAGTGGGTGTCGGTCCAGGTGTTGGTCCAGGTGCGGGGACGGGAGCGGGCGTCGGGACCGGAGTCGGGACGGGCGCGGGCGGCGGCGGCGTCGGGACCGGCAGCGGCACGGGCGTTGGTGCGGGGCCCGGCGCTGGTCCGGGCGGCGGACCCACGACGACCGTCGGGGTCGGCTCGGTCGGAGTCAGCTCGGGTGGCAGTGGCTCGGGTTGGGGTAGATCGGGCGACGCCGACGTGTTGGCGACGTCGAAGATCCGGCCGTCCCTGGCCCGCAGATAGAGGACCGGCGTGCCCCATTCGACGTCGTTGTCGGAGGCGAACACGCCCATCCGGGCATGTGCGAGCGCCGCGTCGATCGGCAGGCCATCGGCCAAAGCTTCGTAGAACTCCGCCGAGAGGCTCGTCGCCGCAGCGTCGGTGATCTCGAACTGCATGGCGACGACCGCTGGCAGGCCCTGGCGGACCAGGCACTGAGCCACTCCCGAGAAGGGATCGGTCGGCGACTGCCGGGCGCCCTCACAGGCATTGAGCACGGCCAGACGCAAGGTGCGGACGTCGTGCAGCAGCGTGCCCAGATCGGGGCCGGACACGAGGTGCGCGAGGTGGTCGGCGTCCTCGAAGGCGAGCACCCCGTCGCCCGCCTTCGGGTCGAACCCGCCGTGTCCGATGAAGTGCAGGACGTGATAGTCGTCGTCGTTGAGGGCTTGGCGCAGCCCGGCGAGGGTCGCGTGCGGGAGTGGGTCGACGACAACTACTTTTCGGTCGACGAGCCCGCGCAGCGAGGCGGTGACCCGGGCGACCTCGGCGTCGGTGTCGAGTTGGGCGAGGTTGGTCGGGCTACACACCGCGAGCAGGATCCGTAGTGGCGGCGCCACCGTCAGCGGGGGCACCTCACGGGGCAGGTCGAGATAGCGGACGATCGGCGTCGACTCGGATAGGACGATGAACCGGCCCAGCCCCGCGGCATACAGGTATTCCCACGGGATGTCGGCAAGGGAGGGGACGTCGGTGAGCCGCAGCTTGATCCGCAGTCCCTTGCCCTGTTCGTCGGCCTCGTCGAGGCTGCGCCGGAAGCAGGTGCCGACCTCGCCGGCGAACACGGTGTCATAGAGCTGGGTGCCGAAGCTGCGAGCGAGGTCCTGCTGCGGTGAACCCAAGGCCCGCACGCCCGAACGGGTGCGGCCGAGCTTGAGGATGACGTTCTCCAGGTCGGGGCCGACGAACGGCATACGGAAGTCGGCGCTGGCCTCCCCCTTGGGTGAGGCGAGTACGCGCGCGGTGTAACCCCCGTCCCCGGCATCGGTGAGCTCAAGGTCGAAGTCGAGGTAGTCCGGGACCCGAGGCATCAGCGCACCCCTGCGCTGGGGCAGCGGCGATCGCCCGGAACGGGGGCCGCCGGTGACGGCGACGTGATCGGTTCGAGCATGGGAGAGACGCTCCTTGCGACGAGACACCTCAAAGAGGGGTCCGGCCTACCGAGAGATACGTGCCGAGGCTATCTCTGCCAGTGACGAATCGTGCAGGTGACGATCGGGCAGGTGACTGAATCGGGCAGGTGACTGAATCGGGCAGGGGTCGGTTCAGGCGAACTTCGCAGCGCGCTTTGCCGCCCGCATGGCCTTGCGATTGGCCACGGCGTCCTTGACGGCCGACGCGACGATCTGGCCGCGGGTGCGGTCGGGCTCCTTGTCGGGCAGCGCGTAGTAGAAGACCTTGGCCCAGGCCGAGGCGAGCTGGCGCGGGTAGGAGCCGGTGACGTAGTGCAGCCCGTAACGGTCGCAGATCTCGCGGACCCGGGGGGCGACCTTGGCGTAGTGGTTGCTCGGCAGGTCGGGGAACAGGTGGTGCTCGATCTGGTGGCTGAGGTTGCCGGACATGAAGTGGACGAGCCAGCCGCCGGAGATGTTGGCCGAACCGAGCATCTGGCGGACGTACCACTCGCCCCGGGTCTCGCCCTCGATCGAGTCGTAAGCGAAGGTGTCGACCCCGAAGGGGAAGTGCCCGCAGAGGATGACGCCGTTGGACCACAGGTTGCGGATGATCGTCGCGACGAAGTTGGCGCCCATGGTCGGGAAGAACGACGGCCCGGACAGCAGCGGGTGGACGACATAGTCCTTGAGGACCTGACGACGCATCTTCTTCAGCAGGAGGTCGACGCGAGGCTTGGACTCCTCCTTGGGCATCTTGCCGGTGATGACGTCGTGCAGTTTGAGGTCGTAGCTCGCGATGCCCCACTCGAAGAACAGGGCGTTGATGAAGCTGTAGAGGGGCTGGCCGAGATTGGAGAGCTTCCACGGCTGGTCGGCGTCGACCCGCATGATGCCGTAGCCGAGGTCGTTGTCGCGGCCCAGGACGTTGGTGTAGGTGTGGTGGGTCTCGTTGTGCGACTCCTTCCACTGCTTCGCCGGGGAGACGTGGTCCCAGTCCCAGGTCGTCGAGTGGATCTTCGGGTCGCGCATCCAGTCCCACTGGCCGTGCAGGATGTTGTGGCCGAGCTCCATGTTGTCGATGATCTTGGCGACCGACAGCCCGGCGGTTCCCACGAACCAGGCCGGCGGGAAGAGCGAGAAGAGCAGGATCGCGCGGCTCACCAGCTCGAGATAGCGGTTGAAGGCAATGACCCGCCGGATGTATGCCGCGTCGCTGGCTCCCCGGGAGTCCATGACTTCCTGCCGGAGGGCGTCGAGCTCGCGGCCCAGCGCCTCGATGTCGGCGGCGCTCAGGTGGGCGGTCGGGTCAGGGCGTCCGGACGGCTTGGGGTGCAGCACCCTCGCCTTGCCATCGACCAGGCGTAGGTGTGGGTTGACCCTGGCGTCGACGGGCGGGGCGGGAGGCGCAAAGGCCGCGCCAGCGGGGTGCGCGCTGCCTGGGCGGTCGGCGGTGAGGCCAGCCGCGTCGTCGGTGGCGTGGTGGGTGGTGTGGTCGGTCGCAACGGGGTGCGGCTCGGCGACGAGGGTCATTCCCTGGCTCCTCAGTGCTCGATCTCGCACGCGCCGGCGGCCGCCGACACGCAGGTCTGGATGACGACGCCGTCGCCGGGGGCGGCATACGTGAGGTCGCCGGTGCGCAGATCGCGGACCGCGCCGTCGCGCAGCGGCAGGACGCACTGGTAACAGATGCCCATCCGGCAGCCGTGCGGCATGATCAGCCCGGCCTCTTCGGCGACCTCAAGGATCGGGCGGCCACCATCGGCGTCGACGATGGTGCCGGACTTGGTGAAGGTGACCGTGCCACCCTCACCGGCGACGTGCAGGTGCGGCCGGAACCGCTCGACGTGCAGGCGGTCGACGAGGTTGGCGGCCGACCAGTGGGCCTCGCACGCGTCGAGCATTCCGGACGGGCCGCAGGCCCAGACCTCGCGCTCGCGCCAGTCGGGGACGAGCCCCTCAAGGTCGGCGGCGAGGTCGAGCATCCCGTCGGTGTCCGTGTGCAGCTCGACCAGGCGCACCAGCCCGGCGGCGGCCAGCTCGCGCAGCTCGGAGGCAAAGATGACGTCGCGGGCCGTCGGCGCCGAGTGGATCATGACGACGTCGGGGAGCTCAGCGACGTGGTTGCGCAACATCCCCATGACCGGGGTGATGCCGCTGCCCCCGGTGAGGAACAGGACCTTGGCCGGTCGTGGCGTCGGCAGGATGAACTCGCCCTCGGCCTGGCCCAGGTGGACCAGGGTGCCCGGGCGCAGGTCGCGGACCACGTGGCCGCTCACCCGGCCGTCGGGGATGGCCTTGGTCGTGATGGTCAACAGGCCGTCCGGGCGGTCGACCCGGCTGGTCAGCGAGTAATTGCGCCAGTGCCGCACGCCGTCGATGTCGACGCCGAAGCGGAGGTACTGGCCGGGGACGTAGCCCGCCCAGTCGGCGCCGGGTTTGATGAAAACGGTTGCAGCATCCGCGGTTTCGAGGTGGATCCGCTCGATCCGCCCGGCCAGCTGCTCGGCGCCGGGGCGCAATGGGTTGATGACATCGAGGGTGTCGGCCGGCATGAGGGCTCCAGTGAGCACCTCGGCGGCGCGCCAGGCGCGCTGCCGAAGACTGCGGCCCCGCGGCGGGGTGACCGTGGCGGACATGGGTCCATTGTTCCGGGTTTCTGCGCTAGATTTCTGACGGCTCGACGTGAAGTGAGCCTGAACTTTTGTTCGCCAGAGACAAGGGAGGTATGCCGTGTCCGCTTCCTCCCCGGTTGCGCCCGGACCCCAGACCGACCTCGCCCTGGACCAGGACGTGGTCGAACGCCTGCGGGCCGTCGTCCCTCGGGTTGCCGCCGAAGCGGTCGAGACGATCATGCGCGAAGTGCCGAGCTATGCCCGGCCGTTTTCCGATGTCATGGGCGCGCGGATCCGGACCGCGGTCGAGCTGGCCCTGGTCAACTTCCTTGAGCTTGCCCGGTTGGGGAGCGGGGCCGACGCCTCCGAGCCGATCGCGCCGAGCACGTCCGCGGCATACGAGCTGGGGCGGGGGGAGGCGCGAAGTGGCCGGTCGATGGATGCCCTGCAGGCGGCATACCGGGTCGGGGCGCGAGTCTGTTGGCGCGGACTGTCCCGGGAAGCGGTCGCGGGCGGGGTCCCGGCGCCGACGCTGGGGGCGTTCGCGGAGCTGGTGTTCGCCTATATCGACGCACTGTCCTCGGCGAGCATCTCGGGCCACGCTGATGAGTTGGCAACGGCAGGTCGGGCTCGCGAGCGCTATCGCGAGCGGCTGGCGGCGTTGCTCGTGGGCGGCGGCGAGGAGGCCGATCTGGTCGCGGCAGCGCGGCGCGCCGAATGGCATCCGCCGCGGACCTTGACGGCGGTGCTGCTCCCCGAAGGTCAGCTGCGGGCGGTGCTCGGACTGTTGGACGCCCGCACTCTCGCGGTGACGACCGATCCGGCGAGCGGGGACGACGACGAGGACTCGGGCGTGCTGCTCGTGCCTGACGTGACCGGACGGGATCGCGAGCGGCTGCTCCGGCAGTTGGAGGGGCGGGCTGCGGTCGTCGGGCCCGAGCGGCCGTGGCTCCAGGCGCATCGGTCCTTCCAGCGGGCCTTGCGGGCGCGGGAGCTGCTCGGGCGGCCGGTGGGCCGAACGTCTGCGACCGGGCGAGGCGCCGGTGCTGGTCGAGCTGGGGATGGCGCTGGTGGTGGGGCTGGTGGTGGGGCTGGTGGTGGTGCGGGTGGTGCGGCAGGTGGTGGCGGCGGCGGGGCAGCGGGTTCGGCCGGTTCGTCGACGGCGGGCCCGAGCGGCGTTTTGGACACCGACGACCACCTGGCCGAGCTGTTGCTGGGGGCCGACCCCGAGGCACTGGCCGACCTCCGGGTCCGCGCCCTGGCCCCATTGGCCAGTGTGCGGCCCACGGTTCGAGTCCGGTTAGAGGAGACGTTGCGGTCGTGGCTGCTGCATCACGGGCGGCGCGAGCTCATCGCCGGGCACCTGTTCGTCCACCCACAGACGGTGCGATATCGGATGGGACAGCTGCGCGAGCTGTTTGGCGACCGGCTCGATGATCCCGAGGAGATCCTGCGGCTTACCCTCGCCTTGGCGCTGCCCCCCGCGAAGTCCGGTCCGGTGCCCGGAGCCGCGACGGGTCCGACCGAATAGTCCGCAACCCACTCTGAGCAGGTTTAACCCCACTCTGGGCAGGTTTGTGGAGCGCTACCCACACCCCACTGTGGCCACCACTCCACAAACCGAGAGCACCGGCGCCCGCCTCCGCCCACCCGGACGGGCGAGGTCCACCTAGGTGGCTTGGGCACCGCCGAGGCCGGCGACGGCGTCAAGCACTTCGGACACGGTCGCGGGCGTCACCGGCTCGTGCAGCAACCACTCGACCCAGGCCGCCGACAGCTGTCGGTCGGCCTCGTCGGTCGCCGACAGCCACCGTCGACACCCTTCTTCGGCCAGGTGCTCGCTCGTCGCCCCGAGCATCGTCAGGTCGCCGGCCCGGGAGATCCGGCCGGGACCACCGGCGATGAGGTAGGCGGCATACAGGTCGAGCATCCGGGAGGGGTCGCCGAGGCCGTATTCGAAGATGACCATGCCGAGCTCATGCGACGGGCTCTCCGGGCCGGCGCTCTCCCAGTCGAGCAGCACGATGCCGCCCTCGGGTGTCGCGCGGACGTTGTCGGCCCACAGGTCGCAGTGGCAGGTCCGGACGTCATCGGGCGTCTCGAACGTGCGCTCCAGCGCGACCAATTGCGGGACCAGCGCGGCCAGCTCGGGCACGAAGGGCGCCTGCTCGGCGCGCAACCGCTCGACGAGCTCGTTCCAGACCTCGGCCCCGACCGGCTCGCGGTACCACGCGTCGACCGGCCCAGCGGCTGGTGCCTCGACGTTGTGCACCCGGGCCAGGAGGGCGCCGATCGCACGCGGATCCAAGTCACGACGCGGTTCGAGGATGTCGACCCACTCATAGACCCGGACCGTCGCCGTCGGAGGCGGCCCGCCGACGTGGGCCAACACGGCCCCGTCGAGCGTGCGCAACACCGCGGGCATCGGCACCCCCGTGGCACGGACCATGTCCTGGTATGCCGCATCCCGCTCTGCCCGCTCGCGGAACACCGCTCCGAACAGGGCTTTGACGGCATACCGGCCCTGGTTGGTGACCAACCGCCAGACCTGACCCTTGCGTCCGTGGGCGACCGGGCCTTCCAGGCGCGCTCCATCGCCAAGTCCGTAGACCCGGGCGATCTCCCCTGCTGCTCTCGGATCCAGCATCTCCCGCCCCCCAGCGTCGACGATGTGGGTGTTACCGGTCAGTAACAGCGTCTCACGTCCACCTGTCCCACCCCCTGCCGAAAGACCCGCCCGCGGGGAGACGTCCATCACCCCCAGTCAGCCGGTCAGCACCCCTCAGCTCAGCACGTCCTTGCGCCGGAACAGGCCGAACGCCAGGCCCACCGTCAACAGTGTGTAGAGCAGCGACCACAGCACACCGTGCCGCATCGCCGTCCAGTCGACCTGCGGCGACAACAGGTCCAGCCAGGCTCGCTGATAGTGCAACGGCAGCCCGTTGCGCAGATCGCCCAGACTCTCGATCTGTCCGAGGATCGAGGAGACGATCGCGACGAGGACAGCCACGCCGACCGCCCCCAGCGGGGCATCGGTGCGCACCCCCAACACGAACGCGATGCCTGCCACCTGCAGCAGCGACACGAACAGGTATGCCGCCGCGATGCCCAGGCGCGGCAGCAGCTGGCCCCAATCCAGCACTCCCCCAGCGGGATTGGTGAAAGCCTCCCACCCATAGGCGAGTCCGCCCACGAGCAGCCCCCACCCGAGATAGACCACGATCGCCACGGCGAGGCTGGCCACCGCGACGGCCCACTTGCTTGCCAACAGCCGTGCCCGGGGCACCGGCGCCACGAGCAGATAGCGCAACGTCGACCAGGACGCCTCCGACGGGACCGCATCACCAGCGAACAGGGCCGCGAGCACGACGAGCAGGAAGTCCGACGCAGCCGACAACGCGAAGATCGCGAAGTTGGCGCTCCCCTGCTGCGCCAGGTCGGCCAGCCGCGTGCCCCCGGGCGGCCCCGTGGTGCGGCCGATCGCGAACGCCCCGACGAGGATGAGCGGCAGGGCCAGCATGACAACGAAGCCCCAAAACGTCCGGCGACGCCCGAACTGTCGGCGCACCTCCGCGCCGAACGACAATGCCTTCCCCGTATGCCGTCCGCCCACCTTCGCCACCTCCCTCACCTGGACTGCTCCCTCCGCGGCGGTCATCGGGCTCGCACCTGTCGCAGGCGCTCGGTGACCGAGTCGATGGTGTTCCCCGTGGTGCCCTCGACACCGGACCCCGGGTCGTCGGCCGTGGATCCGCGATCGCTCTCGTCGTCCGTGTCGAGGGGCGTCTGGGCCGCAGCGATGACCCGCAAGAAGACCTCCTCAAGGTGCTTGCGGCTGCTCACCCCCACGACGTCCGCCCCCACGGCGGCCAAGGCCCGCACCACGTCGGGGCGCGGCATACGGGCGGTGATGACCAGGCGCGAGTCGCCCTCGTCCGCGGCGACCTCCACCGTGGCGACACCATCCACCTGGCGGAGCCGATCGGCCACGGCCGCAACGGATTCGGGGGTCGTGGCCGGGTCCAGGTGGACAACGGTCGTGTCCGAGGAGTCGACGAGGTCGGCCACCGGACCGGCGGTGACGACGCGACCGGCGTGCATGACGACGACGTGCGAGCAGGTCTGCTCGACCTCGGCGAGCAGGTGGCTGGAAACGACGACGGTGCGGCCGGCGGCGGCATACCGCGCCAGGATGGGGCGCATCGCGGCGATCTGGGGCGGGTCCAGTCCATTCGTGGGTTCGTCGAGGACGAGCAGGTCGGGCAGCCCGAGCATTGCCTGGGCGATGCCGAGGCGCTGGCGCATCCCGTGGCTGTAGGAGCGCACCGGCCGGTCGACGGCCCCACCGAGCGCCGCCACGTCGAGGGCCTCGTCGAACCGCGCCTCCTGCATCGGCCGGCCGGTGGCCGCCCAATAGGCGCGGAGGTTCTCGCGTCCGGTGAGGTGGGGCAGGAAGCCGGGACCTTCGACGAGCGCGCCAACGCCAGCCAGCGCCGACGACCCGGGCCGGACCGGCTGACCGCCGAGATAGACCGCGCCCGAGTCGGGGGTGATGAGGCCAAGGGCCATCCGCAGCGTCGTCGTCTTACCCGCGCCATTTGGACCCAGCAGCCCGACGACCTGACCGCGCTCGGCGCGCCAGGACACATCGCCGACCGCGCGGTGCCCGTCGGCATAGGTCTTGACGAGGTGCTCGACGACCAAGGGAACGTCGGCCAGGTCGGGTCGATCCGGCAACAGCCTCCGACGGCGCCGAGCAAGCCAGGCCAACACGCCGATCACGGCCAAGAGCACGGCGATCGCCGTGGCGACCCCGATCGACTCGGTGTCCACGTCGCTTTCGGCGGAGACGACGGTCCCGGTGACGATCGGCAGCCGCAGCCCGTCGCCACCGACCGCAACGAGGTCGACGCGGGCGGCGCGGGGGGCGGCATACCCGGAATCGGTCGAGGTGACCAGAAGCCGTAGCGAGCTGCCCGCCTCGACGGTCCACGTCGCCGGGGCGAGGGCGACCTCGACGGTGCTCGGACGACCGGGGGTGGTGGCGATCCGGACGGGGGCGACAAGCCGCCTCGGGAGGGTCGACTGCCCGCCGGTGACTTGCCACAGGGACAAGAAGAGGACGGACTCGTCGCCGGTCGAGGTGACCGTCAGGGTGACCCGGGGCGAGCCCACGACCGTGGTCCGCGCATCAAACACGGGCGTGTCAAACGCCGCGGATTGCCCTGGGAGAGCTGCCAGTTGGTATGCCGCCGCCCCCACTCCCAGCCCCCCGAACGACGGGATCGCGGTCACCGACGAGGGCTGCCCACCGGGCGGGTTGACGATCCGCTGACCGGTCTCGGGACCCCCACCGGCAGCGGGAGCGGTGGGCGAGAGCGGGACCGACGTCCAAGCCCCGGCGATGGGATAGTCGGGAGAGCTCAGCAGCGGAGCGACCGACCGGCGACGCGGGATCGGGGCGGCATAGACAAACTCGGCCCCGGTCACAGACTGTGGCCCGGACGTCACCAGCGTTGCGGCGAGCCAGTCCCGCAGAGCCTGCTCGTCTGCCTCGGCGGTGCTGGACAACCCGTCATGACCGCCGTCGATCCACCGGACCGACAGCCGCGGCACCTGTCCCGCGATCGCCCGAGCGGTCGCGTCCGCCTGTTCGAGACCGAACAGCGAGTCGGACATCCCCTGGACGAGCATGGTCGGTGCGTGCAGCCCGGGCAGCAGTGGCCGGGGGCTGTGGGCGTGCAGGAGGGTGAGCAGCTCGGGGCTCGGTCGGCCCGACTCGGCCGCCGCGAGGAACAACCGGCAGACGACGAGGTCAAAGCGCCCGCAGACGGCCCCGCCCGGGCCACCCCCACTAGCGCCCGACCCGCCCGGACCACCCCCATTCGCGCCCGACCCGCCCGTCAGGGCCGAGCCGAAGAACCGCGAGGCCCACAACGCTTTGAACGGTCCAGGCTCCGGCGCGCGATCCACCACGGCCACCGATGTCGGCTCTCCCGCGCCCGGCCCGACGACGGCGAACTGGGGGAAGAACGCCTCGGCCAAGTCGTTCCAGGCGACGACCCCGACGACGCTGTCCACGCGCGGGTCGGTTGCCCCGAGCATCACCGCGAGCGCCCCGCCGTAGGACGCGCCGACCACCCCGACCCGCGGGTCGCCGGCCGCGTCGTGCACCACGTCGGCCCGCGCGCCCAGCAGGTCGACGAGGGCTCGAGCGTCGGCCACCTCGTATGCCGGGTCGTTGAGATGGATCCGACCTCCAGACCGGCCGAATCCCCTCGCGGAGTAGCCGATCACGAGATAGCCGCGGCTGGCCAGGTCGCGGCCCCGTTCGACGAGATCGGCCTTGCTCCCGCCGAAGCCATGCGCGAGCACCACGGCCGGCCACGGCCCAGCAGACCCGGCGCCAGCGGCAGACCCCGATGGCCGGAACACCGTGACGTCCACAGTCACCGGGGACCCGTCCGGTTCGGCCCCGACGGGAACCTCAAGCACTTCTTCGAGCACCCCAGGCACTTCCTCAAGGACCGTCCCAGGCGCGACGTTCAGCCTCGTGGCCGCACCGGCAGCCATCGCCACCGACGAACTTGCCGCCAGCCCACCCACCGCGATTGCCACGACGGTGCCGAGCGTCGCAACGGTGCGGCGGACGGCATACATGAGGCGGAGCGTAACCCGGCCACCCCTGAAGGCGACCCAACCGCCTCCCTCAGACGTGGGCGAGCACCTCGTCGATCCGCTGGTTGCGGTGTTCCTGGGCCCTCTGCAACTCCATGAGGATCTCGCGCAGCTCGGCGAATGGCTTGTGCTCCAGCTGCGCGTTGAACAGCTCGCCCTCGGTCTCCATCACCCACAACCGCGCGTAGTAGAGCCGGTCTTCGGCCAGGTGCGCGAGCACGACCATGCCGGTGAGGATCGGGTGGTTGTTGGTGACATTGGTGCCGTGGTAGCGGCCGTGTTCCAGCTCGACGGCCAACGCATAGCGCCATTCCCACGTGTGCCCGAGGCACCTGCGGCCGCGGTAACGCGTCCCTGCGGGAAGGAAGTCGTTGAGGACGTGCGGCGACGGCGTGCCCTCGGCTGACGGCGCGAGCGCCCCGCGGGCGAGCATCGTCTTGAGGGCGGCAAGCACCTTGGCGGCCTCGTCCTCGGGCACGACGCGCGCGCCCGACTCGTCCTCCGGGGCGATCTGGTCGATCGACAGCGCGGCCCAGTTGCGGTCCTCGGCGAACCCGAGCGCCCGACAGAACGCGCCGACGTCCTCTCGCCCGATGAAGTCCAGGTCGACGGCCTCCCCGTCCTGCAGGCGCGCCAGGACACTGACGACGTAGCGCAACAGCCCGTCGGCCCTCGCCTTCTTGGCGATCGCCTGCTCATAGGTCGCGTAAGCCATGCCGCACCTTCCCGTCTTTCCGTATGCCGCTCTTGCGTATGCCGTGCGCCCACTGTGCACGATCTGCGCGGCGCGCGGGGGGTTGACGGAGATCTTGCGGGAGGGCGGCATACTGACTCTTATGTCCGCATCCCTGGGTGGGAGAGGTGCGACCCTCCGTCGCGTGCTTGCCGCCATCGTCTGTCTCCTTGTCGCCGTGGGGGCTTACGTCGGCGCGACCGGCCTGCTCGGCTCCCTCTATGACTTCCGGTCGCCGATGAGCACGGTGCCCGACCAAGCCGCGGCACCGCTTGGGGCAGCGGCAGCGGCACCCGCTCAGTCTCGGCGGGTCGTGGCCGTCCTCGTCGACGGGTTGCGGGTCGACACCGCGGCCGACGCCGCGACGATGCCGTTTCTTGCCGAGCTGCGGGCCCGCGGAGCGAGCGCGACGATGGGCGTGCGGACGCCGTCCTACTCGGTGCCGGGCTGGACCGTCCTCATGACTGGGGCCTGGACAGAGCTGCACGGCGGCCTGGCGATGAACCCGCCGGACGTCGCGGCGGCACCCGCCTGGGTCGAGGACAGCATCTTCCACGCGGCCCATGACGCCGGGCTGCGGACCGGGGTGTCCGGGACCGACTGGTTCGCGCCGCTCATCCCCAAGGCTGACCTGACGACGAGCTTCTTCGTCCATGACGAGACCGACGCGGCCGATCAGGCGAGCACCGACGCGGCCGTCCGGATGATCGAGGGCGACCAGGTCGACTTCCTGCTCGTCCACCTCAACGAGGTCGACCACGCCGGGCATCACTCGGGCGGCGGAGCCAGCCCGGCCTGGCGGGCCGCGGCGACCAAGGCCGACGCGCGGCTGCGTGCGATCGCCGGCGCGCTCGATCTCACCCGCGACACGCTCGTCGTCTTCTCCGATCACGGGCACCTCGACCAGGGTGGCCACGGTGGGCCCGAAGACATCGTCGTGCGCTCGCCGCTCGTGCTCGCGGGCTCGGGTGTGCGAGCGGGCGCGACGGTCGGGAGCGCTTCGGCCGCCCCGCGGGACCCGATGACCATCGATGCCGCCCAGGCCGATCTCGCGCCGACCCTCGCCGCACTGCTCGGGACCCGGGTGCTGCGCGCCGCTCAGGGGCAAGCCCTCACCAGCCTCCTCACGATGGACGCCTCGGCCACCAACGCCCTTCACCAGGCCCAAGCCGCCCAGCAGAACAACCTCCTGCGCCGGTATGCCGCCGCCATCGGCGTCTCGCCCGGCACCACCGGGACTGCCGTCGCGCCCGTCGACCCGGCCAACCCGACGGCCGCCTACCAGGCTGCGCTGACCACGTTGCGCGCCGATCGACTGGGCTCCGAACGACTGGCCCGGCTGTGGCCCGCCGCCATCGTCCTCATCGCTGCGCTGCTGTCGCTCGTCGTGTGGTGGCGGCGCAACCCGCGCCGGGTGGGCTGGGCACTAGCTGGCGGGGCGGCATACCTCGTCGTCTTCCACGGCTACTACTGGGGACTGTCGCGACGCACCTACTCGTTGAGTTCGGTGTTGAGCGCGACCGAGATCATCGTCGCGACCGCGTCCGCGACCGCGTTGGGGCTGGTCGCCGCGTGGCTGCTCGCGTTGCTCGGCGAACGCCCCGGACGGCGCGGCAGCGCGGGCACCATCGCTGGCGTTGGGTATGCCGTGCTGCTCACCCTCGCGGTCCCGGTGCTCGTCGGCGTTGTCCTCGGCGGCTGGACGGTCACCTGGATGCTGCCCGATGCCTTGCCGATGTTCCTGCAGTTCTTCAGCCAGCTTCAGGGGTTGGTGTTGGCCCTGCTCACCCTGGTCATCGGCGGGATTGCGCTGCTTGTCGGGCGCGGCCGACGCGTCGGCGCGTGACGAGTCAGCGGGTGACGGTCAACGCGTGACGGTCAGCGGGTGACGAACCGTCGTTCGAGATCGTCCGCGAGCTGAGCGACCACCCCGGCGTGATGGCGGTCGGCGAACGCGGCCGGATCGATCGCCCGGAGCGACCCAACCGCGGCGGCGATGGGCTCAGCCCCGTCGGCCAGCTCGGCATCGACCTCGTTGAGCGCACCGAGATCGGCCAACACGGTGATGGCGTCGGTGCAGGCACTCATCCGCGCGATGTCCTCGACGCTCCCGCACATGAGGGCAGCGAACGCGGCCAGTTCCAAGAACCCTGCCGCGTCGTCGAGTTGACGACGGGCTCGGCGGGTCGTCACCACGGATAGCCGTGGCTCGTCGTGCGTGATGGTCACCTCGCCTCCTTCGCGATGCCCCGAGCGCGCAGGCGTTCTGCACGTCGCAGAGGAGACGAACACGGTGGCCGTTCATGACGGCCGAAACGAAAGGGCGGGTCGGTTATGACCGCAACCGGGCTCCCTCGTCGACGACCCACAGGTCGACCAGGCCGTGGAAGTGGTCGAGGAACTTGTGCTGCTCGTGGGCGGGATAGGTCACCTTGACCGCGTCCTTGAGCATCCGGTCGAAGTCGGTCGAGGTCACCCAGTCGAGCACCTGCTCATCCAGGTGCGGCAGGTGCTCGGCGCACCATTCCCAATAGCGCTCGGTCTCGAACTGCTCGTCGGCGATGGCCAGGTATGCCGCGAGCTTGGCGTCCGCATCAAGCGCCGGGTCGTCGGCGATGGCGAAGTAGCGCTCAGTCTGCAGGTCGACCTTGGTCTTGCGGCCGGTCACCAGGCAGTAGACCGACCACCGCACCAAGGCTTTGATCGCCCATGGGAAGTAGTAGTGCAGGGAGGTCACCGCCACGTCGGGGCAGGCGTTTGCGTAGTCGATCGGGAAGACGTCATCGCCTTGGACAAGCAATTCGGCCGAATTGAACTCCCAGCCGAAGAAGGCGTTGACGATCCGGCTGATCGCCACGGTCCGCTCGCCGGCGACGGGCGAGAGGAAGTCGTGGGACACGGCATACCGGTCGTGCATGGGCTTATCCGGGCGGAAGTCCATGACCATGGTCTCGGGGCCGATCGAGAGGGCCCGGGCGAACTTCTCATACGGCACGGTCGCCTGCAGGTGCATGAGCATTTCGCCGGACTCGTCGTAGGCCCGGTGTAGCTCGGTCTCGTTCTCGACGCGGGAGACGCCCCGCCAGCCGCCGCCGTCGAACGGCTTCATGTAGAGCGGGTAACCGAGGTCGGCCGCGATGGCCGACAGGTCGAAGGGCAGGTTGTACTTCGCCGACGTCGGCGCCCAGCGGTCGTTGTCGACCGGGTTCTTGTAGGGCACGAGCACCGTCCGCGGGACGTTGAGGCCCAGCCGGAGCATCGCGCAATAGGCGCTGTGCTTCTCCATGGATTGGAACGTGAACGGGCTGTTGAGCAGGTAGGTCCCGTTGACGAGGGAGGCCTTCTTCAGCCACTCGCGTGGGTGGTAATACCAGTGCGCCAGCCGGTCGATGACCAACTCGGAACGCACCGGGTCGGTGAGGTCGAACGGCTCGATGGTCAGTCGTTCACTGGTGAAGGTGTGGGTCACCTGATCGGCGGTCACCGCGCCGACTCGACGCAGGATCGACTCGAACGCGTGGGGCCAGTCCTCTTCGGCACCGAGCAGCAACCCGATGGGGTGAACGTGTGGCAGGTCCACGGGGACCCTCCTTCGACGCTGGCGGCAATGCCAGTCACTCCTCAGGATGTCAGCGCGGCCAGTCTTCGGTCCAGGGAAGAAGGTCACCCTGGCGTTGGCTTGCTGCCTCCCCGCCGTTGGCACACCGTTGGGCAGGTGTTCAGCGGGACTGCCTCAACAGAAGCGCGGCAGGTGGTGGGCGAGCTGCTGCCGCCACCACGGCCAGTCGTGCGCGGCATCGTCGCCCCACTCGTCGAGCTCGGCCCGGATCCCTTTGTCCTGCAACAGTCCCGCGAGATGGCGGGTCGAGGGAAGCGCCTTGGTCGGCTCGGTCTCGAACGGCCCGCGGCCCACGACGAGCAGCAGGTCCAGGCGCGAGCGCAGCCAGTCCAAGTGCCCGCCGCCGAACCCCGGCACATACCAGGACGGATTCGTCGCGTATGCCGCGTCGCCGGCTTCTCCCCACGCGTGCCAGAGGGACGGGTCGTAGCTCCCCGACAACGCCAGAGCCTGCGGGAACAGGTCGGCCCGACGCAGGGCGAACTGCACCGCGTGGAAGGCGCCCATGCTCACCCCGGTGGTCACCGGGTCGCCGGCCCCCGGCGAGTCAGCCCGGATCCAGTCCATGACGGTCCCGGTGATCCACTGTTCATAGGCGAGGTGGCCGCGCGCGCGGTCCTCGAGCGGCAGCGACCGGTTGGACCACGTCGCCTCGTCGAACGAGTCGACGCAATAGAGCTTGACCCGACCGGCGTCCACGAGCGGCGCCACCGCGTCGAGCATGCCTCGGTCGGCGAAGTCCCACGCCCGCCCGGCCTCACACGGGAAGACCAGCACCGGGCGACCCCAGTGCCCATACCGCAGCACTGTCCCCGGCCGGTCGAAGCCGTGAGCGGTGAGTTCCACACGAGCGGTGTCCATCGGTCAGTTCCTTGTCTCGGTCAGTTCCTTGTCTCGGTCAGTTCCCAAGCCAGGTGCGGGTCAACAGGTCGGGCAGGAGCGGGTCGAGCAGGTCCCGCCAACAGGTGAAGTTGTGACCGTCACGGACCTGCCCAGTCCGGACGGAGAGCCCCAACTCGGTCAGCCGGGCCGCCATCAGCGCGTTGTTGTGCCGATTCTCCTCGGCCGTTCCCCAGCCGAGCGCGAGCTGCGGCCGGGACGGCGCCGGACCGTCATGGACGCCCGCCACGAAGTCGATGAGCTGCCCCCAGAACTCGAACCCGCTCTCCTGCCCGTCCAGCTCAGGGGTGAAGAAGGACCCAGACAGCAGCAGCAGCCCGCCGAAGGTCCCCGGATGGGTCCACTCCGCATGCAGGGCGGCCAGCCCACCGAGGCTCGGCCCGACGAGGACCGGCGCATGTTCGGTCGGGTGGGCGCGCAGCAGCGCCGGCACGACGTGGTTGGCGAGCGCGTCAGCGTATGCCGCGGACGCGGCATACCGGGGATTGCGGACGCCGGGGACGAGCAGGGTGACGCGCATCCGCGGCAGCCTCCCCGTGCCGATGAGGGCACCGACGAGGTGGGTCAGGTGAGCGAAACGGTCCAGCTCGGGTCCGTCGTGGGCGAAGAGCATGGGCAACGGCTCGTCGAACGCCGCGTCAGCCGGTGACCAGGTGAGGGTGTCGACCTCATCGACGGGAGTGCCCGACACCGTGGCCATGACCCGATGGGCTGGGACGCTGGGCAGGTCCAACCACGATGGCGGGCGATAGCCGGGCAGGGCGAGCCACGAGTGCGCGCCGAAGGCGCCCTCCACCCGAAGCGGGTTGCGCGGGTCGATGAGGAAGGCCCGGTGGTCACCGAGCACGGGGTGGGAAGCGGTGAACTGGTATTCGATCCGGTCGACCGGCGGGCGCGGCCACCGCAGCTCCCAGCCTCCCGGGACCGCCGCCAACTCGTGGCCGAGATCCGGCAGGTCCACGTCGTGCCACAGCCAGACATCCGTGAGGTCGTGCTCAGGGTCGGCCAGCCGGAAACACACCTCGGTGTCGGTCACCTCCGACTGCAGGCCGACTTCGGCCCGCGACGACTCCCTGCCGGAGTCGGGAGCGACCTCACAGTGGGAGTCCGGAGCGGAATCCGTGCCGGCGTCCGGAACGGCGTCCGGAGCGGCGTCGGGAAGCACGCCCCGACGTTACCCGGCAGCGGCCTCCGGGTCCGGGTCGTTGGTCCGCTCTGGGAGCCGACGCTCAAGCGCGCGCACGGACGGGACGGTCAGGGCCAGCGCAATGGTGACGATGATGACCCCGGTGACGATCCACAGCCAATCGGCGTAACCGACGGTCTCTGCGATCGGCCCGGTCAGGGCCAGGCCGATCGGCCGGGCGACGAACGACCCGAGCACGTCGAACCCGTAGACCCGGGCGAGCTTGTCCGGGTCGACGTTCTCCTGGATCGACAGATCCCAGGCAACGGTGAACATCTCCAGGCCGAACCCGTGCAGGAACGCCCCCGTCAGCACCAGGCCCAGGTTGAGGTTGGCGGCCAGGGCGGCCGGGAAGCAGGCCGCGAGCAAGAGGAAAGCGGTGCCTGCATAGAGGGCTCGGCGTGGCAGCCACCGCAGCGTGACGACTCCCCCGGCCATGAAGCCGACCATGAGCGCGGCCAGTGCCCAGCCCCAGGCCGCCTCGCCGTAGCCGACCTGGACGAGGATCGGGCCGAGCACCCCTTGGGCGCTGGCATAGAACAAGTGGTAGACGAGGGCTACGACGATGAGCACCCACAGCCAGGTATGCCGGAACACCTCCTTCGCGCCGACGACGGCGTCCTCGAGCAAGGAGTGGCCGGCTTCGGCGCCGGGTGGTGGCAACGAGACGAGGGAGTAAAACATCCCGCCGACAAAGAGGGTCACCGCGTCGACGACAATCGCCGGCCCGGGACCGATCGAGGCGACCAGCATCCCGCCGGCGCTGAAGCCCAGAACGCTCGCGGTGTTGCCGGACAGGCGGCGGACGGTGATTGCCTTCTGCAGCAGATAGTCGGGCACGGTCTGCTGGGTCATCGCCCCAGAACTGGGTGACGACAGCGAGCCGAAGATTCCGGTCAAGGCGCTGAGCACCGTGAGCAGCCCGAGCGTGCCCCAACCCTGCACCAGGCTGACGCCGAGGATGCCCTGGGTGATCGCCGACGCGAACGCCGACCCTTGCATGAGGGCCGCGCGCGGGAGCCGGTCCCCGAGGACACCCCCGACGACGATCGTGGCGATCTCGGCTCCGGCATACGCGGCGACGACCAAGCCGAGCTGGGTGGCGCTGCCGCCGAGGGACAGCACCGCGAACGCGATGGCGACGGGGGTGATCGAGCTGCCGAAGGAGGTGACGATGCCGCCGAGCGTCAGCATCCGGAACGGAATCGACTGCCACGGGCTGCGCATCCTCGTCGGATCATTGGGCGCGCCGGGCATGGGACCCACCGTAAGGGTGAACGCACTCCTGCGGGGGTGTGAATGTTCAGGATTTCGTCGGAATTGCGACGGTGAGCACTTGGAAAGGTCGCAGTGCCAACCCCAGGCAGCCGTCGGTCTCGACGCCCCGGACCGCCGCACCCCCGCTCACCGGCCGCGGCTGGGTTTGCTCGTGCAGGTCCACCTCGACCGCGCGGGTGAGGTCCAACGGCAGATCGGACGCGATCGTCAGGGTGGCTCGGGTGCGTCGGCCCAGGTGTTCGTAAAGCCGAACGACCAGTGCGCCGCTCCCATCGTCGGCCAGTTTCACCGTCTCGACGACCGCGCCGTCCGCCTGGACCACGGGCTCGGTATGCCGTCCCGCCCGGCCCGCGACGACCCGCGGCGGGTGGGCCACGGCATACCCTGCGGCGACGGCACCACCGACGTCGGCGCCGGGGACGACGCGGAACCCAAAGGAGTGTCGGCCCAGGTCCGCGTCGGGGTCGGGGAATTGCGCGCCGCGCAGGAGGCTGGCCCGCACCGTCGCAAACGTGGCTCCACCCGGGCGGGCGCTGCGGCTGACGTCCCAGCCATAGGTGCGGGTGTTGGCGATCGCCACGCCATAGCCTGGCTCGCCGACATGCACCCACCGCAGCGAGGGCACCTCGAAGCGGTAGCGGTCCCAGGTCGTGTTCTCGTGGATGGGTCGGGTGACGTGGCCGAACTGGGTCTCGAACCGCGCCTGGTCGGTGTGGACGTCGATCGGCCAGGCGAGCTTGAGCAGCGCCTCGCGTTCCTGCCAGTCGACCTCGACCTCCACGTCGAGGTGCCCGGAGTCGGGCGCGAGCGTGAGGGTCTGAGTGGCGAGTGAGCCGCGGGAGCCCAGCGGACGGACGACACGCACCTGGGCGGAGCCGTCGGCGAGGGTCTCGACACCCAGGTCGGACACCTCGATGATGTCTCGAACTGTGTTGCGGTAGAACGGATCCAGGTCCCAGGCATCCCACGCGTTGGGGAAATCCGAATGGAACTGGAGGAGGTTTCCGACCGATCCCGGTGGGATGAGCTCACGATCGGCGGCGAGGTCGAGGACCGACGTGACCAGACCCCGCGCGTCGACCGCCACCTGCAGTCGGCCGTTGTCCAGCACGGCCGCCGTCCCGGTGGCGATGACCGTCACCGCCGGGCCGGTCGCCTCGCGCTCCGTCCCGTATGCCGTCCCCCCCAGGGCCGCGCCGGCACCGGCCAGTGGGTCTGCGGCAAACGCGACGGCACTCTGCTCCTCGTCGCCATCGGCCGCGTTCGGCCCGTCAGGCTGGGCGAGCAGGTCGAGGGCCGACGTGACGAGCGCTTCGAGCTCTGCCGCCACCTGCGCGTGAGTGGCCTCGATCTCGTCGTGGACCCAGCCGATCGAGGACCCCGGGAGGATGTCGTGGAACTGCCCGAGCAGGACCTGACGCCACAGGCGGTCGAGCTGATCGTGGGGGTAGTCACCCAAGCTCCGCAGGGCCGCCGTCGCCCACCAGAGCTCCGCCTCTCGTAGGAGGCTCTCGCATCGACGGTTCCCGGCCTTGGTGCGTGCCTGGCTGGTGAAGGTCCCGCGGTGGCGTTCGAGGTAAAGCTCGCCGACCCACACGGCAGGCTCGGCGTGGGTCGCCTCGGCCCGCTCGAAGAAGGCGGCGGGAGGTTCGAGGCGCACGCGCGGCATACCGTCGAGATCGGCGACCCGGTCGGCTTGGGCGAGCATCTCGCGGGTCGGGCCCCCACCGCCGTCGCCATATCCGAATGGCAACAGCGACCCGTGCGCCCGGCCCTTGTCAGCGAAAGCCCGCTGCGCCCGAGCGAGATCCGAAGCGGACAGATCAGACGAATAGGTATCGGCCGGCGGGAAATGGGTGAAGATCCGCGTCCCGTCAATGCCCTCCCAGAGGAAGGAATGGTGGGGGAAGCGATCGACCTCGTTCCACGAGATCTTCTGGGTGAGCATCCACCGCATGCCCGCCAGCCGGGCCAACTGCGGCAGCGCCGCCGAGTAGCCGAACGAGTCCGGCAGCCACACCTCCTGGCAGGCGTGGCCCAAGCGCTCCCGGAACCATCGTGCGCCCATGGCGAGTTGGCGGCATACCGACTCACCTGCGAGCAGGTTGCCATCCGGCTCGACCCACATCCCGCCCACCGGCACCACCGCGCCCGACGCGACCGCCTCCTGCAGGCGGGCGAACAGCGCCGGATGGTCCTCCTCGAGCCAGGCCCCGTGCTGCGCGGCGGGGAGCGCGAACACCAGCCCCGGCCGGTATGCCGCGAGCGCCAAGACGTCGGCGACGGTCCGCGCGACCTTGCGACGGGTCTCCCGGATCGGCCACAGCCAGGCCGAGTCGATGTGGGCGTGGCCCACCGCGGAGATCGTGTGGACACCGTCGGCGGCGCGGACGGCGAGGGCGGGAGCGAGCACTTCGCGGGCGGCCGTGGCGGTCCCGGGGATGTCGGTCAGGTCGAGGGCGTCCATCGCGTCGTCAATGCTTCGCAGGATGGTCCACCCCCGGGTGGAGTCCTCCGCGAGCACCTCGGCCAGCCCAAGGAGCGCGACCAGGTCAGCGATGAGCTCGCGGACCTGCGGGTGGACCTCGACGATCTCGGCGCGGGCGAGCCGATAGAGGGGGGCAGGGTCGGCGGTGTCCTTGCGCCCCAGGCTGGTCGGGGCGAAGGAGCGGGCCCGCAGGATCTCCGGGTTGGCGGCGGCCTCGACAAAGAAGCGGACCTTGCCCTTGTCGGTCAGCGTGACCGGCACCCAGGCGTTGCGCGGGTGCAGCCCCTTGATGATCCGGCCGGCCTTGTCGACGACCAGTCCTTCGGCCTGACCGCCCACCGAGTCGCTCGTCCAGCCGAGGTCGACGACGGCCTCCAGGGGCGACTCGCGCCGGTCGGACGGCACGGTGGCCCGGAACCGGAACCACGTCGTCCCCCAGGGGGGACCCCACGGCATACCGACGGCGAACGGTGCATAGTCCGCGGCGAGGGCCACCTGCGCGGGCACCGGCTCACCGCGCCCCGGTATGCCGTCCGGTCCAGTCACCTGCCAGGCCGCGACCTCAAGGGGGCAGACGAGGGTCGACTCGGCCGGGCGGATCCGCTCGGCAAGGACCCGGCGCACGCGAGCGAGGATGATCGAGCGTTGGTCGTGCACGGCGGCCTCCTCCCCAGGCGGCGCACAGCGTCACCGGAGACGCTGGTCAGACCGAGCCTAAGCCAGCCTCGGCGACGACGGATGCGATCCGCTCCAAGGTGCGGGCCATGTTCTCCCGGGTGCTGGCGGCCATCATCCGCCGGACCACCGGGCGGGAGAGCGGGGCTTCGCGGGAGATGTCCCACGTCTCGCGGACAATGGTGCCGCCCTCGACGGGCTCAAGCTCGTAGCGCCAGACCCGTCCGGTGACGACCTTGTCCAGGGGTGCAGCCGCCAGGGTCTGCCAGGCGATCAGCCGATCGGGTTCGAACTCGATGACGACGTTGCGGGTGGAGTAGCCGACGCCCATCTTCATCGACATCCCGAAGGTGTCGCCCAGCGCCAGACGGCGCGAGCCGGCGCTGGTCGGCGCGATGACCGTGCCGGATCCGTCGATCTGCGCGTGGCGGGACGGGTCGGCAAGCAGGTCGAAGATGGCCGCCGCCGGGGCCGGGATGAGGCGCTGGACGGTGACGAGGTTGCGGGCGTCGGTCATGGCCAGACGCTAACAGCCGGTATGCCGGGTGGCTCACCGTCCGCGCGGAGGGAGCGGACGGCAGGCACCCGGCATACCGGCTGCGGTGGAAGCCGCTCCGGGCGGGCGGGCGTGTGGTCGAACGCGGGTCACGGCCCGCGGTCGACCACACTCACTGGACCCGCGAAGGGCAACGAGCGGGTCAGGCCTGGTCGGTGTGCGACGCCCATGAGGTGGGGGCGTCCTGCGGGGTCGTGGACGGCTCGGCGGCCCCGGGAGCGGCAGGCGACTCAGACTCAGCCGTGTCGAACGGCGTGTGGTGCTTGGCCGGACGCTTGGTGGCGAGCTTGTCCACGCCGGTGACGACCTGGGCGCGGACCTTGCCGACGGTGTCGTGGTACTTGCCCTCGGTGCGCTGGTCGATGGCCGTGCCGGCCTTGTCCAGGAGCGTGGCGACCTTGTCGCGGTTGTCGTGGGCCAGCTCGCCGGCGTGCTCGATGGCCCGCTTGACGACCTTCTCGGTGGCGACGGTCAGCTCGTCGATGCGGCGCTCGAGCTTGAGCTCGTCGAGCTTGGTCTTAAGGGTCTCGGTGATCGTGGGCATGGTGGGGGTCTCCCCTTGCGGTGCGTGGGTGTGCGGCGCCGGACAGTTCCGAAGCCGCCCAGGTCAACGGGCCTGCGATGGCCCCTGTTCCCCTTTCGGGGTGAGGGATCCCCCTGACCCTCCCCTGGCATCGTCCGCAGGGCTGTGAAACCGGTCCAAAGCTGCACAGCGCGTGCAGATCTAACACCAGCTGAAAGATTTGCACGCAAGGGTAGGCGCACCTCGGCCGGGCGACCTGGCGAACCCGAGCTACTACTCGCTGAGGTCCGGAGCCGCGAGGCGGCAGAAGCGCGCTAGCTCTGCGTCGCACCACGGCGGCTCAAAGCGCAGCCTAGAACCCAGCTCCTCATACAGGTTGTAGAGATCCACGTTCGAGTCCCAGGGCATCCGGGTCGTGTCCGCCAGGTTCTCGCCGGGAGACTGGATCAGGGCGAGGTACTTGTCGGCGGTCCGATGCACGAAGACGACGTTGTTATTGCCTTGCGGCCCCATCTCGGCGACTTTGCGGAATTCGCCAAGCGCGAAGGGAGTGACCGCGTCGGTGGGGGGCAAGGGCTTGATGGGCTGCAGGTAGTTCTCGTCGGGGTGGTGACGAACCCACCAGTCGATCTCGACCGGACTGAGGTACATGAAGTTGATATTGCGAGAGCGCAAGAACCGGAAGGACTCCTCGACGACAGCGTCGAAAGTGGGTCCCGCTGGACTTGTCAGCAGCGATCGAAGGAGCCTTGCGCCTCCGTACGCGTGCCACCCGCCGTGGCGTTGGGCGATCGCGAGCACGCGACGGGAGAATGCCTCCGGGTTGGCGGTGGCTTCGCCGTAGTAGCGGGGTTCGATCACCGACGCACGCTCGGCCAGCGCCTGAGGCGCCCTGGGGGTGAGGATCTCGAAGCGGCCGAAAGCCCACAGATCCGAGGCAAGGGCCGCGTCCGGACCCGCACCGGAGTTCCCTTGCCCTGATGAACCCTTGAGGAAATCAAACAGGCCCATCGCATCTCCTTCTCAGAGGTTCCCCGTCGACATTGTGCATTCAGTGTTAACTCATGCAGCACGAATGATAGTCGGTCCGGCCGCCGCCGTTCTTGGACGCGCTTCGACCGTTCTCACCCATCAGGAAAGGGTGCTGCGGTGTTCCACCCGATGATCGATCGACAGACAGTCAACTGGTGACGCGGGAACTGGTGGGGTCGTAGAGCGGGCGGAGGGAGACGTGGGCGGCATACCGGACGCCGGCGATGTCGACCTCCCAGGTGCCGGTCGCGAGCCAGTCCGCGGTCACGGGGCCGTCCGGGTTGGTGACCATGGCGAGGCCGACCGCGCCGCCGAGCGTCCAGCCGTAGGAACCGGAACGCACATCGCCGACCGGCACCCCGTCGCGGAGCATCACCTCGGCGTGGAAGAGCAGCGGCTGCGCATCGCGCAGGAGCACCTGGACAAGCCGACTCGACGGCGGCCCGGCGGCCAGCGCCGCAAGGGTCGGTCCACGCCCGATCCACTCGACCGGCCTGTCCTTGGCCACCGCGAACCCAAGCCCGACCATGGCGAGGGTGTCGGTGTTGTCGATGTCGTGCCCGTAGTCGCGGTAGGCCTTCTCCATCCGCAGGCTGCCCAGCGCCTTGAGTCCGACGTGGCGCATGCCGATCGGCTCACCAGCCGAGACGAGCGTCTCGTAGACGTGCCCGGCGTGCTCGACGGGGATGTAGAGCTCCCACCCCAGCTCGCCGACGTAAGTGATCCGGATCGCGAGGACGGGCGCGTTTCCCACGTGCACCCAGCGCGCGTCGCGGAACGCGAACGCCTCGGGCGCGAAGTCGTCGTCGCTCGCCGCCGCCATCACCTCGCGGGATCGCGGACCCTGGATGTTGACCTGCGCGTAGCTCGCCGTCACGTCGCTGACGCGGACGTCCGCTCCCTCCGTATGCCGTCCGAGCCAGTTCGCGACGTGCCCGTGCGCCGTGTCAGAGGCGACAACGAGGAACCGCTCGTCGGCCAGGCGGGTGACGGTGAGGTCGGCCTCGATCCCGCCGACGTGGTTGACCCATTGCGTGTAGACGATCCGACCCGGCTCTCCCGCAACGGGGCCCGCGCTGATCCGGTCGAGAACCGTTGCGGCGTCGGCGCCTTCGACGAGGAACTTGGCCATGAAGGACATGTCGATGAGCCCGACGCCGGTGCGGACGGCCTCGTGCTCTGCTCGCCACTGCTCGAACCAGTCCTGCCGCTCCCAGGATGGGACCGCCGTCGGGGAGGTGCCGGGGGCGGCATACCAGTCGGGTGACTCCCAGCCCGAGACGTCCTTCATAGAGGCGCCGTGGGCAATGAGCTTGTCGTGCAACGGGCTTCGCTTGACGCCGCGACCGGTGTGCAGCTGGGTGCCGGGGGCGTGGGCGGCATACACCGTGCCGAGGATCTCGCTCGTCCGGGCGGCGCGCAGGCGGGGGGCGAGCTGCCACGACTGGAACCGGTCGACGTTGAACGCGGTGACATCGGCGTCCGGGTGACCCGACGTGATCCATTGCGCGACAAGGCGACCCATGCCGCCGCTGGAGAGGATGCCGATCGAGTTGAGGCCAGCGCAGACGAAGTAGCCGCGGATGCCCGGCGCCTCGCCCACCGCCGGCAGCAGGTCAGGGGTGAACGACTCGGGCCCGCAGAAGAACGTCCGGATGCCCGCATCGAGGGTGGCCGGGACCCGCTCCATCGCGGTGCGCAGGAACGGCTCCATCCGCTCCCAGTCCGGCTCCAGGGTGCCGAACGAGAAGTCGCGCGGTATGCCGTCCACCCGCCAGGCCGCGGCGCGCGGCTCGAACAGGCCGACCATGAGGCCGCCGCCCTCTTCGCGGTAGTAGCCGTAGGCCGCGGGGTCTTCGAAGACAGGGGCGTCGGGACTGACGCCGTCGATGGGTTCGGTGATGAGGTAGTAGTGCTCGGCGGCCTGGTTGGGGATGACAACCCCGTTGCGCTGACCGAGCTCGCGGGCCCACATCCCTGCGGCGTTGACGGCATACTCGCACTCGATGTCGACCGTCCCGCCGCCGTCGGCTTGGGCGACGCGGACGGCGGTGACCCGATTGCCTTGGGTGACCACGGATTCCGCGGAGACACCCTCGATGATGCGGACGCCGAGCTGCTTCGCGCCGCGGGCCAGGGACATGGTGAGGTCGACCGGATTGACCCGCCCATCGCCGGGCACATAGAAGCCAGCGAGGAGGTCGTCGGTCTTGGCCAGCGGGAACTTCTCGGCGATCTCGCGGGGAGTGATCTCGTGGATCTCCAGGCCCTGAGTGCGTTGGAACGCGGCGATCCGGCGGTATTCGTGCAGCCGGCCCGGGTCGGCGGCGGCCTCGATGAGCCCGACCGGCTTGAACCCGGTGGCCAGGCCGGTCTCGGCTTCCAGCCGGGCGTAGAGGTCGCGGCCGTAGAGCCGGATCGCCGTCGAGGTGTGCGACGTCGAGCCGAAACAGGTCATCAGCCCGGCCGCGTGCCAGGTCGTGCCGGAGGTGAGCCGGTCGCGCTCCAGGACGACGACGTCGGTCCAGCCCAGGTGGGCCAGGTGGTAGGCGATCGACGTGCCGATGACTCCCCCGCCGATGACGACGACGCGGGCCCGGGCTGGCAGGTCGGCGGTCCGGGCGGGCCCCGCAGGTGATGAAGCGCTCACCCCCGCAACCTATCGCTGTGCTCAGTAGGCTCGACCCGCTGCTAAGGCTTGAGCCGACGCGGCTGCCTGTGCCGATGCCGCCGCCCCCGCCGAGGAGGCCCTGCCATGTCGAGCCACTCCCACACCGACGCCTTCGAGCCGCCCCGGGTCGCTCGGGAGGTGAGCGATGGGATCTTCGCCTACGTCCAGCCCGACGGGTCGTGGTGGATCAACAACACCGGGTTCCTCGTCGGCTCACGCGGGGTCGTGTCGGTCGATGCCTGCGCGACCGAGCGCCGGACCCGCGCCTATCGCGATGCCATCGCGGCGGTCACCGACCAGCCGGTGCGCACCCTCGTCAACACCCACCACCACGGGGACCACACGTTCGGGAACTACC
Source organism: Candidatus Phosphoribacter baldrii (assembly GCA_016704565.1). GTDB lineage: Bacteria > Actinomycetota > Actinomycetes > Actinomycetales > Dermatophilaceae > Phosphoribacter > Phosphoribacter baldrii. Next base: position 661,270 of record JADIZV010000001.1, read on the forward strand.
TCTTCCCCGGGGCGACGATCGTCGGACACGACAACATCCGTGGTCCGCTGCGCGCCTGGGGTATGCCGCGTGACGCCCCGATCTGGACGCCGGTCGACTGGGGCCACGTCGAGCTGGACCCGCCGTTCCTCACCTTCGCCGACTCGGTGACCGTGTGGGTCGACGACCTGCGCTGCGAGCTCTCCCACGTCGGGACCCCGGCCCACACGACGAACGACTCGTGGCTGTGGGTGCCCGAGCGCAGAGTGCTTTTCAGCGGCGACGTGCTCTTCAACGGCGGCACGCCGTTCCTCTTGCAGGGCTCGATCGCCGGAGCACTGGAGACGATGGACCGACTGGCCGCCCTCGGCGCCGAGACGATCGTCCCCGGCCACGGACCGGTCTGTGGCCCCGAGGTCATCGACACGGTCCGCGGCTATCTGCGCTTCGTCACCGACGCCGCCCACCGCGGTCACGAGGCCGGGCTGACGCCGCTGCAGCTCGCGCGCGACCTCGACCTCGGCGAGTATGCCGCCCTCCTGGACTCCGAGCGCATCGTCGGCAACCTGCACCGTGCCTACTTCGAGCTCGACGGCGGCGCTCGGGGAGGGCTCATTGACCTGCAGGCAGCCATCGCGGACATGCTGGCCTTCAACGGCGGCAGACCGCTGACCTGTCACGCCTGACCACCAACCAGACGGACCCCCGAGGAGCACAGATGCGTTGGGCCAGTTATCGATCCGCTGCCGGCATCGAGCGCGCTGGCCTGCTCGTCGGGGACGGCGAAGAGGTGGCTGTGCACGGCATACGGGAAGGCGCCACCCTGCTCGACGTGATCCGGGCGGACGGGCTCGCGGAGGCCGGGCGGTCGGCGCTGGCCACCCCCGCGGAGGTATGCCGCCTCGCTGACGTCACACTCCTGGCGCCGATCCCGCAGCCGCCGTCGATCCGGGACTTCATGTCGTTCGAGGCGCACGTCGTCACGTCGATGGCGGCGATCGGTCAGACCGTCGACCCGGTCTGGTATGAACAGCCGGCGTTCTACTTCACCAACCCCGCGGCGGTGTATCCGACGGGTGCCGACGTGCCGCGAGCGCCGGGCAGCACGATGTGGGACTACGAGGTGGAGGTCGCTGCGGTGATCGGTCGGGCCGGCAGCGACCTGGATCCGCGCAGTGCCGAGGAGCACCTCGCCGGCTACACCATCCTGTGCGACTGGAGTGCTCGTGACCTGCAGGGGGTCGAGATGCGCGTCGGGCTCGGGCCGGCCAAGGGCAAAGACACGGCGACGTCGATCGGGCCGGTGCTGGTGACGCCGGACGAACTCGCGGAGCGTCGGGCCGGGAACGGTTACGACCTCGGGATGCGCGCGCGGGTCAACGGGACGGCATACAGCACTGGGACGTGGGCCGATCTGCACTGGACGTTCGGGGAGATGCTCGCCTACGCGTCGCGGGGGACCCGACTGGCGCCGGGCGATGTCGTCGGCAGCGGCACGGTGGGGACCGGCTGCATCCTCGAACTGTCCCGGGTGCACGGGAGCGCGGCCTACCCGTGGCTGGTGCCGGGCGACCTCGTCGAGGTGGACGTCGACGCACTCGGCACCCTGAGCGGTCGGGTCGTCGACGGTCCGCCCGTGGTGCCGCTGCGCAGCCCGAGAGAACGTCAGGCCCCGGGTGACGCTCTGCGGATGAGGGGGGCCGGAGCGATCGACACCCTGCCGCCGGACGAGGGCTTAGCCGCACCCCGCTGACGGGGCGGGCGACCCTCGACGTCCCGCTTGTGGATAGCGGGGAGCGGGTGTCGGTGGGACGGCATACAGTGCCTGGGTCCCTATCACTCCGGGAGCAGCGATGACCGCCGACCTGGCCGCCCTCGGCGCGCGCTTTCGCCTGCTCACCGACGCCAAGCTGCGCGCGGGCGCCGGTCCCACGACGTTCAGCCGCGGCCAGGCGTATGCCGCCCAAGGCCGGGTCACCGGACTCACCATCACCGGGACGTGGGAGGTCAGCGCACAGGTGCGCGGTTCGGGTCGGAGTTATCACACTCGGCTGGAGCTCTACCTCAACCGCGGCGAGCTCCTGTGGACCGGCGAGTGCACCTGCCCGATGGAGGTCGAGTGCAAGCACGCGGTGGCGCTCGCGATCGTCGCGCGACAGACCTTCGGATTGGCCGGCGGGGCAACGGGCGGGGCTGCCGGCCGGGTCGTCGGAGGGGCAGTCGAGGAGGCCCGCCCAGGCGAAAGCACCCCGCCCGCGCAGCTGATCGCGGACTGGGCTGACCGAGCCGGCCTGACCCGGATTGTCGCAACCAGGCCCGAGTTGGGGCGTCCCGACGTCCCAGGCGCCCGGGCGTTGGCGCGCCCTGACGTCCCGGTCGTGCCATCGGTCCCGGCCTGGGAGCGGGCGCTGCGCGAGGTCGTCGGTGATGCCGCCACCGCCACCCAGTTCACCCCGGTCGGGCTGCTGTTTGAGGTGCAGCGTGCTTCCACGTATCGCTACGCCCCGCCAGGGGTGGCCGACAGCCGGATCACCGTGCGGCCAGTGGTCCCCGGCAAGTCCGGATGGGTCCGCACCGGGCTGACCTGGGGCAACCTCGACTTCGTCAGTCCCTATGGGCACCTGCGCATCAACCCGGCCCATCAGAGTGCCCTGCAGACGCTCGTCGCCGCGGCCCGGCAGCCCTACGGCTATCGCCCCATCGCCGATCGGGTCGATCTCGCCGCGCTGGGGCGGGGCTGGTTCGCGGCATTGCAGGAGTGCCGACGGGCCGGCATACGGCTGCTCACGGACGCCAAGCACAGCGGCGAGGTGACCTTAGCGGCCGAGCCAGCCCGGGTCGTCCTGCACCTCACCAGCGGTGGCGACGGCGCGCTGTTCATCGAGCCGGTCGTGGTCGCTCCCGCCGAGATCCTGGCCGCCGAGACCCCGGCCCAGGAGATCGGCACTCCGCCCGCCGGGCTGTGGGTGGCCTCGAGCGACGATCTCGTCATCGCCGCATTCGACTCGCCCGTCGACTCGGGGACCCATCGGTGGCTCACCCAAGGCGCGTTGCGGGTGCCACCGGCGGACGTTCCCAGGTTTTTCGCCGGGCACCTGCCCGCGCTGGCCAAGCGGTTCGAGGTCCTCTCGCCCGACGAGAGCATCGATGTGCCGTCCGTGGGGGCGCCGCGCCTGCTGCTGCGGGTCACCCACGAACCTGGCCTGCGCATCTCGCTCGCCTGGTCCTTCACGTATGCCGTGGGCTCCGATCGCGTCGTTGTCCCCGTGGGGTCCGCGGCCGATGCAGCCGTGCGCGACCAGGCCGCCGAGGCGGCGCTCATCGACGGGCTCGACGCTCTCGACAAGGCGCCCGGCTTGCGGACTGTCCGGCCGACCGGCGACTGGCAGTTGCAGCCGGTGTCAGGGCTGGACGGGTCGGCCATGCTGCGCTTCCTCAACCTCGTGCTGCCCCGGCTCGAGGAACACCCTGACGTCGACATCGAGATCCTCGGCGAGCCAGTGCCTTATGCCGAGGCCGACGAGGCACCGACGGTCCGCCTCGCGATCACCGAATCGAGCGAGTCCACCGACTGGTTCGACCTCGATGTGCAGGTCCGAGTCGGCGAGCAGGACGTGCCGATCCGCACCCTGGTCACGGCGCTGACGCTCGGCGAGGAACACGTCATCCTGCCCACCGGCACATGGTTTCGGGTCGACCGGCCCGAGCTGCAGGAGCTGCGCCGGCTCATCGACGAGGCCCGCGCGATGTCCGACGACCCCAAGGGGCCGCTGCGGCTGTCGGCCTATCACGCCGATCTTTGGGCCGAGCTCGAGGAGCTCGGCGTCGTCCAAGAGCAAAGTGAGCGGTGGCGGTCCCTCGTCGCGGGGCTCGCCAGCGCCGCCGAAGGAGCGCCGCTGGAGCCGGTCGAGGCACCGGCCGGATTGGCTGCCGAGCTGCGCCACTACCAGCACACCGGCTACGAGTGGCTGACCTTCCTGCGCCGGGCCGGGCTCGGCGGGATCCTCGCCGACGACATGGGCCTGGGCAAGACGATGCAGACCCTCGCCATGGTCCTGCGAGCAGTGGCGGACCGGGCTGAGTCGACCCCTGGCGAGTCTGCGAGCCGAGCCACCGAGGCCGGTGCGGCGGGTGCGGAAGGTGAGCGGACGGCATACCCCCCGTTCCTTGTGGTCGCCCCCACGTCGGTGCTGCCGGTGTGGCTCGCGGAGGCGGCGCGCTTCGCCCCCTCGCTGCGGGTGGTCGCGCTCGGCGAGACGACCCGGCGGCGCGGCGGCTCGGTGGCCGAGGCGGTCGCGGGGGCCGACCTGGTCGTGACGACGTATGCCGTGTTCCGCATCGACGCCGACGCGTTCCGGGAGTGCACGTGGTCCGGGCTCATCCTCGACGAGGCGCAGTTCGTCAAGAACCACCAGTCGCAGGTCTACCAGTGCGCCCGGCTGCTGCCCGCGCCCACCAAGATCGCGATCACCGGCACCCCCATGGAGAACAACCTCATGGAGCTGTGGTCGCTGCTGTCGATCGTCGCGCCGGGTCTCTTCCCGCGGCCGAGTGCGTTCCAGGAGCACTTCCGACGGCCCATCGAGAGTGGCGCGGCGCCCGAGCGGCTCGACACGCTGCGACGCCGGATCCGGCCGGTCATGCTGCGCCGGACGAAGGAGGCGGTGGCCAGCGAGCTGCCGCCCAAGCAGGAGCAGGTCATTGAGGTGGCCCTCTCGCCCAAGCACCGGCGGATCTATGACCGGGTGTTGGCTCATGAACGGCAGCGGATCCTCGGGCTGCTCGACGACGCCCAACGCAACCGGATCGCCATCCTGCGCTCGCTCACCCGGATGCGTCGGCTGTGCCTCGACCCGGTGCTCGACGACCCGGCTCACGCGGGGATCGGGTCGGCCAAGGTCGACGCGCTGTTGGAGCTGCTCGGGCCCGTGCTCTCCGAGGGACATCAAGCGCTGGTCTTCAGCCAGTTCACCGGCTATCTCGCGACCGTCCGCTCGCGGCTGGACGCTGAGGGCATCTCCTACGCCTACCTCGACGGGCGCACCCGCAAACGCGAGGAGGCCATCGAGTCGTTCCGGTCGGGCGAGAGGTCGCTGTTCCTTGTGTCGCTCAAGGCCGGCGGGTTCGGGCTGACTCTCACCGAGGCGGACTACGTCTTCCTGCTCGACCCGTGGTGGAACCCGGCCACCGAGGCCCAGGCCATCGACCGCACCCACCGGATCGGCCAGGACAAGCACGTCTTCGTCTATCGGCTCGTCGCCGCCGACACCATCGAGGACAAGGTGCTCGCGTTGCAGGCCCGCAAGCGCGAGCTGTTCGCCCGGGTCGTGGACGAGGGGGCCCTGTCTGGCGGCGTGCTGTCCGCTGACGACATCCGCGGCCTGCTGTAACCGCGACCCGTCGTCTCTCCACCCCCGTCTCAACAGGGCGCGCCCGCGCCGCGTCCTGGACTGTCGACGTCGCTCACCCTCGGCCCCCCGCTCGAAGGCCTGCTGGCGGGCCGCCCGAAAACGTTTGCCGGTGTGATGAATTCGGGCTCGATCCGCCCCTCCCCGTCCGAAAACATTGGCGTGCGTGAGGAATTCAGGCTCGATCCGACCCTCACCCACCGAAAACATCGGCGTGTGTGAGGAATTCAGGCCCGATCTGCCCGTCCCAGCCCGAAAACATCGGCGTGTGTGAGGAATTCGGGCATCAGGGGGATCGGGATCCAACCCCGGGGCCTCGGCTCAGGCGGTCAGGGCACCGAGCGGTAGAACTCTCCGATGATCTCCACCGGCTGGAAGCCCAGCGCCTCGTTGACCGCGACCATCGGCAGGTTCGCGCTGTTGTTGCCGGTGAAGATCTCCCGCACCTGCGGCCGAGCCTCCTGCAGCGCGGCAAGATTGGCCAGCTTGAGACCCAGTCCCAAACGTCGTCCCCGATGCTCACCGACGACGAAGGTCCCCGACTGCATCGCCCTGGTCATCGCCCCCGTCACGAAGAGGTCGGTATACCCCGCCACTGAGCCAGTCGCCACCTGGCGCGCGATCGACGTGAAGCGCAACCGGCCAGACTGGCGGTCCAACGCGGCATACCCCCGAAGCCGCTCGGGAGTCAGCGACTCCTCCTCCCACTCGATCTCGCCGGTCGGCGCCTCAACCTCGACCCGGTTGATGCACGCGCACAGCGGGGCAAGCAACTCTTCGGGGATCTCGGTGAACGTGTCGATCCGATAGTCGCCCTCGTATGCCGCCCGCGCCTGTTCCAGCAGGGCCGTCGCCCGAGCGGGTGGCACTGGCAACGCCAACCGGCGGTTGATATCGACGCTGCCCAACCGGAACCCGTGACGTTCGGCAAACCGCCGGTTCGGGTGGTCTTCGGCCCGGCTCTCGGGATACCGCGCCGAGCCCACGACGCGGGTGCGCCCCAGGCTGGCGCAATGGGCCAAGGCCACCGAGATGGCCGCCGCACCGGCGCCCCGCCGGCGATGGTCGGGGTGGACGTCCAGCTGCATCCACGCGGTGTCGACGTTGTCGGTCAGGCCCATCCACAGGGTCACGACGCCGACGAGCTCGTCAGCGTCGAAGACGCCCAGCAGATCGCAGCGCTCCCCGGGATCGACATGCCGCAGATCGGAGATCGCGGCATCTTGCGGTTGCGGCGTGAAGAACGGGCGCTCGACGGACTGGCTGGCCGTGACGACGGCATACATGCGGGCCATGAGGTCGTCGTCGGACTTGTCGATCTCCCGAATCTGCACAGCGGCAGGCTAATGGGGGCCCGCGGGGTGCCGACCGCCCAACGAGCCTTTTGCGACCATAGGCCGCCGGGGGGGGGGGGGCGGGGCCCCGGGGGGGGGGGGCCGCGGGGGGGGGGGCGGCCGGGGGGGGGGGGGGGGGGGGGGGGGGGGGGGGGGGGGGGGGGGGGGGGGGGGGGGGGGGCGGGGGGGGGGGGGGGGGGGGCGGGGGGGGGGGGGGGGGGGGGGGGGGGGGGGGGGGGGGGGGGGGGGGGGGGGGGGGGGGGGGGGGGGGGGGGGGGGGGGGGGGGGGGGGGGGGGGGGGGGGGGGGGGGGGGGGGGGGGGGGGGGGGGGGGGGGGGGGGGGGGGGGGGGGGGGGGGGGGGGGGGGGGGGGGGGGGGGGGGGGGGGGGGGGGGGGGGGGGGGGGGGGGGGGGGGGGGGGGGGGGGGGGGGGGGGGGGGGGGGGGGGGGGGGGGGGGGGGGGGGGGGGGGGGGGGGGGGGGGGGGGGGGGGGGGGGGGGGGCGGGTCATCGCCCCGACCGGTCGGGCCCGCGGCAGGATCGACGATGTCGGGTCAAGGGTAGCGGCGGTCGCGATTACCCTGACCAGATGTCGCCCCGCACCGACCCGAGCACCCACCAAGTGGCCGAGGTCGTCGTGCTCCTCGACGACGCGGGGGCCGCGATCGGCACCGCGCTGAAGGCGACGGTTCACACCGCCGACACGCCCCTGCATCTGGCGTTCTCCTGTTACGTCATCGACGCGAGTGGGCGGCTGCTCGTCTCGCGGCGGGCCTGGTCCAAGCGCACCTTCCCGGGGGTGCTCACCAACTCCCTGTGCGGCCACCCCTCCCCGGGTGAGTCGCTCCCCGATGCCGTATGCCGCCGCGCCCGGTCCGAGCTCGGGCTCGCGTTGTCGCGTGGCTCGGTCCGGCTCGTGCTCCCCCGGTTCGCCTATCGGGCCGAGCAGGACGGCGTCGTCGAGAACGAGCTGTGCCCGGTGTTCGTCGCGACGGTCGCGGACGGCATACCCCTGGCTCCCGATCCCGACGAAGTGGCGAGCGTCGCATGGATGCCCTGGGCGGACTACCGCGACCGGGTGCTCGACGGGAGTCTTCGGGTGTCCTCGTGGTCGACCGAGCAGGTGCGCCAGCTCAGGGCCATCGGCCCGGACCCCGCCGACTGGCCGGAGGCCTCATCGGGCGACCTTCCGCCCGCAGCACGCGCAGGACGTCAAACAAGCGCCGACGAGCCGAGGGTCCCGGGTTACCCTGAGGCATGAAGCGGACGGCGAAGGTCGGCGTGGTCGGCGTGGTCGGCGTCTGGGTGCTCGGCGTCTGGGTGCTCGCTCTGAGCGCCTGCACTGTCCGGCCCAGCGCGCCGGGGGACACGCCGGGAGCCACACCACGCGGATCGGGACCGACCTCGGCGGGGCCGCTCGATCCGTCGGCATTGCGCGAGCAACTTCGCTCCGCCGCGGCATCGCTCACACCCACCAGGGGTGTCGTGCCGACACCGAGCGTCACCGGCATCGACCCCGCTCTGGCGCCACACATCGCAGTAGCAACCGCCGACCTCGCCAGTCGGCTCGGGGTGTCGCCGGCCGCCATCGAGGTCGTCGCCGCCGGGGTGGTCACCTGGCCCAACGCCGCCTTGGGTTGCCCCAGGCCCGGGATGGCGTATGCCGATCAGGTCGTCGACGGCTCGCTCGTCGTTCTGCGATCCGGAGACCGTGACTATCGCTATCACGCCGGCGGAAGGACCAACCCCTTCTTGTGTCAGGACTGATTGCGACCCGGCCGACGGGCAGGTCGGCGGGCGCGAACCGGACCAGGAGGACGAGCAGGACGAGAAGGCACTGACTTCATCCGCGCTTCTTTTCACAGGTTCGGGGGCCCGAAACGGCTCCAGAGGGCGTAGGGTCGGGCCACCCAAACGGGTCATCGGGGTCATCCGATGACCTGGCGCGTACTCGTCCAGCACTCGGAGGATGGAATGAGACGACGGATCGCGATGTGGGCTGCCCTCTCCCTCGCGGCGGCACGCCCTGCTCTACGCGGCGGACGCGGGAGTGTTCACCTCGGTGTCTGCGGGGAACAGCGGCCCCGGCCCGAAGACCATCGGTGGACCCGCTGACGTCCCTTGGGTGACGACGGTGGGGGCCAACACCCAACCCACGTTCTACGAGGGCTTCATCGAGGCTGGCGGCAAACGGTATCGGGGGGCTTCGGTCACCGGCGGAACCTCCGCCGCCCCATTCGTCGATGCAGCGACCGCGGGAGGCGCGCTGTGTCTCGACGGCACCCTCAACCCGGCCGTTGTGACCGGCGCGATTGTTGTGTGCACCAGGGGAGGCAATGGTCGCGTCGCCAAGAGCGCCGAGGTGCTCCGGGCGGGCGGTGTCGGCATGGTCCTGGCCAATGCCACCGACACCGACACGCTTTTCTCCGACACCTTCTTCGTCCCCACGGTGATGATCGACGCCACCCCGGGGGCCCAACTCCGAGCGTGGATCGCCGCCACCCCGGGCGGCACTGGACGGTTGGTCCCTGGCTCAATCGGGGTGTCCCCGTTCGTGTCACCGACGATGGCCGCCTTCTCCTCCCGGGGCGAGAACCCCACCGCTGGGGACCTCATCAAACCGGACCTCACCGCCCCCGGCGTCCAGATCATGGCGGGGAACACCCCGATGCCGGCCAGCGGTCAGCCGACCGGCGAGCTCTTCCAGGCCATCGCGGGGACGTCCATGTCCGCCCCGGTCGTCGCGGGCGGTTTTGCCCTGCTCAAACAGGCCCATCCCGATTGGACTCCGGCGATGGCCAAGTCGGCACTCATGACGACCGCCGACACTCGCGTCCGGGACAACGACCGCGTCACCGCAGCCACTCCATTCGCCATGGGCGCAGGAATGCTCGACCTTGGCGAGCCCCAGGCGCGCGGATCGGCATACCGTCCGGGCTTGGTCTACGACGCGACGTTCGACGACTACGTGGGCTTTCTCTGCGCGGAGGGTCGGGCGGCGTTGGTCAATCCGATCGCGACGTGTGCCGCCCTGACCGCGAGCGGCATACCCACCCGCGCAGCCGACCTCAACGTGCCCTCGATCGGAGTCGAAAACGTTGTCGGGTCGACGTTCATCACCCGGCGGGTCACGAACGTGACCGGAGTCCCGGCGCGGTTCGTCGCGCGGATCCAGGCTCCGCCGGGGTATGCCGTGTCGGTATCGCCTTCCCGCCTCACGCTCAACCCCGGCGCAACGGCAGCCTTCACGGTGAGCATCAGCAACGTCGGTGCTGCCCCGGTCGGCGAGTGGCGGTTTGGTTCACTCACGTGGAAGGGAGGCGGCGGGTTCGAGGTCCGCAGCCCCATCGCTGTCAAGGCCGCGACGGTGGCACCGCCCGTGTCCAGTGCCGAGTCGGCGTCGGCCCAGTCCGTTTCGACAACATCCTTGGCACCGGCCGCACTGTCCGCACCGGCCGCACCGGTCGCACCGGAGGCGCCAGCTGCGCCAACTGCGCCAGCCGCGCCATCCGCACCGGCCGCGCCACGGCACTCGGCGCTGCTTCGGGCCGTCGAGCCGCTGTGGTTGTGACGGCTCAGACGGTGGTGTGACGGCTCAGACGGTGGCCAGACGGCACGCGGCATACGACCCGGCGCTGGTGACCACAACAAGACCGGAGCCGACGATGACGCCGGCCCAAGCTCCCCATTGGGCCAACATCGGGCCGACCGCGTCCCGCTGCCACATCCCGATCGCGACCGCGACGAAGACGAGCAACAGGCAACCGATGACCAGGAACGTCGTCGCTTTGGGCCCATAAGCCCGATAGACCATCCCGAACATCGCCCCAGCGGTCGTCGACAGCAGCACGAGCACGAAGACCACGGCGAAGGTCGTTGCGATGTTCCCGTCGCCGAGGACCGCGACGTCCAGCGCGTGAGCGCCGATGAACCAGTGGTTGGTGAGTCGCTCCATGCCAAGCAGGAGCATCGCGGCCGCGCCGGTCACCGTCGCCGTCGCGACAAAGCCCGCCATCGTGCCCAACCAGAAGTGGCGGCGGGTGCTGCCGAACGCGAGCGCCATCGCGAAGTTGCGGGTTGCCGCGAGGACTCCCACCGAGACGAGGAAGCCCGGAATGGCCCAGATCACACCGGAATTGGACCGGAACCCGTCCTGGACCTGGGCCGAGAGTGGGAACCCGGTCCCGATCCCAATAATGACGGCGTTGAGAATGCTGATGACGACCATCAGACCGAGCGTCAAGACCGGAACGCCCAGCACATAATTGCGGTTGGCGAGATAGAGCCGCAGCGAGCGGCGCGCGTAAGCGATCACTGGTCCGACTCCGATTCCGCAGCGAGAGAATGGGTTTGAGCGAGCGGCTCACCGTGGGTCGAGCCAACCGAGTGGGGCGCCAGTTGGTCGGTCCCGCCGTGCAGACCGATCGCCGCGACCAGCTCTTGCAGCGACGCCGGCTCGATCGACACCCGGGCCTCATCGGCGCGCCGCCGATCCTGCGCCGACAGCTCGCCCCGGATCGTCGCCGAGGTGATTCCACCGAGCCGTCGGCTGGACAGCAGCTCCCGACCCACACCGAGCGCCTTCACCTCGGCGTCGAGCCCGCGAGCGACGAACGCAGTCCGCCTGGCGTCGTCGACGTCGGCCTGCAGCACGATCTCGCCGCGGTCCAGCACGAGGACCTCCTCCATGAGGTCGGCGGCCTCGTCGATGAGGTGGGTCGACATGACGAAGGTGCGCGGGGCCGGCGCAGCCACCCGACCCGGGCGGGGATCGTCGGCGCGGTCGTGGCTCGCGGCATACGCGGCCAGCAACTCGTCATAAAAGATGCCGCGCGCGGTCGGGTCCAGTCCCAGGTAGGGCTCGTCGAGGAACGTGTATGCCGCGCCGCTGGCGAGAGCGAGCACGATGGCCAGGGCCGACCGCTGCCCGCGGGACAGCTTCTTGGACCGCGTCCGCCACGGGAGCCGGAATCGGCGCACGAGCCGGGTCGCGGTCTCGATGTCCCAGTCCGGATAGAACGCGGGCATCACCGCGAGGATGTCCGCCACAGTGAAGGCGTCGTTGTAGGCCTGGTCCTCGCGGACGAAGCACAGCCGGGAGAGGGTCGGGGCGTGCTCGCGCGGGTCGCGCCCGTCGATGCGGATCTCACCACCACTGGCGAAGGTGTGGCCGGCGATGCACGCAAGCAGCGTCGTCTTGCCGGTGCCGTTGGCGCCAAGCAGGCCATAGATGCGGCCTGGGGTCAGGGTCGCGCAGACGTCGGTCAGCACCTCGGTGGCGCCGAAGCTCTTCGTGACGTGACGCAGCGTGATCCCGGGGACGTGACCCGATGCCAGATCCCGGGCGCCGGACGTCGGGGTGGTGGCGGTCATGCTCGCTCCTTGGTGACGAGGGCGACGATCTCCTCGATCGTCAGCCCGATCCGACGGCCTTCTTGCACGAAGGGTCGGACGAACTGGTCGGCGAATGCCTCACGGCGGGCGGCGCGCAGCGCGTCGGGCGCGCCGGTGGCGACGAACATCCCCAGGCCGCGGCGCTTGTAGACGATGCCTTGGTCGACGAGCCGATTGAGCGCCTTGCCCGCGGTGGCCGGGTTGATCCGGTAGTGCGCCGCCAGCTCGTTGGTCGAGGGCACCTGGGTCTCCTCGGGGATGAGCCCGGCGATGATGTCGGCCGCGATCCGGTCGGCGAGGTCCATGAAGATGGGCCGCCCGTCGGTCCAGTCAGGCTGATCGGGTTGGTCAGACTGGTCAGGCTGGTCAGACACCGATCGCCTCCTTCAGTGGTTCATTACTTCACTAATGAACCATGTCAGTCAACGGTTGTCAACAAGGGCAGCGGGTCCCGTGCCGTCCGCCGTCGTGGGAGAGTTCCGTCATGGGTCCGGTCGACGTCGACGAGGCAGTGCGCCGGTATGCCGCGAGTTGGCCTTCCCTAGGGCCGGTCGCCGAGTCTTTCGTCGCCACGGTGACCGCCATCCTCGACGAGGCCGGGATCAACTACCTCAGCGTGACGGGGCGGGCCAAAGCGGTCGCGTCGTTCGCCGCCAAGGCGGCCCGCGAGCGCGATGGCGAGCGGGTGCACACCGATCCCCTGCGCGACATCACCGACCAAGTCGGAGTCCGGGTCATCACCTATGTCCGCAGTGACGTCGACGCGGTCGCCGAGTTGCTGGCCGACCAGCTCACCGTTTTGGATGACCGGGACATGGGTCGGGAGACGGCGCGAGCCGGCCGGTTCGGCTACGCGAGCAGGCACTTGCTGGTGTCGCTCGACGAAGGTGAGCACACGGCATACGAGCCGACAAGGTGTGCCTCGATCCAACTGCGGACGGTCCTACAACACGCATGGGCCGAGTTCGAGCACGAAATCCGTTACAAGGGAACGGTGCCCACCGAGCATGCCTCTGACCTTGACCGACGGTTCACGCTGGCGGCCGGGCTGCTGGAGCTCGCCGACCACGAGTTCTCGACGATCCGCGACACCATCCAGGCCGAGCTCGGCGGCGGCGAAACACCGGAGGCCGACGAGCGCGATCCGCGGATCAGCGCGCAGGAGCTGACGACCTTCCTGGCCGGGCGCTATGCGAGCGCGGGCTGGTCACGGACCGAGCACTACGAGTGGATGAGTGGGCTGCTGCTCGAGTTGGGGATCGCGTCGCTCGACGAGCTCAGCGCGCTGGTCCGCAACGTCGACTCGGCCGCGGTGACCGAACGGATGGGCTACCGCTATCCGGCGGGGGCGGTGCGTCGGCTCGACGACGATCTCTTGGCCTCGGTGGGCGAGGGCTACCTCGGGCTGCACGGCAACGCCCACCGGGTCGACGGGCTGCGGGCCCGACTCGCCAAGCTCCGCGAGGTGTAGCCCCGACCCCAAGCGCCGCGATATCGGGTGAGAGCAGACTCAGCGCCCCTGGGCTCGCGGCGAGCGGGCGGCATACTCGGGGTATGCCGCTTGGAGACCAACCGCTCGTCGTGACCCGCGAAGGGGGCGTGGCCACCCTCTGGCTCAACCGGCCCGACAAGCGCAACGCCGTGGACTACCGGATGTGGCTCGAACTGGCCCGACTGGCAACCGAATTGGGCGAAGACCCCGACGTCAGGTTGCTCGTCGTCCGCGGTGTTGGCGACCACTTCTGCGCCGGTGGCGACATCAGCGGGCTGGGCGATCTGCCGTTCGAGGAATACCGGCGAGCCAACGAGCTGGCCGATCGGGCGCTGGCCGACTTCCCCAAGCCGAGCATCGCGTTCATCCGAGGCGCGTGCGTGGGCGGCGGCGCCGAGATCGCCATCGCCTGCGACCTGCGGCTGGCCGAGTCCAGTGCCCGGTTCGGGATCACGCCGGCCCGGCTGGGGATCGTCTATCCCGGATTCGCGGTGGCCCGCGCCGTCCAGCTCATCGGCGAATCCGCCACCAAGCACTTGCTGTTCACGGCCGAGATCATCGACGCTGACCGAGCCCTGCGGGTTGGGCTCATCGACGAGCTACTCGAGGCCGATGTGGCCGAAGCGCGCTTGGCTGAGCTCGTCCAGGTCATGTCGACGCAGCGTTCGCTGCTCACCCAAATGGCGAGCAAGGAGATGGTCGATTCGGTCCTGCTGCACGGTCAGGTGACCGACGAGGTCGAGGCCCGCTGGGATGCCGCCCTGGCGACCAGCCCCGACGCGGCCGAAGGCATCGCCGCGTTCTCCCAGCGCCGGACTCCCCGCTTCACCTGGGCTCCGCCGGCCGCCGCCAGGTCTGTCGAGCCCGCCGAACCCACCGAACCCGCACAGTCTGTCGAGCCCGTCACGGTCACCACCCCGGTGCTCGGGGTCGACGGCTGCGCTGGCGGCTGGGTCGGCGCCCTCCTCGCCCCCGGCCTGCCCCGGCCACAGGTGTATGCCGCCCCGACGATCGCCGAGCTCGTCGAAACCGCCCTGCAGTCCTGGTCCGTGTCGGTCGTGGCCATCAACGCTCCTGCCGACTCCACCCCCGAAACGCGGGCGCAGGTCGATGCCTGGCGACAGACCCGACCGCGCTGCACCGTCGTCGAGGCGCACCCAGAGCTGTCCTTTGCCGAGATGGCCGGCGGCCCGATGGCCGCCGCGAAGACCACACCGGAGGGCATCGCAGCCCACCTCGCCGAGCTGGCCCGGCACGGCATTTCCCGACCCAGCGTGCTGGCCGACAGTGGGTATGCCGCCGACGACCTTCTCGACGCCTGTGCCGCTGCGTGGACGGCCGCCCGATACGTCTCAGGTGACGCACGTTCGTTGCCCGACCCACCCGAGGTGTCCTCGGACGGCATACCGGCTGCGATCTGGGTCTGACGACGCCTCAGGGGAGCGGAAACGACGTCGGGGTGTCGAGGTCTCTCACCCGACCGGCCGAGCCCGCCGGCGGATGACCACGCCGGCCACGAGCACCCCGACCAGCACCGCCGTGACCACGCCGAAACCGAGCCTTGCCACCAGGGGCATCGCGATCCCCAACGCTCCCCCGCCGACCCAGGCGGCCTGCAGCCGCGTCTCGGACCAGGAAAACGCCTGGGCCCGAAGCGAGTCCGCCGTGTCATCCTGGATCAACGCGTCAAGGCACAGCTTGGCCAGCTGGCCGAACGCCCCGCTCACCAGCCCCAACAGCACCACGGTGGGCAACGAGTAGGCGAGCGTCACCAGCAGCCCGGCAGCGATCGCGACGAGCAATGCCGTCGAGGCGATCACCGTTGGTGAGCGGTCGCCAATCCGGTTGCCGATGAAGCTGCCGAGCCCGTTGCCCGCCCCGGCCGCCACTCCGACGAGCCCGAGCGCGAGCACGCTCGACACCCCAGGCAGCGGCTGGTCCCACAGGAGGAACGACAGGAACAGCGTGACAAAGCCCGATAGCACTTTGGCCCCTGACGCGGTCGTCAAGGCTGCCCGCACCGGGGCCGGCAGCGACCGTCGCAGCTCCCGAGCCCGCTCGCGCCGACTCGGCGTCGGCTCGATCAGCGGGTCGGCGGAAGGGTCGGCTGGTGGCGGGTCGGCAGGCGTTGCGTCGGCAGAAGGCGGGTCGGCGGAAGAGTCGGGGGGCGGGGAGGCGGCATACGGGCTAGGCGTCTCCCGCGTAGAGTCGACGGCCGCCGGAAGCCGGATGGCCAACACGGTCGCCACGACATAGATGACGAAGGCCACCCGCAACGACCACGGCGCACCCAGCCGCCCGATCGGCGCAGCAACCGCAGCCCCCAGCACCATCCCGATCAACGTCGCCACCGACTGACGCGAGTTCGCAACGACGAGGGTGATCGCGTCCGGACGCACGAGGGGTATGCCGGCCGAGAGGGCCACCGCATAGGCCCGGGTCGCCATGAGACACAGCAGCGCCAACGGCAACAACCAGGGCGAGCCGTCAGCGACCACCCCGGCGAGCACCCAGGACAGGAATGCGCGCAGCGCCAACGTCGACCCGATCGCCCATCGACGGCCGTGCCGCCACCGGTCCAGCAACGGCCCGACAAGCGGCGCCAGCACCACGAACGGCGCCATCGTCGTGATGAGGAACAACGCCACCTGGCCGCGTGCCTGCCCGAGCGGCAGCGCCAAAATCGTGCTGGCGAGCGACACCGTGAACGCCGCATCGCCCGCAGACGCCAACACCTGCATCTCGGTGACCCGGCTCAGCCCGGACGCGTCGGCACCCTGTGATCGCGCGAAGCCCTGGAACTTCCCAGTGCCCACCTTGGCCCCCCGGCCGACCAACTTGGCCCCAGCGACGACGCCCTTGGCCGTGGCCTTGCTCGTCACCGCGGTCGCATGCCCGGCGACGCGCCCCGCCCGAGCCGTGGCCCGCCCGGTCGCGGCGGCGGCCCGGCGGGCGCGCTCGGCGGCCACGTCGATGAGGGCCGGCTGATCGGTGGCACCGGCACGAGGCACGCGGCCCACCCGGGGGCCTGGGGCGTCGGTCGACGCGCCGGTCCCCAGCTCGACGCCCTCGGGCTCCCCGGTCTCCACGCCCCCATCCTGCCCGTCGAGGCGCTCGCGGGGGCGGACGGCATACGGGGAAATGTCGGGCGGTTCGCGGGCTGGGACCGCGCCCGGTATGCCGCGTGGCCAGCGGCCGGAGCCTGCCACTTTCGAGGGGCACGGGAGGTGACCTCTGGCCCATGTGAGCGCCGAACGGCGGGGGTTTAGCGTTGAGGTCTGATCGATTGCTCACCCACGAGACCTAAAGGCCACCATGAGCGAGCCAACCGACCACGTGTCCCTGCCATCAGCTGGCGTGGAGACCGACGAACCACCAGCACCGTCGCTGGACTACCGCAAGATTGGGCCGACGTTCACGCCCACCAATCCGCGTGCCCTGGAACCGGCGATTGCCCCAGAGCGCACCGTGGATGGCTTCGTCGCGGAGTTCTTGCGGGAGCTCAACTTCGGTGGCGGAGCAAGCCTGGGTCGTTCGACGGTCAACCACCAATACTTGGCGTTGGCCCGGACGGTCCGGCACTACCTCATGGCCGATTGGCTCAAGACCGCGGCCCGGCGTCGCGCCGAGCCCTCGAAGATGGTGGGCTACCTGTCCGCCGAGTTCCTGCTCGGTCGGCAGCTCGGCAACGCCCTGCAAGCGACCGGCCTGACCGAGATCGCCGAAGGGGCGATGCGTGCGTGCGGGCTGGACATGGCTGCGCTGCGCGCGCAAGAGGTCGAGCCAGGTCTGGGCAATGGCGGGCTTGGTCGGCTGGCTGCGTGTTTCATCGACTCGTTGGCGACGATGGACGTCAGTTGTGTGGGCTACGGCATCCGCTACGAATACGGGATCTTCCGGCAGGCGATCGTCGACGGCCGCCAGGTCGAGCTGCCTGACACGTGGCTCTCGCTCGGCGCGCCCTGGGAGTTCCCCAACCCGGAGCGAGCGGTGCAGGTCGACTTCGCCGGCCATGTGGAGGATGTCACCGACGCCGACGGACGGACCCGGCGACACTGGGTCCCCTCCTGGAACGTCCTGGGAATCCCCTACAACTACATGGTCCCTGGCTATCGCAACGGCGTCGTCAACACGCTGCGGCTGTGGAGCGCCGAGGCGACTCGGGCCTTCGACCTGACGATCTTCAACTCGGGCGACTACGTCGAGGCGGTCCGCGCCCAGACCTTCGCGGAGAACATCTCCAAGGTCCTCTACCCGGAGGACTCGACCCCGCAAGGCCGGGAGTTGCGCCTGCAGCAGCAGTACTTCTTTGCCGCCTGCTCGCTGCGCGACTATCTGGAGCGGACCCTCCCCGAGGACTTCGACCTGCGGCGGCTGCCCGACCAGATCATCTTCCAGCTCAACGACACCCACCCGGTCATCGCCATCCCCGAGCTCATGCGGTTGTTGCTCGATGAGCACGAGCTCGAGTGGGAGACCGCGTGGGACATCACTCGGCAGTGCTTCGCCTACACCTGCCACACGTTGCTGCCCGAGGCGCTCGAGGTGTGGCCGGTCGACCTCATCGGCCGCTTGCTCCCCCGGCACATGGAGATCATCCAGCGGATCAATGAGGAGTTCCTCGCGACGGTGCGTGCGGCATACCCGGGGGATGAATTGCGCGCACGGCGGATGTCGATCATCTCCGACTACCCCTACCCGGCGGTGCGGATGGCGCACCTGGCCACGGTGGCCGCCACCAAGGTCAATGGCGTCGCCGAGCTGCACTCGCAACTGTTGCGCGACAAGGTGCTGCCGGACTTCTCCGCCCTGTGGCCGGAGAAGTTCACCAACGTCACCAACGGGGTCACCCCGAGGCGGTTCATCCAGATGGCCAACGGGTCGCTTGCCCGCGTCATCACCGAGGCGATCGGCGACGGGTGGGTCACCGACCTGGAGCAGTTGCGTGGGCTGGAGCCGTATGCCGTGGACCCCGCCTTCCAGGACGCGTTCCGGGCGGCCAAGCAGGCCAACAAGGAGCGGTTCTACAAGCTCGCGCTCGCCGTCGCCGGGATCGAGCTGCCGGACGGGCATCTCATCGATGTCATGGTCAAGCGGCTGCACGAATACAAGCGGCAGCTGCTCAAGGTCCTGCACGTCGTGTCGACCTATGAGGGCCTCATGTCGGGGCGGATCGCGCCTGAGTCGGTGACGCCGCGGATCGTGGCGTTCGGCGCCAAGGCGGCCCCCGGCTATCACATGGCCAAGGAGATCATCTTCCTCATCAACCGGGTGTCGGCCGTCATCAACGCCGAGCCCCGGATGCGCGGGCGGCTGTATGTCGGGTTCGCGCCCAACTACAACGTCACGCTCGCCGAGAAGCTCATCCCAGCGGCCGACCTGTCCGAGCAGATCTCACTCGCCGGCAAGGAGGCGTCCGGCACCGGCAACATGAAGTTCGCCCTCAACGGGGCGCTGACGATCGGCACCGATGACGGGGCCAACGTCGAGATCCGTCAGCTCGTGGGGGACGACAACTTCTTCCTCTTCGGGCTGCGCGAGCCCGAGGTGGCCGAGTTGCAGGCGCGTGGCTATGTGCCGAGCTCCTACTACGAGTCCGTGCCAACGCTGCGGAGTGCGATCGACCTCATCGCCAGTGGGCACTTCACCGACGGCAACCGGGACGCCGTGGGTTCGATCGTCGGGGATCTGCTCTACAACGACCGGTTCCTCGTCCTGGCCGACTTCGAGTCCTACCTGCAGGCGCAGGGGCGGGTCGACGCGGCATACCGGGACCAGGCGGCGTGGACCCGCTCGGCGATCCTCAACGTCGCCCGCAGCGGCTACTTCTCCTCGGACCGGTCGATGCGCGATTACATCGACCGGGTGTGGGGACTGGGTCTGACACCGCAGGGCTGACACCACCGCTGCCTCCTGTCCTGCGCCCGGCGATGGGCAGTTGCACCCTTCCCTGGCAGTTGTTGCCTGCCCTCACCTCGTCCGTTGGCACTTACACCGCTTTCGTGGCAGATGTTCCCGCCACGAAAGCGCGTTAAGTGCCAGCGCAGGGTTGGCGAGGGTCTGGCCGAGCAGGCGGACCCGGCCCTCGACGTGACAGTTGGTGGGGAGGTTGACCGTCACCCCGTCCACGCCGGTGGCCATCATCCGTTCGTATGCCGCGGCCACGTCGTCGGGGTCGCCGCAGATGATCGTCGGGCGACGCGCCGCCATCTCGGGGATGCGGGCCACGGCCTCGTCGGCCTCCCGGATCGCCTGCTCGCGGGTCGGCGCGATGGCGACGCTCGTCTGGTAGGTCACGGTGAGCTCGGACCGGTCCCGGCCGAGTTTCGCGCAGTGCGCGTCGAGGACCTCAAGCTTGCGGGGGATGTCGTCGATGGGGCAGATGAGGTTGGAGTCGTCGGCATACTGCGCGGCCATCCGCAGGGTCTTGCGCTCGCCCGCGACGCCGATCATCACGGGGATGCGCCCGACCGGCGCCGGCGAGTTGATGGCGTCGCGGACGGCATACCATCTCCCGTCCAGCGTCGGACGGTCGCCGCGGAGCATCCCGCTGACGATCTGCAGTGCTTCCTCAAGACGCTCGAAGCGGTCGATGAAGGTGCCGAACTCGAAGCCGAGGGCGGTTGTGCTCCTGCTCGTACCAGCCGGCACCGATGCCAAGCTGGGCCGTGATCCATCACCAGGAGGGTGTCGAACCCACTCTGCTCGGCCTCGACGGCCTGACGGGCGATCACCTCATACAGGCCCGCGCTCGTTGACGCCGGGGTAGGTGAAGTTGGGGATCTGATTGCCGAGGCGGGTCATGGGGTGACGCGACGCCTGCTGCCTGGCAGCCCGAGCCTCCTAGACTGCGCCGATGATGCCGTCGCACCGCTTGCGCTCCATGTCCGGGCGCGACCCGTTGGAAGCAGGCCGGGCTGCGAGCACGCTGGAGCTGCTCTTCGACCTCACCTTTGTCATCGGGTTCGGCACGGCGGCAAGCCAATTCGCGCACTATCTGGCTGAGGGACACGTCGCGGTCGCGGTGGTGGGGTTCGTGTTCGGAGCGTTCGCCGTCGCCTGGGCCTGGATGAACTGGTCGTGGTTCGCGTCGGCCTATGACACCGACGACTGGGCCTATCGCCTGCTCACCCTCGTGCAGATGATCGGGACGCTCATCCTCTCGCTGGGCCTGCCGAGCCTCTTCGCCTCCATCGACAGCGGCGAGCACATCGACAACCGAACCATGGTCAGCGGCTATGTCGTCATGCGGGTGCCGATGATCATCCAATGGCTGCGAGCCGCCCGAGCGGACTCGGCCCGGCGCGGCGTCTGTCTCATCTATGCCCGGACCATTGCCGTGGCCCAGACCGGGTGGGTGGTCCTCGCGTTGGCGCCGCTCACGCTGTGGCCCAGCGTCACCCTGGCCTTGCTGCTCATCTCGGTGGAAATCGTGGGGCCGGTCTTGGTGTCCCGGCGGCACGGCGGCACCCCGTGGCATCCGCATCACATCGCCGAGCGCTATGGCCTGTTGGTCATCATCGCCTTGGGCGAAGGGCTGCTTGGCACGATGGCGGCGTTGTCCACGTTGTTCGACGCATCGGGGTGGTCGGTCGACTTCGTCCTGGTCGGCTTGGCCGGCGTCGGGTTGACCTTCGGCATCTGGTGGTCCTACTTCCTGTTCCCCAGCGGGGACCTACTGCACCACCATCGCGCTCGCTCCCCCATCTGGGGAAACGGGCACATCCCCCTGCTTATCGCGGTCGTCGCCGTGGGAGGCGGACTGCACCTCGCGGCATACTCGCTCGGTGGTGAGGCGGCCTTGAGCCCCACGGCGACGATCCTCGCTGTCGCGGTGCCGGTCGCGGCATACATCGTGCTCGTTTATGCCCTCTTCGGTGCGTTGACCCGGGCCCTGCGGCCGATGCACTGGTGGATGCTGGCCGGATCGATGGCGCTCACCGTGACGGCGGTCGGCTTCGTCGCGGCGGGTGGCGCCATGCCCGTCGGGCTCATCGTCGTCGCCGCGGTGCCCTGGGTGACCGTCGTCGGTCAGGAGATCGAGGCATTCCGCCACGAGCGTGAGTCGCCCGTGGCCAGCCGCGAGTCGGTTGGCACTTAAATCGATGAGATGGCAGTTGTTTCTGCCCGGAAACCGGTTCACGTGCCAGCTCAGCACAGGATCTCGGGCGATCCCGTTGGGATGCCCCTACAGTCTGTCCCGTGTCTCCCACCACGTGGCCGTTTGTCGGACGTGACGACGTCCTGCGCGAGGTCCGCGGACGGCTTGACGAGGGCCGTCACGTCGTCCTCACCGGGGCTGCCGGACTGGGCAAGACCCGGTTGGCGCACGAGATCACCGAGTCGTATGCCGCCTCCGGCACCCCTGTCGTGCGCGTCGTCGCCAGCCCCGCAACGGCTCCGCTGCCGCTGGCACCGTTGGCCTCGCTCGTCGGAGGCGCGGTGGGCGGCGATGCCGTGGCCGCAGCACAGCGGACGATCGCCGCGCTCGGTCGCCAGTTCCCTGCGCACTCGCCTGCGCACTCGCCTGCCCAGTCGCCTGCCCACTCAGCCCGCTGGTCAGCCCAGTCGAACGACCGACCGAACGGCTCCCCCGGCGGCGCGACAACCACACCGCTGCTGAGTGTCGACGACCTGCACCTGCTCGACGAGGCGAGCGCCATCGTCGTGCACCAGCTCATCACCGGCGGGTCGGTCCGGTTACTGGCCACCGTGCGAAGCTCGGCGGACTGCCCGCCCGCCGTCGACCGCCTACGCCAGGCTCCGGGCGTCGACCACGTCACCCTCGGCACCCTGGCCGACGCCGACATCGCCGCCATGGTCGAGCGAGCCCTGGGCTCCCCGCTGTCCGGGCACGCTCGCGGTGTCATCGTCGGCGCGGCGGCCGGCAACCCGATGTACGCCAGGGAACTCGTCGAGGGATCACTGGCCGCCGGGGCCATGCAGCGGCATGGTGGCGTTTACGGGTTCGAGGCCGAGATGGTCGCCACGCCGCTGCTGGAGGAGGTCGTTCTCGCTCGTCTGGCACCCTTCGACGGGGCCGAGCGATCCACGCTGGAACTCCTGGCCGTCGGCGGGCGGCTTGAGCAGGCCCTCGTGGAGCGGGTCGTCGGCTTCGAGCCGCTCGAGCGGCTGGAACGGGTGGGCATCGTCGTTGCCGATACGGGCGAGGGCCGCCCCGGTGGCCTGGTCCTGGACCTAGGACATCCGCTCTACCGAGAGCTCACCCGAGCCCGGCTCGGTGCGCTGGCCCGGATGCGGATCTACCGCACCCTCGCCGAGGCCGACGCCGACTCGTCCGAGTCAACGCGATCTCTGGACGAACAGTTGCGCTCGGCCGTATGGAGCGTTCGTGGCGGCCTGAGCATCGACCCGGCAATCCTGTCGGCATCGGCACATCGTGCGGTGGCCATCGGCAACACGCCGTTGGCCGCCGAACTCGCCCATGAAGCAAGCAGCCGCACCGGGACCACAGCGGACGCCCTGCTCGCCTCGTGGTGCCTGTCACTCAACGGCGATCACGCGCGCGCGATCACGGTGCTGCGCACGGCCCGCGAGACCGAGACGGATCCATGGATGCGGGCAGCTCTGCGCCTGCGGATCGCCGAGGAGCACTGGTGGTTCGGTGACCTGGACGCCGGCCTGGCCGTGCTCGATGAAGCCACCGGCGAACCCGGCCCCTGGGATGCCCTCGTCCACGCGCAACGCTCGGCCCACGCCGCGATGGCCGGCAACCTCCCCGTTGCGGTCCAGCTCGGTGAGACGTTGGTCGAGGACCCGCACCCATGGGTGAGATTCGTTGCTGCCGTGGGATATTGCCTTGGCCTGATCTTCAGCGACGATGCCGAGAAGGGGCTGGCCGCCTCGCGTGCCCTGTCGCACAGCCTGATCGGCGTCGATGTCCAGCCCGTCGGAGACCCGGGTCAGCATCACGCGATCCAGATCCTCGGCATGCTCGCAACGGGCGATCTGGATCAGGCGCGGGAGGCCGCGGAGGCGGCATACGCGGCAGCCCAGCTCTCCCCCTCACAACAGGCGCGGGCGTGGGCGGCCATGCTCGTCGGTCTCGTGACCGAGGTCACCGGCGACGTCACCGCATGCGTCCGGGCGCTCGCTGAGGCCGAGCGACTGTGGAGCACGGTGCGCGTCTGGGGCTT
This sequence comes from Candidatus Phosphoribacter baldrii, assembly GCA_016704565.1. Taxonomy (GTDB): domain Bacteria; phylum Actinomycetota; class Actinomycetes; order Actinomycetales; family Dermatophilaceae; genus Phosphoribacter; species Phosphoribacter baldrii. Next base: position 685,032 of record JADIZV010000001.1, read on the forward strand.
CGCGGTGTGGTGCGGCGCTGCCCTGGCTCGCGCTCAAGCCGAGAGCGGGGACCTCGACGAGGCAGCGGTGACGTTGCAGCGGGTCGAAGGATTCCCTCGGCCGCCGCAGATGCTCTGCGGGCACCTGCTGGATCTGGCCCGGGCCTGGGTCGCCTTCGGCACCGGCGACCGCGCCGGTGCGACGGCACATGTCGCGGCTTCGGTGCAGCACGCCCGGGCCACCCACGCGCCGGCCAACGAGGCCGAAGCCTGGCACGAGGCGGCCCGGTTGGGAGTGCTCGACCTGCTCGACCCGGCAGCCGGGCCATCAGGGTGGTCCCGACCCCGGTCGGCGCTGGCCGCCGCGAGGTTCGACCTCGTCGACGCCCGGCGCACCGGCGAGCCAGCCGCATGGGAACGGGCCGCCGCCGGCTTCGCGTCACTCGGTGCCCACGGGTATGCCGCCGAAGCCGCAAGCGGTGCGGCCGCGGCATACCGGAAGGTGGGAGCCAGCCGCGACGCCGCCCGGATGGACGCGGTGGCCGGCACCCATCTCGCCCGGACGGCGGGACTGGTCACGCCGCTGGTGGCCCGTCGAACGGGCACCGGGCCCCTCACCGCCCGGGAGGCCGAGATCGCACGCCTCGCGGCAGGTCGGCTGAGCAACCGCCAGATCGCCGAGCACCTCGTCGTCAGCGAACGGACGGTGGAGAACCACCTCTACCGGATCTTCATCAAGCTCGCCGTCACCGGGCGGGACGATCTGGCCACCGCGCTCGCGGGCGTGGCCGACGACAACGATTGAGCCAGGCCGAGTACTCACCCGGGGCGGCTGAGTGGTCACCACTCACGACGGGGGTGAGCGGGGTGCGGTGATCTTGGAGCATGGCTGGACTCGACGACGCGCTCGCACGCATCGCCAACGACCCTGCATGGGCGGACGCGGTACGCACCAACCCCACCGACGCGCTGCGGGGTTTCGACCTCGGGCCCGACGAGCTGGCCCGGCTTGAGCACGCCTTGGGGACCCATCCCGGACCGCCCGCGGCCATCTTCCAGGCACCGCCCACGGCGTCGGCCCCGCCCGCGGCCCCGCCCGCGGTGGCGACTCCGGCCGCGGTCGGCGGGCCGACGCCCGTCGCTGGAGGCATTGGCGCGGGGAAGTTCCCGCTTGTCCTGGCGGGACTGGCGTTGGCCGGGGGCGCTGTCGGGGTCGGCGTCGGCGCGAGCGGCGCGCTCGGATCGGCCACCGGCGCAACCCTGCGGGCTGACGCGGCAACGATCTACGGCTGCAGCGACGACACCAACCGTGGCCCGGCCGTGGCCACCCTGCATCGCGGTGACCGGGTCTGGGTCATCGGTCGCTCCGGGACCTCGTGGTTGGTCATTCGCCACCCAGACCAACTCACCGCTCCCGCGTGGATCTCGGCGGCGAGCCTGGTCAACTCCGGTGATCCGACGAAGCTGCCCGAGCTGACCTGCAGCACGGCGCTCACCCTTGCGGCGATCGTCCCGACGGCTGCGACCACTTCGGGCGCCACGGCGACCGGCGTTCCCACGGCGACCTCCACCGGGACCGCCGTGCCGACCGCGCCGGCCAGCACCTCCCCCACGACCAGTTCGTCGAGCACCTCGAAGTCGTCCACCTCGTCCTTGAGCTCGACCAGCTCGACGTCGTCCAGCTCGTCGAGCTCGTCGAGCACCACGACCACGCCGCCGCCGGACACGACCGGGCCCACGCTCACCCTGACGACGGACTCGGGCTTCCTCTACTCCGAGGGTGGGGTGACCTGCACGGCATACAAGCAGCAGGTGACCGCCGCCGTGACCGCGAGTGACCCGAGCGGCGCCACCATCGACGCCGTCACCTGGAAGGCCGGCACCCTCTCCGGCTCCGCAACGAAGGTGGCAACGGGCAGCTACCGGATCGGGCCGGTCTACAGCAACCACAGCGGGACCATCCCGATGACCATCACCGTCACCGCCCACGACGGCAAGGGCAACACCTCGACCAAGTCGACCACCGTCGACTTCCGCCAGATCGCCGAAACGTGCATCGGCTGAGGAGCATGATGACCACCCCACCTGCCCCCGCCCCCGCCCCTGCCAATGCCGCTGCCGCTGCCGCTGCCGCTGCCGCCCGATCCTCGCGAACCCGCTGGCTGGTCAGCTCCATCGTCGTCCTCGTCATGGCGGTTGGCGGTGCTCTTGCCGGACGGATGCTGCGACCCGCGACCCCGAGTCTCCCGACGGCATACCCCGTCCTGCCGGCCACCTCGGTCACCGCGCGCGATGGGAGCGTATCCCCCGTCACCGCGCAGGCGCCCCTCCCCACCGGGTATGCCGTGCAGCCGGCGGTCTACGCGGCCGCCGGGGCACCCCCGCAGCCAGTCGCCGTCGGCGGCGGCATGACGATCGGCGCGGGGCGCCCGGTCGCCAACCCCGGCGGGGCCCCGGATCTGCGGGCCGACCCGGAAGCGGGCGTCCCCGGAGCGGCCCCTGCCCGCAGCGCCCCGCCGGCGGCACCGGACGTGAGCGACGACATCGCGCTGCGGATGGTGACGACGCGCTACGAGGAGCTGACGGGGGTCGCGGGCGTGCGCCCGACGGCCAGCGGCGCCGCGACTGGTGCCGCCAGCGGGTCGCCGAATGCGACTCCCTCTGGCGGCACCGGTGGGGGACTCGTTCCGGGCTTCTCGACCGATCTGAGCAAGGTCCCGATCCGGGCGTTCACTGACCCGTGTGTCCTCACCCCGAACGCGCCCGGCTGCGGAGCCGGGGTGTCCGCCATCGTCCTGGGGATCCGTCAGATGCCGGAGTTCCAGACTCTGTGGGTCGGCCAGGTCCGCCGCACCGACCTGTATGCCGGTGAGTGCGCTCGGCAGTTCCCTCTCACCCCGATCGACTGGGCCTCCGACAGCGTCTTCGCGGTGGCGGTCAACCAGCCGGTGGTCGCCCGGCTGGACCTGCAGCTGCGCACCCCGGGCGTCTTCGGCTCGGCCATCCGCATCTCCCACCAGGGAGCGTTGGTGACGAACGAGACTGCGACGCCATCGGCCGACATCGCGGCGGTCTGGGTTGACGCCTTCGAACGGGGCGCGCAGACTCCCGCAATCCCCTTGTGCCTCAAGGTGTCCCGGCAGGTCATGGAGACCAACCGGGATGGCTGCCTGGGCGAGTTCAACTACTACACGTGGCAGGACTGCACGTCGACGTTCACCATGTCGGTGAGCACCGGGTGTGGCTCCTTTTCGACCGATCCCTTGTGCGAACAACTCAGTGGCGTGCTCGGCGGTCGGGAGCTCCCCCGGGTCCGCCAGGGGCCGTTCGGTCTCCAATACTCCTACGATCCGCAATGGGCAAACTGGGACCCCCAGTTCGGCAGGCAGTCCGGGCTGACCGAGGCGAACCAGCGACGGCCGGTCCGCCTCACGCCGGTGGACGCGCTCAACCTCGAGGTGGCCGTCCCCACCCATTCGGTGACCCTGAGCGACCCGACCGCGGTCAACGCCAACAACCTGCAGGAGAGTCGTCTGGCGGTGACCGGGCACGCCATGGTCGCTGCGGCCGGCTACGCCCCCGGGACCGACTGTCGAACGGTCGATCCGTCGATCGCCAGCACCACCTTGCCAGTCACGCGACAAGGCGCCCAGACGCGCTACTGGACTCCCGACCCCGGCGCCCCGGCCAGCCGCGAAGGCGTCATCAACCTCACGATGCCGCAGCTGGCTGCCGGTGAGGCCGTCGACATCTGCGTCTTCTGGTATCAGTTGCCGACCCGCTCCTATGACAACGTGGTCGTCACGGCGATCGAACGGCATACCGTCGTCCCCCCTGCCCGAGCGGCCACTGAACTGGCCTTCGTCGGGGTCGGTCGCGGCGGTGACGCGCCCGGCACGCCCGCAGGGTCGATCGAGGCCGAGCTGGCCCGCTGGACCTTCCAGGTCATCGGTGACCGGCCGCTGACGACGGCGTGCGGGTTCCCGTCGGGCAACGCGCCCGACCCGGTGATCCTGCGCCCGTTGGGCGACCCGGGGTTCCTGTGCCGGATCGGCACGAGCGCCTTCCTGTTCGAGCCGCGAGACATCGAGTTGTTCACCACCGACATCACCACCAACCGACCCGAAGGCCGCACCCGGATCCACATCGACAACCGAGGGTGCAGCATGAGCGACTGTGGGGCACCGCGTCGGGCCCGGATCGAGCTGAGTGACGGGACGTGGATGGACCTGTCGGTCCGCAAGGTGCCGTTCGCGACGACGCCGATGCTGCCCGGTGGCCGGATCGCTGCGCAGTGGTCGGCCGACCAGTGGCAGATCGACCCGTCCGGGTTCCAAGGAGTGATCCCGACGTTGCGCACACCGGTCCGCCAGAGTGCCCCGGCGCTGGACACCTTCGGGCTGCGGGTGAGGCCCAACGAGGCCAACCCGTCCAGCGCCCTCGACCTCACCTGGCAAGCCGACCGGGAGGCCACCGTGATGGTGTCGGCGCGGGCGCTCGTCCCGGCCTACCTGGCGCCCACCTGCCAGGACACTCTCGTTGGGCCGACCCAGCCGGCCAACTCGGGCGTGCTCACTGTGCCCGGGCTCTGTCCCAACACGGAGTACGCCTTCGCGGTGACCGTCGTCGATGCCACGACGGGGGCGTCGCAGGTCTACGACTGGGCCAGAGGCGGCACCCGACTCGACCTGCTGAGCGGCCTGTCATTCAACCTCATCGGGCGCACGAAGGCGCCGGTGCTGCCACCCGAGTTCATCGCCAGTTGGTCGGTGAGCGCTGCCGATCCGCCGCTCGGGTCGCCGGCCTCGCTGGCTCCCGGACCCTCCGAAGGGACCCTCGCCGCCCTGACGGTGCGGATCGGCGAGCACACCCTGGTCTCCCGGACCGATGCGCCCTCGACGTGCACCCGGATGACACCCGGGACGGCCTTGGCTGGCGGGTTCGACAGTGGCCAGCCGATCGGTCAGATGCGGATCCAGGTGGCATACACCCTCGTCGCACCGGGCGCGGGCAACTGCGCCGGGCCGGCCGGGGTGACGTCCTTCAGCATCCAACAGGACGTCGTCTGGGACGGCCGCAGCGAACGCTCCTACCGGCTCAGCGCCGCCGACGGCCGGACCGTGATGCTCACCCTGCGACCCGCCACGCGCGACTGAGGTGGGTGGGCGGCATACGCCGATCCTGTATGCCGCCCGCTCACCTGCCGCCCGCTCACCTGCCGCTCGACCGCCCGCCCCGCCACTTGCGCTGGCACTTAACGCGGTTTCCTGGGAGTTGTTTCTGCCAGGAAACCGCGTTAAGTGCCCGTCGAGCGGGAACGCGCGGCGGCGGAAGCGCCGTGCGGCGGCATACGCCAGGCTCAGGCGCGCAGAGCCTCGGCGAGGTCGCGGAAGTCGGTGACCAGTGCGGCCAGATCTTCGTCGGTGTGGGCCAGCGACACGAGCCACTGCTCGTCCAGACCGGGCGGGGTGAGGATGTTGCGGTTGACGCCCCAGAGCCAGGACAACTCGGCCATCCGGAAGTCGGTCGCCTTGTAGTCCCGGTAGTTGCGCACCGGCGTGGTCGACCAGGTGATGCAGCCTTTGATGCCCATCCCGACAGTGTGTGCAGGCAACTCGAACTCGGTGATGACCTCGTCGATCCCGTCCAGCGTCCGCACGTTGATCGCCTCGGCCTGGTCAAGCGCCTCGTGCGTGCAGATCTCGTCGACCGCACGCGCGGCCGCCATGACGAGCGGATTGCCGTTATACGTCCCGTAGTGCGCCATCCGGCCGTCGACGACGACCTGCATGACCTCCTGGCGTCCACCGAAGGCAGCCAACGGCAACCCGCCGCCGATGCTCTTGGCCAACGTGACGAGGTCGGGCTTGACCCCCAGCCGCTGGGACGCACCGGCATACCCGGCGGTGAGCCCGGTCTTCACCTCGTCGAAGATGAGGACGATCCCGTATTCATCGCACGCCGCGCGCACCCCCGCGAGATAACCCTCGTCCGGCACGACGATGGCAAGGTTCTCGATGACCGGCTCCATGACGAGCGCGGCGATCTCCCGGCCGTGCTTGGCCAAGACGCCGCGCAACTGGCCGAGGTCGTTGAACGGCACGACATACACCGTCCCCGGCTCGGCATCGTGCGGGACGTGCGGGATCGGCGCGTCGGCCGGACCGATGTCGGCCAGCGCCGGCTTGACCGACACCTGCATCGCGTCGTACCCGCCGTGGTAACCGCCTTCGATCTTGACGACCGCCTTCCGGCCGGTATAGGCGCGAGCCACGCGGACGGCATACATCACCGACTCGGTGCCCGACTGGGTGAAGCGGAGCATGTCGAGCTGGAAACGGTCCTGGAAGAGCTCGGCCACCTCGGTCGCGGTCGGCGACGGGGTGACAAACAAGGTGCCCACAGTGTCCAGCGCCTGGCGGACGTGGTCGACAACGACCGGGTGCAGGTGGCCGACCATCATCGCGCCGAAGCCCATCGACATGTCCAACAGCCGCCGCCCGTCGACGTCGGTGACGTGAGCGCCGCGCGCGGAGACGATCGAGATGGGGTGGGGGTCCCAGTGCTGGAAGCTCGACGTCACACCGAGCGGCAGGGTCTTGCTCGCCCGCGCGTTGTGCTCGGCCGAGGCGGGCGTCTGGCGGACGAACCGCTCCCACTCGGCGGCCAGCAGCGCCTCGACCCGGTCGGGGTCGACGGGGGTCGAGCGGGTCGGCAGCCAGCGCCGCGTCGCCGGGTCGTGCGCGGGCCACGTCCGAGGCGCGGGCTGGGCCTGAGGCTGGGTCTGGTCGGTCATACCGTCGTCTCCTCACCGTCGGCGGCTGCCCCGCCGAGTTTCCAGGCATCATCGCCTATCCGTCGCGATTTGCCTAGCCCACCGCTGAAACCTCGCCTTCCGCCCCGCTCAACCTACGGATTCCGTATGCCGTGCCGCTCGCCGTTGCGTTGATCTGGCTGATCCCCGATCGCCGCATGGAACGCGCTGTCATCGACGCCGAGGCGCGCGAGGCCTGACCTAGGCCACACGCGCCTCGCGCGCCACGCCGTCGGCAGATCGCCCGCTCAGCCGACGGCGATGAGGGTGTAGCCGCCTGACTCGCGACGCTCCGGGTCGTGGTGGGCAAAGCGCAACAGGTGCGCCGCCCGTTTGCCCGGTGCCAGGGCCTGCGCGAGGTCGACCCCGCCGAGGTCCCCAAGACCCCACAGCATGACCACCCCCTCGACGAGGGCTTGCCCGGGCTCAAGATCGGTGAGCACCCCGACGAGTTCGGCGTGGTCGACCCCGAGCTTCTCGATGACCCGGCGCGTGGTCAACGGCGTGGCGAATGGGTGCGCCCTGCCCCGCATCAGTGCTCGCTTGTCGATGATCCCGAGCTCCAGCCCGAGGGCCAGCACCTTGGCACTGTCGGCCACGAGCCAGCCCTTGCGGGTCTGGAACATCGTCAGCAGATGCTGCTGTCCACCGCCGATCGGCACCCCGAGCCGCAGGCTCTTGGCCGTCGGCGCACCGAGGGAGCCGAGCACGCCGAACTCCGTTTTCGCTCGACCACCCACTGCCTGCAGCAGCGGCTTCACCGCCGGTCCACCGTGAATGAGCTCCAAAGTGCCGCCTTTGGCCACCATGCCGCCGAGACCGAAGAGCAGGTCCTTGGCGTTCGCCGGCCCCGCCAGGATGGTGAGGTTGCGCTGCCCGACATGGCGGTCGTGGTTGGCGTCCAGCGTCCCGCTCCACTGGTCGGCCGGGCAGCTCACGCTCGCCATGAGGCACTCGTGGCCGGTCAACGTGGCGGGGATGTCCCACGTCCGGTCGAGCTCGACCAACGCGGTCGCGCCCGGCCGGGTCCGGTCCTCCAGGTGCACCATGGCGCCGCCGATGAGTTGCGGGGCGTATGCCGGGTTGCTCGGATCCCCGCCGAAGAAGCCGGGATTGACGAACCAGGCCCGCACATGGACCCCGATCGCCGGGAACAGCCCGAGATTCCAGATCCGCACGAACACCCGGTAGCGCCGACCCGCGGTCGGGCTCGCCACGAGCCTGGCCGGGGTGAACGGCCCCGTGTATGCCGCATCGATGAGCAGGATGTCCGGAGACTCCCAGCATGGCTTGGGCGGCCACGTGGGCCGGGCGCCCCGGTCACCCGGGCTGTAGGCCCGGATCAACAGGTAGGGCAGGACGTCCTCGCGGCGCGGTCGGTGCTCGCGGCCGACGGCCTTGATGAACTCCTCGGCCTCGCCGCGGACCCGGTCCGACGGTTTCCAATTGGGGTCGAGGTCACCACTCGGGCGCTTGGTCGTGCCAAACGAGTCAGGCGGGTTGTCGCCGCGCTGGGCCTTGTCCTCGTCTTCGGTGAGGTTCGGGTGCTCGTCGTGTCCGTTGGTGCCAGGCATGGTGATCAGCCCTTCCCGTGACGGGCGCGATCGAGCCACGTCGGATCGGTGTTGAGGTCGTGAGGTTGGCTGGGTTTGCAGGTGTTGGGGCCTTGGCCGGGCAGGTAGTGCACGGTAAGGTCGACCGACTCCTCATACCAGCGGTTGGGCTGCGCCGGGCAGTCGTGGTCGGCGTGGAACAACTGCGGCGATGTGCACGGCTTCGGATATCCGTAGTCCTCGCCGAATGCCGGATTGATGTCGGGGAGGCAGGGCACGTCGCTGCGGTCCCAGTCCCAGCAGTGCCAGGCGTAGCCGCGGTCGGAGTCGAGGTTGAAGTCCGGCACTCCGAAGTCCTTGTTGCCCACTTCCTTGGCCATCCGCCCGACGAGGTAAAGCCCGTAGTCGATCGGCGCCCCGAGGTGCTGGTTGGCTGGCAACCGCGCGTTGAGGACCGCAGCGGTGTCCTGCGGGCTCCCAGCCTTCTCCAACTCGGCCCGAGCCCCGTTGTCGCCAGTCATGCCGGAGAGCAGCACCGTCGAGTTGGATCCGACGACATACGGCCCGACGTGGGTGGGCAAGCCTTCCTGTGCGACGCCCACTCCCGCCTGGTTGGTCAGCGGATACCGCCACGGGGCGATCCACTCGGAGGCCTTGAACTCCTGGGACGGGGCGTCCGCGGCATACCGGAGGGGGGAGGTGAGGCCCAACGCGCCGACCAGGTCGGGACGCGAGATCGCCGAGGGGAGGTCGCGGACGATGCCACGCGGGTAGGCGTGGTCCAGGCCGAGCGCGTCGGTCGGGAACAGCCGACCGGACGGCTCGGTGATCGGGCGCATCCCGACGCCGAGCCCGATCGGTGAGTCGAGCGCCGAGCCGATGTCGAAGCTGCCCTCGTTGCCCAAGGTGGTCAGGCCCTGGCTGATCTCGGCCGGTTTGGGCATCGCGAAGCCCGACATGACCAGCGCGCGGCGGGCCAGCAGGTAGAGGTTCCACGCCGGGACGATGACGGCCCAGTAGATGACCTCACGCGCCGGGAAGGTGGCGATGTCGATGATGAGCCCCGGCAGGACGGTGAGCAGCCAGACGACAACTTGGGCGAGATAGACGATCCACGCGAAAAGGGCGAGCAACAGATCGAGCAGGTTGAACGAGTCGTCGTCGTCCACGTCGGCGCCACGGCTCGGGTCGTCGTCGATGCCCGACCCGCCGCCGCCGGGAGGCGTGGGGAACGAGTGGTCGGTGAAGACCGACGGCGGTGGCGGCAGACGCAGGCTGATCGCGTCGCTGCTGGTCATCTTGAGATAGCGGTAGGTGATCTCCCACATCTGGGCCATCGCGTCGGCGTTGGGTCGACCGTCGGGCTGACCGGTGCCCGGGTCGGTCGCCGAGAACGGCGGGTCCTGCAGGAGGATGTGCGGCCCATCCGCGCCATAGACATCGCGCATCGCGTCGAGGATGCCGCCGATGAGATGGTCCGGCAGGGGTCCGGTGTCCAGATCGAAGAAGGTATGCCGGTTCGCCGTCGGAGTGGGCCCGTCCCCGTTGTCGTATGCCGGGAAGCCGCTCCAGTAGTCGTAGGCCGGCGCGTCGTCCCGACCGTTGTAGGGGGCGTCGTTGCGGTGACGGAACGCCAGCCGGAAGTGCAGGGCGGAGGTGCCGTACTCGGCATACAGGGAGCCGGGGTGTCTCGCGACGTAGTTCTCGGAGTCCATGTGGTTCTCGACCAGGTGATGACGCTGCCAGTGGTTGCGGTAGGGGCCACCGGACTTGGCGTTGGTGAACGGGTGACCCGTGACGTCGGTCGCGCAGTGCGACATCCAACCGACCGCGAAGGCGACCCGGGCCTGAGCGTCTTTGCGCTCGTCGTCGGTCGCGGCGGCCGCCAGCGCGGCCTGGGCCTGCTGGAAGAGGACGAACGGGAACTGGTAGGTCTTGCGGTAGTGGAACATGTCCGACCAGTAGAAGGCGTCGTCGCCGAACCCTTGCGGCACACCAGACGTCAGCACGCCGAACCAGTCGCCCATCTCGGCGAGCAAGCCTTTGAAGGCCGACATGATCGCCGAGGTCAGCTCGTCGAGCACCTGGGCGAGCTGGGTCGACAGGCCACCGGTGAGCTGCGAGGCGAGCTGAGAGTTGTTCGTGGAGATCGGGTCGATCCACTTCTCCCACTTGCTGACGAACTCCCCGTCGACGACCTCCCACACGTCCAACGCCCACTGGACGACCTGGCGGATCACCTGGCCGGTCGTGTTCTTGAAGTCCGGCAGGAGATAGAACAGGTCCGGGCCGAGCGAGCCCAGCGCGAGGTAGTTGCGCCAGGTGTGGCAGTGCTCGCCGATGTCCTTGGCCTCGGCGGCGCTGATCGCGAAGCCGGGCGGGATGACCCCGTCTCGCATCGCCCGGGCCGTGTCGTGGGCCGCTTCCATGTGGACGTACCAACCGGGCATGGCGTCTCCTCGTCGTCGGACTGGCGCAGCTCAGTGGGAGAGCCGACATTGCGAAGAGTGCCCGACTGAGTCGGGAGATACGTGGGGAACCTGGCAGTAACGTCGCCGCGCCGTGCCGGAGGCCACGTCCAAGCGTCCGTCCGCTGGCACGGCATACCCCCTGGGGTATAGGATGCGCGAACTCACCCGCTCCGCGCACCCTGTGGAGCTCGGCCAAGGAGCTCAGCCGATGCTGTTCACGCAGTACTACCTCGACTGCCTGTCCCAGGCGTCGTATCTCGTCGGAGACGAGACGACGGGGCAGGCAGTCGTCGTCGACCCGAGGCGCGACGTGGCCGACTACCTCGCCGATGCCCGAGCCGCGGACCTGCGCATCGTCGGGGTCATCAACACCCACTTCCACGCCGACTTCGTGTCGGGCCACCTTGAGCTGGCCCGCGAGACCGGGGCGTGGATCGGCTATGGCGACGTGGCGGCCCCTGAGTTCGCCCACCGCGCCTTGGCCGACGGTGAGCGGATCAGCCTCGGCGAGGTCACCCTGGAGATCATGACGACCCCCGGGCATACGCCCGAGTCGATCAGCGTGCTGGTCTTCGAGCACGCCGACGACGAGGTCGCCTATGGGGTGCTCACCGGTGACGCCCTGTTCATCGGTGACGTCGGGCGGCCGGACCTGCTCGCCTCAGTTGGCGTCAGCGCTGACGAACTGGGCCGCATGCTCTACGACTCGGTGCAACGCAAGCTCATGGGCCTGCCCGACGCCGTCCGGGTCTTCCCGGCCCACGGCGCCGGCTCGGCATGCGGCAAGAACCTTTCGACCGAGAAGCAGTCGACGATCGGGGCCCAGCGCGCGCTCAACTACGCCTGCCAGCCGATGACCGAGGAGGAGTTCGTCGCGGTCGTCACCGAGGGGCAGCCGAGCGCACCGGCATACTTCCTCTTCAACGCGACCCTCAACAAGAAGGAGCGCGACACCCGTAGCCTCACCGCCGCGATCCCCGCGCTCGACGACGCGGCCGTCGCGGCAGCGCTGGCCGACGGAGCCATCGTGCATGACGCGCGCGACGCCATCGCCTTCACCGCCGGCCACCTGCGCGGAGCGGTCAGCGTCCCGGCTGACGGGCGACTGTCCGAGACGGCGGGCATGGTGTTCCGGCCCGACCAGCGGATCGTCATCATGGCGCCCGAGGGTCAGGAGCAGGAGGTCGCGATGCGGCTGGCGCGGATCGGTTTCGACCACGCGGTCGGCTACATCGCCAATCCCGAGGCCTATCTGCTCGCTCACGAGCACGAGGTCCAGCACGCCAGCCGGCTCACCGTGAGCCAAGCGGCGGCCGCCGTGGCGCGCGCCGACGTGCAACTCGTCGACATCCGCAACCCTGGCGAGACCTCCGGCGGCACGATCCCCGGCGCCCGGCTCATCCCGCTCCCGAAGCTGCCGCGGCGGCTAGCCGAGCTCGACCCGACCGCGCCGGTCATCCTCTACTGCGCCGGGGCCTGGCGCTCCAGCGTCGGGGCAAGCCTGTTGCGCGCCAACGGTTTTGCCGACGTATCGGACATCCTCGGCGGCTACACCGCGTGGGCCCAGGCCCACCCCGTCGCCAGCTGACCGCCGCCCGGCCCGGTGGCGTTAGCCCGCTGGGGGTCGCTCGAAGCGGGCCACCAGCGTGGCGGTGTCCGCGTCCCAGCGGAGTATGCCGTCGCGCGCGCTCGCGGAATAGAGGGCCTTCCCGTCCGGGGAGAACGCAAGCGCGTGCGGGCCGTCCGTATGTCCGGTCAGGGTGCGGGCCGCTCCTGCGGACACCGGCCACACGATCACAACGCGTGCGACCGGATCCGTGAACGCGACCACGTCGGCACCCGGACGGAACGCCACCGCGTGAGCCGCAGGCGTCCCGGGGAAGGTGGCCCGCACCTCGCCTGTCACAGCGTCGACGACGCGCACGACATGCTCGGGATCACGGGTCGCGGTCGCCAGCCGAAGACCGTCTGCGCTGAACGCGACGCCGTAGGACTGCGGCGGGCTGCTGGACAACGTCGCCGTCTTGGCACCCGTCTTGACGTCCCAGACACTGACCGGCGCCTGGACGCTAGCAACCGCCAGCCGACTGCCGTCGGGGCTGAATGCCACCGCCGTCGGCCGGGCCGCCCCGACCGTGAGCACCTGCATCGCTGCCCCATCACCGACCGACCAGAGCCGGACCGTGCCGTCGTGTGCTGCGCTGGCCAGCACCGACCCGTCTCGGCTGAAGGACAGGGCGGTCAGCCCCAGCCGGGCGTCGGTCGTGTCCGGAGCCTGGTGGCCCACCAAGTCGCGGACGACGCGCCCATCGGTGGCCGAGAGCAACCGAACCGTGACCGCGTTCCCTTGGCCCGCGGACGGGCCTTCGGTGGCAAGCAGCGAGCCGTCCGGGCTCCAGGCCACAGCCGTGCGGCCGGTCAGCGTCGTCGCCAGCTTCCCGCTCGCCGTGTCCCACACGCACAGTCCGGAGCTGCAGGGTGCTGCCACCCGAGTCCCGTCCGGGCTCACCGCCAGCGACCAGTCGCTCACCCTCGCCTCGGGATCGCGGATAACGTTTCCCGCCACCGGCGCGGACGGCGATGGCGCCCCTGTGCTTCCGCCCCCCGTACCCGTCGAGCCACACCCGGCCAGCGCGGTCGCGGCGACGACCGCGACGGTGACGCGTGCCGCGACGAACACCCTGCCGTATGCCGTCATGAACCCACCTCCTGGGGCGAAGACGCCGTCTCGGATGGGGGTTCATCAGGGCTGACGTCGAACCAGCGCTCTTGTCCATCGTCGCAGGAATGCCGATCCAGGGTTCGACCCTCCAAAGTCACGAGTTCCTGGCGGGTGGATGAGCAGCCCAACGCCGCCAGGACGTCGTATTCGTCGGCGACCCGCAAGACGATCCACGGCTGCTCGGCCGTGCCTGCCCCGCTGCTGAGCACACTGCTCACCGCCAACCGGGTCAATACGGACTCCTGCTCGGCTCGTTCGTTCTCGCCCAATTCCGCATAGGCAGCCGCGAGTCCCGCATGGGCTCGGGGGCTGAGGAACCAGCCCGGCATCCTGTCGACGATGTCGGTGACGACCTGGAGCGCTTCGTCTGCGGTGATCCGCTGACTCGGAGTCGGGATGACGGCATACCGATCAAAGGAGGGGGCTGCCCGCACGTGCTCTCGGAGCTTCCGCAAGGTCCTTGGGTCGGGGTCGGCGAGATAGCGGAGGGTGAGTTCGGGCAGGGTCATCGCAATCGTCCCTTGGTCGTCGACACCGGTTCGACCACCGGGGCGCTCGGTCGGTTCCATACGGTCCTCACGATCCTGTCGCCGACCGAGCCGGCACCGGCGACGGCCCCGGCGACGGCGACGGCACCGGTGACGGCGACGGGAGCGGCGTCGGCACCGGCGACGGGAGCGGCGCCGACGTCGGCGTTGGTGCAGATGGCTGCGCCGACGGCGCAGGTGCCGTGGCTGAAGCGTTGCGAACATACTCCGCGAGTTGTTCAGGAGTCAGCCCGTCAACGAACTCCTTGCCGGACGCTCGGGCGTCCTTCTCGACCGGTTGGTCGAGGTAACCCTGGAAGTCGTCCTCGGGCCGGACATAGTGGGCGAAGTTGTCCGCCCACGCGCGGGCCTGCTCCTCGGTCACCCCAGGATGGTCGAACGGGTCGGCGATGACACCTAACCCGACGAGCACCTCGACGAAAATGCCGGGGTCAGCATCACGGGCCATTTCGTGCTGACCGGCGTGGCGCATCTCGTGCGCCACCGTGTTGATGGCTTTGACCGGGTCGGCCACGTCGTCGATGTCGATGACGAGTTTGCGCTCGGATTCACTCCAGTAGCCGAGGTAGTTGCCCATATCGTCCGGCAGGTCCTCGAAGGTGATCGATGTCGCGGGCAGGCCGTAGCGAGCGGCAAGTTCGTTCGCCATCTGTTGCAGGGCCGCGCGACGCTGCGCGTCAGTCATGCTGGCCCAGCGCACCCGGACCTCCGGGGACACCTGACCGTAGGGCCCGGTTGCGCCCTCCTCGCCCACTCGCGCGAGGGCCGAGGTCAGCGCTTTCGCTAACGCGTCGTCGACAGCGGCCGCCTGACGCCGGACGTCGTCGAGGTCATCGAGGACTGTGTCCATCAGCCGAACTCTGGCGCGCCGGTGTGCCTCGGCGGCCGCCGCGGTGTCAAAGGTGGCCGCTGAGGCGACGTCGTGGACGCTGCCGTCGTCCGAGATCGCGAAGTCCAACGCCGCCGCTCGGTCCTGAGCCCGGGCCAACGCTCGTTCGACGCCACCGACACCTGCCTCGGCGTCGAAGAACGCCCGGCGAAGGACGGTGAGGATGCCCTGGCAATCCTCCAGGTCGCTCACCAGATCGTCGCGCGCGCGGCGCGCCGCTATCGACACATCACCGCTCCAGGAGGCGGGGACGCCCTTCTTCGCCAGGTCCTCGCTCGCTGCGTCGATTGTCGCGAGGATCCGAGTCATGGACTGACCGGCATCACCGAGCAGAGCGCTGCGCCACAGCCGGATCTCGCCGATCGTCAGGCCCGTCATTGCGGCATGGCTTTTCCGCGAAAACGGCGTTCGGCGGCCGCGTCGACCGCTTCGAGCGACGCGGCAACCTGCTGCATGGCGTCTCCCAGGTCATGTGCCCAGGCCACCCACCGACGCATCCAAGCCCCGGCCTCGCTGGTCAAGGAACTCACGACGGGTGCGGCCTGACCTCCCGGGACTGCGCGGGCCGTGTCCGCCAACGCCACGCCAAGGTCGGCGCGCGCCACGTCGGTCGCCAACTCGTCTACGCGACCTGCCGCCGCCCGAAGCTCGGCTGGCACACTCATGAATCCAGACATCGGCCTCCCCTTGCTGCATATGTCAGGTTCGTCAGACTAGTCGATTCCGCACCTTTCGCCCGATCGGAGGGCCGAGGTATGCCGTCCACACGGTTGTCCAACGGGCCGGCTCGCCCTCGAGTCGACTAAGGGCTCAGTTGCGCAACGGGAATCCGGGTGGTGGCCCGCTCGATCAGGGCCAGCATCGTCTCCTCACCGGTCAGGTCATCGCTGGGACACACCGCGACCTGTCCCAACCGGGTGACCACGAACCTCAGAGCCGTGTCCAGGCCCGCAGTTGCGAACAACCAGCCGAGATCGCCGACCTCGACCTCGCGCCACTGCCTAGGCACCGGGTCCATCATGCGCACCAATGCCGACTCGAGCAGAGACTGGGCCGCCTCCCGGTCCTCGATCCGGGTCCGCCCCGGCTCCGGCAGCGCCGCGAGCCTCGCGAGTGCGTCCCGGTCGCGAGTCATCGAGATGACATAGGAACCGATCCGACCAGTGGGCGTCACGGCATACGCGCCGTTGGAGCGCACCCCGATCGCGGCGCATGCCCAGCCGAGGTCGTCCACTTTCCTGATGGCCCACTCGCGGTCCGGTCGGCCGTCCTGGGCCTCGACGGCCCGCAGTAGCTCAAGAACATCGGACTCGTTCACGTAAGACCAACTCCTGCCCTGGATCGAGTCAACTCTGCCTGTGACTAGGGAGTCAACTGCGCGACGGGAATCCGGGTTCTGGCCCGCTCGATCAGGGCCCGCATCGTCTCCTCACCGGTCAGGTCATCGCTGGGACACACCGCGACCTGTCCCAACCGGGTGACCACGAACCTCAGAGCCGTGTCCGGGCCCGCAGTTGCGAACAACCAGCCGAGATCGCCGACCTCGACCTCGCGCCACTGCCTAGGCACTGGGTCCATCATCCGCACCAACGCTGACTCGAGCAGAGACTGGGCCGCCTCCCGGTCCTTGATCCGGGTCCGCCCCGGCTCCGGCAGCGCCGCGAGCCTCGCGAGCGCGTCCCGGTCACTGGTCGTCGACATCATGAACGACCCGATCCTGCCGTTGGGCGTCACGGCATACCCCACGTTCGCCCGGACCCCGACCAGGCCACACGCCCAGCCGAGGTCATCGACCGGAGTGATCAGCCAGTGACCGGGCGGTCGGCCGTCCTGGGCTTCGACGGCCCGGAGCAACTCGAGGACATCGGACTCGTTCACTTGAGGACCAACTCCTGCCATGGATCTGACCCACTCCGTCGTTGGATAACGTCGATCGCCGCGATATCCCTGCCGTAAGAGGGAGGCCAATCGTGGATCAGGCCCGACTGCGCATCCACCCAGCGCAACTGGCCGCCATCGACGACTGCATTGAACCAGTGCCCACCACGAGACGGCCAATCGACGCCGACGACCAGGGTTGAGCCGTCCGGAAGGCTTGCGGCAGCCTGGGCCACCTTGTCGTAAGCATCCTGCGTGAACTGGCCGAGCTGGGCCGGATCCGGCGCGCGAAGTGTCGTCGGCGTCACGCCAGCCCAGTCGTGCATCTCCCACGACTCCCCCCGCATGATGTCGCCGGGCGCCACCCGGGTCTCGACCCCTTGGAAGGTGTCGGCGAAAGCTCGCGAGCAGGGGCCGCAGTTGTACTGCCAATCAGCACCGTCGGCATACCGAGGGTTGACCCGGTCCAGCCATGCCCCGATGTCGTCGATGTTGCCGGCCAGGGCGTCGTTGAGGAGCCGGGTGTCGGTGGGGGTCGGGCGCAGATACCGGGGATCGAGCCGATCAACGAGGCTGTCGACCACCCGACCGGCGTTGAGATCATCGAGGTAGGCGGTCAGGTCGTCGCCGACCCGGACGGCGCCCCGGACCCCTGCCTCGAGCAGGTCGTATCCGGAGAGGTCCTTGAGCACCATGAGGGTCCGCTGCAAGGCCCGCCCACCGCGGGTGGCCGCCGTCGCCGCCCCACCGGTGGCTACGGCGACAATCGCATCCGGGACCAGGTGACCGAGCGCCCGGGCCGGGTCGTCGGCCCAGGTGTCCCAGTCCAGGACCGCCTTGCCGACCTCCTTGCCGAAACCGAGCGGGTCGGCCTTGAGCGCGTTCCACATCGCCTGGGCCTGCTCGATCTTCAGCTGGTTCTTGGCGGCCAGCTCTTCGGGGGTGAGATTGCCGCTCGCCAGGTCGATCAGGTCATAGAGCGGCCCGAACTGCAGATGGTTGAGCATGCTGCCCAACTCCCACACCGCTTCTCCGGCACCCAGCAGCACGCCGCCGATGAAGGCCAACCCTGTCTCCAGCCAGTTGCGGGATGCCGGTGCGTGGTCGCACGCTGCCCGCACGAGCCGAGCGCACTCGTGTTCGGCCGTCTCCAACGCCGCCCGCGCCGAGGCGAGCGAACTCACCGCCGCCGACCGGATCGGCGCCCCGCTGTCGTGGAACGGTTCGATGGTGAGCGTGTAGGTTCCCTCGCCGTTCGCGGCCTCCCACTCGGCCTTCCGCTGGCGGGCCTGGGCCACGTCCTGGTCGTATGCCGTTCGCCCCCGGACCGTCTCAGCCTCACCTCGGGCGTGTTCCTGGCGGGCGGCAGCGGCCTGGCTCTGGGCGGACTGCAGGGCCTGGGCATAGGCCACGAGAGCGTTCGATGCCCCGAAGAAGCCGGAGGCGGCATACTCCCACCGCACGGGCTCGACCTCGAACCGGTCGCGGAAACGCTCGGCCGCGCGTCCGGTCCACCCACCGGTCGTGATGGTCGTGAGGCTTTGGGAGACCACGGTGAACGTGCTGGCGCGGGCCCGAAGCTCACCGGCCTTGGCGATGATCGTCGCCGGGTCACCGGCGATCGTGAAGTCGAGGCTCATCCACCGCCCCAAGGTCGCAACCGGGGCGTCGTGCCGTTGCCGAGGGCGCTGAGCGACTCATAGCCGCCTTGGTCGAACTCGGCGTAGGTGAGCGCTACCTTGCCGATCCGGCCCGAACACTCCTCGATGTCACGGACCATGTCGTTGACGCCGCGCTCCCAACGCTCCTGGAACTCATCGACCGCAGACCAGACGACCGCGCTTCCTAGCGCTGCCTCGCCGGGCACGAAGTCGGAAATGTCGTGGTCTTTGACCGAGGTCACCGCGTCGGCGGTGGCCTGGGCGGCCTTCACCAACGCCTCGAGATCGACGGCGAAGTCGTAGGACGGCATCGAAGGCTCCCCTGACGGCGGTGTGGTTCAGTCGAGTATGGCGACGTTGCGGACCTCGGCGGCATGAGCATCCGCGGCAACGGTTTGCAGGGTGGCCCGGATCTTGGCCAGCGCTGCCATCATGGCCTCGACGCCGGTGCCGAGCCGGGTGTCGAACCCGAGCTGGGCCCGTCGACTCTCGGTGTCCGGTGACCAACCGATGAGCAGACTGTCCACCTCGCGGCGCAGCCGCCCGATCTCCTCGACCAACGACTCGTGAGCGGTGGACAGGGCGACATCGATCGCTTCGAGACTGGCTGAGGTGACAACGAGGGTGGCTGGCATCGTCACTCCATGTTCAGGCCGGAGCCCGACGGCGCGGCCCCCAACACGGTTGCGCCTTTGGCGTCGGCAGCGGCCGCGGTCCGGTCGACCTCGGCGAGCGCCGCGGCATACTGGGCGAGGATCTGGGGCAACTCCGAAGCCGCGGTGAGCCAGTCGGCGAGGGCCGTCGTGAGGCCCGCGGCGGCGTTGCCGGCGAAGCCCGCCGACTCCGCGCTGACGGTGTCGGCGATGCCGCGGATCGCCTGATCGATCGTCGGCAGGCGGTCGATGATGAGGTTGGCGGCCTGGGTCTGCTTCCCCTGCACCAGCCCGATGCTCCCTGACATACCGGGCACCGTATGCCGTGCAGTCCGGCCGAAGCAACCGCGGGCACTGCGCCGATAGCGCGGCTGGCCCGGCTGGGTCGGCTGGGTCGGCTAGCCTGCCGTCCACCCAAAGGAGGTGGCGTGGCTGTGTCAGGACACCGGATCTTCACGATGAGCTTCGCCAGCATCTATCCGCACTACGTCCGCAAGGCCGAACGCAAGGGCCACACTCAGGCGGAGGTCGACGAGGTCATCCATTGGCTGACCGGCTATGACGCCACCGGGTTGGCCGCAGTCCTCGCCGACGAGGTCGACATGGCGACGTTCTTCGAACAGGCTCCGGCGTTCAACCCCAACGCCTCGCTCATCACCGGGACAATCTGCGGGCACCGCGTCCAAGACATTGAGGACCCGCTCATGCAGAAAATCCGCTACCTCGATCTGTTGGTCGACGAGGTCGCTCGAGGCAAGAAGATGAGCTCAATCCAGCGGGGTGGCTGAGGCTTCATCGAGTTCGACGACGCGTCTCGGCGCGGTGTCGCATGACGGCGCGCATGGCGGCGCGATGACTGTCGCTCCAGCGACAGCGGGCGCGCCGTCATGGGCGCCGTCATCGGCTGGCGGGACCGGGCGGTCCGGGCGGGACCAGCCAGGACGGCCCCCCAGTCAGGGTTTCGCGCGACGCTCTCGTCTTCCGGCGCGCTATCGCCTACGTTGGTCACCACAGCAGGCGCCAAGTCGGCGTGGGGACCGAAGACCTGGGGGCAACGCGGTCACCGAACCGGCAGAAGTGTCGCTGCCCCGTCGGCTCGGCGCAGATTCGGCGCAGGAAAGGGAAGGCCCGATGCTCATCGCTCGTGTCCGCGGCTCTGCGGTCAGCACGATCAAGGACCCCAGCCTGACCGGATTCAAGTTGCTCCTCGTCGAGCCCACCGACGCCAAGGGCAAGGCCAAGGGCGACATCTTCGTCGCGGCTGACGGAGTGGGTGCCGGGACGGGCGAGCTCGTCCTGGTCGCCACAGGCAGCGCCGCCCGCCATGGCGAGCGCACCAGTGGGCAGGCCAGCGACGCCCTCGTCGTCGGGATCCTCGACTCCATGGACCTGGACGGAACCACCGTCTTCCGCAAGTCATAAGCCGCGTCTTCAGCCCATGCCACGTGCCAGCCGCGAGGTCCTCAGCGTTGGGATCGATGTCGGGACGACCACCACTCAGGTGGTCTTCTCGCAGTTGTCCCTGCAGGATGTCGCGCGCCCCGGCCAGGTGCCCCGGATCCAGGTCGACGAGCGCTCCGTGGTCTTTCGCAGCGACGTCCACCGCACGCCCCTGCGCAGCCCCGACGAGGTCGACGCAGCCGCCCTCGCCGATCTCGTGGCCCGCGACTATGCCCTGGCGGGCATCGACCGCTCCGCGATCGAGACCGGAGCCGTCATCATCACCGGTGAGACCGCGCGCACGAGCAACGCCGACGCCATCCTCACCGCCCTCTCGGCCACGGCCGGCGACTTCGTCGTCACCGTCGCTGGCCCCAACGCCGAGGCCCAGATCGCCGGGCGCGGCTCTGGCGTCGCGCGCTGGTCCGCCGACCACTACTCCCAGGTGACCACCATCGATGTCGGCGGCGGCACGTCCAACGCCGCCGTGTTAAGCAACGGCCGCCACCTGTCCTCGGCCGCCTTGGCGGTCGGCGGTCGACTCATCGAGCTCGACCCCGCTGGCCGGGTCGTGCGGATCGCCCCACCGGGCGCGGCTCTCATCGCTCACCTGCACCTCGGCATCCGCCACGGCGAGACGGCGTCGCTCGCCGACCTGCAGAAGTTCTGCGATGCAATGGCCGACCTCCTCGCCGATCTCGCCACCGGGCGCGAGGTGACCGTCGGGCCGGGCATCGCGATCACCCCACCCCTCGCGCACACCGAGAACTCCACGACGGTCTTCTTCACCGGCGGAGTGGGTGCGTGCTACTACGACCAGGCGCCGTATGCCGCCCTCGCCGACATCGCGGCATACGGGGATGTCGGGCCGTTGCTCGCGGCGGCCATGCGGGACAACGCACGGATCGCCCGGCTGGCCGTGCGCCGTCCGCCCGAGACGATCCGCGCGACCGTCCTGGGCGCGGCCGCCCAGACCGTCACCCTGTCCGGCTCGACGATCTGGGCCGACCGCGACCTGTTGCCGCTGCGCAACGTCCCCGTCGTCCACCCCAATCGGGAGGGATCGAGCACCCTCACCCAGTCGATCGATGCGGCGCTGGCCCGCTGGGACCTCGAGCCCGACGCGGTCGCGGCCATCGTCATCGACATGCCCACCGGGATCGGCTACGAACACGTCACTGCAGTCGCGCGCGACCTCGTCGCCCACCACGCTCGCGGCGGTGGAAGCCAGTTGCCGCTTGTGCTTGTCATGGCCCAGGACTACGCCCAGGTCCTCGGGCAGACCATCCACTCCCTCGCTCCCGGCATCCCGCTGCTGGTCATCGACCAGGTGGGTCTCGGCGAGGGTGACTACATCGACATCGGCCTGCCGATGCTCGACGGCCGGGCCGTCCCGCTCTCGATCAAGACCCTGGTGTTCTATGACTGACAGCCTGCTCACGGCCACTCTCTTCGGCCACCGTTACGAGTTCCGCGACATCAAGGACCTGCTGGCCAAGGCCAACGAGGAGAAGTCCGGCGACCGCCTCGCGGGCATCGCCGCACAGTCCGCGGCCGAGCGGATGGCCGCGAAACACGTCCTCGCCGAGGTCACCCTGGCGACCCTGCGCGCCAACCCCGCCGTTCCCTATGAGCAGGACGAGGTCACCCGGGTCATCGATGACGCGGTGAACGAGGCGGCATACGGGCAGATCAAGGGATGGGCGGTCGGTGACCTCCGCGAGTGGATCCTCGCCGACACGACCACCAACGAGATGATCCGGCACGCGGCAGGCGGGATGACCGCGGAGATGATCGCGGCCGTCACCAAGCTGATGAGCAACCTCGACCTCATGCTCGCGGCGAAGAAGATCCGCAACGTCACCCACTGCAACAACACGATGGGGCTGCCAGGGACGCTCGGGTCTCGGCTGCAACCCAACCACCAGACCGACTCCGTCGAAGGCATCCGCGCGGCGATCTACGACGGGCTCTCGTTCGGCTCGGGCGACGCGGTCATCGGCATCAACCCCTCCGACGACTCGATCGGCAGCGTCTCGCGGCTGCTGGAAATGACCCACGAGGTCATCACCCGCTGGGAGATCCCCACGCAGAACTGCGTGCTCGCGCACGTGTCGACCCAGATGGAGGCGATGCGCCGCGGCGCGCCCCTCGGCCTGGTCTTCCAGAGCCTGTCGGGCTCCCAAAAGGGTTGCGAGAGTTTCGGAATCGACGTCGGGATGCTCGACGAGGCCTACGCCCTGGCCCAGCGGTATGCCGTGTCGACCGGTCCCAACTACATGTACTTCGAGACCGGGCAAGGCGCCGAGCTCTCCTCCGACGCCCACTTCGGCTCGGACCAGCTCGTCATGGAGGCCCGGTGTTATGGGCTGGCCAAGCGCTACCACCCGTTCCAGGTCAACACCGTCGTCGGCTTCATCGGCCCCGAATACCTCTACGACTCGACCCAGATCACCCGGGCCGGCCTTGAGGACCACTTCATGGGCAAGCTCACCGGCATCTCGATGGGCTGCGACGTCTGCTACACCAACCACGCCCGGTCCACCCAGAACGAAAACGAGAACCTCGCCGTGCTCCTGGCCGCTGCGGGCGTCAACTTCATCATGGGCATCCCGATGGGCGACGACTCGATGCTCAGCTATCAGACGACGAGCTTCCACGACGCGCCGACCCTGCGGCAGTTGCTCGACCTTCGGCCGCTGCCGGAGTTCGAGACGTGGATGGAAGACCTCGGGCTCCTGCGCAACGGTCGCCTGACCGCTGCGGCCGGCGACGCGTCGTTCTTCCTGGGGCGGTGATGGAAGATGACCTCTGAACCGCGAACAACCTCTGATGACCAGCTTCGCAGCATCGTCGCCGACGTGCTGGCCGAGCTCGGCTCCCAGCGTGGTTCCGCCCCGTCAGCCGGTATGCCGCCCGCTCCCCTCCCAGCCTCCTCGGCCCTGTCCGCTGCGATCGCCGCTACCCCGGCGTCGACAACCGTGAGTTCCGGTCCCACCCCGCACATCGAGCTCGGTGACCCGACCCTGAACCGGCGGGCGCCCGGCATACCGAATCCGGCGAACCCAGCCGGACTCACCAACTTGATCGCGTCCACGGGAGCCCGGATCGGCGTCGGGCGGGCCGGGCCGCGGCCACTCACCCGGTCGCTGCTGCTCTTCCAGGCCGACCACGCGGTGACCCAGGACGCCATCTTCGGCGACGTGCCGCAGGCGTTGTTGGAGCGCTTCGGGATGTTCGCCGTGCAGACCCAGGTGACGACCCATGACGAGTTCCTGCTGCGCCCGGACCTCGGCCGACGGCTCACCGACGAGGCGAAGGCGACGATCGGGTCGCGCTGCACGAAGAACCCCAACGTCCAGATCGTCGTCGGCGACGGGCTCTCGGCGGCCGCGGTCACCAACAACCTTGACAAGATCTATCCGGTCCTCGTCGACGGGTTCCGCTCGGCCGGACTGTCCCTCGGTGACCCGTTCTTCATCCGCTACTGCCGGGTCGGGATCATCAACGACCTCAACACCGTCATCGGCGCCGACGTCGTCGTCCTGCTCATCGGCGAGCGTCCCGGCCTCGGGGTCGCTGACGCTCTCAGTGTCTATTCCGGCTGGCAGCCCGGGCCGGGCAAGACCGACGCCGACCGTGACGTCGTCTGCATGATCACCGAGAACGGCGGCACCAACCCGATGGAGGCCGGCGCCTTCGTCGTCGAACACATCCGCAAGGTCATCGCAGCCAAGGCCAGCGGCGTCGCGTTGCGCACCCAGGGAGGCGATTCCTGATGGCGGTCCGATCTCCGATCAAGGCCAGCATCCTCGCAACCCGGATCATCCCGTCGGTGCATCCCGGCCTGGCCCAACAGTTTTCGCTGCGGCCAGACCAACGCAGCATCGCCGTCATCACCGCCGACATCGACGACGTGCTCTATGCCTCCCTCGACGAGGCGACCAAAAAGAGCGATGTCGAGGTCGTCTATGCCCACAGCTTCTATGCCGGCTCCGCGCACGCGTCCGGCCCGCTGTCAGGCGAGATCATCGGCGTCCTGGCCGCCCCCGACCCGGCCGAGGCCCGCGCCGGGCTGGAGGCGTGCGTCGCCTACGCCACCAACGTCGCGTGGTTCGAGTCGGCCAACGAGGCGGACTCGCTCACGTTCTTCGCCCACCCGATCTCGCGCACGGGCACCTATCTGAGCAAGGCCGCCGGGGTCGAGCCGGGCACGCCGCTCGGCTATGTCATCGCGCCACCGCTGGAAGCCACGGTCGCCCTCGATGCCGCACTGAAGGCCGCCGAGGTCGAGTTGGCCGTATGGTTCGCTCCACCGTCGGAGACGAACTTCTCCGGTGGCTATCTCATCGGCGACCAGAGCGCCGTCGTCGCGGCCTGCCAGGCCTTCGGCGACACGGTCATCGCCATCGCCGCGGCACCACGGGAGGTGTGAGGTGACCGACTTCGACGCCGATCTGGTCTCCATCCAGGAGGCCCGGACCCTCGCTGTCGCTGCCCGCGAGGCACAGCGGGCCTTCCTGTCCGCGACCCAGGCCGACGTCGACCGGATCTGTGCCGCGATGACCCGGGCGATCATGGACAACGCACCGCAGCTGGCGCGGCTGGCTCACGAGGAGACCGGCTACGGCGTCGTCGCCCACAAGCAGCTCAAGATCGAGTTCGCCGCCCAGGGCGTGTGGGACTCGATCAAGGACATCCCCACCGTCGGCGTGCTGCGCCGCGACGACGAACGCCGGATCGTCGAGATCGGCTGGCCGGTCGGGGTCGTCGTCGGACTCACCCCGTCGACCAACCCCAACTCCACGGCGATCTTCAAGACCCTCATCGCGGTCAAAGCCCGCAATGCGATCATCATCGCCCCTCACCCGTCCGCGGTCGAATGCACGTGCGCCGCAGTGCAACTCATGGCCCAAGCCGGCGAGCGCGCCGGTATGCCGCCCGGTCTCGTCTCGTGCATGCGGCACGTCAGCCTGGCCGGGTCGCAAGAACTCATGCGGCACTACGCGACGTCGATGATCCTCGCCACCGGTGGCACCCCGATGGTCCGAGCCGCGCACAGCACCGGCAAGCCGGCCCTGGGCGTCGGGCCCGGCAACGTGCCGGCATACGTCGATCGCAGTGCCGACATCCCCGCAGCCGCAGCCGCGATCGTCAACAGCAAGGCCTTCGATTGCTCGGTCATCTGCGCGACGGAGCAGTCGGTCGTCGCCGACCGGCCGATCGCCGCGCAGTTGCGGGCGCGCATGGAGGCCAACGGCGCCCACTGGATCGCCAAGGAAGACCACGCCAAGCTCGCAGCGATCCTGTTCAACGCCGGCGGCGCGATGAACCCCAGGTCGGTCGGGCAGACCCCGCAGGCCCTCGCCGCGATGGCCGGGATCAGCGTCCCCGCCCACGCCCGCATCCTCGTCGCCGACCTCGATCGGGTGGGGCGCGACGAGCCGCTCTCGGGCGAGAAGCTCACCACGGCCCTCGGCTTCTATGTCGCCGACGGGTGGCGCGACGGCTGCGAGCGCTCCTTGGAGCTGCTGCACTACGGCGGCGACGGTCACTCGTTGGTCATCCACGCCACCGACGAGGACGTCATCCTCCAATTCGGGCTGGAGAAACCGGCCTTCCGCATCCTGGTCAACACGTGGGGCACCCTCGGCGCGATCGGCGCGACGACCGGCGTCATGCCTTCGCTCACCCTCGGCCCGGGCGGCGTCGGCGGGTCCGTGGTCAGCGCCAACGTCACGGTCACCCATCTGCTCAACGTCAAGCGCCTGGCCTACCCGTTGCGTCCCATCCCCCCGGTTGCCCTCGAACTCGCCCAAGGCGTCCGTCCCGTCCCCGGCGGCGTCGCCGCCACGGGTGGTGCTGCCAGCACGGGTGGTCCGGCGGCCGCCAGGTATGCCGCTCCGCCGGCTCCCAGCGCAGCGTCCGGCATGCCGGCTGGCGCAGTCGGCACTGCGCCGACCGCCGAGCAGATCGAGCGCATCGTCGCCCGGGTCCTCGCCGACCTCGGGAGGTCCTGATGCGCTCACCGCCCCCGGACACTCTGGCGCGCCCTACCCCTGTGCGCCCCACCCCTGCCCGTCCAACCCCCGATCCGCACAACTCACCGCTCGAGTTCACCTCTGTAGGAAAAGTTCACCTTTGTCCGAAGATTCACCGCTGCAGGAAAGGAGCCCGTCGTGGCTAACGCTCAACTCATCGCTCTCGGGATGATCGAAACCCGGGGCCTGGTCGGCGCCATCGAGGCCGCCGACGCGATGGTCAAGGCCGCCAACGTCCAGTTGC
This sequence comes from Candidatus Phosphoribacter baldrii, assembly GCA_016704565.1. Lineage (GTDB taxonomy): Bacteria > Actinomycetota > Actinomycetes > Actinomycetales > Dermatophilaceae > Phosphoribacter > Phosphoribacter baldrii. Next base: position 711,925 of record JADIZV010000001.1, read on the forward strand.
TCGGCAAGGAACAGATCGGCGGCGGCTACGTCACGGTCATGGTCCGCGGCGACGTTGGTGCGGTCAAGGCCGCCACAGACGCCGGTGCCGCAGCCGCTCAGCGCGTCGGCGACCTGGTCAGCGTTCACGTGATCCCGCGGCCGCACGCCGACGTGGAGAGCATCCTGCCGACCAACGGCGCGATCTCCGCCGGCTAGTGCGACCATGTGACCACGCCACGACGCGGTCACGGGGATCACCGTGAGCGCGGGGAGCGTCGGCCCTCGCTTCTTCACCGCAGACGACGTGCTGCGGGTCGCGGCGGCCGGCATGACCGCGCTCGTCGTGTCCCCTCGGGACCGCCTCACGCCGATGGCCCGCGACACCGCGCGGGACAAGGGCGTAGCGATCGTGGTGCAGGAAGGTGCCGCTCCCTCCGCGCCTGCGAGGGCGGCATACCCACCGATCGACTGGCCACCCCGGGCGCCGCGCCTCGTGCACGTCGCCGACGTCGCCCGTATGCCGTTGGGTCCCTTCCCCGCGCCGATCGACCGCCCGGCCATGGACGTGCGCTTGCGTGACGTCGTGGGTGCCGACGACGGGCTGCCGATGGCGGCGGGGGTGCTCAGCCTGCGGGCTGGGTCGTTCCCGTGGCACTTGGACTATGACGAGATCGAATACGTGTTGGAGGGAGTCCTGGAGATCACGGCCGGCCAGGAGAAGGTCGTCGGGCAGCCCGGCGACATCATCGCCATCCCCAAGGGGACCTCGATCACGTTCGGCACGCCGTCGTGGGCGAAGTTCCTCTATGTCACCTACCCCGCGAACTGGAACGGCTGATGAACCAGACGACCCCTGGGTATGCCGCCGCGCCGCGTGGGGTGGAGATGTCCGGCGAGCAGCCCCCCGGCGAGAGGCTCGACCGCGCGGTGCTCGATGCGCGGATGGCCGCGTTGGCCGAGGTGCTCGATGCGGAGTCGATCGGGGCGCTGGTTGGTTCGGCAGCCCGTGGATCGCGTGGTTCCGGTGCGTCGTCGCGGGCCGAGTCACTGCTGGATTCGTCGCGGCCTTCCTCGGTGACGCCCACGATGGTGAAGGTCGGCGTCGACTTGGGCACGGCATACACGGTGGTCGTGGCCCTGGACGAGCAGGACCGGCCGCTGGCAGCGGCCTCCGCCCGCGCACAGGTGGTGCGTGACGGGGTGGTCCTGGACTACCTGGGCGCGGTGGAGCTGGTGCGTTCGCTGAAAGAGCGCGTCGAGGCGCAACTCGGGTGCGCGCTGAGCGCCGCGCACGGTGCCTATCCGCCGGGGGTGCCGCTCAGTGACGTGCGCGCGGTGCAGCACGTCATCGAGGCGACCGGGATGGACTGCACCGGGCTGGTCGACGAGCCCAGCGCCGCCAACGCGGTGTTGCAGCTGCGCGACGGGGTCGTCGTCGACGTGGGGGGCGGCACGACCGGGGTGGCGGTCGTTGAAGACGGTCAGGTCGTGCACACGGCTGACGAAGCGACCGGCGGCACCCATCTGACCTTGGTCATCGCCGGTGCTCTCGGGGTGAGCATAGAGGAGGCCGAGCAGCTCAAAACCGACCCCGCACAACAACGTTCGTTGCTGCCGGTCGTGCGGCCCGTCATGGAAAAGGTCGCCGCGATCGTCGCGGCCCACACGCGGCGCTGGCCGGAGTCGACGCTCTATCTCGTCGGCGGCTCGGTCGCCTTCCCTGGATTTGCCGAGGTCGTCAGCCAGGCCATCGGCCGGCCCGCCCTCGTGCCGGTGCACCCGGTGTATGTCACCCCCCTGGGCATCGCGCGCAGCGCGCCCGCCGCCCCGACCCAACCCCTGCTCACCACACCGCTGTCCTCACTGCCTGCAAGGAGCCCACGACATGGCTGAACAACTCGAGCTGCGCGCCTACATCTACATCGACCGGATGCAGCCGCAGTATGCCGCGTTTGTCGGCTCGATCACCCAGGGCGACCTGCCGGTCGAGGGCATGGCCAGCCTGTATGTCGAGATGGCGCCCGGCAACCACGTCTTCCGGATCGTCGACGTGGCGGTCAAGGCGACCGACTCTCGACCTGGCGCGCAGATCGTCGAGCGGCAGTTCGGGATGTTCGAGCTGCACTCGCCGCAACAGGCGGAGGTGTTGCAGGCCGGCGAGGTGATCTTGCGTGAGCTGGGGCTGTCCGAGCGCGATCGCTTGCGGCCGAGCATCGCGTCGCTGCAGGTCATCACGAACGTCAGCCCATATCAGTCACAGCTGCTCAACCGCTTCACGCGGGGCATGATGCTGGTGGCCGGGCAGACGATGCTCGTCGTGGAGTGCACGCCCGCGGCATACATCAACTATGCGGCCAACGAAGCGGAGAAGGCGGCCGACGTCAACCTCATGCACGTGACCTCGGTAGGCGTTTTCGGCCGGTTGTGGATGGCCGGCACCGAGGCGAACATCAACACCGCGCGCGACGCGGTCGTGGCGGCATTGGAGGGTATCGATGGCCGAAGCTAGAGGGTTACGGCGCCGCTTCGTCACCCGGGTCGACGTCGAGGATGCAGCGCGGGCGGGGGTCGGAATCACGTTGGGTCCGACCGATGTCCTGACCGACGAGGCGCGGTCGCGGGCCCGGGATCTGCGGGTGGTCGTGTCGGTGACTGGGGCGGGTTCGGGTGTCGGCGTGGATGCGGGTGCGGGTGTCGGCGTGGCGCCGAGTGGCTGGGTCGGCAACCAGCTCGGTCAGCTCGGGCGGGGCGGGGCCTCGGCACGAGGCAATGCCGGAGCTGCGGCGGTCGGCTCGGGCTCCAGTGGTTCAAGCATTGGCAGCTCGGGCTCTGGTGCTTCGGGCTCCGGGCCATCGCTGCGGGACCGCGTGCAGGCGGCCGTCATCGCCGAGTTGGGTCACGTTGACGACCGGGTGGTCCAGACCATCGAAGCCGTCCTCGCTCGCCGGGGCCTCAGCTAACTGGTTCGGGCTGCGGCCCGGTTCTGGTCGCCGGACAAACTCCGCCCGGCCGATCCCGGCGCTCAGGTGGGGTTGTGCTCGCCTTGATGACAAAGTAGGACCCACGGATGACACCGGCGAGCTTTGACTTCTGCCGGGCGAAGTTGAACGCGGACAATTCCTGCGGCACGTCCATCCCCTCGGACAGCTTGAAGCCAACCGCCCGCTTGGACCCGGGCGCGACGCCATAGAGGACGTTGACCGCCAGCCCCGATTCGTAGAAGACGTGCACCCAGTGGATGCCGTCGACGTCAGCGACCGACACCTCCAACGGCCGCGCGGCAATGACGATCTGACGCTCTTGCGCGAGGATGCCCGCGACCCAGGCCACGAGGTCCGGTGCCTGCGCAGCGGGAGTGACGGTGAAGTCGTGGCCGTATTTGTTCTTGAAGTAGCGCGACTCGTTCGCCCGCAGCCCTGCCAGCGCGGCCGCGTGCGGCGAGGACTCAAGGCCCGCCGTGGAGACGGTGACGTAGTCGACAACGTGGCTCATGGTTCTCCTGAGTGTTAACGGGGCTGCTCACGGGGCTTGGATGATCCGCACGAGGTTGCCGGCCGGGTCGCGCACGGCACAGTCGCGCAATCCCCAGGGCTGGTCCAGAGGCTCTTGGACGATGTCGACACCCGCCGCTTCCAGCTGCGCGAACGTCGCGTCGACCGACGGGGTCGCGAGGTTGATGGCGCCGTAGGTGCCCTTGGCCATCATGTCCATGATGACGCGCCGCTCCTCGTCGGAAATGCTGGGATCCACCCCCGGCGGGGTGAGGACGATCGACGTGCCCGGCTGACCGGGTGGCCCGACGGTGAGCCACCGCAGCGCCCCCTTGCCAACGTCGCCGCGCAGCTCGAAACCGAGGATGTCGCAGTAGAAGCGCCTTGCCGCCTCAGGATCGTCGGCGGGAAGGTAGGCCTGGTGGATGGTCAGGTTCACCTCCCCCACGCTAGAGGAGGGGGTGGGTGCCCGCTTCTCGATTCCTGACCGGTTTGGTGGCCCGTTGGGTCACACACGGGGGTATGCCGCGCAGCGCCTCGGCGTCCAGCTCGCGGAAGGTGCTGGGCGGCATACCGACGAGTTCGGTGAAGCGCGTCGAGAAGGTGCCAAGCGAGCCGTAGCCGACGGCGAAGCACACCTGCGTGACCGACAGGTCCCCTCGGCGCAACAGGGTCATCGCGCGCTCGATCCGGCGCGTCATGAGGTAGCTGTAGGGCGATTCGCCGTAGGCCGCCTTGAACGCTCGACTGAGGTGTCCCGCCGACACGTGCGCACCCCGGGCGAGCGCTTCGACGTCCAGGGGCTGCGCGTAGTCGCGGTCGATCCGGTCGCGAACCCTGCGCAACCGGGCGAGCTCCGCGCGACGGGCGCCGTCATCGTTGGCCACGGGGCAAGGGTCTCAGGTGTCGGTCGTCGCGGCACCGGCAGGTGGCCGCGCAGCTCCTCCCGGTATGCCGTCCGCGCGCCTTTCAGCGATCCCGTCAAGGACCAGCTCAAGACCGGGACGGAACTCCCGCTCGAACGAATAGCCTGGCGCGAGAATGACATTCGTCGTGAACCAGGTCATGTTGGGGTAGGTGGCGAGGAGTTCGCCGAACGGCCCGTCAGTGACCATCGTGGCCGCCTCCTCCCCGCTGTCGAAGGGCAGCGAGGTCTCCTGCAGGACGAAGCCGTAGACGAAGGCGTCGATGACGGCATACGCATGGGCAACCTGGGCGGGCCCGAATCCGGCGGCCCGCAGGCAGGCGATGGTTGCCTCGTGGTGGGCGAGGTTCGCCGGTCCGGGGGCCTGCCGGGACTCCATCAGGGGCAGCGCCCACGGATGCTGCAGCAGGACCGCACGGACTGACTCGGAACGAGTGCGCAGCCCCGAGCGCCAGTCGCCGTCGGGCGTCGGAAGCTCGATGGCGGCGTAGACCCGGTCGACCATGGCGTCCAGGAGGGCCTCCTTGTTGGGGAGGTGGTGATACAGCGACATCGCCTCCACGCCGACGTGCCGCGCCAGACGGCGCATGGTCAGGGCGGCGATGCCCTCCCGATCGGCGAGGTCGACGGCCGCCGAGACGACGGACTCGCGGGTGAGTTTGTGCGGCGGCATACCGGCGGTCCGTTCGAGGGGTTGCTTGCCTTACAACGTAATGTTACGGTAGCAAACCTTACTAAGTATGGCTATCAGGAGGCCCTCATGGCTCAAGCATCCGACGACCCGATCCCGACCGTCACGGCATACCAACCGGTGCCGCTGGCGATGCGCGCGGCGGTTCGACGCGCCTATGGCGGTCCCGACCAGGTGACGATTGAGACGGTGCCGCGGCCGGAGCCGGGCGCCGGCGAGGTGCTGGTCCGGGTGCGCGCCGCTGGCCTGGACCGCGCGACCCTGCACCTGCTCACCGGTCTGCCTTACCTTGCGCGGCTCGCCCTGGGCGTGCGTCGGCCAACCCGGGCGATCCTCGGGCAGCAGGTGGCCGGCGAGGTGGTTGCGGTGGGGGCCGGGGACGTGCCCTTCGCCGTCGGCGCGCGTGTCTTCGGCACCGCGGCGAGCGGCTCCTTCGCGGAGTATGCCGTTGCGACGCCGGCCCGCTTGGCTGCCACCCCTGCCGAGGTCACCGACATCGACGCAGCGACCATCGGTGTGTCGGGGGTGACCGCGGGCGAGGCCGTCCTACGCCGCGGGCAGGTGCAGGCTGGGCAGCGGGTGCTCGTCCTCGGCGCATCCGGGGCGGTGGGGAGCTTCGCCGTGCAACTCGCCGCCCACCTGGGCGCGCAGGTCACGGGGGTGTGCAGCGGCGCCAAGCTTGAGTTCGTGCGGGGGTTGGGGGCACGGCATGTCGCCGACTATCGGACGACTGCCCTGGCCGATTTGGGCGGCGGGTTCGACCTCATCGTTGACATCGGCGGGAACCGCCGTGTCTCTGTGCTGCGGGCGGCCCTGGCTCCGGCAGGTCGGCTCGTCATCGTCGGCGGGGAGGGCGGTGGGCCGATGCTGGGCGGCATACAGCGCAATCTCGTTGCCTCCGTTGCCGACCGGTTCACCGCACGTCACCTCGAGTGGTTCTTCGGGGAGACGACCACCGCTGGCTGCGCCGAGCTCGGGAGCCTCATCGCAGAAGGGACGGTCAGCCCCGCGATCGATCGCCGGGTCGGCCTCGACGGTGTCGTCGGGGTGATCGAGGCCATGCAGCGCGGGGAGTTGCGCGGGCAGGCCGTCGTCGTTCCCTGACGCCCAGCGGTAGTAGATGGGGTGCGTAGCCAGCATGAGGCAGAGCACGATCAGCGAGCGCAGGGTCCGGTTTTGCCGACGTCGGGTTGAGTGTCCTCCCGCGATGCGGTCGGCGCAGTCATTGGGGGCTCGTCATCGCCATCGGCGAGGTCCGACTGATGGTTCCCCTATGCCGCGGGCCCTGAGTCGAACCAGGGGTCTGCCGCGGGGTTGGCGTCGGCCGGGTCTTGGCGATGGGGAGGCTGGCTGTCGTCACGCTGTTCTTGGATTGCCCAGGGATCCGCGTCGGGGGCAGGGATGTCCCATTCGTGGTGATCGAGCAATGGACGGTTCAGGCGCGTTGAGTCGTTCATCGGCCTTGGACGGCTGCGTGGAGTGCCGGTGGTGTCTGCGGGTGGTTCGCCCGGTGGTGGGTCTGCGGGTGGTGGGTCCCCCGATGGGTGGTGGGCCGCCGATGGGAGTCCGTCATCGCGTCGGTGGTAACGGCCGGGGACGAGGTCCCAGGTGACGGCACCGGACTCGGTGACCTGGCCGACCAATTGGTCGCGGTGAGCGACGGAGTGGTGTCGCCCGCAGAGGAGGGCCAAGTTCGATAGATCTGTTGTTCCGCCGTCGGCCCAGTGGATCAGGTGGTGGGCGTCGCACCAATGCGCGGGGGTGGTGCAACCAGGGAACGTGCACCCCGCGTCCCGCAACCAGAGGGCCGCCAACTGGCCTGGGGTCGCGAGCCGGGTGGATCGGCCCTGGTCGAGGATCTCGCCGCGGCCACCGAGAACGGTGGGGATGATCGCGGCGTCGCACGCCAACCGGCGCACCGTCTCCGGCGCGATCAACGACCCACTCTGGGTGGGGCCGACCACGGTGGCGGCACCGACCCGCGCAGCGAGGTCCTCGAAACTCATGGTGAGCATGAGGGTGGTTTTCACTCCGGCGGGTGGCCGGTCACCGGCGCTGGTGGCGCGGCGGCATACCTCGACCAGGGCCTGCCCACGGCGGGTCTGCGGGCTTCGTGGGTCGCGTTGCCCGTCCGGGCCGGGAACCGGTGCGGACAGCGGGCCGATCGCCGCCTCCAACGCGGCGGCCCCGACCGGGTCGAGGATCAATTGGTAGGTCAACGCCCCCAACTCGTCGGTCGACGGTCGCGACAACGAGACGAGACGTTCCGTAGCATCCGCATCGGCCTGGAACTCCCCATCCGCGCCATGCGCCGCCAACAACGCGGGCCGCAACGACCGGACCCCACGCTGGCCGTCAACGATGCCCATCTCAAGCAAGCCGTTCAGGACGGTCGGGGCTGCCTCGTCCCGCAGCCGCGGCTTCAACCGGGTGTATTCGCTGACGACAGTCAACGCGACCGGGACGCTGACTGAGCCAGAGACGGCGGCGGCCCGGACGGGCGCGACATCCGGGCGGGCAGTCTCGCGGACCAGGCGGGCGACCTGGCCGGCGCCGCTCCCAGCAGCCAACGACGGCGCATGCTCGGCGACCCAGCCGACCGTGGACCCGGCTTGAGATGCGCTGATCTCGCCACGGGTGTCGGCCTCGGCGACGACGGCCACGCGCGCGCCGCTTGCCACCGCCGCCAGGTCGTCCAGCTCGATCAGGAGGGCGCCGAGCTCGCTGCCCTGGACCTGCCAGAGCAGGTTGAGCAACTCGCGAACGCCACTCGTCCCGACAGCGATCGCCACCCGGCATTCAGCCGAGTCCCGAGCCGCTGTTGTGCTGTCCATAACCCTGACGCTAACAGCGACCACCGACAGACCCCCCCACCCCAAAAGGCCTCTCCCGCAACCGAACACATCACATCCAGGTAACGATTTGACCCCGTCGTGAAGGAAGTGCGGGACCGCCTCGCCGCCCCGTGCGGAGCGGGGTCAGGTCGCGCGGGCGAGGACTTCCGGCAGCCGCTGCATGGTGAGGCGGTGGGCATGTTCGGCCTGCCCGGCCATGTAGCCGAGCAGCAGGCGCGGCGCTCGCACGACGCTGCGTTCGCGCAGGTATGCCGCGCCCGGCCCCCCTTCGGCCTCGGCCGTTGTCACCGCCTCGATCGTGCAGCCCGGAGCAGCCAGGACCTGACTGATGAACGACGTCGACGACGTGCGAATCAGCCTGGCGCGGAAGCGGATCGGATAGGACACCGGACCAAGCCGGGGCCGCTCCAGCACGCGCCAGTCCTGGAACGGACCTTCGCCAATCGACCCTGCACCGACAACCACCGCCGAGACGAGGAACGGGTGCAACCGACGATGGTTGGCCAGATCGGTCAGGAAGTCGATCGCCGCCTCCGGTCCGACCGGCACGCCGGCCGACACCGTGAACGCCCGCTCCGCCATTGTGGGTCCTCCGGCTCAGGGCTTGCAGTTGACAATCGTCCCAGCAGCCTGGCGAGACCCGCTGCCCGTGGGGTTCGTGGCTGTCACCGTGATGGTCACTGGACCCATATCGGCCGGCTGTGACAGGGCGCCGAAGTTGATCGAGCCGGTCCACGTCCCGGAACCCGCGTTGGTCAGCGAACCCGAGCCGGAGGTCGTCCCGGCGACCCAGGTGAACTTCACCGACGTTACCGACCCAGTGACCTTCGCGGAAATGCCCATGACGGCGGTCAAGCACCCGGGGGCCACGTCGACTGCCGTCGGAGACAGGGTCACGGACGTCACCACCGGGGCCGGAACTACGGTCGACGTTGATGGCTTCGTCGTGGGTGGGCTCGTCGTCGGACTCGTGGCGGGGGGGCGAGTCGTCGACGGCTTCGTCGCGGTCGTCGGGGGCGTTGCGGCTGTCGGCATAGCGGTCGCCGTCGACGTCGGCCCTGACAAGGTGGGCACTGCGGTAGGCGCCGCGGTGGGCGCAGACCCCGACGGGCTCACGACGACAACCGGCACTATCGGCGAGGCCAAATCGCCGGCCCGAGCCTGCAGGGTGTGCGGACCGACGGTGGCTTGCCACGGGATGATCGCCTCGACAAGTCTGCCCAGCACGGGCGCCCCCGCCGGACGCTCGCCCACAACCACCCCATCGACAACCAGCACCAGCGAGGTCGGCGCCCTGTCCGCCGTCGCATGCACAACCACCGGGACCTCACCGGCCGCGAGAACGCTCGCCTCATGGGGCGAGTCCAGCCACACCGTTGCCACACCGACCCCGCCCGGCGATGCAACCGGACCGGCGGTGGCGAAGAGCACGGCTCCGGTCGCCACGGCGACGACCGGCAGTCCGAACCCGAGGGCGGAGACCAGGGCTGCGGGCAGTGCCATGAGGTCCTTCTCGTCAGGGTAAGAACGTCGAGGGGCTCGTTGGAAGGCGAAACTACCGAAAGGTCGGGACGGCGACGGCGGAAGTCAGCGTAAAACGTCGCGCCGATCCTGTGAGTCTGTTTCACTCCATTCCGTGCGACGCAAGGTGGCCGCCATCGCGGCACTCAGTTTGCTGGGCGCGGGGTCGTTGGGGGTCGGCATACGGGCTCGGCTTGCCCAACCACAGGCAGAGCCGACGTCCGCTGCCATCCTGAGCAATCCGGTGGCCGCGACCCTGTCGGTCGGCACCTCGCTGAGCGTGCGTCCCGGGCAGACAGTGCTCATCTCCGTCGACGCGGCCGGTCCGACACCGTTGCGTCAGGTTGACCTCTATGACGGACCCAACCTCGTCGACCAAGCGCCGGTGAAGCCAGGTCGCAAGGGTGCGACGCTGTCCTGGGTGGCGTTGCGACCCGGCGCGCACAGCCTGGTCGCACTCGTGCGCGGCACCGACGGCAACACCGGCCAAACTCAAGCCCATACGCTCGTCGTCGAGGAGCCGTACGCCGCCGTCGCGACCCCTCCCACGGTGTCGGTCCGCGCGGGCGAGACCGCGGGCAGCCTGCTGACCCGGCTCCAGGGGGCTGACGTCCTCGTCCCCGATCCCGCTCGGCCGGCCCCCGCCCTGACGGCGTCGACGACGACGTCCGGACCACTGACCAGCGACCCAATGCAGCCCGCTGCGAAGGTCGACCCAGCTAAACCCGTTCCGCCAGTGGGGAACTCGCCACTGGCCGACCCCGGGACCCAACCGCCCACCGACCCCGCAGCCTTCCCCGCATGGGCGTCCGCCAAGGGCTGGGTGCCTGCCTCCTCGCTCGCGCCGACCGCCGTGCTCGCCCCAGGATTGGCCTTCCTCGACCCGAAGGTCCTCGCCGGGCTGGCCGCAGGATCCGGTATGCCGCCCGCCGCACCTCCCAGCGCACCTCCCGCAGCGCCCACGGCAGCCCCCGCCACGTCCTCGGCACCCTCCGGGCCGAGCGGATCCGGCGGCGCGTGGGTCCTGCCGCCGCTCACAGTCAGCTATCCGATCGTGTCCTACGCCGGCGCGTGGGTCCCCCCGGCGGGCGGCCCAAGCTCGCCGCCCTCGACACCTGCGCCCGCGTCGAGCCCGCCCAGTGGTCCAACCGTCGCGAACGGGCTCACGATCAGCGACGTCGAGCTGGCCGGCTGCAAGATCTTCCTCAAGCTCAGCGGCACCCAGAACGCCAAGACCGACATCGCCGTGACGTCGACGAGCCGACCCCTTCCGGCGGTCATCTATACGACGACCAACGACGGTATGGTCAACCTCGACATCCCCCCGGGCGCCAAGACGATCCTGGCCCGATCCGGCAACCGGGTGTCCGCGCCCATCGGGCTCGTGTCGGCCGGCTGCACCGGCACGACCACGGGCACGATGAGCCTGGTCGACGGCATCCTCACCTTGCCGGAGGAGGGTGGCAACGTCTTCCTCTACCTCGTAGCCGACGGCTACCAAGCGGTCCGGGTCCCGGTCACGCCCCAAGCGACCCTCAAGGTGGGACGGGTCTCCAACATCGCGGCATACCTGCCGGGCGCTGGCAGCACGACCAAGGGGCACATCGAGGCGTGGCGCCAGGTTGGCTCCACCGCAACGAAGTTTGCGGAGGCGGACGTCACGGGCGGGTTCGCCACGATCATCGGGCAACCCAACGCCGCGACCCTGGAGATGGATCTCGGCGGCGGCGCCTGGGGCACGATCGACGTCGATGACACGGCCCCCGCGCCGAAGACCTTCCGGTGGACGACCGCCAGCGCGCAGGTCCAGCACGTGCTCTGGCAGGTGCTGCGCTACCCGCTCTCGCCGGCCAACACCGAGCTCACGCCCGCTGGCACCCTCGCCGTCGGTATTGCGTCGCGCACGGGCTCTCCATCGTCGTTCACCGTCCAGGCCAAGGACCTCGACCCGACCCCGGCGCCCGGGACGCCCGGTGCCGCGACCGCGACGAGCGGGTCGGGCGGATCGAACCCGACCGCCCCGGCCGGTGGGTGGACAGTCGGCCCGAACGCGTCCGCGGTGAGCCAGCTCGTTGCCAAGACCTCGACCTCGGGCGGCACCAGCCTGAGCCCGCAAGCGCTCTCGTCAGTGTTCGGTCCAGGCGGTGACCAGACAGTCAGTGACGCCGAGCTCGAACAGTTCCTCCAGGCGATGACCGCCGGCGTGAACGGGCGGGTCTATATCCGGATCATCGGGCTCGGTCCGGACGGGTCGCCCTCGGGGTTCGGCCCGATCGGCGCGGCCAGCAACCTCGTCGCCTACGATCCACCGGCCGCTGCGGTCGCGGTCGGACCGCGGTTCGCGCTCACCAACTCCTCGGCCTTGGTCGGATGGCGCCCGAACGAGGACCTGCGCGGCTGCATCCGGGTGACCCAGGTGCCTTGGACCGGTCGACTGCTCTCGGGCAAGGCCCAGCTCACCGTCCCTCAGCCCACTGCGCACCCCCTGTCGGTCGCCTCGATGAGCGAGTTCTATCCCGTGCCGGGCATGTACTGCCCGGGCGATTTCGGGGTGGCGGACGACTGTGATCTGTGGTGTCAGTTGAACACGCTCGGCGACCTGGCGGCGACGATCTGGGACAAGGTAGCCGCGGCATACAACGGGATCATCGACGGTGCGTCCTCGCTGGTGGCGGACTACAACCCGATCTGCCTGGGCATCGGCTCGCTGAGCTCGGACGAAGCCGCCACGGTATGCCGCGAGATCACCAAAGTGGCTGCGGCAACAGCGATCGCGGCGGTCCTGCAGTCCTTCGGCCTGCCGCCGTCACTGCCGACCTCGGATCAGCTCATCAAGCTCGGGCAGGGCAAGGTGGAGGACGCGGCGATGGCCGGGCTCACCGCCCTGGGCATCCCGTGTGACGACCTCACGGTGAGCGGTGTCGCGGAGGACAAGGCGCGCGAGCTGGCGGCCAAGAACGACTTCCCGATGCCCGACGAGGGCGAACCGGTCGGAGTGTGCGAGGTGCTCGTCCATGCTGCGGTCCAGACGGTGCGCGACAAGGCCGAGGAGGAGATGACCAAGACCTTCGTCGAGAGCTCCGGCCTGCCCAACGATCCGTCGATCGTCGGTCTGACGATCATCCCCGAGCCGCGCGCCTGGATGCCTCCAGCAATCATCACGGCGACGCTCGTCGTGGACCCCGCCACGATCCCGGCCGACGTGGACCGTCAGGGCCTGACCGTGTCGATCCCCGTGGCCGGTAGCGGATACCACTACGGCTCGGGAACCATTGTGCTCTACTACGGCCCAGCCCGGACGGTGAATCTCGGTGCTGCCGGAAGCTACTCACAGCCCGAGGGATGGTTCGGGGTGATCGCGGTCCCAGCGCTGCGGCAGGAGTCGGTCATCTACGGGACGTCGGAGACCTTCACCCTCACCGGCACCGCGGTGGACATCACGGGGATCCCGAAGGTGGTCGGCGCCTATTGGCCATTCTGAGGCCAGGCGGTCGAGTCAGCGGGCGAGGTATGCCGCGGCCAGCCCGATCAGGTCCCGGTCGCGGTGATAACCACGCTCCATGACCAACGCCGCCAGGCGCTGGACCTCCCCCTCGTCAGCGACTGTCAGCCGCGGGCGCAACGCGACCAGATCCGCGGCATCCTGCGGCCGAGACTGGTCGTCGCGGGCCAACAGCTTGAGCACGACGAGGTGAGCGGCCCGGGCGACCGGGGCGACCACACCCGGCAGCAACTCGAGCGGCTCCGCCGACTCGACCAGCTCGGGCTCGATGCCCGAAGACGCGAAGAGCAGGTCGACCACCACACCCCCGGGCACCGGTGAGACCAGTCGAACCGTCGACAGCCGCCGTCGCTCTTCATGTTCGATGATCGACGCGACGACATACCCTCGGTCGACAAGAGCTCTGGCGACCTGTTCGGCGGCCCCGTCGTCGGCGACGGCTACACAGACGTCGACATCTCGGGTGAATCGGGGTTCTGCCCTCGCTGACACGGCGAAGCCGCCGATCAGCGCCCATGCTGCGTCGATGGCCGTCACGTCCTGCGCCAGCCGCCGCAGCGACTCGATCACCGGATTGCTCACTGGTCGTCGCCCAGGACGCGGGTCGACGCGGGCCCGGGATAGTCACCGAAGGGTGCCCCCGGACGTTCTTGCAGCCAGGTCGTGACCGCCTCCTCGACCTGTTCGTCGGAGAAGTCTGGATGCTCCCGGCGCAATCGGGAGCGCGTCATCAGAACACCGACCTCGAACAGGTCGAGGGCAACACGCAGTCGCTCTTCCGGTGTGCTCTGCGACATGCGGCGAGTGTAGGTCCGTCAGGCGTTCGTCACGGCCCTGTCCGGGCGCAGACGGCGAAACAGGCGGTCACGCGCCGCGACGGAAGCCCGCACCTGGCGCCCTCAGCCGCGCGCGTCGAGGTCGGCGCGGCACGCCTTCCAGATGAGCTCGGCGACCCGCTCGGCCCAGTTGTCGGGCACCGGTCGACCGGCGATGTGGAAGGCATACCAGGAGCCGGTGAGGAACGACCCCGCGATGTCCAGGTCCGCGTCCCGATCCAGCTCCCCCGCCGCCACGGCCGCGGCAAGGATGGCGCGTAGCCTGCCCCGGCGCGGAGCGACGATCTTCTCCAGGTATGCCGCTTGCACGCTCGGCTCGACGGCGTCGGTGAGCATGAGACCGGCGAGCGGGAGGGCTCCGGTGGCCCGGATGCAATGGGCGAAGTTCTGCAACTCGGCGACCAGGTCGGCCTGATGGTCCCCGGTGACTTGGGGGATCTCGGCCTGAGCCAAGCGAGCGACAGCGTCCACGACCAGGTCCGACTTGTCCTTCCAACGCCGATACAGGGCGGGGCGGGTGGTCCCGGCGGCCTCGGCCACGGCGGCGAGGGAGAAGGCGGCATACCCCTTGGTGGCGAGCTCGCCCAGGGCCGCGTCCAGGACGCACGCATCGATGGCCCGGTCGCGCGGGCGACCGACGGGCAGCGCGGGCCCGACGGGCAGCGCTGGCCCGACGGGCCCGACGGGCGCTGCGGGCGGGCTGGACCCCGGGGCTGACTGCGGCATGCCGTGAGGATACGTGACAGTCCTGTATTGCATCTACCCATGGTCGATGCTAGGTTTCATTTCGTTTCTGCACCGTAACGCAAAGGAGTCAACGTGTCCGCCCCCAAGCGCATCCTCATGGTCGCCTCGAACCCCGCCGTGTCGGAGCGGACCGGCTGGCCGATCGGGTTCTGGTGGGCCGAATTGACTCACCCCTACTGGGAGTTCGTCGAGGCCGGGTATGAGGTGACGATCGCCAGCCCGGACGGCGGCGCGTTGGTGGCCGATTCCTTCTCCGACCCGCGCGACGCCTCGGGCTACTCCGCCGCCGACATCCTCAGCCGCGGCTTCCTCGAGAGCCCCACTCACGCCGCGCTGGTGCAGAACACACCGGCGCTCTCCGACCTTGACCAGGACTCGTTCGATGCGGTGTTCCTCGTCGGCGGGCAAGGGCCGATGTACACGTTCCGGCACAACGCGAGCGTCGAGGCTCTGGTGGTCCGCTTCGCCACCGAGGGCAAGGTCGCCGCCGTCGTCTGCCACGCCACCTGTGTGCTCCTTGACGCCACGACCCCGTCCGGTGATCTGCTCGTCACCGGCCGCACCTGGACCGGCTTCGCCAACAGCGAGGAGGACGTCGCCGACGCCTTCGTGGGCCAGCGGATCCAGCCGTTCCGCATCGAGGACGAGGCCCGCGCCCTGCCCGGGACGAACTTCGTCGTCCACGCCGCGTTCGCGCCGCACGCGGTGCGCGACGGCGGCCTGATCACCGGCCAGCAGCAGCATTCCGGTGCGGCCGCGGCCCGCCTGGTCATCGAGGCTCTCGGCCGATGACTGCCCGGCATCTGGCCATCCTCGGCTACGGCAACGTGGGGACGGCGATCGCTAGCGCCGCCCGAAGGGCCGGTCACGCCGTGACCTTCGCAGCCAACGGCGACAACCCGGGCGCAGCCGAACGGCACGTCGCCGCCACCCCCGAGCTCGCCGGGGTGGCGGTTGCCGAACCGCTCGCCGCCGTGGTCCGGGCCGACCTCGTGGTCGTCGCCCTGCCCTTCCGCGCCCTCGATGCGGTGGTCGCGCCCATGGCTGGCGCACTGGCGGGGCTCCCCGTTGTCGACGCGACCAACCCCGTCGGGCCGGGGCTCACCCACGCACTCGGCTCCCGGTCCGGAGCCGAGCACCTCGCGGCCCTCGCCCCCGACGCGCACGTCGTCAAAGCCTTCAACATCTACGGTGCGGAGAACCTCGCCGGCGTCGCCTCCGCGCCGGGCAGCCCCACCCCGCTTATGCCGTATGCCGGTGACGACCCGTCCGCGAAGGCCGTCGCCGCCGGTCTCATCGCCGACCTCGGCTGGGAGCCTCTGGACGTCGGGCCGCTCTCGGCGGCCCTCGACCTGGAACACCTCGCCCTGCTGTGGATCCGGATGGTCCGGATGGGCGGCCTCGACGGTCACCTCGTGTGGTCGGCTCTGCGGTGGACCCCATGACCGACGTGCTCCGGCGCGCCGTGATGCGCGATCACACCGTCCACGAGCGCCCGTCCACGCCCCTGGAGTTGCTCTTCGACCTATGCTTCGTCGTCGCGGTCGCCTTCCTCGCCGCCGAACTGCATCACGGGTTGGCCGGCGGTCACGCGATCTCGGCGGTCGCGGCATACGCGCTGCTCTTCGTGCCGATCTGGTGGGCGTGGATGAGCTACTCGTGGTTCGCCACGGCCTTCTCACACGACGACGCGATCACCCGGGTCCTCACGCTGGCGCAGATGGGCGGGGTCCTGGCGCTCGCGGCGGCGATCCCGTCGGCGACCCGAGGCGAGTTGGTCCCCTTCGCGGTCGCGTATGCCGTGATGCGGCTGCCGCTCATCCTCAACTGGCTGCGCTCGGCCTACGCCGACCCGGTGCATCGGGCGTTCGCGGTGACCTATGCCGCCGGCTCGACCGTGGCCCAATTGCTGTGGGTCGCCGGGGCGCTGGCGGGGGGCGGCGGCGGTCGTGTCGTGTTCGTCGCGGCGCTATTGGTCGAGTTGGCCACGCCGGTCCTGGCGGTGCGGCGATCGCCGGACCGGGTCTTCCATCCGGGCCACATCGCGGAGCGCTACGGACTGTTCACCATCATCGTGCTGGGCGAGACCATCCTCGCGGTGAGCACCGGTCTGGTCGAGGTCGTCGAGGACGGCCTGGTCGCGGCCGACGTGCTCCTAGCGGTCGGTTGCGCGCTCGTCATCGCGGCTGCGTTGTGGTGGGCCTACTTCGCCGCGCTGAGCACCGAAGCCCTCGAACGCAACCGAGCCGCCGCGTTCTTCTGGGGTTATGGACACTATGCGATCTTCGCGGCGATCGCCGCGGTGGGTGCGGGGGTGCGCGCCCTGGTGCAGGGGCTGACCGCCGCTCCCGCCAGCGCCGCCTCGGCGCATGGTTCGGGGGCCGGGTTTGCCGTGGGGGTTCAGGCCCAGCACGGGGCCGGGTCGGCCGGTGCGATCACGGTGGCCGTCGCGGCAGCCATCGCCCTGTTCGCCCTCGCCGCCATGGCGCGGGCGGCGGAGCACCGCCGCCCCATCGGTCATCTCATCGGGCCGGCGATCGGGTTGCTGGTGGCCGCTGCCGCGACGACGGCCATCGGTCCGCTGGTCACGCTGGCGCTCGTTGCGCTGTTGTGCTGTGGGGCGGCCGCCGTGGTCCGTAATGTCCATGTCGGTGAAAGGGACGGCGACGCCGCGGTCGTCGAGGCTCTGGCGACCGAGCCGGACCCTGGCGCCGAGCAACGCAGGCCATAGGGTGGCCGCACCGACGCGCGCCTTACGGGGTGACGCACCGGTTCGACGCTGCCGACACGGAGCACCATGCCCGAGCGCCTGACCTCCCCCTTCGGAGCCGTCTCTACCGCGCGCGAGGTGGGGTCGAGACGGCGCGGCACCAAAGCCCGAGCGTGACGAGTTCCGTTGCCTCCCGTCTCTACCGCGCGCGAGGTGGGGTCGAGACGGCGCGGGCGCTGGCCGAAGCTGGCGCGGAGGTCGTCATCGCGGCCCGCAAGCCGGATCTGGCCGAGGCCGCCATTTCCGACATCAACCGGATGGCGGCCGGTCGCACCACCTTCGAGATGCTCGATCTGGCCGACCTCGCCAGCGTGCGGGCACTGGCCGAGCGATGGAGCCAGCGCCGCCTCGACCTGCTGGTGAACAACGCCGGGGTGATGGCCTGCCCGTTGGACCACACCCAGGATGGCGGACGCGGATCGGGGGACGCTACATGGGGGCGGAGTGGGCTGAGGCGTATGGGCGCCGCAACGCCGTGCCGCCGGAGATGGTCGTCCGAGTCCGCGTCGAGCATGTCGTCGCCAAGGTCGACATCGCCGACTGAGGTCAGCGGTGTAACTCAGCTGCCCGCCATAGCGCGGCGGCGGAGGTGGCCAAGGACGCGCGCTGCGAAATCTGGGCAGCCGGCTCGCTGCAATGCCCCAACCAAGTCGACATCCCTTGACTTCTTCATCCAGTGCGAGATCTGCTCGCCGACAACGGCGTAGACCACGCGCGGCGCAACGTCATCAACGAGGACAAAGAACTCGTCCGGCGAGACCACTTCATAAGGGAGTTCATCCGCTCCGGTCCTGAAGTGTCGAACATTACAGGTGAGCAAGTAGTCGGCCTGGCAGGCTGCGGCAGCTGCATGAACGTGAGCATCGTCCGGATCCGGGCCGGCGTAGCTCGTGTCAACCGCGTAGTCACGCACATGACCTACCTCGAAGGTCTCCTCAAGACGCTCGCGGAAACGTGCGATGTGCCCGCCTGGCCAGCCCGGATTAGCCTTCCTGAGGTGATGCATCGCCTCTGCCATCACATCGTCAGACCAGTGCACAACGTAAGGCGGCTCGGAGGTGTTGCTGACGTAGATCAGGGCAAGCCAGTCAAGAAGCGTTTTCGAGTAAAGAACGTTCGAGTCTACGAAAACGACTGCCGTGCCGCTCCCCTTCATTGCAGCAATGTAGCGAAGGGGAGCGACACCAGCACGTTCTACTCGAAGCGGTCGTCTTCCTCGAGCAAAGCCATGAACGCAGCGCGTTCGCGAGCACGACGAGCCCGGCGAGCGGCATACACATCCTCGGACTTCAGTCTGTGGTGCGTGCCCACCTTGTGCGCAGCGATCTCACCGTCCCGAATCATCTTCATCAGGGTCGGGCGCGACACTCCAAGGATTCCGGCAGCCGTCGATGTCGTGACCTCATTGGGCACCATCCCGACCGTCACCGTGCCGCCACTGGCCACCGCATCGAGAACCTGCTGCAGGATGCGACCCACCTCAGGCGGCAAGGTGGCCGTCCGCTGGCCTCCGCGTTCGACGCTCAAGACCCCTTCGGGTCCGCGCAAGTCCCGCAGTACGCCCCGCGCCTGCTCCGCTTCGCGCTCCGTCGTGTGGACACGACGGACCCCTACATCTGCAATCGTCATCGCACGGCCACCTTCGACGTCCAAACCGTAAACTGCTTCAGTTATACATGGAACCACGTTGCGGATATAAGTGCAAGCAGCTTTCCCACATTGCTCTTCCACAGACCTGACGAGTGGAGGGGCGACGGTCAGCGCTTGGCGGGGACGAGCTCGCGTAGGGCGGGCATGACCTGCTCGGCGAACGTGCTCAGGAACCGCTCCTGGTCGTAGCCGGGGCCGTGCACGACGAGATGATCGAAGCCCAGGTCGGTATACATCCGCAGCGCCTCGATCACCTGCTCGGGCCGCGACGCCACCACCCACCGCTTGGCGACCTGCTCGATCGGCAGCTCGTCGGCCGCCTTCTCCATCTCGGCCGGGCTGTGGATCGAGTGCTTCTGCTCGGCGCTCAGCGACAGTGGCGCCCAGAATCGGGTGTTGGCCAGCGCCGCGTCCGGGTCGGGATCCCAGGACACCTTGACCTCGATCATCCGGTCGATCGACGCCCGGTCGCGCCCGGCCTTGTCCAGGCCCTCGTCGACCGCGGGGACGAGCTGATCGGCATACAGCTCGCGGCCCTTGCCCGACGTGCAGATGAAGCCGTCGGCGACCCGCCCGGCATACCGCGCGACGAGCGGGCCCCCGGCGGCGACATAGACGGGGACGGGCTGCTCGGGCCGGTCATAGATCGCGGCGTCCTGGGTCCGGTAGTAGTCGCCCTCGAAGCTGACCCGGTCCGCGGTCCAGAGCTCGCGCATGAGCGACACCGACTCGCGCAGCCGCGCGAACCGCTCTTTAAACTCGGGCCATTGGGCGCCGTCGACCGACCCGACGGCCACCTCGTTGAGCGCCTCGCCGGTGCCGACGCCGAGCATGACGCGCCCCGGGGCGAGGCAGGCCATCGTCGCGAAGGTCTGCGCGAGGACGGCCGGGTTGTAGCGGAACGTCGGCGTCAACACCGACGTCCCCACGAGCACGCGCTCGGTCCGCGCGAGCACCCACGGCATCCACGCGAGCGAGTTGGGCGCGTGGCCGCCGTCGAGCCGCCACGGCTGGAAGTGGTCGCTGATCGTCACCGAGTCGAACCCGAGTTCCTCCGCGCGGATCGCGTATGCCGCGAGCTCACCTGGCGCGAACTGCTCCGCCGACGCCTTGTACCCGACGCGCAACCGCGGCTCGGACTCGCCGGCGCTCACGAGCGCGCCCCGCGATCGGCGGGAGAGGCGGCGGAAGCGGGAGTAGTGGCGGCAGCGGGAGTAGCGGCCGCGAACCCCAGCGCTTCCCGAGCATCCACCGGGACCGCCACCGCCGGGCGCGCGCTTCTCTGCTCGTGCAACGCCAGACTGACCACGGCGACCAAGATGACGCCGAAGCCGATCCACTGGGTGACCGTGGGCCGAGCCCCGAGGGCCACAACCGCGACCACCGCCGCGGTGACGGGGAAGGCGAGTTCGGCGAGCGTGGCCCGGGAGGCCGGGGTGCGCCCCAGGGCGCGGTAGTAGAGCACGAGTGCCAGCATCCCAGGGAACAGGGCCAGCAGCAGGATGTTGAGCGCCGCATCGGTCCCGACGGCCAGCGGCGTCGAGGTCACCGTCGTCGTGATCGCCAGGGCGACGAAGCCGAGCGCGAAGCGCAGCGCGGTGAGATCGGTGAACTTGAGCTCCGCACTTGCCGCCCGGCCCAACACGGTTCCGGCCGCCCAGAGCGTGGCCGAGCCGAGCGCCAGCAGCGCGGCCTGGACGTTGGACACCGACGCGGTGAACGGCGACGGGAAGGCCAGCAGCCACGCACCCACCAACGCCGGCACAGCGAACCAGAGGTAGCGGGGACGCAACCGCTCGCCGAGCAGCAGGGCGGCCAGCGCGATCGCCACGACCGGCTGGAGCTTCTGCAGGACCTGCGGGGTGATCGGGTCGCCGAGCCGGAACGCCGCCGTGAACATCACCGTCGCCAGCGCGGAGGAACCCGCGCCGATGACGAGGACGCTGGCCTTGGTGCGCAGCGACGCAGCCGCGAGCCGACGCACCGCCGGCACCAACCAGCCGACGGTGAGCACGGTGAGCACGAGGTGCTCCCAGAACACGATCGTCAACGACGGATACTGCTTGGCCAGCGGGCTGCGCCACAGCGACGAGATGCCCCACAGGGACGCTGCGATCGCCACCAGCCAGGTGCGGTCGGTGCTTCGGATCGCCTTCACAGATCTCTCCTCGGTCGTGTCAGGTGGCGGTTCTCGTGCTGTCGCGCAGGCTATGTCGTATGCCGTGTGCCCGGGTGCCGGATCGTCGGGCTCACCGGGTGGGCAGCGGCCGACGAGGGGTGCGGCTAGCACCGTCGCCGACGAGGGCGGCAGTGCTGGCGCCGAGCCCGAGGGTGATCGCGTGTCTAAGGTCCTCGAGGGTGTCGACGTCGTGGCGCGCCCGGACGGGCGCGGCGCGAAGGGCCTGCAGTCCAAGCTCGGTATGCCGCGCCGCCGACTCCCGCCCATAGCGCGTCACCACGGCTTCGCCCTGCTCACAGGCGACCATGGTTGTGCCGGTGCCGGCTCGGTCGGGCACGAATGACGTTGGGAAACCTCGGGATTGGCGGAGCACCTCGGTGACGTCCTCTGGTCGTAGACACGGCAGGTCGGCAGGGACGACAAGCACGCCCGCCTCGGGACGGGCCTGGATGGCGGCCTGCACTCCCACGGCGATCGCCTCGTCGAGGCTGGTGGTGTCGGGGTCAGGCACAACGCGGGCACCGAGCCTGGCCGCCGCGTGCGCGATGTCGGGATCGGCGGTCACGACGATGACCGCCCCGACCTCGGCACATCCGGTCAGTGCGACCACTGTGTCGACAGCGAAAGCGAGCACCAACTCGCGGCGTTCGTGGTGTGGGAGCGCGAGCCTGGACTTGGCCAGCCCGAGCAACTTGACCGGGACGACAGCGGTGACGGGAAGCGAAAGGAGTTGGGCGGCATACCCATTGGTGGGACTCACGTCGAATACCCGGGTGCCGCGACCGGGATCCGCAGCACCATGGACGTGCCCGGGGGCGACGTGTGCCCGACGGACAGCTCGCCGTTCATCGCGGCCATCAGCCCGTGGGTGAGGCTCAAGCCGAGCCCGAGGTTCTCGTCGACGGGCGACTTCGCGTCGGGCGCGCGCTCGGTCGTCGAGGTGGTCACCCGCGATGGTAACCACACCCTCCCGACCCCCGTCACCGTCCCGGCCCAGCGTTGAGCAAGCCAATGAGATTCCCGTATGCCGTGTGGGTGCTCGCCATGTCATAGTGGCCGGGTGACGGTTGCCGCTGGGGACGCGGCTGCTCGGCGTCGGGCTGCCCGTGGCTGGCGCATGCGCGACGCCGACGGCAGGCTCGCGGACGGCATACGGACAGTTCGGGACGCGGCCACGGCGGCGGGGCGCGACCCCGATGACCTCCGCATCGTCGTGCGGGTAGTGCCCGAGCTCGTGGAGCATGATTCGGGGCGCAGCGACGGCCCTACTGCGGGTCGAGCGAGCAGATCAAGGCGGACCTGGTGGCGTTGGCCGCGATCGGGACGACCGAGGTGATCCTCGACGTCAACATGTCGCCGCCAGTCGCGGGCGCGGGCAGCGGCACGGTCGTCGATCACGATGCGGCGCTCGCCCACGCCGACCACGTCCTGACCACGTTCGCCCCGCGCGTCACGTCATGAGCTCGATGGTGCCGGACCCCATTTTCAGCGATCCACGGTTGGCGCTGCTCTACGACACCTTCGACGGGGACCGCTCGGACCTCCCGAGCTACCTTCGTCTCGCCGAGGAGTTGGGTGCTCGGTCACTGCTCGACATCGGTTGCGGCACTGGAGCTTTCGCCATCCAGGCGGCAAGGGCCGGGTTGTCGGTGGTGGCCGTCGACCCAGCCGCGGCCTCGCTGTCGGTTGCCCGTCGGAAGGCGGGGGCGAGTCGCGTGCTCTGGCACGAGGGCACGGCGCAAACGGCTCCCATGGCCGAGGCGGATCTTGCGTCGATGACCGGCAACGTCGCGATGGTCTTCCTCACGGATGACGAATGGCTGGCCACGTTGGGCGCCGTCCGCGAGCGTCTCGCGCCCGCCGGGCACCTGGTCTTCGAAACCCGGCGACCGGAGGCGCGCGCCTGGGAGAGCTGGGCTCGGGACGACACGGACTTCGTGAGAGTCGTTGACGGCGTCGGCCCGGTTCGGCAGCGTCGTGAAGTGCTGGCCGTGAGCCTGCCGTTCGTGTCGTTCCGATATACATACACGTTCCCCGACGGCGCGGAAGTGGAGTCGGTATCCACGCTTCGGTATCGCGGCGATGCGGAGTGCCGCCGGCTGCTCTCGGCAGCGGGCATGCACGTCGTGGACGTTCGTGACGCCCCCGACCGCCCGGGACTCGAACGGGTCTACCTCGCCCGCCCCCTCAGAGCGGGTTGATCCGTTCCACGTCGGGGAACCGGGCGAAGTCACTGTCCCGCGGACACGATGGCCAACGCCTGCTGCGGGCTCAGCGGGTGGCGTAAGGCGCGAGCGTTGGTGGCGATCCGCACGAAAGCCCACAGCGACACCCACGGCAGCGCCACGCGCTTGGGGCCGTTCAGGGCCTCAGTGAGCCAGGCGTCTGCAGCCGCATGGAAGGGGCTTCCTCGTCGACCGAGTAGAGCAAGATGTTGGCGTCGACGAGCATCAGCGCGCGCTCGGCCCTTCAAGCAGGTCCAAGGCGTCGGCCACGTTCGAGACATCGATGGCGATCCCCAGCCGGAAGGTCTGCGCGACGAACGGCTTGGACGGGCCCTGGGCCAGCAGCGCCCGACGGATGAGTTCGTTGACTGCGGCGCTCACGCCCAGCCCTCGTTCACGACGCAGCGCCTCCACCGCCTTGGCGGTGTCGGCGTCAACTCCACCGTCGTGCGCATGCGAGAAGGGATAAAGCACGTGTGCGCGGGCCCTCCGCAGCTGGCCTGCGGACGCGAGGGACCCCGGTGCGCGACAATCGGGCGTGTGGAGGACTTCCTCATCGCCCGCAACCCGGACGGCGACTCGTCCTTGCCCTATCTCCTGCGTATCCCGCTCGGCGCCAATGGGTTTGTCCTGAAGGCCCGCGACACCTGGCCCAGGACCGCGAAGATCTTCTGCCACCGTGAGGCGTGGTGGCCCAGCGACGCGGAGATCGTCGAGCGCGTGCCGGTGCGTTCCTGCGTGCGCCGGGGCGCGGCGATCGACCTGGTGCTGGACCGTTCGCGGGAAAACCGGTCGCAGTTCGTCCTCACCCGGATCCGCGGCGGCCGGGAGGCGATCTTCTGGCAGTCCGCACGGACCGCGAAGCTCGCCCGACCCAACGTCTCGCTCCCCTCGGCCCGCGCGCACGGGTTGCGGCCCGACGAGTTCGAGATCCTCGTCGACAGCCACGAGCGCTACGCATGGAAGTTCACCCAACAGCAGGTCTCGACCCGGGTCGCACCCCTGGCCGCGGGCGACTACGGCGTCCGCAACGATGAGCGCCTGGTGGCCTCTGTGGAGCGCAAGTCCCTCGCGGACCTCGTGTCCACGTTGACCTCGGGCCGCCTCACCTTCGTCCTCGGTGACCTCGCGAGCCTTCCGTATGCCGCCCTCGTGGTCGAGGCGCGCTACTCCGAGATCCTCAAGCTCGACCGGGTGCGTCCCGCCATCGTCCTAGAGGGGCTCGCCGAGTGTGCCGTGCGCTTCCCGTCGGTGCCGATCCACTTCGCCGAGACCCGGGCACTGGCTCAGGAGTGGACTTTTCGCTTCCTCGGGGCGGCGCTGGCCCACGATCGGCTCACCCACGAAGCGGATGGCCCGATCGAGTCGCTGGTCCCAGCGGCGACCCCACGCGCCCGCGAGGTGCGAACGTGGGCGGTGGCACACGGCATACCGGTGTCTGAGCGAGGGCGCGTGCCAACGGAGGTGACCGACGCTTTCCTGCGCGACCGCGCGCGGGCCCGACCGCGAGAATGACGTTGACGTCGAGGAGCACCATCAACGCAGGAGATCCCGGCGAGGCACTCCTGCCCTGGGGGCGGCCGGATCAGGCGGACTTACGAGGTGGTCAAGGCTCGACGGGCCACCGCCCTGGCGGCCGGACGTGACGGAAGGCGGGCAAAGATGCCGCCCCGCTCGCTCAGCGCCAGTATGCGGATGACGTCATGAGCCCGGCGCAGCTCGTGCCTGTGGATGGGCCGCCCCTCCACTCGCCACCCCAGCCAGGTCATCAGCCTGGCCACTTCGTCGAAGAACTCCTCGTGTCGTGGGACGCGGGCCGGCAGAGCCTCCGGACCTTCGACGGCGTCCTCTGCGGGGTCGTCGTCAGGTCCCGTGGCCAGGAGCAGAGTCGTCAACACCGCCTCGTCGCGATCTGCACCAGCGGGGCCTCGCAGCAACAGGGCCGCAATCGCGCCCACCAGGACGTCGAGGTCGGTGGACGCGGCATACCCGAACTTGGTCCGGACCACCCGCCCGCGATAGACGCGCACGATCCGGGCCGCAACCGCGGTGTCCCGCACGAACGACAATTCCGGCGTGAACTGCTCGCGGTTGCCTTTGCCGTAGCCCCAGTCCAACCCGCCCTCTCGCCAGATCCGTTCGCACGCTGCGGGCGACATCCACCCAGCTTTCGTCAGCGGTATGCCGTCCTCCCCCGCGACATCGAGCAGCACCTGCCATGGGCGGACCAGCGCGCGCAGGTCAGCCTCCGTCGGCGGGTGCGGGTCGTCCGCGGCGGCCAGCGAGAACAGCGACGCCAGATGGAGCACGAGGTCAGCAGGTGCCTTGTCGATGACGTCCTGGTATGCCGCGTGCAGCTCCGGCCCCTCGTCGCCTCCCTCGGCCCGGAGCCGGGCGAGCAACTCCGCCGGGTCGGCGTCGACGAGCGACAACGCGAGGTTGATGTCGTCGACATCGACGTGCTCGGGTTCGACATCGGGCTCCAGCCAGCCGGCATACATCTCCAGGTCGCCCGTGAGCGCACTCGGGTCGGGGTTGGCGCGGAGCGCGGCAGCCAGCTCATTCCAGGCTCCGACGCCGCCGACATCTTCGGCCGGGCAGGCGCGGACCGCCTTGAGGCAGCGCATCGGCGGGTCGTCGGCGGTGGCCGGTCGCAACCGTTCCACGGTGAGGGTATGCCCCCAGTCGTCACCGAAGTCGTAGGTGTAGAAGAGCCGGTCCCCGACCGCCCGGACCACCTGATCCAGGCGGACGTCGCTCTCGGGCGTCCCTTGTTCGCCCTCGTCGATGTCGAATTCGGTGAGAAAGAAGGGCGACATCCAGCGTTGCTTCACCGGGCCGGGCTCGAACCGGTGCAGGTGGCCATCGAGCCAGCCCATCGCCGCCTGAAGATGCCGGTGCAGAGCGTCGAGCGTCAGGTCTCCGCGAATCTCCAGTCTGCGCCAGATCGGTGGCTTTGAGCCGTCGAGCATGAGTTTGGCGGTGACGAGTGTGGGGTGCAGCGGTGGGTCGGGCACTTCGATGACCGGGTTGCGGCGATCCATGCCCAAAACATCGCCGGGGTTGCCCCCGAGGACGCCCGCGTCGCCGCCGTCGGTGGGGAGGTGATCGAGAAACTGCCGCACCCAGGCGGCCAGGGCCTCTCGGTCGGCGAGGTCTGCCGACTGGAGCGGCGGGAGGGAGGGTGGCGGCTCGTCAGGCACGACAGAAGTCAAGCACGCGCAGGGTCAGGCGGCGGCATACCGGCGGCTCGGCCCGCACGGCGAAAGGGTGGGAAATCGGTGGCTCCCCATCCGGAGAGGCACCTCTTCCCACTTTCGGGGCCCGGGCGACCCTGCGAACCGACGCGCCGATGGCGACGCGCCACTCAAAAGGCCGAGACGATGAACGACCCGAGGACCAGCAGGGTCCCGGCGATCAGGCGCAGCACGCGGGAAACCCGCGACATGCGCCGCTGTGGGACCAGTGTCGGGTTGCACAGCCAGAGTGCGGCGACCACGCACGCTGTTGCGCGCAGAGACTTCGCGAACGACAAGTCGCGGGTGACGAACATCCCGATGTAGACGATGGTCATCAAGACTGCGGCACACATGACCAATACCGTCAGGCCATCAAGAACGCACCCACCCGAAGTGGGATGGTGGCCGACCTGCACGCGCACCCTTGTGGTGCGAGCGCGCGCCCTCACCCGGATGGAGCGCTGTCGGCCGACCTGGGGTCCCCGGCCGTCGTGGACATCGGTCGACGCGTCTTGAGGCCCGCGCGCTCGGTGTGGGCTGGCGTCTTGAGGGGTTTCCGCGGTCTCGTGCGACGGTGCCGTTGGGACGCCCGTCGGCGCGGGGGGCGCCGACGCGAACTCCGGCGCGGGGGGCGTCGGCGTGAACTCCGGCGCTGGGGCCTGGCTCCACGGCCCATCGGCCAACGGGTCCGGCCCGCTGAGCGGATCCTTGTTGTCCGAACTCACTCCGGGATTATGTCAGCCGGGCTAGGCGGCGACCGGCGCCCCGCGGTTCGGACGGGTGGCGTGACGTTTCGGCCTGGATCAGGGGGCGAGCGCCTCTGCGGCCGGGGTCATCCTGTCGATCCTCTGCTCACCTGGGGCCGGCGAGGCGGGCGCGGGCCGATGACCAGGCAGTCGCTCTCGTGGTCCCCAAGGTGACGTGCTGAGCCACGCGCCAGGTTCAGGGGAACGAACTCCGCGCTGCATCCGCCGCGACAATCGCAGGGTCAGAGCCTGATGTAACGCGCCGGCCGAGGGGAACCAAGAGTGGTCATGAACGACAACCATCCCCTGCGCCGCATCGGGCGCGACCCCACGGCCTTCGAGGCGTTCTATCGCGCGAATGTCGAAGCGGTGCAACGGTTCATCGCCCGTCGCGTCAACGATCCACATCTGGCCGCTGATCTGACAGCCGACGTGTTCCTGGCGGTCATCGAGGCCAGCGACTCCTACCGACCCAGTCGCGGAACCCCGATCGCCTGGCTCTATGGCGTGGCTCGCAACGTGGTCGCCGACCGACACCGTCAGCGGGCTCGCGAACTGCGCCTGGTCACGCGGGTGGCCGGCCGAGCGCTGCTGGACCCGGACTCGTTGGCACGGGTCGAGGACCGCATCACCGCGGAGCAGGAGTCGCGGCGCCTGTATGCCGCCCTGTCCACCCTTCCCGAGGATGACCGTGCGCTCATCGAGCTCGTGGCGCTCGATGGTCTCAGCGTTGCCGACGCCGCTCAGGTGCTGGGGGTGAAGCCAGGTACCGCGCGGGTCCGGCTGCACCGGGCCCGGCGCCAGATCACCACCCACCCGTTGCTCACGACTTTGGAGGTCACCTCATGAGCACCCACAGCAGCACCGACACACGCCCACTCGACACCTTCGAGACCGCCCTGCTCGGCCAGCTCACGACCGTGGTCGACGAACGCGCTGCCCAGGCCAGCGCCTCGCCCACGCGCCGACTGACCGGGCGTCCGGCCCGTTGGGCGGCTGCTGTCGCAGCCGCAGCCGCGGGGACGGCGGCACTCCTCGTCCTGCCGAGCGGCACCACCCCCGCGTATGCCGTGGAGTCGGACTCCTCGGGATCCGTCACGGTCACGATCAACCAGCTCGCCGACGCGAGCGCGCTCAAGGACGCTCTCGCGGCCAAGGGCATCACGGCGGACGTGACCTACCCCGGCGTCGGAAAGCAATGCGCCGCAGGTCGATTCACCGAGGCGCCCGCCGCCGGCGGAACGCCTTCCGAAGCGTCTGCGTTCAACTCGTCTGTGGGGTCCGGCGGCTTTTCGATGACGATCCCCAAGAACATGATCCGGCCCGGCCAGACGCTCGTCCTGGAGTCGGTCTGGCCGGACAGCCAGTCCTGGATGGTCAAGGCTGCCATCGCCGACGGCCCGGTCGGGGCCTGCCAGTTGGTGGACGCTGACCCGATGTTCATGCCACCGGCGGGTCCGGCTCCCACGGGCGACGCGAACGCGGTCGAACCCACGGCATACGCCACCGCCCAGTAGTCGCGCGCATGCCCGGCCCGCGGCCTAGGTCGCGGGCCGGGTTATGCCAACGTGGCGGGTGTGGCTTGGGCACGGATCAGGCGCGGGATCCGGCACCAACATCAAGCGGGGTCGACGGTCCTCACCATGACGCAGTTCCTGAGCCCCTTGGGCCGGTCATAGCTGAATCCGAGCCGCTCATAGAGCCGCCTAGTCCCGTTGTAGAGGAATGACGACGACATCTTCTTGGTCGCCTCGGTGAGGTCGTGCGGGTAGCCCTCGACGGTGCCGCCACCGGCCTGCGCGATGAGGTCGAGCGCACCCTTGATCGCCAGCTCGGTCACGCCCTTTCGCCGATGCCGTTTGTCGACGAAAACACAGGTGATCCGGTAGTCCGGCGCGGATCGGCTCGTCGCGTCGTATTCCTTGCGGTGGTGGATCGTCGGCAGCTGCGCCGGGGTGCCGAACTCCGCCCACGCGATCGCCTCGTCCCCGTCCATGACGAGCGCGGCCTGCGCGACCCCCTCGTCCACGAGCCGCTTCTTGATCGCGCGATTGCCCTCCGCGGTCTCACCTCGGCCTTGGCAGCTCGGGTGGCCGTCATGGAACCACGTGCACCAACACCCGCCGAAGATCCCGTTGTGCCGCTGGACCAGTGCGTCGAAGGCCGACCAGGTCTGCGGGCTCAAAGGAACAATCCGGTATGCCGTGTCGTTCGCCATCGCAGCCGCCTTCGCCTGACTCAGGTGTCGGAATCGTCACGTCCATGTCCACATCTGCGCTCAATCCGGAACCTGGAAGGTGAACTCCCAGGAGTGTCCATTGCTAGTGTCCAGTGTGGGCGTGCGCGAGTTGCTGCATCCCCGCCCGCCCCCCGGCCGCCTCGCAGATCGTTGGCATGCCCGATTATCACGCGGCGGAGGCTCGGTGGCGATAGGTCCGGGCGAGCCGCAGCAGCAGGCCAACCCGAGTCGGCGGGGTCGTTGTCGATCCCGGCCCGGCTCGCCCGACATCATGGTGACGGCGGCTGGCGCCGTCAGGCGACAGGAAGGTCAGCATGAAGTACATGGTCCTGCTCATCGGCGCGGGCGAAGAGCCGCGCTGGGACACGCTCACCCCGGAGCAACAGGCTGCGACGATGCAGCGATTCGCCGACTTCGTTGCCGTCTGCGGGCAGCGTGAGGGCGTCGAAATCCTCGCCGGCGAGGCGCTGGATGAGGCGGCACACCGGATGATCCGTTACCGGGGCGGGCGGCAGTTCGTGACCGAGGGACCGTATGCCGAGGCCGTCGAGGGTCTGGGTGGTTTCTACCTCGTCGAGTCACCTGACTTCGACACCCTGTGTGAGGTGATCACCGCCCTGCCCGCCTTCGACATTCAGGTGACCCCGGTCGTCGACATCGACCTGTAGTCATGAATGAGGGCTGCCCCTTGGTTGTAGCCCGGGGCGGTTGCGCCCGGGTCAGCGCAGAGAACATCGCGCGTTCCGACTTCCTCACTCACCGAGGATCGTCTCGGCTGACAGCGGTGCGGGCCCCAGACCCCAAACCCGATAGGTCCCGTCGTCGAGTCGGATCAGGGTGATGAACGTCGCCGGGGTGACGAAGGCCTGAAACCCCTGCGCACTCTGCGCCACC
Source organism: Candidatus Phosphoribacter baldrii (assembly GCA_016704565.1). Lineage (GTDB taxonomy): Bacteria > Actinomycetota > Actinomycetes > Actinomycetales > Dermatophilaceae > Phosphoribacter > Phosphoribacter baldrii. The sequence goes on from JADIZV010000001.1 coordinate 742,416, forward strand.
TCGGCGACGAATCGCATGAAGGCGATCCGGTCTGGATCGTCGACCGCGTGGATCACCTTCGAAGCGAGAGACCGTCCCTCAAGATGTTCGCGGGCCCACTCGTAGTCACCCCAAGCCGCGGGTTCGTAGGTGAGCGATCTGGCCAGGTCGAGATCGTTGAGCAGCCGTAGTACCAACCGAACACGACCTGCCCGGGGTTGGTCCAGTCCCCGGGCTCCCCGAACGACGCGATGGCTGCGTGATCATCCGCTCGCACCAGCGCCGGGACCGAGCTGACCGTTTCAGGAAACTCGCCACAAACGTCTGCCGCAAGGTTGGCGAACATCGGGACGACGGGCGCGAGTCCGGCCAGCCAGTCGTTCAGTGTCTCCGGTGGCCGCCTGAGGTCAAGAACACCTACGGCGAGCGCTTCGACCACGTCGTCAGGCCGCTGGTGGAGCAGCCGGAGCAGGAACGCATCCGGATGGAGGATCTCGACTCCGTGGGGCGAAGCGGCCTGCTCGGGGAAGTCCTTGAGGCTGAAGGTGACTACGGCATCCGCCTGCTCGTGAACGGCGACGGCGAGCACGTGTCGGTCTTTGGGATCGCACGCCATCTCGTCGATGAGTGTTTGGAACCCGTCGACCAGTGCTTCAACGCCGAAGGCGTCGCGCATCTTCTCCACTCGCCGCCTCGCCCGGTCCGGGTCGACGCCGAGCTTGGGAAGGCTACGTTCCACCTCATCGAGGATTTGATTGGACCACAGCGGCCGAAACAGCCCTGCCTCAGCGAACCATAACAAGGTCGTCGCGAGCCGGATCGGGACCAACGCGCAGGCGTCGAGAACGGCGACGGGGCGGCTCACCGAGTGCTGATCGCCCGGTCGGCTGGCAGGTCATCAGTGACGTCCTGCGCGAGCTCGTGCAAGGCAGCACGCCGTCGGGTCAGAGTGCCCGTGCGGTAGCGCTCGATCTCAGCCGCTGCGATCTTGCGATGGACGCTCCCACCCTGGGCAGAGAGTTCTCCGCGGTCGATCAACCGAATCACAGTCATTCGGCTCACGCCGAGGAGCTCCGCCGCCTCCTGGGTGCCCACCAAAGCGTCCGCTGCCAGGACGACCGCGCCCGCGCTGGACTCCAAGACGTCGACGACGCGGAGCAACGCCGCGCGCGCAGGATCTGGGGCGTGCGTGCTGTCGCCGGGGAGTCCGCCGAGCGCGTCGGCGATGGCCGAGCGCAATCGCTCGGCCTCCTCGTGGGCGAGCACTCCTGTCATGGGCCCATCTTACGCTGAAACGCCCAAAACGCACAGGGCGGGAGGAGTGGTTGCCAGGTCTGGGACGCAGCACACCTTCGCGGGCTGGAGCCTGGGTCACACCGACCCGTCCGACGAGCCCTCGCTGGCGAAGCCCCCCAGCGACGGTCCAACTGAACGGGCACACCGTGCTCCAACATCCAAGTAACCAGGCCACTTGGTTGGAAGGACTCGCCAGGTCTGAACCAGCCCAAAGGAGGGCGGGCAGCACGTACTTTCGGCCGGCCCAGGTCGGGCCTGCGGGCTGATGAGTCTGCGGTCGACGCCCGTCATCGTGGTGGAGTCACCCACTCGACGACCACGAAGGACTCATCCTGATGACCACACAGACGGCGGCTGCCCCGACCACACGCACGGACCAGCAGGTCCCGCGCCAGGTGAAGCTCGCGGCAGCCTGGACCAGCTTCATGTGTCTCTACATCTATGTCGACGTCCTCGGGCTCTACAAGCCGGGCGCCGTCGAGGGCATCCTCAAGGGCCAGGTCTTCACCTTCGATATCACTCAGACCTTCATCGCCAGTGCGCTGGCGGCGTCAGCGGTCCCGATGATGATGATCCTGCTCTCGACAACCCTCCCAGCCCGCGCGAACCGTCTGACGAACCTCGTTGTGGCCTCCCTGCTCATCCCCTGGATGGCGTTCAACCTCGTGGGCGGGGAGTGGCTCTTTTACTTCGGTCTCGGATTCGCTCTCGAGCTGATCCTGCTCGTCTTCATCCTGCGCTCGGCCTGGACCTGGCCCCGAACACCGGCGATCCCTAGCCTGGACAGGTGAGACGCCTCTGGCGCGCCCTCTGGCGCGAGCCTCGGCCCGTCGGTGCCCCACAGGTGGGGCGGGTCGACTGGCTTCTGGTCGGAGCGTTCGAGGCGGCCACACTGGTCGAGGGCATCGCTCGCCCCCAGCTGGCCGGTCAGCCCTACGTCATCCTGCTCGCCATGGCCGTGATGCCAGTCCTGCTCTGGCGCCGGAGTCGCCCGCTCACCGCGTGCCTCGTCGGCTTCGGCGTGGCTGGTCTGCTCTCAGCCACCCAGTTGGTCACCCGCACCGAAGACCTCGGCCCGTCCTCGATGATGGTCGTCCTGATCCTGCTCTATTCCTTGGTCCGATGGGGTTCGGGGCGAGAGATCGCCGTGGGTCTGCCGTGGGTCGCTGCGGTCGTGGCTTTGGGCATGTATGCCGCGGCAGCGGGTCCGCCGGACCTCATCGGCGGCACCCTCTTCCTGCTGCTGTTCGTCGCTCTCGCAGCGGTATTCCGCTCACGCGCCGAACTCTGGCAGCGTCGGCAACGGGAGATCCGCAACGAAGAGCGTCTGGCGTTGGCCCGCGAGCTGCACGACACCGTCGCCCATCATGTCTCGGCCATCGCCGTCCAGGCCCAGGCCGGCGGCGTCGTGGTCCGCACCCAGCCCGAGCAGGCGGCTGCGGTGCTGGCCACCATCGAGGCGGAGGCATCGCGCACCCTCGCAGAGATGCGCGACATGGTGCGCGTGATCCGTGCGGACAGCTGGGACGCCTACTCCCCGCAGCCGGGGGTCGCCGACCTCCCCAGGCTGGCGCGCGCCGACGCGATCCCGGACGTCGACGTCTCGCTCTCCGGCGCCGTCACCGGGCTGCCCGGACCCGTGGACGCTGCGGTCTATCGGATCGCGCAAGAGGCGGTCACCAACGCCGTCCGCCATGCTCATCGCGCCACGCACGTCGGCATCGACGTATGCCGGGTGGGCGACCACGTCCGGCTGCGCGTCACCGACGACGGGCTCACCGGAGCCGGGTCACCTCCACATTCTGGTTTCGGCTTGACCGGCATGGCTGAGCGCGCGCAGCTGCTTGGCGGATCCTTGTCGGCCGGTCCGGGGCCGGACGGTGGCTGGGTCGTGGAGGCCGTTCTCCCCGTGCAGGTTTCGCGATGAACCTCACCCCGCACCAGGTCATCACTGCCACTGAAGGGATGGCGCACCAGTGAGCATCCGTGTCGTCGTGGCCGATGACCAGGACCTGGTGCGAACCGGGCTCGTGATGATCCTCGGCGCCCAACCCGACATCGATGTCGTCGGAGAGGCCGCAGACGGCATACAGGCCCTTGAGGTGGCCAGAAGGCAGCGTCCGGACGTCCTGCTTGTTGACATCCGGATGCCCGGGCTCGACGGGGTCGAGGTGACCCGGCAGCTTGCGGGCCCCGACGTGGCGGACCCGATGGCGGTCGTGGTCATCACCACGTTCGACCTGGATGAGTACGTCCTGGGCGCCCTGCGCGCCGGCGCCCGCGGCTTCCTGCTCAAGGACGCCGGACCGGACCTGCTCGTCCAAGCCGTGCACGCCGCTGCGAACGGGGATGCACTGATCGCCCCCAATGTCACCCGGCGGCTGCTGGCGACCCTGGTCGACCATGCACCCGAGACGCTGACCCAACCCATCGATCCGCTGACCGAGCGCGAGGAAGAGGTGCTGGCGCTCATTGCCCGCGGCCGCACCAATGCCGAGATCGCCGCTGAGCTCTTCATCGGGCTGAGCACGGTGAAGAGCCATGTCGCCTCGCTGATGGCCAAGCTCGGTGTCCGCAATCGAGTCGAGATCGCGATGTGGGCCTACCACTCCAAGCGCGTCTGATCAGCAACGGGGAGGGTCAAACTCCGTTGCCCTTGAGGCTGCCTTGGCTGGCCCTCGCGGTTGCCGTGCCGACGTGCGGCAAGTCAGACTTCGGACATGGGGCGGCAGTGATGACGGACTGGCAACTGAGGTGTGTTAGCGACGGCGGACTGTGGGTGCGTGACGGCGCGTCGACCTGGGTCGGCACCGCCGCCCAGGTGATCGAGTCTGCCCGACAGGCGGCGGCGGCCGGACGGGCGGTCACGCTCACCGGGGCCATCGACGCGCCGATCAACGCCATGGTCGTGGCAGCCATCCGGTCCGGGGTCCCGACTGCTGTCGTTCAGGCGGCCCGGGCCGACTCGGCCGGGAGGTGGTCCACCCTCGAGGCGGCCGCGGCCGGCGATCGAGCCGACCTCGTCGCAGACCTGGTCAACCGCGGCGCATCCTTGGCCGACCAGCGCGCCGCGCGCCGGATGGCCCTGCGGACTGGCGCCGTGGCCTCGCTGCGGGTGCTGTCCGCCGACGCGCTCTTGACGTCCGCCGACCGGCCGCCCGGGGACGCCGGGCCGGGCGTCGTGGTGATTCATCGGCCATTAGGCCCACTCGTCCGACGCCTGGCGTGGGCGATCGGCGGTTTCGTGGCCGTGGTCAACCTGGGGACAGCGGTCTCGGGGCGGTGGCGGGGGTGGCCAGATGCCGTCGCAGGGATCGGGATCGTCGCACTGACCCTCGCGCTGGCCGGCATTGGCGGTCGGCTGACGGATCGGTCCGTGCTGATCGACGGGGACGTCGTGAGAGCTCGACAAGGGTGGCGGCGTCGTTGGTCAGCGCCGATCGCCCTCCGGGACGTCGCGCACATCGACTACGCGCCGGGAGTCTTCGCTCAGCCGGGGGCGCTGGTGTTGGTGGCGGCTGAGCATGCCGCTTCGGAGCGCCGGGTCGTCGTGCCGGTCTGGCACACCTCCGGGTGGCCGGGCGTGGTGCGGTATATCGCCGACCGGGTGCCGACCTGGGCTGTCATCACGCCCGCCGCCCGCCGCGTGATCGACCGCGCCCAGGAGCACGGATAGATCGCGCGGTGGTGTCGTCCGGCCACGACCGGGCGCACACGGCATACCAATAGTCCACGGTGCGTGCCGACAGCGTGCACGCGCGCGCGGTCGCCGACCACGCATTGGTATGCCGTGTGCGCACCGCTCCCGCGCATCCCGACTTCGTCACCCGGACGTCCCACGCTCCAACTCAGGCCGGCCGCTCCCGTTCGGCCCTACCCGAACAAGCCCTCGAAGAAGTCGACGACGTCGTTGCCGAACGAGGTGAACGCACCTCCGATCGCGGCGATGGTGGCGTTGGTGAAGCCGAGGCTCGACAGCAGGCTGCCGATCGCCGCCACGGTCTGGTTGAACGTGTTCGACAAGACCGTGTTGATCTCGGCGGCGGTGGCCCCGATCGCCAACAGCACTCGCGCCGCCCCGTCCGCGGCTTGTTGGAAGACGCTGTGCAGGACGGTCCCGATCTCGGCGATCGCATATCCGGCGCTGCGGAGGGTGGCTGCCGCCTGGTCGGCCAGCTGGTTGTAGACCGACTCGAGCACCCCACCGATGGCATCGATGGCGTAGCCGGCATCCCGCAGCACCCCCACAATCGCGTCGGCGGTGACGTTGAGGACGCTCTGCAGAGCGGCGCCGATCTCGTTGACCCCGTATCCAATTGACCGAAGGATCGTGGCGACGCCTTGAGCCGTTTGGGCATAGACGTCGTCCAGGACCCGGGTGATCTCACCGATCGCATAGCCGACGGTCCGCAGCACGGCGGCCACCTCATTGGCCGTCTGGTTGAAGACGTCAGTCATCGCGCGGGCGATGTCGTCGACCACATAGCCCGCGCCGGTGAGCAGTGCCGCGACACCCTGGGCCGCCTCGGCATACACATTGGCGAGGGCGCCGGCGACCTGGTTGGCGGTGAAGTCGATCGCCTTGAGGATCTGCGCGACCTGCGCGGCCGTCGCCTGATAGGCATCGCGTAGGCCCGTGGCGATCTCATCGACGAGGAAGCCAGCCTGCTCCAGCGCCCGAGCGGCGATGGCGGCCGTCTCGCGGTAGACGTCGCGCAACGCCGACGCCACCTCACCGACGGCGTAGCCGACCGCGTCAAGCACCTTGGCAGCCGCGACGTCGATGAGCTCATAGACCTGCTGCAGCGACTGGCCGATCTGGGCCACCGTGTAGTCCAGCGACTTCAGCACCCCGGCCAGCGCCTCAGCGGTGACGGCCAGGACGTCCGAGAGTGCGCTGGCGATCTGGTTGACGCCATAGTCGAGCTGCCCGAGCAACTCGACCAGTTGGGTCACCGTCACCTGGTATGCCGCGTGCAGACCCGCGACGATCTCGTCCACGGCATACCCGGCGTCCCGAAGGACCCCGGCGACGACGTTGGCCGCGGCACCGTAGGCACTCTCCAGCGCCGACGCGACATCGGTGGCCAGGGCGAAGAACGCCTCGCGCATGACCTGCGCGGCCTGTTGGGCGGTGAGCAAGAACACCGAGGCGAACGCCTCGGCCAGGCCCTGGATGTCGTAACCCAAGCCGACCAGTGCCGCAGCCGTTGCCTGGTAGCCAAAGTCGAAGGCGTCGGCGAGTTCGGCGGCCAGTTGGACCGCGGTCTGCCCAGCCTGGTTCATCGTGTCGACGAAGCCGTTGAAGCCGCTGGCAATCGCCGCGCCCGCGTCGTTGAACCCGCTGACGATGGCACCGCCGACGTCTTTCGCCGTGTCCGCGATGGTATTGCCGATATCGACGGCGAGGTCGGCGGCATACTCGGCGGCACTGACCACCGCATCGGCGATCTCGGGACCGTAGAGGGTGATGACGGTCTCCAGCGCGATGCTGATCGCCGCGCCCGCGAGCGCACATCCCGCCGCGCCGATGCCCGCGGTGGCGCCCAGGCAGATGCCGACGAACGCGACGTTCGTGGCGAGCCCGACCGCCGACCCGACGCATTGCGCCACCGGCCCATTCATGCAGTTGTCCACCGTGACGTAGGTCTGCAGACCGATGGCCAGCACCGCAAGCCCGGCGCTGGCGAACTTCAGACCCTTGGCGATCTGGGCCTCTTTGGCCGCGATGAAGCCGAAGTGGGTCGACGCCGCGGCCGCCTTGGCCAGCGAGGGCAGCGCCTTGACCAGGCCCTTGACGAACAGCTTCGCCGCGATGGCCACCTTGCCCGAGTAGCTGGCCAGGACGCCGTTCGAGGTCGCCGGCGTCACCATGTCCCCGGCCTCGCCGGCGGTTTGCGGCATCAGCCCGGTTGGGTCGGTCAACGCCGTCGGCCGGTTGCCGACGAACGCGTATGCCGCGACCAGCGGGGCACCGGCCGGCGTGGCCAGCGGTTCACGCTGGGTGAACCGCCCGGAGACCGGGTCGTAGGTCCGGGCCCGCATGTTGTAGAGCCCGGTGACCGGGTCGCGTTGTTGGCCCTGGAAAAGCAGGTCGGCTTCAGCGGCCGCAGGCCCGGTCGACGTGACCTCGCCGAAGGCCGAATAGGCGTATGCCGCAACGACATCGCCGTGCGAGTCGGTCAACTGGTTGGTGCTGCCCAGCGGGTCTCGGTGGACGTAATAGGTCTGCGTCGGCGTCTGGATGGCGACCGGCCCAGCAGTGTCGTTGAAGTATCGGCGCAGCACGGTCGTCCCGGATTTCTCCAGCACGAGCAGCGGGACGGCGGCGTTCGGATCCCACACATACTGGGTCGTCGCGTCACCGACGGTCCGACTGATCCGGTTGCCGTCGCCGTCATACCCATAGGTGACGGTGGTTGCCGGGCCGGTCGGGGGCTGCAGCGTCGCTTTCGACAGGCGGCCCGCGGCGTCATACGAGAACGTCGTCGTCCCCCTGGGGCTGGTCATCGTCGTCACCGCACCACTGCGGTCATACGTCCACGAGCCGACCGGTCCGCTCTGCGTGGTGATCCGGTCGGCACTGCCCACGCTGTATGCCGTGTCGCCGTTGCGGACGATGTTGCCCACCGCGTCGTAGGCGATGGTCGTGCCCGGGGTGACCGCCGACCCGGTGGGGGTCCCGACCGGCTGCTTGGACCCGGTGTCCATCGACGCCGGGACCGGCACCGACAACTGCCCCGTCGGCGGGGTGGACCTGGCGCCACCGGGGTCGGCGTTGACCACCGGCACGGGCACCGACGTGGAGGTCGACGTGAAGCCGCTGACCCGTCCCGTGGCGTCGTAGGCGTAGGCGTTGAGCACGCTGCGCCCGGCCGCCGTGGTGCGCTGCGAGAGCCGTTGTCCCTGGCTGTCGTAGGTGTAGGTCTCGCCGGCCATGACCGTGCCTGCACGCTGCACCGATTGACCCACAACCCGCCCGACGGGGTCATAGCTGCGGGTCTCGACGACGCCGTTGGCCATCGAAGCCGCCGTGACCCGACGCGTGGCATCGCGCAGATAGGACGCTTGCACGTGGCCGTCAGCGCTGGTGGCGTCCAGCCGCATCAAGGCACCGGCGTCGTCGACGTCGTAGGTGACGTGGGTGCCGTCGGGGTAGGTCTCCGACACCTTGCCCGGCGTGCCGAAGTCATAGCTGAAGCGCTGGCTCTCCGGGCCGGCTCCGGTGAGATTGCCCCGGGCGTCATACGAGTAGGTCGAGACCACGCCACCGGAGGACATCGAGGCCCGGCGGCCCTGCGCGTCGTAGGTCTGGTCGACGACGATCTGGGGCAGGTCACCCTGACTGTAGGTGGTCCGGGTCACCCGGTTCGCCCCGTCGAGCCCGTATGCCGTCGTGCGCCCTTCCGGGTCGACCTGCGAAATCCGCTGTCCAGCAACGTTATTGACGAAGGTGGTGGTGTTGCCGTCGACGCTCTGCGAGGTGAGTCGGCCCATCCCGTCATAGCTGAAGGTGGTGACGCCGCCTCGACCGTCGGTGCGCGCGACCGGGTTGTCGGCCAGGTCGTATCGGTAGGTGGTCGTCCCGGCACCGTCGGTGACCGAGGTGACATTGCCGCGGGCGTCGTAGGTGCGCGTGGTGACGGCACCGGTCATGTCCTGCAACCGCAGCTGCCGACCGGCCAGGTCATAGCGCATGAGGTTTTGGCCGTCACCGGCCGCCTGACGGATCAACCGGTTCAAGGCGTCGTATTGCTGGCGCACGACCGAGCCGCTGCTGTCGTCGAACAGCACCGACTGGCCCATCGCGTCGTAGGTGATCGCGGTGCGCCGCCCCGACGGGTCGATGACCGTCGCGGGGCGCCCCATGGCGTCGTTGAGGTAGTTGGTCCGGGCGCCGTTAGGTGTGGCCTGAGAAAGCAGGTTCGCGGACGGGTCGTAGAGCTCGGTGGTCGCCATGCCGCCGGGAGCGGTCGTCGTCCTGGTCAGCGACGCCTCGTGCCACGCATAGCTCGTGGTGCCGGACGGGTCGGTGCTGCTGACGACGTCGGCGGCAGAGTCGTAAGCAAAGCTCGTCACGACGCCGACCGGGCTGCGGGTGCTGAGCAGGTTGCCGGCGTCGTCGTAGGTCCACGTCGTCGTGAACGCCGGGTCGACGGGTCCGTTCTCGGGGACTCCGCGCGGGTCGGTGGCCGAGGTCTTCAGGCCCGCCTCGTTATAGGTGGCGCGTGACCCGTTGCCGTTGAGCGTCGAGCGGGACTGGCCGTATTCGTTCACCTGCACGACGTTGCCCATCGCGTCGTGGACGAAGGTCTGCCGCCCGATCGGGGTGGCGACCTCGGTGAGCAGCGGACCGGCATACGAGAACGTGGTGGCGCCCTCGCGACCGCCGGGAGGAGTGATGGAGGTGAGTCGGCCGCCCTGGTAGTCGTAGGTGGTCCGATTGCCGAGCGCGTCGGTCTGCGAGGTCATCCGGTGGTTGCGGTCGTAGGTGAACTGCACGACCGCCGACGTGGTGGAATCCAACGGAGTGCTCTGGGTGACCAGGTCTCCGTTGGCGTCGAAGGCCCACTCCTGGACGAAGCCGTTCGGGTCCTGGACGGCGGTCAGGTTGAGCCGGGCGTCATACGAGTAGCGCAGGACGGCGCCGCTGGGCAGGCTCTGGCGGACCAGGACGTTGCTGCGGTAAGTGTCGACATAGGCGACCCAGGTCGGCGTGCCGCCGACGGTGGTGCGCGCCTCCCGGGTCGTGGTCTGGGCCGCGGTGTCGTAGCTGAAGCGATTCTGGGTATGCCGCGCGTCGCCCTGCGAGCTGGCCGTCGCGACCCGACCGGCCGCGTCGTAGGCAACCGCGAGACGGACCTCGCCGCTCGGGTCGGTGATGCGGGTCAACCGCTGGCCGGCGTCGTAGTCATAGGTCCACGTCTTGCCACGGGCATCGGTGAAGGAGGTCAGCCGTCCGCCGGTGTAGCCGTAGGAGATCTGGCGCTCGGCCGGTGTCCGGACATGGGTGACCTGACCTTGCGCGTCGAGGGTCAGCACGACGTCATACGTGCTCTTCTTGTCTGTCGTGGTGAGTTTGACCCGCAGTTGGGTCGCCGAGTCTCGGACGAAGGCCAGCCCCTGGCCGGAGCCGTCGACATAGGAGTCGAGCCGGGGACCGGTGACGGTCCACGTCGTGCCGTCCCAATGGGTGACGGTGCAGGTCTTCTGGTTGCCGGTGCAGGTGAGGTCGGCGCGGGCCCCGGGTGGCCCGGTGAAGCTGCCCTGGTGACCGGTGAAGACGATCCGTTGCCCGTCCGCGCCGCGCACGGTCGCCTCGGTGCCGGCCGGGTTGAACGTGACCGACATGTCCAGGATCGAGGAGAAGCCGAGCCCGAAGGCACCGACCGCGGTGTCACCGGAGTTGTAGGTCCGCTCCAGCACCAGATCCATGCCGACCCCGGCGACCTCAAGGTCGCGGAAGACCCGCTGCAGCGCACCCGTGGCGGTGTTGACGTCATCGACGACGGCGCTCGGGTTGGGGGCCAGACTCGCCCCGCCCATCGTCTGCCCGAGCGGAGCGCCGACCGGCGCCACCTCAAGCGGCGGCGTGCTCGCGCGCACGACGACGAAAGGCAAGCTCTCGGCGGTGAAGGACCGCCAGGTTGCCGTGAGTGCGTAGCCGCCCCCCGCCTGGTTGACCTTGCAACCGCCGAACGTGGCGGTCCCGCCCGCGGAGACCGTGGCGAGCCGACAACTCAGCGACGCACCAGGCGTGCCGGTGCCAGCCGTGATGGCCAACGCGACCTGGCCACCGGACCCAGCGACCCGGTTGCCACCGGCGTCGACGACCGCGAGCACAGGCTGGCGAGTGAGCGGCCGACCGGCGGTGCCCGCGCTGGGTTGGGCGGTGAAGACCAGCCTGGCGGGGACGCCGACCCGCACATCGAAGGGGGCGCTTGACGCGGACGCGAGCCCGGCCGCGGCGGCGGTGAGGCGATAACCCGCGCCTGCCGTGTCGATCGAGCACCCGGCGAAGGTCGCGGTGCCACTGGAGACCGCCAGCGGGTTGGCCCCACAGCTCAGCGCGCCCGGTCCGCTGGCCACCGACAGGTGGATCGTGGCGCCGCTGTCGACCACGATGTTGCCTCCGGCGTCAAGGACCGCGACGGCCGGTTGGGCGGCCCATCCGACTCCGCCGGTGCCGCCGCCGGGTTGGGTCGTGAAGGCCAGGTGGGTCGCGCCGCCGACGCGGATGTCGAAGCTCGCGCTGAGGCGGGTGACGCCCGCGCCGTCGATGGTCGCAAGCAGCCGGTAGCCCGCCCCGGCCTTGTCGACCCGGCATCCGGTGAAGCTGGCGGTCCCGCCGACCGCGCTGACCGTGCTGCCCCCGGCGCAGGTCAACCGGGCGCCGGGGGTGCCGAAGCCAGCGGCCAGCGACAGGGTGACCGAGCCGGCGGCACCGTTGCCACCGGCGTCGCGGATCACGACGACCGGTTGGCTGGCCAAGGCCGACCCGCCGTTGCCGCTGCTCGGGTCGGTGGTGAAGTCCGCCGAGACCGGCGCGCCCTTGGTGACGGTGAAGTTCTGGCTGCGCGCAGCGTGGTTGCCCACGGTGGCCACTAGGGCGTAGGGGACTGAGCTGTCTCGGTCGATCGAGCAGCCGGTGAAGGTTGCGGTGCCAGCGTTGGCGGCCACCGTGGTGGCGTCGCAGGTCAGCACGGCATCAGTGGCGCCGGAGCCTGGTGCGATGGACAACGTGACCAGGCCGCCGGCTCCGTTGCCACCGGAGTCGGTGACCGAGACGACCGGCTGGGTGGCGAACGGCATACCGCCGGGTCCGCCGCCAGGATTGGTGGCGAAGGTCAGCTGGCTGACCCCGCCGAGGCTGACGTGCACGGCGTTACTCACCGCTGAACTCAGGCCCGGTGCCGAGGCGGTAAGGGTGTAGGCGCTGCCGGTCTTGTCGATGGCGCAGCCCGTGAAGGATGCGAGCCCGGTCGTGGCCGCGACCGGGTTCTGGGCGCAGGCCAGCACCGCGGCGGCGTCTCCGGTGCCGGCCGTGATCCGCAGGGTCACGGATGCGCTCGCCGCGGCAACGCGGTTGCCCAGGGCGTCGACGACGGCGACCTCCGGCTGGACGCCGAGGGCCTGACCCGCCTGGCCAGTGCCGGGCTGGGTGTCAAAACGCAGCGCCGCGGGAGGGCCGGCCGACACGGCAAACGGCGCGCTGGTCCCGAAGATGCCGTCATCGACGTCAATGGCGTAGAGCCGGAAACCCTCGCCCGCGCGATCGACCGAGCACCCCGAGAAGGTGGCGAGGCCGCCCTCGGCCGTCGTGGCGTTCTTGGGTTCGGTGCAGGTCACGACCGCTCCGCCAGTGCCCGTGCCGGGCTTGATGACCAGCCCGATCTTGGCAGTGCTCGTCGCGATCAGCGTCCCGTCTGCGTCCACAACGCGCACCACCGGTTGCCCGAGCCAGGCGTCCCCGGCCTGCCCCCCGGTGGGTTGCGTCCCAAAGGTGAGGTATGCCGGTCCGCTCACCCGCAGCACGCCGCTGTCCGCGCTGACCCCACCGACGCTGACCGCACCGACGCTGGCCCGCAACGTGTAGCGGCCGCCCTTGTCGATGGAGCAGCCCGGGAAGGTGGCGACGCCGTCGACCGGTGTCACGGTGGCCGCCGGGCAGGTGAGCTTGCCTGAGGGTTCGCCGGCCTCGCCGGTCAAGGACAGGGTGACTGGGTCGGTCGAGTCGGTGACCGTGACGGTCGGTGCGACGTCGAAGACAGCCCCGGGGTCGGCGGCGCTCGGACTGGCGGTGAATGACAAGGACGGCGTCGCTGTTGTCTGGGCCGATGCCCCCGGCGTCGGGACCAGAGCGGTCAGCAGGACGAAGGAGATCCCCGCAGACACCCACCGGGCCGCGTGGGCGCGCCGAAAGGGGGTCGCGGCGTGACGATTCAGGGACAGCTTCACGGCATACTCGATCCTGGGCGACCCAAAGCGCTAGGCAGGCGTCCGCGCCCGGAGCGGCGCGCGATGGTGCTACCTCACACGGCATACCGGGGGGTTGCCATCGTAGAAATTGCGTATGCGCTGATCTGGCTCAGGACCCGCTCGGCTCGGCGGCGGTGCGCGTATGCAGATGGTGCGCCAACGCGGTCCGACCGTTCAGCCCCAGCCGCCGATAGATGTGGGTCAGGTGGGTGGTCACCGTGCGGGTGCTCACGAACAGCCGCTGGGCGATCTCGGTGTTGCTCAGCCCTTCGGCCACCAGGCGCGCCACCTGCAGTTCACGCTCGGTCAGCTCCCCGAGCGGCCCGAGCGACCCGGGGGTGGCCGCCGGTGCGCGGAGTCCACGCAGCAGGCGGCGGCCCCGTGCGGCGGCTTCGTGGGCACCTATCCGCGCCAGGTCTGCTGCGACCCGATCCACGCGGGCTGCTGCCTGGTCATCGAGTCGTCCCGCCAGGCCGAGCTCGGCCCACTCGAGCCAGCCGAAGGCCGCCGAGAGCGCCAATCCGAGCTCCTCCAAACGGGCACTGCTCGCTGCGAGCCGGTCGGCACCCGCCCCGTGGTCTCCGTCGAGGATGGCCCGCAGTCCCTCCAGTCGATCGACCACGGCCGCGACCCACGGCACCGGCTCGGGAAGGGCACGCAAGGTGGCCACCTGAGCGCCGAGTGCCTCGGCATCCGCCAGCCCGAAGTGCGCCGTTCCCGCCATCATGCTCGCGTGGAACCAGTGGCCGCGACGCGGTGTGCCCGCGTCATCGAGCGCGGCTAACACGTCGGCCAGCCGCCCCTGCCGGAGCGCGATATGGGCGGCCAACTCGCCGGCACCCACATTGAGATGGAGCAGCGCCGCACTCTCGCTGTCATAACAGCCCACGAACTCGTCTCGGCAGGCGAGCGCCAAGCCCACATTCCCCACGTGCCCGTGGATCAGACCGCGCACGAGGAAGCCCTTGGCCAGCAGCGCGCGGCTGCCCAGCCGCGCGCCGATGGCCAGGATCGCGTCCGCGTGCGCCAAACCACCGGCGATGTCGCCGCTCATCACCTGCAGGAACGCTGCCAACGCTCGATGGTCGGCCTCGATCGATTCGAGCCCTGCGGCTGCCGCCGACGCAATGGAGGCGAGGATGGCGTCGCGGGCCCCCACGTCCAACACCACGACCTGCGCCGTCTCGCTCGCCACGGCCGCCTGCCCCACGAGCCGAGCGTCACCGCTGCTCTCGGCGAGCCGACGGGCCTGGCGGGTCAGGTCGAGCATCTGCGCCCATCGGCCGTCTCGGGATGCCGCGTCGGAGAGCACGATCAGCCGTGCGACTCCCGCCGCCGGTGCGGCGTTCCGCCGCCAGAGGTCGTCCAGGTCTGCGACAGCCACGAGCTGCGCGGGGGTGGGCACCGGGGCTCTGCCGGCAAAGAGCCCACGGGTGAGGGTCACGGCATCGCGGATCGGACCGACGGCGACGGCCTCGTGGTGGCCCTCCAGCACCGCAGCTGCTTCCTCGATGTGGCCACTGGCTGCTGCGAATAGGCCCTCCTGCCACTCGACCTCAGCCAACTCACGAAGCCGGTCGGCCCGGTGCCCGACATCATCCAGGGGGGTCGCGGTGACGGCGGCCCGCCAGGCCGCCACGGCGTCCGTCCGGTGCCCCCCGGCGGCCAGGCCCCGAGCGCGCGCCTCATGCAGCCCCGCCAACTGGTCGTATGCCGCGAGCGCGGCCCCGCGCCGGATGCTCGCCTCGGCCAGGGTCACGGCCTCGCGCCAGGAGCCCGCCGCCAGCGCCTCGTCGACCCCCCGCCGGAGCATCTCGAAAGCGTCGCGGTCGGTCACCGGCCATCTCTGGCACAAGGTCGAGCCGTCGCCCGGCAGGCCCGACAGGCCCGACAGGCCCGACGTGTCGGCTCCCGCGCTCGCCTGGGGTCTGAGGGCGGCCCGCACTTCGTGGAGGCGTTGTGGGCCCATGGCCTGGTTGACCAGCCGCACGAGCAGCGGGACGGTCGCCCGCACCACGTGACCCTCGGGCCGCAGCTCCTCGTGCACGAGGCCCCGGTCCGCCAACACGTGCAGCGCCGCCTCCATCCGCGGCCCCTGGCAACAGGCGCGGCACAGGGCCGCGGTCGGGACTTCTCCGTCGCCTGCGGACAGCAGGTCGAAGGCACACCGGGCCACCTCGTCGATCCCGGCCAGCATCGAGACCAACATCGGTTCGGCGTCGGCGGGCACCGAGAGGTTGTCCACTGGTCCCAGCAGCCACACCCCAGCGCGACGTTCGAGGACTCCTCGGCGGCGCAGCTCGTCGACCAGCAGCCGCACCAACCCGGGTGATCCGCCGCTCAACCCGTGCGCCACTGTGGTCACGTTTTCCGGTGCCGGACCGGCCAGTATGCCGCCCAGCTGAGCGGACACCTCGGCCCGGGTCAGTGGTCGCAGCTCGATCCGCGTGCCGGCCCTCAGCCGTGTCAGCCACGTGACCAGTGCTGTGACCCCGGCCGGCGTCGGCGCCCCCGGATCAACCCGCAGGCCCAGCACGCAGGCGACGTCTGCGCCTTGGCGATCGGACAAGGCGTAGCGCAGGATCTCCAGCGACACGTCGTCGACGTCCTGCGCGTCGTCGATCGCCACCAGCACCCGGCCTGTGGCGGCTGCCCTCTGCAGCACCTGCCGGACGGCGTCCGCGAGTCGGGCGCGCTCCAGACCCGGCTGGGTCGGCAGTTGGCCAGAGGTCGGCCTAGGGCCGCCGAGCAGCCATTGCAGATCTGGGATCCCCTCCGTGAGCCGCGAGACCGCCGAGGGCATCGAGACCGCCGAGGGCACCGAGACCGCCGAGGGCGTCGAGACCGCCGAGGGCGTCGAGGGCGTCGAGCCCACGAGGTTTCGCAGCAGGTCGATGATCGTGGCATAGGGCATTGCCCGGTGGACCGGTGACCCTGATGCGGTGATCACTCGCCAGCCAGCCGATCGACAGCCGGTCGCGATGCCTTCGAGGAAGGTGGAGGTGCCGAATCCTGGGCGGGCCGACACCAGCACGACGTCGTGGTGTCGGCTGACCAGACCGCGCACCACGTCGGCGAGCTGGCCCGTGCGGTCGCGCTCCGAGCGACCACCATCCTGCATCTAAGCTCCCTCGCCGAAATCGCCTGCGGAGACCTCATCCTTCCCTAGACGAGAGCAAAACGCGCGGCGGCGTAGGGAGTTCAGCGATCCCGCCAATGCGGTCGACCACACGCGACGTCACCCTGGAGGGTGAGTCAGCGCAAGGGGCCCGCACCCGGAGTCCCTGGATGCGCGCGAAGACCAAGAAGAGGCGTCGGCTTCACCCACGCCGACGCCTTATCGGTTCTGATAAGATCGCCGGGTGGCGATGCTTGATGACGTTCTCGCCTCCGCTGCCCGTTTGCAGGAGATCGTGCCCGGAGCGGTTCTCGTTGGCGATGCAGCGGCGGCCATGTATGCCCGTCATCGAGAGTCTTTCGACCACGATCACGTCCTCGCCGACCTTGCCGAGCGGTATGCCGAGGTCGTCGAGGCCGTCGAGGCAACGGACGGCTGGGTCACCAGCGTGCGCGCCAGCTCCCCTCCTCTCACGCTGCTGGGTTCGCTCGACGGAGTCGAGGCCGGCCTGCGTCAGTTGCGCCGCACGCGTGCCGTCGAGGTCGAGGAAGTCCGCGTCGGCACGCGTGTCCTGCGCGTTCCGACGCTGCCAGAGTGCCTGCGCATCAAGGCTTTTCTCGTCGTGCAGCGCAATCAGGTCCGCGACTACCTCGACACGGTGGCCCTCGCCGACCGGCTCGGACTCCCCACACTCCGCCGCCGTTCTCGCGGACCTCGACTCCTACTATTCCGACCGATCCGACGGGCCGGACGCCGTCGTGACGGCTGTGGTCCAGCGGCTGTCCGAACCCAACCCTCGCGACTCCCGAGTGACGAGCCAGTTGACGGCATACAAGGGTCTGGTCGCCCGCTGGCAGCGATGGGGCGCGGTCGTGGACGATTGTGCGGCACTGGCCGACGCGATCATCGAGCGCCGCTCGGCGGGTGGTGCCTGATGGCCGTCGCCTTTCGCAACGTCGACGTCGACCCGGGAGCGCCCGCCGAGCGGTGGCCGTATGAAGCCATCGTCACCGTCATTGAACGGGGCACGCTGGCGGACTGGCTGATCCTCATCCGAGCCATCACCGCAGACCCGTGGGGCACGGTGGCGCGGCAGGTGGAGGACTATCTGTCCTACGAACAGCCCTACGGGGTCGGGCCACTGCTGACCCGGGCGATCGCCCGAGCTCGGCGCCAGGCTGAGGCCGCTGAGCGGGCGCAGGTTGCCGAGGAAGTCCGTCAGCTCGTCGAGCAGTCGGGGCTTTCGCTCACCGAGTTCGCCAGCCGGATGGGCACGTCGGTCAGCCGTCTCTCGACCTACCGGTCGGGGCGGGTGACTCCGTCCGCTGCCCTGATGACCCGGATGCGCCGGGTGTCCGGCTCCCAACCGCGCTGAGACGGCGCCCTCCCGTATGCCGCGCCCTTCCGTATGCCGCGCGCGGGCGCTGGCTCGCTGGCTGACGGTGGTTTAGGTGGAGCCAAACCGACCGGTGCGGTGGGTTTGGCTCCGCCCAAGGGAGTCCCGGAAGCCGACGGCGATGCCCAGTGTCATGACACAGCGCTGCGGGCGCTCGGAGCGCGGAGGCCGCCTGCGACCCATGCCACCAGCCAGAGACCAAGCCGCTGCGGCGGCCGTGCGGTCTCCTTCCCCACGACCGAACCCGTGGGTGAGGCTGCTCAATCGACTGCGGGGACGGTCTTGACTGGCACCGACTGACCAATCACGCGCGCTCCTCAGTTTGGGGTGACGTCGGCGGGCGTGGTCGAGGCGGCCGTTGCGGTAGCCGTGGCCGGCGGCGATGCCGGTGTACCCGGACAGCTTGGCGAGGTCGGCGCATTCGGTCGCGATGGGGCAGGCGGCATACACGGCGGCGGGCTCCACGAGCTCCGCCAGTCGGGCCGACGAGGCGGGAGCTGCGGCATACCCGGCTTCCCGAACGTGCCCTGACCGCCCACCACCAGGACCCGGGAGACCCGCACCGCAGCGCCACGCGGCCATCCCACGCACCCCGAAATCCGGTTCAACCCCAAAGCACCCCGAGCCGACCGCCACACGGCCCAGCCACGACTCACATGAAAGACGGAGGCTTGTGCGGTGGAGCTGCGGTCCGCCAGTGGCTTCGTCGTCACCCATGGGCCGACACGCCACCCACCGACCGTCCTCGATGGGGATGTGCCCTCAATTGATCCTGCGGGCGAGTTCCTTCGCGTACTCGATCAGCGCCTGGCGAGTCTCCTCGGCCTCCTCGGGCGGCACCTCGAAGATGTCGTCGGTCGTCCCGCCGACCTCGGCTCGTCGCACCTTCTCGTCCGGCGCCCAGCCCCACTCGTGCTCACCCACGCGGCGCCACGCCTCGTCCCGAGCACCCGCCCGGCGTCGAAAGAGCTGGGGCGGGAACCGCAGGGGAGTCGGGATAATGACGAAATAGCGGTAATCCTGCTCGGACATGTCAGTTCCCTGCGTACTCGTCAAAACGGGTGGCGGCCACGCCGACGTGGGTCACGCCGCCGCCCACGGCCGCCGCCTTGAGAAAGGTGTGCACGTAGTCCGTGGCATCCTGCAGGTGAGCGGCGACCACGCGATCCAGGTTGCTGGGTTTCGGGACCAGACTGAAGATTTCGTGCTGCCGCATGATGCGCCCCATGGCTTCAGGCAAGGGACGGTGCCGTTACCCAAGTTCATGCCACTTTCGCGAGGCGGCCGGCGGCGGACACATCGCCGAGCCTGTTGGTGCACACTACCGGCGACGCTCCTGCGGTGAGATCTTCATATGGTGCCCTCGATCTGATGATTCATTGTCGCCGTCCCGTCATCTGGGCGGGGTCGTCGGTCCAGGTGTCCCAGTCGAGCACCGCCTTGCCGATCTGCGAGTCAGCCTCGTTGGGGTGGTTGCGCGAGCTGTTGGGAGACGGCTTGGACCACGGCTTCGTCGTCCACACCGGCCGGGACTGCTATCCGCTGGGCGAGCGACTGCTGGCCGTGCCACTGAGCCTGGTCGCCGGCAGCGGCTAAAATCCGCGCCCCTCTTGCCAAGGCGCCATCCTGTATGCCGTGTGCCCGGGCGAGCGACCGGCTCAAGAGGCGACGGGAGCCACCCGTCGAACGCACCCACTGACGGTCCAACTGAACTTGTAGCCCCTATCCCAACATCCAAGTAAACGCGGCTTTTAGTTGTAGGGTCAGTAGCGTGCGCGCGGAGGAATTCACCGACGGCCCCTTCGGCCGAGCCGTCCGCGAGCCCGGAAGCGTGTGGGCTTTCACTTACTACCTCCCTCGGGAGATCCCGCGCGACCTCCACCTCGGGCCGCAGGTCATCGCAGCCCTCTCCGAGGCGGATGCTGCCCTCGGCCAGCTCCATGGTCTCGGGACGCTCATCACCGACCCCAGCCTGCTCATCGGCCCCTACCTGCGCCGTGAAGCGTTGGCCAGCACCCGAATCGAGGGCACACAGGCATCACTTTCGGACGTGTTCCAGGCCGAGCTCGACGAGGCCCGGCCCACCGAAGACGTCCTGGAGGTGCAGCGTTACCTCGAGGCGACCCGGCTGGCCCACGACCTCGTTACCACCCTGCCGCTCACCCAGCGACTCATTTTGCAGGTCCATGAGAGGCTCCTTCGGGACGTTCGGGGTGAGGAGCGGCGTCCCGGGGAGTTCCGCACGTCGCCGGTGTGGATCGGCGGCGCTGGTGCGACGCCGGAAACGGCGCCGTTTGTCCCACCCCTGCCTGAGCATCTGCCGGATCTGCTCGCCGACTGGGAGCGCTTCGTCAACGTCGACACACCGGCATACCCCGCACTCATCCAAGCCGCCCTCATGCACTACCAGTTCGAAACGATCCACCCCTTCCTCGACGGAAACGGCCGGATCGGGCGGCTGCTCATCAACCTGCAACTGATGCTGCGCCGCCGCCTCAACCATCCTCTGCTCTACCTCTCCACCTACTTCGAGACCCACCGCTCCGACTACTACGAACGGCTCCAAGGAGTGCGTGAGCGAGGCGACATCGACGCCTGGCTGCTGTTCTTCCTCGAAGCCGTTCGCGAGCAGGCCGGTGACGCTATCGCGCGGTCCCAACGCCTGGTCCAGGTTCGGGAGAGCTACTTCGGGGAGGCGATCCAGGCCCGATCCAGCCTTCCCCGGCTCGTCGCGATGATCGTCGAGAACCCGTTCGTCACCGTGCGTGCCGTCGAGTCGCGCCTGGGCCTGACCAACCAAGGTGCCCGGACGTTGATCCTCAGCGCCGTGTCGCGCGGTTGGCTGGTCAGCCTCGGTCGACGGGGGCGCGGAAGCCGTGAATATTGGTATGCGCCAGGCGTTTTCGACGTGATGAATGCCCCCATGGCCTCCGACGCTGATCGACCCGACGCGGACCCCACCTAAGCCCAGGCCGGGACCCGGTGAACGAGAAGGGCAGGTATGCCGGCCGCCACAGCTGATCCGTCAGCGCAGTAGCGCAACCGGATAGATCACCGGGTTGCAATTATCCGGAACGGCACTTATCGTAAAGAAGTGGACGTCGAACTGTTCCGGAACAGTCCGAGTGGAGAACTTGTCCGCATCTCGGGGACGTCGGCCTCCGGGCCGTGGACGCACCACGCGTTCCTCCCCCACCCACTGACCGAGGTCGGTCCCACGCTCACTTCCGCGGCATACCGGTCCGTGGCGGACGCGCGCGCGGCACTCGCGGCCCTCGACGCGACGGCGGCGCGGTTGCCCAACCCGCGATTGTTCCGCCACTCCTCCCTGCGCTTGGAAGCCCAATCGACCGCAGCCCTCGAGGGGACTTACGAGCCGCTCGCCAGAGTGCTCACCGAGGACCCTGGCGACGGTCATGACCCGTCGATGCGCGAGGTCCTCAACTACCTCACCGTCGCCGAGACGGCTTTCGAGTGGGCCGCGCAAGGTCGGGCCTGGAGCCTGAGCACCATCGGGGAGTTGCACCGGATGCTCATTAAAGGCACGGCCGGTGAACGGGACTACTCGGGCGTGCGCCCCATCCAGGTCGTCGTGGGACGCCGAGAGGACGCCCGCCCAGACGAACACCTGATCCACGCCGCGAGGTATGTGCCCCCACCGCCCGGAGATGACCTCGCCGCCCGCTTCTCGGACCTGCTCGATTGGATGTATGCCGACCACCGCGCCTCGATCGACCCGGTGGTGGCGGCAGCCATGGGCCACTACACCTTCGAGGCACTGCACCCGTTCCATGACGGCAACGGCAGGATCGGGCGGCTGTTCATCGTGCTGCAACTGAATCGGCACGGCATCATCACCGAGCCCAGCATCACGGTGTCCCCGTGGTTCGAAACACGCCGCCAGCGCTACTACGACGCGTTGCTGGGTGTCTCGACGACGGGCGACTGGTCGACGTGGGTCAGCATGTTCGCCGAGGGGCTCGCCCGGTCAGCCATCACGGCCCAGGACCGGATGTTGGCCCTGGCCCAAGCACAGGCGGATCTCAAGGATCGACTGCAGCGTTCCCGCACCAGGAGCGCCAGCGCGCGCCTGCTCGTCGACTACGCCGTTGGACGCCCCACCTTCACCGTTCGCGAGGCCGCGGAGGCGATCGGTCTGCAATACCAAGGAACCAACAAGCTCGTGGACGCTCTCGTCGAGCTCGGGATCCTCGCCGAATATGGAGTGCGGTCCTATAACCGCCGCTTCCACGCCCCCGTCGTGCTCGACATCCTGCTCCGTGAGAGTTCCCGATGAGCCGGCCGGTGGAAGACTCGGGATCCACGTCAGGCGTAGCGCCGGTGACTGAGGAGATTCATGGCTGAGCAAAGGCTTGAGTTGGTCTGGCCGGGCAAGGACAAGTTCCTCCTAGTCCCCAAGGACGAGACCGGCAAGCCCGTCTGGGTGGAGCGCGATCACCCGGCCGCGTCCGAGGTGCGGCTGGCCGACTTCACTGGGGTGGTTGGCGAAGTCCCCGATGACCCGTATGCCGCGAACCTCCTCTTCACCGGTGACTCCCTGGACGTCCTGCGCATCCTCTGCGAGGTCCCGGAGTACCGGGCCATCTATCGGGGCAAGGTGAAGCTCGTCTACATCGACCCACCCTTCAACACGGGGCAGGCGTTCGAGCACTACGACGACTGGATGGAGCACTCGACCTGGTTGTCGTTCATGCGTGAGCGCCTGCTCCTCATCCGGGACCTGCTCGCTCCCGACGGCTCGGTGTGGGTGCACCTCGACGACGCCGAGCAGCACCGAATGCGCCTTCTCATGGACGAAGTCTTCGGTGCTCAGAACGCCGTCGCCACCGTCGTGTGGCAGTCAAGTGACATCCCGAAGTCGACAGCAAGACACTTCTCGGTGGATCAGGACTACATCTCTGTGTACGCGGCCGACGCGAGTCGCTGGCGCCCACGCAAACTTCCAAGGACTGAAGCCATGGACGCCAAGTACAAGAACCCCGACGGCGATCCTCGCGGTCCGTGGCTGCCCGGTCCGATCACCGCCACCAAGCCGTACAGCAAGGGGACGTATCCGATCGTCACCTCAGATGGAACCGAGTATTGGCCGACGCCAGGGACCTTCTGGCGGTTCGCGCAAGACAAGTTCGAACAGCTGAACTCGGATGGGCGGATCTACTGGGGCAAGGACGGACGGTCCCGCCCTTTGATCAAGCGGTATCTGTCGGAGGTTGGGGACTTGGTTCCTCGCACGCTCTGGCATTACACCGAGGTCGGAAGCACGCGGCACGCCAAGATCGAGACCAAACAGCTCTTCACCAACCCCTTCGGCACGCCAAAGACGGAGAGGCTTATGGAGCGAGTGGTGGAGATTGGCTCCCAGCCAGGTGAGTCGGTGCTCGACTGCTTCGCCGGGTCGGGGACGACGGCGGCGGTCGCGCACAAGATGGGGCGCCGCTGGGTGACCTCCGAGATCCTTCCATCAACGGTGGAGCAGTTCACTCTGCCTCGGCTGACGAAGGTCGTCGCAGGCGAGGACCCCGGTGGCATCACCAAGGCTGTCGGCTGGCAGGGCGGTGGCGGCTTCCGGACTGTGACGGTCGGGCCGTCGATGTACGAGGGCACGCCTTTCGGCGTCCTCCTGGCGGAGTGGGCGACGAACGGTCGTTTCGCTCGCGCGGTCGCCGGGCAGCTCGGTTTCGAGTTCCAGCCGGAGGCGGCGCCGCTGTGTGGGGTTCGTGGCCGAATGCGCCTGGCCGTGATCGACGGGAGCGTTGGAACTGAGGAAATCCGCCAGGTCGTCGGTGCGCTGGGTGACAAGGAGCGAGTGACGGTCGTCGCGAAAGCGGTTCTGCCCGAGGCTGAATCGCTGCTGGCTGATGTCAGCCCGGGCTCGCGCATCAGGAAGGCACCCCGTGATCTGCTCACTGGTGGCGCACGTCGGATGCGACGACGCGCCGAGGCGAGCACACGGCATACGGCCGACGTGACGGAAGGATCGGGCTCGTGAGGATCGACTACGACCCGGCCCTGGTCGAGCAGGTGGGCTACAACCTCGATCTGCGCGAGCCGAACCAGCAAGCGCTCGACGCGCTGGCGAAGGCGCTGGGGACTGCCGAGCCGGGAGCGGAGTTCATCGCCGACCTCGCGACTGGTGTTGGCAAGACGTACATCGCGGGTGGACTGCTGGATTATCTCTACGAGTCGGGTGTCCGCAACGTCCTCGTCGTCACGCCGGGGTCGACGATCCAGCGCAAGACGATCGACAACCTCACTCCCGGGCACCCGAAGTACCTGCGGGGGATGCAGTCACGGCCGATGGTCATCACGCTGGACACGGTCGAGCGTGGCGAGGTCGGGGCGGCACTGGCCGACGACGACCGGTTCAAGGTGTTCGTCTTCACCGTGCAGTCGCTGATGCGGCCCAACAAGGAGGATCGGCGGCGGGCCTTCCAGCCGCACGAGACCCTCGGCACCGCGGTGCGCACCTATCTCGAGCAGACCGATGACCTGGTCGTCATCGCCGATGAGCATCACGTCTACTACTCGGGGTCGGCGAAGAAGTTCGAGGCGGCGATCACCGAGCTGCACCCGTTGGCGACGATCGGGCTGACGGCGACCCCGCACGCAGCGTCGGAGTCGATGGTCGTCTACAGGTATCCGCTGGCCGATGCGATCGCGGACGGCTGGGTGAAGATCCCGGTGTTGGTGACTCGGCAGGACGGCATTCACGACGTGCGGACGCAGCTCGCGGATGGGCTGACGCTGCTCGACGCCAAGCGGGAGGCGATGCGGGCCTACTGCGCCCAGGTGCGGGGGCGGAAGTTCGCCGAGCCGGTGATGTTCCTCGTCGCCTCGACGATCGACGAAGCAACCGAGTATCGCGACCTGCTCGTCGGCTCGGACATGCTCGGTTCGGCGGATCAGGTGCTGCTCGTGACGTCGGAGGAGCCGGACGCGACCTTGGTGCTGTTGGACCGGTTGGAGGATCCGGAGTCGCCGGTGCGGGCGGTGGTGTCGGTGTCGATGCTCAAGGAAGGATGGGACGTCAAGAACATCTACGTCATCGCCTCGGTGCGCTCGATGGAATCCAGTTTGCTCACCGAGCAGATCCTCGGCCGCGGCCTACGACTGCCCTTCGGGCAGCGGACCGGCAATCCGATGCTCGACACCGTCGAGGTCCTCTCGCATCGATCCTTCGCCACCCTCCTGAAGCAGGCGAAGTCGCTGCTCGAGCAGACTCTCGGTGATCGGGTCGATGAGGCGTCGGTCGTGGTCAACCCCGTGTCTGGCCGGTTCACCGCCGGCGACGGGATCGGCGCGCAGGGCGAGCTTCCGGTCGACTTCGAGGTCCCGGTCTCGGGAACCGTCGAGATCGACCTACCCGGATGGGCTGCGACCGACCCCAACCAACAGAGTCTCTTCGAACTGGAAGAGGGCGAGGGGTCCGGGGTGGGCCCGCGGCATACCGGGCTCATGATCTCGACAATGGACGCACGGGTCAGCGCGGGCGCAGCCTCGGCGGAGACGTTGCGCCGGGTGCTCACGCCGCGGACGCCGGGCGGGGTGACGATCCCGCTCTTCCTGCCGTCGGTCGTGACTCGGTGGGAGCGGGACCGCTTCACACTGGGGTCGATCAACCTAGACTCCGCAGAGGCACTCGGTCGCACCTTCGCGAAGGACAACGCGCCAACCTTGACCCGCAAGGCGATCGACGCGGAACGCGATGCCTCCGGTGCTGCCCACGTGGTCATCCGGGACGAGACCGAGCAGGTCATCGCGACGCAAAGCGTCATGCCCTTCGACACGATCGAGAACGATCTCGTCGGGCGGCTCATCCGGACCAACGCTGTCGAAGCGTCGGTGACCGAGTTGAATGCGGCGGTGGCAGTGGCGCGGGCGTTCCTGGCCGGGGCCGGGGTGACGGAGAAAACACCGTGGCGGCCCGAGCATGGCCGGCTGGCGACCGCGCGGCTGACCGAGTGGATTCTGGGGAAACAGACGTCCTCACCGGCGCGGGAGGTGCGCGAGGTGCGCCCTGTGCGGTGGCCCGAGCCGCTGGAGCGGTATGAGACCCGGCCTCCGGCGGACCGCCAAGTCGTCACCGCCGCCCGCGAGTTCGTCCGTGGCTATCCGTATGCCGGGTATGCCAAGTCGGTCTATGAGATCTGCACGTTCGACGCGTGGTCGACGGAGTTCGTGTTGGCGGACCTTTTCGAGAAGTCCGGGCCGGTGCGCGCGTGGGTCCGGATCGATGAGACCGTGCCGCTGCGGATCACGTATCTGGCGGGGGCAGTGCAGCGGCAGTACGAGCCTGACTTCATCGTCATCGACGATGCCGGTGTGCACTGGATCGTTGAGGGCAAGCGGGACTCCGAGATGGGCTCGCCTGTGGTCGTCGCCAAGCGCGATGCGGCCGCCGCGTGGGTCAAGACTGTCAACGGCTCCGATGAAGTGCACGAGACCTGGGCCTACCTGTTGGCCTCGGAGTCAGTGTGCGCTGCGGCCTCCTCGTGGGAGGCGCTCAAGTCCGGAGGGCAGGTCTTCCGATGAGGAATTCCGACGGCTCCGAATGGACGGAGATCAAGACCACGGGGATACTTCAGCACTCCCACCGGGTTCGCCTCATCAGGCGTGGTGTGCAAATCAATGAATCGAACCTGGTGTCGCTTCTTGCCTCGGAGCCAATCAGTGAGGACGTACTTAGGATCGAAACGACTCTGCCGTCCCTCCCGCCGGGGACGGTCGGCTACATTGTGCCGAAGACGCGACTGTTCATCAACAAGCCCAAAGCCCGGGACATCGGCTGGGATGCAGTCACTGCTGCTGGCGTCTACGTACTGACCGGGTCAGTCTCACTCGCAACCGGCGCTCAGATGTTCCAGCGCGCCCTGCGAATGATGCGCGTCCTCTCAGCAGATGAGGCGGACATCGTAATTGTCATGGCTGCTCTTTCGGGGGGTCGGCCTTACGACGTCTCCGTGCCGATCTCAAAGATTCAGTCGGCATACGAGGAAGACTCAGCCAAGGTTGCGCCCCTGCTCGCGGGACTTCGAAAGCGCGGTATTGCGGTCGATGATGGCGACGGCTGGCGCGTCGTTGACTGAAGCCCGCATGTTCAGGTGCGCCACCGATCCCATTTGGCACGGGGTTGTTGGCTACCACGATGGTATCGATACCTGGACCCTGGACCTCGCGACCGGCATAGGGGGATCTTTTCAGAGCTTCGTCTCACTTCATGAGCGCTCGCATCAGGCCCTTCATGAGACAACCGCCTGGGGCACGGCGATGACAGTCCTTGGGCTGGGTGCCACAGCGGCGAGGTCCGGCGCGGAGGGCGGACTCTGGGAGTGGATGGGGGGAGGGTGCCGCGAGACACACGAGCAATTCGCGACGTTGGCCTCGGTAGAGAGCTCGAACGAGGGTCTAAACCACTTGTCGGGGAACTTCGCCTACCTGCAGTACTACCGGTCGGCGTGTGCCCTGCTGGAGCCGCTCACGCGGCGAGTGTCGAGAGTTGCTGCGGCTGACCTGATGTACCGGATGGCGATGAGCCCAGCCTGGCTCCTGGACATCGACCTGCATGACCTGCAAGACGTCAGCCCGTCCTCCCTGCCGGGCTCCACGCCAGACGAGATTCTGGTGGAACTCCGTGCTGCACTGCGAGACGAGTTCACTGTTGCGCGACTCCTCACAGCCATGGTCGAGAATGTCACGTACGGCGAACGATGGGATGCGGTCATCCGGGTCTTCGGACGCCACGGCATTCACCTTCATGGGTGGGCCGAGTACGAGAGGTGGCTGCCCCGGATCATCGATCAATGCAACAAGGGGCTTGGTCGTCCCATCATTTTGGTGGATTCAACCGCGGGCGACCCGGCCCAGGGCCGAGCCGACTCGATGCAACGAGAGCGTCTGACGCTGCACTCAACTCCACTCACCCTGAGATGGGCACCCGCGGAGAACCCGGGGCCGTCACTTGCACCAGCGAAATTTGCGCGCACACACGCGGAACTAGGCCCTCACGTCGTGCTCGCATGGATGCATCCCGAGGTTCTCCGCAAGCAGTCCTTGGGCGTTCCTGACAACTGGACGGCACCTCGCCTAGGTCTGTTCGCGTGTGATCGGCGGACCAATCCGTCCGTCATGCTATGGGTCGACTTTGGGGATATCGCTCCTTCGATGGTGGCTGCGTCCATCCGCAAGACGCCTTTCACGCCCCTGCTAATGACGACGCTCTACACCTTGCAGGAGTCTGACAATTCGACCGACTTCAGGGGTTGGACGCCCGTCTTTATCAGCGTCGACACGCCGGTGGTCGAGTTTCTGGAGGCAGCCCTGGGGCGCGGTGAGGCTTTCGACTACTGGGTGGTCGGGACAGCCGGCTCACGATACTTGGACCACGTCGTGGTGCAGTTCAACGGTGACTCCGCCCTGAATTTCGTTTACACGTGCAGCGTCATGACCTCCCACGCTATCGACGCTTGGCTCGCAGGCAAGGATGGTGTGGCGCGACGCCCTAGCGACGCCTTCGAGCACGCCGCTGCGCTGGCGGCGTACGTTGAACACCTTGTCGGCTCGTTCTGGCTATTAGAACTGGGTCGATGGCCGATCCGTCCAACAGCACCTGTGGCTGCAGACGCGACGAGTCTGGAGAGCCAGTGAAGGCTGGCCTCCCCGGTTGGCTGTGTCGCTCGTGTCGTCGTCAGTCAGCTCGCCAGGCGTGAGCTCGCAAGCGGCACCAGGACACTCGACCTCGACCTGCGGTAGGTCGATCCCCAAGAAGTCGCGTATGGGTCGAGAGGCCATGTCGCTAGGAGCGGACCACCCCTGCAGGTGCCTCGTCCAACGTTTCAGCCAAGAGGTCTGGCACTGCGTCAAGTGCCGCGTCGAGTAGGAAGGCGATGGGGACTGCATGAGGTGATCGGTCCACGTCAGTGAGGTAGTCCCATTCAACGGGGCTATAGCGAGCCAGCTTCGAAAGAGCGAAGAGGATTGCCCACCAGACCATGAGGGGGTGCATGGTCTGGCCCGTCTCGGGGACCTCCGGCATGAACACTCGGCTCCGCCGATAGTTGGTACCTGGCAAGGACCCGTCGGGCGAACGGGCGAGCTTGACTTGAAAGCTGGACCCGGCCACACGACCCGGTACCGGCGCTGCTCCAACCAACTCTGGATAGTGATCCAGGAATCCTGCGATGGTGTCCTCGGTGAGTGTCACCGACCCAGAGGCACTTGCCGAAACCTCGTCAGAGTCGTTCGGCGAGCTGCTGAGCAGCACGGGCCACCGCGGGGGCTCAACCTGCTCATGAAGTTGAGCTTCGACAACCATCTGCCAGAGCGTGCCCAGATCAACCCCGTTGGGAAAGACCGCCGAGTTCAGCGCAGCAGACAACCGCACGAAGCTCCCCGAGCGCTTCTTGGAGTCTGTTGCCACGACCGCCCGAGGGAACGCGTCCGCCTCATCAGAGATGCAGCCAACGCCCGAGGGTCCCGAGATGCCATGGCCGAAGAGCTGATAATCATCGCCAGCGACGTAGGCAGCAGCCACGGCTCGTCCGGCCTGCGAGAGTCCGTAGAAAGCGTTCAAGGGACGCGTCTGAATCGGCGTTACCGAAGCAGCAAGAATCTGCTGCTCGGCCTGCTCAAGCGAGGAAGAGAACAGCGCACGACGCTCCTCAGTGACTAGCCACGGCGGGTTCGATCGTTTCCGATGTACTCGACGCCACGCCTGCGACCCGTTCGATCGGGCCAGGTCCCACATCGTGGCCGCCACTAATACCTCAGAACTGCTGGGCCATGTTGGTGAAGCGGCTGTAGTGGCCCTGGAAGGCGACCACGATCGTGTCGGTGGGGCCGTTACGGTGCTTGGCCACGATCAGGTCGGCCTCCCCCGCTCGCTGGGTCTCCTTCTCGTAGGCCTCTTCCCGGTGCAACAGGATGACCATGTCGGCGTCCTGCTCGATCGAGTTGTGCACTGCGATCCCGTTGGCCACGAAGTTGTGCCCGCCCAGCACCGTCGCGTCGAAGACCTCCTCGACCCCGTCGGCCTCGATCGAGACGACCGGGTCCCAGAGGACGTCGTTGACGGCATACAGGTCCATGTCGGCCGAGTCGAGGACGGCGGCGACCTCGCGCAGCGGCTCCCCGGCCGCGCGCCGCTCACCGGCAGCGCCAGCGCGCGCCCCGGCGACACCCATCCCCGAGCCGCCCACGCCCGGGCGCGGCGCCGCGGACACGCTCATCACCTGGCGCATCGCCTCGACGACCCGCGGCGGCACGGCCGCAGTCCCCGCGCCCGCCTCCTCGACCGCGCGAACGATCTCCAGCAGCCGCTTGGCCGCCTTGCGCGACTCCCCGTGCAGCCCGATCTCCTGCAGGAAGCGCCGCTGCGAGTCCTCGCCAGCCACCTCCAGCCGGTATGCCGCCCGCGCACCACCCGCCCCGGCGCTCACGCCCAGCCGGGTCGAGATCCCGAACCGCAGGAGCAGCCGCGACACGTCCTCGACGAGTCGGCGCGAGGCCGCCTCCATCCGGATCCGGCCACGATCGCCGGACTTGGCGACGCTCACCGACCCCGACAGCGACCACAGGTGCGAGACGAACAGGGCGATCTGCGGCTTGCTCACGTGGAAGATCGCCTTGGGCACCCGCCGCTTGTGCGGCTTCACGGCCAACACCCCGAGCTCGTCGAGCCAGTCACCGACGACGTTCGCGCGCCCCCGATCGACGCTGTATGCCGGGTCGCCCAGCACGTGCGCCAGCAGGATGACCCGCGGGTCCTCCCACGGCTCGAAGAACGCCGGTGCCGGGACATGCCGGGGAACCGCCACGCGCGTGCCGGTGCGCAGGTCGGCCAGCGGTGACCACCCGGCATACGTGAGGAAGGGGTGGTTGGCGGTGGCCCGCAGCGTCTTGCCCGACGCCAAGGTGAGTCGGAAGACCGGCCGCACCCCCGTCGGGAAGACGTGCGTCATCGGCCGCCGGACATAACGCAGCGTGTCATCCAACGCCCAGACCGGCACGTCGCGAGCGCCCGCGGCATACAGGGAGCCCAGGGTGGTCTCCGCCCCGGTGTCGGCGCGCAGCACGCGGGTGTCCGCGGTGAGGCAGCCGGACTCCCGCAGATCGGACATCTGCGGGCGCTTGTCGGTGCGCTGTTCGGGTCCACGGTTGAGCTGGGAGATGGCGATGACGGGCACTTCGAGCTCCTTCGCAAGCAGCTTCAGTGCCCTGGAGAACTCGGACACCTCCTGTTGACGGCTCTCCACCCGCTTTCCTGACGTCATAAGTTGCAAATAATCGATAACGACGAGCTTGAGGTTGTGGCGCTGCTTGAGCCGGCGGCACTTGGCCCGGATCTCCATGAGCGACATGTTGGGGCTGTCGTCGATGAACAGCGGCGCGTCGGACACCCGGCCCATCGTCTGGGCCAGTCGGGTCCAGTCGTCCTCGCGCATCGTGCCCTTGCGCATGTGCTGCAGCTGGATCTGGGCCTCGGCCGAGAGCAGACGCATGGTGATCTCGGTCTTGCTCATTTCCAGGCTGAACACGACCGAGGCCATCCCGTGCTTGATCGCCGCTGTCCGCGCGATGTCCAGACCCAGCGTCGAGTTGTGTGTCGGGATCATCGAGCGACCGGCCAGGTAGAGGTGATCGGCCGCCTCGACCTCGATGCAGCGCACCAGCACCGACTCCACCGCCCGCACCGCTTCGACTTTCCAGACCAGCGGACTGATGGTGCTACCCGCCGCCGGGAGCCGCTCGATGACGGTGAGGACGTGGTGAGCCAGCAACTCGGCCAGGTCCACCGTCGTGAGGATCCGGCGCTCACCGAAGACAGCCACCTGCCACTGGTGTTCGGCGTCGGCTACCAGGACCGAACCGTCGGAGAACTCGACCTCATAGCAGGGCCGACCGACCATCACATCGGTCGCCGCCACGACCCGGGTCGGGTGCCCGTCGGCACCCATGACCTCGTCGCCGACCGCGACCTCGCCCATCGTCGTCCACCCGGTCGGCGTCGCCAGCGGCGTGTCGAGCGCGAGCGCCTTCCCCATGGCGGGGCGTGCGGCCAGGACGATCATCTGGCCGGGGTGCAGCCCGTTGGTGAGGGAGTCCAGGTCGGTGAAACCGGTCGGCACGCCGGTCATCTGGCCGGACCGACCCGATGCGACCTCGATCTCGTCGACGGTGAGCTCGATGATGTCGCCGAGCTTGTGGTAGTCCTCCCCGCCCCGCTTCTCGGACACCCCATAGACCTCGGCCTGCGCGGCGTTGACGATGTCTTCGACGTCGCCGCCGCCCTGGGCATAGCCCAACTGGACGATCCGGGTGCCGGCCTCGACCAGCCGCCGCAGCACCGCCCGTTCGGCGACGATGTGCGCGTAGTAGCCGGCGTTGGCCGCCGTCGGCACCGAGGAGATGAGCTGGTGCAGGAACGCCCCGCCACCGACCCGCGCCAGCTGCCCACGCTTGGTCAGCTCGTCAGCCACCGTGACCGCGTCGGCGGGCTCACCGCGCCCATAGAGGTCGAGGATCGCCTCATAGATCGACTCGTGCGCCGGGCGATAGAAGTCGGCCCCGCGCAGCACCTCGACCGCGTCGGCGATGGCGTCCTTGCTCAACAGCATCGAGCCCAGCACCGACTGCTCGGCGTGGACATCTTGTGGAGGAAGCCGGTCGTCCCCAGGCCCGTCGAGGGCACCCGGGAACAACTCCTGGATCGACACCGCTCCCCTGACCCGCCTTCCCTGGCTCGTCCTCGACCACCGGCTCTAGGACAGCACGCAGCACCGACAGGCCCTCTGACCTGCACACATGCCTTCCGTATGCCGTCCGCCCCCGGTGGTTCTCCCACCCTAGGACTCCTGCCGCACACCCTCAACCGCACCCTGTGTATGCCGCGTGGACAGCCTGTGGAACACGCCGACACCCGTTGTGGACAACCCTGGGGATAACTGAGGCGGACTGTGGATGGTGGGCGGACGGCATACGGCACAGGGGGGCATCTGAGCGCGAAACGCGAGGTGGCGCGCATCCACCGATGTGGAGAACAGAAACTTTCGGGCGTGTCTCGCGTCGTGGCGGCATACCCTCTGCGCATGTGCCGCAGCATCCGCCAACTCCACAACTACGAGCCGCCCGCGACCGACGACGAGGTGTATGCCGCCGCGCTGCAGTATGTCCGCAAGGTCGCCGGGTGCACAGTCCCCAGCCAGGCCAACCGGGAGGCGTTCGATGAAGCGGTCGAGGCGGTGGCGGCGGCGACCGCGCACCTGCTCGAGCACCTGACGACCTCGGCGCCGCCCAAGGATCGGGAGGTCGAAGCGGCCAAGGCGCGGGCCCGGGCCGCGGAGCGCTACGGCCGCCGGTGACGGGGACCACGCCTCGACTCGATGTCGTCGCCGCCGTCCGCGCCGCCCTCCTCCCGCACGCCGACCCGGTCCGGGCCGCCGGCCAACAGGCCTACATGAAGTCGACCCTCCCCTATCTCGGGCTCACCTCCCCCGTGCTCAAGGCGACGCTGCGCCCGGTGCTCGGCGACCCGGCATACCGGATCAGCACCCGACCCGAGTGGGAGGCGACCGTCCGCGCGCTCTGGGACCAGGCGACCCACCGCGAGCACTGGTATGCCGCGCTCACCCTCCTGCAGCACCGGCACTACCGGGCGTGGCGCGATCCCGAGCTGCTGCCGCTTGTCCGGCACCTCGTCATCACCGGCGCATGGTGGGATGTCGTCGACGAGATCGCCACGCATGTCGTGCGCGGTCTGCTGTTGGAGTGGCCGCAGACGATGGCGCCGACGCTGCGGGAGTGGGCGGTCGACGAGCACCTGTGGATCCGGCGGGTCGCGATGCTCGCGCAGGTCGGTGCCGGGCCGCGGACCGACCCGGTGTTGCTCGCCGACGTGCTGGTCCCCAACATCCCGTATGCCGGGGAGCAGGTGTTCTTCTCCCGCAAGGCGATCGGGTGGGCGCTGCGGGACTATGCCCGGACCGAGCCGGACTGGGTGCGGGCGTTCGTCGCCGCACACCCCGACCTGTCCGGGCTGTCCCGTCGCGAGGCCCTCAAGCATCTCTAAGTCGGGCCGCTCGGCGCTCGGCGAGGCGACCGAGCGGGGTGCCGGAGCCTGAGGCGTTGACCACCAGGAGTGGTCAGTGCCTCAGCATCCTCACCCCCATCGCGCTCCCCTGGGGCATTGGCCGCTCACGTGCCCCTCGGGCCCGCGGTGCCGAACGCGCCGACGACACCCGGGCCGCCGGCGCTACGGTCGCCAGCGCTAGGGTCGTCGGCGCTAGGGTCACCGGGTGAGCGCGGCATACGTCGACCGGCGGGAGATCATCGGGCTGGCCGTGCCCGCGTTCCTTGCCCTGGTCGCCGAGCCGATCTTCCTGGCCGCTGACTCGGCGATCGTCGGCCACCTAGGCACGGTTCCCCTGGCCGGGCTCAGCGTCGCCGGATCGGTCCTGCTGGCGTCGGCGGGCATCTTCGTCTTCCTCGCCTACGCCACCACGAGCGTCGTCGCCCGAGCCATGGGCGCCGGCTCACCGACCGTCGCCATTACCGCTGGCATGGACGGCCTTTGGCTCAGCCTCGCCCTCGGCGGCCTGGCCGCCGCCGCCATCGCCGCGACAGCCCGCCCGCTCACCGCGGCCTTCGGCGCCTCGGCGGCCGCTCACGAGCAGGCCACCACCTACCTGCAGATCGGCGCCCTCGGCATCCCGGCGATGCTCGTCCTGCTGGCCGTCACCGGGACCCTGCGCGGCCTGCTCGACACGCGCACGCCGATGCTCGTGGCCATCGGCGGCTTCAGCGTCAACATCGCACTCAACCTGGCCTTCGTCCACGGATTTCATTGGGGCATAGCCGGATCCGCATGGGGCACGGTCATCGCTCAGACCGGCATGGCCGTCACCCTCACCGCCATCCTGCTCCGACGCGCCCGCGCCACCCGCGCGCCGCTGCACCCCCATCCCGGCCGGATCCTCGCGGCAGCGCGCAACGGCATACCCCTTGTCGTGCGGACCATCGCGCTGCGGGGAGCGATCCTGCTCACCGTGTGGGCCGCGGCAGTCCTCGGGGACGCGCCGCTGGCTGCGCACCAGATCGCGGCGACGGTGTGGAGCTTCTTCGCGTTCGCGCTCGACGCGCTCGCCATCGCGGCGCAAGCGGTCGTCGGGCGTGACCTGGGCGCTGGGCGCGTCGACACCGCGCGCGCCGTCACCCGGACACTGCTGCGCTGGGGCCTCGGCTTCGGTCTCGCCGTCGGCGCGCTCACGGCTGCCGCGGCGGTGCTCGTCCCTGCCCTGTTCACGGCCGACCCCGCCGTCATCCGGTATGCCGTCCCCGCCCTGCTCGTCGTCGCCGCCGGTCAGGTCGTGGCCGGTTATGTCTTCGTAGCTGACGGGGTGCTCATGGGAGCCGGGGACTTCCGCTACCTCGCGTGGGCCATGGTGGGTGCGCTCGCGGCATACGTCCCGGTGGTGCTGTTGGTGCGCGCGCTGGGCGTGTGGGGCGAGCCAGGCGGGGTGTTGGTGTGGCTGTGGGGCGGGTACGCGTGGTTCATGGTCGTGCGGGCGGTGACGCTCGGGCTGCGGTGGCGCGGTCCGGCGTGGTCGGCCACCTGATCGCTGGGTCGAGGTATTCGGCCATCCTCTGCTGACGGCCGAATACCTCGACCCGGCGGTGCGTGCGGCCATGCGGGTGGCCTGACCTGCGCGTTCGTGCCGTGGCAGGCGCGGGCCGCGGATAAGGTGACCGGGTGTCTGCGCTGACGTTGCTCGCCGCCCCGCTTGTGGTTGCCGGGGTGCTCGCCGTCAGTGGCGTGGCCAAGCTCGGAGATGTCAGCGAGGGAGTCCGCGGGCTGCGCGAGCTGCAGGTGCCTGACTGGCTGGTCCGCGACGGGGTGGCCCGGGCGCACCCGATCGCCGAGATCGTCATCGGGTTAGGCCTGGTGCTGCTGCCCACGCCGTGGCGGACGGTCGCGGCGGTTGCGGCATTGGGATTGCTCGCGGCATACACAGTGTTGGTGCTGGCCGCGCTCCGACGGGCGCGGGAGGTCCGCTGCAACTGTTTCGGGCGACGCAGCGAGGTGGTCAACCGGGCGACCGCCGTCCGTAACCTCGCCCTGCTTGCCCTCGCCCTCGCCGCGCTCGTGGACTGCCGGGAGGCGTCGGCGCCGGTGGTGCGGGTGTTCAGCGGGCTGGACCCGTTGGCGTGGACCGCGATCCTGGCCGTCACCGCCGGGGTGGGCTGGCTGATCGGCCGAGGGTATGCCGCTCCGGCACCTGCTGCGGCGGCGGCCGGTCCGGCGGCTGCCGCGGCGGGTCTTGGCGGGTCGTTCGACGGGAGGGCGGAGAGGGACGAAGCGGACGAGGCGGACGAGTGGGTCGAGGACGAAGGTCGGCTGCCGATCCCGGCCGAGACGTTGCGTTCCGCTGACGGGACGACCACCACGTTGGCTGAGTTGGTGACCGAGCGGGCTGCGGTCCTGTTGTTCCTCGAGCCGACCTGCGGGTCGTGCGCTCGGCTGCTTAACGACCTGAGCGCGTGGCGTCGGGTGATGCCCGAGATCCGCATCGTGACGGTCCGCGCGGTGCCCGATCCCGCAGCTCACCTGGGCCATCGGCATGGGCCGCCACCGACCGATGGGACGGGCGAGCCGTTCCCGACCAGTCCGGGTGGGTATTGGGCGGAGGCTTCGATCACCGGCTCGTTCGGTACGAACGGTTTCACGCCCTGGGCGGTGCTGCTGGGTGCGGACGGTTTAGTGGCAGGTGGACCGGTCGCGGGCTCGGTGGCGGTGCGGGCGTTCTTGGCCGAAGTGCTCACGCACCTAGCCGGCAGCGCCTGACTCGGGTCCGCAGGATTTGGGTCAGGAGCGGTGCCGCTGGCGCGCGGGCTTGTCGGACCGATGAGCCCGCTCGAAAACCCCTGCCGCTGTGAGGAAATCAGGGCGGATCCGGGCCGGGACGGCATACAACACCGGCGGCTGTGAGGAATTCGGGGCCGCAGGGCACCCCGGGACCGGAAACCACCGGCGGGTGTGAGGAAGTCAGGCGGGGCAGGGGGTGCTGCCCGGAAGACACCGGCGAGTGTGAGGTTTTCGGTGAAGGCCCGGACGGGAGCAAAGCCAACGCAAACGGATCGAGGTATTCGGCCATCGGGTGATGATGGCCGAATACCTCGATCCGGCAGAACAACGGTAGAACAGAACAACGGCAGAAGATCGGCCCAAACACGCCATCACCACGGCCAACAGCGGCCCAACCACGCACCACGGCCAACAGCGCCGGGTGGACGAAGCGGGCCCAACAGGTCGACGCAGCAACGCCGACCGACGAGATCAGGCCTTGACGACCTCGAAGGCGAGCTTGGCCTGCACCTCGGGGTGCAGCCGGACCAGCGCGACATAGGCACCGACGGTCTTGATGTGACCGGGCACCTCGATCTTGCGCTTGTCCAGCTCGGGCCCGCCGGCCTTGGCGACGGCCGCGGCCAGGTCCGACCCGCTCACCGCGCCGAACAGGCGGCCGGAGTTGCCGGCCTTCGCCGACAGCGTGACCGACGTGCCCTCAAGCTTGGCCTTGACGGCCTTGGCGTCGTCGAGCGACTTGATCGCCCGGCTTTCGCGGGCCTTGGTGATCGAGTCGACCTGCTTCTGCCCGCCCGCCGTCCACGCAGTGGCCAGCTTGCGGGGGAACAGGTAGTTGCGGGCGTAGCCGTCCTTGACGTCGAGGACGTCGCCGGCGGCGCCGAGACCGCTCACCTCATGCGTGAGGATGACCTTCATCTGTGGCTCCTTGGGAAGTTTCTCGGTATGCCGTGTGGCCGGGTTCGCGCGTGCGAGCCGGTCAGCGGGCCGACGACGAGTAGGGCAGGAGCGCCATCTCGCGGGCGTTCTTCACCGCGTTGGCGATCTGCCGCTGCTCCTGGACCGAGACTCCGGTCACCCGGCGAGCGCGGATCTTCCCGCGGTCGGAGATGAACTTGCGCAGCAGCGCTGCGTCCTTGTAGTCGATGTTCTCGACCTTGGCGGCCTTGAGCGGGTTGGCCTTCTTCTTCCCGGGCTTGATCCGCGGCGGGGGCTTGGGCATTTCTGTGGTTCTCCTCGTGTGCTATGTCGAAAAAGTCTGGGTGAGTGAGGGATTCGCGGACCGCTCAGGTGCCTGACACCAGGCCCGATGACGCCGCGAACACCCGATCAGAACGGAGGCTCGTCGTAGCTAGGGGCCGAGCCCCAGCCACTCTGACCGCCCTGCGGACCACCGGAGCCGGAGCCACCCTGGCCACCGCCACCGGGACCGCCGTAGCCGCCACCGCTGCCGCCACCGCCGGCAGGCCCACCGTGACCCCCACCCGACGGGCCGGTCGCCCACGGGTCGGTGTCGGCGGCATACCCGCCCTGGCCGGAACCGGAGGAGCCGAAGCCGCCCCCACCGGACCCACGCTGGGTCTTGGTGACCTTGGCCGAGGCGTAGCGCAGCGACGGGCCGACCTCGTCGACGTCCATCTCGATGACCGTGCGCTTCTCGCCTTCCTTGGTCTCGTAGGAACGGCTCTTGAGCCGACCCGTGACGATGACCCGGGTGCCGCGTTGCAGCGATTCGGCAACGTTCTCGGCCGCGTCGCGCCAGACCGAGCAACGCATGAACAGGGTCTCCCCGTCCTTCCATTCGTTGCTCTGGCGGTCGAAAGCGCGCGGGGTCGAGGCGACGGTGAAGTTCGCGACGGCGGCGCCGGACGGGGTGAACCGCAGCTCGGGGTCACCCGTGACGTTCCCGACGATGGTGATGACGGTGTCGCCAGCCATGTGCTACCTCTCTCGTGCCTGCTAGAGACGGGCCGGCCGGCTCAGGCGCCTGGGCGCAGGAGCTTGGTCCGCATGACCACCTCGTTGAGGTTGAGCTGGCGGTCCAGCTCAAGAGCCGTGGCCGGCTCGGCGGTCATCTGGACGACGGCGTAGATGCCCTCGGACTTCTTCTTGATGTCGTAGGCGAGGCGGCGACGGCCCCAGATGTCGACGGAGTCGATCTTCCCGCCGTCCTTCTTGACGACGGCAAGCAGCTTGTCCAGCGACGGAGCGACCGTGCGGTCGTCGAGCTCGGGGTCGAGGATGACCATGAGTTCGTACTGACGCATGCGTTGACCCACCTCCTCTGGTCTTTACGGTCACGGTCTCTCCGTGACAGGAGGGTTGCATGTGTCCGCGCCTCGGCACCGATCCTGCCTCATCGCACCACAGGGGGTGAGAAGTTATCCACAGGAGGTATGCCGCAGGCGAACCGTCCTAGGCTACGGCACCGCCGCAAGGGCCACCTAATCGCCGGTCAGGTGACCCGGACGAGCAGCGCGTCGGGGGCATCGGTCAACGGTCCGGCCAGCGGATCGGTCTCCGCGGGAGACACGACGCGGGGCATCCGGTCGCGGGCCAGCCACCAGGTCTGCAGGACCAACCACCCGATCGCCAGCAACCGCAACAGGAGGAACAGCAGATACCAGCCGGACGGCATACCGCGATCGGGGACCGTGCTCCCCGCGAGGTAGAGCCATACCGCCCCGAAGTGCAGCGCTTCGGCCCCCGCCCAGACGAGGTGATCACGCCAGCGCAGCCCGACGAGCGCCACGAGCGGCACGAGCCAGAGCGAGGCCTGGACCGGGAAAGACTTCCCGGTCACCAGGACGATCGCCACCATGACGAGGGCGACCTCGGCGACGCCAGGGCGCCGTTCACCCGCCCACGCGAACCAGGCCCCGACGAGGACCGCCACCAGCCAGCCCGCGACGGCCAACAGGCTCAGCAGACCCGGGGCGATCGGGTCGGGGAAGGTGAAGCCGAGCGACTGCGCCGCGTCCGGCCTGGACAGCTGCCCAAGCACCCAGGGCGATCCGAAGCCGGCCTCGGCCCTCAACCAGGTCGAGTAGGCCAGCATGGCGCCGACGGGGTTCCCCGCAGCCAGCACCGCCGCCACGGCCGCGAAGGTCACGATGGCCGAACCCACCACCGGCAGCACCGTGCGCCCACGGCCCGCGCGCAGCGCGACCAGCGCGATGGCGAGGATGAACAGCACCGGATAGGTCCGCGCCGAGATCGCCAGGCCGAGCAGGATCCCGCTGACAACTGGCCGAGACCTCGACCAGGCCAACAGCCCGGCCGCGGCCAGCATCACTCCGACGAGGTCCGGCGAGAGCACCGCGGTGAGGGCGACGACCGGTGAGAGGGCCACGTGGGCCGCGCGCAACGGCATACGCCGCGTCGAGGCGGCCGTGAACCAGACGGTGAGGGCAAGCAGCACCGCGATGAGGACGGCCCACACGCCGAAGAAGAACCGGGCCCGCGCGGCCGCCGACCCGTCCGGCACGAGCCCACCCGTGGCGGCCAACAGCAGCGCGGTGAGCGGCGGGTGCGCCGGCGTTGGCGCGTCGGGGCCACCGACGAGGAACGCGCCGAGCCCCGCCCCGAGGTTCTGGTCGGTGAAGGTCGCCGGAAGGTCGGAGAAGCACATGTGGAAGAACTGATCGGGGCTGCTCCAGCCCGCGTCGACACAGTGCCCGCGCAGCGCGACCGACAGCGCCATCGGCACGGTCGACGCCGCGACCAGCCCCGCGGCCAGGCGACGCCACCCGCGAGCCAGCGGGACGGCATACCGGCCCAGCGGCCCCCCAGCCACGGCGCTCGCCGAGCGCGCGACGGGGTCCTCCCGGGTGGGGACAACGATGCGGTCCGGTGCGCTCACGCGACACAGGGTATGCCGCACGCCTGGGTATGCCGGGTGGTTGGGGTGGGCGCGAGTCGCCCTGTGCCGCCCGCGCCGCTAACCCTGGCCCGGTGGCGCCGTGGGTTTGGAGTTGGTCGGCCCGACGGTGTGCGTCGGTTTGGGGCCCGGGACGGTGACGGTCGGCCGGGTGGTGGGGCCGGGAACCGTCGGGATCGGGTCGGGCGTCGGAGTCGTGGTCGAGGTCCCGGTCGGGTCACTGGTCGCCGTCGCGGTCGAGGTGGGCGCCGCCGTCTTGACCTTGTCGTCGCCGATGCCGGCGCGCTTGGGGAACTCAAGCTTCTCCTCGCCGGTGAGGGCGCCCTTCATGTAGTCGATCCAGATGGTCAGGGGGAAGGACCCACCAGACAACTCATCGATGCCGCCGATGTCCGACAGCGGTTGCGGCACGCCGTTGACGTCCTTGAACATCGCGACGGAGGCCTGCAGTTGCGGGGTGAAGCCGCTGAACCACACCGACTTGCTGTCTTCGGACGTGCCGGTCTTGCCGGCGACCGGGCGGCCGACCTGGCTGGCCCGCGCGCCCGTGCCGCCCGCGGCGGTGACCTGCGCCATGGCGTCGATGACGTCGGCGGCCACCTCTTTGGAGACGGCGTCAACAACGTTGGGCACGGCCGTGTAGGTGACGTCGATGGCGTTCGAGGTGACCTGCTTGATGAGGTAAGGGGTGGCCCGGCGGCCTTGCGCCGCAATGGTCGCGTAGCCGTTGGCCATGTCAATGATGTGCGGCGAGGCCGTGCCCAACGTGTTGGTCGGATCAATCCCGAGCCCGAGCGTGGACTCCGGTATGCCGGCCGCGATCGCCGCCGCCTTCGTCGAGGCTGGTCCGATCTTGAGGTTGAGCCGGACGAACGCGGTGTTGACCGAGGACGCGGTGGCCTTGCGCAGGTCGATCTGGCCGTAGGAGCGACCGCCGGCGTTGCGCACGGTGAAGTTGCCCAGGGCAGGATCCTTGAGCGGGCTGCCGCCGTCGATGAGGGTTTTGGTGGAGATGCCCTGCTGGAGCGCCGCGATGAGGGTGAACGGCTTGAAGTTGGACCCGCCCTGAATCACCGCATCGGTCGCCGCCGAAAACTGGCGGGCCTGATAGTCGGCCCCGCCATAGAGGGCCACGACGGCGCCGTCGCCGGGACGGATGGAGACCAGACCGGCATACACGTCCTTGACGGCGCCGGTCTTGGGGAAGTTCTTGGCCACCGAGTCTTGAGCGGCCTTCTGGGCCTTGGCGCTGATCGTCGTGGTGATCCGCAGGCCACCGCGGTCGATGTCGTCGTCGGAGAGCTTGAGCTTGGTGACGAGTTCTTGGCGAACGGCGGCGACGATGTAGCCGGTCGGGCCAGACAGCGCCCGCGAAGGTGCCTTGGCCGAGATGGCCGGCAGGGTGGTCAACGGAGCCCGGTCGGACGCGGACAACCACCCCATCGACACCATGCCGTCCAGCACATAGCCGAAGCGGTTGCTGAGGTTGGTCTGCTGCTTGGCGCCCAGGGCCGGGTCATACAGGCTGGGGGCGTTCATGACACTGGCCAGGACCGCCGACTCGGCGACCGTGAGCTGGCTGACGTCCTTGCCGAAGTAGGCCTTGGCGGCGGTTTTGACGCCATACGCACCGCGCCCGAAATAGATCGTGTTGAGGTAGCCCTCAAGGATCTGGTCCTTGGTCAGGTCGCGGTCGATCTTGATCGAGATGACCATCTCGCGCAGCTTGCGGTCCAGGGTGCGGTCCTGGGTGAGGAAGTAGTTCTTGACATATTGCTGGGTGATCGTCGACCCGCCGCCCTGGACGTCGGCGCCTCGCACGGCCTGCCACACCGAGCGGGCGATGCCGCCTGGGGAGACCCCGGAGTTGGTGTAGAAGTCGCGGTCCTCGGCGGCGATGACCGCCTGTTGCAGGTGCGTGGGGATGCTGGCCAGGGGAATCGACTCCCGGTCGAGCTCGGCAATGCGGGCCATCTCGGTCTTGCCGTCGTCGTAGTAGACGATCGAGGTCTGGGCATCGGCCAGGCCGTTGGCAACGTCGGGGACCTGAATAGTCGCGAACGCGAAGACGACCGCGCCCAAGCCGAGGGCTCCCGCGCCGACGAACGTCCAGAGGATCCGCTTGATCCAGGTGCGACGAGGCGCGCGCCACCACGGCCGCTTGGCGGTGGCTCCGCGCACCTGGGCCCGCGTGAGCGCGGCCCGGGCTCGCGGACGCGTGGGGTCGTGGCTCACAAGTGGGTGCCTTCCGGTGCTCATTCCGTCGCGGTGTCGTCGCCAGGGGACGGTCCAGGCGAGTCCCGCGATGGGTATTCCAGTATGAGCGCGTATGCCGCGCACCACCGAATCGGACAATCCGCTCGGGCACCAACTCTGGAATGATGTCCGCACGCGTTGTCGTGTGGTCACGGGTCCGGCAGGGGTCTCCCGACGCGATCGGCGCTCGGCGAGGAGACGCTGATGTCCCAACCACCTACCCCGATCCGGTCCCGGTGGCTGGTGCCCGTCATCTCCGGTGTCGTCGGTGCAGTGTGCCTGCTGGTCGTCGTCCTGGCGTATGCCGCGTTCGTGGGGACTTTGACCGCGCGCAAGACGGTCGCCGCAACGCGCGCAACCGCAGGCGCTCCCTTGACTGCCGTGCCCGGCTCGTTCGGCTTCCCCGCCGTGACGTTGACCGGCCGACCCTGCGGC
Source organism: Candidatus Phosphoribacter baldrii (assembly GCA_016704565.1). GTDB lineage: Bacteria > Actinomycetota > Actinomycetes > Actinomycetales > Dermatophilaceae > Phosphoribacter > Phosphoribacter baldrii. The sequence continues at coordinate 785,632 of JADIZV010000001.1, forward strand.
GTGAGCAGCCAGGCGGCCCACGGCCGTTACGCCGCGGGAAACGACGCCACCTCGTGCGAGTTTGCCTCGAACATCCAGATCAACTACGTGTCTCTGGAGAAGGCGCGCAATGGACAACCCCCCGCAACGGTCACCGCATACAACGCCAGGTCTGGGCAGGGCGTGACCTTGACGTGCACGGGCACCCAGCCGGTGACCTGCAGCGGACCCGACAACCTCATCGTCTACATCTACGGCGGCGAGGCGACGTTCACCAACTGAGCAGAAGGGCACACTGCTAGCCTGCCGCTAGGGCCTGTTACGAAAGTGACAGGTGAGGTTAGGCGTGTCGTCTCGGACGAGGTGAGGCTCCCGGAGTAGCGCTGGTGGTGTCTAGTCCGCCGCACACAACGGGAGCCTCGATGCCCACCATAGACGCCGCCGTCCGCCACGACCTCACCGATGCTCAGTGGGCCCTGCTTGAGCCCTTGCTGCCGGTGTCGGCTCGGCGTGGTCGTCCTCGCCGGTGGCCGTTGCGGGGGCTGGTCGACGGGATCCGGCACCGGGTCCGTGTCGGCTGTCCTTGGCGCGATGTCCCGGACCGGTACGGCCCGTGGTGGCGGGTGTATGCACTGTTCGCGTGTTGGCAGGTGCTGGGGGTGTGGGATCGAGCGGAGGCCGCGCTACATGCCTGTGCCGACGCGAGTGGGAAGTTGTCGTGGCAGGTGTCGGTGGACTCCACGACCTCCAGGGCTCACGTTCATGCCGCTGGTGCCCGCCGAGACAGTGTGGATCGCGTTGCGGGAGAACCGGATCACCACGCGCTAGGTCGATCCCGGGGAGGGTGGGGCACCAAGACCCATGCTGCGGTGGACCAGCGTCGTGGCGTGTTGTCGTTCCTGCTGACTCCCGGCCAGGATGGCGACAGTCCCCAACTGGTCCCGGTCTTGGAGAAGATCCGTGTCCGCCGGGTTGGCCCCGGTCGTCCCCGCCGCCGTCCCGATCGTGTCTTGGCCGATAAGGCCTATTCCTCCAAGGCCAACCGGGCCTGGCTGCGTGCCCACCGGATCGCCGCGACGATCCCGGTTCCGGCCGACCAAGTCGGGCACCGACGGCGGCGAGGATCAGCCGGTGGCCGACCCCCGGCCTTCGACACCGACACCTACAAGGACCGGCACGCCGTCGAGTGCGGCTTCAACCACCTCAAACACCACCGCGGCTTCGCCACCCGCTACGACAAGCTCGCTGTCCGCTTCGCGGCAACCGTTCACATCGCCAGCATCAACCACTGGCTCAAGCGACTTTCGTAACAGGCCCTAACCGACAAAACGACCATCAGGGGGTCACGGGCGTGTCTGGATTTGAGGCGACGAGGTGACCCTCACGTTCGATCCTGAACCGGCAGGCCTTCGAACGGAGGTGGTCCGCCATGCGTAGCCCGCTTGTCACCCTCGTCGTCGGGCCGCTGGCCGTCGGCCTCCTCACGCTCGCCGCCTGCACCTCCACCCCCGCTCGGCTCCCGCTCGCCGACGCCCGGACCCGGTATGCCGCTACCGTCACCGCGGTCGCGAACGCGGTCGGGCGCGACCAAGGGGTCAGTTGGACCGTCCGGGACTCCTCGACGGCGACCAGCCGAAGCGAGGCCGACACCTGTGCCTATCGCAGCGACGTCCTGGTCACGCCGACCTACCTGGGCCGGGCTCAGCCGTGGGCTCAGGTGAAGGCGACCGTTGACGGGGCCCTGGCTGGGAGCGGATTCGAGCCGGCGACAGCGGTCGAAGGCGATCCCGGCGGCTGGCTCGTGCTCACGTCGCACGATGCCAGCGGCGCGACCCTCACCCTGCGAGCCAAGGGATCCTCCGAAGTGTGGATCGAGAGTGTGGTGAGCGGGTCAGCCTGCCGATAGGACTTGCCTGTGGGACGTGCCGGTAGGACGTGCCGGTAGGACGTGCCGGTAGGACGTGCCGGTAGGGCCTGCTTCGGTCGAGTGCGACACGCGACACATCGGCGTGATGTATCGGTTCGATATATCTGGTGCTACAGTCCTCCTGTCGTCGACGCACGCGCGTAACCAGTCGAAGGTGCGGCGAACGGCGGCCCGGGTTTCGCGAGAACCCAGGCACACGGCATACCGGATCAACGGACCGGACCACAGGCGGAGGTGACTGACGGTGTCTCGTAGGGGTGAGCTGCTCGAGTTCGCCGTCCTCGGGTTGCTGCACGAGAGCCCGATGCACGGCTACGAGCTGCGTAAGCGGCTCAACACCGCTCTGGGGGCCTTCCGGGCCTTGTCCTATGGCTCGCTCTACCCGTGCCTGCGCGATCTGCTGGGCAAGGGCTGGATCTTCGAGGCGTCGGGGGGCGGCTCGGATGTGCTGTCCGGCAGTCGGCGGGCGCGGATCGTCTATGAGCTGACGGCCGACGGCAAGGAACGCTTCCAGGACATGGCCGAATCGGCGGGGCCGACGTCGTGGGACGACGAGGAGTTCGACGTCCACTTCGCCTTCTTCGCCCGGACCAAGTCCGAGGTGCGCCTGCGCATCCTCGAAGGTCGCCGCTCGCGGCTGGAGGAGCGCCTGGCCAACATCCGCACGGCCTCGGCACGCAACCGGGAGCGGATGGACCTGTATACCGCTGCGCTGCAACGGCATGGCGAGGAGTCCGCGGAGCGCGAGGTCCGCTGGCTCGAAGAGTTGATCTCTGCAGAACGCCGGGGGATTGCTGTCCCCCTCACCACGAACCCCCCTGCCTGACCCGGCCGGGGACATCACACAAGGAGAACCCTCATGGGATCTGTGCGCGTCGCCATCGTCGGCGTCGGCAACTGCGCGAGCTCACTCGTGCAGGGCGTGACCTACTACCGCAACGCGGACGCATCGGCTGTCGTGCCGGGTCTCATGCACGTGCAGTTCGGTCCTTACCACGTGAGCGACGTGCAGTTCGTCGCCGCGTTCGATGTCGACGACATGAAGGTCGGCAAGGACCTGTCCGAGGCGATCAACGCCTCGCAGAACAACACGATCAAGATCTGCGACGTCCCGACGCTGGGGGTTGAGGTCCAGCGGGGCCACACCCTCGACGGGCTGGGGAAGTACTACCGGATGACCATCGACGAGTCGGCGGCCGAGCCGGTCGACGTCGTCGCGGCGCTCAAGGCGGCTGAGGCCGACGTCCTCGTGTCCTACCTGCCGGTGGGTTCGGAGGAGGCCGACAAGTTCTACGCGCAGTGCGCGATCGACGCGGGCGTGGCGTTCGTCAACGCGCTGCCGGTGTTCATCGCCAGTGACCCCGAGTGGGCGGCGAAGTTCGAGCAGGCCGGTGTGCCGATCATCGGCGACGACATCAAGAGCCAGGTCGGCGCGACGATCACCCACCGGGTGATGGCCAAGCTGTTCGAGGACCGTGGCGTCACGCTGGACCGCACCTACCAGCTCAACGTCGGCGGCAACATGGACTTCAAGAACATGCTCGAGCGCGAGCGGCTGGAGTCCAAGAAGGTCTCCAAGACCCAGTCGGTGACCTCGAACCTCAGCGGCGAGCTGGCCGGCAAGACCGCCGACCGCAACGTGCACATCGGGCCGTCGGACTACGTCGCCTGGTTGGACGACCGCAAGTGGGCCTACGTCCGCTTGGAGGGTCGCGCGTTCGGTGACGTGCCGCTCAACCTGGAGTACAAGCTCGAGGTCTGGGACTCCCCCAACTCGGCCGGCATCATCATCGACGCCATCCGTGCGGCGAAGATCGCCAAGGACCGTGGCATCGGTGGCCCGCTCATCTCGGCGTCGTCCTACCTGATGAAGTCCCCGCCCGTGCAGCGCCCGGACGACCTGGGCCGCGTCAAGCTCGAGGCCTTCATCGCCGGCACCGAAGAGCGCTGACGATCTAGCGGGCGAGGAACGAGCCCGCGTGCGAACAACGCCAGGTATGCCGCCCGCTCACCCGAGCGGGCGGCATACGTGCGTTGCGGCCCGGACGGAGCGCAGCGGCCTACACTCGGGCGCATGGATGACCGCGCCTACCGCAAGGCGTTCTACCCTGCCGTGGACGTACAGCAGGGCATTGACCCCCGCCAGCGGGAGTACTACGTCCCGATCTACGAGCGCCCCGAGATGCGGGCCTACGACCTGGTGCCCAAGTTGCGCGACGCCATCGACTTCAGCGTTGCGGAGTCGGTGCAACTGCTCTCCGGGTTTCGCGGGTGCGGCAAGACGTCCGAGTTGCTCAGACTCAAAGGTGAACTCGAGGGGCTGGGCTACCGAGTCGCCTATCTGGACATCGAGGACTTCTTCAACACCCGGTTGCCGCTCGATCTGGCCCTCTTCCCGCACGCGCTCGCGGCTGGGTTCGCTGCGGCCCTGGACAAGGACCCCGCGCGACCCCCGATGCGTCGATTCGTCGAGTTCCTCAGGCGACTCCGCTTCGACGTCACAGCGACCGTCGGCACCGACATCGCACAGGTCGAGATCGCCCCTGTCGTCCGGGACGACCTGACGTTCGCGGCCGCCGCGACTGCCGCATTCAAGACCAACCGTCGCACGTTCCGCGAGGAGTTCCACGCGTTCTTCGCCGACGTTCTCGCTGGCCTCGATGCAGCGCAGCCGGTCGTGCTCATCGTGGACTCCATTGACCACTGGCGCGGGTCTGGCGAGACGTTCGAGACGGTGCGTGAGTCGGTCGACGTCGCCTTCACGGAGTTGGCCGACGATCTCAAGATCCCCAACGTGCACGTCATCTACACCGTGCCGATCTACCTGGACATCCCAACACTCGGCAACCGACAAGACGTCGTCAACGTCAAATTGACCGACGAGGGCGGTATTGAGTTCGAGCCAGGCATCGCAGCCCTGCGTGACGTGCTGGCCCGGCGTGCTCCCGACAACGATCTGGCTCGGCTCATAAGCGACGCTGACACCCGTCGGCTGATCCTTGCCAGCGGCGGCATGTTCCGCGACTTGCTGCGACTGACCCGGGCGACACTGCTCGAAGCACAGACACTGCCCGCCGACCGTGCAGTTCTTGACCGGGCCGAGATGCGCATCCGTGAGGGCTACGCGACGACTCTCTCGCGGGAGCAACTGGACATCCTCAAGGACGTTCAGAGAACTCATGAGCTGTTCACATCGCGTGAACGCAACTCCGACGAGGCGTCCCTGATCACTCTCGGAGCTGTCCTGCGCTATCCCAACGCGACGAAGACGTGGTACGCAGTCCACCCCCTGCTACGACCTCTGCTTTGACGTGGTCCATCTTTCCAGCCTGCAAGACGCCTGGGACGACTTGCGTCGTCATCTCGAATGGTCGCGAGGTCACCCCTCCCTGGTCTTCGCGGCGGCCTCAAGCCTGACCGAACTCGCCACCCTGTCACAGCGGATCTCGGTCTTCGCTGCCCGTGGCGGAGACGAGTTTCGTGAGGTGGGTGGGTCGGGCGCTGAGATCGCCGGGTGGCTCACCGAGCACCTTCCGATAGCGGGGATCACGGTGGTGCCGCTGTCCTGGGAGGAGGCGCACGACCGATATCGCGTGTTGGCAAGGGTGAACGAGTTGCGCGCTCGACTGGCACGGCCCGGCCAAGGTGCGCTGATCATCCTCGGTCCGATGTCACTCAACCAGGAGGCCCCCTACCAGGCCGCCGACGCATGGGCGGTCAGATCGCTCAACGTCTCGATTGGGTCCATCGGCATCGCCGGGATTCCACCATCGCCAGTAGGTGCGAACGAGCCCGGCGAGACCGTCGCGGGCCGCCTCATCTTCTCCGGGCTGCAGGTTCCCGCGGCCGAGCGCACGGCGGCAACCACTGCGGTTCTAGATCACCTCGCGCGTGCTGCGCGCCTCTCTCCGACAAGCCTGAGCGCCGCCAAGACCGCGGCTACCCAGGCGGTGTCCGAGGCGCAGGCGGGCAGCTTCGACCTCGGCCTGGCATGGTTGGCGTCGGCCGAGCTCGCTGGCCTCGACTCAGACGGCCCCTGCCTGACCGAGCACCTCACGGCAGCCATCACCGCTGCGCGGGGGCTTTCCCCGCCGTCTCGTGTCCTGCTGCTCGACGCCGTCATCGCAGTTGGCTTGCGCTTCGGCGAGAACTCGGCCGCGACACAGGCATCGGCTGACCAACTCGCCCTACGCCGTGATCTGGCTGAACGCCTGGCCACCCCCGAAGCCCTACGCGACCTCTCGGTCAGCCTGAACAACGTCGGCGCCGTCGCCCGAGCCCGCGGCGACTGGGACCGCGCCGCCACCGTCTACGACGAATCCCTGCACCTACGCCGTGATCTGGCGGCACGCCTGGCCACCCCCGAAGCCCAACGCGACCTCTCGGTCAGCCTCGACAACGTCGGCGCCGTCGCCCGAGCCCGCGGCGACTGGGACCGCGCCGCCACCGTCTACGACGAATCCCTCACCATTGCCCGTGATCTGGCGGCACGCCTGGCCACCCCCGAAGCCCAACGCGACCTCTCGGTCAGCCTCGACAACGTCGGCGCCGTCGCCCGAGCCCGCGGCGACTGGGACCGCGCCGCCACCGTCTACGACGAATCCCTGCACCTACGCCGTGATCTGGCGGCACGCCTGGCCACCCCCGAAGCCCAACGCGACCTCTCGGTCAGCCTCGACAACGTCGGCGCCGTCGCCCGAGCCCGCGGCGACTGGGACCGCGCCGCCACCGTCTACGACGAATCCCTCACCATTGCCCGTGACCTGGCCCATCGGCTGGCCACCCCCGAAGCCCTACGCGACCTCTCGGTCAGCCTGAACAACGTCGGCGCCGTCGCCCGAGCCCGCGGCGACTGGGACCGCGCCGCCACCGTCTACGACGAATCCCTGCACCTACGCCGTGATCTGGCGGCACGCCTGGCCACCCCCGAAGCCCTACGCGACCTCTCGGTCAGCCTGAACAACGTCGGCGCCGTCGCCCGAGCCCGCGGCGACTGGGACCGCGCCGCCACCGTCTACGACGAATCCCTGCACCTTACGCCGTGATCTGGCGGCACGCCTGGCCACCCCCGAAGCCCAACGCGACCTCTCGGTCAGCCTCGACAACGTCGGCGCCGTCGCCCGAGCCCGCGGCGACTGGGACCGCGCCGCCACCGTCTACGACGAATCCCTCACCATTGCCCGTGATCTGGCGGCACGCCTGGCCACCCCCGAAGCCCAACGCGACCTCTCGGTCAGCCTCGACAACGTCGGCGCCGTCGCCCGAGCCCGCGGCGACTGGGACCGCGCCGCCACCGTCTACGACGAATCCCTGCACCTACGCCGTGATCTGGCGGCACGCCTGGCCACCCCCGAAGCCCAACGCGACCTCTCGGTCAGCCTCGACAACGTCGGCGCCGTCGCCCGAGCCCGCGGCGACTGGGACCGCGCCGCCACCGTCTACGACGAATCCCTCACCATTGCCCGTGACCTGGCCCATCGGCTGGCCACCCCCGAAGCCCTACGCGACCTCTCGGTCAGCCTCGACAACGTCGGCGCCGTCGCCCGAGCCCGCGGCGACTGGGACCGCGCCGCCACCGTCTACGACGAATCCCTGCACCTACGCCGTGATCTGGCGGCACGCCTGGCCACCCCCGAAGCCCTACGCGACCTCTCGGTCAGCCTGAACAACGTCGGCGCCGTCGCCCGAGCCCGCGGCGACTGGGACCGTGGCAAAGCATCACGCGACGCTGCGTTGGCCATCGCCGAAGGCGTCGCTGTTCGGGACAACTCCCACGAGACGATTCGACTCCTGGATTGGCTCCGTCGTGAGTCCTCCACCCCGCCCAGTGAGCGGACGAACCGAGACCCGGACTCAGAGCCATAGCCGCGTTGTGAAGGCCGGCCGGTGAACGGCCCCGGTCACGTGCCAAGCATCTTCCACAGCCACCTCCGACTCTGCCGGCAGCCACCCCCCGTCGAGCAACCCCCCGGGGGCGCGTAGCGTTGAGGTACGGCCACGTCGTGCCGTGCGGCGGGCCGGTCGAGGTCACCATGGGCACTCTCCTGACCCGCCCTCCCCGTCACCTCACGGGGATCGCCGCCAGCGTCCTGTATGCCGTGCTCGCCCTGACCGCGTGCACCTCACCCCCATCGACGGGCCAGCCCAGCACGACGACCGGGTCCACCGCGTCGCCGACCGACGTCCCCGAGAAGTGGGCGTTCGAGGCGGACCCGAACTCGGCATACGGGCTGCCCAAGCCGGTCGGTCTCGCACCGGAGGTGAAACCGCAGACCCGGGTGCTCTCCGACGCGGAGGCCAAGGCGGTGACCACCGTCGAGATCCTCAACAAGGACGCCTGCCTGCACCGGTCAACGGTCGAGCCGAAGTGCCGCTACCGGATCGCGCTGGGCGCTCTGCCCGCTGAATTGACCCCCGGGCGAGTGCTGGTGAGCGGTGTGTCCACGGCCGCCCCGGCCGGCTTCTTGGTCACCGTCGACTCGATCGAGGGCAACACCGTCCTGGCCACCGAGGCGGGACTGGGCGACGCGTTGGCGCAAGGCGAGTTCCGCGGCGAACGCGCCTTCACCCCGAAGCAGATCACCGCCAGCGAGCTGACTCCCGGCGTGACCCGGTTGTCCGGGCCTGGCCCGGCGACGAGTTCCCTCCCGGGCACCGGCCCGACCTCAGGCGGCAGCAAAGGCACCGCGGTGCGCCTCGGCCTCGACCTGGGGAACGCGTTGCTCGGCGAGGGCATGGACTTCCACTACGGCGTCGACGTCACCCCGACCGCCGGCGTTCACATCGTCGGGGAGGTCCACTTCAGTGCCGGCTGCGGCGTGGACGGCGGGCTGACCTATTGGCACGGCATACCGGATGGGGCCTGGTTCGACGCGAGCTGTCACCTGCGGCAGGGAGCGAAGTTCGACCTCTCGGTGAGTGCGCCCGCGGGAGGGACCACGAGCCACCAGCTGGCCAAGGAGGTCATGGACGTCATCTACTTCCAGGTCGGACCGGTGCCGGTCATCATCGTTCCCGAGCTCGTCGTGTCCGTGACGACCGCGGGACAGCTGAGCATCGGCGTGAGCTTCGGCGCACAGGAGAGCATCGACGCATCGATCGGGATCGGCTATCACGGCGAGTTCCAGCCCTATGCCCGGTTCGACGCCGACAGCGACTCGCACCACCAACTGCCCTCGGGCCCAGTCGATTCCACGGTCGGCGGCACGATCGCCGTGCGGATGATGCTCTATGGCGTGCTCGGTCCGGAGATCACCGGTCTGGGCCACGTGAAGTTCACCGGCGGCCCGGACCAGTCGCCGAAGGTCTGCTACGCGATCCGCGCGGCGGTCGGGGCGTCGGTCGTCCTCGACTTCGTCATCAAGTCCTGGGACTGGGGGCCCTACCTGTTCATCGACAAGACCTTCAAGCAGGGCTGTCGGGTCAACACGCCCCCCACCGTGACGATCACCTGGCCGCCCGAGGGCGCGACGATCCCGCTCGGCTCGGTGCTGCTCCCGCAGCTGAGCGCAACCGCGACCGACGCCGACGACGGGACCCTCAAGACGGGATGGTCGAGCAACGTCGACGGTTACCTCGGCGTCGCCACCGGACCGCTGCAGACCGGCGGGCTCAAGACGCCCGGGCCGCACACGCTCACCGCGTCGACGACCGACTCCGACGGGGCGTCGGTGAGCGCACAGGTCCACGTCACCGTCGTCGCCCCGACCCTGACCATGGCGACGATCGTCACCGACCTGGGCGGTGAAGCCATCACCCTGGTCGGCGGCCGACTGACGGGGGCCCAGGGGGCGGCATACCTCGTCATCGCCCAGCCCCGCGCCCCGGCCAACGTCACGCAGCCAGCGTGCACCTCGGTGACGTGGACGGCATCAATCCCGTTGGAGGACAAAGGGAACTGCGTCGCGCGGATCGAGCTGCCCACCCAAGGCTCGTATGCCGTGACCGCCACCTTGGCCAACCCGTTCGGCGCGCCGGTCATCGTGACGATCCCCGTCACGGTCGGACCTCCGCCCGTCGTCGTCACGCCGGTGTTCGAAGGCATCACCGTGACCTCGGCGACGCGGGGCATCCTGCTCGACGGCGGATCGTTCGGCTCCGGCGAACAGTTGACGCTGCGGATGCGCTATCTCAACGAAGCGCAGACGGGTGTCGCGGCGAGCTACGCGTGGTCGGTGCGGATGGACGGGGGCGCCTGGACAGAGCTGACAACCACAGTGCGCGACGTGGCCGGGACGTCGACGCGGACGTTCTCGAAGGTCGGCTACAAGACCAACCACACGTATACGTTCCGGTGCGTCGTCACGGCCACGACCGGCGGGCAGTTGCTCACGACGCGGGCCGTCACGCTCACCTTCATCGCCGCGCCCGCGTGAGCCCCTCGGTCAGTCGGTCGCTTCGACGACGATGACCGTGACGTTGTCGCGACCGCCGTTGGCGACCGCCGCGTCGACGAGCGCCTGAGCCGCGGCCTGAACGTCAGCAACCTCGCCCAACAGCGACGCGATCTGCGCGTCGAGCACCTCGTTGGTCAACCCGTCCGAGCAGACGACGAACCGCTCCCCGACCACGACGGGCAACACCCACGTGTCGGCCACCGGCACCCGATCACGCCCCAGCGAGCGAGTCACTGTATGCCGCAACGGATGCACCCGAGCCTCAGCATCCGTGAGGTAGCCCCGATTGACCATCTCCTGAACCTCCGAGTGGTCCACGGTGACCTGGGTCAGTGCGCCCGCGGCATACCGATAGACGCGCGAGTCACCGAGGTTGACGATCGCCCACGCGCGGCCGCCGTCCTCCCCCACGACGAGCGCGGCGCCCGTGAGTGTCGTGGCCATCCCCCAGGTGCGCGGGTTGGCGATGCCGCTCTGGACGATCCGGTGGTTGGCCTCGGTCAGCTGCGCCACGACGTCGTCAACGGTGAGGTCGGTGCGGTCGGCGAGCTCTCCGAGAGTCGACGCCGCGATCGCGCTGGCCACCTCGCCGGCCGCGTGCCCGCCCATCCCGTCGGCCACGACGAAGATCGACCCGCGCGCGAACGCCGCGTCCTCGTTGTGCTCGCGGACCCGGCCCACGTCGGTAGCGAGCCCCACGCGCACCGACCGTCCCGCCTCGGACATTTCCCTCGCGCCTTCCCGTCGTCCCTCTTCCGTCAGAGGGTATGCCGTCCGCTCACCTCCCCGCGCCCCCCTGGTGCGAGGGGGCATCGCGGCATACCGGCCGACGCGACTGGGGCCCCCCAACGAGGGTCAGCCGCGGGCGGCCCACCACTGGCGCAGTCGTGCCTCGGCGGCCTCGGGCCCGATCGGCCCCTCGTCCAGGCGCACGGCGAGCAGGAACTTGTAGGCCTCGCCGAGCACCGGGCCGGGCTTGATGCCCAGCACCGCCGCGATCTGGTTGCCGTCGAGCTCGGGGCGGATCGCGGCAAGCTCCTCGGCGGCCGCGAGCCGTGCGATGCGGACCTCGAGCTCGTCGTAGGTGCGCGCCAGACGGGTCGCCTTGCGGACGTTGCGGGTGGTGCAGTCCGAGCGAGTGAGCAGGTGCAGCCGCCCGAGCAACGGCCCGGCATCGGTGACATAGCGGCGCACCGCCGAGTCGGTCCACTGCCCCTCGCCGTAACCGTGGAAGCGCAAGTGCAGCTCGACCAGCCGCGCGACATCGGTGACTTGCGCCTTGTCGTAGCGCATCGCCTTGAGCCGCTTGGTCACCAGCCGCGCGCCGACGAGCTCGTGGTGGTGGAACGACACGCCGCCACCGCTCTCGAAGGTTCGCGTCGCGGGCTTGCCGATGTCGTGCAGCAGCGCGGCCAGGCGCAGCACGAGGTCGGGCCCGGTCACCACGGGGTATGCCGCGTCCGCCGGGTTCGTGCGCCCCTCCAGAGCGATCGCCTGCTCGAGGACGATGAGTGAGTGCTCGTAGACGTCCTTGTGCCGGTGGTGCTCGTCGAGCTCCAGGCGCAGGGCGGGCAGCTCGGGCAGGAAGACCCCGGCTAGGCCGGAGTCGACGAGCAAGGTCAGCCCAGCGCGGGGGTTTGCTGACAGGAGGAGCTTGCTGAACTCGTCGCGTACCCGCTCCGCCGACACCATGGCGAGGGTGTCGGCGCGGGCGACCATCGCGGCATACACCTCGTCGGCGACGGTGAAACCGAGTTGGCTGGCGAACCGGGCGGCGCGCATCATCCGCAGCGGGTCGTCCGCGAAGGATTCCTCCGGCGTGGCCGGGGTGCGCAGCCGGCGGGCGGCGAGGTCGGCCAGGCCGCCATGCAGGTCGACGAACTCCAGGCTCGGGAGTGTGAGCGCCATGGCGTTGACCGTGAAGTCGCGCCGGACCAAGTCGTCGGCAAGGCTGCGACCGAAGGCGACCTCGGGCTTGCGGGACTGCCGGTCATAGACGTCGGTGCGGTAGGTCGTGATCTCGATGACCGACGGGCCCTTTCGCAGGCCGATGGTGCCGAAGTCGCGGCCGATCTCCCAGTGCGCGTCAGCCCACCCTCGGATGAGGGCGAGAGTCTGGTCGGGGCTGGCGTCGGTGGTGAAGTCCAGATCCGGCGAGGTGCGCCCGAGGAAGGCATCGCGCACCGGGCCGCCGACGAGGGCCAGCTCGTGTCCGGCGCCGACGAACCGCTCCCCCAGCTCGGTGAGCAGCCCGAGCTGCGGCGCGAGCGCGGCGACAGCGGCGCGCAGCAGCGGCGCGGGCGCTGGGGCGCTGGCGCTTGCAGGCACGTCGGGTCGATTCGGCACGACCGACAAGCCTATCCCGTATGCCGTCCGCCCGCCCCGGCCTCGGCCATCAGGTTGAGGGGTTGGAACTGCTCACGTGGGCTCGGTCGCCGTGTTTGGACGGAATCTGGGGCCCGCTCGTCGGACTTCATCGGTGGGTGTGAGGAATTCGGGGCCAACCGGTGCCCCCAACGCCGACTTCATCGGTGGGTGTGAGGAACTCGGGGCCAACCGGTGCCCCTAGCCCCGACTTCATCGGTGGGTGTGAGGGTTTCCGAGAGGAGCAGGAGGTGAGCCGTCGGCGGTGTGGGACGGCATACCTGCTGAGCGTGGGCGTTTAGAGTGGACGGGTGAGCACCGCGGCCCCCCTCCCCGTCAACCCGGGCCGTCGGCTGCCCTGGGTGGAGGAGCGTTCGGCGGGCGGTGTGGTCGTCGACGTGCACGAAGGATCGGCCCGGATTGCGGTCATTGCCCGGCGAAACCGCGCCGGCCGGGTCGAATGGTGCCTCCCCAAGGGTCACATCGAGCCTGGCGAGACGCTCCCCGAGACGGCCGCGCGCGAAGTTGCCGAAGAGACCGGCATCACCGGCCGGGTGCTCGCCGAGCTGGGCACGATCGACTATTGGTTCGCGACCGGCGACAAGCGGGTGCACAAGTTCGTCCACCACTACCTGCTCGAGGCCACCGGTGGTGAGCTCACCATCGAGAACGACCCCGACCAGGAGGCCATCGACGTCGCCTGGTTCCGACTCGACGAGGTCCACCAGCACCTCACGTTCCCCAACGAACGGCGGATCGCCAAGGTCGCCTGGGAGCGTCTGGCAGGCACCGCGTGAGGCTGGCGGCCCGGGTCGTCGCGCTCGTCGCCGCCGCGTGTGGCTCGCTCGCAGTCCCCGGTATGCCGCCCGCCACCGCCTCGCCCGCCTCCCCTGTCACTGCCTCACCTCCCGCGTCCCCGGCCTCGGACACCTTCTCCGCCGCATCGGCCTTCCCTGTGGCCCGGCGAGCGCCCTCGACCTCCGCTCTCAGCACACCCGACCTCGACCCGGGGTCGGCCGTCATCACCCTCGACAGCATCACTCCCGCCGTCCTCAAACCCGGCGACCCCCTGCTCGTCACCGGGAGCGTCGGCCCCCCCTCGGCCCCGGGCGCCGCAACCACGACGCCCTCCGCAACCACGACGCCCTCCGCCACCACGGCACCCAACTCGCTCGATGACCAACCGGCCGTCATTCGGCTGGTTCGGAGCCGGATCGCCCTCGCCACCCGATCAGAGGTCGACGACTGGGCGGCGAGCACCGGCCCGGCGCAGGGAACGGAACTGGCACGGCATACCCTCGACCCGACCGGACCAGGCGGGCAGGTGCCGTTCCGGCTCACCGCTCCTGCAGAAGACCTGCGACTCCCGCGGGCCTACGGAGCCATTCCTATCGCCGTCGAGGTGCTGAGCGCGCGCGGGACGAGCATCGCCGTGATCCGCACCTTCGTCGGCTGGCAGCGGTCCAAGGACTACGTCCCGTTGGCGCTCGCCTGGCTCTTGCCGGTTACCCTCGCGCCCGACCCAGCCCTGTCCGCCACGGCTGCGGCCGCGCGAACCTCCGCCTGGGACAATCAAGTTGGTCCCACGTCTCATCTCACCGCCCTGCTGTCTGCCACGGCCGCCCACACCGTCGGGTATGCCGTTGACCCCGCCGTTTTGGGCCCCGTCGGCCAGGCCAATTCCCAGGATCCCGCCGACCCTGCCGACTCCATCCGAGCGGGGTTCGAGCAGGCTTTGCGCGCGGCGTCGGCCCGTCATCCGGTCTTCGCTGTGCCGTATGCCGACCCCGACCTCGGCGCGCTCACCTCTCCCGCACTGCCTGCCGACACGGCCTCCCGGGCGACCGCGTTCCTGCACGACCTGGTCGGCGGGAGCGGTCTCCTGTCCCAGCGAGGGGTCACCGTGGCCGGCACCCTCGCCTGGCCTGCGGATGGCACGTTGCCGCAGGGACGGGAAGCGGCGCTGCGGACGGCATACGGAGCCAGCCTTGATGCCATCCTCGTCTCGGCGGGGGCGACCGATCCGACCGCACGCCTGACCCCGCCGACGGCCGGTCTGGCCCCGCTGCAGACCCCGGTCCTGCGGTGGGACGACCGGCTCAGCGGGCTCGTCAGCGGCCTGCGGACACCGAGCGACGGCCTTCTGGCGGGTCAGCAGTTCATCGCCCAGACCGTCGCCCTGCTCGGTGAACGGCCGTCGATCGCCCGGACCTTCCTCGTGGTTCCCCCGCGAGGGTTCGATGCGACCGTTGCCCCCGAGGTCATGTCGCGCTTCCTCGACGCCACCGCCCAAGTGCCCTGGGTGCGAACCGTCAGCTGCGACAGCGCCTTGCGACCCGGGCCCGGACTCGACGCCGCTCCCCCGTTGCCCACTGCCCCCGAGGACCCGTCCACCCCGGTGACTCGCGCGGGAGTTCCGAGCGCTGGCAACGGAACTGGCTCCGGAACTGGCTCCGGAACCGGCGCTGGATCTGGCTCTGGAACTGGCTCTGGGCTCGATGCCTCGCGCCTGACTCGAATCCTCGACCAGCGCGCCACGATCACTGCTTTGGCCGAGCTCTTGGGCAGTGATAGCCCGACTATCGCGCGCCTCACTGACCTGCCCGCACAGGTGACGAGCACCCGGTGGCGCGCGGACCCAGCCGGTCGCGACGTCGTGCTAGGCGAGCTTGAGCAGGCCACCGCGACCCTGACCTACGGGGTGACAGTCACCCCGCAGACGACGAACTTCCTTGCCGATGAAGGGGTTCTGCAACTGACCGTGGTCAACTCCCTCGATGAACCAGTGACGGGCGTGCGGGCGGTCCTCGCGCCGGGCAACGGTCGCCTCGTCGTCATCGAACCCGGCGCGCCCGTGGACATCGCGGCCCATGCCAAAGCCACCGTGTCGGTCCGCCTGGCCGCCGTCGCCCAAGGTCTCGTTCCGGTCAACGCCTGGGTGACGACAGCGAGCGGCACGCGGATCGGCTCGGTCCAACAACTCACCATCCGAGCCGCACCTCCGGGCGCGTGGCTCTATGTCGGCATGGGCGGGCTGTTCGCCCTGGTGCTCATCGCAGGCGTCGTCCGTGCGGTGCGACGGCCACCGCGTCAGGTCGTCGACACCCGTGGCTTGGACCCGGTCGATCCCACTCCCGAGGAGCCGCTCGTGGCACCCGTCGAGCGGCAGACCGCACCGTAGGATGTGGCCAAACCGCACTGACAGCGGGTCTGACCGCGGGATGGCCCCGAGGCGAGGGAGGGAGCGGCCGTGCACCAGATCGGTCCGGGCACCCTGATCGCCGGTCGGTATGCCGTGTCCCACCGGATCCAGCAGCACCCGCGGTGGGAGCGCTGGGCGGCGCAGGACACCCCCTCCGGGCGCAGTGTCGTCGTGCTGGCCTTCCCGGGCGACACCCCCGCCGCAGCTGCTGCGATCGATGCTGCGCGCCGGGCCGCCGGAGTGGCCGACCCGCGACTTGTCCGAGTGCTCGACGTCGTGCCGGGCGACGGCGACACCGGGACCGCGACGGTGTCGGCGATCATCGAAGAGCCGGTCGAGCGCGCCCAAACCCTCACCCGGATCCTCGGTCAAGGCGGCCTTCCGGCCGACGAGGCCCGCAGGATCACCGGCGAAACGGCGACCGCGCTGGAAGCCGCTGCGGCCCGTGGCTTGCGCCATATTGTGCTCACCCCCCGCAACGTGCTGATCCTTCCGGACGGCTCGGTGCGGGTTCGTGGGGTCGCCGTCGAGGCCGCGCTGCTCGGCCTGGAAGAGACCCCCGCTGCCGTCGCCTCGCGGCTTGATGCGCGTGCGCTCGTGGGCATCGGGTATGCCGCCCTCACCGGACGGTGGCCCCTGACCGGTCCCGACTCAGGGTTGCCCAGCGCCCCCCGGGTGGGCAGCGCTGTGGTCGCCGCTGACGAGTTGGCAGCTGACGTGTGTCCGGATCTTGACCGGCTCGCTCGGCTCACCCTCATCGAAGGAGCCGGTCCGATCACGGCCACCGAGGTTCGTTCCGCCCTCCGGCCCTGGGCGTCCTCCCCCACGATCGATCTGTGGGGCGACCGTGCGGCTGGGGGCGCACCCGACCGGGGCGTGACTGTTCGCACGGGCGCATCCAACGCAACCGGCGCACCGACTGCGACCGGAGCGTCGGGCGGCGACGGCTCTTCCACCGGGCCGACGGGAGTCAGGTCGGGCGATGGTGCGCCTGGCCGATCGGGCGGTCCCAGCTCGACAGGGTCGTCCTCGGAAACCCTTGCAGGGCAAGGGGTTTCGGGTCATTCTGGTCGTGTCGATAAGAACGACAGCGGGGGCGGAGCGGGGACCGACGCTCCGGCGTCCGCCGCGGCCAGCACTGGCGCCAACGCCGGCGCGGCAGCAGCCGTAGTGACCGCCGCGGTCGCACGCGGCGTTCGGGGGTTCGGCTCCGCGTTGGGTGCTGCCGGTGCGGCGGCAGCCGCAGCGACGACCCGGATCGGTGAACGGGCGCGGCATACAGCGGGGCGAGTCTCGGCCAGAGGCGAGTCTGCAACCTTGGACGCGGGTGTCGGGGCTGACTCCCCGGCGCCGATGCCGGACGGCCCACCGGCCGGAGAGGGCGGGCCGGAGTCCGTTGGGCTTCAGCGAGAGCGGCGCGGGAGAGGTGACGGGACGCGATCCGCGGCTGACTCAACCCGCCTCAACGTTCTGGCCAGACCACACCGGCAGCCGGAGTTCTACCTCGAAGACGCGACCCTGGCAGCCGTGCTCGCCGGTGGTCAGGCGCCGCTGGAGGACCCCGTCCCGCTCGTCCCCAGCCCCGGGGAGATGGGGCGCGGGGAGTCGCGCCTGGCCCTGATGATCGTTGCTGGGCTTGTCGTCTTCCTCGCCCTCTTGGGGATCTGGGGCTTGCCGCGACTGTCCGTTGCGACCCCCAGTGCGCGTCCCGCCGCGTCGGCAACCGGGTCCGTTGGTGCGTCTAGCGCGACGGGGGCAGCGACCGGGGGTGTTCAGACTCCCCTCACCCCGGTGGCGATCACCGGAGCGGCGATGCTGGATGCGACGTCCGGACAGGTGAACTCGAGCTCTGCTGGGCGAGCCCATGATGGCAAGGCCGACACGATGTGGCGCTCCGGGTGGTATGCCTCGGACAAGTTCGGCGGACTCAATGTTCCCGGCGTCGGCCTCATCCTTGACCTGGGGCAACAGACCGAGGTGCGGCAGGTGGCCGTCACCCTGCCGGTCGCCCAAGACGTCACGGTCTATCTCGCCAACCGGGCATCGGTCGAGGGCGCGACCGTCGTGGGGTCCAGTGCGGGGCGCACCGGCACGCTCGTGTTTGACCTGCCGGCCGGACCGGTGGCCAGCGGTCAGCTCGTCATCGTCTTTGTCACCAAGCTCGGCCCGGACGGCAGCGGCCGGTTCCGCGCCCAGGTGGCCGAAGTCGCGGTGAGCCGGTGACGGGGGTCCGCGCGCTGACCGATCGGTCGGATGCCGAGTTGCTTGCCGCCCACTGCGCCGGTGACCCGGACGCCTTCGGCGAGATCTTCCGACGGCACAAGGACCGGATGTGGGCGGTCGCTGTCCGGGTGTGTGGTGACCGGGAGCTCGCGGCGGACTGCGTGCAGGACGGGTTCATCGCGGCATACCGGCGGGCTAGCTCGTTCCGGGGGGAGTCCGCGGTGACGACCTGGTTGCACCGCATTGTCGTCAACGCCTGCCTGGATCGGTTGCGCCGCGCCCGGCCGACCAGCCCGCTCCCGGATCACGAGTTGTGGGACGGGGCCGACTCACACGGGAGCACCGAAGTGCGCCTGGATGTGCGGGCGGCGCTGGATCGTCTCCCCGAGGGTCAACGGGCCGCGCTCGTCCTCGTCGACATGCATGGACTGTCCGTCGCCGAGACGGCCCAGATCCTCGGCGTGGCCGAGGGAACGGTCAAGTCGCGCTGTGCGCGTGGCCGGGAGGCCATGGCCCAGTGGTTGGGGATCCGGCCATGATCCTGGTTCGTATGCCGTGCCCCACCACGTCGCGGGCCGGCAACGCGGGCGGTGGGTGGGGGAACCGCGCCCCGGTCAGGGGCGTCCTACCCGTGACGTTGCTGCCCGGGACCGGGCCGGTCCGTCGGGGGGCGGGCCACGTGAGCACTATGCCAAGGGAGCACTGATGAGCAAGCCGACCTGGATCGATGACGATCCGGATCCGACGGGGGTGCGGATCCTGTTGGCTGCCCAACCTGACCCTGGGCCGATGCCTGCGTCCGTGTCGGATCGGATCGTCGGTGCGCTGGCCGAAGTCCAGCGGCGGGCTCAGCTCGACCCGGACGCGGGCTCGGCTGAGCTCAGCGCTGAGCTTGGACTTGTTGGGCCGGCTGAGGATCTCGGCCTGGACGTTGAGTCGGGTGCACGGTTGGGGATAGCGTCCGGGTTCGGCGTGGCGGCCGAGTTGCCCCCCGATGCGGGGCTTGACCGGCGCTGGGGTGCTGCGCGAGGCGCTTCATCCACTCGTCGGCAGGTCGAGCGCACGGGTCGGCTTGAGTCTGGCGGCCACCGAGACCGGACGGGTGAGAACCGGCGGCGGTGGGTGGTGCTGGGGAGTGCGGCAGCCACCGTGGCCGCGTTGGGGCTGGTTGGTGGTCTGCTGAGCCAGCAGGGTCTGGGTCGGTCGACGAACACGGCCGGGTCGGTCGCTGGCGCGGCGACGCGACCCGAGCCGGCGTCGGCCCCAGGGAAGGCAGCATCACCGGTGTCGGACGGTGTCACCGCCAACCTGCAGGGGGGCAGGTTGCACCTTGAGGCCAGCGCCCGCAGCTACTCGCGCGACAACCTGACGAGGTTGGCCCAGGACATGGTGGACGCTCCCGGGCGGGAGGTCGGGTCGTCCACGGTGACGGCGATGTCCGGTCCGGCGGTGAGCGTCACCGAGTTGACCGAGTGTGTGACGACGTTGGGCGAGGGCAATGCGGATGCCGTCTTCGCTGACCTGGCCACCTTTGAGGGCGCTCCCGGCATCATCATCGTTGTCGTCGACAACGGGCTCAAGGAGCTCTATGTCGTGGACCGGGGCTGCAGCAAGGGCAGCCCGGGTGTTCTGCACGGTCCCGTTCCGATGCCCTAGCTCGCCCTGAGCTCACCAGATCTTGTCGTGCGGGTTGTCCGGCGGCGTGGGTTGTCTGGCCGCGTGTTGTCCGGTGGCGAGGGTCAGTCACTGCCGGGAATCTCCCGTGCGTCGCGCGGGTTGCTCCGACGGGCCCGGTATCTTGGGGTCCTACCCCACGCCGACCCCACATCTGGCGTCGCGGGGAGCAACGACGAGGAGTCTCGGTGAGTGACGACGTTCGTGAAGTGGTGATCGTCGGGTCGGGCCCGGCGGGTTACACGGCCGCGGTGTATGCCGCGCGGGCCAACCTGTCACCGGTGCTGTTCGAGGGGTCCGTCACTGCCGGCGGGGCTCTGATGAATACGACGGAGGTCGAGAACTTCCCTGGTTTTGAGAACGGCATCCAGGGCCCAGACCTGATGTTCGCGATGCGGGCCCAGGCGGAGAAGTTCGGCGCCGAGTTGATCACCGACGATGTCGTGGCGTTGGATCTGACCGGGCCGATCAAGACGGTCACCGATGGTGAAGGCCGGGTGTGGAAGGCGAAAGCCGTCATCCTGGCGATGGGGTCGGCATACCGGGAATTGGGTCTGGCGGACGAGAAGCGACTGTCCGGGCATGGGGTTTCCTGGTGTGCCACCTGCGACGGGTTCTTCTTCCGTGACCAAGACATCGCGGTCGTGGGAGGCGGGGACTCCGCCATCGAGGAGGCGACCTTCCTCACCAAGTTCGCCAAGTCGGTGACGATCATCCATCGCCGGGACCAGTTGCGGGCGTCCAAGATCATGGCCGACCGGGCCCTGGCCAACGAGAAGATTCGTTTCACGTGGAACGCTGCCGTGACCGCGCTGCACGGGGACGCCAAGCTGACCGGCGTGACGGTCACCGACACGGTGACCGGCGCCGAGTCGGAGCTGGCTGTGACCGGCCTCTTCGTCGCCATCGGGCATGACCCTCGCAACGAGCTCGTCAAGGGTGTCGTCGACCTCGACGAAGCGGGCTATGTCGTCTGTGAGGGGCGCAGCACGCGGACCAACCTGTCTGGCGTGTTCGCCTGCGGAGACCTGGTCGACCACACCTACCGGCAAGCGATCACCGCCGCCGGCTCCGGGTGCGCGGCCGCCCTCGATGCCCAGCACTACCTGGAAGAGCTGGCCGACGCCGGCTGAGCTCGCGACGTGTCCGTCCAGCCATGACGTGTCCGTTCCGGCCATCCTGTCGGAGACGTCAGTCCTAGTCAGTCCCTGTCAGTCCCTGTCAGTCCCTGTCAGTCCCTGTCAGTCCCTGTCAGTCCCTGTCAGTCTCCCGAGCTAGCCTTTCGGCAGCACCCCAAGCCCGGGCTCACGGCATACCCGCCGCAGCCCCGTCATCCGGAAAGGATCCCCATGGGCGCCATCGCCGCCACCACCGATGCCACCTTCGCCACTGATGTCTTGCAGAGCACCAAGCCGGTGCTCGTCGACTTCTGGGCCGCCTGGTGCGGACCGTGCAAGCAGATCGCCCCGATCCTCGAAGAGATCTACGCCGAATACGGGGACAAGATCGAGATCGTCAAGCTTGACACCGACAACAACCCGCAGACCACGGCGCGGTATGGCGTCACCGGCATCCCCACGATGAACCTCTACCTCAACGGTGAGGTCGTCAAGACGATCGTCGGCGCGAAGCCGAAGCGACTGCTGCTGCGTGAGTTGGAGGCATTCCTCGGCTGAGCCCGTGGTTGGCTCAACCTCGTGTAAAGCGCCCGGTCGGGTGGCCTAGTGCCGTCCGTGCCGGGCGCTTCGCGGTTCCTCACCGCTGTGTCTGGAGCCGGGCGGCGATGCGGAACGTGCCCGTGCCTGGGTCGACGCTGACCTGACCGAGAGACCCCTGAGCGGGGCCACGGGTCCCCCTAGCGCTGCGAGTGCTTGACGCCCATGACGTCGATGATTCGGTTGAGGTCCTCGACTGAGGCGAACTCGACCACCACCCTGCCTTTGCGCTGACCCAAGGCGATCGTGACCCTCGTGTCGAGGTGGTCCGCCAATGCCGCGGCCACATCGTCGAGCCGGGGCCGTCGCGCGCCGGCTCGCGGCGACTTGGCGGGCTTGGTGGGCGACGCACCGCCCACGGCGACGATCTCCTCCACCGACCGGACGGACAGGCCCTCTGCGACGATGCGTTGGGCCAGTCGCTCCATCGCGGCTGCATCGGTGAGACCCAGCAGTGCGCGGGCATGTCCGGCGCTGAGCACCCCGGCCGCCAGGCGGCGCTGCACGAGCGGCGGCAGCTTGAGTAGGCGCAGGGTGTTGCTCACCTGTGGCCGACTGCGGCCGATCCGAGTTGCTAGCTCATCCTGGGTGCAACCGAAATCATCGAGCAGCTGACGGTAGGCGGCAGCCTCCTCAAGCGGGTTGAGCTGGCTGCGGTGGAGATTCTCCAAAAGGGCGTCACGCAGCAAGTCGTCGTCATGCGTGCTGCGGATGATGGCCGGAACGCTTTCCAGGCCAGCGGCCTGAGCCGCCCGCCAGCGTCGCTCGCCCATGACCAGCTCGTAGCTCACGGCGGCACTGGACTCGTCAGCGTCCGCAGGGTCGCTGGCGCTGACCCGTCGCACCACGATCGGCTGAAGAATCCCGATCTCCGACACCGAGTGCACCAACTCCGCCATGTCGTCCTCATCGAAGACGGTCCGCGGCTGGCGAGGGTTGGGCCGGATTGCGCCAACGGGCAGCTCGGCGAAGCTGGCCCCCGGGACCGGCTGCAGTACTTGCTCCGGGCCAGTTGGGTCAGCCTCGGTGGGTGGTGTCGGTTGGGAGGTGGCGCCACTGGTCTCGGCTGGCCCGGGTCCTTCGATCGGCCCGGACCCTGGTGTGCCCGCCGTTGCTGATCCGAAGAACACGTCAACCGGCCGCTCCCCCGCGGGCGCCGTGGGGATCAGCGCACCCAGGCCTCGACCAAGCGCCCGGCGCTTCTCTCTCTCCTTCACGAGTCTGCTCCCTCGGTCGTCGATCCGGCATCACGGTGGGCGATCTGGCTGGCCGCCTCAAGGTAGGCCAGCGCCCCACTACTCAGGGGGTCGTAGGTCATCACTGTTTCACCGAAGCTCGGAGCTTCCGAAACTCGCACCGAGCGCGGGATCGTCGTCCGGAGGGTCTGGGCCGGGAAATGCGCACGCACCTCTTCGGCGACCTGCGCGGACAACCTGGTCCGCCCGTCGAACATCGTCAGCAGGATCGTCGACACCTCCAGCCGCGGGTTGAGGTGGGTCTTGATGAGCTCGACGTTCCGTAGCAGCTGAGAGAGCCCCTCCAGCGCGTAGTACTCACATTGGATCGGGATGAAGACTTCCCGCGCCGCGACGAACGCGTTGACCGTGAGCAAACCCAGGCTCGGCGGGCAGTCGATGAACACATAGTCGTATGCCGTGTCCGCCAGGTGCGCCTCAAGGGCTTTGGCTAGGCGCCCTTCTCGCGCGACCAACGAGACCAGCTCGATCTCTGCTCCAGCGAGGTCGATGGTGGAGGGCGCACAGAACAGACCCGTCACCGACGGCGATTCGACAACCACCGAACTCATCGGCACACCGTCGACGACCACGTCATAGATCGAGTCGATCCCCGACCGGTGGTCCACCCCCAGGGCGGTGCTGGCGTTCCCTTGTGGGTCCAGGTCGATGACCAGTACCCGCATCCCGGACTGGGCCAAGGCGGCCGCGATGTTGACGGCCGACGTGGTCTTACCAACTCCGCCCTTCTGGTTCGCCACTGTGAGCACGCGGGTCGCGGCTGGACGGGGAAGCGGCGCACCGACCAACGTGGACCGTCGCCGCACGTCCAACGCGATGGCGGTTGCCAGTGGCGTGCTGTCGTCGTCGAGGTCTGCCAGATCTCCTGACTCTCTCGGGCCTTCCCCGTCCACGAGCTGCGGTGCTGCGTCCGACTCCGTTCCACGTGAAACATCGGGCTGGGGGCCGGGCTCGATGCTCTCGCGACCATCGTGTGGACTGGCGGGAGTTTCACGTGAAACGTCTAGACGCTCACCGACGTGGCTTGACTGGCTTGACTGGCTTGACTGGCTGGGAGTGACGGACTCAGTTGGGCCGAGCGGAGACTCGTTGATCTCGGCGTTGGCGGTCAAGCCTCCCGCCTCGGCTCCAGACGAAAGCCCGCTGTCGGACGAGGATTGCTCGCTGTGTGGTGCTCGGCCCGGCCAACCCAGTCGGCCCCGACCTGCGCCCGCATGGCCCCAAGGCCATCCGAGTCCTCGACTGGTCCGTCCACGCCGCTCCATCCCTGCATCCAACCACAGCACAGACACCGAGCCGCCGACTCATCCACAGGCCCGGGTTGGTGATCAGTCCGACCGCCCTCCGGTGAAACGGACCTGGCCGAGTCCGACTATCAGGCCGACCGACAGGCACTCCCGACCGAGCGGGGCAGTCCTAGACGCGGACGTCCGGCGCGGTGACGTCGTCAAGCAGTCCCCGTGAACGACCTGGCGAGTGCCTTTGACGAGTGCCTTTGACGAGTGCCTTTGACGAGTGCCTTTGACGAGTGCCTTTGACGAGTGCCTTTGACGAGTGCCCTTGACGAGTGCCCTTGACGAGTGCCCTTGACGAGTGCCCTGGCACCTGACGATAGAGATAACTGATCGGCGCGCGCGTGGAACTCATGCGGCGACTCAACCCAGGGATCGGACCACCTCAGGACGATGCTGCGGTCGCCAGGTCGACGACCCGGGTGGGCGGATCAACCACCCCGACGCCACACTCCCGCACGACTGCCGACGCGACTCCACACTTCCGCAGCGTCGGCCAGGCCGCACCCAACTCCTCCTCGGCCTTGGACCCTTTGATGGCCAAGACCCGTCCGCCGGGTGACACCAACGGCAGACACCACTCACCCAACGTCGTCAAGTTGGCCACCGCACGTGCGGTCACCACCGCCGCCATGAAACTGCTGTGCAGCGCCTCGGCTCGGCAGCAGTGGACCGTCACGTTGCGCAGATCCAAAGCCGCGATCGTCGTCTCGAGCCAGCGGGCCCGCCGGGACAACGGCTCGATGAGATGCATCGTCAGGTCGGGACGAGCGATGGCCAACGCCAATCCCGGCAGGCCGGCACCGGAACCCACATCAGCACATGTGGCGTCCGCCTCGATCAGCTCGGCAACCACCGCGCAGTTGAGCACGTGCCGGTCCCAGAGCCGAGGAACCTCACGTGGTCCCAAGAGCCCGTGGCTGATCCCCGTGTCCGCCAGCAGCGCGACGTATGCCGCCGCCAAGCCCACGCGCTCTCCGAAGACCCCTGCGGCACCGGGTGGGATGGGCGGGATGGGCGGAACCGGCCCGACCGGCGGCCGCGCGACGTCCGTCACGCCGGGCTGATGATGATGTGCCGGTGCGGCTCGACCCCTTCGGACTCCGACAGCAGGCCGGCGGCGGTCACCTCGTCGTGCACGACCTTGCGCTCGAAGGCGGTCATGTCGGCTAGCGCCATCGAGACCCCGGAGGCTCGCACCTGGGCGATCGACTCACGCGCCAACGTCACCAAGGCCGAACGCCGGTCGGCACGGAACCCAGCAACGTCCAGCATGAGCCGACTGCGTTCACCGGTCGCTGTCTGGACGGCCAGGCGAGTCAGCTCCTGCAGAGCATCCAGGACCTTGCCGTCCGCACCCACGAGCCGCCGCGGCACCCGACCCTCTTCGGAGTCGACGATCGACACGGCAGCGCGGTCGCCGTCGATGTCGACGTCGATGTCGCCGTCGAGGTCAGCGATGTCCAGTAGCCGCTCCAGGAAGTCAGCCGCCACCTCGCCTTCGCGCTCGAGCAACGCGACGCGAGACCTCGATCGAGAACCCTGCCGCGCACTCGCCCCGCCCCCAGCCGCTTCATCAGACTCGTCGTCGTCACCGTCCGAGTCGTCACCGTCCGAGTCGTCCGAGTCCACCGTCGTTGAGTCAGTCTCAAAGTCAGCCTCGCCGGCGCCCAGCTCGACGCCCGACACCGCTGAGTCAGCCTCATCGTCGCCCACGATCTCCGCGGACCTCGACTCGTTCAACTCCACGACCTCGTTCAACTCCACGATCTCATTCGACTTCGAGACCTCGTCGGACGCGTTCACCTGCGTGGCGTCAACGGTCACGTCGTGCTGTACCTCGCTCATGGCACCTTCTCCTTCGTCCGCCGCAGCCGCGCGTATGCCGCGCCGGCACGGCATACCTCACTGGTCTGTGGGTTCCCCGTCGCCATCGGGTCCGTTCGCGGGGCCGCACCCGAAGGTCCCGCGGCTCCGGCCGCGCCCCCTGCAGTCGGCCCGGAACGCTTTGCGCGCTTCTTGCCCATGGGCTGCTGACGCTGCCGGTTGACCGGCTGGTTCGGCGCATCCTGCACGGAACCATCGTCCGTGCTTGATCCGTCGCCGGCCGCGCCCGGACGATCCAACCCCTTCACCGAGAACGGCGTCACCGTCTTGCCCTTGCGGGCCTGGCGCTCGTGCAACGCCCGCTCGGCAGCCGACCCCGGCGCCGGCATCCGGCGAATGACGTAGAACTGCTGGCCCATCGACCACACGTTCGTCGTCAACCAGTAGAGCAGCACGCCGATCGGGAAGTTGATGCCCGAGATCGCGAAGAAGATCGGCATGAGATAGAGCAGCACCGTCTGCTGCTTCATGAACGGGTTGTCCAACGCCGAGTCGGGCAGGTTCTTGCGCATCAACTGACGCTGGGTCGTGAACGTCGACACCGACATCAGGATGATGAGAACGACCGTGACGATCTTGGTGGCCGTGTCGGTCGACCCGAGGAAGGTCGAGGAGAAGGGCGCCCCGAAGATGTTCGAGCTCTCGATCTGTTGGGCCACCTCGGCGGTGATCGGCCCGATCGGAGCGTGGTTGCCCTCGGCAATCGCCTTGAGGTTGTTGAGCACGGTGAACAACGCGAAGAAGAACGGTGACTGCAACAGGATCGGCAGACACGAGGAGAACGGGTTCGTCCCCGTCTTCTTGTAAAGATCCATCGTCTCCTGGGTCATCGCCTGTCGGGACTCAGGATCGGTCTTGCCTTTGTACTTGGCCTGGATCTTCTGCATCTCCGGCTGGATGAGCTGCATCCGGCGCGAGGCGTGGATCTGCTTGACGAACAGCGGG
Organism: Candidatus Phosphoribacter baldrii; assembly: GCA_016704565.1. Classification (GTDB taxonomy): domain Bacteria; phylum Actinomycetota; class Actinomycetes; order Actinomycetales; family Dermatophilaceae; genus Phosphoribacter; species Phosphoribacter baldrii. The sequence continues at coordinate 812,492 of JADIZV010000001.1, forward strand.
ATGAGCACGATCCGCACGACGACGGTCAGCCCGACGATCGACAAGGCCCACGCCCAGCCGCCACCGATGCCGATCGTCGTCCACAGCTTGTGCCAGGCAATCATCACCCAGGCTTCGCCGATGGTCAGCGGCGAGAGGATGGCGTTGAAGAAGTCGCCCACTGTCGTCCTTGCTCGAAAGGCGAGACTCTCGTCTCACCGGATGGTTCGGTCCAGGCGGCGTTTTCGGTATGCCGCGCACGGACCGGGTGGTCTAGGTCACCGCACCCACGCGGCTGGACTCCCGATGGTGCCGATGGGGATCCCGCACGGGAACGTGGTCCACGCCCCCCGGGTTCCAGGGATGACACCGCGCAAGTCGACGCACCGCCAGCCAACCACCGCGCAGCGGACCGAACCGCTCGAGGGAGGTCACGGCATACGCCGAACACGAGGGATAGAAGCGGCACTGTTGCGGCAGCAGGGGCGACACTGCGAGCTGATAGATCCGCACGAGCACGAGCAACGGCGCCGCCGCGGCCTTCCGCCAGGTCCACGGACCGGTCAGCCCCGGCCCGAGCAGCTCCCGCCGCGTCATGACCGGCTCACCCGACCTTCGCGACGGCGCGGCCCAGGCACCGGTCAAGTTCGGCCTCGAGGTCAGCGAACCCAGCCGTCGCCGCGGCCGGAGCCGCCCGCACGACGAGGTCACACCCGGCCGGTATGCCGTCCAACCGCGCGGCGACCAGGGCCCGCAGCCGCCGGGTCACCCGGTTACGCACGACGGCGCCGCCCACGGCCCCGGACACGACGAAACCGACCCGGGGGGCGCGGACGCCCAACGGATCGGTCATCGCTGCGTGGACCACGATCAACGGCCCGCCGGCCCGCGACCCACCGGGGCCGCGCAGCACGGCGCGGAACTGGCCCGACTCACGCAGCCGGTTGCGGGCCGGGAGCACATGGCCGCCTCAGGCGGACAGCTCGGAGCGGCCCTTGGCCCGGCGCGCGGCAAGGATCGCGCGGCCCGCACGCGTGCGCATCCGCAGGCGGAAGCCGTGCGTCTTGGCACGACGGCGGTTGTTGGGCTGGAAGGTGCGCTTGCTCACGGGTCTGGTCTCCGTCGATCGGCAGGCCCAGGGCGGGTAGCCTGCGGGCGGTCTGCGGTGGACTGCGGGGCGCCCGTATGCCGTGTTCCCCGTCCGCCGGCCGCAATCGGAAGCCCGCGGTGACAGCACGGGCGCGCGAAAGCGGCCGGGAGTCAGGGTCGACACATGGGCCGCAGACCAGAGTACGGCTCCGTCATGGGCAGGGTCAAACCAGCGGCCCGGTCAGGGTTAGTGAACCGCACATTGTCCCGCGACGTGGTTCCAGTTTCAGCGAGCGACACGCCCACTTCCGGGTGTAATCTCTCCCCGCAGCAGCACTCGATCGGAGCTGGTGGTGACCTGGTCACCGACGTCCCGTCGCTTGTCCCCACCCTGTGGATAGAGCTGTGGATGACGGGTACAGTCGAGCACCCGAGGTCCGGTTGGACCGGCCCGACGTCGGCGAGGGAGGGAGCCAGGCGTGACAGGCGCGGACGTCGATCTCGCCGACCTGTGGCACCGCACCCTGCTGGCCCTGGAGGACGCCGGGGTTTCGCCCAGCGAGCGAGCCTTTGTCGGTTTCGCCCGGCTGATGGCCCTCGTCGAGCAGACAGCGCTCATCGCGGTTCCCAACGACTACACCAAGAAGGTGTTGGAGTCTGACGTCCGCGAGCAGCTGGTCCGCACGCTCACGGCGGTGCTGGGCCGGGATATCGGCCTGGCCGTCACCGTCGACCCGACGCTCGAGCAGTCCGGACGCTCGTCATCCGACGTGGCCGTCGGATCAGACTCGACCGGCACCGACCCGGATGATCGCCACCTCTACGGGCAGTCCGGCCTCCAGGCGGAGGATTCGTCCGCCAACGGCGCGAACGGCGGAGATCGGGACGAGCGTGGCGGCACGTTGGACGCCGCGCGCCTGGAGCGCTTCCACCCGGAGGGAAGCGGGCGGCATACACCCGGGGTGATCTCCTTCCCGCGACGGGACGCCGACCCGGACCGCAGCCGGCTCAACCCGAAGTACACCTTCGACACCTTCGTGGCCGGGTCAAGCAACAGGTTCGCGCACGCGGCCGCCAACGCTGTCTCCGAGGCCCCGGCCAAGGCCTACAACCCGCTGTTCATCTACGGGTCCTCCGGGCTGGGCAAGACCCACCTGCTGCACGCCATCGGGCACTATGTCCGCCAGATCTATCCCGGCTTCCGGGTGCGCTACGTCAACTCCGAGGAGTTCACCAACGAGTTCATCAACTCGATCCGTGACGACCGGGCCAGCACCTTCCAGAGCCTTTACCGCGACGTCGACGTCCTGCTCATCGACGACATCCAGTTCCTCGCGGGCAAGGTGCAGACCCAGGAGGAGTTCTTCCACACCTTCAACGCGCTGCACAACAACTCCAAGCAGGTCGTCATCACCTCCGACCTGCCACCCAAACAGCTGAGCGGGTTCGAGGAGCGGCTGCGCAGCCGGTTCGAGTGGGGGCTGATCACCGACGTCCAGGCCCCCGACCTGGAGACCCGGATCGCCATCCTGCGCAAGAAGACCCTCCAGGAGCGGATGAGTGCTCCCGACGAGGTCCTGGAATACATCGCCACCCGGATCACCTCGAACATCCGCGAGCTGGAAGGTGCCCTCATCCGGGTCACTGCCTTCGCGAGCCTCAACCGGCAGCCGGTCGACTTCAGCCTCGCCGAGGTCGTCCTCAAGGACCTCGTCCCCACCGACCAGCCGGTCCAGATCACCCTGGCCACGATCCAGGCCCAGACCGCCCTCTATTACGCGCTCACCGTCGATGACCTGTGTAGCTCGTCGCGATCGCGCCAGTTGGTCACCGCCCGCCAGATCGCCATGTACCTGTGTCGCGAGCTCACCGAGCTCTCCCTACCCAAGATCGGCCAGGCGTTCGGCGGCCGCGACCACACGACGGTGATGCACGCCGACCGCAAGATCCGCGAGCTCATGGGCGAGCGCCGGGCGATCTACAACCAGGTCACCGAGCTGACCGCGCGGATCCGCAACCACTCGCACGGCGCCTGATCCCGCGCTCATCCTGCGCTCATCCTGCGCTCATCCTGCGCTCATCCTGCGCCTCATTCCTGCGCCCACCTTGCCCATCCGGTATGCCGCCCACACACCACTCAGGCCCGCCAACCGGGGGTGGCCGGCCCGTCCGCACCTATCCACAACCCCTGTGGACACCTGTGGACAACACCCCCGGATCGGGGGACAACATTCACCCGCCTACGTCGTCGCCTGTGGATGCCGTGTGCACACCGATCCGCCGTCAACAGGGCAGGGCCGTTGCCCACCGTTGGATCCACCCGCCATACCCAGCCGCGCACGCCCCCTGACCTGCGTCGATGCCCGTTTTCCACAGGATCCACAACACCTATGACGACGATGACCTATCCCAATGACTCGATTGCCCCGACAACGCGTGTCGACCCCGTTCCGTCCGAGACGTCAACTACCGTGCCCTCCCCTCTTGCACATCCCGCCCAACCGACTAGGGTCGGAGTTCCCCCTGACGGTGGGGGCGCTCTCGTGCGCCCGTATGCCGTCTTCCAAGGGCAATGGATCGACCGCACGAGGGTGGAGACGACCGTGAAGTTCCGCGTTGAGCGCGAGGTGCTCGCCGATGCTGTGGCCTGGGTGGCTCGTGGCCTGCCGAACCGGCCTCCTGTCCCGGTCCTGTCCGGGGTGCTCATCGAAGCTGACCGGGCCGGCACGATCACCTTGTCGGCGTTCGACTACGAGGTGTCCGCCAAGGTCACCGTCGCGGCCGACGTCGACGAAGGCGGCACCGTCCTGGTCACCGGCCGGTTGCTCGCCGAGATCTCCCGCGCCCTGCCGGCCCGTCCCGTCGACGTGTCAACCGAAGGCAACAAGGTCACCGTCACCTGTGGCACCAGCCGGTTCAGCCTGTTGATGATGCAGGCCGACGACTACCCGACCCTGCCCGCCTCCCCACAGCCCTCGGGCACCATCGCCGGTGACGTCTTCACCCAGGCTGTCCACCAGGTCGCTATCGCGGCCGACCGCGGCGACACCCTGCCGATCCTCACCGGCGTTCGGATGCAGGTCGACGGCGACAAGGTCACCCTCCTGGCGACCGACCGCTACCGGCTGGCGATGCGCGAGCTGACCTGGGCACCGGCCCGGGCGGACGCGGCATACACGGCGCTCATCCCGGCCCGCACCCTCAGTGACACGGCGAAGGCGCTCGGCGCAGCGGGGTCGGTCGAGCTGGCCTTGGGCAGCAACGCCGGTGGCGACGGGCTGATCGGGTTCGAGGCGGGCCAGCGGCGGGCCACGACTCGCTTGCTGGACGGGGAATACCCGAAAGTCACCTCGATCTTCCCGACGTCGGTCGACACCGAGGCCGTGCTCGAGACCGGTGCGCTCATCGAGGCGGTCAAGCGCGTGGCCTTGGTCGCCGAGCGCAACACCCCCGTGCGGTTGCGCTTCACCGAGGGCCAGGTCGCGATCGAAGCCGGCACGGGTGACGACGCCCAGGCGTCCGAAGCCGTCGAGTGCACCCTCACCGGGCCGGACATGGAGATCGCCTTCAACCCACACTTCCTACTCGACGGCCTGGGTGTCATCGGCACCCCGTTCACCCGCTTCTCGTTCACCCAGCCCAGCCGACCCGCGGTCATGGCCGGCCAGCGTGAGGCCACCGGCGACGCCGACACCTCCTACCGCTACGTCCTCATGCCCGTCCGGTTCGCGAGCTGACCGGTCCCATCGCTGCGGTATGCCGCGCAATCACCCGGGGTGGTACGCCGCTCGGCCCGGACGTCCGGCCAGGCGGCATACCGGCGGCGGTTGGTCACCCCAGCGCCCGATGCCTGTCGGCGGCTCGGGCAGGTGGCAATGTTTCACGTGCAACGTTCGGCATCCGCTGAGGTCCGGGCATCGAGCGGGCATAACCTGACACCGACAGCGTGACCCGACCGGTCGCGCCGAACCACCACCCCCGTGCCCGTCCGCTCGTCGCCGTCACCAGAACAGTCGTCGCCCCAGGAGGAACTCGCCATGCAACTCGGTCTCATCGGTCTGGGCAGGATGGGCGGGAACATGCGCGAGCGCATTCGCCGGGCCGGCCACGAGGTCATCGGCTTCGACATGAACCCGGCCGTGCGCGATGTCGGGAGCCTGGCGACATTGGTCAAGAAGCTGGCCGCCCCACGCGTGGTCTGGGTCATGGTTCCGGCGGGCGCGCCCACCCGCGACACGGTGACCAAGCTCGCCGGGCTGCTCGACAAGGGCGACCTGGTCATCGACGGTGGCAACTCCCGCTTCACCGACGACTTCGCCAACGCAAAGCTGTTGGCGGCCAAGGGAATCGGGTATGTCGACTGCGGAGTCTCCGGCGGCGTCTGGGGCCTGGAGAACGGCTACGGGCTGATGGCCGGCGGTGACAAGAAGTGGATCACCCTGGCGATGCCGATCTTCGACGCGCTGCGACCCGGGGGCGAGCGCGACCTCGGCTTCGTCCACGCCGGAGAGGTCGGCGCGGGCCACTACGCGAAGATGGTCCACAACGGCATCGAGTACGCCATGATGCACGCCTACGGCGAGGGCTACGAGCTGTTGGCGAAGAAGGACATCGTCAAGGACGTGCCCGGCTGCTTCAAGGCCTGGAGCCGCGGGACGGTCGTGCGGTCCTGGCTGCTGGACCTGCTCGTCGACGCGCTCGACGAGAACCCCACCCTCGCCGACGTCTCCGACTATACCAACGACTCGGGCGAGGGCCGCTGGACGGTCGAGGAGGCCATCGACAACGCGGTCCCCATGCCGGTCATCTCGGCCTCGCTCTTCGCCCGGTTCGCCTCGCGTCAGCCGGTGTCGCCGGCGTTGCAGGCGGTCGCTGCGCTGCGCGGCCAGTTCGGTGGACACGCGGTGATGACGGTCGCCGAGGGTGAGAAGCTGCGCGCCACCGTCCCGGAGACCGCTGGGGCCAAGGCCTCGCCCGGGCAGGCGCCGACCACGAAAGCGGCGAAGACCGCGCCCAAGGCCACGCCCAGGGCTGCGGCCAAGAAGGCCACCACGACGACGTAGCCGAACACGGCGTCGGGTCCGGCGGCTAAGGTCACTGCCACGACAACCACGACGCGTGCCGCCGTCGCTGCTCCAGCAGGCCGGCCGCGCCGACCGACGACCGAGGCAGGTGACGGCATACCCCATGCACGTCCGGCACCTCTCGCTCGTCGACTTCCGCTCGTATGCCGTCGCGGAGCTCCCTCTCGCGCCGGGCGTCACGACGATCATGGGCCTCAACGGCCAGGGCAAGACCAACCTCGTCGAGGCGCTGGGCTATGTCGCGACGCTGGGCAGCCACCGGGTCGCCACCGACCAGCCGCTCGTGCGGTTCGGCGCCTCGCAGACCGTCATCCGCGCCGCGGTCGTCCGGCACGAGCGAGAGACCCTCGTCGAGCTCGAGCTCACCCCTGGCCGGGCCAACCGGGCCCGGCTCAACAAGGCGCCACTCACCCGCACCCGAGACGTCCTCGGCGCCTTGCGCACCGTACTCTTCGCCCCTGAGGACCTTGCCCTGGTCAAAGGTGACCCGGCCGGCCGTCGAGCCTTCCTCGACGACCTGCTCGTCGCCCGGCAACCCCGATGGGCGGGCGTCCGCGCCGACTACGACCGGATCCTCAAACAGCGCAACGCCCTGCTCAAACAAGCCGCACCCGTCCTGCGCAAAGGCCCCAGCCGACGTCGGTCGGCGAGCCTGGCCCCCGATGAAAACCCCGACACCGCAAGGGAATCCACACTCCACACCCTCGACATCTGGAACACCCACCTGGCCGAGGTCGGCGCACAACTGCTCTACGCCCGGCTGCGGCTGTTGCGCGACCTCACCCCGTTCCTCGCGGCGGCATACGAGGCGGTGAGCGCGGGGACCACGGCGGTGACGGCGAGCTACCGCGCGAGCGTTCGCGAGCCGGCCGCCGCCGCGATCGCCGCGGGCGAGGTCCCCGAGCCGGAGGCGCTGCGGGCCGAGCTGCTCGCCGCCTTCGACGAGCACCGAGCCGCCGAGGTCGAGCGTGGCGTCACCCTCGTCGGCCCGCACCGCGACGACGTCCACCTGTCGCTGGGACCGATGCCGGCCAAGGGCTACGCCAGCCACGGCGAGTCCTGGTCGCTCGCGCTGGGGCTCAAGCTCGCGGCATACCAACTGTTGCGTCGCGACCTCGGGGAGGACCCGGTCCTCGTCCTGGACGACGTGTTCGCTGAGTTGGACACCCAGCGCCGCGAGCGCCTGGCCGAGCTCGTCGCCGACTGCGAGCAGGTGCTCATCACCGCCGCGGTCGGCGCGGACGTCCCCGAGCGCTTGCGCACCAGCGGCCGCACGTATGCCGTGACCCTCGGGGAGGTGACCCGTGTCGACTGACCAGCCCAGCCAGCCCGAGCAGCCCGAGGCGGCCAGCCCGATCCAGGACCTGCCCGACCCGGCCGAAGCCTCCCGATCTGCCCTGGCCCGAGCCCGGAAAGCCGCACGGGACAAGGGTTTTCGCCCCGGGATGAAGCCTGCGCCCAACTCCCGCCGGATCGCCGGTATGCCGTCATCCCGCACGTCCGCGGCCGGCGCGGACGACCGCGACCCGGCACTGTTGGGGGCGCAACTGGAGCGGCTCCTGCTGGATCGGGGCTGGACCGCCGATGTCACCGTCGGCTCGGTGCTGGGCCGCTGGGCCGAGATCGTCGGCCCGGAGATCGCCGACCACGTCCGCCCGGTGACGTTCGAGGGCAGCGTGCTCACCGTCCAGGCCGACTCGACCGCGTGGGCCACCCAGCTGCGACTGCTCACCTCTGCGCTGCTCGGCCGGATCGAGGAGGTGGTCGGCGCTGGGGTCGTCACCGACTTCGTCGTCCTCGGTCCGGCCGCGCCGTCCTGGGTCAAGGGCCGTCGCCGCGTCCAGGGCCCCGGCCCCCGCGACACCTACGGCTGAGCCGCACCGAGATCCAGGGTCGGGGGGTCGACCGTCCAACCGAGCACGCCAGGATGACGGCAGGAGTGCGCGGCGACGCGAACGGCATACCGGAGGATCCGCGGCAGTGTCACCGGCGAGAGGCCGAGGCGCGCGACCGCGTGGGCCGCTGCCCCGTGCAGAACGTCCCCGGCGCCGAGGGTGTCCACCACCCGCACGTGAGGCACCGCGATCCGGTATGCCGTGCGCCTCCTCCCCGCCGGCCTGACCCGATCGCTGATACGGACCTCGACGGGAGCCGGCCCCGCGCTGCGCGCGACGTAGCCGACGCCGGCCTCGAGCAACCAGTCCAGGGTGACCTGGCCGTCCGGGGCGCGAAAGTCCGCGGACGCGATCGCGAGGTCGACGTGCTCGACGAGCCGCTCGAGCCCAGGCTTGAAGGACCCGGCGTCGAGCAGCACCGGGATGCCTCGATCACGTGCGGCGGCGGCGAGCGGAACGGCGACCGGCAGCCCATGCCCATCGACGAGGACAACCCCGACGTCGGCCAACAGTCGATCGATACGACGACGGGACAACGAGATCCGATCGACACCGGGTGGGCCTCCCCCGGAGATGACCGCCCGCTCTCCCGTCCCCGCGGTGACGAGCACCGTGGAGATCGGTGACGGGTGCGCCAGCCGAGCGATCGGGTCGTGCCACCGGACTCCCGCCTCGCCCAGCGCCTCGGCCACGATCGAGCGGGCAGCCGAGCGGCCGAACGGAGCGACAAGGCGCACCGTCGCGCCGAGTGCCGCGGCCACCCGGGCGGCGTTGGCGGCCGGTCCTCCGACGTCGAGGCGTTGCTGCCGTCCGACGATCTTCTCGTCGACCGCCGGCATCCGGTCGACGACGTGGACGACATCCGCGGTGACGAGCCCGACCGCGAGCACCACCTGGAGGGACGACGTCATGAGCCAACGCTAGGCCCGCCACGCGCATCCTCACCGATCCGGGCCGGCCCTAGGCTCCTTCCATGTCCCGCGCCGACATCCTGGTCACGGTGTCCGAACTCGTCGAGGCCCTGGCCGGAGCCGAACCACCCACCCTGCTCGACGTCCGCTGGGCGCTCACCGATCCGCCCGGAGCCGGACGGGCCCGGTATGCCGCGGGCCACCTCCCCGGAGCGGCCTTCCTCGACCTCGAGACGGCGCTGACGCGGCATACGGGAGATCCGCGGGATGGCCGCCACCCGCTGCCCGATCTCGACGTCCTGCGGGAGGCGCTGATCGCGGCGGGCGTGCGCATGATTCGCCAGATCGTGGTCTATGACGAGCCTGGGTCGTTCGCGGCGGGCCGGGCCTGGTGGGTGCTGCGCTGGGTGGGATTACCGGTCCGGGTGCTCGACGGTGGCATCACCGCCTGGACCGCGGCCGGGCACCCCCTGACCACCGCAACCACTGCACCCTTTGCGGACGCTACACCCGCGCGAGAGGTGGCAAACGGTGCCTTCCCGGGCCTGCAGTCCGGCCAATTGCCGACTCTCACCACGGATGAGGCAGCGGTCGCACCTCGCCGTGGTGTGCTGATCGACGTCCGAGCACCCGAGCGGTTCCGCGGCGACATCGAACCGATCGACCCGGTCGCCGGGCACATCCCCGGCGCGGTCAACATCCCCGTGGCCAGCCTGTTCGCGGCGGACGGCACCCTCCCGGACGAGGCGACGCTGCGCGAGCGCCTGGCACCCGCTCTGGCCGCTGCCGACTGTGGGGCAGAGGTGGCGACCTATTGCGGCTCCGGTGTATCGGCGGCCCAGGGGGTGCTTGCCCTGGCCACTTTCGGCGTTCCCGCTGCGCTGTATCCGGGGTCCTGGTCATCCTGGTGTCACGACCCGATGCGGCCGGTGTCCACCGGACCCTAGTCCGACGTGTGGGGGGACGCCGAGCCGTTCAGAGCGGCCGGTGGCCACCGGACCTTAGCCCGACGTGTGGGGAGTGTTGAGCCGTTCAGACCCGCAAGATCGCCACTGGCGACCAGCCCCGGTGGTCGGGTCCGTGCATCATGCCGTGGCGTCTTCCTGGCCGTCCGCCGCATCAGCCAGCACCGGCAACGCCAGGGCGCAGAGCGTCGCACGGGTGTCTTCGACGAGTGCGTCCGCGTCGGGGTGTGGACCGTGTCGGTCGATGACATGCTCGACCAACCGAGGACCCCGAAGTCCGGCCTGCAACCCCTGCCAGACTGAGACCCCCACCGCACTCAGTCGCACCGGGCGGCTGTCGATGAGGAGGAACGCACCGTCCGCAGTGACCAGCACATCGGCCGCTCCCGGCTGGCGCGTCGCCACCGGACCTGAGTCCGTCGGCTCATCCCGAGCGCCCAGATCGTCCTGCGTCAGGCCCTGTGGCGGATCCCAGCTCAGTTCGCCGAGCCCGCCGGCGAGATCGTCCGCCTCGCGGTAGCGCACGGCATACCCCGCGCATCGGCCGACCAGATCGGCGAGCCGACGCACGGGATCCGGCAGGCGGGTGAGGGCGCTGGTGTGCGGGACGAGGGCCGCCATAAGGTCCAGCTGGGCGACGGGCGTGACTCGCGGTGGTCCCCTGTGCTCGGCGTCCCGGCGCAGGAGCACGACCCCCGCGAGGGTAAGGCGAGCCGGTGCCGTGGCCAACCCGAGGTCGTCCGGACCACGGTGCACCTTCGGGGTGGGGCCGTTCTCCACGAGGGCGAGCGGCTTGGGGAACGGACGGACCCGCAGATCGGCGTCGACGGCGACGGTCTCGTCGGTGACATACCCGAAACCGGCCGGCCCGTCGGTCCGGCACAAGGCGCGCGTCGCCGTCGTCTTCCCGGCGCCTGACTCCCCGACAAGCGCGATGACTCGACCGTCCGGGAACGCAAGACCAGCGGCATGGACCATGAGGGAGGTGCCGGCCGCGTGCTCGATCCCGGCCAGGGTGAGCTCGGAGGTCAGGCGCAGGAGCAACTCCCGACTCGGCGGCAGGCCGGTCCCGGGGAGGTGCAGCACGGCGACCGGGGGTTCCATCGGAGGTTCCACGACGCATCGTGCCCACAACTGGCGCACGTATGCCGCCGCCGCAGCGCCGTTCGTTCGGATGGTCACGGGGGCCTCAAGGATCGCCACCGTCACGTCCGCCGAAGGGGCGGACCCATGCGCCGAGTGCCCTGAGGGCTGCGAGCCACTCCTGACGTCCGAGGTGGACGGGGTCGGCACGTCAGTCCAGCGGGCCGTCCGGCGCCGCGGCGGATCGAGCCGAGGCGGAGCCGCCGGCCGGGGCGGCGTTCGGCGTCCCGCCACCGCTGCACACGCTGAAGTCCACCGCCGCGTTCGCTGGGGTGTTGATCCGCTGGAAGGTGCCGCTGACCCCGATCGTCGTGACGTTCGTCCACGGTCCGGTCGCCGATGGACCACGCTGAAGTTGGAACGTGATCGGGACCGTCGTGGGTGTCGTCGGCCGGGCGACCGACGTGCGATAGGTCAAGGCGAACCTCTTGCAGCCACCGGTTTCCCCGAAGCCGGGCAGGAAGAACGATGCCCGCCAGCCGAGCGCTGAACTGTTCTGGTCGATGTGGACGCCATCGACCTCGATCTGGAAGTTGGACACGTCGTCGGTCTCCTGCCAGCGGTACCAAGAGTCGGCGTTTTGGCAGTTGCAGATCTCCAGGTAGGCCGGCAGCGACCCGCTCGCATAGTCGGCCTTGATGGTGCCGGGGCGCAGCCACTGGGACTGGCTCGTGCAGGGCGGATTCAACCGGTCGTCGCAACACCTTGATGAGGAGGGTGTTCATGGGCAGGCCTGCAGGCTGGTTGAAAGCGTTGACGGGGCGGGCGCCGATGATCTCGCCTGGTCATCCGTCGACCCGGCGCGGGATCGAGCGCGAGTTCTGGAAGGAGGTCGCTGCGGGTCTGTCTTCGGAGGACGCCGCTACTGCTGTGGGCGTGTCGCCGGCGGTCGGTGCCCGGTGGTTTCGTCAGGGTGGTGGCATGCCCACGATCGAACTCGCCGAACCGGGCGGACGCTACCTGTCGTTTGCCGAGCGGGAAGAGATTGCGATCCTGCGTGCGCAGGACCTCGGCGTGCGTGAGATCGCACGCAGGCTGGAGCGGGCTCCGTCGACGATCGCGCGGGAGCTTCGACGCAACGCTGCGACCCGCGGCAGCAGACTCGAGTACCGGGCCTCGGTCGCGCAGTGGAAGGCCGAGTTGATGGCTCGGCGCCCGAAGCCCGCGAAGTTGGCCACGAACCCGCGACTGCGCGACTACGTACAAGAGCGGCTCAGCGGCGAGGTGCGACGCCTCGACGGCACCATCGTGAGCGGCCCCGAGGTGCCGCAGTGGAAGGGCCGGTCCAAACCGCGGCGGCAGGATCGGCGGTGGTCGACGGCGTGGAGCCCGGAGCAGATCGCGAACCGCATCAAGATCGACTTCCCCGACGATGAGTCCATGCGCATCAGCCACGAGGCGATCTATCAGTCCCTATTCATCGAGGGACGTGGTGCGCTCAAGCGTGAACTCGTCACGTGTCTGCGTACTGGTCGGGCGTTACGGGTCCCCAGGGCGCGGTCACGCAACAAGCCGCAGGGTCATGTGACCGCGGACGTCGTGATCAGCCAGCGCCCTGCCGAGGCCGAGGATCGAGCTGTCTGCGGGCATTGGGAGGGGGACCTCATCATCGGCACCAACCGGTCGGCGATCGGGACCGTCGTGGAACGCAAGAGCCGGTACACGCTGCTGGTGCACCTTCCCCGGCTCGAGGGTTACGGGCAGGGTCCGCGGGTCAAGAACGGCCCCGCGTTGGCCGGGTGCGGCGCTGTGGCCATGAACGCGGCGCTGACCGCCGCGATGACCCAGCTACCCGACCAGCTCCGCAAGACGTTGACGTGGGATCGGGGTAAGGAACTCTCCGGGCACGCGCAGTTCACCCTCGACACCGGGACGAACGTGTTCTTCGCGGACCCGCACTCTCCTTGGCAGCGCCCGACGAACGAGAACACCAACGGGCTGCTTCGGCAGTACTTCCCCAAGGGCACCGACCTGTCCCGATGGGCCGCGGACGACCTCGACGCCGTTGCCCTGGCGATCAACAACAGACCACGCAAGATCCTCGGCTGGCGCACCCCGGCAGAGGTCTTCAACGAGCAGCTACGCTCGCTCGAACAAGCCGGTGTTGCGACGACCGGTTGAATCCGCCCAGATCGCGCGGATCGTCGTGGGGACGTTCGGTCCGACCTGGATCGACCCGGTGACCAGACACTTGCTGACGCCGGCCATGGCGGCCGGTGCGCCGACGGCCACGAGCGGGACCGCCCAGGCAGCCCCGGCGACCACGGCACGACGCGTCGGATGGGAGGGTGGATGTCCAGGAGTGTGGGTTGACATGGGGCAACGCCTTTCTGGACGTCTCACCCGATGGTGCGCGCCCAATGTCGCTGCTGGAGCCCCGCTGGCTCCCCCGAGAAACAGCGACGGGTCCAGGCTAGTGGTCAGCTCCGCCGTGCGGACGTCGAACCCGAAAGGCCCATTACGTCCGGATTCCTGCCGTGAGACCGCCGCACGAGACCGGCACCATCTGGACGTCCATATCGTCGGCTGGCGGCGACGGACTTCCCGCCACCGCAGGGCCTGGGCTGGCCCGCGCATGGTCCTCGGACCCCGCCATCAGAATTTGCCCCGCTCGGGCTCGACTCCCCCAGGCGCGTAGGGGACCCCGGATCGGGGGGTCGGCCGGCTCTCGGGCCCGCTGCAGGCCCCGTGTCGAGCGGACACGGTCGGTGCAGAGCACTAGAATGGAGCCTGAACGGCTGCCGGTTGGGCGACCAGCGGCAGCCGTCGGCATGACTTCGTGCCGACGAGTGCCCGGCCCGTCCGGGACGCCGTCGGCCGACCCGACAGGAGCACCGTGGTCGACCCCACCTCCCCGAGCGTTGCCGAGCCCACGAACGGCGGCGAGACGGCATACGACGCATCCGCGATCACCGTGCTGGAAGGCCTGGAGGCCGTGCGCAAGCGGCCCGGCATGTACATCGGGTCCACCGGTGAGCGCGGCCTGCACCACCTCGTGTGGGAGATCGTCGACAACGCGGTCGACGAGGCGCTGGCGGGGTATGCCGACACGATCGACGTCACCCTGCAGGCCGACGGGGGCGTCCGTGTCCGCGACAACGGGCGCGGCATCCCGACCGACATCCACCCCACCGAGGGCGTGAGCGCCGTCGAGCTCGTGCTCACCCAACTGCACGCCGGCGGGAAGTTCGGTGGCGGCGGCTACAAGGTGTCCGGCGGTCTGCACGGCGTCGGCTCGTCGGTGGTGAACGCGTTGTCCACCCGACTGGACGTCGAGGTGCGTCAGAAGGGCCACGCCTTCCGGATGAGCTTCGAGCGCGGGGTGCCGGTGGCGCCGCTGGCCAAGCAGGAGCCGACCGACGAGACCGGGACGACCGTCACCTACTGGGCCTCCGAGGAGGTCTTCGACACGACCGACTACGACTTCGAGACGATCCGGGCCCGGTTCCAGCAGATGGCCTTCCTCAACAAGGGCCTGCGGATCAACCTCGTCGACGAGCGGATCGACCCGGCCGACGTCGTCGAGGCCGACGAGGTCGACCTGGACAACCTCGACGAGGGCGTCGAGAAGGTCACCCAGAGCAACGGCGACACCCCCCGGACCGCGCGCAAGGTCTCCTACCGCTACGACGGTGGGCTGGTCGACTACGTCAAGCACCTCGTCGGCTCGAAGAAGTCCGACCCGATCCACCCCGAGATCATCTCGATCGAGTCCGAAGACACCACCCGGGAGCTCTCGCTCGAGCTGGCGATGCAGTGGACGACCGCCTACAGCGAGTCGGTTCACACCTACGCCAACACGATCAACACCCACGAGGGCGGCACCCACGAAGAGGGCTTCCGCGCGGCGATGACCAAGCTGGTCAACGAGTTCGCCCGCCGCCAGGGCCTGCTCAAGGACAAGGACGAGAACCTCACCGGCGACGACATCCGCGAGGGCCTCACTGCCGTCGTCAGCGTCAAGCTCGGTGAGCCCCAGTTCGAGGGCCAGACCAAGACCAAGCTCGGCAACTCCGAGGTCAAGGGGTTCGTCCAGAGCGCGATGACCAGCGAGTTCGGCCACTGGCTCGAAGCGCACCCGCGCGAGGGCAAGGACATCGTCGGCAAGGCGATCCAGGCCTCACTGGCCCGGATCGCGGCTCGCAAGGCCCGCGAGGCGACCCGACGCAAGAGCCCCTTGGAGTCCGGCGGACTGCCGGGAAAGCTGCGCGACTGCCAGACCAAGGACCCGAGCGAGTCGGAGATCTTCATCGTCGAAGGCGACTCGGCCGGCGGCTCCGCGGTCCAGGGTCGCGACCCCAACAGCCAGGCGATCCTGCCGATCCGCGGCAAGATCCTCAACGTCGAGAAGGCCCGGATCGACAAGATCCTGGCCAACACCGAGGTCCAGGCCCTGGTGTCGGCGTTCGGCACCGGCATCGGCGAGGACTTCGACCTGGCCAAAGCGCGCTATCACAAGATCGTCCTCATGGCCGACGCCGACGTCGACGGCATGCACATCCGGACGCTGCTGCTGACGCTGCTGTTCCGGTTCATGCGCCCGCTCATCGACGCCGGCTACGTCTACCTCGCCCAGCCGCCGCTCTACCGGATCAAGTGGTCCAACTCTCCCCACGAGTTCGCCTACTCCGACCGCGAGCGTGACGGGCTCATCGCCCAGGGTGAGGCCAAGGGCCGCCGGATGCCCAAGGAGAACGGCGTCCAGCGCTACAAGGGTCTCGGCGAGATGAACCCGGCCGAGCTGCGCGACACGACGATGGACCCCGACACCCGGACCCTGCTGCAGGTCACCTTGGCCGACGCCGCTGCGGCCGACGAGATCTTCTCGATCCTCATGGGCGAAGACGTCGAGTCTCGGCGCGGGTTCATCCAGCGCAACGCCCGCGATGTCCGCTTCCTGGACATCTGACGATGACTCGACAGCTCCAGTGCGCGAAAGGTCGACGACCTTTCGCCGCCTCCACGAGATCTCATCGAGTGGCCGGAAGGTCGTCGATGGTGTCGCGGCATACCGCCGCCGCTGGCCGGTGCGCGGGCCGACGCACGGCACCGTATGCCGTGCCGCCCCTCGCGGGCCCACCCCGCCTTGTGACCCAGGCCGTTCCACGACCCCTGGCGGCGGTTTGTGGAGTGCTAGCCACCACCGAGTGTGGCCAACCCTCCACGAACCGCCCGGTGGATGGCGCGGCATACCCCCATGGATTGTGTTACAGCGTAAGGAAACCCGATGAGTGAGCAGCCGCCGATCGACCCCCCCGAGGACGACGAGACCGACGTCCCCGAGGAGGAGTCCGCGCACGACCTCGGCACGACCCCGCCGCCGCCCACGGGTGGGGACAAGATCGAGCCGGTCGACCTCAACACCGAGATGCAGCGGTCCTACATCGACTATGCAATGGCGGTCATCGTCAGTCGGGCACTGCCGGACGTGCGCGACGGGCTCAAGCCGGTGCACCGGCGGGTGCTCTATGCCATGTACGACGGGGGTTACCGACCCGACCGCGGCTACAACAAGTGCAGCCGGGTCGTCGGCGACGTCATGGGTCAGTACCACCCGCACGGCGACACGGCGATCTACGACGCGTTGGTGCGGCTCGTGCAGCCGTGGTCGCTGCGCTATCCGCTCGTCGACGGGCAGGGCAACTTCGGCAGCCCGGGCAACGACGGGGCGGCGGCGCCGCGATACACCGAGTGCCGGATGGCGCAGCTGGCCATGGAGATGGTCCGCGACATCACCGAGGACACCGTCGACAAGAAGCCCAACTACGACGGTAAGACCGAGGAACCGGTCGTTCTGCCGGCCCGGTTCCCCAACCTGCTCGTCAACGGGTCCTCGGGCATCGCGGTCGGCATGGCCACGAACATCCCGCCGCACAACCTGCGCGAGGTGGCCTCCGGTGCCCAGTGGTACCTCGCCCACCCGACCGCCACCCGCGAGGAACTGCTCGCCGAGCTGATGACCCTCGTCAAGGGTCCGGACTTCCCCACCGGCGCACTCATCATGGGCCGCAAGGGGATCGAGGACGCCTACCGCACCGGACGCGGGTCGATCATCATGCGGGCGGCCGTCGCGGTCGAGGAGATCCAGGGCCGGGTCTGCCTGGTCGTCACCGAGCTGCCCTATCAGGTCAACCCCGACATGCTCGCGCAGAAGATCGCCGAGCTCGTCCGCGAGGGGCGCCTGGCCGGGATCGCCGACATTCGCGACGAGACGTCGGGGCGCACCGGCCAGCGGCTGGTCATCGTGCTCAAGCGCGACGCGGTCGCCAAGGTCGTGCTCAACAACCTCTACAAGCACACCCAGCTGCAGACGACGTTCGGCGCCAACATGCTCGCGCTCGTCGACGAGGTGCCCCGGACCCTGCCGTTGGATGCCTTCATCCGGCACTGGGTGGACCACCAGATCGACGTCATCGTGCGGCGCACGGCATACCGGCTGCGCAAGGCCGAGTCCGAGATCCACATCCTGCGCGGCTACCTCAAGGCCCTGGACCAGCTCGACGCGGTCATCGCGCTCATCCGGGCCTCGGCCACGGTGGACGTGGCGCGCGCCGGCCTCATCGAGCTGCTCGACATCGACGAGATCCAGGCCAACGCGATCCTCGCCCTTCAGTTGCGCCGCCTCGCGGCCCTGGAGCGGCAGAAGATCATCGACGACCACGACGAGCTGCTCGCCCGGATCCTGGACCTGCAGGACATCCTCGCCAAGCCCGAGCGGCAGCGGACCATCGTCTCGAGCGAGCTGGCCGAGATCGTCGATAAGTTCGGTGACGAGCGGCGCACGAGGATCGAGTTCTTCGAGGGCGACATGTCCGTCGAAGACCTCATCCCCGAGGAGGACGTCGTCGTGACGATCACCCGAGGTGGCTACGCCAAGCGGACCAAGACCGACCTCTATCGGTCGCAGCGCCGCGGCGGCAAGGGCGTGCGCGGTGCGGCGCTGCGCGGTGAGGACGTCGTCGAGCACTTCTTCACGACGACGACCCACCACTGGCTGCTGTTCTTCACCAACCTCGGGCGGGTCTATCGGGCCAAGGCCTATGAGTTGCCCGAAGGCGGTCGCGACGCCAAGGGTCAGCACGTCGCCAACCTCCTGGCCTTCCAGCCTGGTGAGGAGATCGCGCAGGTGCTGGCGATCACCGACTATCAGCAGGCGCCTTACCTCGTCCTGGCGACCCGCGCCGGCTTGGTCAAGAAGACCCGCCTGGCCGAATACGACTCGCCGCGCACCGGCGGGCTCATCGCCGTCAACCTGCGCGACGATGACGTCCTGGTCGGTGCGGGCCTCGCGGCCCCTGAGGACGACCTGCTCCTGGTCTCGCGCAAGGGCCAGTCGGTGCGGTTCCGGGCCGACGATGACCACTTGCGCCCGATGGGCCGGGCCACGTCCGGCGTCACCGGTATGCGGTTCAAGGAGGGCGACCGGTTGCTCGCGATGTCGGTCGTCACGGCCGGCACCGAGCCCGACGTCTTCGTCGTCTTCGAGAACGGCCTGGCCAAGCGGACTCCGATCACGGAGTACCGCCTGCAGGGGCGGGGCGGGACCGGCATACAGGTCGCCAAACTGTCCGACAAGGGTGGTGACCTGGTCGGCGCGCTCACGGTGACGGCCGAGGACGAGGTCATGGTCGTCATGGAGAAGGGCAAGATCGTCCGCTCCCGGGTCGACGAAGTCCGGCATACCGGGCGCTCGACGATGGGCGTGAAGTTCGCGACGCCCGATCGCGGTGACGCGATTGTCGCGGTTGCGCGCAACGCCGAGGGCGTCTCCGAGGACGAGAATGGCGTACCGTCTGACGAGAACACCTCGGACGAGGCGTCCGAGGAACAGACTGTGACGCCCGCCGAGCCGGACGCGAGCGCCGACGACCAGCCTGGAGGTAGCGAGTGAGCACACCAGGGGGAGCCCCCACGCCCAGCTCGCCGACTCCTGCGTCCGCGTCGACAGGCGCCCGGTCCTCGGTCGCCCCGCCCACGGTGAGTATGCCGCGCACCCCGGTCACGACCCCGCCTCCCGGCGGGGTGGGTGGTCCGGGTGGGAACGGGGTCAGCGGGGCGAACGGTGCCGGCGGCGCCGGTGTCGCGACGGGCGCGGGTGGTGCGGGTGCTTCGGGTGGCTCGGGTGGCCCGGGTGCTGTAGCGGCCGGGACGGCGGCTCGGGTCGGTGCGCCGGCCGGTCCCGCCTCGGGTGGCCCGACCGGTGCGCCGGCCGGCCCTGGGCCCGCGCGTGCTGCCGGCCCGACTCGTCCGGGCAGACCCGCGGGAGCGCCGCGACCGGCACCTCGCCCAGTCGGGCGCCGGGTGCGGTTGGCTGTGGCCCGGGTCGACCCGTGGTCGGCGATGAAGATGTCGTTCCTGCTGTCGTTCGCCGCCGGCGTCGGTCTGGTCGTCGCGACGATGGTGCTGTGGATGATCCTGTCCGGGATGAACGTCTTCAGCGACATCGACAGCCTTGTGCGCAGCATCCAGCCCAACTCGGCCGATCCCTTCTCGATCATGGACTGGATCGGCTTCCCCCGGGTCACCTCGCTGGCCATGGTCATCGCGGTCATCGACGTCATCCTGCTGACCGCCCTCGGCACGCTCGGGGCCTACCTCTACAACATCTGCGCCTCGCTCGTCGGTGGAGTTCAGCTGACGCTGACCGACGACTGACCGACGACTGACCGACCGGCGACCGGTCACTCGCGGGTGCCGCCGCGGCGAGCGGGGCGCCTGGTGACCGGCGCGCGGGTGGTGGGCGGACGGCATACGGGATCCGTTTTGATCGCGGTCACGGCGGTGGGGTAGTCTGGCGCGTCGCGGCGGTGCTCCGCCGCACGATGGTGCAAGGGCCTATAGCTCAGACGGTTAGAGCGCTTCCCTGATAAGGAAGAGGCCACAGGTTCAAGTCCTGTTAGGCCCACCACCGTCGTTCTTCCAGTCGGAAGGTATGCCGTGCCCAAGAAGATCTGGGTCGCGCTGGCCGCCGCGGTGGCCGCCGCCCTGGCGATGCGCAAGTCCGTGGCCGACCAGCAGGCCGAGCGTGACCTGTGGGCCGAGGCGACCGACGACGTGCGGGTGAACGACGAGCCGGGACGCTGAGGCGCAGGCCGAGGTTTGCCGGCACCCTTCGGGGCCATGGCGCAATTGGTAGCGCACCTGCTTTGCAAGCAGGGGGTTAGGGGTTCGAGTCCCCTTGGCTCCACTGATGAGAAGAGCCGGCGAAAGCCGGCTCTTGTCGTCTGGGTGCCCGGGGACGAGGACGCCTCTGGGGTTCTGGGCCCACGCGGCGGGTGGCGCGAGGGACGAGCGCCCAGCCGCTGCGGGCCGTCCCATTGGCCCCGTTGCGTCCCCACAGCATGAAGTCGCGGATGAGGTCGCACTGGCTGTCGCTGCAACAACAACCGCGGCGACTTCATGGACGACTTCACGGACAACGAGGAACGCATGTGGCGCGCGGGCAGTCTCGCTGAGCGCAGCGATGTCCTCACCATGGTGTCGCTGGAACGACAGCACTCAGTTGGCGGCCTGGAAGCGCGCGAACCGTTGCTCGAGCCGTGCGGGATCGGGACGGTCCTGGCGTCGCGTCGGAGTGGTCAGCGCCCGCCCGTGCATCTCCTGAAGGCCGTGACGGAGCATCGGCCCGTCGGTCTCCAGCAAGAGGTCGGTGTTGATGTGGACGACATAGTCGGGTGAGATGCCCATGAACTGGCGGTCGTACGCAGCGTGGTGAATCTTGCACAGGCTGAGTCCGTTGGTGACAACGGGATCCCCGCCGGGTTGCCCATCCTCGATGATGTGCGCGGCGTCGAGCAGCTTCGGGTGCTTGAGTGTGCAGACAGCGCACAGCCCGCCGTAGGCCAGCATGACGCGAGCGCGGAAGGCCGGTTGATGAACCCGCTGCTGCACGACCCGGGCGGCATACGCCCTCTCCATCGGAGTCAACTCATGCCCGACTGGGATGCTCCGCAACACGTCGTCGACGGTCAGAGTGAACTCCCGGGAGATCGGGTTGTCCTCGATGACGAATACGGGGTAGATCGGAAGGTAGGCGTTCGGCCCGACCTTGTTGAACCGGATAACCGGCAGGCCCAACTCCATCGCTCGGCGCAGTTTGAGGTTCTTCCCGCCTTCAGGGCCCTTCTGGTAGCTGTACTGCAGCAGACCCCCCTCGATCTCCCGGTCCGGGTAAGGCCCATCCGGCGACGTCACGATCGCCAGTGTCGCGATGTAGCCACTGGGATTCCAGATGCCGCCCCCGCCTGGGTCGACCAACCGCTCCACGCTGCCGTCGGGCAGCATGAACGCCTTCAGCTCGTCTCGACTAACATAACCGCCGGTCTCATCCGCGCGCCGAAGCAGAGCCGCCGCGATGACCTCGCGCCGCAGGTACTCCTCCGCGACTGACCGGTCGGGTGCCATGGAGCGAGCTTAGGGGCGCGCGGCATACGAGGAGATCTCCGTGTGCCGTCCGGCTGGGACCGCGGCGGTTCCCATGTCCCAATGGGTGCCAGACTGGACCGGTGCTTCGGCATCGGTGAAGGGAACTGTCGTGCTGCCTACGCGAGAAGAGTTGGAGCGGGTGGGGTGCTGGTTCGACGCCGACCGCGCCGTGGGCGCTGAGATGACCGCCTTCAAGCGCGAGGCCCGATGGCGTCAGCATCAGTGGGCTGTGGAAGTCCTCGGCATCACCTCCTTCGGCACTCACCCAGGCCGATCGCGGAACGCCGCGGGAACCCGCCTCTTGACGCCCAACGGCACCAAACTCAACGTGGGCGACGCCGACAATGGCAAGAACTTCCTCACGCCCGCCATCCATGCCATCGCCATGGCGAGAGCGGCCCCCGACAACTTCGAGCCACATCAAACCCTGGACGTCACTCGCCTGCGCCGGGACCTGCTTTCGTCAATGCCGATGGCGTTCAACCTCTTCGGCGAGGCATCCCTGCCGAACAACGCCGACGCCCGAGCCCGCCTGGCGACCTTGTTCGGCGTCGGCGTCGGCGACCCGAGCGAGATCGTCTTCGAGTGGTCGCCTGCTCGACGTGACCCGGCATACACCCGGGACCGGACTGCCTTCGACGTCGCCTTGCGTATCGGCGACCCCACCGGCCCTCGGACCGTCGTGGGTATCGAGACGAAGTACCACGAGCACTCCACCAATGATCACTTTCCGAGGGCCACCGACCCAGTCGCCCGTCGACGCTTCAGGGAGCAGACCGACTTCCTCGTCGCCCTCTCCGTCCGGTCAGCCGTGTTCAGAGCCGGCTGGCAGGACCGGGTCCTCGAGACCGACCTTCGCCAGATCTGGCGCGACCACCTGCTCGCCCTGTCGATGCGCGACCATTCACAGCTCTGGACGAGCGACACCCGCTACGTCCTGATCCACCCCGAACGTAACGTCAGTTTCCGTGCCGCCACCCAGGCCTACGCCTCGCTGCTCACCGACGGTGACACCTCCTTCCGCGCGCTAACCCTGGAGACAGTGGTCGACGCGGCCTTCGCTACCGCCAGCGCGACCCAAGCCGCCTTCATCCGTCGCTATCTCTGGTGATCACCGCCGGCCGCGCCGACGGACGGATGCCGCGGGCGGGCGGCATACACGAGCCCCCGTATGCCGTCCGGCTGGGTCCGCGCCCAGCGGCCCCCTCAGCGGCGGGTCCGGGTGGCGATCCGGGTCAAGCCGACCGTCCGCCCACCTCGCGTTGCCGGCTCACCTGCCGTTGCGGCGCCGGTTCTCCTCCCGGACCCGGGACGCAATCCGGCTGATCCCCACCGGAGTCACCCCGACATAGCTCCCGATGTCCTTTTGCGGAAGCACTCCGACCAAGTCCGGATAACGTCTCAGGAAATGCCGATAACGGTCTTCGGCCGTCAACATGAGGAACTGCCGGGTGCGGTGCTCCTCGACCATGGCGTAATGCATGGCGGCGTTGAAGACAGCGACCGCCCAGGTGCCACCGTGCTCTTGCATCCGGGCGTGGACGACCTGGAAGTCGATCCGTTGGAGGGTGACATCGGTGATTGCGACCGCCCGGGTGTCCGTGGTCCCCATCCGGTCGGTGACGCTCCAGTCGGCTCCGAGCAGGTCCTCATCGACGAAGCGCGACAGGCCCTCCGGAGCCAGAGCGCGGATGCTCGCCACCAACTCACCGACCCGGGCCAGCCCGACTAGGTGTTCGGCCCCGAACGCATCGGCCGCGAGGATCTTCACGGCTCCATTCAGGACGACATAGACCAAGTGGTGGTTGTCGTCGCCGCGATCGAAGATCGTCTCGCCCGCCACCGCCGTGACGGTCTCGGTGACGGCGTCGAACTCTTCCCCGTTGGGCAGCGGCCCACCACCGAAGAGCTCGAAGAACTGCCGCGCGACCGACTTCGGCGGATCGGTCGCGCCACTCCGAGCCGGATCGCTCGTCATTGCCACGGTCATACTCCTGGCCAGGCCGCGGGACCCCCGGGAAATGACGTGCCCGCGCTCCCCGCGTCCGCAGTCCGGTCATTATGGCAGCCGGTATGCCGCTTCGTCGGGTTTTCCGGTTCTTCTTCGTTCTCTGCGTGCTCGGCCAACCGCGGTGCCCGGCGGCTGCGATGTCATCATGGCGGCATGACCGCCGATCCGACCCCCGACCGGGCAGTCGAGCCGTCCGCGCCGTCCGCGCCGTCCGCATCGGACGTCCCCGAGGCGATCCTGCGTCTTTCGCGTTCGGCCCGCCGGATCACCGTCCTCACCGGGGCCGGCATGTCCGCGGACTCGGGGGTGCCCACCTTCCGGGACGCGCAGACCGGCCTGTGGACGTTGGTCGACCCGCAGGACCTGGCCACGCCCGAGGCCTGGCATCGCGACAAGCCCTACGTCAACGCCTGGTTCCTCTGGCGGGTCCACCTCATGTCGGCCGCTGCGCCCAACGCCGGACATCACGCCCTCGCCGCGTGGGCCCACCGCCCCGACACAGACCTGCGGATCGTCACCCAGAACATCGACGACTTGCACGAACGGGCCGGCTCGACCGTCCTGGCCCACCTGCACGGGAGCCTGTTCGCCTGGCGCTGCGACCGCTGCCACCGACCCGCGCCGACCCCGCACGCCCCTGCCGAGCCCACCGAGCGGATCGAGCCCGACTCCTGCTCCCACTGCGCCTTCGGTGAGATCCGGCCCGGCGTCGTGTGGTTCAACGAACCCCTCCCCGACCGCGAGTTCACCGACGCCGTCCAGGTATGCCGCGACGCCGACCTCGTCCTCGTCGTCGGCACCTCCGGGGTCGTCCAACCCGCGGCGAGCCTGCCGCATCTGGCGGGGGCGCGCGGCATACCGGTCATCGAAATCGACCCGCGCCCAACGGAATTCAGCCCGTTTGCGACCCACGTGTGGCGCTCGACGGCGGCAACTGCCCTGCCAGCTCTCGTTGCCGCGCTCGACCGAGCCTGACCCGGCGCCGCTGCGGATCGTGTGGCGCCAACGCCCTGGAGGGGCGTCCCGGCCACACGATGATCCGGATCGAGCGTCAGCCGCGTGGCGGGATCGAGTAGGTGATCGATGCGTCGGCGACCAGCTCTCGGCTGCCCTCGGCGTGCAGCCGGACATGCCCCACGGCCAGCCGGGCCCCGAGCTTGAGCACCTCGCCCTCGGCCACTAGATCGCCGGGCGGAGGTTTGCGGAAGAAGTTCATCCCGACGCTCGTCGTAACGGCCAACGCCACCGGTCCGATCTGGGCGAGGATGAGCAGCCAGACGGTGACGTCGGCGAGCGAGAACATCGTCGGACCCGAGATCGTCCCGCCCGGGCGGATCATCGCCGACTCGGCCGGCAGGCGCAGGGTGATCGTCTGCTCGTCGACCCGCTCGACGATGATCCCGAGCGCGCTGATATCCGGGAACTCCCGCGCGAGGAAGTCCTGCAGGTCGGCGGCGCTCATCACGGTCACGCCGCCATGCTATTGACCGGTCCGCGCGTCTTCGACGGCGCCGGAGCCGGCACGCGGCATACCCGGCTATCGTCCCGTGCATGAGCGAGCCCTCCGGTATGCCGCCCCGCCTCACCCTCGAGCCCCTCGACGAAAGCTTCGAGCGGGTCCTCGTCGTCGTCGCCCACCCGGACGACATCGAATACGGCACCGCTGCCGCCGTCGACCGCTGGACCAAGGCGGGCAAGGCGGTGACCTACCTGCTGGCCACCCGCGGCGAGGCCGGGATCGACACGATCGCGCCTGAGGAAGCCGGACCCCTGCGGGCTCAGGAGGAGCGCGACAGCGCGAGCGAGGTCGGCGTCGACATCGTCGAGTTCCTCGACTACGACGACGGGGTCGTCGTCTATGGCACCGACCTGCGCCGCGACATCGCCCGGGTGATCCGCCACCGCAGGCCGGACGTCATCGTCACCCTCACCCACGACGAGGTGTTCGCCAGCGGGATGCCCAACCAGGCCGACCATCGGGCCGTCGGGCTCGCTGCCCTCGACGCCGCCCGCGATGCCGGCAACCGGTGGATCTTCCGCGAGTTGCTCGAACAGGAGGGCCTGGAGCCGTGGGGTGGCGTCCGTGCCGTGCTGTCCAGCGCCGCGAGCAACCCCACCCACTACCTGGACGTCACCGGCCACCTCGAGCCGGCGATCGCCTCCCTCGAGGCACATCACCTCTACAACACCAACCTCCCCGACGACTTTCCCAAGCCCCGAGCACTGATCACCGGGATCCTCACCGGAACCGCGACGGGCCTGGGCATGCCGGGCGTCGAGCACGCCCTCACCTTCCGCCGCTACGGCCTCTGAGCCCGGGGCGGACGCGGCATCCCCACCGTGTCCGGTCCCGGCCGGGGTTGAAGCCGTGCGTGAAGCGGTCCCAGGTGGCGTGATCACACCAGCTGCGGCGACTTCACCGGCGGCTTCACGCTTGCTCACGGCATACCCGTCCGGAATCCGCGGAGGGGGCGACGTGCCCCGAAGAGGTGCCCTGCCGCGATGCCGGAGAACATCGGCGGGTGTGGGGATTTCGGCCTGTACCGGCATCTGCGAGCCCGAATCAATCGGCGGGTGTGAGGTTCTCGGGTGCGGGCCACCCGTCGGATGCCGGCGGCCGGAGAACGTCGGCGGGTGTGGGGATTTCGGCCTGCATCGGGATCTGCGAGCCCGAATCAATCGGCGGGTGTGAGGTTCTCGGGCGCGGGCCAAGGCAAGCCGCGCCCGCGTGGCGGCGAGGCGGCATACCCATGGGCGTGAGAGGGTGAAACCCCGGAACGACTACCTCGTGACGGGAAGGAGCCCACCACCATGGGCGCATTCGGCTGGACACTCAAAGGCGACGGACACGCGCTCGCCCCGGGCGACGTGGTCGCCCCCGACGAACGCCTCTCCTGGGGCAAGACCATCGGGCTGGGAGCCCAGCACGTCGTCGCGATGTTCGGCGCGACCTTCGTCTTCCCGCTGCTCATGGGCCTCAACGCCCAGCTCGCGATCATGATGAGCGGCATCGCGACGATCATCTTCCTGCTCATGGTCAACGGGAAGGTACCGTCCTACCTCGGCACCTCGGCGTCGTTCGTCGGCGTCGCTGCCGCGATCCGGGCCCAGCCGGGCGCCGACTCGCGGACGGTCACCGGCGCGATCCTCATCGGCGGCATCGTCCTGGCCCTGGTCGGCTGGCTGGTCCACGTCGCCGGCTCGGGGATCATCCACAAGGTGCTGCCCCCGGTCGTCACCGGCGCGGTCGTCATGCTCATCGGCTTCAACCTCGCGCCGGTCGTGGCGAACGTCTATTGGCCGCAGGACCAGTGGATCGCCCTCATCGTGATGACTTTCGCCATCGTCTGCGCAGTGGCCCTCAAGGGCTTCCTCGGCCGGATCTCGATCTTCCTGTCCCTGGTGTTCGGGTTCGTCCTGTCGTGGCTGTTCGACAAGGGCTTCGGCCAGATCACCAGCTTCGACCCCGGCGCCGGCACGGTGACGACGCACTGGCGGGTCAACCTCGACGGCGTTGCGAGCGCCCCCTGGGTGGGCTTCCCGCCGGCCACGACGATCGGCGCCGACGGCAAGGAGCTCGTGGGCATCCACGCGCCGACCCTGTCCTTCGCCGCGGTCCTCGTCGTCATCCCCGCGATCATCGCCCTCATCGCCGAGAACACCGGACACGTCAAGGCGGTCGCCGAGATGACCGGCGCGGACCTCGACCATGTCATGGGTCGCGCCATCGCCGCCGACGGTGTCGCCACGGCCGTCGCCTCCTCGGTCGGTGGCTCCCCGACGACGACGTATGCCGAGAACATCGGTGTCATGGCGGCGACCCGGATCTACTCGACGGCCGCCTACTACGTCGCCGCGCTCATCGCGATCCTGTTCGGTCTCTCGCCCAAGTTCGGTGCGCTCGTCGCGTCGACCCCAGGCGGGGTCCTCGGCGGCATCACCGTCGTCCTCTACGGGATGATCGGCCTGCTTGGCGCGAAGATCTGGAAAGAGAACAACGTCGACTTCGCCAACCCGATCAACCTGGTCCCGGTCGCGGCGGGCATCATCCTCGGCATCGGCAACACCGCCCTGAAGATCACCCCGACCTTCGAGCTGGCCGGCATCGCCCTCGGCACGATCGTGACGATCGCGGCATACCACCTGGCTCGGGCCTTCGCCCACGCCGACCTGCGCGCGGCCCACGACGGCGGCGCGATGATCACCGTCGGCCACGAGGGGATCGAGAAGGTCGAGTAGGCGCTCCCTCCGTTGCAGCTCACGCAGGGCGCGCGGCATACCCCCACCCGGGTATGCCGCGCGCCCTGCCATTGCGGGCGCTGCGGCGTGACCACGCTGGGTGGTCAGCGCCTCAGGTTGCGGCCACCCCACGCTCGCCCCGCCAATGCCAGCCAGCGCTCCCCGCCCGCCCCTTCCCATCCCCCTCGTCCGCGCGCCGTGGCCGAGCCGGACCCGCGTGAAAGTGAGTGTTACCACCCATTGACACGGCGCTGTTGGCGTGATTCACAACTCGGTTAGAGTGATCGATGGCCGCGTATCATCGCGGCCTCGTCCTTCTCACCTACGCTCGGCGACGTGCAGGGGTCCTCAGTGCTCAAGGCACTCCAACACCCGGGTCGGCTGATCCCGGTGCTCTTCTCGATCCTGCTGACGATCGGGACGGGACTGCTGTGCCTGCCCATTTCGCGCACCAACCCGGACGAGGCTCCCAATGTGCTGGCAGCCGCGTTCACCTCGGTCTCGGCCGCGTGCATCACCGGCCTGTCAGTCGTAGACACGGCGACCTATTGGACCCCTTTCGGTCAGGGCGTCATCATGGGGCTCATCGAGGTCGGCGGGTTCGGGATCATGACCCTGGCGACCCTCATGGCCATCTTGATCAGCGGCCGACTCGGCCTGGCCCAGTCGCTGATGGCCAAGTCCGAGTCACATGCAGTCACCCTCGGTGACCTGCGCGGGATCATCATCACCGTCGGCGCCACGATGATCGGACTGCAAGCCGTCATCGCCACCTTCCTGACGATCCGCTTCTACCTCGCCTACGACTCCTCGATCGGCACAGCGATCTGGCACGGCGCCTTCCACGCGGTGTCCGCGTTCAACAACGCCGGGTTCTCGCTCTTCAGCGACAATCTCATGTCGTTCTCGGGTGACCCCTGGGTGCTCGGGCCGATCTGTATTGCCATCGTGGCTGGCGGGGTCGGTTTCCCGGTCTTCTACGAGTTGCGCAGTAGGTGGCGGCGGCCGGGTACCTGGTCGGTCCACTCCAAGGTGACGATCCTTGGCTATTTCGGCCTACTGATCATCGGCTCGGTCTTCTTCGGGGTCTCCGAGTGGAACAACCCCGGCACGCTGGGCCCAATGGGCCTCTGGGACAAGCTGATGAACTCGGTTGTCGGCGGGATCATGCCGCGCACGGCCGGCTTCAACTCCATCGACTATGGCAAGGCCGGCGAGGAGACCTGGGCCTTCGATTCGGTGATGATGTTCATCGGTGGAGGTAGCGCGGGAACGTCCGGCGGCATCAAGGTGGGCACCTTCGTCCTGCTCGCCTTTGTGCTATGGGCCGAGATCCGCGGCGAACCCGACGTCGTCATCGGGCAACGCCGCGTCCCGTATGCCGTGCAACGCGAGGCCATCACGGTCGCTCTCATCGCAGTGGGTGTCGTCGCTCTGGGCACCCTCGGGTTGCTCATCGTGACTGATCACCGGCTTGCCGTCGTCCTGTTCGAAGCCTGCTCGGCGTTCGGGACGACCGGACTGTCCACCGGCATCACCGCAACCCTGCCGGGGATCGGGCAGATCATTCTCATGGCCATGATGTACATCGGCCGTGTCGGCACCATCTCGGTGGCCTCGGCGCTGGCCCTCAACACGCGACACCGTCACTACCGACTACCCGAGGAGCGACCCATCATTGGTTAGCAACCCGTTCCGCCGCGACGACGCCAACCCGCCGGTAGTCATCATCGGGCTGGGCCGGTTCGGCGTGGCCACCGCGCGCTCCCTGGTCGCCATGGGCCAAGAAGTGCTGGCCGTCGACAATGATCCCGTGCTCGTGCAGCGTTTCGCCGACGAACTCACCCACTGCGTCCAGGCCGACGCCACCGACCGTGATGCGCTGGAGCAGTTGGGGATCGAATCGTTCGAGAAGGCCGTCGTCGGCATCTCCAACAACGTCGAGTCCAGCGTCATGACGGCGCTGGCGCTCGTCGACTACGGGATTCCCGATATCTGGGCCAAGGCCAGCACCAAGACCCAGGGCCGCATCCTCGAGCGGCTCGGCGTCCACCACGTCGTCTACCCCGAGCGCGCCATGGGCGAGCAGGTCGCCCACATGATCGTCGGCGGGATGACCCAATACCTCGAGTTCGACGACGACTTCGCCATCGCCCGCACCATGGCCCCCGGCGATCAGTGGGGCAAGACCTTCGCCGAGACCGGGGTGCGCGCCAAGTACGGCGTCACCATCGTCGGCCTCAAGCGGATCGGTGAGGACTTCATCTACGCCCGTCCCGAGACGATGGTCCAGCCGCAGGACGAACTGGTCGTCTCCGGCCCGACGAAGAACGTCGAGCACTTCTGCGCGCTGAGCAAGCCCAAGATCACCCGTCACCACCACTGACCGAGGACTCCCCGGCCGGTATGCCGTGCGCCTACCAACCCGGGTAGGCGCACATCGTTGTGCAGCCGGAGCACGGCATACCGGGGCGGGTTGCCGGGCCAGAACAGTCGGGAGCGGTGGCCTCCTGGGGGCTATCGTGTGAGATCCGTCGCGATCGAAGCGCTTATATGACGGATTCGGGACCTCTGGCCCATGGCGGCTCCGGCGTGGAGTTACTCTTGAGTAGTGGGGATGGCACTAGCGCAGCAGCCTCGGGGAGGCGATGTAATGACCAGCCCGGTGACAGTGCTCACCGAGCCGGAGTGCTGGGACTTGCTCCGGGACCAGGAGCTCGGGCGGTTGGCGTTCCGCCACGGCGAGGGTCTGCAGATCCTCCCGATCAACTATGCCGTCGCGGGGGAGCACATCGTCTTCCGGACCGCCGACGGCACGAAGTTCAGCGACCTCATGGACGATGCGGACGTCGCCTTCGAGGTCGACTCCAGTTCCCACGAGCTCGCCGAGAGCGTCGTATGCCGTGGCGTCGTCGTCGAGCTGCACGGCGAGCAGGCGTTGATGACCGACCAACTGCGCCTGCGGCCGTGGGTCGCCACCCGCAAGACCCACGTCATGGCCATCCGGGTCAGCGAGATCTCCGGGCGGCGATTCCACCTGACCAAGCCGTGGGAGCACATGCTCCCGGACTGACGGGAGGCAGGTGCGCGAGCGCGGTCAGGCGCTGAAGTCCTCTTCGGCCGGGCCAGCCCGCTTGGCGATCCGGTTGATCCCGACGGCCGTCACGCCGACATAGCTGGCGATGTCCCGTTGGGTCACCAGGCCAAGCAGGTCGTTGTCGTCCTCAAGGACCGGCGATACCGCTCCTCCGGATTGAGGGTGAGCAGTTCGCGCTCGCGGCGTTCTTTGATCGCTGCGTGCAGCAGGGCGGCGTTGGCGACGGCCACTCCCCACTCGGCATGCCGACCCATCATGTCTTCCAACACGCGGAAGTCCAGGCGCTCCAACTCGCAGCCCTGCAGGACGGTTGCGCGAGTCCGGCTCTGGTCAAGTCCGCTCAGCGCTCTGGCCTTGACCATGGTCGGCGGCAGGGAGGACACCCGTTTCAACCCTTGTGGGCTCAGGCCGAGCAGACTCGCGACCATGTCCGGCGGTCGGCAGAAGGAGATGATCGACTCTCGGTCTTTGGCCCCGAAGGTCGAGATCTTCATCGTCCCCTTGCGGACGAGGTACATGTAGTTGTGCGGTTCCCCGATGTCGAACAGCACGTGACCAGGGCGCAACCTGATCACGTCTATGCCCGCGACGACCTCGTCGATACCTGGAAGCTCGCGCCCCGCGAGCATTCCGAGGTAGTACTTGAACCACGCCCCCTCCCCGGGGGTTTGCGGCGTGGTAGGCACCCACATCTCCGTCAGTGGTTGGGATCGAGCCGGTGCTGACCCGATATTTGTTGACACCTCTGACGTTAACACCAAACCCTGGGCGAGATTTCACCATTCAATGAAAAGTCCGATGCCCCGCCCGGGAGGTCGGGCGGGGCATCGGATTAACGGTGGTGAGTTCTCAATCCTTGAGGTCGGAACCCTTTGTCGCGTCGTCGATGGCGGCCGCGCTCGCCTGGGTGTCGGCGTCGTCGGTTCCCTCGTCCTGGGCGTCTGCCAGGGTCTCGTTGACGGCCTCGATGGGGGCGTCTGCGGTGGCCTGGCCGTCGGCCGTCGAGGCGTCGTCCGCCTCGTCGAGGACCTCGTCCGCCGCGGCTTCGACCAGGTCGGCCGGCTCGGCTCGGTCGGCTGGGTCGGCCGGCTCGGCCGGGGCTTCGGGAGCAACCTCGGGCTGCATGGCGTCCGTGGACTCAGGAGCGTCCATGGCCTCAAGGACGTCTGTGGTCGCCGCCGCGGCGGCTGGGGCCGCCTCAGCTGCGGCGGCCGCTTCGGCCTTGTCGCGCACCAGGTCGAACGTCGAGGCCCGACCGGACGACGGCGGCAGGTATGCCGTCTCCGTCACCGGCGCGGCCCACGGGTCATCCTTCGGCTTGCGGGACATGACGACCGCCACGGCGGCCGCTGCTGCCGCACCGATGCCAAAGACCAACAGCGCGCCGCCCTTCTTGCGCGACTTCTTGCCCTTGCCGGGGCCGGCGGCAACTGGTGCACCGACCGACGACGAGTCTGCGTCGGACACCGCCTCGCTGACCGCATCGCTCACCGCCGCAAAGGCCTGGGGCGCTGCGGACGCCAACTCGCGCTTGGCCGTGCCGGCCGCTGCCGCGACCGCAGCAATGGCGGCCGACACCTTGGGCAACAGATCCTCGACCAGCGTGTCGCGCGCCTGGTCGACCCGAGGGCCGAGGTCCTCGACGGCCTGCTGCAGTCGCGGAGCGGCGACCTCGACATGGGGGCGAGCCCAGTCCTTGCCTGCCTCGGCAGCCTCCTTGGCGCGCTCGGTCACCGGCGCGGCCGCGTCTCGGGCGCGATCGGCATACGGGGCCGCAGCGTCCTTGGCGCGGTCGGCGAGTGGCGCGGCGACCTCGCGGGCACGGTCGGCGAGTGGCGCGGCGACCTCGCGGGCACGGTCGGCGAGTGGCGCGGCGACCTCGCGGGCACGGTCCGCCAATGGCGTGGCAACCTCCCGGGCGCGTTCCGCCACTGCGGCCGCGGCGGGGGCGGCCTTCTCGCGAGCGGCTGCCGCCTTCTGCCGAGCCAGCGGTCCATAGGTGCGGGCAGCTTCGGCGGCGGCAGCCGCTGCGGCCGTGGCCATCCGGCCGGCCACGGGGGCATAGGTACGAGCGGTCGACCGGCCCCGTTCGGCTGCCGGGCCCATCGACTCCCGCCAGGCCGCCAGCGTCCCGAAGACGGTCCCGTCGCCCCGCTCGGCTCGCCGGGCGGCCACCCGCCCGAACACCGAGTGGTCCTGTGCCTTCTCCCTGCGTCGCTTCCGGAACACCGGATCCTCCTGGAGTCGTCGTCCTCGATCGTGGTCCGGACCCGTCCTGCGCGCCCTCGCCAGACCGCCCGGTTCAGTGGTCCCATCCTGCCTTGTTTCCAGCCGCTGTCACGCCCGGGCCCCCACCGGATTGCTGCCCAAGAACCTCACACCCGCGAGCGTTCTCCGGCCGCCTCCCCCGATGTGGCCCGACTTCCTCACACCCGCCGGTGTTCTCGCTGGTCCGGGCCCGGATCTGGCTGGACTTCCTCACACTCGCCGGTGTTGTCGGGGGTTCGGGGTCGGATCCAGCCCGACTTCCTCACACTCGCCGGTGTTGTCGGGGGTTCGGGGTCGGATCCAGCCCGACTCCCTCACACCCGCCGGTGTTCTCGCTGGTCGGGTTCCGGTGAAGTCGCGGTAGGCCCGGCCCACCGACCCCAGTGGTCGACGCACCCACCCGGGCGTGCGGCATACCAGCCCGTATGCCGTGCGAGGATGTCCGCCATGAAGGCAACCTTGCACACCAACCACGGCGACATCGCCGTCACCCTCTTCCCCAACGAGGCACCCAAGACGGTCGCCAACTTCGTGGGGCTCGCCACCGGCGAGAAGGACTACCGCGACGACGCGAAGCGGACCAACCCGACCAAGTTCTACGACGGGCTGGTCTTCCACCGGATCATCGCCGGCTTCATGATCCAGGGCGGTTGCCCGCTGGGTCAGGGCTACGGCGGCCCGGGCTACACCTTCGACGACGAGCCGCACCCCGACAAGACGTTCGACCGGCCCTACCTGTTGGCCATGGCCAACGCCGGCAAGCGAATGGGCAAGGGCACCAACGGATCGCAGTTCTTCATCACGGTCTCGACCCCGGGCTACCTCAACTTCAAGCACACGATCTTCGGCGAGGTCTCCGACGCCCCGAGCCGCGCGGTCGTCGACGCCATCGCCACCGTTCGCACCGACCGCAACGACCGGCCGCTCGAGCCCGTCGTCATCGAGTCGGTCACGGTCGACGCTGACTGACCCCGAGCGGGTGGCGAGGGGCGTGACCGAGGTGAGCGGGCGGCATACATGAGTGAACCGACCCTGCCCGCCACGAGCGGTGAGCCGGTCGCGCGACCCGTCTGCCCGCGCCACCCCGACCGGGAGTCCTACGTCACCTGCCAGCGGTGTCGCCGGCCGGTCTGCCCCGAGTGCCAGCGGCCCGCACCCGTGGGCGTCCAGTGCGTCGACTGCGTCCGCGAGGCAGCGCGCACCGCACGGCCGACGCGCACCACGTTCGGCGGGCGCACCAGCGACGGCAACCCGCTGGTCACCAAGGCGCTCATCGCCGCCTGCGTCCTCATGTATGCCGTGCAGCTCGCCCGCCCCGGCACCACCGGTGATCTCGCCTTCGCGCCGATCGTGGGCTGGGAGCAGCCATGGCGGGCGATCACGGCGGCGTTCCTGCACAGCCCGCAGATGCCGCTGCACCTGGCGCTGAACATGCTCTGGCTCTGGCAGATCGGACCGTATCTGGAGAGCCTGCTGGGCCGGGCCCGGTTCCTCGCGCTCTATCTCGTGTCGGCGATCGGCGGCTCGGCGGCAGTCCTGCTGTTGGCCACGGCCCCGCGCCGGCTGGTCACTGCGGCCGAGGCGAGCCAGTACTCCTCCTGGGCGGTCAGTGTCGTGGGCGCCTCGGGAGCGGTCTTCGGGCTGTTCGGCGCGCTGTTGGTGCTCAACCGTAAGCTCGGCCGGTCATCGGGACCGCTCTATGGCGTGCTGGCGGTCAACGCCATCTTCGGGTTCCTCTACCCGGGGATTTCCTGGCAGGCCCACCTGGGTGGGTTGGTCACCGGCGCGGCCGTGGCCGGGGTGTTCGCCTTGCTGGCCAATCGCGACCGGCGCTCCTGGCAATGGCCCGCTTTGGCGCTCGTGCTGGTGCTGATCGTCGCGGCGATGGTCCTCGACTACTCCAGCGTGCCGGACGTCTATCGCTGATCCCGCTGCCCGCGGGCCGCGGCGCCTCCCTTCCGTGACCCGCGGGCGCCTGACTGCCGCTACTGGCGGCGTGGGGGCTCGGAACTCCCGGCGTCTGCTCCCCGGAACCTGTGGCGTCGGGTTTCCGTTGGACCTGGCATGGAACGGCGACCTGCGTCAGGCACTCGTGCCAGGACCGCTGCCGTCAGAACTGTGCTGGCCGCTGCGGTGGCGGCCATTTCGGCCTGGATGCTGGCCTGGTTCACCACGCAGATCCTCACCTCCCCCGGGTTCTCGCTCGGATTCGACCCGTCCGCGGTGTCGGCCGGCTTCGCCGCCAACACCGCCGCCGGCTTCGCCGCCAACACCGCCGCCAGCAGCGTCGCCGGCACCGCCGCCGGGATGGTTCTCGCCGTGCTCGGCGCTGTCCTGGTCACCCTCGCCCGGGAAGCCCGGCGTCAACTCGTCATCGGCGATCCCCGCAGCCAGACGGTCCCCGTTCGGGCGCGAGCGCGCACGGCATACGAGCAGGCTCCCAGCCCTTCGGACCCGGACGCGCCGGGCGTCGCCAGACCCCGCGCACCCGGTGGGCTGCACGGCTGAGCCTGCCCGACCGACGACGACCCTCGACTGACTCGTCCCGCCCGCCCGGGCTCGGCCGGGGGCACGCGCGCTGCGCGTGCCCCCGTTCGGTTCCCCGCCCCCGCGAGCCTGCGAGAGAGTCCCATGTCTGAACTCCTGTCGTCCCTGTTCCGTCCCGTCGAGACAGCCATCGCCTGGCTGCTCGCCTCCCTGCACGACCTGGCCGCCACCACGGGATGGGGTGCCGGCCCTGCATGGTTGGCCGCCCTCATCGGTCTTGTCGTTGTCGTTCGCGGTGCCCTCGTCCCGGTCACCATCCGTCAGGTCCGGCTCGCGCACGCTGCCGCACGCGCTCGGCCGGCGCTGGCCGACATCGCCCGTCGGTATGCCGGCCGAACCGACCCCGAGAGCCTGCGCCGACAACTCGCCGAGAGTCGAGCAGTTCGCGCCGAGCATGGCGTCTCGCTGGGCCTCATGCCTCTGCTGGTCCAGGGTGTCGTGTTGTTCGGGCTCTACCGCGTCCTGGCCGACATCGCTGCAGGCCGTGCGGTCGGCGCGATGGGCGACGCGCTCGTCGCTTCGGCCCGCACCGCCAGGCTGGGCGGCGTCAGCCTCGCCGACAGCGTGGCCGGGACGGCTGGCGTGGGCCTGTCGGGCGCTGCAGGAACCGGCGTGGCCATCCTCGCCATCGGCGCGCTCGCCGCTGTCATCACGTATGCCGCCACCCGCTGGCTGAGCCTGCCCAACATGGTCGAGCCACAACCCGGCGAACCGGGGGCCGAGCTCGCCGCGACCACGCGCCGGATCACGCCGACCATCGCAGCGCTGGGTCTGCTCGTCTCGGCACCCTTCGTGCCTTCGGGCGTGCTCGTCTACTGGCTGATCTCGGCGACGTGGACCGCTGCCCAGCTGACGGTGGTGGGCCGATGGGCTCCCACCCCGGGGACCGCTGCGCACGCGGCATACGAGAAGCGCCATCGCCCCTAACCAACAACGGCGACGTTATCCACAGGGTTGTCCACAGCTGGGGAGAACTACATGGGTGTAACTAGGGCGCTTCCTCCCCGACATGTCCGGGCCCGACGCCGGTCAGGCGCGCGTCACTTCCACTTCATCGTCATGGCGAAACCGCCGATGAGCAGGGCGAAACCGATGACCAGGTTCCAATACCCGAACGCCGCCACGGGCCACAGACCCTGCGAGATGTAGAACACGACGATCCACAGCAGCCCCACCAGCAGCAGCGTGACGAAGACCGGAGCCCACCACGACGGGTTGGGGGCGTCGAGGGCCTGCGCCCGCCGCCGCTTCTCGGCCTCGGCCGCCTGGCGCGCCTGCGCAACCTTGGCTGCCGGCGGGACGACGACCGGCTTGTTCTCCTGGGGGCCCTGCGACTCGGACACGAGGTCTCCTTGCGTTCTTCCTGGTGTGCCTTAGCGTAGGCGATGCAGCACGCGGTCGCGTGTCGCTGCCTCGCGCGCGGGCACCGACGCTTCGGACAGAGAGGATCCGGTATGCCGTCCCCCCCCGGCCGTCCGCATTCTCGGCTCTGGCGCGCCTTGGCTCCCGCGGTGTTCGCCCTGGCCGGCCTGTTGTTCGCGACGAGCTTCCAGGCGGCTCGGGGCACCGACCTGCGCAGCGACCGGGGGCTCCCGGGTCTCATCGATTCCGCCAACCGGGACGTGGCCGCCAAGTCCAGTGCGATCGAGAAGCTGCAGAACGAGCTCGACGCCCTGACCGCGGCGGCTGCCCCGAGCGACGGCCGGCTCGCCCCGCTCACCGGCACGATCAACCTGCTCGCGCCCCAGGTCGGCACTCGCGCGGTCCAGGGTCCAGCCCTGACGGTGGCCCTGACCGACTCCAGCCGCAGCATGGCCAACCTGCCCCCCTCGATCCGCCCTGACGACCTCGTCGTGCACCAGCAGGACGTCCAAGCGGTCGTCAACGCCCTGTGGCGCGGCGGTGCCGAGGCGATGATGATCCAGGACCAGCGGGTCATTGCCACGTCCGCGGTCCGCTGCGTCGGCAACACCCTCATCCTGCAGGGGCGCGTCTACTCCCCGCCGTTCGTCATCTCGGCCATCGGCAAGATCGACGCGCTCACCGAGGCGCTGGACAAGGACCCACAAATCGCCATCTACAAGGAGTGGGTCGACGCGGTCGGTCTCGGCTATCGGGTGACCACCGAAGCGAAGGCGACGTTCCCGGCATACTCAGGCCCGGTGTCCCAGTCGGTGGCGAAGGTGGCGAAGTGAGGATTGTCCGGGGGGTCCTCGGTGTGGTGGGCGAGCTGCTCGTCACCGCCGGTGTGGTCGTCCTGCTGTTCGTCGCCTGGCAGGTCGGTTACAGCAGCCTCATCGAGGGACGTGAGCAGGCCGACGTCGCCGCCCAGTTGCAGGAGGAGTTGGCCAAGGGGACCACAACGCTGCCGCAGTTGCCCGAAGGACCCCAGCTCCCCGGGGGGCCGCTGGTCCCAGGGGCGGTGCCGTCCCTCGACGACGGCGCGGTCATCGCGATCATCCGCATCCCCCGGTTCGGCCCCGACTGGGCCCGCCCCGTCTATGAAGGCATCTCGCTGGGCGTCCTGGCCAAGGGGCCCGGCCACTACCCGCGCACGTCGCTTCCGGGCCAGATCGGCAACATGGCGATCGCCGGGCACCGCACCACGCACGGTCACCCGTTCTTCGACATCGACGCCCTCGCCGCCGGCGACGTCATCGTCATCGAGACCCGTTCGTCGTATGCCGTCTATCGCGTGGCCCGCTCGACCATCGTCCGCCCGTCTCAGTCGGAGGTCGTGGCGCCGGTTCCCGAGAAGATCGGCGCCAAGCCCACCGAGTCGTGGCTCACCCTCACGTCCTGCCACCCGAAGTTCTCAGCCGCCCAGCGCTACATCGTCTTCGCCAAGCTCGACCGGCTCGTGCCGCGCACCGCGGGCCTGCCGCCCGAGCTCGCCGCCGCACCCGCCGCACCCGCCGGTGCTGCTGCCTCACCCGCCGCTGCCATTGCCGATCCCACCACGTGGCCCGTCACCTCGTCCGTCCTCGGAGGTGCCTGAGATGTATGCCGCCCTCTGGCGCGTTCTCCCCGGCACGCGCTGGGTCAAGGCCTTCTGGGCCCTCGTTCTGTTCCTCGTCGTCGTCGCGATCCTGTTCACCTGGGTGTTCCCGGCGATTGCTCCGCTGCTGCCCTTCGATCGGGTGACCATCGACGGAGCCTTCGCCCCAGCGATCGGGGAGGCACTCGGTGTCTAGCTCGCCAGCCACTCGGATCCTCGTCGTCGACAACTACGACTCGTTCGTCTTCACGATCGTCGGCTATCTCGAGCAGCTCGGCGCCGACTGCACGGTCGTGCGCAACGATGCCGTGACCCCCGCCGAGGGCGCCGGCTTCGACGGGGTGCTCATCTCCCCGGGCCCGGGGACACCCGAGGACGCCGGGGTGTCGATGGCGATGATCCAGGCGTGTGGCGAGCGAGCCCAGCCGATGCTCGGCGTCTGCCTGGGTCACCAGGCCCTCGGGGTCGTCATGGGCGCCACGGTCGGACGGGCCCCCGAGCTGGTGCACGGCAAGACCTCACTCGTCGAGCACGACGGCACCGGGGTGCTCGACGGCCTACCCCAGCCGTTCACGGCAACCCGCTACCACTCCCTAGCGATCGACCCCGCGACGCTGCCGGCCGAATTGCTCGCCAACGGGCACACCGCCAGCGGGCTGGTCATGGCCGTGCGGCACGCGAGCCTGCCGCTGCACGGCGTCCAGTTCCACCCGGAGAGCGTCCTCACCGAGGGCGGGCATCGGATCCTGGCCAACTGGCTCGCCGAGTGCGGCGACTCCGCCGCGATCAGTCGGTCGGCAGGGTTGAGCCCCCTCGTCCACCGCTGATCACCACCGACCCGGCGCCTCAGCCTGTCGAGGTGGCCGTGCTCGTCGGAGCCGTGGTCGGAGGCGGGGAGGTGACGGTGACCGTCGAGGCGATCCGGATCGCGATCTTGACGTTGACCGTCGACCCGACGTCGACGAGCGTCCCGGCCGGCACGTCCTGACTGAGCACGGTGCCCTCGAGGATGGTCGTGTCAGCGGTCGGCACCTTCTCGGCGACGGCATACTTCAGCTTCAGCCCGGACAGCGCGGCCTGAGCGGTGATCTGGTTGAGATCCACCAGCGCCGGCACGGCAACCTTCCCGGAAGCCACCTTGAGGGTGATCTGGTTCGTGAAGGGGATAACCGAGCCGATCGGCGGGTCGGCGCTGATGACCGCATCCTTGGGCTGTGACGGATCGTCCACGACGAGCACGCCGAGGGCGTTGAATCCCAACAACTTCAGTTGGGTGATCGCGGCGTCCTTGTTCAGGCCGGCCACGGCGGGGATGGCCGCCTGACCCGGGCCGGAGGACACCATCACCTGCACGGACGTCCCGACGTTGACCATGGTGTCCGAGTCCGGGTCCTGGTCGACGATCAGCCCCTTGGCCACCGTGGCGTTGGTGACGTTGCGGACGTCCATGACCAGCTTGCGCGCCGACAGCAGGGCCCGCGCCTGGTCCTCGGTCTGGTTGATGAGGTAGGGCACCGCCACCTGTTCGGGCTTGGCGTTCTGCGCGAGGATGCTTCGCCCGAGGATGAACAACACCGCGAGGGCCGCCAGCGCCGCGAGAGTGAGCAGCACGTATGCCGCGGTCCGCCGTTTCGGAGGCTCCTGGGCGGCCCGTCGGTCTGCCCGGCTGAGCGGCTCGTCCTCGAGCGGCATACGGTCCTGGGGGACGAACGCCGGATCGGGGTCGGGCACCTCGGCCAAGACGGTCGTCGGGGCGGAACTGCCTACGGTCGCGCTCGCGCCTGGGAGACCAGGACGAGCCCCGGCCGCGCTGCCGATCGCGGCCGCGCTCAGCGGCCGTCCCTCTCGGGCGGCGACGAGGTCGTCGCGGAACTCCAGCGCGCTCTGGTAGCGGGCCTCGCGGTCCTTGACCATGGCGTGCAAGGTGATCGCGTCGTATGCCGCGGGCACGGCCGAGCGGATGGCCGACGGCGGCGTGGCCGGCTCGCCCACGTGCTGATAGGCGATCGAGACGGCGGTCTCACCGACGAACGGCGTTCTGCCGGTGAGCAGTTCGAAGAGCATGCAGCCGGTGGAATAGAGATCCGACCGGGCGTCGACGGGCTTGCCCTGAGCCTGCTCCGGCGAGAGATACTGCGCGGTGCCGACGACCGACTGGGTCTGGGTCATCGTGGCGGCGCTATCGGCGATGGCCCGGGCGATCCCGAAGTCCATGACCTTGACCGCCCCACCGCGGCCGAGCATGACGTTGGCCGGCTTGATGTCGCGGTGGACGATGCCCTTGGAGTGGCTGTAGTCCAGCGCGGCAAGGACGTCCTCGACGATCCGGCCCGCTTCGACCGCGGCGAGCGGACCGGTGGCGGTGAGGTGCTCGCGCAGCGTGCGGCCGTCGACGACCTCCATGACGATGTAGGGGACGTGAACGGTCACCCCGGAGGTCGGGTCGATGCTCTCGTCCTCGCCCGAGTCGAAGATCGCGACGATGTTCGGGTGGTTGAGGCCGGCCGCGGACTGCGCCTCTCGCCGGAACCGGCTGAGGAACACCGAGTCGCGGGCCAAGTCGGAGCGCAGCAGCTTGATCGCCACCGGTCGCGACAGACGGGTGTCGAAGCCCGCGTGGACATCGGCCATTCCCCCGCGGCCGATGACCTCACCGATCTCGTAACGACCTCCGAGGAGACGTCGAGTGCTCACGAGAGTCCCCCTCTCCGTGCGCTAACCACTGCTTCCTCCCGTGCTTGTCGTGCTGGCTGTCGGCGCCGCCCCCGCGGACACCGTAATGACGATGGTCGTGGTGACTGGGATGGTTCCGGTCGGGGTCACCCCGATGACCTCGCCCTTGGGCTTGTCGGAGGCGACCTGCTTGGTCGTGATGTCGAGGAAGCCCTGTGCGGTCAGATCGGAGCGGACGATGCCGGCGGACTGTCCGAGGTAGTCGCTCTCGACGACCGTCCCCGTCTTGACCGGGCTGGTCGTCGGTGGCGCACTCGTCGGGCCCGTCGTGGCACTCGTGCGCGGCACTGTCTTGGTCACCGTGACCGACGGGATCGGTGTGCTGGTCTGCCCGGCGCGCAGCATCCCCTGCCAGACGAGCAGGCCTGCCACGAGCAGCGCGGCGATGACCGGCAGCCACCACCAGCCCAGCCCGCGCCGCCGGGGCGGGGGCGGGGGCGGTCCGGCGGGCGCCGTCGCCTCCCAGCCGCCGCCGGGATGTCCCTGGTATGCCGTGCTCCCCGGTTCGTGGGCCACGCCCGGCTGGTAGGCCGGTCCCCCCATCTGATGGGTCGGCACCGGCCGGTAGACCTCGGTGGCCGCCGCCGGGGCCGGCCAGGGCGTCGGCACATCGAGCGGTTGGGTGGCGCCCAGTTCGGAGAGCGGGACCACGCTGGTGGCCGGGCTGGCGTGCGAGACCCCGGCGACCGGCATACCGAGCAGGGCGGCGAGCGACGCGGCACTGGACGGGCGGTGCGTCGGGTCTTTGGCCAGACAGGATTCGATGGCCGCGCGCAGCGGGTCGGTGACGTGCGGCGGCAGCGGTGGCGGCGGCTCGCTGATCTGGGCCAGCGCCGTGGCGACGGCTGATCCGGCGTCGAACGGCCTTCTCCCGGTTAGCATTTCGTGTCCAACGATGCCCAGGGAGTAGAGGTCGGTGGCGCCGGTGACCCGCTGGCCCATGGCCTGTTCGGGGGCGAGGTATTGCGGCGTGCCCATCACTTCGCCGGTCCGGGTGTGTCCGGCCGCGTCGACGACCCGAGCGATCCCGAAGTCGGTGAGCTTGACCTGGCCCTCGGGGGTGACCATGACGTTGGCCGGCTTGACGTCGCGGTGGACGACCCCGGCCTCATGGGCGGCGGCCAGGGCCAGCGCGCACTGACCGAGGATGAGGCGCACCCGCTCGGGAGCCATCGCGCCCTCAGCGATGAGCGCTGACAGCGGGCGCCCGGGGACCAGCTCCATGACGAGGTATGCCGTGCCGTCGTCTTCGCCGTAGTCGTAGACGGCCGCGATGTTGGGGTGGGACAACCCGGCAGTATGCCGTGCCTCGTCCCGGAACCGCTCGGCGAAGTTGCCCTCGTCGGTCGTGAGCGACCGCATGATCTTGATGGCCACGGTGCGGCCGAGGACCCGGTCGGTGGCGGCCCAGACGTCCCCCATCCCGCCGGCCGCGATCCGCTCGGTGAGCGTGTAGCGCCCGCCGAGGACGGCACCCACTGCTGGAATCATCGGGAGATCACCGCTTCCATGACTGCCTTGGCGATCGGCCCGGCCAGTCGACCGCCGGCGGCTTCCTCACCGGCGTTGCCACCGTCTTCGACGACGACGGCGACCGCGATCTGCGGGTTGTCCGCCGGGGCGAACGAGGTGAACCAGGCGTGTGGCGGCAGCCCGTTGCCCTGTTGGGCGGTGCCGGTCTTGCCGGCGACGGCGACCCCGGAGATCCGGGCGGCCTTGCCGGTGCCTTGCTCGACGACGGCCACCATCATCCGACCCACGATGGCCGCGACCTCCGGGGAGATCGCCTGGGACAGTTGCTCGGGGGTGGTGCTGTCGAGGATCTCGAGGTTGGCGCCGATGACCTGGTGGACGAGGTAGGGACGCATGACGATCCCTCGGTTGGCGATCGCGGCGGTCACCATGGCCACCTCCAGGGGGGTGACGCGCACGTCGTATTGGCCAATGGCCGACTGGGCGGTCTGTGGTGCGTTGGGTGCCGCGGGGAAGGTGCTCGGGCTCACCCGCATGGGGATCCGCAGGCTCTCACCGAAGCCGAACTTGGCGGCCTGATCGCGCAGCGCATCGGGGCCCACCTTGAGCCCGATCCAGCCGAACGCGGTGTTGCAGGAGATCTCCAGGGCGTGTTGCAGGGTGGTGAGATCGCCTGGGCCACAGGACTTTCCGTCGTGGTTGGGCAGGCCCACGGTCGTCTGCGGGAGGTCCATGACGGCGGGCCCGGGGATCTGGGTGGTCTCGGTGACCGCTCCGCTCGACAGTGCGGTGGCCGCGGTGACCAGCTTGAACACCGAACCGGGCGGGTAGAGGTTGCCACCGATCGCTCGGTTGACCAGGGGCCTGGTGGGGTCGACGTTGAGGGCCTCGCCGGCGACTCGGGCGGCGGCACCGTCGTGGGTGGAGAGGGTGTTGGGGTCGTACTGCGGGTGGCTGACCATGGCCAGGATGGCGCCGGTGCGGGGGTCGATGGCGACGACGGCGCCGCGTTGGTTGCCCAGCGCCTTGTCCGCGGCCGCTTGGGCCTTGGCGTTGATGGTGAGCTGCAGGCTGGCCCCGGTGGGCTTCTTGCCGGTGAGCAGGTCGGCGATCCGCTTGTAGAACAAGGCGTCGGACGATCCGGACAGCAGGTCGTCGTCGGTGAGCTCCAGGCCGCCCTGCGCTCCGAAGATGTGCCCGTAGTAGCCGGTGATGTGTGAGTAGAGCGCACCCTGCGGGTAGGTGCGCAGGAAGGCGAGCTCTCCTTCGGAGGGCTTGGAGACGGCGATGGCGGTCTCGCCGACGAGGATCGAGCCGCGGTCGCGGGAGAAGTTGTCGAGCATGGTCCGGTGGTTGTCCGAGCGGGCCCGCAGCGACGGCGCCTGGACGAATTGGATGATCGTCGCCGAGATCAGCAGCAGCGCGAACAGCGCCCCGACCAGTCGGGACATCCGCAGGATCGGTGCGTTCACGGTCGGCTCACCGCCTGTGTGTCCGCCGCGACCGATGCCGTATGCCGTCGCCTCGGGATCGCGTGCAACCCGTCACCTTCGGGGACGGGTCGGCGCGCTTGGTCGGAGATCCGCAGCAACAGCGCGGTGATCGACCAGTTGGCGAGCAGGGCCGAGCCGCCGAGGGACATGAAGGGGGTGGTCAGACCGGTGAGCGGGATGACCCGGGTGACGCCACCGATGACGACGAAGACCTGCAGCGCCACCGAGAAGGCCAGGCCGAGCGCCAGCAGTTTGCCGAAGCCGTCGCGCACGCCCAGCGCGGTCCGCAGGCCCCGCTGCACGAACAGCCCATAGAGCACGAGGATCGCGAACACCCCGGTGAGCCCGAGCTCCTCGGCCAGGCTGGGGAGGATGAAGTCGCTCTCGGCCATCGACACGAGCCACGGACGGCCCTTGCCGAGCCCGGTGCCGAACAGGCCGCCGGCCGCCATCCCCATGATCCCCTTGGCGAGCTGGTCGGACTGCTCGAGCGACGCCGCCGAGAACGGGTCGAGCCAGAGCATGACCCGCCTCTGCAGGTGGGGGAACAACAGGTATGCCGTGTAGGCGCCCGCCGCGAACA
The DNA here is from genome assembly GCA_016704565.1 of Candidatus Phosphoribacter baldrii. Lineage (GTDB taxonomy): Bacteria > Actinomycetota > Actinomycetes > Actinomycetales > Dermatophilaceae > Phosphoribacter > Phosphoribacter baldrii. The sequence goes on from JADIZV010000001.1 coordinate 857,425, forward strand.
GCACCAGACCGATCGCGATCCAGGAGACCCGCTCGGTCGCGACATAGAGCATCGCGACGAACAACCCGAAGAACAGCAGCGACGACCCGAGGTCTTTCTCGAAGACGAGCACGGCGACACTGATGAGCCAGGCCACCATGATCGGCCCGAGGTCGCGCCCCCGCGGGAAGGTGAACCCGAGCACCTTGCGCCCGGCCAGGGACAGCACGTCGCGGGCCTGGACGAGATAGCCGGCGAAGAAGATGGCCAGCGCGATCTTGGCGATCTCGCCGGGCTGGAAGGAATAGGAGCCCAGCCGGATCCAGATTCTCGAGCCGAACTGCTCCGAACCGAGCCCTGGCACGAGGGGCAGGACGAGCAACAGCACACCGGCCGCCATCGCCGTATAGGTATAGCGACGCAGCGTCCGATGGTCGCGCAGGAACCACAGCACGGCCCCCGCGACGACGATGGACACCCCGGTCCAGATGAGCTGTCGGAACGCATCGCCGTCGAAGCCGTAGTCCCCAGCCGCGAGATCCAGACGGTGGATCATCACCAGGCCCAGCCCGTTGAGCAACGTAGCAATCGGCAGCAGCAGCGGATCGGCATACGAGGCCTTCCACCGCAACACGAGGTTGAACAGGACGACGAGCGTCAGCAGCCCACCGCCGATGGCGACCAGCCCCGCCGGCACGGCGCCGCGGTTGGCCATCTCGGTGTCCACCCACGCGAACAGCACGATGGCGACCGCGAAGAGCAGCAGGAGCAGCTCGGTGTTGCGCCGCGACTTGGTGGGGATCGTCTCGACCGTGGTCGTCATGTCGCACCCGGCCGGGACTGGGGGACGCCCGAGATGCCGCTGCCCGTGCCCGGCGTCGCCTTCGTGCCGTCGCCGGCAGGGGCGGGGTATGCCGCGCTCCCGCCGGCTCCCGGCGCAACCGGCGAGCCCGTGGGAGGGATCGAGGCGGTGGTGGTGGTTGTCGAGGTCGCTGTCGACGTGGGCACGGTGACGGAGGGAGTGGCGACGGGAAGCGTTGTCCCGCAAGCGATCCCAGCGGCGTTCTGGGCCCGGCACTCGGCGGCGACCTCGCGCATGTTCGCGATGCGGGTCTCAGCCTCCGACAGGCTGCCGAAGGAGACCGAGCCGTTGACGAGCTCTTGGAAGCGCGTCGGCAGGTCGGACACGAGGATGTCGGTGCCGGTGAGCGGGGTCGCGAGGTTGACCGGCCCCAGGGTCTGGTTGACCCCGCGATAGAGGGTGACGAAGCCGTCGTGGGCGGCGATGAAGTACTGCCGCTGGGTCCAGTTGTAGCCGGCATACCCGGCGCCGATGACGAGCACGGCGGCGGCGAGGGCGAGGGCGGCCCGCCGCAACCACAGCACCCGCGGCGAGGCGACCTCCTCGGCCAGGTGCAGTGGTTCGTCGTCGGGTGTGCCGGACACCTCGCGGGTGAGGGCAGCGGCCTTCTCGGCGGGACTGACGGGGATCGCGCGGGTCTTGCGCCGGGTGCGCGGGCGGACGGCAGCGGCTCCGACGATCTCGGGAGCGCTGGGCAGGTCGTCCTCTTCGTTGCTGTCGACGACATCGGCGACGACGACGGTGACGTTGTCGCGGGTGCTCGCCTTGAGCGCCAGCTCGATGCAGCGGTCGGCGGCTTCCTCGGGAGTCGTTGCGGCGGTGACGATTTCGGCGACGATGTCGGGGCTGACAAAGTCGGTGAGCCCGTCGGAGCACAGCAAGTAGCGGTCGCCTGGCAGCAGCTCGCGGATCGACAGGTCGGGCTCGTCGTCGGGGTTGCCGGTCATCACGCGGGTGACGAGGGAGCGCTGCGGGTGGTGCTGGGCCTCGGCCTCGGTGATCCGGTTGGTGTCCAGCAGGGTCTGGACGAACGAGTGGTCCTTGGTGATCTGGCTGAAGGTGCCCTCGCGCAGGAGGTAGGCCCGCGAGTCGCCGATGTGGGCCATCGCGAGCTTGTTGCCCGAGCGCAGCATGGCGATCGTCGTGGCGCCCATCCCGGCCAGGGCGCTGTCCTCGCGCATCGCGGACCGGAGCTGGGCGTTGGCCTCGCGGAGCTCGCCTTCGAGCACGCGCAGGGCCTGCTCGCCGGAGACGACCTCCTCGTCGAGCGGCGCGAGGGCGCCGATGATCATCGAGCTGGCCACGTCGCCCGCCGCGTGCCCGCCCATGCCGTCCGCGAGGACGAGCAGGTGTGGACCGGCATACCCGGAGTCCTCGTTGCGGCTCTTGGGGCCGAGCCCGAGGTGGGTGCGCGCCGCGTAGCGCAGGGCGGTGGTCATCAGCCGTGCAGCTCCAGCACGGTTCGGCCGATCCGCAGGACGCTTCCGACGCCGACCTGTTGGGCGGTGGTGAGTTTCGCGGAGTCCAGGAAGGTGCCGTTGGTCGAACCGAGGTCCTCGGCCCACCACGCGCCGTCGCGCAGGAACAGCCGCAGGTGGCGCCCGGACGCGTAGTCGTCGTCGAGGACGAGCGAGCACTCGGGGTTGCGTCCGACGAGGATCCCGGCGGGTGTCAGTGGGATGACCGTCCCGGCCAACCGTCCGTCGGTGACGGCCACTGAGGTCGGTATGCCGCGTGCCGCGCCAGCGCTCGCGCCGGCTCGGGCTTGGGCGCGGCCTGAGGCCGGGGGACGGGCGGACGGTGCGGCGGGGCTGGGAGGTGCGGGGGTGGCATACCCGGTGACGGCGGGTGACCCGACGGGAACGGCGCTGCGCTGGGTAGCGCGGCGGCGAGCGGTCCGGCGGGACACGCGGGTCCCGAAGAGGTCGCTACGCAGCACGCCGACCACCGCGAAGACGAACAGCCAGAGCATGACGAGCAACCCCAGCCGCATGAGCGTGAGGGTGAGTTCACTCACCGGCTCACCTCTTCCCGGCGCGGAACGTGATCGGGGTGCGCCCAATGGTGATCCGGTCGCCGTCGACGAGCCGGACGCTGGCGACGGCCAGCCGCTCGCCGTTGACGAAGGTGCCGTTGGTGGAGGCGAGGTCGCGGATGCTCGACACGAGGTGCGGTCCATCGTTGGTCACGCGAATCTCGCTGTGCCGCCTGGAGATTCCGGGGTCGTCGAGGATGATGTCCGCGGTGGCGTCGCGGCCGATGACGGTGAGCGAGCCGAGCAGCGGGTAGCGCTCGCCGTCGATGTCCAGCCACGGGCGCTGGGCCGGGTTGATCCGCGGGAGCTTGGCAGGCGGGGCCGGGGCGGGCGCGGGGGCCGCCGGGGCGGCGGGCTCGGCGGCAGGCTCGGCCGGGCGGGCAAAGGCGGAGGCGTCGTATGCCGGTTCGCCCAGTTCCTGAGCCCAGTCGCCGTCCGCGCCGCTGAGGGGATCGGCGTCGGGGTGGTCGACGGCGAGGGCGTCGGGGGCTTGGCCGGGGCTGGCGGGTGCCGGGGGTGCCGCGGGGGCTGGCGCTGCGGGGGCGGGGGCTGCGGGGGCGGGGGCTGCGGGAGGCGCGGTGGCCGACGGCGCGGGTCGGTGGACCGGAGCCGCTGGGTGGGGAGGTGGGGCTGGGACGGGAGCGGGCGGCATACCGGCCGCACTGCCGCGGCGCGAGGTCTCTGGCCGGACGCGGAACACGCCGGTGTCGAGGTCGGACCCCTCGGTGAGCAGGACCTCGATGGGCCCGCCGGGGAGGTAGCGCTGGGTCTCGGCGTGCTCGGCCGCGGCGGCGATGAGGTCTTCGGTGATCGAGTCGGCGAACTCGTCGAGCCGGCCGAAGTCGGTCGTCGAGAGCTCGATCGTGTAAACGTTGGGGACCATCGTGCGGCCCGGGCCGAGGACGCTGGCGCGGTCGTCCATGGCGTTACGGATCGCGCCCGCGATCTCCACGGGCTGGACCTCGGAGCGGAAGGCCTTGGCGAAGGCCCGGTTGACGGTGCGTTCGAGGCCCTTCTCGACCTTGTCGAACAAGCCCATGCCGGCCTCCTTCCGTGTTGTCGGCCGTGTGTTCGGCGGTCTTGACATGGTATCCGGCGGGTCGGGCGCCCGTCCCGAGACGCGAGGAGGCGCGGGCAGGTGGTGTTCGGTGCTGTCAGGCGCTGTCCGGGGGATCGGGTTTGCCCTGGGGGCGGTCGGCGGGGCAGACTGTGTCCTCGCATAGTCCACGCACACGCGCAAGTGGCGGAACGGCAGACGCGCTGGCTTCAGGTGCCAGTGTCCGCAAGGACGTGGGGGTTCAAATCCCCCCTTGCGCACTCGGTTGAATGTTCAATGACCAACCCCACAGGGCGACTCACACGGGTCGCCCTGTTTGCGTTTGGGAGCCTCGGCCCGTGGTCCGCACCCGGATGATCGCCATCTCCCGCCCAGATCGCGTGGCCCCAACTCCCTCCCAAGGCCACCCAGCCTCACGATGGCTGACCTCGGTCGGTCCGCCGAGAACTCGGTCGCACTGCGGGTGTCGTGTTGAGGCCCGGAGCGCGAGAATGTGCAAGACACAGTGGTCGTCCTACGAGGCGCGTAAAGGGGAATGCGACGTGGCCATCAACATCAAGCTCAGTAAGAGGCGCCCGGTCGACCGATCCGCCGACTCCATGAACCGCACGTGGGTGGGATGGGACGAGACCGCCTCCGACCAAGTCAACTGGGACCACAACAGAGGCATTTACGCTGTTGGCGACCGGGTCGATCATGAGCGCTACGCCACCCTCTCCCGCAACGGCAAGATCCGACTTGTCGCGAGAATCACCGGACGCCAAGAAGAGTCCAATCTCCGTGGGACCTCGAAGAAGTGGTCGTTGCAGGGGGAAGTCCTGCAGCCTGGGGATCCGGTGCGTGAGGCCTTCCTTCGTCTGCCGGCGCCCCGCGGCCGCAACCCGATCGCCTACTTCGACGACCCAACGGATACACACGCCGACACGTTTCTGCTGACGAACAATCCGGCGAGGTGGGAGATAGATCGCGATCTGCTCACCGACTGGATCAATGAGACAAACGCGGGCCACACCGTCGAGTGGAATTGGTCGACGGGAGGCACAACTCGGAAGATCGTTCCCGGAGACCGGGCCTTCCTGCTTCGTCAGGGCGTGCCGGTGCGCGGCATCTTCGCCAGCGGCTCTTTCGTGTCAGCTGTCTACCAGGCTGAGCACTGGGATGGATCTGGCTCCATCGCCAACTACGCGGACGTTCGCTGGGACACGGTCATCAACCCGGATCAGCCACTGCAGGTCGAGACACTGCACCAGCACCTCCCGGAGGGTCTATGGGAGCCGCAGGCGAGCGGCACTCAGGTGAAGGCGACAGTGGTTCCCGCCCTAGAGCGGCTTTGGTCCACTCATGTCGCGTCAGTGCGGGGCCCGACCGGGCCCGCGCCATTGTCGTCGGTGCCCTCGGGCAGGGGCAAGGACGTCGCCTTGACGAGAGGCTGAGGAGGCAGATCGAGGATCTCGCCCAGGAGCGGCTCACCACCCTCTTCCAGGCGGAAGGCTGGGAGGTCGAAGACCTGCGTCGGGGCAACCCGTTCGACGCCAAGGCAACTGGGGACGGTGAAGTGACCTACCTTGAGGCCAAGGGCACCACGACCGCCGGCGAGAGAGTCATCGTCACGCGCAACGAAGTCGCCTTCGCACGTGAGCACGCGGGGAGGTGCGTCATGGGCATCCTCGCCAATATCCGAGTCGATGACAGCGACGACGTTGATCCCACCAGTGGCGAACTCAGGCTCTACGAGTGGGATCCCGCCGACGATGACCTCATAGCGCTGAGTTACGACTTCTACCCGCCCGAAGGGCAGCGGCTCTGACGCGCGAGGTAGCCCCTCACGGGCGTGCCGGTTCGCCCATCCGGGAGTCACTCTCGTCAAACTAGGCTGCAGCAATCCGCACGATGGTTTGCTCAAGTCTCCGCAGTTCCTCGTTGACCTGGCCGAGTGTGCTGGTCTGGGGCAGTTGGAAGCGCGCGCCGAACATGCAGGAATGAACACTCTTGGCCACCCGCATGCCCCACCCCTTCCCGAGCCACCGCGGGGCACCAGCCGCCACGATCGCTGCCCAGTTGGCCCGGTCGACAGGGTCACCTGGCTGAGCCGCGGTCGTTTGCCACTTACCCTTAACATGAGGAATCCCCGTCGCGTCCAACACGTGTTCCTTGAACATCGTGTGCAGGTGCGCCCAGTCGAAGTCGGCTGATGTTTCGACATCGTCCTGACGGAGGCCCAGCAGCACGACCGGACCGCATAGCCGCTCCCGATATGGCTTGTCAGGATCATGCTTCCACTCGAATGCAGTCATCCCTTCCTGCAACTCTGCGGCGACAACGTGCCCAGGGGCTCTCGACGGCGTCCAGATGCGCACAGCCCAGTTGCCGCCACCGGAAGACGGTTCCATGTCGTGAGGGAGGGAGCACCATCCGTCGACTTGGCGCGACAGCCAGGCGATCCGGGCTCGAAGCGCTAGGGCCTGTTACGAAAGTGACAGGTGAGGTTAGGCGTGTCGTCTCGGACGAGGTGAGGCTCCCGGAGTAGCGCTGGTGGTGTCTAGTCCGCCGCACACAACGGGAGCCTCGATGCCCACCATAGACGCCGCCGTCCGCCACGACCTCACCGATGCTCAGTGGGCCCTGCTTGAGCCCTTGCTGCCGGTGTCGGCTCGGCGTGGTCGTCCTCGCCGGTGGCCGTTGCGGGGGCTGGTCGACGGGATCCGGCACCGGGTCCGTGTCGGCTGTCCTTGGCGCGATGTCCCGGACCGGTACGGCCCGTGGTGGCGGGTGTATGCACTGTTCGCGTGTTGGCAGGTGCTGGGGGTGTGGGATCGAGCGGAGGCCGCGCTACATGCCTGTGCCGACGCGAGTGGGAAGTTGTCGTGGCAGGTGTCGGTGGACTCCACGACCTCCAGGGCTCACGTTCATGCCGCTGGTGCCCGCCGAGACAGTGTGGATCGCGTTGCGGGAGAACCGGATCACCACGCGCTAGGTCGATCCCGGGGAGGGTGGGGCACCAAGACCCATGCTGCGGTGGACCAGCGTCGTGGCGTGTTGTCGTTCCTGCTGACTCCCGGCCAGGATGGCGACAGTCCCCAACTGGTCCCGGTCTTGGAGAAGATCCGTGTCCGCCGGGTTGGCCCCGGTCGTCCCCGCCGCCGTCCCGATCGTGTCTTGGCCGATAAGGCCTATTCCTCCAAGGCCAACCGGGCCTGGCTGCGTGCCCACCGGATCGCCGCGACGATCCCGGTTCCGGCCGACCAAGTCGGGCACCGACGGCGGCGAGGATCAGCCGGTGGCCGACCCCGGCCTTCGACACCGACACCTACAAGGACCGGCACGCCGTCGAGTGCGGCTTCAACCACCTCAAACACCACCGCGGCTTCGCCACCCGCTACGACAAGCTCGCTGTCCGCTTCGCGGCAACCGTTCACATCGCCAGCATCAACCACTGGCTCAAGCGACTTTCGTAACAGGCCCTAGCTCCATTCCGGGGGCATCGTCCGGGACGTCGTTCCACACGGTGTCGGCGTTGACCGCTGGCACCAGCGCCGGGATCTGGAGCAACCATGCCCGTGCTGTCGTGGAGACCCATGAGTTGGCGCTTCCCGAGTATGCCGTGAGGACGGCCTCCCAGGTCATCGACGTCCACGGGGCCGTCCGGCTGAGGTTGACGGGCAGCCCCTCCAGATGCAGGACGCGGTGAACCTGGGCGGTCGGGAACGAGGCAGCGTAGCGCTCCAGCTGCCGCTCACCGAGGTCGGAAAGCAGCTATACTTCGATCGCGGCAGCTGCCGCGCCGCCAGCCCGGAGCAGCACATCTAGCCGGTCGGCCTTGCGAACAGGGCCGGGAGGGATCGCCTCACGTTCGATGGTGTCGAAGTCGAGACCCAAGAGGCGCTGCAGGGGCTCAGGGTCAATCGTGATGAGCGTCGCGAGCAGATCGCTCCAGCGGTTCTCATTGGACGCCGGGACGAGGTACGAAAGGTCCGGCATCCCCGGCACGGGCACAGTCATGGTTTCAGGGTAGGTCCGACGCCCAAGCCGGGGGCAAGCCGCTATCTCACCGTCGGCGCACAACCTCGTAGATCTCGGACTCAAACGACGCCATCTGGCGCTCGACGCCTTGTGCCACGACGACATCGTCGATGACAAGACCAAGCTCGACGTTGAGGCGCTCCGCCGACTTCGACATGTTGGCGCTCGTCACGACGAGGAATCGGTGATCGATCGACACGAACTTCGCGTGGTTTCGCACGGTGCTGCTCCCGCTTCGCCCACTGCGACGAGTGCGCAGGACGGTGGCCCCAGCCAGCTCGGCCGCCACCTCGGCAGTCGTTGGCGACCCACCCACAGGCCCACCCTTGGGTCGACCAACCGACCCGGCTCCCGGTCTCCCGTCAGCGGCGGTGGTGTCCAGGTAGAGCCGCACCGCAACGTCGGGGCGCTTCGCTGCAGCGGCTAGGGCCACCCACAAGGCCGACGAACGCTGGATGTTGAACGTCGAGCACACCACAGACTCCCTGGCCCGATCCACGAGCACATGCAACGACGAGGTCAGTTGACCGTGCTGGGCGAGGTTTCCAGGAGCAGTCCATAGCGCCTCGACGGAACGTTGCACCTGGTGCGCGCCTTCGATGGCCCGCAGCACCGCCACGAGCGGGCTGTTGCCCGAGATGGCGAGCCCGGCACGTCCGCACAGAGACCGCAACCGCGCTCGGCGGGAGGGAGGCATCCCGGCGAGGGCCATGCTGGCCGGCTGCCCAGCCACAAGTCGGTTCGCCACCTCCGTCGCCTCGGCCGCCGTGACGTATGCCGCGAGCTCGCGGCATACGTCCGGGTCGCCCACCCCGCTGCCCATTGGACCATTCACGCCGATCACCACACGTCGGCTGACCCGAAGAAGCCGAGCTCGCTACCCGGGAGCGAGACCAGAAGCCGCCTGTCCAAGAAGCGATTTGCCCGCTCGCAGGAGGTCTCGGAGGCCATCACACAGCAATGGCAGGCGGCCCCGTGGAGGAAGTCCTCAGGGTCATGGGGTTCCCGCGTGGCGCAGACCGGGTCCGACGAGCAGCGCCCGGCGTGACGCAGGGCGGAACGGACCAGGGGTGCGAGTAACTCGGGCTGGCTGAGTCTCACCAGCCCCCCTAGGGTGCCGTCGCTGTCGGACGCCGTGGTGGCGATCAGGACGCCGGCAGCCGCGGGACGGTCCGGTCCCCCTTCGGGCCAGGCGTAGATCCGTTCGCTGATGCTCGCGGCGCCATAACCGCTATCCATCGCCATGTGTCGGATGAGCACATGGGCGAGCGTGTGCACCAACCAATAGCGGGGAGGGGGCAGCCGGTCGTCGGGGTTGATGGGTTTGGCCGTCTCCGAGAAGCGGCGCTCGAAATTCCGTCGGTGAGCGCGCCGATGGGCGTCCCACTCACGAGATTCGAGCACCCGTTCCTCCCAGGTAGACACAGCCGCCTCGGAGAGCTGGAGGAAGATTCCCTCCCCACGGTCCTCGGTGGCGACAGTCCATTCGGGACGTTGGGTTCGCGTCAGGGAGACCAGCCGCCCGGGCAGGTCATTGACCCGATCGAGCTCGTCGATGCGGGTGAAGCCGACGAGGGCGTTCACCTTGCGCAGCCGGTCGACGGCCAGCACCCGGCCGACGGCGGGCGGCATACGGGCATCAAGGGCACGGGGCGACAAGGTGAGGCCACTCACGGTGTCTTCGTGGAACTGCCCTGCGGGCTTCTGCTGGAGGTAACGCCATTCCGGGACAAGCAGATCGACCGGGTCCCAATCGGCCCGCCGGGCGTGACGGGACTCCTCGGATTCGGGGGGTGCCTGGGCGAGGTGGAGCAGCTGTCGCAGCTCGGCATCCGACATGGCGGCGACGTCAACCTTCCCGCCGAGCAAGGCTCGGACGACGTCCAGCTGTCCGCCGAATTTGGCGAGGTTCTCGCCGAGGGCGACCGCGATCCGGCGGGCGTCGTCGCGCGCGCGGTCAGCTGGATTGAGGCGTGGCATGACGATGATGGATTGGTATGCCGGGAACCATAGGTTCGAGGCGCCCACGAGCATGAGCCGGGTCGCCTTGGTGCAGCCTCCTGCGGCGAAGGCATCCAGGTGCGGCAAGCGCCCTCGGCACTTGGGGAGTTTGGCTCGTCCGGCTTCGCCTTGGGCCTCGTTCATTGGTCGCTTGGCGCCGCACGACTGGCAGTGGATGGTCGCCGATGCGCCCCGACCACCGGTGTGTTCAATCATGCTGAGGACGGGGGCTTCAACCCTGGTGGGGCACGGACCTCCTTCGTGAACCCACCAGCTGTAAGGGAATTCGTCCAAGTGGCCGTCGGGGCAGGCCAGCAGGTAGCGGGCGGTGACGGCTGGTTGGCGTCGCGCTTTCCTACTCCTGGACGCATCGCCGCCAGTCGGTGTGGCGGCCGAGGCCGGCAACCGACGACCGTGGCATGACGTGTGCTCAAAGGCTGCTTCGTCGGGCCGGAACGGCGAGGTGTTCCGGTAGTCGAACGCCGCGACCGGCGCCAGCCGATCACAGCCCGTGCACCGCAACCATTGGGGGAAGACCCGCGCAGGGACCCCGAGGTCGGCCCCATCGCGCGAGTATGCCGTGCGGCTGGGTTCATGCGGGAAGCGGCGCAATTCGCGCACCTGGGTGCCAAGGAGCATCTGCACCACATCGAGGAGAGCCGGCGCATGGATGGGTGCAGCGCCGTCCCGCCGGGCGTAGATGCGATCCCAGTCGTCAAGACCCGAGGGCATGACCGTGAAGTGAGGCAGGTCCATGACCGCGCCGGGCCCGTAGGTGTAGATGAGCGAGGACGGCCGTGCCGACCCGACCTTGGCGTAGTTCTTCTTGACGCCCTCACTGGCTTGGCGCTCTCCGTCACCGAGCGGGTCGAGCGGGCGGCTGGGGTCATAGATGAGTGCGTCGTCGGTCATGCCGCGCCTCCCGCCTCTGGACGGTCCTGGGAGGTCCACAGGGGTGCGGTCATCGGCTCGACGTAGTGCAGTCGATCAGGGTCCGGGCTGACCAACAGGTTGATCTCGGGCTGGACCTCGCGCATCGAATTGGCAACGACGAAGGGCGCGTCGTCGAGGGCATCCGCCCGGGAGCGGACGTCCTCGGCACTGCGCATGAGCGGCCCATAGACGCTGGTGTCCTTGATCCGCTCATAGGCCAGGGACAGGCCCTTCTGGGTGACCACGCTGCGCCGTTGCTCCCATTGGTCCAGGCGGTTGAGCAGCCGAGACCGGGCCGCGGTGGCGGAGTCATCGTCGGAGGCCTGCCGGACCCGCGCGACGAGGTGCTCGATGAGCGCCTCGACCGACGCCCGAGCCTGACCGATCCTCCCGGCGGACTTCTCCTGGGAGAGGCCGTCGGCGCGGGGGGCGTCCAGGACCCGGGCGGCGCTGACGAGCACACCGTCCAGCCCTCGTTCGAGCGAGGTGGCTGAGAACGGCGTCACCGACAACGCTTCGACCTGGGCATAGAAGGTCTCGTGATAGTGCCGGAACTGCTCGTAGTGGGCGAGGTCCCGGGGCCGGGCCCAGTTGCCGAGGGTGACGACCAGCCCGGGCCGCCCCCCGTCACCACCGGGTTCACCACCGTCTCGGCCGACCCGCGAGGATGCCTGGATGTATTCGGCGGTGTTCTTGGGCTGCCCCACCATCAGCATGAGGCCGAGCCGGGACACGTCGACGCCGACCTGCAGCATCGAGGTGGCCAGGATCGCGTCATAGGGCTGGATCTGTCGCTCGACGACGCGTTCCTGGCGCTCGCGGGCCTCGATCCGCGCTCGGCGTGCCGTGGTGCCGTCGATGTCCGGGTCGAAGGTGATCCGCATCCGGTCCAGGGTGTCGGTGATCCCTTGGCTGGACACGCGCGAGGTGAGCTCGTCGACGTTCAGTGACCCGTATGCCGTGCCCGGGCGCCTCGGCAGCCCGGTCCCGGGGCGACCCTTGGCGAGCGCCGTCTGGATGTCGTCCTGCATGAACCGGGCCATGCCGGCCAACTCCCGCGTGGCGTTGAAGTAGCCGACGAGGGTGAGATACGGGTCTGCAGCGGCTCCGCACCGGTCGAGCATCAACTGGGCGCCCGACATGAGGACCTCGGCCACTCGGATCTCAGCGGTCGTGAGTCGGACGCCGGTGGTGCTGACACCGACATACCGCCGGCCGGGCCGCTTCGGCGAGACCGGAGCCTCCTCACCGAAGTAGGTATATCCGGCGTCGAGCACCTGCGGCGGGAAGATCGTCGCTCCCCGCCCATAGAGCGCCTTGATCTGTGCCGCCGCGTTGCGGACCGTGGCGCTGGACGCGACGACGAGCGGTTTGGCGACGGCCCCCTCGGGCGTGCGCCACGTGGTCATCGCGTCGACGGCGACCTCGAACAGCCCGACGGTGGTGCCGAGGGAGCCGGTGATGAGGTGCAGCTCGTCCTGGATCACCAGGTCCGGGGGGCGCAGGCGCGGGTGCGGGTGGACGGCGGCGGGCGGCATACCGGGCTTGGCGGGGTGCTTGCTGCCATCCTTGAGGTCGCAGTGCGGGTAGTCGGGGTGGACGAACCCATGCCGGTCGCACCGGCGGCCGACGTGACCGAACAGGGCTGCGGCCTCGCCTTCGCGGGCGAGCCGAGCCAACTTGTCGACTGTCGCGATGACGAAAGCCGGAGCGAGCCGGTAGATCTCCTCGTCGACGGTGAGCACGGGCAACCCGTCGGCAACGGCACCTCCCGACGCGAAGGGGCATCGCCCGAGGGGGTCCCCGCAGTGCACGGTCACCCGACGGCGGCCTTCGTCGACCCGCACCGAGCGGCTGGTGATGGCAGTGCCGCACCACGGGCAATGTTTGATTTGCAGGACGGTGAGCCGGTGGCCCTGTCCGGCGTTGACCCGCTCGAGTTGCTCGGCGGCTTCGTCGATCCGCTTCGGGGAGACGTCGGTGCCGACCCACAGGCCGATCCGGAACGGCTCGTCGCCCCACACGGCCGGGGCGGCCTGGCGGGCCAACTCGGCCGCACAGACGAGGGTGGTCGCCCGCTGGAACTGTTGCGAGGTGAGCAGCCGCAGCGTGTAGCGCATGAGCACGGTCACCCCCGCGCGTCCGTCGAGCGGACCGTCCGGGGTCGCCAGCAGATCCTGCCGCCGCCGGATCGCGAAGGCGTATGCCGCGAGTCCGAGATACGCCTCAGTCTTGCCGCCACCGGTGGGGAAGAAGAGCAGCTCGGCCTGGGCCGCGTCGCCGGAGCGCCGCCCCAGCCCTGGCTGGGTGAGTGCCTTGACCTGCATGAGGATGAAGGCGATCTGGAAGGCGCGCCACGAGTGGGCGCTCGGCCCGGCGCCCAGGACCTGCGCGCGGGCGGTGGCGAGGTCCAGGCCGCTGTCCCGAGATCGTTGTTCGGCGATCTGACTGTGGATGCGCTGCTGCGCCATCACCTCGTTCATGAAGCCGAAGCACCGCATCGCCTCGGCGTCGCCGACGAGGAAGTCCAGGCCGTCGGCCAGTTGCGCCTGCACGAACTGCGCCTCGTCGACGGCAGCGTGTGCCTCGTCGCGCAGGTGCATGGGCAACGATTCCGTGGCCCGGCGCTGAGCCTTCAGCCAGCTGGCATACCCGTCGACGATCGGGCGCAGCCCGGCCTCGACCCCGGCCTTTGAGGCACTGGCCAGCACGGTCATGTCGAGCACGGCCCCAGCCGGATCGGGCATGTCGACCTGCGGAGTTTCGGCCGTGGGCAACCAGGTCGTCGAGACCCGGGTGGCCCGGCGGGCGCCGTCGGCGACCAACCAATCGGCCGAGCACGTGCGCCCGATGGCGAACTCCAGCCGGTTGCGGAACTGCAGGTCCAGGCGCCGCAGCTCGTCGTCGGTCTCGACCCGGTCGTCGAGCAGTGGGTCACGGACCGGGAGGAAGACGTCGGCGCCATCGGCCTCGACAACGAGAGCGGTCTGGAAGAGCCACGCGTGGACGGGGATCTTCGTCGGGGTCTCTCGGTCGTTGCACAGGGCGATCTCCACCAGCCGCCGACCGAGGTGCTCGTCGTCGGAGCAGTCGACCCGCAGCACGACCGAGTCCTGTAGCGGGAACTCGGCCGTCTGCCCGGGGCGCAGCGAGCCGACCGGGACGATCACGGGGATGTCGGTCGGCGTCCGGGTGAAGGTGCGCCGGGGGCGGCCGCTCGGGGTGAGCTCCTCGGTCGTCTGCGAGTGATAGACGCCCCAGGAGGCGATGACCCTGACCTTGGCCAGGTCGCTGGGCACCTGGAAGCGCAACCCCATCGACGCCGGGATCATCAGCCCACGCCGCAGCGGTTCGTCCTCGACGGTGTCCTCGTCGCCATCAGGGGCGGTCTCGTCGACGTCGGCGACGGGAACCCCCCGGGACGCGGTCGCGGCCAGGTCGTCGCCGAGGTCGAGGGTGGAGGGGTCGCGGTCGTCGCGTTCCGTCCCGTCGTCGTCGGCTTCGGGGACCTCGCGGGTGGGGGTGAGCCGGACCGGGGCGATCCGCCCGATGAGGTAGCGGGTGTCGGGGGCCGCGTCGAGGACTTCGGTGTCGCCGTCGGCGGGGCCGAGCAACTCCCGGCGCAGCACGTCGTGGAGGTTCTCCCGGGCCGCCCATGAGGTGCCGTCGGGAGACACCAGCAGCTCGTATGCCGTCTCGCTCGCCATCAGTCGTGCCCCCCCTGCTCTGCGCTCTGGCCGCCCAAGTCGTCGCTGCCGTCGAGGTCGACATCGCCGATCTCGTCGGCATCGCTATCGGTGTCCCTGTCGAGGTCGGGTGGTGGGCTGCCTTGCCGGGCGGCGCGACGGTGGTTCTCCTCTAGCAGGCGGTCGAGCAGCTCGACCCGGGCGGCCGGGCTGACCGTCCATCGGGTCATCTGCCGATAGGTGTGGAAGCCGTGGTCGAGGGGGAGGTCGCTCCAGCCGTAGGCGTCCCGGACGACGTGGTCGAGCTCGACGTGGATCTCACGCATCCGGGCAACGTCGGCATCGCTGGCGCTCGCATAGTCCGGGTCGTTGATGAGGTTATAGAGCTTGGTCAGCCCCAGCTCGCGCCGGAGCATGATCTCCCGCCGCTCCCCGTCCAGCACGCGACCCACCCGGTCGAGATCGTTGGAAGGGCTCGGCCGGGGGAAGGTCTCGAATGTGCGTTCCGGAGTGTACGTCGGGTCCACCCGCATTGTGGTTCCACGCTGAATTGCCCACAGTGTGTGCAGTGAAGATGTCAGAATCGCGAGCATCGATGGTGAATCGCTTGCGAACACAACAAGCTTCTCGTGAAGAACTGATTGATTCGGAACCGTCACGGGCATCACTGTCCTGCTCACTCGTGCGATAACAATGACGTGGCTGAGACTGGAGATCGCCTTCCTCATAGCGGGGCGCGAGTTCCAAAACTTCCACCACTCTTTGACCATGCGCGGGTACTTGACAGGGTCTTTCGTGGATCTCTCTGGCCAGACATTTTTTTGAACGCGCAACCACGGCTCCCTGAAGTCATTAGCTTCGGCCATGGACATCTCAGCGAAGTCGATAATCCAACGCGAAGCTGACGTGGTGGGCGATGAATTCAGTGCATCTCCGTCGAGATATGGAAATAGCACCCTTTTGCTCTCAGGGCTCCGGGCGATCCAATCGCTTGCTTCGTCGCTCTCAACGATAAAGCCGGTACCAAGGACGAGGCATCCTATGAATGCAAGTCCTGAATTCTCCTTCAGCCGAGAAGGATTGCCCGGCACCCTTCCTTCGGGTTCGAGGAGGGTTGAGATTCTTCGAACCATCGCCTCATCCGATACTTTGCACACCTCGTGGGCGACAACGGCGAGGGTGCCCCAGACGGCGGCATACTCAAGGTTGGCGCTCCGCGCCGGCCAGGACCGGCTCTGGATGGCCCGGGTGATCGTGAAGCCGTGCGCGACCAGCCGGTCCAGCCCCACCTCGCGGGTGTCGCCCTGGGCGACGGTGTTGGTCGCGATCAACCCGAGGGTGCCCGAGGGTTTGAGCAACGCGGCGGCACGGAGGAAGAAGTAGGCGACGAGGTCCGCGTTGCCTTTGGCGCCGTTCGCGAGGACGTTGACGAACCACTCCCGAAGGTTTGACCCGACGGCGCCCGAGACCTTCTTCCCGCCGAGGAAGGGCGGGTTGCCGACGATGGCGTCGAAGCCGCCCCGCTCCATGACGTCGGGCACCTCCAGCGGCCAATGCAACGGCTGCCACCGGGCATAGTCCGTCGTGACCGTCGGGGTCAGCCCCGAGCTCGTCATGCTGTCGAGTAGGGTCCAGTCGGCCTGATCGGGGTCGACCGGCAGCGCGCTGCCCACCGCAACGCGCAGGTCCGCATAGGCCCCGTCGAGCGCCTTCCCCGGTCTCCCCCCGAGCGGCAGGCCGGCCGCGATGACCCCGTCGGCGACACGCCGAAGCTGTCCCGTGAGCTCGGCGACCTCGGCGAGCTGTCGCCGCTTGGCGTGGGCGGTGCGCTGCGGGTCGGTCTCGTCGATCTCGCTGGCCAACCGGTGCCGCAGCCGGATCGCTCGTTGGATGTGCTGGCCGACGTCGAGTCGTTCGATGAGCGCATCCCCGCTGAAGTCGAACCGGCCCTGGCTGGGCTGGCTCGACGGGGTGATGTGCAGGCCCTCCAGTTGGCCCAGCGAGGTGAGGCCGAGCAGCGAGTTGCCGTGCAACAGTTTGTCGTCGACGAAGGAGAACGGCAGATCGCGGTCGAGCGAGACCAGCCACAGCGACAGCTTGCACATCTCGACGGCCATGGCGTTGATGTCAGCGCCATAGAGACACTGGGCGACGACCTCCCGGATCGCCCGGACCTCCTGGTCGTGCGGGGTCCCCAGCGCCGACCCCTCGGCGCGCCACGCCTCGACCAGCCGGGCGCTGAGGAAGCGCGCGGCGGCGACCAGGAAGGCTCCCGACCCACACGCGATGTCGGCCACCTTGAGGTCGAGCAGCTCGTCGGACGAGCGCAACCGCCAGGCGGATCGATCGTCGGTCTGATGCGGTCCGGGGTGATAGACGAGTGGGTCGAGGGCATGCTGCACGACCTCTTCGGCGAGGTCGCGCGGGGTGTAGTGCGCTCCGGCGTTCTTGCGAGAGGGCGTCTCGACGACGACGAGCCCCCCTGCGTGGATGACCACCGGCCGCCCGCGCAGGTCACGCCGGATCACCCCGATCCACGGCCGCAACCGGTCGCGCAACTCCCGATCGCGAGTCACGGCGAGCAGGGCGCGCTCGGCGTCCTCCATCGTGTCGCCCGCGGCCATCGCCTTGACCAGGGCTGCCTTGGTGGGTGGCTTGCTGGCCGGTTGATCCTGCTTGGCCCACTCGATGATCGCTTCAGCCACCGCGGCGTCGGACCCAGCGCTCTCGAAGAGTTCGTCGAGGGTGTCGAGCGGGATCTCGGGCTCAGCACCGTCGCCGCCGATGAGCCCCACCGTCGTAACAGGTGCGCGCTGGCAGCTATAGCCGAGCAGTCCCTCGTAAATGTAGCCAATCTGCTCGACATCGATGTCGCGGAACGAGATTCGTCGGGCGTCCTGCCCCTTGCCGCGCGCCGTCTGCACGGCTTCGAGCACCTTGAGCATGACCAGGTCGCTCACCGCCAGGCCCAGGGTGCCGCGTTCGGTGACCGCCTGGAGGAACGGGAAGCGATCGGGGTCGAAGAGCGACCCGCCGTATGCCGGCAGCCGCATGTCCTCGAAGGACGCCCCTCGATAGAGCGCCTGCGAGGTCGCCAACAGCCGGTGCCAGGTGAGGTGAGTCGCGTCGAGCGCGGTGTCGTCCTCGTGCCGCAACCGCTCATCGAGCGCATCGAGCTGGCCCACGAGGCCATATCCGCTGGCGAACAACTCGCCCTGCGGGAGCAGGTCGCGCTCCTGCGCAAAGAGCAGGAAGACGACCCGCATGAGCACCGTGACGACCGCTTCGTAAATGACCTCGCCGTCGTCCGGCAGCGGATCGAGCTCGCCCCGATCGCGGGCTTCGGCAGACCCGTCGGCGAAGGCCTGGACGACCAGCTCGACCGCCTTGCGCACTTGCACCCCGAGCGCCTCGGTGATCTCCTCGGCAGCGAGCACCGACTCGGCGAACAGCGTCGGCAGCCGCTCGTCTTCGCGACCACCAACGAGGCGGGCTACGCTGAGCAGCGCCACCAACGCGTTGCGGGTCGCCGGCTCCTCGATCCAGGTCTGCGCGTCGAAGACACCTGAGGCAGCCAAGCCCGCCGGGGTCGCGCTGACGATGGCCCACCACCGACCGTCGGTCACCACGCCGATCGGCAGGTGCCCCGCCCGCAGCATCGCCTCCATCCGGTCGACCGGGCTCGCCGCCCACCCGTCGGTGCCTTGGTCATGCAGCGAGCTCACCGGGTCGATGACCCAGACGAGGGCACCGATCCGCTCGTCGTGTCGGATCGCTCCCGACGCGACCGCTTGCACCCGGGTGTCCGGGGAGCTGACGGCAGCGCTGTGGATGACCGGATCGTCCGGCACCCACAACGGCGCGAGCCCCAACACATCGCGGAGCACCACGCCGATCCACTCGTCCCGGGCCGTCCGGTATGCCGCGACCGCCCCTTCCGCATCCCGCTGCCGGTCCCAGCGGTCCCAGGCGGCGTCGAAGGCAGGCTTAGCGTCGCCGAGGGCGGTCTTGGCTGCGGCGTCCAGCGGCGGCATACCCTGTGGCCAGACCCGCGTCAGCGGCGGGATGGCGAGGAACGGGCCCTGGGCGTCAACCAAGGCGAGCCAATCACGATGCTGATCGCGACCGGAGCGGGCCTGCGGGCGGCGGGGCTTCACGACCCACCCCCGAAGATCTCGGCATCGGCAGAGGTGAGGGCAAAGACCACGGCGGCGGCGGACACATAAGGCTGGACATCGGCATATCGCTCACGAATGCCGGCCAACTCCCGAGCGAGCTCGTCGTCGAGGGTCCGCAGCCGATCCTCCATCGCCCGGATGTCGCGCTGGCGTTGGCGTTGCTGATCGTCGGGAAGCAACATGAGCTGCTGCTGCGCCTCTTCCTCCTTGAGACGGCGCAACGAGTCGACCAGGTTGACCCTAAAGGCGGCGAAGATCTTGTAGGCCCGATCGAGGTCGCCATCGCGGCGGTCGTCCAGCTGTTTAGACACCCGGGCGTGCTGTCGCTCTGCCCTACGGCGCATCGCATCGTCGAGGCGATCGCGCAGTTGGGAGTCGTCAGCGTTCCATGCCCGGGCGAGGCTCGCTCGCACAGCGGCGGAGGTGAGCGCCAGATCGGGGCTGTCCAGCGTGCGGTCCAGGAGGCTCTCGACCTTCTCCTCGGCCAGCTCGCGTCCGCGGATCCGGATCCCCGTGAGGAAGACCTCCTCGTGCAGACGCAAGCCGCCCCGCCCGACAAGCACCAGCCGGGAGACCGCCGCGACACACGAAGCCGATGCGCCATCGACCACGACCGCAGTCACCCGGTGCACCCTCGAGTCAGAGCCGAAGAGGCTATTGCGCAGGATGCGCGCCGACTTCTGCAGCAGTGGATGTCCGAGGTGGATGTGGACGAGATCGGTGCGGTCGGTGGCGGCGTGATCGTCGAAGGTGATTCGTCGCCACACGCCCGGAGCGAGCCGCGTGTCCAGCCCGTCGAGCGCCCGCTGCCACTTGGGACTCAGCGAGGGCACCGCGAACACCTGAGCATCGGTCCGGTCGTCGCCGGTCTCGACGAGGGTCGGCTGCGCCGACAGCGTCAGGGCGGTGTCGACGACACGCCGTGCGTTGAACGGCGTGAGATGCAGGATCTCTTTGCGCGCGGCATACGTCCGAGCAAGGTCGGTGAGTGAGGCGTTGAGTGCGCGACCACTGGCCAAGACCTCGGTGACTGCGTCTGCGGAGGTGGCTCGCGCGGGCCGCCTGACCGGTGCCACCCCAAAGTGGCGTTGGATCTCCTCGTCGATGAGCGGATTGACCGAGCCGATGTCGGTCTGGACAGTGCTCACCTTGACGGCGATGCCCCGCAGGAACCGGGCGTCGGCGGCAAACGTGCTGGCCTCGTGGTCCGGAGAGAAGTAGTAGACGAGCGGGGTTTCGCGCTGACCGTAGCGATCGATCCGGCCGATGCGCTGCTCGAGGCGAGACGGGTTGAAGGGGACATCGAAACTCACTAGGCGGTGGCAGTGGGCCTGCAGGTCGATCCCCTCCCCAGCCGCGTCGGTGGCCACGAGGACCCGGATCGGCGCTTCGTCTGGCGCAGCGTTGAAGCGGGCCTTGGTGAGCTCACGCTTCTCCGGGGGCGTCGACCCCTGGATCGTGTCGAGGACCGGGCCATACCCGCGCTGGGTGAGCACGTCGACGATCCACTCCAGCGTGTCGGCGTATTCGGTGAACACGACAACGCGCTCGTTGGACCAGGTGCGGCCGTCGGGGCGGCATACCGAATCGAGCATGGTGAGCAGCGCGGTGAGCCGGGAGTCGGGCCGGTGTTGGTAGCCGCGGCCCCACGCGACGAGCCGGTCCAGCTCGGCCGACGTGGCGGCACTCAGGGGGTCGTTGATCTTGGCCGCGCGCAGGGCGCTGAACTCGGGGTGCTCGGTGAGCCCCTCTTCTTCGTCGGACTGGCCGCTGCCGAGGACCTCGGCGTAGTAGTCGGCGTCGGGGTCGGCGATGGCCGCCGGGCGCCGGGCGGCGTCGTAGAGCTCCAAGGTCCGGGCAAACGCCCATGGGCTGGAAAGGAATCGCTTCTTGAGCAGCAGCGACACGATTTCGCCCGAGCGGCCCGACCCGCCGAGGGCGTTGGCGCGGGCGCTGCGGTCGAGGATCGTCGCCAAGTCGTCGAAGGCGCCCTCCTCGCCCGAGGTCGGAGTGAATGGCAGGGTCTGGATCGAGCGCTGCTTGAAGTCCTTGTCGGTGATCTGGGACTTGAGCCGACGGACCTTGACCTCGTCGAGGGCCTGTCGATCGATCTGGGCACCGCGGCTGAACCGCCGGTTATCGATCATTTCGAGCAGGGCGGTGAACGACTCGGTGTGACCGTTGTGCGGGGTTGCGCTGAGAAAGAGCCGGTGTTCGCAGCGTTCGGCGAGCGCGCGGGTGGCTTGGGTGCGGAGGCTGTCGACGGCATACCCGCGACCGCCGCCGATCACGCTGGGACTCGCCGGGGCAACGTGATGCGCCTCGTCAACGACCAACATGTCGAAGGCGAAGCGCCGCGCGGACGCGGTATGCCGCGTGTCGGCCAGGACGTCGCGCAGCAGGCGTTGGGCGCGTGGCGACGGGAGCCACGCCATGCTGACGATGACCCGAGGGAAGAGGCGGAACGGGTTGGCGGCCAACCCGTGCGACCGCCTCACCTGGGCCATCAATGCGCTATCGACGATGACGAAGTCGAGGCCGAACTTGTCCCGCATCTCGTCCTGCCACTTGAGCGAGAGGCTGGGCGGGCAGACGATGACGACGGTGCGAGCGCGGTGGCGCAGCAACAGCTCTTGGATGACCAGGCCGGCTTCGATGGTCTTGCCGAGGCCCACGTCGTCGGCGAGCAAAAGGTTGGTCCGGGGGCTGGTGAGGGCTCGTCGCAAGGGTTCGAGCTGGTAGGCCTCGACGTTGGCACCGCTGCGGAAGGGTGACTGGAAGGCGCCAGCGTCCGCGGAGGTCACTGCGCCCCAACGGACCGCGTCGACGAAGGCGCCGAGGGTGTTGGGGTCGTCGAAGGCCTCTGCCGAGATGGTGAGCGGGAGCCCCTGGTCAGGGACAACGGTGTGCCCAACTTCAAGCTCCCAGATGACTGAGAGCTCCTCGCCAAGCCGATCTTCGTCGAGTGATTGGAGCGTGACGACGTGCTGCTCTTGCGCCCGCGCCTCGTCCGCCGGGCTGCGCGGCAGCCCCTGGCGCTTGACTTCCGCGACGGCCCATGTGGCGCCGCGAACCTCGACAACTCGACCGGGCTCCGGAAGCTCCGGGAGGGCTGGCTGTCGGTGCTCGGTGTCAGGCTGAGCGGGTGCCGCCGATGGCGAGCTCGCTGCTGTCGGTGAGAACAAAGCCGGTCCCCCCTTCCAGGATGTGTGATGTCTTCCCTACCCAACCACCCTGTGGCGCTTGAGTCGCGTCGAGGCGCGCTCGGCGCTTGGACGCTTGGTCACTCTGACATGCTCTTGCGAAAATCGCAAGAGCATGTCAGAGTGAATCGCATGACCACGCCAGCGGATCGGGTCCGCGACCTCGTTGCGAGCAGCGGTGTGAGCCAGGGGGATTACGCACAGTCGGTGGGTCTGGACCCCACCAAGTTGTCCAAATCGCTGTCGGGCGCTCGACGCTTCTCATCGCTCGACCTCGCTCGCATAGCCGAGCGTTCCCATGTCACGGTCGACTGGCTGTTGACCGGCGACCAGCCGGTGATGGCCACGGCAGCCCGCGCGGCGAAGGGGAGCGCCACCGAAGTCGCCGTGGCGGAGGCCGAGCGGTTGGTCGAGCTGCGCGAATCTGCCGCTCGCCTGGGATATCCCCAGCCCTATCGCCCGCTCCCGCCCCGGGTGGCGACGAGCGGACCGGCATCGGGGCGATCCCGTTGGCGGGCCGACATCGCCGGGGCTGAGTTGGCTGCCGAGGCCCTCGCTCGGCTGGGGTCCATGGATCTGGATCCAATCGCTCTTGACCTGGCCAGCGTTGTGGAGACCGCCTTTGGTGTCGACGTCGCGATCACCTCGTTGGGCGAGGGCTTCGACGGGCTATCGGTGTCAACCGAACGCGCGCGACTGATCCTTACTGCCCTGACCACTCGCGCCTACCGGCAGCGGTTCACCATCGCCCACGAGCTCGGTCATCTGCTTGCCGGCGACGATCAGGGAGTCCATCTCGATCGAGACGTCTTCGCGTCGGGCGACACATCGGAGCGACGGGCCAATGCCTTCGCAGCTGCCTTCTTGATGCCCGAGACGATCCTGCGCGGGCGAGTTGGGCGCGGCTTTGACCGTCGTGGCTTCGCAGCCTTGGCGATATCGCTCATGGTGTCCCCTCAGGCGCTGGCGATCAGGCTGCGAGACATGCGTCTCATCGACCCCGGGGCCGCCGATGACTGGAGGGCCATGACTGCCGTAGAGGCGGGCCGAGTGGCCGGTGTCGGTCCTCAGGTCGGTGCGGCGGCGGCATACTCCACGTCCGAGCGACGCCCTGGGTTGTTGGCGCGAGACCTCTTTGCGGCCTACCTCGACGAGAGGACCACACTGCGCCCCTACGCGAACCTCCTTGGGGTGGACACGGATACCTTGCGTGCCGACCTTGAGCGCAACGGTGAGGCGGACCGCTGACGTGACTGCTGCCGTCTTCCCCGACAACACGGTGCTGTGCAACTTCGCTGCCGTGCGTCGGCTTGACCTTCTGGAGGGGTTCCTCCGTGGGCGAGGGAGATGGACGGAAGCTGTTGCGGCAGAGGCGTTGAACTCCTCTCGGCAATTGCCTGATCTGGCGACCATCCACACGGCGGGGTGGTTGGGAGAGCCGATCGAGATCGATGACGAATCCGCGGTGGCGCTCGTCGAGCATCTACGGATCGACGTCTTCGGTGGGACCACCAGTCGTCCCACGAAGCACTTGGGCGAGGCTCAGACCTGCTTCCTGCTTCGGGAAGATCCGACGTGGGTTGGGTCCTGGTGGGTGAGCGACGATCGGGACTCCTTGGAGTTCGCTCGGCGCCAAGGCATTCACACCCGGGAGACCATCGACATTGTTGCCGGCATCGTTGCCGACGGCGATCTGACGGCTGGGCACGGACTGGAGTTGATGCGGAGCATGGTGGACGCGGGGCGGACGCTGAGGCTGCCGTCGACGCCGAGGGATCTCGTCTTGTGACGGTTGCCGAGGCTAGCCCCGAGCGAGGTGAGGCTCGGGGCTAGCCTCGGCCGGCGCCGGATCCCAACAACAATGCCGTCTGCGCCTCGGCTGCCCGCGCTTGCCCGCACGTCGCCAGCCTTGGGATGCGCTCACGTCGAGGGCGTCTGGACCACCCGCGAAGGGGTATGCCGTGTGCACACGGCATACCGCCGCACCGGTTAGCCCCCGGCGACTTGCTCAGGAGCAAACGATCTGCACTGCGGAGGTGAATCGGCCCAGCGCGTCGCTGAACTCGCCGAGGTATTGGGACGCGCCAGCCTGATCCTTGCCCACGACCTTGAGGCTGGCGGTCTTGAGGTTGGCGTAGATGGGCACCAGGTCGAAGGGCACGTCGTTGGATGCCGCCCCGCTGTATGCCGAGTCGAAGTCCGCTTGGGTCACCTTGCCTTGGCTCGCCAGCCCGCCGATCTTCGTGGCGGCCATGAGGACGGTGGAGGAGGCCTTGCACTCCGGGGAGCTCACCCCGTACTTCTTCACGTCGGCGACGGGAGACGCCGGTGTCGGCGCCGGTGTCGGCTTGTCCGCGGCGGCCGGTGTCGTGGGCGCCCCGCCACCGCCGGACGAAGCGCCGGAGTCGGTGACCCGGGGGCTGGCAGCAGCCGGACCAGCGGGGGTCGGTGCCCCGGAGGAGGTAGCGGAGCCGCCGCAGCCGGCAAGTCCTACAGAGGCGGCCAGGGCCAGGCCGATGATTGCTCGCACATGACTAGACATGCCACCACGATGACCTGGACTGCCCCATACGGACATCAGGGGTCGGTACTCAACCTTGCTCGCCTCGGTACTCAACGCCCGGCTTCGGCGCTCAACACCCACAGAACGGGCCCTGGTTGGGGGCTCGGGCTCGACGTCAGCCCGTGCAGATCTGGCCGCGCAAATCAGGCGCGAGCAGCCACAGCGCACTCGGCGCCCCGAGCGAACGCCGCCCGGTTGCCGTCCATCAGGTGCGCCTTGCGCTCACCCAGCTTGTGCTCCAACGCACCGAGCACGCTCTCCGGGCGCACGCACTTGGTCACCTCGACGAACGCGCCCATCATCACCATGTTCGTCATCTTGGCGTTGCCCAGCTCCTGCGCAATCTCGTTGCACGGCACATAGATTGCCTCCACGTGCGACCGGGTCACCTTCTCCTCGATGAGTGAGCTGTTGACCAACACGAACCCACCCGGCACCACGTCCGGGACGAACTTCTCCATCGACGGCAGGTTCATCACGATGAGCGAGGTCGCGTCATGCGCGATGACCGGCGACGGGATCGGCTCGGGCGAGATGATCACCGAACAGTTCGCCGTGCCGCCACGCATCTCCGGCCCATAGGACGGCAGCCACGACACCTCAAGCCCGTCGTCCAGCGCCGCCTGCGCGAGCAACTGGCCCATGAGCATGATCCCCTGCCCGCCGAAGCCGGCGAGGATGCACTTCTCAGTCCGCACTCCCCTCACCTTCCTTGGGCACCGCGCCTCTGCTGTCCCCACCCACCACGCCGGTCGCGGGCGGCATACCGGAGCCCGCAACCGCGCCACCGTCTGACTGGGGCTGCACGGCCGTGAGGTATGCCGGTGGGTCATCCGGCGTCCGCAGCACCCCGAGCGGGTAGATCGGGATCATCGCGTCCTTGATCCAGTCCAGCGCCGCCGCCGGCTCCAGGCCCCAGTTGGTCGGGCAGCTCGAGAGCACCTCGACGAGGCTGAATCCCTTGCCGGCCACCTGGACCTCGAAGGCCCGGCGGATCGCCTTCTTGGCCTTGCGGACATAGACCGGGCTGTGCACCGACACCCGCTCGACGTAGGTCGCGCCGGGGATCTGGGCGAGCATCTCCGACATCCGCATCGGATAGCCGGTCAGCGCCGCGTCCCGGCCACCCGGCGTCGTCGTCGTCCGCTGCCCGATCAACGTCGTCGGGGCCATCTGGCCGCCGGTCATCCCATAGATCGCGTTGTTGACGAAGATGACGGTGATGTTCTCGCTGCGGTGGGCGGCGTGGACGATCTCGCCGGTCCCGATCGAGGCCAGGTCGCCGTCGCCCTGATAGGTGAAGACGATCCGGTCGGGCAGGACCCGCTTGATCCCGGTCGCCACGGCGGGCGCGCGTCCGTGCGCGGCCTCGTGCATGTCGCAGTTGAAGTAGTCGTAGGCCAACACCGAGCACCCGACCGGCGCAACGCCGACCGTCCGGCCGAGCACGCCCAACTCGTCGAGCACCTCACCGACGAGGCGGTGGATCAGGCCGTGCGTGCACCCGGGGCAGTAGTGCGTCTCCCGCGGCCGCAGCCCGATCGTCGGGGCGAAGACGACGCTCATCGCGCACCGCCCGTCGTGCTCCCTGTCCCAACGCCCTGGTATGCCGTCGCGCCGCTACCTTCCGTCGCGCCGCCAACTGCCGTCGCGCCCAGTAACTCACGGACCCGCTCGGCGACCAGCGCCGGCGTGGGCACCATGCCGCCGGTCCGTCCGACAAAGCTGATCGGCAGCCGTCCCTCGTTGGCGATCCGCACGTCGTCGATCATCTGGCCCATGCTCATCTCGACGACGAGCAACTGCCGCACCGAGTCGGGCAGCGTCTCGAAAACGCCCATCGGATAAGGGAACAGCGTGATCGGCCGGATGAGCCCGATGTGGATGCCTTCCTCGGCCAACGTCGCCATCGCGCTGCGGACGATCCGCGCCGTCGTCCCATAGGCGACGACGACGATCTCGGCCCCCTCCAGCCCGACCGTCTCGACGAGCGGCTCGTTGACCTTCATCGCTTCGT
The DNA here is from genome assembly GCA_016704565.1 of Candidatus Phosphoribacter baldrii. Taxonomy (GTDB): domain Bacteria; phylum Actinomycetota; class Actinomycetes; order Actinomycetales; family Dermatophilaceae; genus Phosphoribacter; species Phosphoribacter baldrii. The sequence continues at coordinate 883,959 of JADIZV010000001.1, forward strand.
ATTTCGCGAACAGCCGGTGGATGTGCTCCTCCAACTCCTCGGGCTTGAGATACAGCGAGTTGATGACCCGCGGGGCGCGCTCGCCCATCGTCCCGGTGGCCGCAAAGTCCTTCGCGGGCAGCTCCATCCGGGGCAGATCGTCGCGGAACTCGACCGGCTCCATCATCTGGCCGAGCATCCCGTCGGCCAGCACCATGACCGGGTTGCGGTAGTAGTCGGCCTTGTCGAACGCGATCTGCACGAGGTCGGCCAGCTCCTGCAAGCTTGCGGGGGCATAGACCAGCAGGCGGTAGTCGCCGTTCCCGCCGCCCCGCGTCGCCTGGAAATAGTCTGACTGAGAGGGCTGTATGCCGCCCAACCCCGGTCCGCCGCGCATGACGTTGACGATGACGCACGGCAGCTCGGCGCCGGCGATGTAGGAGATCCCCTCCTGCTTGAGCGCGATCCCCGGCGACGACGACGAGGTCATCACCCGGGCCCCGCTGCCGCTGGCCCCATAGACCATGTTGATGGCCGCGATCTCACTCTCGGCCTGGACGAACACGCCACCGACTTTGGGCAACTGTGCCGCCATGTATTCAGGCAGCTCGGTCTGCGGGGTGATCGGGTAGCCGAAGAACGCTCGGCACCCGGCCCGGATGGCTGCCGCCCCGATGACCTCGTTGCCCTTCATCAACGTCCTAGGCATGGACGAGCTGCCTCCCGGCCACGCGCTCACGCACAGCGCCGCCGCGCACGACACCCTCGCGGGCGATCCGGTCCTGGGTGACCGTGATCCCCTGGTCAGGGCACATGAGCGCGCAGTTGGCGCACCCGTTGCACCGGGCCGGGTCGGTGATCATCACCGGGTGGTAGCCCTTGCGGTTGATCTCCGACTCGTCGAGCACCAGCAGGTGGGTCGCGCAGGCCGTGACGCACAGGCCGCAGCCCTTGCAGATGTCGCGGTTGAAGGTCACCGTTCCCTGGGTCGCCATTGCGATCTCCTTTCCCTTACATCCACGCGTCGCGTAGGTAGAGGCCGATGGGCAGCAGCTCGCCCTCCACGGGCGCGCCGAGACGGTCGGCAAGACCGTCGAGAGCTGAGGGGATGCCACACACGAAGCGGATCGGCAGACCGGTCTGCTCGCTGACGGCCTGGGTCAGCCGATAGCCGGCGACCACGTCGTCGACGGTCGTGTCACGGCATACATGCGTGTTGGAGATCAGCCCACCCACGGTGAGGGACGATGTGGCCTCGATGGCGCGCAGGTGGTGCAGCACGCCCGCGACGTCGACGGTCTCGGGCCGGTAGGCGTTGACGACGAGCAGGACCTCGGCGGTGCGGCGGCGCAGGTCGGCGGCGAACTCCGCGAGCACGCGCACCCCGACCTCGTTGCCGCCCACGTCGAGGATGACATCGCAGGTCGGGTCGGCTAGGGGGATGTGCACCTCGGGCGACACCGCGGGCAGGTCAAGCGTGATGGTGTGCCCGAGACTGGAGCTGATCACCCGGATGCCCGCGGCCGTCATGAGATCGGCCTGTTCGCGGGAGCGGAAGTACGGGTTGACGACGTCGAGGTCGGCGAGCGCGACCGGGACGCCTTGGGCCGCCAGGCGCATCGCCAGCGAGACCGAGACCTCGGTCTTCCCGCTGCCGTAGTGCCCCGTGACGACACGCACGGCGCCATGCCGTGTGGACGCCACCGATTCGGTGCCCATGTCCGTCTCCGTCCCGCGCCTTGTGGGCGTGGCTTGACTGGCGCGGCCCCTTGTGAGGGCCACGACTTCCATCAAGTGTAGGAGCCGGACCCGCGCTCCCCGATGTGTCTATGGTCCCCTTTCGTGCTCCCCCAGCCCGCGGCTCCGGTATGCCGTGTGCTCACCGTGAGCGGGCGGCATACCTGACCGTTGGGGTGGGCGCAACTGACCCAAGGTCCAATGGCGGGCCCTCCCGATGCCGCCCTAGCGTCGAGTCACGGGGCTCTCCCCGCCTCGCTGTTGCCCGGAAGGACACCTCTGATGCCTGCGCTACTCTCCCGCCTGCGCCGCGTTTCCCGCCCATCACGGTCGACGGGCTGGGCGGCCGCCCTGGCCCTGGTGCTCGTGAGCGCGCTCGCGGGCCTGGCCACCCCGACAGCTGCGGCCGCGGCCCCTGCTGGAGGCTCAGCGGCGTCCCACATTGCGCCTGCAGTGGCCTCTGCTGCGCTGGCTCCCACGGCCCAGCTGGACTTCCCCTCGATGGACGTCGCCGTTGCGGTGATCTCCCCGGCGGCCGCCGCGGGCATAGTCCCGGCCACGATCTCCTTCGACGGGACCGGGTCCTACTGCTTGGAGGTCTGCTCGATCACCAGTTGGGAGTGGACCTTCGGGGACGGCGCGGGCGCCAGCGGACCCTTGGCGAGCCACACCTACCTGACGTCCGGCCTCTATACCGTCACTCTGACGGTGCACTCGAGCAACGGACTGACCGGGACGACGAGTATCCAGGTCAATGCGTGGACCTACACCTTGGGGTCGTTCACGATGACCCCGACTCGAGGGTTGGTGCCGCTCGCGGTGGCGTTCGATGCCAGCGCCTCGGTGTCCAACTGGGACCGGCCGATCGTGTCCTACGCCTGGGATTTCGGTGATGGCACGACGGGCAGCGGGCGACTGGTGTCCCACACCTACACCACGCCGGCCGTGCGTCAGGTGGCGCTCACGGTGACCGACAGCATGGGCGGCTACCAGACGGTCGGAGGCTATGTCTTTGTCCAGGACCCGATGCTGCCGCCGACCAACCTCAAGGCGACCTCGCCCACCAAGGGTGCGGTGAAACTGTCCTGGACCAACCGGATGGTCCTCGTGTCGGAGTTGAACATCGAGCGGTGCGCCGGGTCGTCGTGCACGTCGTTCGTGCCGATCTTCGTGACGCAGGGGACGACGACGAGCTTCTCGGAGTCGGGGCTGAAGTCAGGGACGACCTTCCGCTACCGGATCCGGGTCGTCGACTACCTCGGCAACACCGGCTACTCCTCGATCGTGTCGGTCAAGACCCGCTGACCCACCGACCCCGCTGACCTTGTGCCGGGTCGAGGTATTCCGCCATCGTCTGCAGATGGCCGAATACCTCGACCCGGCGAGGGTCTCGTGAGCTGGTGGCGCTGGGCTCGGGCGCTGGCGTGGCTGTTGGTCCCGTCCTGGATCTGGGGAACCCGGGCTGACGTGCTGCTCGCCGGCCATCCCGCGTATGCCGTCCTCGTCACCCTCGCCGCAGTTGCTGCTCTCGTCCTCGTCGTCACCCAGGTGCGTGGCCACCAAACGTCGCGCCGGTATGCCGCCCCGACTGACGTCGCGCAACCGCGTCGGCGCGGGCGGCGGGCGCTGCGGACGGTAGGTCGCGTCTTCGGGGTCGTGGCAACCATCGGGGCGCTGGTCGGATTGGTCCTGCTCCGGCCGTATGCCGCCACCCCGCCCGCCGTCACCCTCACCTCGGCAGGCTCCGACTCCGTGTCGGTGGTCTCCACCCCGAAATCGATCACGCTGACCCCGAATGCCGGCGCCGCGGCATACACCTCGCGGGTCGGGTTGGTCTTCCAACCGGGGGCGCTGGTCGACCCGCGCGCCTACGTGCCGCTGCTGGCGCGCGTGGCCGCGGACGGGCACCTCGTCGTCATCGTCAAGCAGCCGCTGAGCTTCGGGCTGCTCGCGCTCGGGGCGCCCGACGGGCCGATCGCCGAGCACCCCGAGGTGGCGCGGTGGGCTGTCGGCGGCCACAGTCTCGGGGGTGTCGCTGCCTCGATGTATGCCGCGAGCCACGCTGACCGAGTCAGCGGACTGGTGCTGTGGGCGTCGTATCCGGCGTCGTCGCTGGCCGATCGGACCGGGCTCGCGGTGGCGTCGATCTCGGGGACGGCCGACGGTCTGGCGCGTCCAGCGACGATCGAAGCGCGGCGGGGCGACCTGCCGCCCTCGATGGTGTTCACTCCGGTGTCGGGAGCCGTGCACGCCTACTTCGGTGACTACGGCGAGCAGGCCGGAGACGGCATACCGACGGTCTCTCGGGAGCAGGCGCAGACGGCGATCGTCGACGCGACCCTGGCGCTGTTGGCGCGGGCCTGACCGCGCGCCCTGCAACCGCGCCCTGCACCCGCGCCGCGGGGCCGGTGAAGGTGACGGCTACGCTCGACAGCCATGGACCCACGGGCCTCGATCATCATGGCGACGGCACTCGTGCTTTACACGATCGGAGTGTGGAGCGAGCGGTTCGCCGGTCGGCTTCGCGGTTGGCACCTGGTGTTCTTCTGGGCCGGGCTGGCGTGTGACACGGTCGGCACGGGGATGATGTTCGACTACGTCGGGGGCATGCAGTTCGACGTGCACGGCATCTCCGGTGTCATCGCGATCGTCCTCATGGCCGTGCACGCGGTGTGGGCGACGGTCGTGCTGCGGCGGCGGGACGAGCGATGGCTGACCAAGTTCCACCGGTTCAGCGTCGTCGTGTGGGCGATCTGGCTGATCCCCTACCTCAGCCCGATGTTCGTCGCCATGGCCTCCCGCCCCCGTTGACCCGCTCGTCGAATCTCCTTGCTGGGTCGAGGTATTCCACCATCGGCTGGTGATGGCGGAATACCTCGAACCGGAGCGGCCGGGTGATGGCGGGATCAGGGGCGGCCGGGTCCGCCGGGGCCGCCGCCACCGGTCGGGGCGGTGCGGGTGTCGACTGGGACGGTGAGGCGCACGGCATACCCACTGGCGGGGTCTCCCGTCGCGGTGCCGAGCTGGTGGACGCCCCCGTCGTTTCCGAAGACGTTGTCGCGCGCGAGGGACAGGCGCGCGAGGTTGCCGACGGACGCCTCGTAGCCGGCCGTCGCGTATGCCGCGTCGCACGTCGGCTTGGGCAGCGCGACCTGGGACGTGGCGATCGCCTTCGTCGAGTCGGCGATGCTTGCCTGGTTGGGGTAGACCTCGAAGTGGATGTGCGGCCAGCGGCCCGAGTAGCAGCCAGGGACGATGCTGGTGAACCGCACGACTCCGCTGGAGTCGGCGATCTGGACGCCGCGCAGGTAGTTCTCTGTGGTGACGCCGCTGGAGTACATCGAGTAGCGGCCGGCGCGGTCGCACTGCCAGACATAGACGGCCGCCCCGGCCATCGGGCTGCCCCCCGCCGCGATGTCGAGGATGGTGAGCTCAAGGGTCATCGGGATGCCTTCGGCCTTGGTCGTCGAGGTGCCGAAGCTGCTGGTGATGTCCCGGCGGACGACGCCGCTTTGCGCGAGGACGTCAGGCCCGTTGGAGCCGTCGCCCGGGTAGGGCCCGGCCGTCTCGTCGGGGATCTCGGTCAAGGTGCCTGCTCCCGTGGCGCCGGTGGTCGTGCCGGTGCTCGGCTTGTTGGTTGCGCCGGTGGTCGAACCGCACGCCGCAAGCGCCGCGCTGGCGACACCGAGGCCGAGCAGCGAGAGGGCGCGGCGGCGATCGAGCAGGGTGTGCAGGTCGAATCCCAGCCCTTGGTCGTAGGCCGGTTCGTCGGGGCGCGGCAGGGTCCGTCCTTCGAAGGTGGGTTGCGAGTTCTCGGTTGTCGTCATGCGGGGAGGTTAGGGAGCGCCGCTGAGGGAGCGCTGTGGCCTTCCTGTGGGTTCGGTTCCCGGGCGCGCCCCTAGATTGAGGGTGTGCCTGGACCCGACATCAAGTTCTGCCGCCTGTGCGGCTCCCCCTCGGACCGTCGCGTTCCGCACGGGGAGGATCGCGAGCGTCCCGTATGCCGTGCCTGCGGCTACGTCGACTATGTCAACCCGACGAACGTGGTCGGGACCGTACCCGTGTGGGGTGCGGATGGTGACCACGTCCTGCTGTGCCTGCGAGCGATCGAGCCGCGCAAGGGCTTCTGGACGTTGCCGGCCGGCTTCCTTGAGGTGGGGGAGACCCTGGCCGAAGGGGCGGCCCGGGAGACCAGGGAGGAGGCCGGAGCGCGGATCGAGCTCGACGGACTGTTCACGGTCCTCGACGTGGTGCATGCCCGTCAGGTGCACGTCTTCTATCGAGCACGCATGCTTGACGACAGCCTTGATCCGGGTCCGGAGACAGCCGAGGCCCGGATCGTCTCCCTCGATGAAATCCCTTGGGACGACTTGGCGTTCGCGACGGTGCGGTGGACCCTCGAACGCTACCTCGAGGATCGGGCGTCGGGCCGGTTCGGGGTGCACACGGCCACCATCCCGCCCCGGATAGAGTCAAGTTGACAATAATGGCGCAGAGGTCATAAAGTCAGAGTGACCACAAAGCGTGGTTACCATACTGGCCGAGGAGACTGACGTGGCCACCATCACCACCTTCCCGTTCATCACCCACCTGCGCAGCACGGCGACGATGCACGTCCTGCATCGGGCGCGCGGCCAACTGCGCCACAACGCTCCGGGTGCAGCCTTCTGGTTCCGCCCGATGTCGGCGGCGATCAGTGAAGTGCCGGTCGACGACCGCGAACAGCCCGTCCTCGTGACGATCCGCACCGCCGATCTCCAGCAGGTGAGCGCTCCCGGCACAGTCACCTACCGCTTCGTCGACCCCGCATTGGCGGCGACCCACATCGACTTCTCGATCCACCTCCGGACCGGATCCTGGGCCGAAACCCCGCTTGAGACAGTCGGTTCCGCGATCCACGGCGCGACGGCTGCCGCGGTGACCCAGGCACTGTCCGGAGCGGACTTGCGCTCGGCCTTGGCGATCGACCCGGGGCTCCTGGCGGGTGCCGTGCGCACCTCCTTGGCCGCTGACGAGCGCCTCACCTCCACTGGCCTGGCGGTCGTCGGTGTTCGATTCGCAGTGCTGCGGGCCGAGCCCGACGTCGAACGAGCCCTGCAGACTCCCGCCCGCGAGGCCATCCAGCAGGAGGCGGACAAGGCCACCTTCGAGCGTCGCGCGGTCGCCGTCGAACGCGAGGCCGCGATCGGGCAGAACGAGCTGACCAACCAGATCGACCTCGCAGTGCGCGCCGAGCAGCTCATCGCACAGAAGGGCGCCAACGCTCGCCGCGAGGCGCAGGAGCAGGCGGCCGCCGGGGCGATCGCCACGCAGGCGGAGGCGACCCGCACCACGGCGATGGCCCAGGCCCGCGCCGACGCGGACCGGATGGTCGGGGCGGCGGCCGCCGAGAACGAACGGGCGACGTTGGCGGCATACACCGGTATGCCGCGTGACCTCCTGCTCGCGCTCGCCGCTCGCGAAGCTGCCGCGCACCTGCCGAACGTCGAGCAGCTGGTCATTGCCCCCGACCTGTTGCACTCCCTGTTTGGCCGGTTGGCGGGGGCGGGGTCGGTGTCCGAGGCGCTCGTCGGCGCAGCTGACGGGACGAAGGGCTGAGCCATGGCGACCCCTCGGGCCGTGATGGTCCGCCGGGCGACCGAGCTGGACGAGGTGATCGGCCGGCACGGCACCCGCGGGCAGGCTGAGTTCTTCCTGCGGACGCGGGAGCAGTCAATCGAGCCTCTCGTCGAGCGCCACCGAGCGCTGGCGCTCGCGCGCGCCGAAGTGCTCGGCGCGCTGCCGGCCGACTGGCGCCGGGCCGAGGTCGAGCGGTCGGAGTTGGCGCGGTTTGTGTTCGAGCCCGACGACATCGTGCTCGTCGTCGGGCAGGACGGGCTCGTGGCTAACGTGGCGAAATACCTGGTCGCACAGCCGGTCATCGGCATCGACCCGTTGCCTGGCACCAACCCTGGCGTCCTCGTCCCGCATGCGGCGGCGGCCACGGCGGATCTGGTGCGGGACGTGGTCGGTGGGCGGGCGGCATACCTGGAACGGACCATGGTGCGCGCGGTTTCGGACGACGGGCAGGAGCTGACGGCGCTCAACGAGGTCTATGTCGGACAGGAGGGCCACCAGTCGGCGCGGTATGTGCTCGGGTGGCGCGGCGTGCAGGAACGGCAATCCTCATCGGGCGTCATCGTCGGCACAGGCACCGGGGCAAGTGGCTGGTGTGCGTCGATCCAGCGCGCGTCGGCGCCGGGTGTGGTGCTGCCGGAGCCTGCGCAGCCGCGGCTGGCGTGGTTCGTGCGCGAGCCATGGCCGTCGGCGGTCACCGGGACGGATCTGGCCGCCGGGGTGTTGGGTGACGACCAGCTTCTTGTGAAGGTCGAGTCGGAGTCCCTGGTGACGTTCGGGGACGGCATCGAGGCGGACCGCCTGGTGCTCGGGTGGGGTCAGCGGGTGCTGATCGGGCGCTCGCCTCGGGTCCTGCGGACCGTGGTGTGAGCCTGGTGTGACCTTGGCCTGAGTCTGACCACGCCCGAGCAAGTGGAGCGGGCTGGGATTCGGGAGTTGGTGGCCGCCCGAGCCCGCGGCGACGATCTGACCGGCCCGGGCGGGCTGCTCAAGTCGATCACATAGCAGGTCATCGAGACCGCCCCGCAAGCCCAGCACGGGTGGCACTTACACCGGTTTCCTGGCAGAAACATCCGCCACGAAACCGCGACAAGTGCCACCACACGGCGGAGCCCGCACCTCGGGGGAGGACAGCCCCCGACCCCGGGGGAGGAGAGCCACCGCGCCACGGAGACGAGCGCACTCGCACCCTGGGAGGTGAGCACGCGGCATACTGTGGAGCTGTCTTCCACGAGAGAAAGCCAGCCATGACCACCGCCCCTCACTCCAGCGCCGACTACATCGACCTGGAGCACCGCTACGCGGCCCACAACTACTCCCCCCTCGACGTCGTCATCGCGCGCGGCGAAGGCGCCTGGGTCGAGGATGTCGAAGGCAAGCGGTATTTCGACGCGCTGGCCGGCTACTCGGCGCTGAACTTCGGGCACTCCAACCCGCGCCTGGTCGCGGTCGCCGAGCGGCAGCTGCGCACGCTCACCCTCACGAGCCGGGCGTTCCACTCCGATCAGCTCGGGCCGTTCGCCCGCGACCTGGCCGCCCTGACCGGCAAGGACATGATCCTGCCGATGAACTCAGGCGCCGAGGCCGTCGAGACGGCGATCAAGGTGACCAGGCGCTGGGGCAAGCGGGCCAAGGGCCTCCCCGAGGACTGGGGAACGATCATTGTCATGGGCGGCAACTTCCACGGCCGCACGACGACCATCGTGTCGTTCTCGACCGACAAGACCGCCCGCGAGGACTACGGCCCCTATACGCCAGGCTTCCTCGTCGTCCCCTACGGCGACATCCACGCCCTGCGCGCTGCGATCAACGACGAGACGATCGGCGTCCTGCTTGAGCCGATCCAGGGCGAGGGCGGCGTCGTCATCCCGCCGGCTGGCTTCCTGCGCGACGTCCGCGCCCTGTGCACCGAGCGCAACGTCCTCATGATCGCCGACGAGATCCAGTCCGGCCTGGCCCGCACCGGACGCACGTTCGCCTGCGACCACGAGGACGTCGTCCCCGACATCTACATCATGGGCAAGGCCCTCGGCGGCGGCATCGTCCCGCTCTCGGCCATCGCCGCGGACACCAACGTCCTGAGCGTCATCACCCCTGGTTCGCACGGCTCCACCTTCGGCGGCAACCCGTTCGCTACCGCGATCGGCCGCGAGGTCATCGCCATGCTCGCGACCGGCGAGTTCCAGGAGCGGGCGCGCATGCTCGGCGACGTCCTCGCGGGCGAGCTCGCCGCGCTCAACCACCCCGGGATCGTCGAGGTCCGCCAGCGTGGGCTCTGGGCGGGCATCGACGTGGACCCCGGCCTGATGTCGGGCAAGGAGCTGTGCCACCGGATGGCCGAGCGCGGGGTCCTGGCCAAGGACACCCACGGCTCGACGATCCGGCTCGCGCCGCCGCTGGTGGCTTCCGAGGACGACATCCGGTCTCTCGTCGCGGTGATCGCGGACTCGCTCAACGCCTGACCGTCCCGTGCGCGGCGACGCCGAGTCGGTATGCCGTGTCGCGGCATACCGACTCCACTGGCCTATCGCGCTGCGACCAGGCGCAACGCGCGGTGGGGGCACGCCGACACGGCGGCCTTGGCCAGTCGCGCCAGCTCGGGCGTCACCTCGCCCTCGACGATGGGAAAACCCCACTCGTCCAAGCGGATTCGCTCAGGCAATAACTCGGCGCACAAGCCCCGCGCCGCGCAGGAGGGCCAGTCGACCCGAATCGTCCGGTTCATCGCCCGCACCGCCCAGCCAGGTGCAGACCGACCTCGTCGTCGAACGTCGTCAGCATCGAGCGCACCAGTCGGGCCGTCCCATCCGGGTGGGCACATGCCCCGCGACGCTCGACCAGCCCGACCAGCTCAGCGATCCGAGTCCAGGACACGGCCGGATTCCCCGTCGCAAGCCGCCCGACCTCCGCGGCCAACGCCGGCAAACCGTTGCGGCATGGGCCGCACCGCTGCGCCGACTGACCGGCAAGGTAGTCGACGATCTCCCAGGTGAACGCAATCGGACACTGTCCGGTCGGCAGCGGCAACACCACCCCAGCACCCAGCGTCAGCCCCTGCTGCTGCAGGTCGACCCGGCTCACCCGCGCGCCCGCGAGCACTCCGGCACCGGCCCACGTCCCATGGAAGCCACCGAGCAACACCGGCCGGTCGACCGCCGCTCCCAGCACACTCACCCAGGGCGTCCCGTATGCCGTCTCCACAACGACAGCCGTGTCCGGATCGCTCTCGTGGGGGAGGGTGAGCAAGGTGGTGCCGGGCTCGGCGAAGGTGCCGTGGGCGGCATACCGCAGCGGGCCTAGGCGCAGGACAGCGGCGACCTGGGCCCAGGTCTCGGCGTTGGACAGCAAGGTGGGCCGACCGTCGAGACCAGAGATGGCCTCGGGCTGCCACGCAGTGACGGGCAACCCCGGCCGACCGGCCAGCAACTCGAGGACCGCTTGGGCTTGACCCGACACGAAACCGGGTGCGGCGGAATGGAGTTGCCACCGAGGGCCACCCCTGCCACCGCGTGTCTCGGCCGCGGCCCGTTCGTCGACCGCGCGAGTGATCGCGTCCGCGACGGCGGGGCGTTCCTGGGGCGTGACAACGTGAATTTCTTTGGTGCGTAATGCCCTTGCCACGACCTCGGCCCCGTCGAGGATCTGATGCGGTGCGAGCAGGGCCAGGGCGGTGTCCTTGGCCGAGGCCGGCTCGCCCTCGCTGAGGTTGACGACGACGACGTGTCGACGCTTCCCGGCGGCCGCGGCGGCCACCTTGCGAGCGAAGGGGAAGCCTGCGCCGCCCCGGCCGGCCACCGCGGCCGCACCGACGGCGCTCAGCACAGCGTCCAGGTCGGGAGTGGGCAGCGCGCCGAAGCGGGCTCGGTGGGCCGAGAGTGACGGGCCGTCACCGACGCCGGCCAGCAGCACCGGTCCCGGCTCGGCAACGACCTGGGCAGGAGCCTGCCGCCGCACGGCGGGCGTGACCGAGCGGCGGACTCGTGATGGGGAGGGGGCCTCGCTGATCGCCTCGCCCCGCAGAACTGGGCCGCTGAGTGCAGTGCCGCCTAGATCAGTGCCGCTTAGTGCAGTGCCGCTTGGTGCAGTGCCGCTCAGTGCAGCGCCGCTCATGACCGCGACACCGCGAGCCGACGGCTCGTCGATCGTCCGACCGCAGCTGCGACCACGGCGGCCACACAGCCCAGCAAGGTCCAGCGGGCCCATGGCGTGCCGACGTCGGTGCCGATCCCGATGGTGTGGACCACGGCCGCGACCCAGCTGGCATAGGACAGCAGGTGGATCCGACGCCAGACCCGCTCGGAGATCCGGCGACGCAGCGCGGTGGTGAGAGCGATGGCGATCAGCAGGTCAAGGCTCAGCGCTCCCAGGCCCAGATAGATGGGCCGATACAGGCCACCTACCGGCAGCAGCGCGTCGAACCACCGGATGTCGACATAGTCATCGAGCACAGCCGTCGTGATGTGCGCGCCGAGCAGGAGCATGGACAGCAACGCGAGGTTTCGGTGCATGCCCTGCGTGACGAACGCGGGCACGAACCGGCCGGGTCCGCGGCTGCTGCTCGACAGGATCCCCAGGACGACCACCACCGTGTAGAGCACGAGCAGCACAATCCCGGTCCCCCGGTTGGCGAACCACAGGATCGGCCCGGAGGGCAGGGTCAACGGCAGGTTCACGCGGGGAACTCCTCGAACTCAGTGGGCCACAAGGGGGTTCGACGGATCGACCCGTCCGACGCCAGCAGTCGGGCGCCCACTCCCCGGTCGCTCAGCCAGTCGGGCGCGTCGCCTCCCAGCACGAGGGCGGCCGTCGTCGCCGTGTTGGCGTCGGCCGCGCAGGCCCCGTATGCCGTGACCGCCAGCCACGGGCCCACCGCCGGTCGGCCCGTGCGTGGGTCCAAGACGTGGTGCCAGGCCGCGCCGGCCCGGACCCATCGCCGAGCGGTGACCGACGAGGTGGCCAGGCCACCGGCGGACAGGGGCACCCGGCATACACCGGGGCCGCCTGCTCGCAGGGTGGGGAGGTCGGCGGCGACATCCACGGGCCACGTGACCTCGACGCCTTCGGGGGCGTGGGCGCGAACATCGCCACCGACGCTGATCGCGCAAGCGATCCCGAGCTGTTCGACGAGAGTCAGGGCGACGAGGTCAGCGGCATACGCCTTGCCGGTCGCCCCGAGATCGAGGGAAACGCCGGGCGGGACCTTGACCTTCGTGCCGTCGAGGAGGACGTCGCCCCACGCGCTGCCGGTGGGCGGGGCCGGCAGCGCGTGGGGGGCGACGCTCCCCCCGATCTGGGAGAAGGTCCGGTCGTAGCCACCGGCGATCATCAACTCGCCCAGTGTCGGGTCGACCAGACCCTCGGTGGTGTGGGCCGCGCGAAGCGCGACCTGGAGGGCGCCGATGAGAATCGGGCTGACCGAAACCCATTGCCCAGCAGCCTGGTTGGCCCGCACGAGATCACTGTCTGCGCGGAACCGGCTGCACGCTGCGTCAACGTCGTCGAGGACGGCGGCCGCGAGGGGGGCTGCCTCAGCGGCCGCCGCCTCGTTCTCGACGGAAAGCTCGATGTAGGTCCCCAGGGCGCGCCACGACCGCGCCGTCGACGTGACACTCCTGGGGTCCACGGCATGCGGCGCGTATGCCGCAGTCATGACCCCGTGGCGGGGACGGGTGCTGGCTTGGGCGCCGCCGGCTTGGGCGCAGCGGCGACGGGCTTCGGTGCAGCGGCGACGGGCTTGGGTGCAGCGGCGACGGGCTTGCTCGCCGTCGTGGTCGTGCCGGGTGCCTTCTTGGCGGGGGCAGTGAGCGAACCCCCTGCGGCCGCGCCGGCAATCGCCGTCTCCGTCACGACGGTTCGGTAGGTCCGCTCCTGAACCTCGACCTGCTGCGCGGCCTGGGCGCTGGCCGCGGCCTTGGCTGCTGCTTTGGCCGCTTGCTGGGCCGAGGTTTCTGCGGCGGCGATGCCGGTGAGGGCGCCAACTGAGGCAACCGTGGCCGCCGTGACCACGCCGGTGAGGGCGTGCATTGCCGTCAGCGACCGATCACGTGACGAAGGCATCCAAGAGCGATTCATGCCGTTATGGTGCGACGTCCGACGGCAAGGGCGCGTCAGCGGGACGTCAAGACAACGCTAAGGACCTGGCCTTGGTGGGCCAGTTCTTAGCACGCGCTTGAGGTTGACCCAGGGTGCTGTTGATCCAGGTCCGAGCATGCTGTGCCTCAGCGCCGCGCGGAGCCACCCCTGAATTGCTCTGCGCGGCGCCGTGAACCGCCAGCAACAACGCCGGTGTTCGCCCCAGCACCGGAGCAGGATCGACACGGAGGTAACAGCATGTGGATCGGATGGAAGGCAGTCAGCCTCGGCATCGTGAGCGGAGGTGCCATCGCGGTGGCCCTCTACAGCAGCATGGCGCCCGGCGCTGGTCCCATTGGTGCCTCGATCCCGGTGTCCGAAGTGTCGGGTGCCACGGTGGTCTACGCCGACTGTGTCCCGCCCGCCGAGCTTGAGGACGGCGACTGCGTCACCCACGTCACCGTCACGACGACGACGCCCGCATCGGCTGCGCCGGCCGAGCACCCCGCCGCATCGACCTCGTCCTCCCAGCACACGGTCTCGGTGAAGTCGTCCTCATCCACGTCGGCATCGTCGAGCACCACGCACCATGACGATGACCATGACGGCGATGACCATGACGACGACCACGATGACGACCACGATGACGACCACGGCGACGGCGGAGACGGCGACGACTGATTCGGAGACGACTGAGACGACTGCTAAGTCGAGCGGGTGTCGTCGCGGGTCACTCCATCTGACCGAGGCTGATGCCTGGACCGTGACGAGCTTACGGCCGGACCGGGACCGACGCTCAGGCAGGCCGAGCGGCCAGGGGCAGCGTAACGATGACCGACAGCCCGCCGATCACCGCGGACTCGAAGCGAATCGTGCCACCGGCATCGGCGGCCAGACGACGCACGATGTCCAGACCGAGTCCGGTGCTGCCGGCGCCACTTTCCCCTCGCTCGAGGGCCACGGTGTCGGGGCTTCCCTGCCCGGCGTCCTCCACGCGCAACACGGCATACCCATCGAGGACTGCCAGCTCCAAACGGAGGTCGGTGCCTTCCGGCGTGTGGGCGAAAACGTTGTCGATGAGGTTGTCCACGAGGTCGGCCAAGTCCTGTTCGGCGAGCCCAACCACGGCCGTGCCGCGGGCCGGGTCCGCGCCGATCACCGTCATCGTCCGTCCCTGGTCCTCGGCCAGGGGACGCCAGTGATGGGCCCGGGCGGCAACAACGGCGCGAGCATCCGCCCGCCCGCCCATGGCGTCTCGGCTTGGCCGGCGCGCGTCCGCGACGACCGAGTCGATGGCCCGATGCAGGTCCTCGACGTGTCCGCGCAACCTCCCTTGGACCACCGGATCGGCGACCTGGTCGGTGTCCAACCGCAGCGCTGTGACGGGCGTCCGCAACCGGTGGGAGAGGTCGGCGGCACCCTCGCGCTCCAGCCGCAGCAACTCCTCGATCCGGTCGGCCAGTTGGTTAAGCGCCTGCCCCAGCTCGACGACCTCTGCGGGGCCAGCCGTCGTGGCGCGAGCATCGAAATCTCCGGACCGCAGGCGGTGTGCGACGTCCGCCATCGCGACGACTGGGGTGCTGATCCGATCACTCTGCCGACGCGCGACGAGCACGCTCACCAGCACGAGCAAAAGCCCCATCCCGGAGAGGATCGCCCACGACCCATAGACCCCGCGGCGGACCTGGGCCAGGTCGGTCACCGAGTGGACGACCGCCACGCCGTCACGGATCGCCACCGGGATAAGCACGTGGAACCGGTCGGTCACAGTTGTCGCCATCGAGCGGTTCTCGACCAGGGCCTGGGCCCGCAACCCCTGGTCCTCGGGGAACCCCGCGTCCTCGGTGCCCGACGCTGCCTTCGAGCCGACCAACGTCTGACCCGTGGGCAACATGACGGTGGTCCGTGCGCTGCGGCTGACCAGGGCGGGTGCCAGCACGGATGGCAGCGAGGTGGGGTCATCAACGCTGGCCACGATCATCGCGACACCCTGCGCGTCGCTGCGGGTTTCCGCCACCGCGCGGTCTTCGGCCATCGTGCGCATGAGCAGCGCCAGCGGGATGACGAACGAGGCCACGACACCGGCGACCAGAGCCGCCGCCAGCCAGGTGATCCGCGTCCGCAACAGCATCAGGCGACCGGACCCGCGGGGCCAGCGCTCGGGTCGACCAGCCGCACCCCGACCCCCCGAACGCTATGCAGATAGACCGGATCGGCAGCGGTCTCGCCGAGTTTGCGCCGCAACCACGACAGGTGCACGTCGACCGTCCGGTCGCCGCCCCCGTAGGCCTGACGCCACACCTCGGTGAGGATCTCGCGTTTGGTGACGACCTCGCCGACCCGTTGGGCGAGCAGATGCAAGAGGTCAAACTCCTTGCGGGACAACTCGATCGGTATTCCGTCCAAGGTCACCTCGCGACTGGTCGGCGTCACGACCAGGCCCCCGACGACGATCGGTGCGGGCGGGGCGTCATGTCCGGCTCGGCGCAACACCGCCCGGATGCGTGCCTCGAGCTGGTCGCCACCGAAGGGCTTGACGAGGTAGTCATCGGCACCCAGATCAAGAGCCTTGACGATCTCTCGTTCGTCGTCTCGGGCGGTCGCGACGACGACGGGCACCTGGCTGACGGCCCGCAGCATCGACAGGACGGTCAGCCCGTCGACGTCCGGCAGGCCCAGATCGAGGACCACGACGTCGGGTCGCTCGTCCACTGCCTCCGTCAGACCCGCCATTCCCGTGGGCTGGCTGCTCACCGCATGACCCGCGCTGGTGAGGCTCCGCAGCAGCGCGGCGCGGATTCCGGGGTCATCTTCGACGACAAGCACCCGGACCATGAGGGCTACGCTACCTGTAGCCCAGGGAGGAAGGGGTGACCGAGATGCGCGTCCGAACCATCCGGTATGCCCTGATCTGGCTGCTGCTCGTCGGAGCAACGGCTTCGGTGTCGTGGGCGGCCATCGCCCGGGCCGGGGCCCAGGCGTCCCTCTTGGGTGCTCCGCCGCCGCTCGCCGCGACCTCATCGACCGGGGCCCCCGCGGTGATTCGCCCGACGCAGTCCGAAACGGAGCCGCTGCCGACGCAGTCCGACACGGCGCCGCTGCCGACGCAGCCGTCAACGGCGCCCCCGACATCCGCGCCACGCACCTCGACGTCCGGGCGCGTCACGCGGCCATCGACCTCCAGCTCGCACGCGGCCAGCTCGCCGCCCCCCGTTCAGTCGGCAGTCAAGCCCTTCAGCACGGCGGGTGGTCAGCTGTGGGCCTACTGCGAGGGCGGCATACCCAAAGCGCGCGTCGTCCCCGCGGAAGGGTGGGGGTTCCACGTCTCGACGGACGATGCCAGGCTGGAAGTCACCTTCGAGCCGCCCGACGGGCATGGCGACCACATTGAGGTCAAGGTGAGGTGCATCGCCGGCCTGCCCAGTTTCAGCACCGACTGACCCGCCGCTGGCTTCCCCCACCACGCGCACCGGGTATGCCGGGTGGTCACCGAGGCGGGCGGCATACCGGGTGCGGTCCTAGGCGTATTCCCACCGCAGGCCGGCGACGCCGCGGCGGGTCCGTTCGCGCACGAAGGTGACCCGCCGGTCCGGCGAGAGGGTGCGCTCGCGGACTAACAGGTCCGGCCCGTTGTCGACCGCACGCTCGAACTCCTCGATCCGCACGGGAAGGCGGTCGGGGTGGAAGCCCAGGTCGAGGATCATCATGGTTCGGGGCGCGGTGAGCAGCGCGTAGAGCAGCAGGCTCTCCTGGTCGTTGTCGTCGTAGCTGAAAGAGTGGAAGAAGTGGAAGTCACCGCGACGGATGACTCGGTCGAAGATGAACTCGCTGACAACGAGATTGGCCTCGGCGTCCCGGCGGACGCGTCCGATCCGACCGCCGCTGATCGCTTCATGACGGATGAGGGCCGGGTCACCCCCGGGCTCGCCGCCGTAGATGAGCGGGTATCGATCGGTGTCGACCAGCGCCCGGAAGGTGTCGAGGTTCCGGACGATGCGCAGGCCCCCGCCGGGGCCGTATTCGGCGATCGCGACGGTGTTGATCTGTTCCATCGTCGACAAGCCGTCCGGACAGCCGACCCCTTCCATGAGGGCGTCGATGCGGGCGGCCGACGCGGCCATGTCGAGGTCGGATCTGGCGGGTTGCGAGCCAGGGTTGTGCAGAGCCTCGGTGAACCGGCCAGCGGGCACTTTGAGGATGTCTTCGAGCGCGGCCACGGCCAGCAACGACTTGGCCTCGGTAGGCAAGCGGCGACCGTTCTGCCAATAGCTGAGTGTGCTTCGCCCGATCGAGAAGCCGCGGTCGGCCAGGCGTCGCTGGATAGCCTCCAGCGTCAGCCCGCTAGCGTGCAGGGCGACCCGCAACTCCCCGGGAAAACGGTTCGCGCCGACGTCTGCCACCACCGCGTTTTCACAGCCTTTCCGTGAACGTTCACACCCAAGGTGATCGTGACACGCGGCACGCACGTTCACAAGGGGGACTGTTCACACGGCATCAATTCGGCACTTTGAGAGTCTTGTCCGTTTGGTCGTGACGCCGCAGACTCGCTTCACTGTTGGGAAGCAGTGACGTTGATCGGAACCTGCCTAGGCGGCGCTCCGAAAGACATACACCGCGCATGCTGGGCCGATGCGGGACCGCAAGCGCGAACGATGGCCGGACCTCTCCTGGTGTCAGAGGTCCGGCCATCGGCCCATCCAGGGCCTTTCCCCTTCATGCCACGCCGCGAGCGCTCAGGCCCCTCTCGTGACGACGCGTGCACTCAGCGCTGCAGCGTTGACTCCCAGAACGCCGGAAGCGCCGCGATCCGGTCGGCCGTCTCCTGGGCGGCGGCCAGCTCGGCGGGCACATCGACGGACGGTGGTTCCATGCCCTTGAGGCGGGCGAGCTTGACCAGTCGGCTCCAGGTGGCCAGGTCGTTGAGCGCACCGAGGCGGTCCTGGAGTGCTCCCAGCTGCTTCTCCATCACCGTCACCTCGGCTGCGTTCGCCGGCCACATCGAGCCGAAGAACTGACACCCGTAACGCACCTTCTTGGCCTCGATCCGGACCAGGTGTCGCTCGTGGTCGGAGAGCTTGGCCAGTTTGCGGCCCATGGTGCGGATCCGCTTGCGCCGCCGCTCCAACGCCCCAGCGGTCCACACCCGGCCGCTCCATGTGCCGGTGCCGAGCAGGTCGCGGTAGGTCCCCTCGCTCAGCCACGCGTCCAAGTCGGTGCGGGTCTGCTGCCATGTCGCCGAGTGCAGGAAGTCCAGGGCGTCTGCGTATGCCGTGACCCGCGCCTTCTCCAGCCGCCGAGCGTTGGCCTCGCTGAGGTCGGGATGCCCCTCGCGGAACACGTCGAGGTCTCGGGCCGGGCCAAACGCCACGGTGAGTTCACGGAGGTTGGCCTTGATCCGCGCCGCCTCCGGATCGGTCTGGCTCACTTCGCGGGCCAGCGAGAACAGCGATCGCAACCGCCGATAGGCCACCCGGAACTGGTGAACCGCCTCATGATCCCCGTGCACGTCCACGAGCGGCTCGTTGGCGTCAGCGTGCTCCAGACACAGCCGTGCGACGGTCTCGAACGCCTGGCCGCCGCCGATCCGCGGGGAGAGCAGGAGCGCCGGCGCCTTCGTCGGGTGCGTCATAGCGGACATCCTGTCAGGTGGCCCGGCCACGACGGCACCCCGATCTCATGGGCGGCTCAGGTGCCGCCACCTGCGCTCAGAGCGCCGTCGTCACCGTGACCAGTTGCTCACCGCCCGGGCCCAGCAGCGCGAGGGTGACCTCGACCGGCGAGACCAAGGGGACGAACACGGCATACCTCGCCTCCCTCGGCCACAAGGGGGCCCGCAGCGGACGGACGACGTGGACTCGGCCGTCCGCGGGGAAGGTGAGTTTCCCGGTCGCGATCGTCGCCAGCGGGAACTGGCCGGTCACCTTGCTCGGGCGTGGTCGCGGCCTCGGCCACGGTAGCGGGTCAAAGCGGCGCGAAATCCCTTGCACCGCAAGGACGATCCCGGCCGCCGCACCCGTCGGCGCGTCACAGCCGACAGCCAACAGCACGCCCGTCGGGGTGGTCGACGTGCGGACCACCGTCAGACTGTATGCCGGTGTCGGCACGAACCCGGGCACCGTCACCGTCCGCTCGACGGCCCGACCCAGGGGGTCGAGCAGGCGAAGCGTGACCGTCGCTGGGGCGGTGGCGTCGGCGGTGCGCAGCCAGACCCGCAGCGGCGTCCGATGGGCGACGCGAGGGCCGCGCTCCAGCACGGGCGCTGCGGTCGCACCGGCTGGGGCGGTCGTGCCGGGCGTCTCCGGCAGGGCAGGCAGGTCCGTGAGCGCGAGGGTGGTCCCGTCGGCGACGCCGCCGAGGCGGAACACGCCGGAGGCGGTCACCCGGGCCACCCCGGAGGTTGCCGAGGTGACGACGATGCCGCGGTTGTCTGCGCCCCAGCGAGCACCGACGAGGGGGTCCAGGTCTGGCCCGCCGGTCGGCGGGACGAGCACCGAGACCACCTCGGAGGCGGCCGACGGCTGACCGCGGACCGCTTGGACCGGCACGGTGTCGACGGGTTTGGCCACCACTCGCACCAGCCACGGGTCCCACGAGGCGGGCAAGGTGCCGGTCCAGGTCGCCTCATAGACCGGCGCCCCGGTGACCGGATCGGGTCCGCCGGCCGGGAGCACCACCGGGATGTCGGCCATCGGGGGGCCCATGCTCTCGTGGTCGCGGGCCGCGCTCTCCGAGCGGGTGGCATAGAGCAAGAACCGGGCCACCGGCACCCGGCTGGCCGAGAAGAGCCGTGCGGTGACGGTCCCGTCCGTGGCGACGCTGACCCGAGCCAGCGGCGGGGTGGGCCGACGCAGCCGGGGGGCGGTGGCCGCCTGCAGGTGGATGTGACCGGTCGCGGCCGGGCCGGGCCAGGGCGACTCGATCCCTGTCTCGGACTGGGTTGTCACGGTGAACAGGTGAATGTCGGTCGAGCCCTTGGGGAGGGTGATATCGGCATCCCGCGCAGCCCCAGGCAGGGTGAGCAGGCGTCGGAACGCCGCCCGCTGCTTGGTCGGGGTGAGCCCGTCGTATGCCGCCCACAGCGCCGCCAACCGCACTCCCGGAGAGTCGGTCTCGGGCGCCCGTGCGGGCAGCCCGGCGTGCTGTCGCAGGGCCGTTTCGGAGCACTCCCAGACGATGCAGCTGCGCACCCCGGCGCCACCGGCCGGCAGCGACCAGCGCACCCGCACGTGCGAACTCCCTTGGGCGTCAGGCGTGCTGCCCATCGGGACGCCCGGCGGGGCGGGCGGCGGCAACGGCACGATCGGCACCGGGCTCGCGGCCGTCGTCACCGCGGGATGGGCCGCATCCGGGGTGTATGCCGTGGGGCTGGCTCCCACGGCGAGGGTGCTGCGCAGCCACACCTGGACACCCCACCGTTGGGTGGAGGTGAAGTCGAGGGTGGGCAGGTCACTGACGAGGCGATAACGTCGCCCGCCGTCGCCCTGGCCCGGGCCGGGTGCCATCGGCGTCGATCCGTCCGGAGCCAGAGACACCACCGTGGCTCCGACGCCGGACGGCACATCTCCGGCGAACGTCATCCCGAGGTCGCGCCGGAAGCACCCGGTCGGCGTGGGGAGGCCGGGGCCCAGCCCAGCCGGAGGCGCCGAGCTGGCGGAGGCCATGGGGAAGAACAGCGCGACGACCTGCAGCGCCGTCGGCCGCCGTTCGGTCCAGTCCAGCGCCGTCTCCAGGGTGAGGGTCGCCGGGCAGGCGGGGCTCCCGGCATACCGGGACGTCAGGTCCAGCGAGATGAGGCGAGGGGGCAGCGGCCCCGGCTCGGTTCCGGTGTAGGCGACGTCGCGCCACGCGGACCAGAGGCCGTGGATGTCGACGAGGGAGACGGCATACCCGACCTGACGGCCGCCGCTGAGGATGGGGATGTCCGCGGCGCCGTCGACGAAGGCGACCCGTCCCGCGCCGGGCGTCCCGGCCAGGCCGTCCGGGCTGAGGGTGAGTGGGCGGATGCCACCGGCGTCGCGTTCCGGGGCAAGGCTGGTGGCTTGGGTGTCCGCGACGTCGTAGCGCGCCAGCGTGCCTGCGCCTACCCGCCCCATGGCGGCCGTGTTCGGCAGCCGCGCCCACGAGACTCGGATGCTTTCACGCCACGGCGTGTCAGCCGGGTTGGGTGGGACCAAGCCGCTGCGCTCGGCGGTGAGGGCCGCGGCCGGCGGCGTGATCTCGTGCGGCCCGACCTGCGGCGCGTATGCCGCCACCGTCACCTTGTCCGGCAACGGCGCGGGGGTGCGCTCGTAGTCGGCCGTGACGAGGAAGTCGCGGCCACCGACCGGGACGCGATCGGGGTCGCCTTCCCGGGTATAGGTGGAGCCGAACCCGGTGGCGAGGTTGAGCAGCGGGTCGGTCTGCGCCGGCAGGGTGAGCATCGACCACGGGCGGATCTCTGCCGAGCTCTCCAAGGCTGAGGTGCGCCCGTCCTGCGTGGGACCGGGGACCTTCCGGCTCTCCGACAGCGTGTATTGCAGCCGCTCGGGCATTCCGCCGTCGTAGAGCTTCTCCAGCTCCGGCAGCAGGGTGGTCGCGACCTCCTTGACGACCATGCCCGGGTCGGCGTCGACCCATGGCGGAGCGGTCCGGCCGGTCTGGGTGATCGGTGCCCAGCCGATGGGCGGCATACCCCTGCGGAGCCGCTCGACCGCGGCGTCGACAGGCGGCATCGGCGCGGAGACGAGTCCCTGGTCGGAGGAGTCGTATGCCGTTGCGCCCCACGGCTGTTCGCACGGCAACCCGACAAGCTCGAGCCGCTCCCAGGTGTCGTCGTTGACGACGTCGGCAAGGGTCCGGATTCGGACGACAGCGTTGTCGCCGTTGACGAGGACGACCGACGTGGCCCCAGAACACTTGATGAACAGCTGAATCCGGTTGGCGCCAGGCGCCGGGCGGACGTCCGCCGCGACGACGTCGTCCATCGACGCGGCCGTCCGGTGGGCGAACACGGCCACCGACGCGGTCGGGTCGATCGGGTCGCACTCGACCATGATGTGGGCCGCTTCGGCCCCTCCCCAGGTCATTGCGAGCCCGGCCGCGTGCGGCACCGTCGTGACCGGGACTTCCTTCACCCGCTTCGTCGACGGGTTGCCCACCCACACGGTGAAGGGGCCCCGCGGCACGCCGAGTGCTGCGGCGCACGCCCACCAGACGTGGACGTCCTGGTCCCGTCCGGCCGTCCGCCGCTTCATCTCATCGGCCCACTTGACGTCGACGTGCTGATCGGTGCGAAGGGCCCGATAGCCGATCTGGGCCCACGGCAACCGAGTTGCCTCTGCACGGAACAGCAGCGAGGCGCTCACCCTGGCCATCAGTCCTCCACCTCCCACGGCGCGCGCTGGAGCGACACTCGCACGACGGTCCGTCGTCGTTCGGCGACTGCCGCGAGGGGGTCGGCCGCGAGCACGAGATCCAAGCGAGCCTCGGTGCCGCGAGCCCCGGGAGCGAGCAGGACGACCGCCCTGGTGCGCCCTGGGCAGGCGATGATCCGGTTGACCGTGGCGCGGGGCAGGTCACCCGCGGCGACCGGCGCCGTGCTCGTCGCCAACGACAACCAGTCACCGGCCACCCCGGCCCACCAGTGGTGTAGCGGATCGGCCGCGTCGACCGGACCGGTGACCTGCGTGGGCATGACCCGCGAGCGCCAGAGCGGTTCGCTGCTCTCGACGACGATGGCGATCGGTTGCGGGACCGCATCACCGGACCAGAGCACCTCGACCGCGGGGAACGCCGGGGTCGTCGGGACACCGAGTCCCGCGCCCTGGTATGCCGCGTCCACCTGGTCGCCGGTCGGCTGGCCGGGGAGGGCGGTGAGGGCAGCAGGGGTCGGGATCAGCCGGGCCCGCACCGAGGCCGGTGCGATGTAACTGACCAGATGATCGAGCGAGTCGAACCGCGACGTCGTGAACGGCACGCGGTGGACCAAACCGGTGGCCGAGGCCGGCGCCCCGGTCGGGACCGCGTGGACGTCGATGAGGTAGTCGGTCAGCGGCTCGAACGTGTAGGGCAGGGTCACCGTCACCGTGTGGTCGGAGCTGCCCGACGTGTCGATGCACGGCAGGTCGAGTTCGTCGAGCATGGTGGCAATGGCCTCCGACCACGGGGTCTTGATGGCGAGTCCCTTGCTCAGCAAGGCGCTCGGCCCAACGGGGATGGTCACGGGTGCGCCGGGCGCGCCGCCGCCGGGAGGCTCGGGATGCTTGCCCGACGCCGACCGCACGACGACCCGCAGTTCCTTCCCGTATGCCGCGAACAGGTCGGTCACCTGCTGGTGCGCCAGGGCGATCCGCACGGGTTCGGTGCAGAAGACACCGACGTCGCCCATGCCGGGGGCGCTGGCCAGCACCCACGGTCCCAGGTCGGTTGGCGACGCGCTCGCGGGCTCGGTGCCGAACTCATAAGACTGGGTCTGGTTCGGCTGCCAGGTGGGAGTGGTGCTCGCTGGCGGTTGGGTGTCCTGCTTGACCGACGCGGCGCGCCAGGTCACCGACACCGTGTAGGTCGTGCCGGGGCTCAACAGGGCACGGTCGTCCGGGTCCTGGGTGAGGGCCGACTGCAGGGCGTCTCGGTCCTCCTCGATGGTCGTGGTGTCCCACGACTCGCGCCAGGCTTCGCTGGCCAGCACGCCGGTGACCGCGACGATGTAGAACGGCAGCAGACCCTTGCCGAAGGCGCCCTGGCCGTCGTCGCGCCAGCCAATGACGACCGAGCCGATCTCCTTGTCGAGCTTGCGCAGCGGCACCCACACCACGGCATACCCGCGCCCGCCCGAGGAGATGAGTGCGGCGATCCGGGCGGCGCGCAGCACGGGGTCCAGCCACGGCCCGTTCGGGTCGGTGAGCTGGCTGGGGATGGGGTTGGTCGTGGTCACCCGGTCGGTTCCGGTGAGTGGGTGCTCCGTGATGACGTCACCGTCCGGGGTCTCGACGCGCAGGATGATCCCGCGTTCCAAGGCCCGCTCGGGCACCACCATGAGCACCGACAGCTCCAGCGCGGGCTCCGACGGTGTGAGCCGCACCGCGTCGCGCAGTTTGTCGGGCGTGAATCCCGCTGCTTCCCAAGCCTTCTTGACCAGTTCCTGGTCGGTCTGGTCTCCCCTTGGGGCGGGCGCGGGGAGATCGTCGACCGGCGAGCGCAGGATCGCACCGCGACACTGTGACTGCGTCGTCTCAGGTGACCATGCCGTGCTCACGTGGTGGCCGGCGAGGTCGCTGAGCGAGACGCCTGCGGTCATCGCCACCACGGCTTGCTGGTATGCCGCCTCGCCGAAGGCCGATCCGGCAGCGCTCGGGCCGGACGTGAGGTCCTTGGCCAAGCTCGTCGTCATCCGACGCAGGGCTGACCGGGTCGGGGAGTCCAGGTCGCGCTTGGAGCACGGGACGTGGTCGCCGACGACCCGCGCCGGGTCGGTGCCTTGCAGCAGGTCGACCTCGGGGTGCTTCGCGACCCGCCAGGGTTCGGTGACCTCCAGCTGACCCTGCGCCGGCTCGGACCGCACGGTGTCCGGCGGGTCGGGCCACGGTATGCCGTCCAGCACCCACCCGGGGATGCTCGGCCCCCAGGGCGAGTCGGCGAAAGTCCACAAGAGTGGCGCCGACGGCGCGGCCGGGTGACAGACGGTGCCCCACCGCTCGTGCACCGAACGGATGAGCTCCTCGCCGTAGGGGATGGCCCGAGAGAACGGAGTCGGCAGCCAGTTGAGCAGCGCGAGGGCCGTCGTCGGCACCGGCTGGCCCGGCGGGCGCCCGGTCCACCATGAGCTGGGTGTCTTGCCGCCGGTGGCCGGGATGAGTGCCCCCGAGAGGGTGACGCTCAGCACCTCATAGCGCCACCAACGCTCGCCGATCCGGGTCCACGGGTTGGCGCCCGCCCCAGTCTGGCCGAGAGCGTCGGCGCCCATGACCGCGTTCGGTGCGACGGTGGGTGCCGCGTCGAAGGTGATGACGGGGATTGCATCAAGCGGGACCCGAAGCAGCGGGGCGGCCGCGCCACCGGTGTCGCGGGCGTCGCCGAGCTTGCCGTCGATGGCCCGTCCGGTGCCCGAGCCTTCGACGAGGGCGGGGCTGCGCGACACCAGGCTGACCCCGGCAACGAGCGGCTTGGCGGCCGGGTCGTCGTCCGGCACCGAGCCGATGGTCAACGAGACGCAGCCCTTGATCTCGAAGAAGAACAGGTCGATCGAGCCACAGACCTCGCCATAGACATAGGGCTGGTCCTGGACGACGCCGCCCACCACGCGCTTGCCCACCATGACAGTGAGCTCGGCCGAGGCCCCGATCGAGATGATGAACAACCGCAGCTCGCCCCGGGCGTAGATCTTCCCGGCGATGAAGAACGGGTCGAAGCCGACGATGGCGTCGAAGCCGGCCGCCACCTCAAGGTAGAGCCCGATCGACTTGCTGCCCATGAGGACGGCCGAGATGTGGAAGCCGGTTGCGATCCCCAGGCCGCTGGACACGGCCGGCAGCCCTGGGATGGCCACCCCGTTGCCGTGGATCATGAGATAGCCGCTGCCGGTGATGACGTCGAGCACCGAGACGGTGACCCGGTCGGTGTAGGTCCCCAGGTCGACGAACCAGTTCTGCACCTGCTGGGTGGAGAAGAACGCGGTCACCGGCACCCGCACGGTGAGGATCGACTCGATCTCGTATGCCGCGACCACCCCGATGGTGATCGTCCCGCGCCCGAAGTCCAGGTCCAGGACCGCAAGGAAGGTCGCGCTCTGGTTGGACTTCAGAGCCGGCGGGGCCTTGATGAGGTCGGCCTTGAGGACGAACAGCAGCCTGGGGCCGGGGACCTCGATGAGGACGATGCCCTTGAGGTGGACGATGTAGCCGCCCTCAAGCGTCCCGAGCAGCACACCCGCCGCGAAGGCGTAGTGCCCGGGCTGCAGCGACCAGCCGGCCGGGTCCATGACGCCGCCGGGCCGGGCGAACTGGTCCTGCAACCATTTGAGCGCCGGCACGGGAGCACTGGCGTCCTCAACGCGGCCGTGGTTGATCCCGACCCCGGCGAGGATCCCAAACAGGCCCAGCCCCGAACTGCCGAGCACGAGCGGCACGGGGAACTCGACCTCGACGCCGAGCAGCACGCCGGTGACCCCGCCGGCCTGACGGACCGGCCAGACTCGCGCTGGCGCGAAGCTTGAGCGGGATGAGCTGCAGGTCGAACGACCCGGAGAAGCCCCCAGTCTCGAACGACAGGTAGCCGCGCCCGGTGAGGACGTTGGGGATGTCGACGCTGGCGCCGAACTTGGTCAGCTGCAGGTCCAGCGGCGGGCCGTCGACCCGGGCCCGGACCCGGACGGTCTCGATGGTGATGACGCCGAGGTCCAGCCCCATCCCGACCTCGACCTCAAGGTAGGTCGGGTTGTCGCGGCTGACCCGCACGCCGAGGATCCGCAAGATGTTGTCCAGCGGAGGACTGGCGGTGAGGCTGCCCGCAGGGATGTCCAAGGTGTATCCCCGGTCGGGGAAGAACACCGGGAGCGGGATGTAGTCGACGCCGCCGCCGCTCGCCGGGGCGGTGTCCCACGACGACCGCAGGCCGATCGCCTTGTAACGCGTGACGATCGGATGCGCCGGGTCGACCCGCACGAGGGTGAGGTCGAAGGAGAAGGCCGCCTCGATGTCAACGAGGACGGTGACCTGGGTGCCGCGCTGGGAGACGGTCGTGATGCCGTCCGAGCCGAGGATGCCCTGGGACACGATGATCTCGGCACCGCGCAGCGTCAACCGGTGGGTGTGCAACAGGTCCGATGCCCCGAGTGCCACCGACCCGAGGGCCACGACCGCCCCGGCCGCCGGAGACAGCTCGGTCGCGCTCGCGGTGAGCGGCGCGAGGATGGACAGCGCCCCGAGGACGTCCAGCGCGACCTGGTTGGCGTTGCTGTCCTTCATCTCGGCCAGACCGTCGAGGTCGCCCTCCTTGGCCCGGAACTCGCCGCTGACCTCCCACGCGCCCTGGTCCTCCGCGATGCGCAGCCGGACGAGGAACGTGCAGATCCCGTCGGCCGGGTTGCGTGGCCCGTTGCGCAGAGCCGGTTGTCCGCGGCGACGCAGTGACGCCTCGGTGGCGGTCTCGATGTCGAACTCGCCGTAGATCTCGCACCGGACGAAGGTGCTGCGCACCAGCTCGACCCGGACCCCGATCTTGTGGAAGCAGTCCGGTGGTGCGGCGCGGGTCGGCGTCGGGTCGGTCGTCACCGGGGTGGGCGGGGCTGGGCGGCTCAGCTCGCCGGTCACCGTGATCGAGGCCGGTGGGTCGGCGCTCACAGCCCGTGCCCGCCACCAGGATCCGGACCCGGCTGCCGGAGCGGGCTGCCCATCGATCGAGGTCCCTGCGCGCGCGGCGGCCGTCCCGTCGGCGCTGCCGGCGACAACGTTGGTGTAGCCCACCGAGCGCAAGGCGGCGATCATCCCGTCGCGCCGCCGAGCGGACAGCGCGCGGTTGCGTTCCTCCTGCGCAGTGCTCGAATCGCCCTCGTAGGACGCATAACCGCTCACCGTCAGCTGGGTCCCCGCGCCGATGATCGGCAGTCGGGCCCGGGCGTGGTCGATGAACAGCGCGGTGGCCGAGTGATGGGTCCGGTCGGTGGCCGGGCCGATGTGCGTGTTGGCGGGGTTGACGGCATACGCATCGCCGTCGGCGACCTTGGGGCGGTCGAAGAGGTAATAGGCGTCGAGGGTCTGCACCTGTCCGGCCGTCGTCACTGCGGTGACGGCGACGGTCGCGCCCTGCGCGACGGGCACCTCGGCCTCGGTGCCGGTGTGGGTGCCGCCCGTCCAGGTCCACGTCGCCGCGGCACCGGTGGACAGGCGCACCCGCGCGCTCGTCGGGGTGCTCGGCTCGACGAGCACGAGGTATGCCGTCTGGCTGGAGGTCGTCCGCACCCGCACCGGGGTGCCACTCGCCCCCGGCGTGACCGGGGTGGCGGCGCGGCTCACCGTGATGGTGCGGCTGGTGACGACCGGTCCGCCGCCGACGGCGGTGAGCTCGACGACGACGGAGATCGACCCGGTCGCCGGTGTCGTGACAGTCGCGCGGTCGTCGTCGGTGCGCACGCCGTTGACGGTGATCGCCACGTCGTAGGCGCCCAGACCGCCGGACGACTCGGCATACACCGTCGTCGTCTCCGGCAGCGACGCGGAGTCTCCGGTGAACCCGATCTGGCGCCCGGCGTCGGTGATGAAGCGGACGACGATCGAAGGAGCGTGGCCGCGGTTGACCACCTCGGCCTCGAACAGCCCGGTGACGCCTTCGTGGACGCCGAAGCCGATCCAGAGGTTCTCGACGCCGGCCATGACCGACAGGCCGTCCAGGCCCTCAGGGGCGACGAACAGTCGGGCGTCGGGGAGGTAGAAGCCCTGCCAGTTCGCCGGCATCGCCCTGGCCCCGGCGGGGACACCGCTTGGTCCGGCCGTCCCCGACAGATCCAATACCGCTGTGCGGAAAGCGAATCCGACGGTGTCAGACGGCCCGACCAGCGCGTAGGGCGGCTCCATCCGGATGAACTCGTAGATCTGGTCGACCCCCGGACCGGCCGTGGCCGCCGACAACAGGTCGACCCCGACCGACCCGCCGGACAGTTGCTGCACCCGCACTCGCAGGGCAGGCAGGGTGAAGCCGACGACCGGGTTCGCCGGGTCGAAGCGCAAGTGCCCGAACGTGTCGAGCATCGCTCCGCGCAGGAACGGCATACGGATTCGCAAGGAGGGCGCATGGAGGATGACCCGCCACCCGCCGTCCTGGGTGCCGCCCGGACCGGTGAGGTGCAAGCCGAGCTCGACCGTGACGTGAGGGTCAGGGAACTCGATGGGCGTCCCCGACGACCCGCTCGACGTGCTGAACCCGCCCGTGCGCGGGTCGAGGGCAAGGGGGCCGGTGAGGTCCTCGGTCGCCGTGTAGGTCGACCAGGTGCCGTCCGACTCCGTCGTCTCCACCGGCCCGGTGGCGGTCAGGCCATCCAGCAGCGGGCGCAATCCGTCGAGTTCACCAGAGTCGCGCAGCCCAGCGGGCAGCTCGTCCCACAACGCCATGGCACTTCCTCGGGGGAGAGTCGGAAGTCGAGCCTGGTCGACGCGGGCGCGTCGTGGCCTTTAGTTGAGCACACCCGCGGCGTCCGCGGGACGGAATGCCGGAATTCGGCTCTGCTGGTTTGTTGCTCGGGCCGCCCCGGTCAATTGGGGCTGGGGGTCCGATGCTGGGTCGTGTCGGGGAGCGACGGGAGGTGGTCGAGCAGGGTGAGCTCGCGTCGGACCAGCCCGGCGACCAACCGCAGGCGCGCGGTCACGGTGTTCGCCGCGAGCACCTGCTGACGCTCGTCAGCGGCCAGGACGATCGCGTCGGCGGCGGCATACGAGAGGGGCAACGGCTCGTCCGGCACGGTGAGGGGCCGGACGCGCAGGCGGCTTCGGTATGCCGTCACATCTCGCCGCACGCGTTCGGCCCACCGCAGCGGATCCTCCCCTTCCGGTTCGTCGAGCCACTCGACCTCGCCGGTGTGGAACGGTGTCCCTGCGTCGGCGTCGAGCCGGTGGAGCCGGAAACGGCGGGTCCCGACGGTCTCGATGGCGATGCCGCGGCTGGCCGGGAAGGCCCGCTCGACGTGGGTGATGCGCGCCGCGCAGCCGATGTCGTGCAGGTCGAGGGCCGCGTTGGGGCCGACTTCGTTTCCGCGGCGCAGCGCGATCACGCCGAAGACGCGGTCGGCGGCCGGCTGGTCGAGCAGCCGTCGCAACAGCTCCAGATAGCGGGGCTCGAACAACGTCAGCGGCAAGTCACCGCCCGGCAACAGGACCGTGCCCAGCGGGAACAGCGGGAGCGCCACCACCCCTGGATCGTATGCCGCCCCCACCGCAGCCGCCCCGTCCCCCACCGAACCAGCCCCGTCCCCCACCGAACCAGCCCCGTCCCCCACCGAACCAGCCCCGTCCCCCACCGAACCAGCCCCGTCCCCCACCGAACCTGACCCCGGCCACCCGAAAGGTCATCGACCTACGGTTGACTCGACGAAATTCCATCGAGCTGGCCGAAGGTCATCGACCTTTGGGCAGTCACGACCCAGCGGAACCGGACCTGCTGGCCCGGTCGGCACTGGGCCGCCCGGTCAATGTCCCGGTCTCGGACGACGGCGACGACCGGATAGCCCCCGGTGACCGGATGGTCGGCGAGAAAGACGATCGGGAACCCATCGGTCGGCACCTGGACCCCGCCGAGCACGACGCCCTCACTCGGCAACTCGACCTGGACCCGAGAGCCCGCGCGCGCGAGGCCTGGCCCTACGGGGCCTGGCCCGGGGTGACCCGGCCCGGTTCGACCCTGCCCATGCAGGCGCATCCCGACCCGATCGCTGCGCTCCGACACGGTCCATGTCGCGGCGGTCAGGGCGGACGGCTCGGCGAGCCAGTCGAGCCGCGGTCCCGGCAACAGCCCGAGCTCGATGACCCCACCGCCAGGGGCCGCAACCGGAGCCACGTCGAGGGTCGGCCCATCGGGCCCCGGCTCACCGATCGGCAGGACCTGCCCGGCCATCACGACGCCCGGGCCGATCCCTGAGAGCGTGTCGGTCGACTTCGACCCCAGCACCGGCTCCACGTCGATCCCCCCGCGAACGGCGAGGTAGCTGCGCAGGCCGGTGGGCGGCATACCGAGCGCCAGGACCGACCCGTCGGGAAGGTGCACGGGCGCAGCGTGCCCGACCGGACGCCCGTCGATGGCGGCAGGCGCGGCAGCTCCCGTGACGACGACGGTGAACGACCCGTGGGCGCGCAGCACCAGTCCGCCGAGGGTGACTTCCAGGGCGGCGCGCCCCTCCGGCTCCCCGAGCAGGCGCCCAGCCAGCCGGTATGCCGCCCGGTCGGCTGCCCCCGAACGCCCCACTCCGACAGCGGCATACCCCGGGCGACCGAGGTCCTGGACGACGGTGAGGGGACCAGTCGCCAGGACCTCCAGGCCGCGGATCACGACGGTCCTCCGGCATCGACGAACCGCACTCGCAGCCCTGGGCGCAGCAGCGCAGGAGGGTCGCGGTGCAGGTCCCACAGGACCGCGCCGGTGTGCCCGATGATCTGCCAGCCGCCGGGGGACTCGGTCGGGTAGATCCCGCTGTAGGGCCCGGCGAGTGCCACCGACCCCGCCGCGACCCGAGGGCGTGGCTCGGCCCGGCGCGGCACGACGAGCCGCGGATCGCCGCCGACGAGGTAGCCGAAGCCGGGCGCGAACCCGGTGAAGCCGACGACCCAGTCAGTCCCGGTGTGAGCTGCGACGACCTCGTCCCGGGTCAGCCCCGTGTGGGCGGCGACCACGTCGAGGTCGGGTCCGGCATACCCGACCGGGATCTCGACCAGCGCCTGCTCGCCAGGCCACGCCGCTCGCGAATCGCCGGAAACCATTGGCGCCCAAACTAATTCAGTGACGGCTCGACGCAGGTCCGACAACACCGCAGCGCCGGGCGCCGTGACCAGAACGGTCCGTTGCCCGGCGACGATGTCTTCGACGAGTGGACGCGCCGATGCCGGATGCGAGCGCAACACCTCGATCCGGCGGGCCAGATCAATGGCCGCCGCGGTGTCCGTCACCTCGATGAGGACGGCCGATTCGCCACAGGGCAGGAGGCGTGGCCCGGCCCGTTCACCGTGAGTCGGCCCACCGACCGCGGGTTCGGGGGTCGCAGCGGCGGCGCTGTCGGCGTCAGGTCCGGAAGGCACGAACGGCCACCCCGGCCTGCTCCAGTCCGGCGCGGACGGCCCGGGCGATGGCCACCGCACCGGGGGTGTCCCCGTGGACGCACACTGAGTCGGCGCGAACGTCGACCACCCCGCCGTCCACCGTCGTCACTCGGCCCTCGCCCACCAGCCCGACGACGCGCGCCGCGATCTCGGCCGGGTCATGCAGGAGGTCGCCCGGCTCGCCGCGTGGCACGAGCGTCCCGTCACCCCGATAACCCCGGTCCGCGAACGCCTCGGTCGCCGTCGGCAGCCCCGCCTCCGCCGCCAGGACAAGGACGCGCGCCCGCGGCATACCGAGGATCGCCAAGGAGGTGTCGTATGCCGCGACCGCTGCGACCACTGCCCGCGCATGCGGTTCATGGTGGGTGGCCGCGTGGTAGAGGGCGCCGTGCGGTTTGACATAGGCGACCCGGCCGCCGGCGGCACGGCATACCCCATCGAGGGCGGCGACCTGGACGAGGACCTCTGCGCGGACCTCTTCCTCGCTCGCGTCGATGAAGCGGCGCCCGAAACCGGCGAGGTCGCGGTAGGAGATGTGCGCGCCGACGACGACCCCGCGCGCCAGGGCCGCGGCGACGGTCCGGGTCATCGTCAGGGGGTCTCCGGCGTGGAAGCCGCAGGCGATGTTGGCGCTCGTGACGATGTCGAGCAGGGCCAGGTCATCGCCCATCCGCCAGGCCCCGAAGGACTCACCGAGGTCGGCGTTCAGGTCGATGTGCACGACACGATTGTCCGCCCTCGGCCGGTGGGATGGCCTCCGGCCGGGGAGCGCAGGACCGCAGCTGAGGTGCACGAGCCTCGCGACCGAAGAATTGTGATCTTGGCGAGCCCCCGACGGGAGCATCTTCGGGCTAACATTCGCCAGGCGGTGGGGGCGTGCCTCGGGGGGCGCACAGTGCCGCTGCGGGCAGTAGGACCTCCTGTGCTCGGATCTCAAGGACGAGAGGACTCCCTCGTGAGTGCAGCACTACCTGCGCGTCGTTGGACGCGCCGGGCCGCTGGCGGTGCCGTGGCCCTGGTCGTGATCGGCAGCGCAGCGATGACGGCTCAGGCCGCGACCGGCGCAGTGGCGATCGACCCCAACACCGATGGTTCAGTGGCGACCTCTGGTGTCGACGCGGCAAGCGCCATCATTCAGCTCGCGGGCGACCCACTGTCGACCTCGACGAACGTCGACCACGGCAACGGCCGGGTCAAGCTCGACGGTCAGAAGACCAAGAGCGTCAAGGCGGCCCTCGCGGCCCAGCGCAACGACCTCAAGAACTGGCTGCGGGCCAACGCTCCCAAGGTCAAGGTCACTGGCGAATACGACTTTGCGCTCAACGCCATCGCGGTTCGGCTCAACGGGACCTCGTTGGACGTGCTGCGCCGGGCCCCGGGCGTGGCCTCGGTGTCGCTGCAGGGTGTCTACCACCCCACCGCGGCCGACCCGGATCTCGCTCGGATCGACGGCCTGGCTGGCTGGGGCGCCGCTGGCGCCACGTCGGTCGAGACTGACCCAAGGACGTGGGCCGGTTATGGCGTCAAGGTCGGCATCATCGACTCTGGAGTTGACGTGACCCATCCGTGTTTCGCGGACGCTGGCTTCCCGGCGACGACCCAACTGGGTGACAAGCGCTTCACCAACAACAAGGTGATCGTCGCGAAGGTCTTCAACAACAAGGCTGGGTCCAAGGGCTACACCGCCGAGGCGATCGGCGAGCACGGCACCCACGTCGGCGGCACGGTGGCGTGCGATCTGACGACGGCTGCCAAGATCGGTAACGTCGCGATTCCTTACGACCCCAGTGGAGTTGCTCCGGGTGCTCAGCTCGGCAGCTACAACGTCTTCCCCGGTGACGACGGCGACGCTCGCAGCGAGGACATTCTCAACGCGATGGAGGCCGCGGTCGTCGACGGGATGGACGTGCTCAACATGTCCCTCGGTGGCGGGTCACACGGCATACAGGACCTGCTGACTGTTGCGGTCGACAACATCGACCGTGCTGGCGTCGTCGTCGCGATCTCGGCGGGTAACGAGGGCCCCGGCACCTTCACCATCGGCTCGCCCGGCATGGCCGAGCGCGCGCTCACCGCGGGCGCCTCCACGGTTGGTCACTTCGTCGGCCTCCCCGTCACGGGTGCGGGCACGACGGTGTATGCCGCGACCGGTGAGTTCCTCGTCCCCACGTCGCCGATCACGGCCACCTTGGCCGCGGTGAAGAACGCCGACGGCACCTTGGGGAACGGCTGCACCGCCTTGCCGTCGACCGTCAGCGGGACGATCGCCCTGGTCTCCCGTGGCACGTGCACCTTCGGGACCAAGGTGGCCAACGCCAAGACCGCTGGTGCGGTGGCGGCCATCATCGTCAACAACGTCGCGGGCGACCCGATCGCCATGGCGCTGGACACGGCCCTCCCGGCGGCGGCTCAGCAGCTGCCGGCCGTGATGACCGGATTGACCACCAAGACCACCCTGCTCGGGCTGGACGGACAGCTCGTGACCATCGGGTCCGACGCGGCATACCAGACGACCGACAACAACGACATCATGGCGGGCTTCTCCAGCCAGGGTCCGGTCGACGTGAGCTTCCGGGTCAAGCCCGATGTCGTGGCTCCCGGCGTCAACGTCCTGTCCTCGATCCCGATGTCGTTCTGCACCAACAAGATCGAGGGCTGCTGGGCCTTCTTCCAGGGGACCTCGATGGCTAGCCCGCACCTTGCGGGGATGGCGGCCGTGGTCCGTGCCGCGCACCCCGCGTGGGAGGCCTGGCAGGTGCGCTCGGCCATCGCCAACACGGCCAAGCAGGATCTGCTGACCAAATACACCGACGGCACCACTGTCGATGTCAACGTCCAGAAGGTCGGCAACGGCTTGGCGGACCTCGACGCCGCGGTGAACGCCACGGTGGTGCTCACCCGGCCCAGCGTCTCGTTCGGCGCGGTGCCCAACACCGCCGGCCAGACGCTCACCGAGACGGTGACGCTGACCAACCTGTCTGGCTCGTCGATGACGGTGCCGCTGGCAGTGGTCGACGGTCCGGGCGCGGGCACGTTCACCGTGTCGGCATCCTCGGTGACGTTGGCTGCCGGTGGTAGCGCGACGGTGACGATCACCTTCTCGTCGGCCAAGGGCGCGGCGCTGGGCAACTCCCAGGCCACGCTCAAGGTCGGCAACGCCGCTCACGCGGCGCTGTTCGCCTACCTCAAGTAGGTCTGGTCTAGGTCACGACGGTGCCCCCGCCCGGACTCGTCCGGGCGGGGGCACCGTCGTTGGTTCAGGTGAGAGCAATCGACGTCAGGACGTCGATTGCTCTCACCCGACGGGCAGGTCAGCCGAGCAGAGCCGATGCGAGCGGCACGCCGGGGCGATAGGCCAGGTGGACGTGGCTCGGGGCGTCGAGCACAGCAAGGTCGGCCGGCTCTCCGACGGCGATCCGCCCGCGTAACCCAAGGGTTGCCGCGGAGCCGGCGGTCGCGGCATACAGGGCCTCGGCGGGGGTCATCCGCAGCTCCCGCACGGCGAGCGCGATGACGAACGGCATCGATGACGTGTAGCAGGTCCCCGGGTTGCAGTCAGTGGCCAAGGCGACCTGCACTCCGGCGTCGAGCAGCCGTCGCGCGTCGGGGTAGGGGTGCCGCGTCGAGAACTCCACACCGGGCAGCAGCGTTGCAACAGTGCCGGATTCGGCCAGCGCCGCCACGTCGTCACTATCGAGATAGGTGCAGTGGTCGACGCTCACCGCGCCGAGCTCGCAGGCCAGCCGCACGCCCGGACCCGGCCCGAGCTGGTTGCCGTGCACCCGCAGCCCCAGCCCCGCGGACCGCCCGGCGAGCAGGATGGCCCGGGCCTCCTCCTCGGTGAACGCGTGCGCCGACCGGGGCTCGCAGAACACGTCAACGTATGCCGCGGCCCCCTGCTCGACGACAGCCGCCAGCATCGGGCCGGTGACGAGGTCGACGTATGCCGCGCGGTCGGCGGCATACTCGGTCGGCACGACGTGCGCCCCGAGGAAGGTGACGTGCGGGGTCACCTCGGCTGCCAGCCGCAGCAGGCGCAGCTCGTCGTCCATCGACAGGCCGTAGCCGCTCTTGATCTCGACCGTCGTCGTGCCCTGGCGACGCAGCTCGGCCATCCGGGCGGTCAGGAGCGCCCGCAACTCCTCGTCGGAGGCGCCGCGGGTCGCCGCCACCGTGGTCGCGATCCCACCCCCGTCGTATGCCGTGCCCGCCATCCGCGCCGCGAACTCGCCCGCGCGATCTCCGGCGAAGACCAGGTGGGTGTGCGAGTCGACGAACCCGGGGATGACCGCGCGCCCGGCCACGCTCCGCTGTGAATCCGCCTGCGGCGCAAGGCTAGCCGGGCCGATCCAGGCGACCCGCCCAGCCTCGACGACGAGGGCGGCGTTCCGGACGAGGCCCAGCCGCGCGACGTCGGCGGACTGGCCAGCCGACTGCCCAGCCGACGCCCACTGTGGGTCGTTGGTGACCAGCTCACCGATGTCGGTGATGAGGAGGCTCGTCATCGGGTCACCCGGCGGCCCCCGCGGACTCTGGGCTAGAGCCATCGGCACTCGGCCCGGCCGCTGCACGAAGCGCAGTAACGGTGAGCGCACCGGCCTGGCGGACCAGGTCCTGGGTCTGCTCCCAGGCAGCGTCGGCCCGGGCGAGCAACTGCTCGCGCGCCGTCGCGTCGGACAACCCGGGGAGGTTGATGCAGACGTTCTGATAGGCCCCCGAGGCGGCGGCCAGGGCCAGGGCCGCTCCCGTGCCGGCATCCGAGAGAGAGGACGGCATACCGGAGCGGGCTGCCTCGATGCACAGCTGAGCGATCCGCGGCGCGGCCTCCAGGGTGACCATCGGGATCTCGATCGTGCCGATGGTCGCGACGGTGAGCGCCTCGCGACGAGCGGCCGCCTGCTCGGGTGAGCCGGACGGCATACGGAGAGCGTCGAGGTAGGCGTCGAAGGCGGCGGTGTCGGCGTCCACGGCGGCAAGCAGCCGGTCCTTGAGCTGCTGACCCTCACTGGCCAAGCGGTCGAGGGCCTCGCGGCGGTCCTCGAAACCGCGCTTGGGGTGGGCGAGATTGGCAACCATCGCGGCGAGCCCAGCCGCCAGCGCCCCGGCAAGGGCGGCCACCGAGCCGCCACCCGGCGCCGGTGAATCGCTGGACAACTCGTCGGCGAACGCGGTCAGGGTGCTCGCAGCGAGCGGTCCCGGCTCGGCCAGACGGTATTCGATGACCCGCTGCGCCGGGTCGAACGCTTTGACCTCCGACAGGCCCAGGGTGCGGCACGCGACATGCACGAGGTAAGCCTCGGGGACGCCCGTCGAGCGGCCCATCCGGGTGAGGTAGTGCCGACCGGCCGCCAGCAGCACATCGCGCGGCACCATCCCGACCAACTCGGACCCGGTGACCCGCAGCCCGTGGACGGTGGCCCGCTCGACGCAGGTGTCGAAGACAACGTGCAGCGGCGTGGCCTGCAGGTCGGTGACGTTGATCGAGACCTGCGCGCAGCCGAATTCGGGGATGGTCCACCCGACGGCCTTGATGCCTTGGAGCAGGCCCGGGTCCCAGATCTCGGCACCGCTCTCGTCATGCACGGGCTTGCCCGCGGTGTCGAGGCGCTTGCGGCCCTTCTCACGGATGTCGGCGGCGATCCGGGCGGCCAGACGCTTGTCGGTCGTGTTGATGTTGACGTTGTAGGCCACGAGGAACGGCCTGGCGCCGATCGCGGTGGCTCCGGCTCGTGGCTGGAAGGCGGTCGGCCCGAAGTCGGGCTGCCATGCCGGGTCGGCGAGCTTGGTTGGCAGGCCTTCGTATTCGCCCGAGCGGACGTCTGCAAGGTTGCGCCGCTGCGGGCTGGCGGCCGCGTGCTCGTAGAGGTAGACCGGCAGGTTGAGCTCCCGACCGGCCCGCTCCCCGAGCCGACGCGCCAGGTCGGCGCACTCCTGCATCGTCACGCCGGCCACGGGCACGAACGGGACCACGTCGACGGCCCCCATCCGCGGGTGCGCGCCGGAGTGTCCGCTCATGTCGATCCGCTCGAGCGCAGCGACAAGGAGCGCGAAGGCACCCTCGAGCACTGCCTCCGGCTCACCGACGAAGGTGATGACCGTGCGGTTGGTCTCGGCGCCTGGGTCGATGTCCAGGACGCTCACGCCGGGCACGGACGCGGCCGCCGCGGCGACCGCCTCATAGACCTCGGGCCGACGCCCTTCGGAGATGTTGGGGACACATTCGACGAGCCGCACGGCCGCCACCTCTCGTTGTTCGGTCATCGATGATCTCACTGCTCTCGCATGGGGATTCGTATGCCGCGCGCCGCAGCCACCGCGTCCGCCGCCTCGTAGCCGGCGTCGACGTGGCGGATGACGCCCATGCCGGGGTCGTTGGACAGCACTCGGGCGAGCTTCTCGGCCGCCAAGGCCGTCCCGTCGGCCACGGACACCTGACCGGCATGGATCGACCGGCCGATGCCGACACCGCCGCCGTGATGGATCGACACCCACGTCGCGCCCGACGAGGTCGCCGTGAGCGCGTTGAGCAGCGGCCAGTCCGCGATGGCGTCCGACCCGTCGAGCATCGACTCGGTCTCCCGATAGGGGCTGGCGACCGAGCCACAGTCGAGGTGGTCACGCCCGATGACGATGGGCGCGCTCACGGCGCCGCTGGCGACGAGGTCGTTGAACGCCAACCCCGCCTGGTCGCGCTCGCCATAACCGAGCCAGCAGATCCGAGCGGGTAAGCCCTGGAACGCGATCCGCTCCTTGGCGCCGCGCATCCAGCGGTGCAGCCGGTCGTTGTCGGGGAAGAGCCGCAGCACGGCCTCGTCGGTCGCGGCAATGTCCCGCGGGTCGCCGGACAGGGCGGCCCAGCGGAACGGCCCCTTCCCTTCGCAGAACAGCGGCCGGATGTATGCCGGCACAAAACCGGGGAAGTCGAACGCCCGATCACAGCCACCCTGGCGTGCTTCGTCGCGGATCGAGTTGCCGTAGTCGAAGACCTCGGCTCCGGCGTCAAGGAAGCCGACCATCGCCTCGACGTGGTGGGCCATCGACTCGCGGGCCCGGTCGGTGAACTCCTCGGGTTTGCGCTCGGCGTAGTCGTGCCAGTCTTCGAGCGAGATCCCTTCGGGCAGATAGCTCAACGGGTCGTGCGCCGAGGTCTGGTCGGTGACGATGTCGATGTCGACGCCTCGGCGCAGCAACTCCGGGAAGACCTCGGCAGCGTTGCCGACGACGCCCACCGACCAGGCGCGCCGGTCCCGCTTGGATGCCAGCGCGATCTCGACGGCCTCGTCCAACGACTCGGCCACCTCGTCGAGGTAGCGGTGCGCCACCCGTCGGTCCAGCCGGGTCCGGTCGACGTCGACGATGAGGCAGACGCCCCCGTTGAGGGTGACGGCCAGCGGTTGCGCGCCGCCCATCCCGCCACACCCACCGGTGAGGGTGAGGGTCCCGGCCAGGGTGCCGGCATACCTCTTGTCGGCGATCGCCGCGAACGTCTCGTAGGTGCCTTGGACGATCCCTTGCGTGCCGATGTAGATCCACGAGCCCGCGGTCATCTGGCCGTACATCGTCAGGCCGAGGTGCTCCAGGCGACGGAACTCCGGCCAGGTCGCCCAGTCGCCGACGAGGTTGGAGTTGGCGATGAGCACCCGCGGCGCCCACTCGTGGGTGCGGAAAACGCCCACGGGACGGCCGGATTGGACGAGCATCGTCTCGTCGGGCGCCAGCGTCGTCAGCGTGCGGACCATCGCGTCGAAGGAGCGCCAGTCGCGGGCCGCCCGCCCCGTGCCGCCATAAACGACCAAGTCGTCGGGACGCTCGGCCACCTCCGGGTCGAGGTTGTTCATGAGCATCCGCAGCGGCGCCTCGGTCTGCCACGTGCGCGCAGTGAGGGTGGTGCCGCGGGCTGCGCGGACCGGGCGAGCGCCGTCCATGACGGTCTCCTTCAGGGTAGAATGGTAGAAAGAGAAGGTGTAAAGGTATAAGCCGCGCGGCAGGCCGGGCGAGGGAGGGGTCGAGTGAGCCTCAACATCAAGAACGAGCGGGTATGCCGCCTGGCCAAGGAGGCGGCGGCGCTCACCGGGCAGTCCCAGGTGAGCGTCCTCGAGCAGGCTCTGGAGGCGTTCATCGAGGAGCGCGGTCGTGATGCCCAGGAAGGGATGTCCCGCCCCGATGACCTCGACCGGTTGATCGAGCGGATGCGGGTCGCGATCCGGCAGGCCGACGTGATCCGCACCGTCGAGGACCTATACGACGAGGCGACAGGGTTGCCTCGATGATTGTCGACTCTTCCGCGATCATGGCGATCCTCAACGAGGAGCCTGAGGCCGAAGCCTGCCTGGCCGCGATCCGTGCCACTCGCCAGGCGAAGATGTCTGCCGCGACCTTCCTGGAGTGCGCTCTCGTTGTCGATGGCTACGGCCGGGTGGACCTGAGCGCCGACCTCGAGCCGATGGTGGAGCGCCTGGGGATCACCGTCGTTCCGGTCTCGGTCGAGCAGGTCCGACTCGGTCGCGTCGCCCACCAACGGTTCGGGCGCGGGTCCGGTCATCCCGCCAGACTCAACCTGGGCGACTGTTTCGCGTATGCCCTGGCCAAGGACACCGGCGAACCGCTGCTCTACAAGGGCGACGACTTCGTCCACACCGACGTGCGCTCGGTCTTCCCGCGCGGCGATGTCGACGGCGGGTCCGAAGCCACCTGAACCTCGCGCTCGGCCAGTCCCGCTCGCGGGAGTCATGCCAGCGGACCCGTGACGGCCTCGGCCGCCGCGAGGGCGCGGCCCGAGGAGACGAGGTGCACGGCATACTCGATCTCGGGGGCGAGGAAGCGGTCGGGACCCGCCCCGGGGACGCCCTCGCGCAGGGCGGCGACCACGGCGCCCGTGGCGGGGCTGGGCAGCAACGGCGCGCGCAACCCCAATCCCCTTGCGGCGGTGAGCAGTTCGATGGCCAGCACGCGGGTGAGCCCGTCGACCGATCGGCGCAGTTTGCGTCCCGCCGACCAGCCCATCGACACGTGGTCCTCCTGCATCGCCGACGACGGGATCGAGTCGACGCTCGCCGGCGCGGCCAGCCGCTTGAGCTCGGAGACGATGGCCGCCTGCGTGTATTGCGCGATCATGTGCCCGCTGTCGACGCCGGGGTCGCCCGCGAGGAAGGCCGGCAGCCCGTTGCTGCGGGTGCGGTCGAGGAAGCGGTCGGTGCGCCGCTCGCTCATGCTCGCCACATCGGCGGTGACGATCGCGAGAAAGTCCAGGACATAGGCCACCGGCGCCCCGTGGAAGTTGCCGTTGCTCTCCACCCGCCCGTCGAGGGTCACCACGGGATTGTCGATGGCAGAAGCCAATTCGTATGCCGCCACCCGCGCCGCATGCTCGACCGTGTCCCGGGCGGCCCCGGTGACCTGAGGGGCACACCGCAACGAGTAGGCGTCCTGGACCCGGGGGCAGTCATCGGCGTCGTGGGAGTGCCGGATCGGGCTGTCGGCCATGAGCCGAACAATGTTGGCGGCCGACAAGGCCTGGCCCGGTTGCGGACGCAGGGCATGCAGGTCGGCGGCGAAGACATGGTCCGTGCCGAGGAGCCCCTCGACGCTCATCGCCGTCGTCAGGTCGGCCACGCGCAGCAGATGGCGCAGGTCGGCGATGGCCAGGCACAGCATCCCGAGCATCCCGTCGGTGCCGTTGATGAGGGCCAGGCCCTCTTTCTCGCGCAGGACAATCGGCTCGATCCCATTGTCTCGCAAGGCCGTTGAAGCCTCAGTGAGCGTCCCGTCGGCCAACCGCACCGGCCCCTCGCCCATCGCGGCCAGCGCGCAGTGCGCCAGCGGCGCCAGATCGCCCGAGCAGCCGAGCGAGCCATACTCATGCACCACCGGGGTGATCGCAGCGGTGAGCATCGCGGCATACGTGAGCGCGACCTCGGGACGGATCCCGGTGCGGCCGGTCGCGAGCGTCGCCAGCCGCAGCAGCATGAGGGCTCGGACGACCTCCCGCTCGACCTCCGGGCCGCTGCCAGCGGCGTGCGAGCGCACGAGCGACCGCTGCAGTTGGGCGCGCAGCTCCACGGGGATGTGCCGCGTGGCCAACGCCCCGAAGCCAGTCGAGACTCCGTAGTGCGGCTCGGTGTCGTCGGCGAGCGCGTCGATGACCGCCCGGGTCGCCGCCATCCGCTCCAGAGCTGCGCCGTCCAGGACGACGGAGGCGCCGTGGCGAGCGACCGCGACGACGTTGTCGATCGTCAGCGGGCCGTTTCCTACGGTGATCGCGACGGCCGACGCCGTGTGGGCAGAGCTCATGAGCCCATTGCAGCGCTCGCCGGGTCTGCGCGGGATGGGTCTCCTCGACTTGGTGTCCCAGATCTGGGACATGGGACGCGCAGCGTGAGAGCCTGACCCGGTGGACCAGAACCCGGCCGTCGGGCACGCCCTGGACGTCCTGCAATTGCTCGCATGGCATACCGAGCCGTTGCCGGCGGCCGCGATCGCCCGTGACCTCGGCCTACCCAGGTCGAGCACCTACCGGCTGCTGACGACACTCGCGGACCGGGGGTTTGTCAGCCACCTGCGCGAGTCCGGGCGGTTCGGGTTGGGGGCTGCGGCATACGAGCTGGGGTCGGCGTATCGACGTCAGGCGCCCTTGCAGCGGATCGCCGCGCCGCTGCTGGCCCGCCTCGTCGACGCGACGACGCACAACGCGCACCTGGCGGTCATGCACGGTCGCGACGTGCTCTATGTCGTCGAGGAGCGCGCCGCGGGTCGCCCCAGACTGGTCACCGACGTCGGCGTGCGGCTGCCGGCGGAGCTCACGGCGAGCGGCCTGGCCATGCTCGCCCAGCTCCCCGCCGCGCAACTGCGGGCCCTCTATCCCGCTGCGGCGCAACTGGTTCGGCGCGAAGACGTCGGCCCGCGGTCGCTCGCGGACCTGCGCCGCACGCTGACCCAGACGCGCGCCAGAGGGTATGCCGTGGAGTCCGGCACAGTCACCGCAGGACTCGCGTCGGTGGCCGTCGCCGTCGTCGACCACACCAGGCATCCCGTTGCGGCGGTGGCGGTGACCTACCCGGCCGACGCGGTGGACGCCGTCGCCCGGGATCGGCTGGTCGAACAGGTCCGCCGCGTGGCTGCCGCGCTCACGGCGCGGCTACGGGGCTGACGGGTCGGCGGTTGCCTGCGCCCGCGCCGGGGCGTCCGCGATGTCCGCCGCGATCTCGCGCCGGAGCAACCCCGCGATGTATGCCGCTCCCAGCGCGGTCACGAGCGCGATGACCAGGAAGATCGCGCGGTAGGAGATGAGCGCGACCAGCAGAGCGCCCACGGCGAGCGAGATTGCTTGCGGGGTGCCCATGAGCACCTCGAGAGCCATCGAAACCCGGCCCATGATTGATTGCGGGGTCCGGCGCTGCACGAGAGTCATCACGGCGACGAACAGCCACGGCAGGGACACCCCGATGACGATCAAGGCCGCGAGCATGACCGTGAGGTCGCTCGTCCAGGCGATGACCCCGATGGGCAATGCCAGCAGGATCATGCCAAGGACAGTCGTGCCGACTTCTCCGATTCGGCGCACGATGGCGTTGGACGTGAGCCCACCGATCACCGCGCCAACTCCTTGCAGCGTGACGAGCACCCCCGCGAAGGTGGCTGGCCGCTCGAAGGCATCGAGGATCGCGTAGATCGACGACTCGGTGAAGCCGATGACCAGCAGCATGAGCCCGAAGCCCACCAGGGT
Source organism: Candidatus Phosphoribacter baldrii (assembly GCA_016704565.1). Taxonomy (GTDB): domain Bacteria; phylum Actinomycetota; class Actinomycetes; order Actinomycetales; family Dermatophilaceae; genus Phosphoribacter; species Phosphoribacter baldrii. Next base: position 927,855 of record JADIZV010000001.1, read on the forward strand.
ATGCCGCAGCACCCGGTCCGCGCCCAGGTGCCGGACCCCGGTGGTCAAGGATGGCCAGACCCGTTCGGACTGCTGGTCGGGGATGGTCTCGTCGATCCGGATGCTCGCGATGACGACGGCCGCGATGAAGAAGGAGACCGCGTCGATGACGGCGACCAACCAACCGCCGGTCCAGGCGAACAGCCCGGCCCCCAGGAGTGGTCCGAAGAGCCGGAAACCCTCCTTGGTCGTCTGCAGGACCGCGTTGGCGTCGACGAGCGCCTCATCGGGGACGAGCTCCTTGAGCAGACCGTTCACCCCTGCCGGGAGCACGGTGAACGACACGCCGTAGAGGAAGGCGACGACCCAGACGATCCACAGGTCGGACTCCGAACGCACCAGCACCAGCGGCAGCACCGCGAGCGCCGACAACACATTGCCCCAGACGAGCAGCGGTTTGCGACGGACCCGGTCGATCCACACACCGAAGACCGGCGCGATGAGCGAGGGCACCATCATGAACAGGAAAGTCAACCCCGCCTGGGCGTTGGATCCAGTGATCGTCTTGACCCACATCGACAGAGCGAGCAGCAGGATCGAGTCGCCGAGGGCAGAGGTGCTGAGGGCGGCATACAGGCGCGGGAAGCCGGGACAGGCGAAGGTGCGCTTCACGGGGGTCCTCTCTCCGGCGACGACACGATATGTCGCGACTGCAGAGACACGATATATCGTGTCTCTGCAGTCGACAAGTGCCGCGCGAAGAAGACCTGCGGGGAGGTTACGCGGCGGGTGTCGAGGCAGCCGCGGGCGCCTCGGCCTGCGGCACGGCGGCATACCGCTTGACGATCGCGTTGAGATCGACGCCGGTGGTGTCCCGGAGCATCGCCATGGTCTGGACGAAGTTTTGAGTCACCTGCTTGGGCAGTGCTCCAGCCCCGTCGGTGGAGATCACGGTGAGCTGATCGATGGCGGCCATCGGCGACGCGAGCTCGCGGGCGACCTTGGGCAGGACCTCGACGAGCATCTGCAGAACGGCGGCCTCGTTATAGCGGGCATAGGCATCCGCGCGCTTGTTCATCGCCTCAGCCTCAGCCTCGCCGGTGGCGAGGATCGCGGCCGCCTGAGCACCACCTTCGGCGCGCAGAGCGTCGGCCTCGGCCGTGCGCCGGGCCTTCTCCGCTTCACCACGTTTGAGGCCCTCGATGGCCTCCGCCTCGGCGAGGGCGGTGCGGCGAGCCTTCTCGGCTTCACCGGTGAGCTTGGCCTTCTCGGCGTCGGCCTGAGCGGCTGCGATCGCTGCCGCCTTGCGGGCCTCGGCCTCGGCGATGGCTGCGATGCGTCGGCCTTCGGCCTCTTGTTCGACCCGGTAACGCGCCGCGTCAGCCGGTCGGCGGACCTCCGTGTCGAGCTGACGCTCGGTGAGCGCGGCCTGCCGCACGGCGACCTTCTCCTTCTCGGTGAGGATCGCCTGGTCACGGTCGGCCTGGGCAAGGGGTCCCGCTGCGTTGGCCTGGGCCGCTGCCGCGTCGGTCTGTGCCTTGATCTCAGCCTGCTTGAGCGCGAGGTGGCGGTGCGCGACGGCGATCTCCTGCTCGGCGGCCAGGCGGGCCTGCTCCGCGGCCTGACGGGCATTGGCCTCGGCGATCGCTGCGGTCTGTCCCACCCGGGCCGCCTCGGGTCGCCCGAGGTCGGACAGGTAGGTCCCGTCGTCGGTGATGTCCTGGATCTGGAAGGTATCCAGCACTAGGCCTTGGCCCGTGAGCGAGGTCTCCGACTCGTCTGCGACGCGCTGGGCGAAGGCTGCCCGGTCCCGAATGATCTGCTCCACTGTCAGCGAACCGACGATCGAGCGCAGGGACCCGGCGAGGGTCTCCTGGGTGAAGGTCTCGATCTCCCGCTGTTGGGTGAGGAAGCGCTGGGCGGCCGCCCGGATCGAGTCCTCGTTGCCCCCGACCTTGACCAGCGCCACACCGTCGAGGTTGAGCTTGACGCCTTGGCCGGAGACCGCCCCGCGGATCTGGACCATGATCCGACGGCTAGACAGATCCAAGACATGCAGCCGCTGCACGAACGGCACGACGAAGATGCCCCCACCCATGACGACCTTCTGCCCGGATAGGTCGGTGGAGACGACCCCGGTCTCGGCGTTGCGGATCTCCTTGCCCTTACGGCCGGTGACGATGAACGCCTCGTTGGGCCCGGCCACCTTGTAGCGCGAGGCGATGAGCACCGCGACGACCACGAGGAGGATGACCAGCCCGACGACGGCAACAAGCGCGACGGGAACTTGACTGAACATGGACTGCGCCTTTCGGGCGGACGTGCGGGCTCAGGAGAGCACGCGGTCTTGTGGGGTGATCACGAGCGGTCGAACGACGACCGCCGTGGGCGATAGGACGGAGGTGACCTGTATGCCGGTTCCAGTGGCCAACGGTTGTTCGCATCGCGCGTTGAGGCGCGTGAGATGGCCGGCCACCCGCACGCTGACCATGCCCATGCCGTCCCGGGGGATTGCCTCGACAACATGACCTTGGCGGCCGACGAGGGCATCCGAGCGGACCGTCGTGTCCCCCTCGCCGGACTGCAGGGAGCGGGTCAGAGCGCGGGCGGCATACCCCATGCCGACCCCGGCGCCCACGCCGGCGACGGTGGCGGTGGTGGAGTTGCCCGACGTGCCTTCGACGAGCGCGCCGACGAAGCCGAGCGCGGACAGGAAGGCCGCGACGACGGCGCCAGAGAAGAGGTCGTTGTCGATCCAGTCGAACAACGCTCCATGGACCTCACCCACGATGAGAGAGATCACCAGCAGCGCCAGACCGACGCCGCCGATGACAAGGAATGCGGTCAGCATGGCCCTCCTGTCCCGACCTGGTGCTTGGACGGAAGAGGTGCGGATCCGGTTCCGGTCGGTGGGTCGGGGCCGGGAGGCGGCTGTTGCCGACGGGTCTGGCAGCGTGGCGGCCTAGGGCCGGGCGACCTCGGCGTTGTCGGCGGTGCCTGCGGCCTCGGCCTCGGCTGCGGCCGCTCGGCGGACGAGCGGCATGACGGTCAGACCTTGGACCGCGATGGTGAAGAGCACCACGACATAGGTGGCGGTCACGAGGGTCGTGCGATAAGGGCTCGGGGGCAGGCCCAAGCTGAGGCTGATCGCGATGCCGCCGCGCAGCCCGCCCCAGGTCAGGACACGGACGGTCCATGGTCCGTAGCCGTCCTTGCGTCGGACCAAGGCCATCGGAGCGGCCACGCTGAGGAACCGGGCGACCAAGGCGACGACGATCATCAGCACGCCCGCCAGGACGTTGGCCCCGACGATCGGGGTGAGCAGCACGTCCAGGCCGATGAAGGCGAACAACAAGATGTTGAGCACCTCATCGAGCGTCTCCCAGAACCCTTCGATCCGCTCGCGGGTGCCGTAGGAGAACGCCCGCTCCTTGCCTGCGGACATCACCAGACCAGCCACGACCATTGCGAGCGGACCGCTGAGGCCCAGCTCGGCGGCGAGCACATACCCACCGATGACCGCAGCAAGGGTTAGCAGGATCTCGACCGAAACCGCGTCGATCGAACGACACAACAGGTAGGTGACCCAGCCCAGCACGAAACCGAACGCGATCCCCCCGAGGGCCTCCTGGACGAAGACGATGAGCGCGCCGGTGAGGCTGGCGTCCGCGTGGACCCCGCCAACTCCGGCGGCGGCTGCGATGACGATGAAGAAAACGACGCCGACGCCGTCGTTGAACAGGCTCTCACCGGCGATCAGGGTCTCGATCTTCTTGGGGACCTTGGCGCGTTTGAGCATGTCGAGCACCGCGACCGGGTCTGTCGGCGACAGCAGCGCCCCGAACAACAGCGCCCAGATGAAGGGCACGTCCAGACCAACGAGATGGAACACGCCCCACGACGCGAAACCGATAAGGATGGTGCTGATCGCGGTGCTCACCCCGGCAAAGGTGAGGATGCCCGCCTTGAGTCGCACCATGAACTCGGCGTCCAGGCTCATCGCCCCGGCGAACAACAGCAGGCTGAGGATCCCGTTGAGCACGAAGGCGGTGAAGTCGAGCGTCTCCCACAGTTGGGTGGCCTGTTGTTTGACCCCGAACGTCCACCCAGCGGTGTCCAGCACGATGAGCAGGATCGAGGCCGCGGCGCCTGCGAGGGTGACCGCGACCGTGCTGGGCAGTTTGACCCATCGCTCGTTCGCCCAGGCCAGCAGCGCAGACAGCGTCAACAACACGGCAAAGGCAGTCAGCACCCATCAACTGTACGAGCCTCACGCGCAAGACCGCGTATGCCGTCCGCCACCGTCCGGGTCCGATCGCGCCAGCGACGGTGGACCCGATCAGAAGACCCGCGGCAGGTGACCCGGGGCACCCGTCTCCGCGGGGCTGCCTTCGGCGTAGTGAATGACGCCCGCCTGCGGGTCCAGGCGGATGGTCAGCAGGGTCCGCCACTGCTCGGTCGGCGGACGGGTCGGGTCCTCGACGACGCAGATGGGCGCGGCCGATCCGCCCGCTCCGCACAGCCGCCTGGCCAGGTCGGGGAGCACGGCCCGGGCCAGGTCGCCGGACGGATCGTTGGCCATGACCGTCTGGAGATAGGCAAACCGGCCCCTGGTCGTGCTGGTCGCCTCACTCACCTCGCCCGCCGCGAGGCCCGGGTCGAGGAAGTGGTTGGTGTGCGGCAGCCACCCGTCGTCGTCCGGCCGGACGGCCGCCACACCCGCGGGTGAGATCTCGATTGCCGCCGCAGCGCACTGGCCGGGCCCGGTCGCGACGACGGTGATGACCGACGAGGCACCGACCTTGGCGGACCGAGCCAGCTCGATCGCCTCGTCGACGGTGGACGCCTCGTCGAGGATCCGCCGGACGATCGCATGCAGCGGGACCCCGCCGTCGATGGTGTCGGTGATGTGGTCGAGGAAGTTGAAGTGGACCGCGAGGCCGCGGTCGTTGATGCCGATCTTGGCAAGCATCCCCGGCTCGGCGAAGGTCTTCACCCATCCGCCGCCGTCGGTCGTGAACCGCCACATCACGCCGTCGGGCGTGAGCCGTGGCGCCCAGTCCCACGTCTGCGTCGACAGCACCGGGGCATCCAGGCCCGGCCTCGTCGGCGGCACTCGCACCAGCGTCGAACACTCGCTCATCGGCAGCAGTTCGGCGGCGAGCACTTCGGTCCGCGAGTTGAGCAGCAGGACTGAGCGGGACGGCATACCGGCACCCGCGGCGACCGCGTCGATCTCGGCAGACAGGTGCGGTGCCCACTCACGCAGGGCCGCGTCGCACCCGGCGACGGTGTGCGCGACGGTCCCGTCCGGGATTCCCAAGTCGCGGAAGAACTCGACGTATGCCGTTGCCGCAGTGGCGATCTCCGCCGCGAACCGGCGTCCGAGCGCCTCGCCACGCTCCCGTCCGGTGAGCGCACCCGAGTCGAACTCGTGGACCTTCACCCGCGGCGCCGTTCGGCCAAACCACGCAGGTAGGCCACCTGCCCGGCGTGCTGGGTGATGTCGTTGACGACCGACACGAGCCGGACTGCGGCGGTCACCGGCGGGTCCCAGCGCCGGTCGACGATGCGGGCGAAGTCGGCTTCGGTGAGCCCCTCCACGATCCGCACCGTCTCGGCATGGACCGCCGCGTGGTATGCCGCGAGGAGACTCCCGTCGGTCACCGAGAAGGCCCCAACCTCCCGACTGGACTGGCCGAAGCCGATCGAGCGGGCGGCATACGGGAGGTTGAACTTGTCGGCGAATCCCCCTGTGGCCCAAACCTGTTCGGTCTCGGCGACGCCCGCGAGGTGATCGTCCTGGACTCTGGTGAGGTGCCAAACGAGCCAGCCGATCGAGTTGGCGTCAGGGTCCGGTCGCCACAGGAGCTCGTCAGGGCGCAGGCCGTCGAGCAGGCCGGGGATCGCCTCGGCCACTCGCCCGAACGCATCGACGAGCAGCGCGCGGGCGAGGGTGAGGTCACCGTCGGCTGGGCCTACGGCCGAAGAGCTGTCGGTCATAGGCCCAGCCTGCCACGGCTGCTTTGCTGTGGCGCAACGCCTTCCTGCGGCTCGCGGGCGAGGGCCGCTCAGGGCTACTGCGCGGCCCGGGACAGCTCGCGCTGATAGCCGGCCCGAGCGAGCATCCCGAACCCGACGAACCCGGCGAGCACCCAGACGATGTGCAGCCAGGTGCTGCCCTCCGGGTGGGCGCCGAAGGCGAGGACGTCCTGCGCGGGCGCGATGGCGCCCCAGACGAGTTGGCCGAAGTGGTAGGTCGGCAGATAGGGCGCGACCTTGGCCAGCACCTCGGGCAGCTGATCGAGCGGGAAGAAGAAGCCAGAGAGGAACGACAGCGGCAGGAAGACCAAGTTGCCGATGGCAGAGGCGGCCTTGGGCCGGAACCAATAGGCCAGCGCGAAGCCCATCGTCGAGAACGCCACGGTGCCGGCCATGAGCACGCCAACCGTCTGGGCAAGGCGAAGCCCGTCGAAGGGGACCTTGCCAGCGAACGCGGCCACCGCCCAGGTCCCGAGCAGAATGAGCGCGCAAAACGCAAGGGAGCCAACGACTTTGGCGACGAAGTAGGCCCAGAATGGCATCGGCGTCGCGCGCATCCGACGCAGCCACCCCTTGCCCCGCTCCTCGGCCACCCCGACTCCGAAGGTGAAGATGGCCAGGCTGACCACGCCATAGGCCGACATCGAGGCAAACATCATTGCGCCCACGTCGGTCCCGCCTGGAAGCACCTCCCCTGCGTTCGGCAGCCCGAACATCGTGTAGAGGATGATCGGGACGGCAACGACGCCGACGACGTATTCGGGCACCCGGGCGCTGGAACGCAGCTCCGCGCGAAGCTGCGCGGCGAGCGTGCCGAGAGCACCCGGCATACGGGCGGCTTCGGGGGACAGGCGGCGGGAGGTGAGGTCACCGCGGTCTGCGGCTGCCTCGCCGGTCAGGTATGCCGTCTGGCTGGCGGTGCTCATGATGCGGACTCCGTCGGGTCGCTGGGGTCGGCAGCGGCGCCGACAAGGTGGATGAAGGCGGTCTCCAGATCGGTGTCCGACACAGTGAGCTCTTCGACTCGGTGACCTGCGCCGAAGAGGCGGGCGAGCAAAGCCTCGGGTGTCGAGGTCTGGATGACGAGCATCGGGTGGGCGTCCTCACGGGACTCGCCAGCGGCCAGCTCGACGTGCCTCACTCCGGGCAGCGCAGCCAGGGCGGCCGCGTTGAGGTCGGTGACGAGCCGGACCGTGCGGGCCGCGACGGTCGCCTTGATCTCGGCAGGGGTGCCGTCGGCGACCACCCTGCCGTGGTTGATGACGACGACTCGGTCGGCGAGCGCGTCGGCTTCGGCAAGGTTGTGGGTCGAGAAGAGGATCGTCTTGCCTTGGGCGGCCAGGCCGCGCACCTGCTCCCAGAAGAGGTGCCGAGCGGCGACGTCGAGGGCCGCAGTGGGCTCATCGAGGAAGAGCAGATCCGGGTCGCCGGCGATGGCGAGAGCGAAGTTGAGCCGCTGCTGTTGACCACCGGAGAGCTGACCCACCCGGTTGTCGCGCTTCTCCAGCAGGTCGGCGCGGCGCAGGATGTCCTCGACGCCGAGCGCATAGGGGTAGTAGTGGCGGACCAGGTCGACGGCCTCGGCCACGGTGAGGGTCTCAGGTGCGTGGCTCTCCTGGAGCATCGCGCCGACCCGCGCCCGGGTGGCCTTGGCGTTGGGGTCGGCGCCGAAGACCCGGATTGAGCCGTGGGTCGGCGTGCGCAGGCCCAGGAGCATCTCGATGGTCGTCGACTTGCCCGCGCCGTTGGGGCCGAGGATGGCGACGATGTCGCCCTCCCCGATGGTGAGGCTGAGGGAGTCGACGGCGACGAGATCGCCGTAACGCTTGGTGAGGCCAGCGGCCTGGATGACGGCGGGCGTGGGTGCCGAACCCTCGGCTGGCGTCGCGGCGGCTGTCGTCGCGGAGGCTGTCGTCGTCGGCGTCTCCCGGCGGCTGGGGACGGAGGTCGTGGTCACGTCATCGACGGTAGGTCCGCAGCCGCCGCCGGGGTGAGTGCCGGTCGTCATGACCTGCACCCATGACGAGTGGCACGGGTGCCCGGTGGTCCGGCCCCCCTACGCTCGCACTCATGAAGGAGCGACGGTTCGAGCCGTTGGGCTTGGCCAGCGCCGCGCTTGCCTGGCTCGCGATCGGTGTCGTCGAGGTCATCGGCTTGTCCGGCCGGGCGGGCGGGTGGTGGTGGACGGCATACCTGGCCTATGGGGCGGCATACCTCTGGGTGGTCCTCGTGGCACCCGGCGAACGGTGGCCGCGCGAGGAACGCATCGTCGCGGTCGGGTTGGTGGCCCCGCTGGGGGTCGCGGTAGTCGTTCTCTCCCGATCGCAAGGCTTCACGGCGATCGCGCTCGTGATGACGGCGATTGTGGTCGGACAGTTGATGTCGGGACGCGTTGCGGTGGCGCTGATCGTCGTGCAGACCGTTGCCGTCGTGCTGTTGATGTGGGCGACCATCGCCAAGGACGGCGCCAACTATGCCCTCTCGACCGGCGTGGCCTTCCTGGCGTTCCAGTCGTTTGCGCTTCTTCTGGTCGTGTCGATGCGGGCGACCGACGAAGCGCGCAAAGAGGCCGACCGCGCCCGGGCCGAGACTGAGGCGGCCAACGCGGCCTTGCGGGCGGCCCAGGCTGAGCTCGCGGCAACGAGTCGCGCTCAGGAGCGGCTGCGGATCGCGCGCGACCTGCATGACGTGGTGGGTCACCAGCTCACCGCACTGTCGGTCAACCTCCAGGTTGCGTCCTACACCGCCACGGGGGCGGGCAAGGAGCAGATCGAGGTATGCCGTTCCGTCGCCTCCGACCTGCTGCGTGACGTCCGTGACGTGGTGAGTCAGCTGCGGGAAAATCCCCGTGTTGGAACGGATTTCGCGACCGAATTGCGGATGATCGGTTCGTCGGTGCCGACGCCGGAAGTCACCGTCGACGTCGCCGACGACTTGCCGTCGCTGAGCGGCGCCGAAGCAGACGTGGTCCGTCGATGTGTCCAGGAGATCGTCACGAATGCGGTGCGCCACAGCGGCGCCCAGTCGGTGTGGATCGCCGTCGAGGAGTTGGACGGCGTCGTCAGTGTGACCGCCCGCGACGACGGCCGAGGCGGGTCCGTTGGGGCCGGGGCTGGTGACGGGATCGTGCCCGGTCACGGGTTGACCGGGATGGTCGAGCGGTTCGAGGCGATGGGTGGTTCTGTGGCGTGGTCTGCTCGGCCTGGGCAGGGGTTCACCCTCCAGGCCTCCCTGCCGATCGGCGGCGCAGGGGTAGGCGCAGCAGGGGTGGGCGGCGCAGGGGTGGGCGGCGCAGGGGTGGGTGCGGCAGGAGAGGCTCACGGGTGAGCGTCCGGGTGGTTGTCGTCGACGACCAGACCTTGGTGCGCCAGGGGATCGTCGGGCTGCTGGGCTTGTCGGGTGAGGTCGAGGTGGTCGGCCAGGCCAGCGACGGGGCCGAGGGCCTGGAGATCATCGAACGGCTGGCGCCCGAGGTGGTCCTGCTCGACCTGCGGATGCCGGTGTTGGATGGCCTCGGCGTGTTACAGAGGCTGGCGGCCTCGGAAAACCGGACGCCGGTGCTCGTCCTGACGACTTTCCCCGACGACGACGCGCTGATCGCGGCAATGCGGGCCGGGGCGAGGGGCTATCTGCTCAAGGACGTGAGCCTCGATCAGCTTGTCGAGGCAATCGTCACGCTCGCCGCGGGCGGCACGTTGATCCAGCCGTCGGTGACCGAGGCCCTGGTTCGACACCTGGCCGGCACCTCGGCGGACGTCGACCCGTCGGGATTGGCGCCGGAGCCGCTCACCCCCAGAGAGACCGAGGTGTTGCGGCTGCTGTCGGGGGGCTACTCCAACCGCGAGATCGCCGAAGCGATGTTCCTGGCCGAAGGAACCGTCAAGAACCATGTGTCGGCCGTGCTGCTCAAGTTGGGCGTTCGGGACCGAACCCGCGCCGTGCTGCGTGGCCTGGAACTAGGCCTCATCCAGCGCTGACCGGCGCCGGTTCGCTTGCCCCAAGCCGCGGCAACCGCCTTCGTGGAGTGTTGGCCACACCGGAGTGTGGCTAACACTCCACGGTCCCTGTGTCGGCGATCGCGCCGTGGCGTGGTTCTCGTTCGGTCGCCAGTGTGTGGAGTGCTAGCCACAGCAGGGTGTGGCTAGCACTCCACTGATGCCGCCACGCAGCCGGGGCGACGGCATACGCGGGGCCGACCGGGCCACCCGCGGACGGCCATGACCGCCGCCAGTTCCCCGGCGAGCCGACAGCGTGTGCCCGCCACATCCCGCCAGGTGGCCCGGATAGTCAGCCATCCGCGGCCACTCGCGCGTCGATCCCGCCTGGCATCGGTATGCCGCCCATCGGCACCTTCGTGGCCGAGTCGGCCGTCGAGTTCGACGATCACCCGAAGGTCCGGGAACGCGACATCGTGCCGTTGAGCGGTGCCGATCGAGTGCTGCGCCACTCCCGGTGGCAGGCCGTGCGCGGCCAGGACATCCCGGGCGAACCTGACCTCCAGCGGGCTCTCTCGGCCGGCTTCCACCTCGGCCAAGATCTCCCACAGCTCCCTCGCGTGGCGTTGGCGTGGTCGGGAGGCCAACGCCGTGCGCAATGCCCTCGGTGTGGTCAGTCGACGAGAGCACGCGCGAGCGATGACGGCAATGGCGGCATCGAGGTTGTCCATCTGCGCGAGGTCGAACACGGTGTGCTCGACCGTCGTCCGCCAAGGCCACAGCAGCTCGTGGGTCCTCTCGCGCACGTGGGCGCTGCGACGCACCCGCACGTCGGCAGGGTCAGCGATCCGCCGGTCAGCGGGGATGAGGACGTCGATGCGGCGCGGCTCCGTGCCCGCCAGTCCGTGGAGGTATGCCGCTGCGTCATGTGACAGCGCCGCGTCGGTGCCGCAGGCGAGGAGCGCGGCGGTCGCTCGGGTGAGGAAGTTGTCGCGTCCCGGTACGGTGAGGTAGATCCCGCGATGGGGGCGGCTCCATCGGCCCGTTGCGACGCGGTGGGCGAGTTGTCGCTCGCTCAGCTGGCCGTCGCGGCATTGGGCAAGGGTGAGTATGCCGTGCTGCTGCTCGGCCAGTCGGGCCAGGTGGCTTCGGCTCAGCGGGGCGCCGGGGACCCATAGTGGTGCCCCGGCGAGGGGCGCGAGGTCCGGAGTCAACTCAGATGCGCTGCGCCCGGATTGGCGTGGGATGGGACGAGCCCGGGCGTCGCTCCGGACTGGCGAGGGAGCTGTGGTCATGTCCCCAGGTTGACGCAGGTGGCAGCTGACCCGCAGAAGTTATCCACAAGCGCCCGCTGGTTCAGTCTCGGCGACGGGCGGCCGATGGGCGCAGGCCACGACTTCGTGGAGTGTTGGCCACAGCTGGGTGTGGCTAGCGCTCCACTGATCGGGTCGCTTCGGCTCTCGTAACACGCGCAAGGCGTGGCACGACGATGTGTGGAGTGTTGGCCACAGCGGGGTGTGGCTAGCACTCCACTGATCTGACGAGGGTGCCCCGGCGAAACAGCGCTCCCGCCACCGTCGGGACGGCGGAACGTCAGGCGGCGGGAGGCTTCGCGTGCAGATCGCCGCGCCCGGCGAGCTCGGCGACGACCCGGGCGTGCAGAGCCTCGTCGATGATGAACTTCCAGCGCCACACGGCATACCCCAGGGCGACGAACACCGCGGGGATGATGAGCATCGCAATCTTGAGGATCCACAACCCGGCGGGGGTGACATCGGCCGCAGTCTGCGCGCTGTTGATGCCCGCGACGATGACCGTCGCCGAGACGATCGCGGTGTTCATGGCGGCTGAGACCTTGTTGATGAAGGGCTGCAGTGCGAACGTCACCGCACCGTTTCGCTGCCCGAGCTTCCATTGGCCGTATTCGATGGTGTCGGCCTGGAAGACCAGCATCAGCAACATGATGAACGCGGCCAGGAAGAACAGCAGGAAGGCGACGATGCCCAGGATGACGATGTTCATCGGCGCCAAGGCGAATGCGACGTAGACGACGCAGATCAACCCGGTCGCCCAGCCATAGAGGGTGCCGCGCGACCACCGTCTGGCGAACCACGGGAAGCTGATCAGGCCAGCGATCTGCCCAACCCCGACACAGAGCGCGAACACCGGGAAGATCTTCTCGTCGCCGTAGGCGTACTTGAAGAAGTAGAAGCCGAACGCCCCGGTCGTGCCGTAACCCAGCATGAAAAGCAGAAAGGCCGTTGCCGTCCAAAGGAGTTGATCGTTGCGGAAGATAGCCCGACCCAACTCGCGGAGGCCGGTGCGCTGCCCGTCGAGGTCGACGTCGGTGCGCTCGCGGACGAACAGGATCGTCACCCACATGAACACGATCATGAGGATCGAGGCCACGATCGCCACCGTCTGCCACGCTGCAGGGGTGCCGCCCTCGCGCCCGGAGATGGCTGAGACGATTGGCGGCACGGCCGCCACGACCGCGAACTGTCCGACGTTCGCGAAGGCCTTGGCGGTCGACGCGAGCGACTCCCGGTCAGCGGGCTTGAGCGACAGGGCCGGCAGCATCCCCCAGTAGGCGATGTCGTGGCTGGACCACGCGATGCCCCACAGCAGGTTCACCAGCGCGAAGACCACGACGAACGACGTGCCGGTCAGCTGCGTGTCCGTGAACAGCAACACCGTGAACACGCCAGAGACCAGACCACCGAGTGCCAACCACGGTCGGAACTGGCCCCACCGGGATCGGGTGCTGTCGACCAGCGCCCCGACGATCGGGTCGAGGATGGCGTCGAGAATGCGGATGACGAGCACCACGACCGTGACTGCCCACATCGTCGAGTCGGGGACGTTGAGCACGTCGGTGAGGTAAATGACCAGGTAGAACGCGCTGAGGGTGTAGACCATGTCGCGGCCGAGGGTCCCGACCCCGAAGATCCACCGGTTGCGCCTTATCGCCGAGGCAGCAGGGTCAGACGTGTCGGCAGCGCTGCCCATTCCTTTGCTCCGCTCAGGCGTCAGCGACGGAAGGTGCCGTGGGGTCCACACCACCGGCGTTGGCCTGCTCGCGGGCGATGTAGGTCTCTAGGTCGGCGATCGAGTCGGTGTTGCGTTTGGCGACGGTCACCAGCGACGACATGGTCGCCACTTCTTCGACCTGCTCCTTGATGAACCACTGCATGAACTGCTCAGCCCCGAAATCGTTGTCTTCACGAGCGATTCGCGTCAGCCCATAGACCTGATCGGTCACCGCTCGCTCCTGGGCGAGCGCCAATTCGATCGGCTCGACGACCCCATCGAACCGCGACCGCGGTGCCTCGATCCCCGGGATGGTGACCTCGGCCTCGGTGTCGAGCAGGTAGCGCACCATCATCATCGCGTGATCGCGCTCCTCGCGGGCTTGCTGATAGAAGAACGACGCCATCCGCGGCATCGTCAGCGCGTCGAAGTGCACAGCCACAGCGATGTATTGCAGATGCGCGGCGAACTCGTTGCCGATCTGAGCGTTGAGCGCGGCGGCAAAGCGGGGCGTGGTCACGCGGCCACTGTAGCGGCGTGCCCCGTCCATACCATCGCGTTCGACCCGCGCCTACAGTGGCGGCATGACGGCAGGCGAGGTCACCACAGCGGGTGGCGAGGGGCCCATGGAAGGTGCGGACCCGGCATACGAGGACCGCGAAGAGGAGTATGCCGCGGGGTTGCGCGCGTGGGACGGCCTCCCCGGTATCCCCGCGTCGGCCGGTGCCCTCGTTCGGGACGCGGAAGGGCGGATCCTGCTGCTCAAGCCGACCTACAAGAAGGGGTGGACCATCCCGGGTGGAGTGATGGAGGCTGACGGTGAGACGCCGTGGCAGGCCTGTCAGCGTGAACTCCGCGAGGAGACCGGCCTGACGGTGACGGCTGGGCGACTCGCCGCCGTCGACACCCGCCCGGCCAAGTCTCGCAAGGCCATGGGCCTGCGGTTCCTCTTCGACTGCGGCACCGTCAGCGAGGCTCAGATCGCGACGATCACCCTGCAGCGGGAGGAGCTGAGCACCTACGTTTTCGTCGCCCCGGCCGAGGCCCTGACGATGCTGCGGCCCGCCGTGAGCCGCCGGGTGGCAGCGGTCCTGGACAGCGACGATTGCCGCTACCTTGAGGACGGGAGGTCGCTTCCCGAGGTGCCGACTGGATGACGACCCGAGGAGAGCACAGTGACCCACGCCGCGCCTGAACCGGACGACTCGCGGACGTCTCCTCCTCGCGAGACGGTTCACATCCCCGACGATGTGCTCACCATGGCCACGAGAACCATCGAGCAGATCGAAGCGACCCGATGGCCAGACCCACCCGCCGGGGCCAGTCGGCTGGTGCGCCGGTGCCACGAACTGCGTCGTATGCCGCTGGGCCGCCTTGGCGTCGAAGACCTGCGGGTGCTCGTCGCCCAAGACGTGGGAACCGAGACCGTGCTCCCGATGGCCTTGGGAATGCTGCGTTTCGTCCCGCTTCTCGAAGGTGACTACTACCCGGGCGATCTGCTCGTCGCCGTGTTGCGCCGGCCGGACACCTACTGGGCGACCCACCGGATTGAGGCCGACCTGCTGCGGGAGGCGTTGGCCAGGCTCGACCCAGACGACCCCGACTACCCGGTGGACAGCGACCTGACTGAGCTCGCCGAGCGAGCCCGCAGCCTGCTCAGCTGACTGGACCGCACCACGGCCGCTGACGAGTCCGGCGCCACCGCCGAGTCCGGCGCCACCGCCGATTCCCGCACCACCGCCGCGTGAACTCTCGCGGATTCTTGAGTCCGGCCGGTATCCAGCGGCCGACTCCTTCCTCTTGGACGGTTGAAACCTGGCGCACGGGGTGCCCGGGTCCAACCGAAGGAACAGCTCATGAAAAAGTCCACTCTCCCCACCCGTTTGCTCGCTCTCGCCGCTGCCGTCGCCACGGCTGCAACGGTCGCCGTCGGAGGTGCTTCATCGGCTGAGGCGGCCAAGCGGCCGACGAGCACCGACGTGTCCTCCGCCAAGCCGGCGCTCTCGGCCGAGGCCAAGGCCGCCGGCGCCGCCAAGTTCGGACCGGCCGCTACCGAGTCCCAGACCCTCGAGGCCTACTGGACGCCTGAGCGGATGCGCGCGGCCAAGCCCGCCGAGGACGACACGGCGCTGGCCAGCGCCGCGACGGCATACGTGCAGAAGCAGCAAGCCGACCAGAAGGCGGGCCGCAAGCCGGTGACCAACGACGGTCCGGTCCGTAGCGCCGACGGCGTCGCGAGCAAGGTCTTCGGCTCCGCCTCGACCGCCGGTGGATTCGCCGCGGCCTACAACCCGAACCTGCCCTACTACGTGCCGACGGCCTACACGGCAGGCAAGGTGTTCTTCAGCAAGCCCGACGGCAACTACGTGTGCTCCGGCACCATCGTCAACTCCGAGGGCAAGGACACCGTCTGGACCGCGGGCCACTGTGTGCACGGCGGCAGCGGCGGCACCTGGCACACCAACTGGACCTTCGTGCCGGCCTACGACGACGACCTGGCCAACCCGCGTCCCTACGGCACCTGGTCGGCGAACCAGCTGTGGTCCAAGTCGGCGTGGACGGGCAGCTCGGACTTCTCCCAGGACATGGGCGTTGCGATCATGAACACCAACTGGGGCTGGCACATCGTTGACTACTTCGGCGGCCAGGGCCTGACGACCAACCGCGGCAAGAGCGGCGTGTGGGAGAACGCGTTCGGTTACCCGGCCGAGTCGCCGTTCGACGGCGGCAACCTCATGCAGTGCTGGGGCTCGACCTCGCCCGAGTGGGACGCCTGGTTCGTGTGGTCGCAGACGGTCAAGATCCCGTGCGACATGACCCGCGGATCGTCCGGTGGTGGCTGGCTCTACGGCTACAACGGCAACTGGGGCCAGCTCAACGGTGTCAACAGCCGGATCGACCGGATCGTCGGCCCGACCATCATGCTCTCGCCGTACTTCGACGACGACGCATGGGGCCTCTTCAACTCGACCCGCTACCTGTGACCGATCGTCTCATGACCGATCACGTTGTGCGGCAGGCGCGTCCGGACTCCCCGGGCGCGCCTGTGCGCGTTCTCGCCTGGTCACCTACCGTTGTCCGTATGCCGTCCGCTCACCTCCCGCACGACCGTCACCATCGTCGGTGGCCAGGTCCACGCCCGGGCACCGTCGCGGTGTTCGTCGTCCTGGTCCTGCTGTCGACGATGAGCGGGTGCGGGTCGGCGGGAAGCTCGGGTGGGGGTGGTGCGGTGCCGCCCGGTGGCCCCACTGGAGGCTCACCGGGGCAACAGGTGCCACCTGCCCCGCCCCGTGGAGCACCGGCACCCTTGCCCGAGCCCCCCGGCGCAGGCATACCGACCCCGACCTTGTCTGATCCGGTGCCGGGCAAACGGCTGAGGCAGATCCCCTGGCGGCTGGTGTCGGCCGATCCGGGCACGCAGACGGTCGTCGTCGAAACGGTGGTGGGCGGCATACCGTGCGACCGGGTGACCGGCGTCGACGTCGCCGAGACCGCAGCCTCGGTGACCATCACCGTGTGGGCAGGACCGGAGAACGGGGCGACCGGATGTGACGGGCCGCAACCCGCCATGGCGCAGATCGTCTGGGTGCGGGTCCCACTCCTGTCGGCGCTCGGCAGTCGGAGCGTGCTCCCAGTGGCACAAACCTGACGAGATCGGGCAGATCGCCCCGGTTCCTTTACCGAGTCTTGGAGATCTCCGGAATATCTCCTGGCTGACTCGCCCCTAGCGTGACGCCATCTCGGCTGTGATCCGCGCAGCCGGGGCCACCCCACAAGGAGCCCGAATGCACCGCAACCGTGTGCGCGCACTGGCGCTGGTCACCTCCGCCGTCACCGCCGTGACTGTCACCGCTCTGACTGTCACGGCGACGTCCGCTTCGGCGGGAGACTTCCCGGTCCCGACCTTCCAGGAGTTCGCCTCGTCGAGCTTCCAGGACGAGGACTTGACCTACATCGTCAACGGTGACGAACCGGCATACAACGTCGGTGACCTGCGGGTCCTCTATGACCAGATGACTGGTGCGGAGCGGTATGCCGTGCACCACGCGCCCACCGACGGCCTCATCGTCAACACGGTCAGGGGCGTCGACGACAAGTGGACCGCGAGCCAGGCGCTGAACCTCACCTACTGCGTGAGCACGAAGTTCGGCACCAACCACGCCAAGGTAGTCACCGCCATGGCCACGGGGACCGGCCTGTGGGAGGCCGCTTCGACGAAGGTGAACTTCACCTACGTGCCCTCTCAGGACGGCGCTTGCACGACCCGCAACTCGAGCATCGTCTTCTCCGTCGAACCGACGACCACGACGCAATACATCGCGCGGGCGTTCTTCCCCAGCACCTCCAAGCGCGGGCGGAACATCCTGGTCAACGCGACGTCGCTCTACAACTCCGGGTCGTGGACGCCGGGGAACATCATGGGCCACGAGCTCGGTCACGTCCTCGGCTTCCGCCACGAACACACCCGGCCTGAGGCCGGGACGTGCTTCGAGGACAACAACTGGCGGCCGCTGACGCCCTATGACTCGGCGTCGATCATGCACTACCCCCAGTGCAACGGGACGTCGAACGACCTGAGCATGACGGCGTCGGACATCGCTGGCGTCCGCGCTCTCTACGGCAACTGAGTCTCCCGTCCACGGTCGGTCCCCCAGCCGCGCAAGGCCGCTGGGGGACCTTCCCGTTCCCTGGTCAGGTGCGGGTGCTTCGCGATTTCGCGTGCGGTCAGTGGCTATTGGAGCAGCTCGATGCCGTCGACCCGCCAGACCGACCCATCGCGCACCATCGCGACGACATAGATCCCCCGGGTGTCCGGAACCGTCCCGACTGCAGCGCCGCCAGCGTCGACGATCTTCACCGGAAGCATCTTGAACAGCACGTCGACCACCGTCTGATCGGCCCGGTGCGCTTCCTTGCTCGGGTTGGACCCGCGCAACTGCACCGGTCCGGACACGGTATGCCGCCCCTGGGCAGCAAGCGCGGCCAGATCGGCTTCGAACGTGGCGCAGCGGGCGCACCGGGTGGTCGTCAGCGGGCTCAGCAGCCCCGCCTGCCCCGTCGTGTATGCCGTGTTCATCCGCCCGAAGAAGTAGTTGGCGAAGGCGACCGCGCCGGCCGGGGTGTTCGCCTGGGCGGCTGCTGGCACATCCGTCGGGTATGCCGCCCGCGTCGCGGTGGCGGTCATCGCCGGCGCCGAGGTCGCTGTCGAACCAGTCGTGGCTCGAGTCCTGGACGTCCCGGCTGCGCTCGCCGTGGTCCCGGCCGATCCAGCAGAGCCAGCAGGTCCTGCGGACCCACCGGAACATCCCGCGGTCAGGCTCCCGACGAGCAGGGCGGCACTGACGGTCGAAGCCAGCCGAACGGCATACCCCCTGCGTCGTGACGGCATCGGCTCGTGTGGTGACGGCATCGGCATCCTCCCTGCGCACGGCGTCCCGGTCCCGCGCGAACTCTCGCACGTGACTAGCGTGAGGCACGCTATCCGACGTGACGAAAGGCGAGCGAGACATGCCCGCGGACTCCAGCCTCCCGCTCTACCCGCAGATCCTCCTGCGCAACGTCCAGATCGTCCCGGTGGGCGGGGTCCCGGCCCCGGACGGCGCTGTCGACGTCCGGATGCAGGGCGGGCGGATCGTCGGCCTGGCACCGTCGCTCGCCGCTGACGCGTCGGACGAGGATGTCCACGACGGTGAGGGGCGCTGGGCGATCCCCGGGCTGTGGGATCACCACGTCCACCTCGCGCAATGGGCCGACACGCTGGCCCGGGTCGACATGACAGGCACCCGGTCGGCAGAGGAGGTCCTTGCACGCGTGCGCGCCCACCTCGACGAGCTGCCGGGCTCGGACCGCGACAGCGTCGTCATCGGGTTCGGGCACCGATCGGCCACCTGGCCGCGGCAGCCCACGGTCGCGGAGCTCGATGCTGTGTCCGGCCAGCACCCAGTCGTCCTGGTCAGCGGTGACGGACACAACGGCTGGCTCAACTCGTCGGCCCTGGCGTTGCTCGGTGCGCCGGCCACGGAGGGTGCGCTCGCGGAGAACGACTGGTTCCCCGTGTGGGGGCGACTCGCGGACCTGCCCGGGTCGCGGGAGGCGAGGGACACGGCATACCAGCTGGCGGTCTTGCGGGCATCCGCACGGGGCATCGTCGGCGTCGGTGACATGGAGTTCGGCGACGGATTCCGCGAGTGGCCAACCCGGTTCGCGCGCGGCATCCGCGACCTGAAGGTCCGGGTGGCGACCTATCCAGACGGGTTGGACGCCGTCCTCGCGGCTGGGCTGCGCAGCGGCGACATCCTCGGAGAGTCCGGCGGGCTGGTGCGGATGGGGCCGCTGAAGATAATCTCGGACGGCTCGCTCAACACCCGCACGGCCTACTGCGATGAGCCGTATGCCGGTGGGTCCGGTCTCGCGCACCCCTGCGGACTGGCGAACTACTCCGCGACCGAACTCACCGAGTGGGCGGCGCGCGCGACGCAGGCCGGGCTGCGAATGGCGATCCATGCCATCGGTGATGCGGCCGTGGCTGCGGCCCTCGACGTCTTCGCGGGCACGGGGGCGACGGGGACGATCGAGCACGCCCAGCTCATGCGCCCGGCGGACATCGCGCGGATGGCTCGGCTCGGAGTCGGCGCGAGTGTCCAACCGGCCCATCTGCTCGACGACCGCGATGTCACGGCCCAGTGCTGGCCGGATCGGGCCGATCGGTGCTTCCCGTTGCGGTCGATGGTCGACGCGGGGGTCGCGGTCCTGCTGGGGTCGGATGCTCCGGTCTCAGTGCTCGACCCGTGGCTGGCGATGGCGGCGGCCGTGCATCGCAGCGCTGACGAGCGCGAGCCGTGGAACGACGCCGAGGCGCTCACGGTCGGGCAGGCGCTCGCGGCCAGCACCGACCGGCAACCGACCCTGGGTGTCGGCAGCCGAGCCGATGTGGTGCTCCTTGACGCGGACCCGTTGACTCTGTCGGCCCCTGCGGGCTCGGTGGCCGGATCGGCGTCGAGTGCTGCTGTGGCACAACGACTTCGAGCCATGTCGGTGGCGGCGACCTACGTCGGGGGTCGGCGCACTCATCGGGCCTGACGGGACGGCATACGGCGCGCGACGGGCGTGCGAGCACCCCAGGCGAGGGGGAACGGCATACCGGCGGCAGTCAGCCGATCACGACGACAGGTGACGTGCGGCGATCTCGGCGGTCACCCCGCCGGCCGCGATGACGTCGGCGTAGAAGCGCCCGCTGGGTTTGACGGTGCGCTCCTGGGTCGCGTAGTCCAAGGCGACGATCCCGAACCTCGGGACCTCTCCCTCGGCCCACTCCCAGTTGTCGACGAAACACCAGTGGTAGAACCGCTCGAACGGCAGCCCGGTGGCTCGCGCCGCCGACACGATCTCCAGATGGTCGTGGAGGAACTGCGTGCGGAAGCGCTCCGTGTTGTCGGCGGTGCCGTTCTCGGTGACCCAGATGGGCGCGGGCCAACGGTCATGCGCCCACCTGGCCACTCGCTCCAGGCCCTCGGGGTAGATCTCCCAACCGAGGTCGTTGAGCTCGGCCCCCGGTCGCGCGGCATCACCGATCTTGCTCACCCACGACCGCGAGTAGTAGTTGATCCCCAGCGCGTCGTAATAGCGGCCTTCGCGAATGCCCGCGGGGCGGCGCAGCGGCATACGGAACCGGCCCGTGCACATCGCCTCGGTGACGGCCTCTTGGAAGAGGAACTCCTGCGCGCGGGCGAGCGCGCGGTGGACGGGGTTGGCCGGGTTGGCGGGGTCGAAGACCCGCAGGTGGACGGCGAAAGTGACTCGCGTCGGCTTCCCGGCGCGCAGGGCGTGGATCAGCTCGTATGCCGTGATGTGCGCGTGCGCGAGGTTGGTCATCACTCGCAGGGTGCGAGGCAGGGACTTCGCGCCCGGCGGGAACACGCCGTAGAGGTAGCCGAACGTGGCATAGACGTTGGGTTCGTTGATCGTGCACCAGTCCTCGACGAGGTCGCCGAGCTCGGTGACGACCCGCTCGACGAACCGCAGGAAGATCGGCACGCAGTCGGGATGCTCGAAGGCTCCCATCGACTCGAACCAGCGCGGGTTGTTGAAGTGATGCAGGGTGAGCAAGGGGCGAATCCCCTTGTCCCGCAACAGGGTGATCTCGTCGCGATAATGGGCGAACGCCTCGTCCGAGAACACCCCGGGCTGCGGCTCGAGCCGGGCCCACTCGACCCCGAAGCGGTAGGTCTGGATGCCGAGCGAGGCCATGAGCTCGGTGTCCTCGCGCCAGCGCTCCCAGTGCCCGGTGGCGCGGACTGGTGTGGTCCCATCGGCGATGTGGCCCGGGGTCTTGGCCCAGTCGGCCCAGTTGGTCGTGTCGCATCCCCCCTCGATCTGGGTGGCTGCGGTGGCCACCCCGAGCAGCACGCCGTCGAGCCGGCACTCGGTCACGTCCGCTCATTCCTCTCGGTGGCCGCGGATCTCGTTGCGGCACTGGCCTGTTCGGCTGTCCGGACGCGATCGGCCAGCGCGGGGGGGACGACGGTGTCGGGGTCGCGCAGGGCGCCGAGGGCCGCGCGCACGCCGACGAGACCGGCATACAGAGCAGGGCAGGTGGGGCACGAGCCGAGGTGGGCTTCGAGGGCGGATCGGGTGCCGGTGTCGAGCTCACCGTCGAGGTAATCACTCACTCGAGAGCGAGCGTCCCAGCAGCGCAACGGGATCCCGTCCAACGCTGCCCTTCGTTCGGTGCCTCGCGCGAGGTGGGTGACGAGCATGGCGCGGGCCCGGCTGATCCGCTGCTTGGCGGCGGCCAGGCTGACTTCCTGGACCTCGGCCACCGCGGCGGCGGTCAGGCCCTGGACGTCGTGGAGCACGACCGCCGAGCGATAACTGGCCGGCAGGTGGATGATCGCGTCGCGCAGGTCCTCGGCTGTCTCGGCCCGCAAAACCACCGTCTCGGCGTCGACCGTGTAGGAGTCGTCGCGCCAGTCGGCCTCGACGCGCTCGGCGAGCTCATCGGCGTCGACCGGCTCGGAGCGGGTGGCGCGCACGACGTCGACGAACCGGTGGTGCAAGATCCGGTGCAGCCAGGTCGCCGGGGAGGAGTCCCTGCGGAAGTCACCGGCCCGCTCCAGCGCCCGAACAACGGTGTCCTGCACCAAATCCTCAGCAGCGACCGGGTCGCGGGTGAGGACCCGCGCATAACGCAGCAGGCCCGGAACGGCGGCGGTGATCTCGTCGTCGGTGATCCCCATGCCACAACGGTATGCCGTCCGGCCCCGGCGCTGTGAGCGGACCGGGAGCGGACGGCATACGGACGGGGCGAGCGCCCCAGGAGGTCAGGAGTTCTTGTTGGTGCTGATCTTGAACGGCAGGTAGAGCGGGCACACCCGGACGACGCCGGTGACCAGCATGATCGCGGCGACGATCCACAGGACGATGGCCAGGGCACCCTTGGCGACCGTCAGCGCGAGGATCGCGGCGATGACGGCGATGACGATGCGGATCATCCGGTCGGTGCTGCCGACGTTGAGCTTCATGGTGCGTCTTTCCTTCGGTCAGGGGGGAGGGTCGAACGCCGCATGGACGGCGCCCGACCCCCGATGGTGACAGGACTCGGGTGTGATCTGGGACACAACACGGCGACCGTCGCTGGAGGCCGCCGCGTCGCGTGCTGCGTCAGCCGAAGCCCTCAACTGCCGGTCCGTCCGGGTCGCCTGCGCTGGCCAGGTATGCCGCCAGCTCGCGGCGGCCCTCCTCGCCGAGGTCCGGTCCCACTTCCGCAAGCCGGGGCAGCAGGTGACGCTCGGTCGTCAAGGCCCGGAACACCAGCGGCACCGTGATCTGGTGATCAGGCCGACTCTCGATGACGATCGGATCGCCCGCCTGGACAGGACCGGGGGTGAGGATCCGCAGATAGGCGCCGGTGCGACCGCGCTCGGTGAACCGCTTGACCCAGCGCGGTTCACCCATGGCCCGGGCGAACGTGCTGCACGGGATTCGCGGCCCGGTCACCTGCAGACGAACCGTGTCGCCGATCCGCCAGATCTCGCCGAGGAGGGCATCGTCGACTGCGAGGCCGCTCGTCGTGAGGTTCTCCCCGAAGCTGCCCGGCGGGAGGTCCCGGCCCACCTCGGCAGCCCAGTGGGCGAGCTCTTCGTGGGCGACTGCATACACGGCCTGGTCGGTGCCCCCGTGGTGGCGGCGGTCGCCGACGAAGTCTCCGGTCACCCCGCTGCCGAGGCCCGTTCGCTTGTCCCCGGGGTCGCGCACCTGCACGGGTCCGGAGGCAGGTGCCTTGTGTATGCCGGTCGGCGGCCCACCGCTGTCCCCGTCGGGTCGTGGGGAGCCGACGTTGACCGCGAGCAGCCGGGAGAGGTCGGGCATCTCAGACGGCCCCGCCCTCGAACTCGTCGGGGGCAGTCGCCGCTGCATCCTCGGCCCCGCGCTCGGCCGCGTGTCCGGCCTCGTGTCCGGCCTCATGCTCGGACCCGTCGATGGGTGGCGCGCCCTCGGGCGGCGGCCAGGTGGCGGGGAAGTCGGTGTCGCCCCAGTCGGTGCCGAACCGCGCCCGGTATTCCTTGCCGGCCACGTTGAGGGTCGGGAAGTAGAGGATCTTGTCGGTGATCTCGTCGAGCTCGTAGGCCTCGAGCTTGCGCTTGACGACACTCTTGAGCTCGGCGAAAGCCAGCGTGGTGCCGCGATCCGCGAGGTCGGTGACGAGGTCGGCGAGCATGTCTGCGGCCGTGGTGTCGATGTCCGAGATCGGCTCGGCGGCCACGAGGATCCACTTGGGGGATGGGTCCGTCGACGCCAGGCGGGTCACCTGCTCGGCGAAGGTCCGCGCGTTGGCGAAGAACAGCGGCGCGTCGAAGCGGAAGATGATGAGGCCAGGCATCGACGTGAGCCGCGGCCGGTGGGTGATGTCGTGGTAGCCGGGGTTGCCCTTCTCGCGGCCGAGCACCGCTTGGTAGGGCCACCAGGCGCGACGGAAGACGTTGAGGATCGACAGGCCGACAGCCACGCCGATGCCGGGGAGCACCCCGAGCACAGCGACGGCCAGGGTGGCGGCGATGGACAGCCAGAACTCCATCCGCCGCTGCGACCACAGCTTGCGGGCCGCCGCGATCTCGGCGAGCGAGAAGGCGGCGATGACGACGATCGCACCGAGCACCGAGATCGGCAGTGCCGAGAGCAGGTTGGGGGCGACGACGAGCAGGATGAGGATCGCGAGCGCGCCCATGAGGCCGGTCACCTGGCTGCGCGCGCCCGCCTTGAACGCCACGGCCGTCCGCGAGCCGCTCGTGCTCACCGCGAAGCCCTGGAAGAAGCCCGCCAGCACGTTCGCCGCGCCGATGCCGACCATTTCCTGGTTGCCGTCGATCGGTTGTCCAGTGCGTCGGGCGTATGCCGTCGCCGTCGAGATCGTGTCCGCGAGGGCGACCAGCGTGATCCCGAGGGCGCCGGCGACGAGCAGTCCGATGTCTGCGATCGAGACGAGGGGGATGGTCAGCGGGGGGAAGCCCTGGGGCAGGTTGCCGACCACCTTGACGCCTTTGCTGGGCAGGTCGAGGTAGAGCGAGGCCGCGATGCCGACGATGACGGCCACGAGGACTGCTGGCAGGCGCGGCATTGTCTTCTGGAGGACCTTCATGATGACGAGGGCGACGACGCCGATGCCGAGCGCCCAGAGGTTGGTGGCGCCAGCGAGGATCTTCTCGACGGTCGCGACGATCTCGCCGAGCAGCCCGTCAGCCTCGATAGAGAAGCCGCACAACTTGCGGATCTGGCCGACGAGGATGGTGAGGGCCAAGCCGTTCATGTAGCCGACCATGGTCGGCTTGGACAGCAGGTCGGCGACGAAGCCCAGCTTGGCCGCCCCGGCGGCGATCATGAAGATGCCGACAAGGATCGACTGGACCGAGGCCAACACCACGGCCCGGACGGGGTCGCCGCCCGAGGCGAGCAGCGGCAGGATCGACGCCGCGATCATCGGGCCGAGTGACGAGTCGGGGCCGAGGACCAGCACCCGGGAGGGGCCGAACACGGCATACGCGACGAGGCACATGATCGACGTGTAGAGGCCGGTGATGGGCGGCAACCCCGCAAGCTGCGCGTAGGCCATGCCCTGGGGCACAAGCAGGGCGGTGAGCCCCAGGCCGGCCATGAGGTCGTCCTTGAGCCAACTGCGCTCGTAGGTGGGCAGCCACGTGAGGATCGGGAGCCAACGGCGCAGCCCCGAGCGCGGCGAGGCAGGGGCCTGCATCGGGGAGCCGGGAGCGGTGGGGGCGACGGTCACGCCCATGAGTGTGCCGCGCCGGAGGCCGGACGGCCAACAGGCAATGTCTGATCGGCGGCCGCGGCGTGAACATCGCAGGTGGCGACCTCCGGTCGGCCGGTCTCCTCCTGGCGGCCGATCGCCGCTCGGGGTGTTGTCCCCGGTAGGTCGACGACGGTCGCCAGGAGGGCGTTCGGTCAGCCCTCGGCGGCAGCGTCGAGCCGGGTGAGGGCCTCGGACCAGCGGTCCTTGAGCGCGTCGAGATCTCCGTCCACGTGCTCGTGCCGGATCGAGACGAACGTCTGCTGGCCCTGCTCGGCCAGGTGCAGGTCAACGAGCGAGCGTGGGGCGTCGTCGGACGCATGCCACGACAGCCGGATCTGCTCCATCGGGTGGTAGCTCCGCCAGACACCGTGGGTGCCGTCGGATGCCCGCCAGTGCTCGCCCTTGTTACCGAGTTTGGCGCCCTCACCGAGGAATGCGGCGACACCATCGTTGGTGCTCAACACCTGCCACACGTGCTTGAGGTCGTGGGACAAGAGCGCGCTCACCTCGACGGTGTCGGGCGCGATCGATCCCTCGTCGACCACCTCGGCCTGCTGCGTGTCGGACATCATCTGCCTCCTTCTCGAGCGGCCGCCCGCTTGCGGCGGGGCCGCGGTTTCCTGCTGGGTCCATCCGACTCCAAACGCCGCAGGAACGCAACCTCGGGTTTGGCCGGTCGGCCCGGCCCGCCGCTCCCGTATGCCGTCGCCCGCCCCAACCCCGCCCCGGCACCCGCCCCAACCCCGCCCCGGCACCCGCCCCGGCACCCGCTCAAGGGCCCGCCGGATTTCCTCACACTCGCCGGTGTTATCTGGTCGATGAGGCGGTTGAGCGGCTGAATTCCTCACAGCGGCGAGGGTTTTCCGAATCCTCGGCCGCACGGCCCACCCCCCTTGGTGAACCGAAACGCCGGATCCGAGACTCAAGGTCCGAGATGCCAGGTCCGAGATGCCAGGTCCGAGACGCCGGGGCCGAGTCGCCAGGTCAGAGACTCCAGGAGTGAGACTCCAGGAGTGAGGCGCTTGCGGAGGGGGTTACCCGGCATACCCCTGCAGGAAGGCGGCCACGAGCGGTCCGGCGGTCTTCGAGCCGGAGACACCCTCCTCGACGTAGACGGCTACGGCGAGGTCGCCGCGGAAGGCGATCATCCAGGCGTGCGCCTTCGTGGTGCCGGCGGCATCGAACTCGGCCGTCCCTGTCTTGGCGCCGTCCGCAATCCCGATGAGGGCGCGGGCGCTGCCTTGGGTGACGACGCCTCGAAGCATGGTCTGCAGCGCTTCGGCCTCGGCGGCGGTGAGGGGCTTGGCAGGAGCGGGAGGTGCGGTCGGGGCAGGGGCGCTCGCCGTCGCACCCGCCGCCGCCCCTGTCGGACCCGCACCCGCCGTCGCCGGCGCGCTCGCCGTGGCCGTCCCGGGCGCCGTCGAGTTGGCACTCGCTCCGCTGGGCGCCACGCTCGGACGGTCGACCAGCCGCGGCAACAATGTCGACCCCCGAACGATCGTCGCCATCACGATTGCCATGCTCAGCGCTGATGCGGTCACCTTTCCCTGCCCGATCATCGAGGCGCCGTGTTCGGTTTGGGTAGCGTCCCGCGGGATCGACCCGACGAACCCGCTGTAGCCCGTGTCGTAGGCGACCCCCACTCCCAACGCGGCAGCGGCATCGGCCAGGTCGCCCTGCGACACCGTGTCGCGCTGCGAGATGAAAGCCGTGTTGCACGAGTTGGCCAACGCCGTGCGCATGGGGATGTCCCCCAACCCCGACGCCGGGTAGTTGTCATAGTTCTTGAACACCCGACCATCGACCGAGATCGTGTCGGTGCACGGCAACGGCGAGTCAAGAGTGAGCCCGGCCCGCAACAACGCCAAGGACGTCACGATCTTGAAGGTCGACCCGGGTGCCGCCTGCCCGGTCGTCGCCAGCGGCAGTCCGTTGGTCGCCGGGGAGTTCGCAGCCGCGACGATCTCACCCGTGGACGGCCGGATCGCGACCAGGCTCGCCGAACCGGCCAGCCCCGCCAGCGTCGCCTCGGCCGCGTCCTGCGCCTGCCGGTCGAGCGTGGTCGTGAGGTTGACCCCCGGCACCGGTGGGCGGCTGAACAAGGTTCGCGACGTCGGCTGCCCTCCAGCGTCGGTGCCCTTGGCCGCCACCACGACCCCCGGCTGACCGGACAGCGCTTCGTCATAACGCAACTGCAGCCCAGACAGCCCCACGGTGTCGGTCGCCGCGATCCGCCCGGCGGACTTCGTCACAAGCTCGGCGGTGGCCGGACCGACAGTCCCCAGCAGCGCCCGCGCGAACGTCGCGGTGGGTGCGAGCATCGCCTGCCCCGGCATCGCCGCGCCTCCCGGGATCGCCTGGACCGCCGCCGTGCGCCCCGCGATCCGCGCATCGTCCACTCGCAACGTGATCGCGACGACGAACTGTTGCGCTCCCGACGCGGCCACGGTCTTCACGTATGCCGCCCCGTCGATCCCCATGAGCGTGGCCAACGCAGCGGCGGACGTCTGCGCCTGCTCGGCCGACACCCGGCCCTTGTCGATGCCGACCCGGTAGACGTCCTTGAGCCCGACCAGGACCTCGCCGTTGGCGCCGAGAATCGACCCCCTGGGGGCCTGTTTGCGGTCGAGAGCAAGTCGTTCGGTCGCGGTCAGCTTGGGCTCCACGAGCGTCGGCGACCACTGGACGTGCCAGCTCTGATCGGCTGCTCGGACCAACTTGGCGTCGGTGACATACGTCCACTTCCCTTCCGCTCCGGCCAGATCCCAGCTCCACCTCAGCTTGGCCGTCGCCTGGGCAGGGTCCTCCGACTTGGGGGTGACCGACTCGACCGTGACCGTCCGCCCGATGCTCGACAGGCCACCGACCGCATTGCGGACCGACTCGGCGGCGGCTGCAGGCGTGGCGCCGTCGAAGGCGACCGAGCCGAGATCACCCGAGGTGAGTCCGTCCGCCAAGGCCGCCGCGGCCGCTTCGGGTTTGGGCGGCTCTGGCGCGCTCGTACACGCCGCCAACGACCCTCCGAGGGCCAACAGCCCGACCGCCACGATCGCCGAACGTCGTCGCAACCCAACTCGCATAGGGGACATCCTCTCCCGAATCAGCCCTGCCTCAGCCGTAGGTCCGCACGCCTTCGCGTCGGCCCTGCCCGCCTCAGCCGCGCCGCCGGGTCAGCGCGCGCTCGATCCGGCCCAGGCCTTCGTCCAACAGCGCTCGGGTCGTGGCGAAGTTCAGCCTCGCGAACCGACCCGGCTGTCCACCGAACGGCACCCCGGAGTTGACCGCCACGCGCGCCTCCTGCAGCAGCCAGTCGGCCGGCTCGACCTCCAGCCCCAGCCCGCCGAAGTCGAGCCACTGCAGGTAGGTGCCTTCATTGGCCACAGTCGACACGCCCGGCCACCCCGCGACAGCCGTCGCCACCACGTCGCGGCCGACCGCCAACTCGCGCCGCACCTCGTCGAGCCACTCCCCGCCCTCACGGTATGCCGCGATGCTCGCCTCCATCCCGAACGTGGAGACCCCCACGGTCTCCCACATGGGGATCGCCCGCCACGTCGCTGTGTCGGCGGCGTTGGACGTGATGACCTGGGCGCACTTGAGCCCGGGCAGGTTCCACGCCTTCGAGGCCGACACGACGGTGATGGCGTGGGCTGCAGCGGCGGGTGAGCACGCGGCATACGGGATGTGCGGGCGTTCGAAGACCAGAGGCGCGTGGATCTCGTCGGACACCACGCGCGCGCCGTGCCGTTCGACGATCCCGGCCAACCCGGCGAGCTCGCCCGCGTCGAAGACCCGACCGAGCGGGTTGTGCGGGCTGGAGATGAGCACGGTCCGGCCGCCGCCGGCGAGCGCCGCGTCGATGCCGGCCAGGTCGAAGGTCCAGCGCGCGCCGTCCCACTCCATCGGCACGTGGATCTGCGGCCGCCCGGTGAGCCGGACGACGTCGAAGAACGGCATATAGACCGGCGTCGGGATGACCACCGGATCGTCCGGCCCGCTGAAGTAGCGGATCGCCAACGACACCCCGTGCATGACGTCGCCGACCAGGTGCACGGCCTCCGGATCGATCGCCCACCCGTGTCGCTGCCCCTGCCAGGCCACCAGCGCATCAGCCAGCTCGCCGCGCACCACCCCCGACGGGTAGCCGACGCTCTCCGCCGCGACGGCGCGGGTCAGCGCGGAGGTGACGGCACGGCATACGGGGAAGTCCATCTCGGCCACCCACATGGGCAGGACATCCGGCGGGTATGCCGTCCACTTGAGCGTGCGCCGCGCGCGCAACTGCTCGGGCGTGCGGCTCTGCAGGTCGAGCGGCACGAGGTCAGTGGTGCTCGTCGGCCTCGGCGTCGGCCTTGGTGTGGTGGACCGTGCCATCCGGGTGCTCCGGCGGGGCATAGATCGAGTAGAGCTTGAGCGGGCCCTTGCCGCAGTTGATGACGTTGTGCCACGTCCCGGCGGGGATGACGCAGCCCCAGTCCTCGCCGAGCGCCACGGTCTGCTCGATGACCTCGTCGTCCGGCCCGAGGGTCACCATCGCCGCGCCCTCCTCGACCTTGAGGAACTGGTCGCCGTGCTCGTGGACCTCCAGCCCGATCTCCTCGCCGGGCTCAAGCCGCATCACGACCAGCTGCAAGTGGGTGCCGGTGGCCAAGACGGTGCGGAAGGTGTGGTTGTCCACTGTCGTGCGCTCGATGTTCCCCGACCATCCGCTCATGTCTGCTCCTCCGTATGCCGTGTGGTCACCTTCCGCCCGACTCCCCGGCGGGTGCCGCATGGGCGCCCTCCGCGGCCTCGACCGAGGCGATGGCTCGACCTTAACGCCGGGGCTGGGCGGACGGCATACCTGGATGCCCTAGCCTTCCCGTATGCCGCGCCCGCACGCCTCGGCAGTCGTCGAGGACGCCTGGAACTCCCAACGGGAGCGCGTGCTGCGTCGGCGAGGGTGGGGGACGCGCGTCATCAGCCACACGGGGTATGGCTCGACCGAGTTCGTCCGGGTGTTCGCCCGGGTGGTCCTCGGGCGCGACCACAACGACGACGACGAACCACGCCAGGACGCGACCTATGGCGGGATGCGATCCCCCTACCTGCGTCGGCGTGGCTGGCGGGCCTTCTTCACCGCGCCGGCGATGAACGTCCCGGTCGAGGTGCGGGTCGGGCATCACGTGGCCCACGGGCGCAGTGACCGCAGCGGGCACATCGACCTGACCTTCCGCGGGCATGGGCTGCCGCCGGGGTGGCACGAGGTGACGGTGAGCACCCAGGGGTGCGACCCGGTGCAGGCGAGCGTCTATATCGTCGCGCCGGACGCCCGCTTCGGGCTGATCAGCGACATCGACGACACGGTCATCACGACGTCATTGCCGCGACCGATGATCGCCGCGTGGAACACCTTCTTCCGCCACGAGAACGCCCGCAAGGTGGTCCCGGGGATGGGGCCGCTCTATCGGACGATCATGGCCGAACACCCGGGCGCGCCGATCATCTTCGTGTCGACAGGGGCCTGGAACACCGCGCCGACGCTGACCCGCTTCCTCAAACGCAACGGTTTCCCGATCGGGCCGTTGCTGCTCACTGACTGGGGACCGACGAACACCGGCTGGTTCCGCAGCGGTCAGGACCACAAGCGGGCTTGCCTGGATCGTCTGGCCAAGGACTTCCCCAAGATCAAGTGGCTGCTCATCGGTGACGACGGCCAGCACGACCCGAAGATCTATCAGGACTTCCTCGACGCTCGCCCGAAGCGGGTGGCGGCGGTGGCGATCCGGCAACTGACCCCCGCCGAGCAGGTCCTGTCGCACGGTCTGCCGGTGTCGACCGAGGAGCTCACCGGCAAGCCCGCACGAGCGTCGAAGCAGGCTCCGGTCGTCTATGCGCCCGATGGGTATGGGTTGGTGCGGTTGCTGCGGGCGGCCGGGGTGCTCGCTTCGACGCCGGCCGGGTCGTTGGTCGGCGCAGCTGATCCCGCCGAGTTCGGTGGTCCTGCCGAGTTCGGGGGCCCCGCCGATCGTGGGGGGCCTGATCCCGGCCCTCGTCCGGACTGATCTCGACGGCTCAGGAGGCTCCGCCGTGCCCGAACTGCCCGAAGTGCAGGCGCTCGTCGACTTCCTCGCGCAGCGGACGGTCGGGCTGGCCGTCGTCGGGGTCGAGCTCGGGTCGATCTCGGTGCTCAAGACCTACGACCCGCCGCCGTCGGCACTCGCCGGCGGACCGGTCGACGGGGTGCATCGGCACGGGAAGTTCCTCGATGTCGACGTGGACGGCATACATCTGGTGTTCCATCTCGCCCGTGCTGGGTGGTTGCGGTGGTCGGACGCGGTCCCTGCCACGGTGATCCGGCCGGGCAAGTCTCCGATCGCGTGGCGGGTGCGGCTGTCCGACGGGTCTGGCTTCGACCTCACGGAGGCCGGGACGAAGAAGTCGCTCGCGGCATACCTCGTCCGCGACGTGCGCGACGTCCCCGGGATCGCGCGGCTGGGGCCTGACCCGCTGGGCGCCGAGCTGACCGAGGAGGCGTTCGCGGGGATGCTCGCCGGGCGGCGCACGCAGATCAAGGGCCTGCTGCGTGACCAGGAGTTCCTCGCCGGGGTGGGCAACGCGTATTCCGACGAGATCCTGCATGTCGCGCGACTGTCGCCGTTCGCGATCGCGGGTTCCCTTCCGCCTGAGGCGGTTTCGCGCCTGTATGCCGCGTTGCGCGAGACCCTCGTCGGAGCGGTGACTGCCGCGTCAGGGAAGCCGGCGGCCGAGTTGAAGGACGCCAAGCGGGCCGGGATGCGGGTCCACGGCCGCACCGGTATGCCGTGCCCCGAGTGCGGCGATGTCGTGCGGGAGGTGTCGTTCGCCGACACGTCCCTGCAGTATTGCGCTACCTGTCAAACGGGGGGCAAGCCGCTGGCCGATCGCCGGATGTCCCGCCTGCTCAAGTAGCGCGCCCCGGCTGGGCCGCTGCCGGCCAGACCGGCTCGTTGTCTACTTCGCGACCGGCTGGATGTCTACTTCAGATTCGGCTGAATGTATATTTAAAGTCCGGCTCGATGTATAGTTGACCATGTCCTACACGCCTCGTTGGGTCGACCTCGAGCTCGACGAACTCGCCGAGCTTCCTGCGGTCGCCGTCGAAGGCGCCAAGGGCGTAGGCAAGACCTTCACTGCTTCACGCCGTGCCGCGACTGTCCTGCGTCTGGACGACCCCGATCAACGGGCCCTACTGGAGGCGGATCCCGAGCGGTTGGCCCGTGTTGAGGGCCCTGTCCTCGTCGACGAGTGGCAACGCCTTCCCCGGGTCTGGGACCTCGTGCGTCGAGCCGTCGACGACGGTGCCCCAAGCGGTCGGTATCTCCTCACCGGTAGCGCCACCCCGCCTCCCGACGTGGACATCCATTCCGGGGCCGGTCGCATCGTTCCCGTTCGGATGCGCCCGATGGCCCTGACCGAACGGGGCAACCTTGCCCCGACGGTGAGCCTCGGCAGGCTGCTGGGTCCAGGGGTGGCCTCGATCTCCGGCGCGTGCGACGTGCCGCTGTCGGGTTATGTCGAGGAGATCTGCGCCACTGGACTTCCTGGGTTGCGCTCGGGATCGCAAAGAGCGCGGGAGGCGTCCGTCGACGGCTATCTCGCCCGAGTCATCGATCGGGAGGTCCCGGATCTCGGGATCGGTCTGCGCAGGCCAGCCGCTCTGCGCGCCTGGCTTGCAGCGTATGCCGCGGCGACAAGCACCACGTCGACGTACGCGACCATCCTTGCCGCAGCGACTCCCGGCGACGGCGACCAACCGGTGCGCAAGACTGCCGAGGCGTATCGCGACCTCTTGACCCGCATCTGGCTGCTCGATCCGTTGCCGGGATGGATTCCGGTGTCGGCTCCGCTGCGGAGACTTCAAGTGGCACCCAAGCATCACATCGCTGATCCCGGGCTGGCGGCGGCGCTCCTGGGAGCCTCTCCCGACTCACTTCTCGACGGTCAGGGACGCACCCTTGCTGGTGGCAGCTTGCTTCCCGCCCTGTTCGAGTCGATCGCCGCTCTCACCGTCAGGGTGGCCGCCCAGGTCCATCGAGCGCGGGTCATGCACTGTCGGACCCGCAATGGCGATCACGAGATCGACCTCATCGTGGAAAACCGGGACGGCTCGGTCGTCGGTATCGAGGTCAAGCTCGGCTTGAGCGCTTCCGACGCCGATGTCCGCCACCTCGTCTGGCTGCGCGACCAACTCGGCACCCGCGTGCGGGACCTGGTCGTGATCACCGCCGGTCGCGAGGCCTACCGCCGCCGGGACGGGATCGCGGTGGTGCCACTGGCGCTGCTCGGTCCATGAGCGGTGCAGCGGTGGGAAGATGGACGGATGGACTCCATCCCTGACGGATTGCAGGAGGGTATGCCGCACGTCGAGGTCGGCGCGCTCCCGGACGACGCGGTCATCCTCGACGTCCGAGACGCCGGCGACTGGGACGCCGCGCACGCTCCGGGAGCCGTGAACATCCCACTGGCGCAGCTGGTTTCGCGGTTGACCGAGCTGCCGATTCCGCCGACCGGACCGCTGGCCGTGTCGTGCGGCGGTGGCACCAAGCAGACCCGGGCCGTCGCCTACCTGAGAGCCAAGGGGATCGACGCTGTGGTCCTCAAGGGTGGGATGCGCGGCTGGAAGTCCGCCGGTCGCCCCATGGTGTCCGGCGCAGACGACGCCTGAGCCCAGCTCGACAACACACTGAACAGAACGGCATACGAGATGAAGATCCTGTCGATTCAGTCGCACGTGGCCTTCGGGCACGCGGGCAACTCGGCGGCGGTGTTCCCGCTGCAGCGGCTCGGGCACGATGTCTACCCCGTGTTGACGGTGACCTTCTCCAACCACACGGGCTACGGCGCGACCCGCGGGCCGCTCATCGCGCCCGCCGACGTGGCCGAGGTCATCACCGGCGTCCAGGAGCGCGGGGCGTTCCCCGAGCTCGACGCGGTGCTGTCCGGCTACCTGGGGGCCGAGACGATGGGTGCGGTCGTCCTCGACGCGGTGGCGCGGGTGCGGGCGGCTCGCGCGGAGGCGGGCAGGCCCGCGCCGATCTACTGTTGCGACCCGGTCATGGGCGACGTCGGGCGCGGGTTCTTCGTCCGAGAGGGCATCCCCGAGTTCCTGCGCGACGCGGTCGTGCCGCAGGCCGACATCGTCACCCCGAACCAGTTCGAGCTGGAGTTCCTTGCCGGACAAGAGATTTCAACCGAGGCTGACCTGCTGGCCGCCGTCGCCACCGTGCGGGCCACCGGCCCGTCGACAGTCCTGGTGACCAGCGTGCTGACCTCGCAGACGCCAGCCGACTCGATCCAGATGGCGTGCGTGTCCGACGAAGGCGCGTGGATCGTCACGACGCCGATGCTCGACATGACCGTCCGCGGCGGCGGCGACACGACGGCCGCGATCTTCCTCGCCCACATTTTGACCGACGGGCCACGAGTTGCGCTGTCTCGCACCGCCGCCAGCATGTATGCCGTGCTCAAAGCCACCCACGACGGCGGGTTTGCCGAGATGCGCCTCGTCGCCGAGCAGGAGTCGATCGCTCACCCGGACGAGGTCTTCGAGGTCCGCGCCCTAGCCTGACCCATCGGTCGACCCGGGCTGCCGATCACGGTGAGGTGCGGACGGAAGGTGAGCGGACGGCATACGGTGGGGAGTGAGCCGAGCACACGGAAAGGCGAGGCATGCCAGTCGTTTTCGTCCACGGAGTCGCGGTGCGCGACCCCGACGATCCGCAGTATGTCGCGGCGCAGCGGCTGACCCGCGGCGCGGACTGGGCGGTCGTCGAGGCGATGCTGCGCGAGCATGTCGCGCCAGCGGTGCGGCCGTCTGCGCCGGAGCGAGTGGCGCTCGTGCGGGTCTACTGGGGGGATCTGGGAGCACAACCGGGGGAGGCGGCTGAGGCTGGTCCTCCCGCGTTGAGCGAGGTGGACACCCCGGCCGCGCTGACGCCGTCGGAGCTGGGAGAAGCGTTGCAGCACAGCCTCTTCCAGACGCTTCCGCCCGCTCAGTGGCCCGCCGTGGTCGACGCGGTGTGGTCGACGGTGTCCGAGCCGGCGCTGCGCGCACAGTTGGCTGCCCGGTCGCCGAAGCGCCAGGCGCGATGGCTGGAGAAGCAGGTGCGCGGGCGGCTCACGGAGGCGGCGCCGGAGCTGTCGCGCGGGTTCGGGCAGGTCGCGGCGGACCTCGCGGCCTCCAACCGGCGCAACGTCCGGTGGGCGATGAGCGAGGTGCGACGGCCGTTCCGCGAGGTCGTGCCGGTGTTCGTGGGCGACGTGTTGCGCTATCTCGACGGGCGGGGCGCGCCGGGGTCGCCGGGCCCGATCGTCGAGCGGGTGCTGGCGGGGTTGGCCCAGGCGCGCGACGCCGACCGCGGGGCGGGTGAACCGCTCGTCGTGCTGAGCCACAGCATGGGTGGGCAGCTGGTGTTCGACGCGCTCACCGCGTTCGCGGGAGACGTGCCAGGGGGTATGCCGCGCGTCGACTTCTGGTGTGCCAGTGGTGGGCAGATCGGGCTGTTCGCCGAGTTGGGGATGTTTGCGGGCGGGCCGCCTGAGGGGCCGTCTGAGAGGGTGCCGGAGGAGCGGCTGGGCTACCTGTGGAACGCGTGGAGCTCCACCGACGTGCTCAGTTTCCCGGCCGAGGGGCGCATCGCCGGCGCGCACGACTCGGACTTCGCCTTCCCCGGCGGGCCAGGGGCCAACCACATGGCCTACCTCGTCGAGCCCGACTTCTATCGGACGCTGGCGGCGAAGGTCCGAGCCCACTGCCTGCCGCCAGGGCGGTCGGTGCGACACGGCCTAGCGAAGTATGAGGAAATCTCGGACTGACGCTAGAGAGCGGCATACAGTCCGATCATGGACCCGATCCGCAATCCCTACGCGCCCGGCGCGGGGCAGCGGCCCCCCGAGTTGGCCGGTCGCGACGAGCAGCTGCACGCGTTCGACGTGACGCTGGAACGGGTGGCGCGGGGGCGCCCGGAGCGGTCCGTGGTGTTGACCGGGCTGCGTGGGGTGGGAAAGACCGTGCTGCTCAACGCCCTTCGGTCGGCGGCGGTCCGAGCCCATTGGGGGACAGGCAAACTCGAGGCTCGTCCGGATCAGCCGTTGCGCCGCCCCTTGTCGGCAGCGCTGCACATGGCGGTGCGCGAGCTCGGGCATCCGCAGCCGGACGAGGTCGCGCAGGTGCTGGGTGTGATCAAGGCCTTTGCGCAGCGCGAGTCCGGTCCGGGGAGCGGGTCCGCGGCCGGGGGACGCGTGGCCGGGCGGGGGAGTTCGACGGGTGGGCGGGGGAGTGCAGCGGGTGGCGCTGGCCGGCTGCGCGACCGGTGGAGTGTCGGGATCGACGTGCCCGCGGTGACCGGCCGGGCCGACTCGGGCGACATCGAGATCGACCTCGTCGAGTTGCTCAGCGACGTCGGCGGGCTCGCGGCGGATCGTGGCGTCGGGGTGGCGATCTTCATCGACGAGATGCAGGACCTCGGCGCTGACGACGTGTCCGCATTGTGTGCTGCGGCCCACGAAATCTCCCAGTCCGGGCTGCCGGTCGTCATCGTCGGGGCCGGGCTGCCGCACCTTCCGGCGGTCTTGTCGGCGTCAAAGTCCTACTCGGAGAGGCTGTTTCGCTACTCGCGGATCGACCGCCTGGACGTCGAGGCCGCCTCGGTCGCCCTCACCGCGCCCGCCGCGGAGGAAGGCGCCTCCTGGGCGCCCGAGGCCTTGTGGGAGATGTATGCCGTGACCGCCGGCTACCCCTACTTCGTCCAGGCCTACGGGAAGGCCGTCTGGGACGTCGCGGTCGGGCCGGAGATCTCGGCCGACGATGTGCGCATGGCGGCTCCCGAGGCGGAGGCCGAGCTGGCAGTCGGCTTCTTCGGGTCTCGGTATGAACGTGCGACGCCCGCAGAGCGGGAGTACCTGCGGGCGATGGCGGAGGCGGCATACGCCGAGGGGCCGTGGAGCGACCCGGGAAGTGCCGCGTACTCGTCGAAACTCTCGATTGAGCTCGACTCGGTGCCAACGTCGGCCGTGGCGTCGGTGCTTGGCAAGAAGCCCCAGTCGCTTTCTCCTGCAAGGGACTCGCTGATGAAGAAGGGCCTGGTCTATTCGAGCGAGCGTGGCCAGATCGCCTTCACCGTCCCCCACTTCGGCCGATACCTGCGCACCCATCCGGACTGACATCGTCGAGTCCGAGCATGCGCCCGTCGCGAGCAACGCCATGCCGAGGTACGTGCCGGGCCGATCCGCCCGACACGGTGTCCAACCGTGCACCACCGAGCCGTCCAAATGTTAGTTAGAAAACCGTCTGGCTCACGGCATACTGAGCGGCGACGGCCACAGACGCGGCATACGCGGCATACGCGACGATCCTCGACGCGGCGACGGCCGGCGAGCGGGACAAGCCGGCGCGCCAGACCGTGGCCGGGTATCGCGAGCACCTGGAGCGGATCTTCGTGCTCGACCCGCTCCCCGCCTGGACGCCGACGTTCGCCCCGCTGAAGCGCCTGACCAGCTCCCCCAAGCACCACCTCGTCGATCCGGCCCTGGCGGCTCGCCTCATGGCAAGCGGCCGGGACGCTCTACTTCGCGGCGAAGGGGAGCGCGTCACCACCCGCCCAGAGACCGAGACTTGGCTGGGCGCGCTCTTCGAGTCGCTGACCGTTCAGTCGGTGCGCGTCTATGCCGCGGCAGCGGGCGCGACGGTGGGTCTCCTGCGGACCAGGGACAAGGCCAACGTCGACATCACCTGGCTGCGCGACGAATCCCTCGAGGTTTGAACTGCTCGCCACCGCGTTGAAGGAAGCTCCGGCCCACCTGCGTGAGTGACAGGAAATGCATAGGAATCCGAAAGGTCGGGCCTATGGGACCGGCCTACTTTCCTCGTCGAGAGGACGTCCCGACCGTGGGCGACATTGCGATGAACACCAGCCGTAGGTCCGTTTTGCAGGGTATGGCCGCTACTGCCGTCATGAGTGTATTGAGTGCCTGTACCTCCGACTCCTCGTCGTCCTCGCCCTCCGGCTCGGCAACCACGGGGTCCGGCTCCGGGGCACCGTCCGGGTCGCTCGCCTGGGACGCCAAGGGATGGAGCTTCGACGCCACGAACGACGTGTACTACCAGATCGGCCGCTCGTATGCCGCGACGCCGCAGGCCCCCGACTATCAAACCCTGGGCATCTTCGTCCCCGCCAAGTACCTCACCGCGACCAAGAACCCGGACGGCGTCACCTACACCGCGACGGTGAACCCGTCCGGATCGGTCGGCGGCTTCACCGCTGCCACCGCGCCGATCGTGCTACCCGTCGACACCCCTGGGTATGCCGCGCAGAAGCCGCCGACGAGCTACTCCTATAACGCGGTTTCCGCCTATCTCAAGGCGGGCTTCGTCTACGTGTGGGCGGGGATGCGCGGCAAGGACAGCAACTCGACGTCCTACACGGGAAACGCCCCGTGGGGCGTGACCGACCTCAAGGCGGCCGTGCGGTTCTTGCGCTACAACGCCTCGCAGATCCCCGGGAGCAAGGACCGGATGTTCGTCTTCGGCATGAGTGGAGGTGGTGCGCAGACCACCATCATGGGAGCCTCCGGGGACAGCGCGCTCTACACCCCCTATCTGCAGGCCATCGGCGCCGCCACCACGGGCCCGGCTGGCGAGACACTGTCCGATGCTGTTGCCGGAGCGATGGCCTGGTGCCCCATCACCACCATGGACTCCGCCGACGCGGCATACGAGTGGAATATGGGCCAGTTCTCCGCCTCCGGCACCCGCGCGGCCGGCACCTGGACGGCGGCATACTCCACCGACCTGGCCAAGGAATTCCCCAGCTATCTCAACGCTTTGGGTCTCAAGGATGCCTCCGGCAAGAAGCTGGCACTGGAGTCGTCGGCCACCGGCATCGCGTTGTCCGGCAGCTACTACGACCACCTGGTGGGGGTGATCGAGGAATCGCTGAACAACTTCGTCGCCGACACGACCTTCCCCTACACGCCGTCTTCCGGCGGGATGGGTGGCCCGGGCGGTGGCATGCCCGGAGGTGGCATGCCCGGAGGAGGAGCGCCTCCGTCCGGGACGACCGGGCCTGCTCAGGGTGGGTCCACCACCTCAAGCACCTACGCGACGATCGAGGACTACATCAGCTCCCTCAATGTCTCCGGGCCATGGGTGACGTATGACGCCGCGACCAAGAAGGCGAAGGTCGCCAGCCTGCAAGGCTTTGTCACCAGTCAGAAGAGCCCCAGCAAAAGTGTGGGCGCCTTCGACGGCCCGTCCCGCGGGGTCGGTGAGAACGTCGTCTTCGGGCTGGGCACCACTGCCCTGCACTTCGACGCGACCGCCGAAAAGGTCATCGCAGCGAACGCCGCGAGATACGCCGGCCTCACCGGCTGGCAATCCGCTTACGCGGCAACGGAGTACACGAGTGACCTCGCCAAGAAGGATGCCGTCGGCGTCGATGTGCCCACCCGGGTGAACATGTACAACCCCATGTATTACCTCTGCGACCAGTACGCCGGGTATCAGAAGTCGAAGGTCGCTCCGTATTGGCGGATCCGGACCGGGATCAAGCAGGGCGACACGGCCAACACGGTCGAGGTCAACCTCGCGCTGGCGTTGGCGAGCTACGGCGTCAAAGCAGTCGACTTCGCGACGGTGTGGGGTCAGGCTCACGTCAAGGCCGAGCGCACCGGCGACGCGACGACCAACTTTGTCAATTGGGTCGTCAAGACCCTCGCTTGAGGCCCGGGAGACCGCCGCAAGCCGCCCTCGCGTGGGCCGTCACGTCGTGCGAATCACCGCCAAGAGATCAGCACCTGACTGCACGGTGACGACCTTGCCATGCAACTCCAGAGGCAGGTGGCGACGATCGCGCGGATCGATGACGCACGCCGGACAACCGACCGGGAGGATGACCAAACCGGCGGCTCTCGCCACCTCCACGACGAGGTCCCAAATCGCCTCGCCGCCTGCGTGGGTCACCATGAGTGATCCAAGACCCAGGCCGTAGCACTCAGCGTCCCCATCTCGGGTCACCAGCCGAGCGAAGTCACCGTCACGGACGGCGATGTATGCCGCGAGCTCCTCCTCGATGACGGCCGGATCGGCTGCGCCTGTTCCTCCATCACGGAACGCCTGAAGGAACACGTCGAAACTCATGGCCACCACGGTAGTGCCGCACCGACTTCCTGACGCGTATACATAGTGCATACAACCGCACCTATGCTGTGACCCATGCCGGTCCTCGTTCAGATCCGTGACGTCGACGCCGCCGTGCGAGACGAGCTCAAGGCCCGGGCGAGCCGCGACGGGGTATCGCTCAACTCCTACCTGCGCGACCTGCTGACCCAGGCGGCCACCACCCCTCGGCGGGAGGACGTGGTGGCTCGCATCCTTGCCCGCAGCGAGAGATCGCGTGTGTCTGCCGCCGAGATCCTCCGAGCCGAGCGCGATGACCGCAGCACCCACCCGTGATCTCGTCGTCGACGCCTCGACCCTGGTCGACCTCCTCGTGGGCAGCCAGACCGAGTCCATCGCCCGCGCTATCCGCGACTTCCGCTGGCACGCTCCAGCCCATGTCGACGTCGAGGTCACGTCAGCGCTGCGCGGCCTCGTCCTGGGCGGGCACCTCAGCCCCGCCCGCGCCGTCGACGCGTTGATCGACTTCCACGATCTTGCCATCACTCGGTGGCCACCCGACCTGCCGACCAGCAGGCGGATCCTGGCGCTGCGGGCTGGGCTCACGGCATACGACGCCGCGTATGTCGTGTGCGCGGAAGGCCTGCTCGCCCCCTTGGTGACCCGCGACGAGCGGCTGGCGCGGGCTGCGGCACCTTACGTCGAGGTGATGAGAGCCTCCTAGGCGTGCGGCTGGCTCCGCGTCGACCCACTCATCATCGATCATCCGATGCAAAGCCAGCGGTATGCCGCCCCGCCAGTTTCCACGACGGGATCGATAGACCGCGCACTCCTCGGCTCAGGCCGAGCCGACCGCATCCTGAATCCGCCCGATGACATCTGCGACCTGGCCGCGGGAGAGCAGCCCAGGACCCAACGGGCCGCTGTCGATCGTGCCAACCCGAGGCAGCCGACCCAACGCGGCGCGAC
Source organism: Candidatus Phosphoribacter baldrii (assembly GCA_016704565.1). Taxonomy (GTDB): domain Bacteria; phylum Actinomycetota; class Actinomycetes; order Actinomycetales; family Dermatophilaceae; genus Phosphoribacter; species Phosphoribacter baldrii. The sequence continues at coordinate 969,250 of JADIZV010000001.1, forward strand.
TCGCATCGGTCAATTCGGCTAGCTGCCAAGCGATTTCCTCATCGACGACGTCGGGTTGGCCTGGATTGGCGAGCGCGACGGCCTTGACGGCATACCCAGCGGCGCCGAGGGCATGTGCGCCCATGTGGGCAACGGCGGAGGCTTGGGCGGCGGACCGGGCGGCCGCGGCTCCAGCCGGGGTCGTGGCAGCGCTCGCCGCCTTGACGGCGACCATTCGGAGTCGGATTTCGGCGTGTGTGGTGCTTTCGCCCCGGCCGTAGGCGCTCGCGCGGGCCACCGCGTCCCGGACGCGATCGTCCTCCGGGGCTGAGGCTTCGAAGAGTCCCACGACCCGCTCGGCGCACGCCGCCGCCCAGCGGGCCAGGACCCGTCGATCGTCGTCACTGAGCGTCTGTGGCGAGGTCACGGCGGGGTCCGTGATGAGGTCTTGGTAGATGTGATGGTCTCAACTGTACAAATGTGAGGGCTCTGACTAGACAATCTTGAGGACCTCTGAGCCTCGGCATCGAGCGGCGTACGGCGGGCTAGGCAGAGAATCGGGACAGGAAGCCCTGCACTCGCGCGAAGAACAGATCCGTTGCGACCGAGTCGTATTCGTCCGGCAACCCGGCGTCCATGAAGAGGTGCGCGCTACCCGGATAGACGTAGTCGGAGACGTCCGACCCAGCGCGCGCTGCCTCCGCGACTAGGCGTGCAGCTGGCTCCGCGTCGACCCACTCGTCGTCGATCATCCGATGCAAAGCCAGCGGTATGCCGCCCCGCCACCTCCCGTCGTCACCGAACTCCGCGCCGTAGCGGCCGCCGCCGGCCACCAGCAGCGCTCCGACCACTCCGGGCTCATGCTCGGCCAAACGCTGGACCGCCATGGCGCCCATCGAGAAGCCGATGACGACCACGGGAGCCGAGCAGGCGGCATACGCCTCCCGCAGCGCAGCCTCAGCGGAGGGGCGGGCGGTGTCCAGGTGAGCCATGGCGGCGGCGTACCCCTCGGGGCCGCCCTCGAAGACGGCCCCGCCGAAGAGGTCAGGCGCAACGACCCGAAAGCCGAGCGCGCGCACCCGGTCGGCGAGGTCGAGGATGGCTGGGCGCAGGCCGAGGGCCGAGTGCGCGATGAGGACGGTGGTCATGGCCGCGACGCTACTGGCCGCCACCGACACTCGCCCGCATCGAGCCAGGACCATGCTGTGGCATCGCCATCCCGCCGCCCGCATGGTGACAACCGGTGAAGGCCGGAATTGGCGACCCAGGGGTGGCGGCGGAGCTGGCCGCCATTGTCCGGGACGCCGACGCCGATCACGCACCGAGCTCTACCCCGTCGACCGACTGACCGGCGTCAGCCCCGACTCGTCGACTATCGTTTCTCCGCGATCTGGTCAGCGTAAGTTTACGTGCTAAAGTTTCGTTCACGGCCGATCGGAGGAAGGATAACGGCTGTGGGCAGATGGGAGGAGGCGCGGTGGGAGTCGGCTGAGCCCAACCTGTCTCGGCGCGACCGGCGAAGTGGTCTCTATTCGCGCTACGTGCCAGACCTGCTCGTCGGCGCGCCCCTGGTTCTCGACCCTGAGACCGATCAGTTGGTGGCGCAGGCAGAACGGCAGGTGCGAGCCTTGGGCGGAGGCCACCGGGACCTGGCGGGGATCTCTCGCTTTCTGCTGCGCTCCGAGGCCATCGCCTCCTCGCGGATCGAGGGGATTGCCCCGTCCGCACGTCAAGTCGCTCTAGCCGAGCTCGGCCAGAGCGAGGAGGTGCGGGGCGTCAGCGATCAGGCACAGATGGTCGCGAACAACATGACTGTCGTCCGTGAAGCGACCACTCGCCTCGTCGAGGTCGAGCAGGTGACGGTCGAGCACATCGTGGCGCTGCATCGCTCGCTCCTCCCCGCCGAGCCGCGGCACCACGGGCTGAGGACGGTGCAGAACTGGATCGGTGGCTCGGACTGGCATCCCCTCGACGCGGACTTCGTCCCGCCCGCCTGGGAGCGGGTGTCGGGGTTGGTGGCTGACCTCCTCACCTATTGCGCCGGGGGGCTGCACTCCCCTATCGCTCAGGCCGCCTTGGCGCACGCTCAGTTCGAGACCATCCACCCCTTCACCGATGGCAACGGCCGGGTCGGCCGCGCCCTCATCCACACGGTCCTCGCCCGGCGTGGCCTGACCCAAGACGCGGTGCTTCCGATCAGCCTTGTCCTGGCGACAATGCGGGATCGCTATCTTGAGGGACTGGCGACGTATCGCGTCGCCGCAAGCGCTGACTCCTTGACCGGCATGGCGGCGCGCTCAGCCTGGATCAACGTCTTTGCGGAGGCGACGGTGCTCGCGTGCGAGCAGGCGAGGCGCATCGTGGCTGAGCTGGCAGACCTGCGCGGCCAGTGGGACGAGCGGCTCGCACAGGCTCGCGCAGCTCGGGGTGCCACCCGCGCCCTGCGCAGCGACTCAGCCACGGCGGCCATTCTCGCCGACCTTCCGGCGACACCCGTACTGACCACTTCCACCGTGGCGCGGATCCACGGCGTCTCCCGGGTGGCGGCAGGCAAGGCGTTGGATGAGCTGCGGGAGGCCGGGATCCTCTCGGCCAAGGGGATCGGGCCCGGGGCCCACGCCTTCGTGGCCAACGATGTCCTCGACACCATCACCTGGGCAGAGCGTCGTCTGGCCAGCACGAGCTTCGACACCCGGCATAGCGCGCCGCATCGGCTCGCCCCCGCCGCTCCCCCGGGAAGGCCTTTGCCGTGAGTGGCTCGGGGCAGCTGGTCAAGGAGACTCCTTCTCCGGACGTGCTCGCGCGCGAGATCGTGGAAGACCTCACCGCGGCGTTGGCCGAGCTCGAAGCGGTCGCCGCCGCGCTGGAGGAGCAACTCGGCTGAGCAGTATGGCGCCCGCGCCCACCATCGGGCGTCGGTTGGGCGGCATACTGGCTCGACCTCGGGCGGCCGGCGGCCGGGTGACAACGGATGACGAGCGAAGGAGCAAGACGCATGCCCAGGTATCTGCTGGCCGTCTACGGCCCGGCCGAGCGGACGGCGTTCGGCAACTACCCCAGCAAGGATGCGATGCTCCAGGCCTTCGCCGACACGGGCGAGTTCAACGCCAAGCTTGAGCGCGACGGACACTTCGTGTTTGCCGATGGGCTGCAGGCCGCGTCCAGCGCAACGACGGTCGACGCGCGAGGCGAAGCGCCGGTGTTCACGCCAGGGCCAATCATCCAGTCCGAGAAGCATATTGACGGCTTCTGGGTCATCGAGGCGGCCAATCTCGACGAAGCCCTCGCGCTCGCGGCAGAAGGGTCCAAGGCGTGCCGCGGCACGATCGAGGTGCGACCCTTCCAGACCGAAGAGTCGATCACCGCGCTGCTTGACTCCTGACCTGCGGCCACTGCCCCGATCCGCACCGCACCACCCTGTCAGGGGGCGGCGGCATACTGGCGCGATGGCGACGGACGACGACCTGGCGCGCATCGCGATGGCCCTGCCCGAGGTGGAGGTCGGCACCTTCTGGGGCGGCCCGGCATACGTCGTCGCGGGCAAGGCGATCGCCAACCGCCGCCCACCCCGCCGCGACGAAGGCACCGTCGACCCGCGCACTGGTGAGCCCTACGAAGACCTCATCGTCGTCCACCTCGGCACCCGCGAGGCGAAGGAGGAGGCGCTGGGCGCCTTCGACCCGGACGTCGTCTTCACGATCCCGCACTTCGCCCGTTCGTATGCCGTGCTCGCCCACCTCGATCGGATCGACGTCGCCGACCTCGAAGACCTCGTCGATCTCGCCTGGACCACTCGGGCACCCAAACGCCTTGTCGCGGAACGAAAGTTGGGAGACTGAGAACCCATGACCGAGAACGCCCCGCCGACGGACAACGTCATCGCCTGGCTCCTCGACGGTGACCCCGCAATCCGGTGGCAGGTCATGCGCGACCTGCTCGACGAGCCGGAGCAGGTCTGGCAGGCCGAACGCGCCAAGGTCGAAACCCACGGCTGGGGCGCAGACCTGCTCGCCCGACAAGGCGAGGACGGTCTCTGGGACGGTGGCGTGTTCGTCCCCGCAGGCTTCACCCGCGAGGCGTGGCAGCAGGAGGGGCAGCCCTGGACGGGCGCGGCATACGCGCTCAACGACCTGCGCGAATGGGGCCTGGACCCGCGCTCGGAAGCCGCTCGCCGGGTCGTCCGCTTGGTCGGCGAGAACGGTCGCTGGGACGAGGGCGACCAGCCGTTCTGGGAGGGCGAGGTCGAGGAGTGCATCAACGGGCGCTTGCTTGCTGACGGCGCCTACTTCGGCGTCGACATGGTGGCGCTTGCCGCGCGACTGGTGAGCGAGCGCCAGCCCGACGGCGGCTGGAACTGTGAGCGCGCCAACGGGTCGGTCCGCTCCTCGTTCGACTCGACGATCAACGTCCTCGAAGGGCTGCTCGAGTTCGAGCGCGCCACGGGTGGGACGCCCGAGTCACGGACGGCTCGGCAGGCGGGGGAAGAGTTCCTTCTCGAGCGAAACCTGTTCCGCCGCAAGACGACCGGCGAGCCGGCGGACGCGGACTACCTCTTGCTCGGGCACCCGCACCGCTGGGTCTACAGCATCCTCCGCGCCCTTGACCACCTGCGCGCCGGAGCCTCACTCACCGGAGCCCCCGCCGACCCGCGTCTCACCGAAGCCCTCGATCACCTGCGCAGTCGCCGTATGCCGGACGGCCGGTGGCCGCTGGATGTGCGGCATGGCGGGCGGCAGTGGTTCGAGGTCGACGAGGGACCTGGTATGCCGTCCCGCTGGGTCACCCTCTCGGCCCTCCGGGTGCTGCGTTGGGCTGAGGCGTAGCAGCGGGCAGGCTCGCACATCGCGCAGGCCGATCTCGGTATGGCGTGTGCCAGATCATCCGGCAGGACCTAGTGCAGGCCGATGAGCAGGGCGTCAACCGCGGTGTCCGCCAGCTCGTCGACCACGTGTCGAGGGGTGTCGGGGTGGGCGGTAGCCAGCGCCGCGACCCCGTGCACCGCCGCCCAGATCGTCAACGCGACGGTGTGGGTGTTCCCCTGACGTAGCACGCCCCTGGCCATCGCCTCCGCGACATCGCCGACGAGGCCGGCGAGTTCGGCGTCGGGGGAGTGCCCACGCCGCGGTTCGATGAAGAGCACGCGGAACAGGGCGGGCCGCTCGCGGGCAAAGTCCCGATAGGCCCGTCCGCGCGCGCGGAGGCGTTCCAGCGGATCCTCCAGACCGGCGATCGCGTCCTGTTGGCTGGCGACGAAGTCCTCCCACCCCGACCGGCTCGCCTCGGCGAACAGCGCGTCGCGGGTGGGCCAGTAGTGGTAGAGCGAGGGTGGCGTGCACCGGGCTGCGGAGACGATCGACGAGATGGTCACCGCGGCAGGGTCGCCCATGGCCTCGAGTTGGTCACGAGTCACCGCGAGCAGCTCACGCCTCAGGTCAGACCCGTCCCGCCTCCGCGCACGCTGCATGCACGGACTATAGCAACGCTATAAGATTGTATATAGTGGCGCTATATAGAAGGGACGTAGACATGAGGCCTCGACCGGTACACCCCCGTCACCGGCTGGGCGGCACACCCAAGGGTCGGCTTGTCGTCGTCAGCCTCCTGGCGTATGCCGTCGCTGCCCTGGTGATGTTCGCCCCATGGCCGGGGCTGGTTGCCGCTGTTGAGCAGGCTTGCGGAGCGCCGGCTTTGGACGTCCGCGGGAGCTGGACGGCGTCGGAGGCCCAGGCCCTGCTGACGGCCTGCGGGACCGCCGGGCGCGCGGCATACCTCCGACTGCAATGGGCGGACACGGTCTATCCGGGCGTCACCGCACTCGCCCTTGCTCTGGCGACCCGCTGGCTGTGGGCCCGCCTTGGACGACGGGGATGGCTCATCGCGGCACCGGCGCTGGTGGCTGGTGTGCTGGACTACGCCGAGAACGCCGTGGTGTGGAGTCTGCTGCTGCGCTGGCCCGACATGCCTCAACCGCTCGCCGAGATCGGCGGGACGGTGACCACAGCCAAGCGGGTGGTGGCCACCCTGGCATTCGTCATTCCTCTCGGGTTGGTGACGGGTGTGATCGGTCAGCGCCTCCGCGCCGGATCGCATCAAGGGAAGAGTCCATAGGCCTGGTCGGTCGAGCCCACGCCATCACCGGGTGATGATGCCCAACTCGCGGGCGCGGGTGACCGCCTCTCGGCGGGAACGTACGAGGACCGCGATCTGGCGAGCCCCAGGTTTGTTGAGGGCGCGAGAGCGAGTGGCCGGCGCGTCGGAGCCGAGTCCAAGGCGCGGGAAGCCTTTTCGACCGCCTCCTCCTCGTGGCCACGTTCAGCTTCTGAGGGCGCTCGGAGGCAGGGCACAAGAGTCCGGCCGATATGCCCGGTTTAGGCTGTGGGGATGTCCTTCGCGGGCCCTCGTGGCCAGACCAGCCGACGCCAACTGCTGCTCCTGGCGTCCCTCAGCGCCGTGTCAGCCGCCACGTCGGCATGCAGCGAGGCGAAGACCGGCCAGCAGGAGCCTCGCCAGAGCCCAGCGACGGCATACTCCGGGGGGACTGGACCAACCGATCAGGCGAGTGCCACGACGGGCGCAGGCGCCGCAACGGCCCCCCCGCGAGTTCTCATTGTGGGCGCGGGCGCTGCCGGAATTGCCGCGGCGCAGCGCCTCGTCGCGGCCGGAGTGAGCGTGGAGATCCTCGAAGCGCGGGACCGGATCGGCGGCCGAGTCCACACGACGTCAACCTGGCCCGATCTGCCCGTCGACATCGGAGCGTCGTGGATCCATGGCCACCAGGGCAACCCGGTCACCGAATGGGCCGCGGCCGCGGGCGCCCGCACCCTGTCGACCAGCTACGACTCCGGCGAGATCTATGTCGCGGCGGCGTTGCGCGCGGCGGGCCTGCGGACTCACGACGCCGACCGCTGGGAGGCGTATGCCGCTCGCGCCCTTCGCGAGGCGGCCAAGCGTGACTCCGACATCTCCATCGACGCCGCGATCCGGGGGCTGCCCGAGTTCGCTCGGCTCACCTCCACGGAACGCGCCGACCTCGCCTTCTATCTCACGGGCAGCGTCGAGAGCGAGTGGGGCGCCGACGTCGACGCCGTCTCGGCGTGGACGGTCGAGGAGGGCGAGGAGTTCGGTGGCGAGGACCGACTGTTCCCGGGCGGCTTCTCGGCGGTGCTCGCGCACGCGGTGCAAGGGGTGCCGGTCACCCTCAGCACACCGGTGCGGCAGGTTCGGGTGGACGGGCCGACCGTGCGAGTGACGACCGACGCTGGGGAGCGCACCGCCGAGGCGGTCGTCCTCACCGTTCCGCTCGGGGTGCTCCAAGCCGGGACGATCCGGATCGAGCCCGGCTGGTCAGCCTCCGGGGCGCGAGCGTTGGACAAGCTCGCCATGGGAGTCCTCAGCAAGACCTTCGTCCGGTTCGACTCCGCCTTCTGGCCCGCCCACATCGACTGGCACGAATACCTCGGGCTGCAGGCTGGCTATTGGGCGGAATGGGTGAGCTTCGCCAAGGCCGGGGTTCCGGTCATCCTCGGCTTCAATGCGGGGTCGGGCGGCCGACGCGTCGAGGCGGCCAGCCCGGCCGTGGTGGCCAGCGAGGTCCACGAGGTGCTTCGCGACATGTTCGGCGGCGGAGTCCCGGCGCCCCGCGCGGTCCTCACCTCAACCTGGTCGACGGACGAATGGGCCCGAGGGAGCTATTCGGTCAACGCGGTCGGCAGCACCCCGGCGGACCGCGCCGCGTTGGCGCGGCCGATCGCAGGCCGGATCTTCATCGCGGGCGAGGCGACCGAGCCCGACTATCACAGCACCGTGCACGGCGCCGTCATCTCCGGCCGCCGGGCCGCCGCGGAAGTCCTCGACGCCTTGCGGTGACCGATCGGCGCGCTTTGACCGCGACCTGCCGTGAAAGTCCGGTCGCCCTCCCCGCAGCTCAGGCGCGGACGTATGCCGCGAGATGCGTTCCGGTGAGGGTGGATCGGGCCGCGACGAGGTCGGCGGGCGTGCCTTCGAAAACGATGCGACCGCCGTCATGCCCGGCGCCGGGCCCGAGGTCGATGATCCAGTCGGCGTGCGCCATCACCGCCTGGTGATGCTCGACGACGATGACCGACTTCCCGGAGTCGACGAGCCGGTCGAGCAGACCGAGCAGCTGCTCGACGTCGGCCAGGTGCAGCCCGGACGTCGGCTCGTCGAGCACATAGATCGAGCCCTTCTCACCCATGTGCGTGGCCAGCTTCAGTCGCTGCCGCTCCCCGCCGGACAACGTCGTCAACGGCTGCCCCAACCGCACGTAACCCAACCCCACGTCGGCCAGCCGCTGCAGGATCGCGTATGCCGCCGGCGTCGCCGCCTCGCCCGCTCCGAAGAACGTCGCCGCCTCCGCCACCGGCAGATCAAGCACCTCGGCGATGTTGCGTCCACCGAATCGAAACTCCAAGACCGCCGCCTGGAACCGACGGCCCTCGCACTCCTCGCAGGTCGTCGCCACCCCAGCCATCATCGCCAGGTCGGTGTAGATGACCCCCGCGCCGTTGCACGCCGGGCACGCACCCTCCGAGTTCGAGCTGAACAGAGCCGGTTTCACCCCGTTGGCCTTGGCGAACGCCTTGCGGATCGGCTCGAGCATCCCCGTATAGGTCGCCGGGTTGCTGCGCCGTGACCCGCGGATCGGCGTCTGGTCGATCGACACGACACCGTCAAGACCCGCGACCGAGCCGTCGATGAGTGAGCTCTTCCCCGACCCGGCGACTCCGGTCACCGCGACGAGCACCCCCAACGGGATGTCCACGTCGACACCGCGCAGGTTGTTCGCCGTGGCGCCGCGGACGGGGAGCGAGCCACGCGGCATACGGACGGAGTCTTTGAGTCGGGCACGGTCGTCGAGGTGACGTCCGGTCACCGTGTCGCTGGCCCGCAGCGCCGCGACCGACCCCTCGAAGACGACCTCGCCACCCGCGGTCCCCGCCCCCGGCCCGAGGTCGACGATGTGGTCGGCGACCTCGATGACCTCGGGCTTGTGCTCCACGACGAGAACGGTGTTTCCCTTGTCCCGTAATCGGATCAGCAGGTCGTTCATCCGCTGGATGTCGTGCGGATGCAGGCCCGCGGTCGGCTCGTCGAAGACGTAGGTGACGTCGGTGAGCGCCGACCCCAGGTGGCGGATCATCTTGGTCCGCTGCGCCTCACCGCCGGAGAGGGTGCCCGCGGGGCGGCTGAGGCTGAGGTAGCCCAGCCCGATCTCGACGAAGGAGTCGAGGGTATGCCGCAGGGTCACCAACAGCGGCGCAACGCTCGGTTCGTCGAGTCCGGCCACCCATTCGGCCAGGTCGCTGATCTGCATGGCGCAGGCGTCGGCGATGTTGATCCCGCGGATCTTCGACGAGCGGGCGCCCTCGTTGAGCCGGGTGCCGGCGCACTCGGGGCAGGTCTGGAAGGTGATCGCCCGCTCGACGAAGGCCCGGATGTGCGGCTGCATCGCCTCGACATCCTTGGACAGGAACGACTTCTGGATCTTGGGGATGAGGCCCTCGTAGGTGAGGTTGATCCCCTCGACCTTGATCTTGGTCGGCTCCTTGTGCAACAGGTCGGCCAGCTCGCGCTTGGTGTAGTCGCGGATCGGCTTGTCCATGTCGAAGAAGCCACTGCCGGCAAAGATCCGGCCGTACCAACCGTCCATGCTGTAGCCCGGAATCGTCAGGGCGCCCTCGCGCAGCGACTTGCTGTCGTCATACAGCGCGGTGACGTCGAAGTCGCTCACCGACCCGCGGCCCTCGCACCGTGGGCACATGCCGCCCGTGATCGAGAACTCGCGCCGCTCCTTGACCGTCTCGCCGCCTCGTTGGATCTTGACGGCTCCCGCCCCGCTGATCGAGGCGACGTTGAACGAGAAGGCTTGCGCCGACCCGATATGCGGTTGCCCGAGCCGGCTGAAGAGGATCCGCAAAAGGGCCAGCGCGTCGGTCGCCGTGCCCACTGTCGAGCGCGGGTCGGCGCCCATCCGCTGCTGGTCGACGATGATCGCGGTCGTCAGTCCGTCGAGCACGTCGACGTCCGGCCGGGCCAGCGTCGGCATGAACCCCTGGACGAACGCGCTGTAGGTCTCGTTGATCATCCGCTGCGACTCGGCGGCGATGGTGTTGAAGACCAGCGAGCTCTTGCCCGACCCCGACACACCCGTGAAGACCGTCAGCCGCCGTTTGGGGATCTCGACGTCGACGTTCTTGAGGTTGTTCTCCCGCGCGCCGTGGACCCGGATGAGGTCGTGACTGTCGGCGGGGTGGAGTCCCGGCTGCGTCGGCATGTTGTGCCTTCCCTGGGGTTGCCTGAGGCGAACACCCTAACCGCGGTGAGCACACGGCATACCAATGGTCGGCCACGGCGAGGACGCGCCCGCACGCGCGCCCCCGCTGTGGCCGACCAATGTCATTCCGTATGCCGTGCGGCCCGCCGACGCACGACCTGCGGGGGCGCGGACGCTACAGCCGCGGCGGGTAGCCCTGTCCGAGGAGCACCACCCCACCTGGCCCGACGAGCAACACCGCGCCCAGGGGGTCTTGCAGGAAACCGCCGATGATTGGTCCACCGCCAGGGGTGGGGTCGACGCACGGCATCGGCGGGGCGCCCGGCGGAGCGGGGAAGCACACGGTGTCGTCCTCGCCCACGACCACATCAGGCTCGTCAGGGCACCCGCCGTAGGCGATTGTCGGGTCGCACTCGCCGCGAATCTCCGGCGTCCCCTCGACCACCCTCGTACACGGATCGACGCCTGGCATCGGGTGGCCGACGAGCAACCCGCAGGCCTGGTCACGAGCCCGGACGAGCTCCTCCGTTGAGACAGTGGGCAATCCGCACACCGCGGAGTCGCCATCGACGAGCGCCACGGTCATGTCCATCCGGCAGCCCTGCAGCATCCGGGCCAGTTCCTGGCACGAGAAGCTCTTCCAACCACCCTGCTCGCACTCCCACACCTGTCGGCGCACCTTCTCGCAGGTGCTCTCGGCGGACTGGCCCGCGGGAGTGCCGGACGTGCCGGAGCCGGTCCCCGTGCCACCGGTCGGCGCGGGCGTGGATCCCGGCGTGCCGGCCGCACTGGCCTTCTTCTGAGCGTCCTCGCGCGCCTTGGCGGCCTCTTCGGCCTTCTTCTTCGCCTCCGCGTCGGCCTTCTTTGCCGCGTCGTATGCCGCCGCGACCTCGGCGCGGGTCTTGGCGGCTGCGGCCTGCTCGGCCGCCTTCCTGGCGGCAGCGGCTGCCTTGGCCGCCGCATCCGCTGCTGCTCGTGCCTGGTCGGCGGCGGCCTGGGCACCTGCACTTCCAGACGCGGTGGCGGCCTGCTGAGCGGCCTGCGCGTTGGCCTCGGCGGCGAGCGCGAAGTGATCGGCGTCCTTGGCCAAACTCTCGGCAGCGTCCCGGTATCGGCCGTCCATGAGGTTCCCCAGGACGTTAGCCGCGGTGGTGCCCCAGGCGACGACACCCACGGTGCCGGCCCCAGCCGCCAGGCCGCTCCCGGCGACCGTCGGGGCGGCGCCAGCGCCCTTGGCGGTACCGTAGATCACGGCGACCCCCGTCAACCACGACCCGATGAGGCCCGTGGCGATGTCACCATCGGACACTCGGGGCTCCTTCGGCGCCTCTTGCGCATAAGGGTTCGCCGCACCTTGGGCGCTGCACGAGATCGACTCCGAGGACGGCATACCAGACGCGCTGCCCAGCAACCCGGGGAGTATGCCGCCCTTGCCGCCGTCCCCGCCCCCGCCCCCGCCGGGGACGACGGGTTGGTCGCACGCCTTACGCGCATCGTCGACCGTCGGGAGGCGTCCGCCGGGCATCGTCATCCCCACCGAGCCGTCCTGGCACAGGATCGCGCCGAGCTGGTGCTCCCGGGCAGCATCGAGGGCGAGCCCTGTGCGGGCGAGGAAGGCGTCGATGATCGCCTGCTCGACCGGGTTGGTGGGCGTCGACTCGGCAGCCAACCAGCAGATGATGTGGCTGTCGAGGGTCAGCACCCCGGCCTCGCTTTTGACCGTCTCTGCCTCGGCCTTGACCTCCTCGTCGGTGTAGGTGCACACCAGCGGCCGCCAGATGCGTTCGCCACCGGTGCCCCCCGTGCCCCCCGGGTCTCCCGTGGAACGAGCGGCGTGCGCTGGGGCGCTGACGATCAGGCTGATGATGATGGTGAGCAGCAGAGCGGGCCATGTGGCCCGGTGCGCGGTGCGTGACATCGAAGTCTCCCTGCGGTCTGGTCGACGGGGTGGTGGTTCAACCGCAAGGAGTCGCGTGCCCGCAGGCAGATACCCGCAGCAACTCCACCGGTGCAGGGAGCGGCCTAGGTGTACTACCCACGGACGTTGGTGACAGGCGCGCCTGCTGGACATGGGGGGACCCCCGGAGTGGGGTGGGGCTGTCTTACGGCTCCCAACCACACCGGAGGTCCTCCATGTCTCACCGTAATGCCCCTTTGACCCCGACAGGTCGGTTGCGCCTGGCCCGGTGCATTGTTGAGCAGAACTGGCCGTTGCGCCGCGCCGCCGACCGGTACGGGGTGTCGATCACGACGGCGCAGCGCTGGGCGCAGCGGTACCGCGAGTACGGCAAGGACGGGATGGTCGACCGGTCCAGTCGGCCGCACTTGTGCCCGACGCAGCTGGATCGGCGTACCGAGCGGCGCATCCTGGGGCTGCGGGTCTCACGACGGTGGGGACCGCAGCGGATCGCCTACCGGTTGCGGCTGAACCCTTCCACGGTGCATAAGGTGCTGCGCCGCTACCAAGCGCCCCCGCTGGCGTGGACCGACCCGGCCACTGGTGCCCGGCTACGGGCCCGGCCCACGCCCCGCCGTTACGAGCACGAGGCGCCCGGGGACCTGGTGCACGTGGACGTCAAGAAGCTGGGCCGGATCCCCGACGGCGGCGGGCACCGCGTGCACGGCCGCGCGAAGGGAAACCGGGTCAAGGGGACCGCCAGGCCGGGCATGGCGTGCGTGCACAACGCGGTGGACGACCATTCCCGGCTCGCCTACAGCGAGGTCCTGCCGGATGAGAAGAAGGAGACCACCGCGGCGTTCTGGAAACGCGCCAACGCCTACTTCACCGACCGCGGCGTCACCGTCAAACGGGTCCTGACCGACAACGGATCTGCTTACCGGTCAAAGGTGTTCGCCGAAGCGCTCGGTGAGGTGGTGCACAAGCGGACCCGGCCATACCGACCCCAGACCAACGGCAAGGTGGAACGGTACAACCGCACCCTTGAACAGGAATGGGCCTACGCCAAGCCCTACGCCAGCGAGGCCGAGCGCGTCGCCGCCCTACCCGCATTCCTGCACACCTACAATCACCACCGCGGCCACACCGCGCTCAAGGGCGCCTCACCAGCCAGTCGCGTACCCAACCTCCGTGGGGACAACACCTAGGGTGGCCGTCATGACGGCGGAATTCCGGCAGGAGCGGCTCAGCGGGGCGAGCTTCGAGCAGGTCTACCTCGACGGCGCGACGTTCGAGGAGGTCGACCTGCGAGGCGCTCGCCTGCGCGAGGTCGATCTGCGGGACGTGCGGATCGACGGCGCCTGGCTGGGCAACACAAGGATCAGCGGCGAGGTCGAGAGTCTGTGGGTCAACGGGGTCGAGGTGGCGGCATACGTGGAGGCTGAGCTCAACCGCCGCTACCCCGACCGACCGCTGATGCGACCGACCGACGCTGAAGGGTTCCGGCTCGCCTGGGCCGCGCTGGAACGCCGGTGGGGCCAGACCGTCGAACGCGCCCGCCGGTTCGCGCCGGAGCAGCTGCACGAGCGGGTCGATGGCGAATGGTCGTTCATCGAGACGTTGCGTCACCTCGTCTTCGCGACCGACGCGTGGGTATGCCGTGCCCTCCTGGGCGATCCGTGCCCGTGGCATCCGCTCGGGCTCCCGCACGACCAGATGCCCGACGCACCCTCGGTCCCTCGCGATCGGGCGGCGAAGCCCTCGTTGGATGAGATGCTGGCGGTGCGGGCCGAGCGGATGGCGATCGTGCGCGAGGTGCTCGCCGGGCTGACCGACGAGCGGCTGGCGGGGAAGACCGAGCCGGTCCCCGAGCCCGGCTATCCCGAGTCGGAGTCGTTCGCCGTCCGGCGCTGCCTCGGGGCGATCATCAACGAGGAGTGGGAGCACCGCCTGTTCGCCGAACGGGACCTTGACGCCATCGTGAGTGCAGCATCCGGGTCGTAGCCGGGCGGCCTGGGACGCCGCGCAGGCGGCTGGACAGAGGCGGGATCACGGCCGGAGACTCTGGACATGGCGTTTGACCCCGAATTGGCCGACCGGTTGCGCGAGATCCTGCAGGACGAGCCCGGGCTGACTGAGCAGCGCATGTTCGGCGGGCTGGGCTTCATGCTCGACGGCAACATGGCCGTGGCGGCCAGCAGCGGGGGCGGCATACTCCTGCGGATCGATCCGGCCCGCTCCGGCGAGTTGGCCGACGGGGTCCGCGCGCGGCGGTTCGAGATGCGCGGGCGGGCCATGGACGGGTGGTTGGACGTCGACCCAGCGGCAGCCGAGACGGACGAAGCGCTGCGCGAATGGGTCGCGCACGGTGTTGCCTTCGCGCGGTCGCTCCCGCCGAAGTAGCTCTCCCGCCGAAGTAGCTCTCCTGCAGGCCTATTCGTGCGCCGCTAGGTCGCGACCGAGGAAGCTCGCGACCCAGCGGCTGGGCGCGGGGAAGGACGGGCGGGACGGACGCGCGAGAGATCAGTCGGTGTGGTGGTTGGTCGCCCAGCCGCGGGCGATGATCTCGCGCAGGGTGGCCCGGTCGAGATCCGCGAGCCGCTTGACGTAGAGGCAGCCCTTGCCGGTCGTGTGTTTCCCGAGCCGCTCCAACAGATCGTCGTTAGACCCGTAGAAGGTGAGCCCATAGAGGGTGAGGGCGCTGGACCGGGCAGCCAGCCCGACCGCAAGTGCCTCGCGGACCTTGCCGTCGGCGGCGGCATACCGCTGGGTGCCGAAGCCGACCATCGAGGTGCCCCACATCCGTGGCGGCATCCCGGTGACCTCGCGGAACAGGGCGACCGCCTCACGGGCGTCGGCGCGCCGGGCCTCATCGGGGATAGCGGCCAGGTAGGCCTCGACGTCGGCGTCGGTGGGCTGGGTCTTGCGATCACGCACGGGCTCGCTCATTCGACCAGTGTGCGCCCACCCCCTGACAACCGCACGGGTTCTGCCACGACGACGGTCGGGGCACCCGCCTGATAGCCGCGCCGCGACCTGGGGTCGGGCCGGTCGCGATGGTCAGGAGCGCGGCATACCGGCGAGGGTGGCGACCAACTCGACGACCCGCAGCTTCTCGGGGGTCTTGATCGTGGGGCTGAATCCCAACCGGACCACGACGAGGTCGGCGGACGGGACGACAATGACCCGTTGCCCGTCGTGGCCGTTGGCCGAGTAGGCGTCGGCCGGCAGCGAGGGCTGGGCGAGCGTGCCGTCGGCGAGCGTGTTGGCCCACCAGCCGGCGGCATACCCGGGGTCCTCGGTCGTCGCGACGGCGTCAGACCGGGTCGTGGCGGCCATCCACCCCTCGGGGAGCAGCCGCTTCCCGGCCCACACGCCGTCCTGCAGCGCGAACTGGCCGATCGCCGCCCAGTCGCGCGGCGTGGCCCACAGATAGGAACTGCACACCGGCGTGCCTGACGCGTCCGGCTCCCACACCGCCGACGACAGCCCGAGCGGAGCGAAGAGCTCGCGGCGCGGCAGGTCGACGCCGACCCCGGTGCGCTGACGCAACACCGAGCAGAGCAGGTTGGTCGACCCGCTCGAATACTGCTGATAGGTCCCGGGGGCGTGCGCGAGCGGCTGGCTGGCAACGAACGTGGCCATGTCGGGCTCGAGGTAGAGCATCGAGGTGATCGGGGTGCCGAGGTCGTAGTCCTCGTTCCACGTCAGGCCGCTGGTCATCCGCATCAGCTGGTCGACGGTGATCTTCGCGCGGTCGTCGGTCCACTCGGGGCGCAGACCGGCGTCGGTGACGGCAAGCTTGCCGCTGTGGGCAACCCGGCCGGCCAGCAGGCTCGCCGCGCTCTTGGACATGGACCACCCCAGCTGCGGTGTGGTCGCGGTGAACCCGGGGGCATAGCGCTCGGCGATGAGCTTGCCGCCCTGGATGACGAGGACCGCCCGGGTGCCAAGGGCCTTCTGCTCAGCGGCCGGCAGGTCGTCGCCGAACGCTTTCGCGACGGCGGCGGCGACCGCCGTCGATGGCGTGGGCGTGGGAGCGGCAGTGAACGGGTTCGCTCCTGCCGGCACCTGGGTCAGCGGACCTTCCGACGGGAAAGCACTCCCCAGGGTGCAGCCTGCGTCGAGGAAGTAGTAGGTCTTCTGCTCAGCGAGCACCCCGAAGACCGACGCGGATGGGTCGCCGCTGTCGCCCTGGGGCATGGTGACCCTCAGGTAGGGCACGAGCGGATTCGCCGGCAGGTCGCTCTCCGGGTCGGTGCGACCCGCGACGGCGGTCACTGCGCAGGCGTTGTGGGCGGCATACCCGGTGCCGGTGAGCAGCAGCGGCTTGGCGTAGAGGTAGCCGCCGACCAGAGCGACAAGGATGACGGCCAGCAGGGCACCCAGCACCCGGAGCACGATCCGGCGGCGACGCGAACGCATGGTCGGACGGTATCGCCTCGGCCCGCCGCGCCGGGACTAGTCGGCGACGTCGAGGTCGATGAGCCGGGACAGGGTGTGCCACGTGGCGGTGGAGGCTTCGGTCGCAGCGGCGGCATCACCCCGCTCCAGAGCAGTGATGAGTCGTTCATGCAGGCTCACCGAGCGTCTCCCGGAGAGCGAGCCGAAGCGCAACCGCTCGGCCCGGCGCAGCACTGGCATGAACTGGTCGAGCACTGAGCCCAGCGCCAGGTTCGCCGCCACTGCCACCGGGACTCCGTGCAGTTCGTCATCGGCCTGGATGGCTGCCTCGGCGTCGCCAGTGGCCAGGGCAACCTCGAACCGGCGGTTGGCCCGCCGCATGACCTCGATATCGCCAGGTCGGATGAAGGGAATCGCGGTGCGGATGGCCAGCTCGTGCATCATGGCCACGACGTCCTGAGCGTCCTGGATCGTCTGCGGCTCGACGCCCGCCACGACGGTCGACCGGCCGGGGACCGAGACGACCAGCCCGGTGCGGGCCAACCGGAGCACCGCCTCGCGGACCGGAGTGCGGCTCACTCCCAGCCATTCGGCAATCTCGACATCGCGCAGTTGCTCACCCGGTTGGAAGGTCCCGTCGACGATCGCATCGCACAATCGCGCGTAGACCTCGTCGCGGAGCAGCCCGCGCGTGGTCGTCACGCCGTCAGCCGGAATCGGCATAGCGCCCATTCAACACCGCTGCCTGTCTTGAGGTGCGCTAACCCATCAAGTCACGTCCCCGAACCGGGACGAAGTGTGGTGCGCGCCTCGGTGAGCGGACGGCATACGGGGTGCCTGACCGACGTTGCCGCGAACGTGACTGCAGACCCAGCGACCCCCCGCCCCCGTACCCGCCCGCGCGTCGTCATCATCGGCTCCGGGTTCGGGGGCCTGTTCGCCGCCCGAGCCCTCAAGCGGACCGATGTCGACGTGACGGTCCTCGCCAAGACGAGCCACCACCTGTTCCAGCCGCTGCTCTATCAGGTGGCGACCGGGATCCTCAGCCCCGGCGAGATCGCCCCGGCCACCCGCGAGGTGCTGGCGAGCCAGCGCAACGCCGACGTGCTCCTCGGCGAGGTGACCGACGTCGACCTCGCTGCCCGCACGGTGACCGCTCGGACCTTGGGGACCGAGCATGTCCATCATTACGACCACCTCATCGTCGCTGCGGGTGCTGCGCAGTCGTGGTTCGGTCGGGACGAGTTCGCGGTCCACGCGCCGGGGATGAAGAGCATCGACGATGCGCTCGAGCTGCGTGGCCGGATCTACGGAGCGTTCGAGCTCGCCGAGGTGGCCGCCGCCGAAGGCCGTCACGCCGAGGTCCCAGGCCTGATGACCTTCGTCGTCGTCGGCGCCGGACCGACGGGCGTCGAGATGGCCGGACAGTTCGTCGAACTGTCCAAGCGGACCCTCAAGCGCGACTTCCGGCACATCAACCCCGCCGACGCGCGGGTCATCCTGCTGGACGCCGGCCCGCACGTGCTCGGGGCATTCGACCCGCAGTTGCGGGCGCGCTCGCAACGTGCGCTGGAGCGCCTGGGCATCGAGGTGCGGTTGGGAGCCATGGTCACCGACGTCGACGCGGAGGGCTTGACCGTCCGCGACGCGGCCGGCGTCGAGAGCCGGATCGAGGCCGTGACCAAGGTGTGGGCCGCTGGTGTTCAAGCCAGCCCGCTCGCGGCGCTGTTGGCCCGACAGGTGGGCCTTGAGGTCGACCGGGCCGGCCGGGTCCCCGTCCAACCCGACCTCACCCTCCCGGGACACCCCGAGGTCCACGTCGTCGGCGACATGGCCTCCCTCAACGGCCTGCCCGGGGTGGCGCAGGTGGCCATCCAAGGCGCCCGGCACTCGGTGGCCGAGATCTGCCGTGCGCTGTCAGGGCAGCCCACCGGCGAGCCGTTCGTCTACCGCGACAAGGGGAGCATGGCGACGATCTCGCGCTTCTCGGCGATCGCCCAAATCGGTCGGCTGCGGTTGACGGGCTTCTTGGCGTGGGTGATGTGGCTTGCCGTGCACCTCGTCTACATCATCGGCTTCAAGTCGCGGGTGACGACGCTGCTCGACTGGGCGGTCGGTTTCGTCGGTCGCGGGCGGTCCGAGCGGACCGTCACCGAGCAGCAGGTCTTCGCCCGGCTGGCGTTGGAGCGAGTCGGTAACGACCTGCCGCTGCGCTTGACTCGGCCGGCTCCCTCGGCCGACTGACCGGTCAGCGTCGCAGCGCGGCGTCGACCTTCGGGCGGAAGTCGGTCAGCGAGAACCCGGGCACCAGCTTCTCCAGGTCTTTGAACGCCGTGCTGCCGTCCACACCCGACCCCGCGGGCGCGGCGACGAGCGTGATGAGGTCCGCGAGCGACATACCGAGTCCGTCAGCGGCTTGCCCGAGCGTCATCCACCCCTTGAGGTCGGCCGAGGTGAGCGTTCCCGCGGCGACCGACTTGTCCGCTCCACCCCCGGTGCCGTCGCCGGCCCCGCCACCAGCACCGGCGGCCGTTCGCCCGCTCGTGACCCAGGTGCCGCTCACCTGGGCGACGCCGATCGTCCCGAACATCAGCAGCGCTGTGAGCAGGGGCATCACCCACCGGTTGACGTATGCCGTGCCGCGAGGCCGTGGTTTGGCGGCCGGTCCCCGGGGCGGCCGGGTCGCCGTGGAGGGTCTCTGCCGGGGAGTGGTCATGACTGTCCAGCTTCCTGTCGGGTCGGGTCAGGCGTGGACGCGTCACGGCTCGGCGGTCGTCGACCGATGGCCACCGCCACAGGCCCCCGCGTGCGGGTCGAGCCGGCGTCGTCGAGGGTGATCGGCTTGCGCCACGCGGTCCATGGCGCCGCCGCGCTGACCTCAAGAGCTCCGCCCGTCGGGCAGTTGGACACGCATTCAAGGCACCCGATGCAGTCGGTGCTCACGGCAGCAACGGGTTTGGCGACGTCGATCCCCACCGGGCATGGCTTGACGCACAGGTCGCAGCCGGTGCAGGCGGACGGATTGCGGCGCACCCGAAGGATGCTCAGGTGTCCGAGAACGCTGAGCACACCCCCGAGAGGGCACAGATAGCGGCACCAAGCGCGTTCCACGAGCACCGAGACCCCGAGCACGGCGGCCAGGATCGCCCATCCGATCCACATCGCGGCCGGATCGGGCTCGAACAGCCAGTGCAGCCCGAACAAGGTGACATAGGGGTCGAAGTCGGCGAACCACAGCTTGAGCGTCGTGGCGCTCGCGACGAGCACGATCGCAAGGACGACGAACCTCCCGTAACGCAGCGCCCGGTCGACCCGCGGCGCCACCGTGAGCGTCGGGATGTGGAGCGCGCGCCGCACCCAGGTCAGCGCGTCCTGCACGGCGCCGAACGGGCAGATCCATCCGCAGAACGCGTTGCCGGCGATCAGCACCGACAGCAGAAGACCCAGTCCCACAACGAGATTCGAGGCGTGGATCTTGCTGATGAAGCTCCCGGTGGTCACCCAGGTCCAGAATGTCTCGACCGCCCCGAACGGGCACAGCGCGTCGACCGACGGCGCCCCGACCTCGGTCTCCAGCCCGTGTCGCACCGCCATCGCGACGATGAGGACGACGACGGCCAGCTGGACGAGGTGACGTCGCCGGTGCAGCTGGGTGACCGCGCGGAGGCGGCGCTGGTATGCCGTGAGCCTGGGTTTGGCGCCCGGCTCACCTGAGCGAGTAACGGATTGGGGTCCCACGGTGGCCCTCCTCAGGAGCGGGTCTGCTCCTGGAGAGGGTGGTCGCGTCCTGTGAGGGAACGATGAAGGCGCGAGGAACCCTTGACGAAGGCGCTGGGCGGGGGCCGACAGAGGTGCCGAGGCGCGCCCCGCGAAAGGTGGCGCTCGGCGGCCACGGCAGGGGTGAGTCCCTTGGAATCCCACCTTTCGGCGCAAGGTGGGCCAGCAGGCGTCTAGGAAGGCGTGCTCGGCAGGGCGACGGTGAAGGCCGCACCGAGCCCCGGCCCGGGCGACATCGCCGACAGCGTGCCCCCGTGGGCATGGACGATGCCGCGCGCGATGGTCAGGCCGATCCCTGAGCCGCTCTCGTTCTCGACCGACCGCCGTCCGGGCACCCGATAGAACCGCTCGAAGACCCGCTCCAGGTCGTCGGCGGCAAGCCCTTCACCGGTGTCGGTGACGACGATGGCAGCTTCGGGGGGCGCCGCCCGCCCCGCACCGGCGGCCGCACCGGCGAGCCCGCACCGCACGGTCACCTGGCCGCCCTCGGGGGTTGCTCGGACCGCATTGCCGACGAGGTTGGTGACGACCTGACCGATCCGTTCCGGGTCGACACGCACCGGCACCACGACCGGTCCACAGGCGATGTCCAAGGTCAGCCCGGCATCGAGGGCCTGGGCGACCAACCGGCCGGCAGCCCGCTGCACCACCTCGCGCAGATCGACGTCCGTCAGGACGAGCGACAGCCGACCCTCGTCGGCCCGCGACAGCGCAGACAGGTCGTCGGACAGCCGCCGCAGTCGGCGCACCTCGTCGCTCACCAGGGCGAGGCGCTCCGGCTCGACCGGAAGCACGCCGTCGATCATCGCCTCCACCGTGCCATCGATGACGGTCAGCGGGGTCCGCATCTCGTGGGCCACTTCACCGAGCAACCGGACGCGCCGGGTCTCGGTTTCTCCCAGCTGTTGCCCGAGGTGCTGCACATCGTTGGTGAGCTCGGCCAGCTCGGTGGTCCCCGGGGAGGGGAGGGGCACGGCATACCGGCCCTGGGCCATCGACCGCGTTGCCGCGCGGAGGGCGTCCAGCGGACGGGTCAGCCGGTATGCCGCGAACGCCCCCACGATCGCGGCGGTCACCGCCCCGACGAGCGCGCCGACGAGTAACGCCTGGTCGACGGCGTCGCCGAACTGTTGGCGCAGGACCATGCCCGCGCCCCCGCCCCCGCCCGTTCCTGGCCCTTGGCCCATCGAGCCGGGGCCCAGGCGAAGGCTGGCATCGAAGAGGGCCGGGGCGAGCTGGCGCACCACGAGAAAGGTCGCCAGGGCTGCGACGACGGCGACGAGGACATGCGAGAGGACGAGCCGGACGACGAGCCGGTTCATCGGTCACCACCGCTCGCCGGATTGATACCGTCGACCGGGTCGAGGAGGAACTTGTAGCCGACGCTGCGGACCGTGCCGATGATCCGGGGCGAGGTCGCGTCGTCGCTGAGCGCCTTGCGCATGCCGCGAATGTGCACGTCGACGACCCGTTCGTCGCCGAAGAAGTCGTAACCCCAGACCTTTTCGAGCAGCTGGGCACGTGAGTAGACCCGCCCCGGGGAGGCAGCGAGCGCGACGAGCAGGTCGAACTCCAGCGCGGTCAGCGTGGCCGGTATGCCGTCCACCCGCACCTCCCGTCGGCCCGTGTCGACGGTGACTCCGTCGAACTGGAGCAGGTCGGGGTTGGCCGCTGCGCCGCCGGGTGATGACGCAAGCCCCGCTCCCGGGTCGTCCGGCCGGGTCCGACGGAGCACTGCCTTGACCCGGGCGACGACCTCTCGTGGGCTGAACGGCTTGGTGACATAGTCATCGGCGCCGACCCCCAGCCCGATGATCTTGTCGAGCTCCTCGGCCCGGGCGGTCACGAGGACGACGTAGACATCGGAGGTCTTGCGCAGGGTGCGGAGCACCTCGAGCCCGTCCAGATCCGGCAGCCCGATGTCGAGCAACACCAGGTCCGGTGGTTCGGTGGTCAGCAGGTGCAGCGCCTGCGCGCCGGTCGCCGCTTCCTGGACCTGGAAACCCTCCGACGTCAGGTAGGCGCGCAGGATCGCCCGGATCTGCTTCTCGTCGTCGACGACGAGCACACGCCGCGGCACCGGGACCTCCTCGTAGGACTGTCCTCCAGGGTAGGCACCTGACCTGGGTGCCGGACGCCGTCACGGCCGGGCTTCTCGGAACCTTCACACGTCGCTTCGCACCGGCAATCCGCGAACGATGAGGTAGGTCGCCAGCGAGATCTCCCAGGCGAAGATGGGGATCACTGCGACCGGGATGACCTGCGTGATGCCGAAGAGGACCCCGATGTTGACCACCCCGACCAGCGGCGCGCCGATCAGGCCCAGCGCGGGAATCCATCGAGGGAGCATCCGGTGACGCCACAACAACCAGGCGATGACGACGGTGTTGATCGGGCTGATCAGCCCCGGTCCCACCGCGAAAGTCCAGTCGTGCAACAGATGGAGACCCGCGGTGACGCCCGGATCCAGGCCCGCAGCGACGGTCGTTGCGGGTCTTGCCACAGTCGGCAGGATCGCGACGACGCCGGCCATGATGACCGAAGCCTCCAGGGTTCGCAGGGCGACGTATGCCGCGGCGAGCCCGCGGTCGAAGGACCGCAGCAACGGATAGAGCGCCGCAGCGCTGCCGACCACGGCTGCGGCGAGGATCACCTCGAGCAGGCCGCCGGTGAGCACCGAGGTCCGACCGGCGAGGGCCGCCTCGGGATCGAAAGCCGAGCCGCCGTAGAGCGCGACGGCGCCGACAGAGGTCACATGGGTGACGAAGTAGAGAATGCCGGCGACGCGGGCGGTCAATCGCGGACTGGACACGGGTTCCTCCGTACGGTCAGTAGGTGTACGGCGTACACCTACTGGTAGATGACCATAGGCTTACGCTGTACACCTCGTCAAATCCGTCCGCACCTTCAGGAGCCGGTATGCCGCCTCCCTCACCTCGCGCTCGCACCGCGTCCGGCCGCGCGCCTGTCCACCGCACGCCTGTGCACCGCTCCCCTGTGCAGCGCATACCACTGAGCCGTATGGCGGTGCTCGATGCCGCGATCGCGTTGGCCGACGCTGAAGGCATCGACGCGGTGAGCATGCGCCGATTGGCCGAACCGCTCGGCGTCGTGCCCATGGCGCTCTACAAGCACGTGGCCGACAAGGACGACCTCCTCGACGGGATGGTCGACCGCCTCATCGGGCAGTTCAGTCCTGGCGCTGAGGCCGACGCGGCGGCTCCCGCTATCGAGCCGGGGCGGGACTGGGCCGCTGCGGTGCGCAGTTCGGTGTTGTCGGCCCGGGCCGTCATCCAGCAGCACCCGTGGGCCCGTCGCGTCATCGAGACGCGCTCGCGCCGGACCCCGGCGGTTCTCGGACACATGGAGCGACTGACCCAGCACTTCCTGGCCGGAGGTCTGTCGCCCGACCTCACCCACCACGTCATGCACCTGCTGGGCAATCGGATCTGGGGGTTCAGCCCGGAGCTGTTCAACGCCCCAGACAGTGGCCCGGCCGCTCCCGAGCGCTCCCGCCCAACCCCCGACCCGGACCCGGCGGACTACCCCGGGATCATCGCGATCGCCACCGACGCCCGCGCCCGCCGACCGGAAGCCCTCGGCTGCGACGAGGAGTTCGAGTTCCGGTTTGCCCTCGATGTCCTCCTCGACGGCATCGAGCGGTTGCGAGCCACGGGCTGGTCCTCCCCGACCTTGTGACCGGCGAGTAACATCGACAGTCACGCGGGCGTGCCGACCGAGCCGACCGTCGCCAGACCGCCCAGACCCGCCCCAAGCTGCCCTGACCTTCCGACGGAGACTCCCGTGACGGCATACCCCCACCTGCTGGCCCCGCTCGATCTGGGCTTCGTCACCCTCCCCAACCGGACCCTCATGGGCTCCATGCACGTCGGTCTGGAGGAGGTGCCGAACGGCTTTGAGCGCATGGCGGCGTTCTACGCCGAGCGGGCCCGTGGCGGCGCCGCGCTCATCGTCACCGGCGGCTTCGGGCCCAACGAGGCGGGCGCCCTCCTGCACGGCGCCGCGCTGCTCACGACCTCGGAGGAGGCCGCGCGGCACCGCGTCGTCACCGACGCCGTCCACGCCGCGGGCGGGCGAATCTGCCTGCAAATCCTGCACGCCGGCCGGTATGCCGCCCACCTCGGTGCCGTCGCCCCCAGCCCGATCCAGGCGCCGATCTCGCCGCTGACCCCTCGCGAGCTGACCACCCAGGAGGTCTGGGACACCGTCGCCGACTTCGCGCGCTGCGCCGCGCTCGCCCAGGAGGCGGGCTACGACGGGGTCGAGATCATGGGGTCGGAGGGCTACCTGCTCAACCAGTTCCTCGTCACCCGCACCAACCAGCGCACCGACGAGTGGGGCGGCTCGTATGCCGCGCGGATGCGCTTCCCGGTCGAGATCGTCAAGGCCGTGCGCGCGAAGGTCGGGCCGAATTTCATTGTTGTGTATCGGTTGTCGATGCTCGACCTGGTCGAGGACGGCTCGACGTTTGACGAGGTCGTCGAGCTCGCCCATGCCATCGAGGCTGCTGGAGCGACGATGCTCAACACGGGGATCGGCTGGCACGAGGCCCGGATCCCGACGATCGCGACGAGCGTCCCGCGGGCCGGGTTTGCCTGGGTCAGCGGCAAGGTCAAGGCTGCCGTCACGATTCCGGTCATCACGACCAACCGGATCAACACGCCGGAGGTCGCCGAGCAGGTGCTCGCCAACGGGTTGGCCGACATGGTGTCGATGGCCAGGCCGTTCCTCGCCGACGCGCAGTTCGTCGCCAAAGCGGCTGCCGGACAAGCGGATCGGATCAACACGTGCATCGCCTGCAACCAGGCGTGCCTCGACCACACCTTCAGCGGCAAACTGACCTTCTGCCTGGTCAACCCGCAGGCCTGCCACGAGACCGAGCTGGTCATCACCCCGACCGAGGCGCCCCGCCGGGTCGCCGTCGTCGGCGGCGGCCCGGCCGGACTGGCCTGTGCGACAACGGCTGCGCGCCGGGGACACGCGGTGACGCTGTTCGAGGCCGACACCGACATCGGCGGTCAGTTCAACCTGGCCCGGCAGATCCCGGGCAAGGAGGAGTTCGCCGAGACCTTGCGCTACTTCCGTGCCGAGTTGGCTGCGACCGGGGTCGACGTGCGGCTCGGGACGCGGGCCACGGAAGGTGAGCTCACGGCATACGACACCGTGGTGCTGGCCACGGGCGTGACCCCGCGGATCCCCGAGGTGGCGGGCGTCGACCACCCCAAGGTCGTCAGCTATCTGCAGGTGTTGCGCGACCACGTGCCGGTCGGCGACACCGTCGTCATCATGGGTGCGGGCGGCATCGGGTTCGACGTCGCCGAATACCTCACCCAGTCCGGGCCGAGCGGAGCGATGGCCCCGGCGGCGTTCAACGCGGAGTGGGGCATCGACCCGACCTACGCAAACCGCGGCGGGGTCGTGGCGGCGCAGCCGGAGAAGCCTGCCCGCAAGGTGTTCCTGCTGCAGCGCAAGGACTCCAAGGTCGGTGCGGGTCTCGGCCGGACGACCGGCTGGATCCACCGGACCCAGTTGGCCGCGCGCGGAGTCGCCTTCGTCGCCGGGGTGCAATATGACCGGATCGACGACGCCGGCCTGCACGTCACCGTCGGTGAGCGCTCCACGGTCCTTGCCGCCGACACCATCGTCCTGGCCACCGGGCAGGAGCCCAACCGCGACCTGTATGCCGCCCTGCAGGCTTCCGGGGTCGACGTGCGGCTCATCGGTGGGGCCGACGTGGCGGCCGAGCTCGACGCCAAACGGGCCATCAAGCAGGGCACCGAGGTGGCCGCCGCCCTCTGACCGCGTGCGGGGAGGTGGCGTGCCCGGCATTCGGACGACCGTTGTGTGTTGCCATGCCCCGTGGTGAGTTCACCGCGAGACTGCAGTGGTGAGCATTGGTCGCCCGTATGCCGGTCAGCCCGCCGACCGGGGGCTCAGCGCCAGGCGCCAGCGACCATCACCCGGGTGACGGTCAGGTCGTCGTCGAGGGCGACGAGGTCGGCTGCCGCGCCCACGACGAGGCGGCCGCGGCGCCACAGCCCGAGCGCCCGCGCTGGTGTCGCTGTCGCGGCGGTGACCGCGTCGACGAGGGGGAGGCCCGCGGCATACAGGGTGCGTATGCCGTGTGCCAGCGTCCTCGTGCTCCCCGCCAACGCCCCGGAGGAGGTCACCCGCGCGACCCCGTCGGTGACGGTGACGGGAGTCGAGCCCAGGACATAGCGGCCGTCGGGCAGTCCACAGGCGGACATGGCGTCGCTGACCAGGCTCAATCGTCCGGTCGCAGCGCGGGCGGTGAGCGCGAGGGTTGCCGGGGCCACGTGCACACCGTCAGCGATGAGCTCCACGGTGACCGAGGGTTCGCCAAGCAGGACCCCGACCGGACCGGGGAAGCGGTGATGCAGGGGCGGCATCCCGTTGTAGAGATGGGTGGCGATGCGGGCGCCCGCCGCGATCGCCTCCTGCGTCGTCGGGGTGTCAGCCGCCGTGTGGCCCACGGCGACAAGGACATCTGCATCGACGAGGGCTTTGATCACCTCAAACCCACCGGGGATTTCGGGGGCCACGGTCGCCATCCGCAAGTGTCCGCGAGCGGCCTCGGCGAGGCGCTCGACAGCCTGGGCGTTGCCGCGAGCCAGGTGTCGGATGTCGTGGGCCCCCCGATGGGTGGGGCTGAGCCACGGGCCCTCCAGGTGCAGGCCCGCGAGGAGCCCGTCGTCGCACAAGTCGGCCAGACAGGCAAGCTGATCGGCCAAGACGGAGACCGGCGCCGAGACCAGGCTGGCGACGATGCTCGTGGTCCCGGCCCGTTGGTGGACGAGGGCAGCGAGGGCCGCCTCATCGGCGGAGGTCGTCGAGAACGACGCCCCGCCGCCGCCGTGGACGTGCGTGTCGACCAGCCCCGGCACGAGAGTCGTTGTGCTCCAGTCGGGTTCGCGGCGGGGACGGCCCGATCCGATGGCCTTGATCGTCGTGCCGTCCACCTCGACCCAGCCGGGTTCGAGCAACTCCTCCGGGGTGAGGACGCGGTCGGCAGCCAACAACAGGCCCATCGTCGCGGCACCCCCTTCCTGGCATCGGCGGTGCGCAACGTGCGGCCCGCCCGGCGGGGCCATTCTCTCGCGTCAGAGCCCGCGGTCTGCCCAATGTCTGCGGTGCGCCGCGACCATCCACTCGGACACGGCATCGAGCTCCGGGTCGGCGGGCAGAGGAGAGACACCCCGGTCGAGGGCATCGGACAACTCCGACCGCGTGGATCGGATCAGGTCCAGCGCCCGGTCGAACCCAACCTCCCCACGTTTGACCGCAAGGCACTGCTCCAGGTCGATCGGCCGCATCGGTAGCGTCAGGCTCCCTGTCGTGACGAGCTCCAGACCTTGTCGACCCAGGCGCAACGCGTGCGAGGCGTACTTGGTGTCATACCCGTAGCGGGCGACCAGCTCCGGTCGGTTGGGCACCTTGTTGCGCTTGCCGCCGCCGAGCAGCCGTTCCACCTGGCCGTCCAGGTAGCCGAGGAACCGCCAGCCAGCGTGCATCGAGATGACCTGGGGCGCCAGGGCTCGCAGCTCATCCCCGAGCGAAGTGGTGTGGATGAGGGAGGGGCCGTGGGCGAAGAAGGGGATGAGGATCGTCGGGTTACCGGCGACCGCCAAGCGGAGGAACTTGCGCAGCGAGTATGCCGTGAGGTCGATGTCCCCGGGGCCGGAGCGCGCGCCCATCGGCTGGGTCCTCCAGATCCAATGCCCAGGGCTCATGGCCAGGCCGAGCACCTGGCCCGGCTCCTCGACATAGACCGCGAGCTCGTCATGGTCATCGGTGCCTGGGATGGCCATGCCGTGGACACCCGAGCCCACTTCGGCGCGCACGATCTCGTTGCGGGGGGCGACCTCTCGGTCGCCGAGGTCGACGTTGGGTCGGGGTTCGTCAGGATGGTGGGTGGACGGCATACGTCGACGGTAGGTCCGCGAAGGGGTGCGGCGCACGCCGATTCCGCGGCCGTCGAGGGTGGACCGGCGAAAATTGCGGTGACGGATGGGCGTCCCGCTGCGATCCTCTGCTCATGACGACCGCACCCGCTCCGATCGACGTGCCAGCGGGGCTGACCGTTCGGCCACTGGCGCAGTCCGACGCACGAGCCGTCTTCGAGGTTATGGCGGCGGCCGAGCTCGTCGACGTCGGCGAGGTCGTCATCGAAGAGGCGGACATCGTCGGCGACTGGCAGCGACCGAGCTTCGACGTCGGTGCCCAGACGATCGGCATCTTCGACGGCGAGCGCCTCGTCGGCTATGGCGAGTTGTCGTGGGCGGATCGGTGCGACGCGGCTGTCCACCCGGCATACCGGGGTCGGGGTCTGGGGACCGCGCTCGCGAGGTGGATCCAGGCGACCGCGCGGGCGGCCGGGTCGCGCATCGTCGGTATGCCGGTCCCCGCCGGGTCCCCGGGCGAGGCGTTGCTGCGGGCACTGGGCTACCACCAGCGTTGGTCATCGTGGGTGCTTCAGCTCCCGGAGGGGCGCGACATCGCGAGTCAGCCGCTGCCGCCGGGCTACTCGCTGCGGATCGCGGCGAGCGAGCAGGACCGGATCGCCGCCTGGGAGGTCGTCGAGGACGCCTTCCTGGAGTGGTCGGTCCGGGAGCGGACCTCGTATGCCGACTGGGCGGCGACGATTGTGGAACGGCCCGGCTTCCAGCCGTGGAACCTCCGGCTGG
The DNA here is from genome assembly GCA_016704565.1 of Candidatus Phosphoribacter baldrii. Classification (GTDB taxonomy): domain Bacteria; phylum Actinomycetota; class Actinomycetes; order Actinomycetales; family Dermatophilaceae; genus Phosphoribacter; species Phosphoribacter baldrii. The sequence continues at coordinate 998,327 of JADIZV010000001.1, forward strand.
CCATCGGCTCGGACGGGGATGTGGTGGGGGTCTCGGTCGTCCTGCTCGCCGACGAGTGTGGCTACATCGACAAGCTGGCCGTGCGCCAGGACCGGCGCAACCTGGGCCTGGCCAGGGCCTTGCTTGCCGACTCGTTCGCAGCGGCCCGAGCGCATGGCGCGACTCGTTCTGAGTTGTCCACCGACTCCCGGACCGGCGCACTGAGCCTCTACGAAAAGGTCGGGATGGTCATCACCTCGAACTGGGTCAACCTCGCGATCGAGCTTGAGCCTGCTGACCCAACCGGTTGAGGCTCATCCGGCTGGTGCGGACTGGGTGTCGCTAGGCCGCCGGACCGAGGACCTTTGCGACGACCCGCTTGATCGGCCGGAAGGCGCTCTGTGGCAGCTTGACGATGGTCTCGACGGCCGAGCCGGCGCCGACCACGAGGCCACGGAGCGCCCCAGGCTCGGCCGGTGCATCGACCTGGGTGACGACGACGGAGCTTTCACTCGGCGGCCCGCCCAGCCACTCTCGCGGGACGACCGCATAGCCCAACTCGTCCAGGGCCTCGAACGTGTCGCTGACGGTGGGTTCGACGGTCTCGCGCAGGTCGACTCGCATCTTGGGGTTCTGCTCGTCCCATGAGACGAGCTCGGTGCCGTGGGCGATGGCGAGATCGACCCGGAGCCGCTCGTATGCCGCGAGGGTCACCACCTCGACCACCTGGTCGTGGTCCGGTGCGTTTGGTCTCGTGCTTCTGGCGCTCACGCGTGCTCCTCCCGTGTGTTGCCGGCCCCCGCCGGCACTGACCCGTCCCCGGCAGCATCGCTGACAAGAATGTCAGGACACTGATTATTCCGTATGCCGGAAGATCACGCCCGGTCGGGGGCGAGGGCAGCCGCCAAAGAAGGCCTCAGGCGCGGGACCCGGCCTCGAGCTCCAGGAGGTGTCGCTTGGCAGCCAGCCCACCGGCATACCCGGTGAGTGACCCGGAGGCACCCACGACGCGGTGACACGGGAGCACGATGCACAAGGGGTTGGCGCCAAGAGCCGTGCCGACCGCTCGGGCGGCGGCGGGACGGCCGGACCAGTGGGCGAGCTGGCCGTAGGTGGCCCGCTCTCCATAACCCACTCGCGCTACCAAGGCGGTGAGGACGGGTTTCTGGAACGGTGTCGCCAAGGCCAGCTCCCACGGCGGCGCTGCGCTGCGGGTCCGCCCGGCCAGGTAGTCGTCCAGCCACCGGCGCGCCGCATCCAGCGAGTCAGGGCGGCGCAGCACCCTCGGGCTGACCCGGGCAGCGAGGCGCACCAGAGCGGCATCTTCAGCGGCCGCGTCGGGAGTGAACAGCGATGCCACCAAGACGCCAGAATCGTTGCAAGCCAACAGCATCCGGCCGACGGAGGTGTCGTGCACGGCATACGAGACGTCGGCGTTCGGGAAGTCCGGCGGGCGGGACGCAGCGACGTCGAAGCCGGCCAGGAGCGCTTCCAGGCGGTCGGGGCGGGGGCCGGTCATGTGAGGGCCTTTCGGAGGGTGACCAGAGCGTCGCTGACCAATCGGCGGCTCATCGTCACCGATGTGTCCATGGCCCGGGCGATCCCGGCGTGGTCCAGATCGGCGACGTAGCGCAGTGCGACCGCCTCGCGTTGACGTGGCGGAAGGGAGGCGACGGCCCGCCAGACGCCGGACTCGTCCGATCCGGCGGCGGGCGGGTCGATGCGAGCCGGCGTCGCCGCAGCCAGGGTCTCGTCGTCGGTCGGCACGCCGCGTCGAGCCCGGCCGCGGTGGGAGTCCGTCGCGCACCGATAGGTCACCGTAAACAGCCACCCCCGCAGGTTGCTGGTCGACGTGAGCGAGGGGTATGCCGCCCACGCCTGCAGCCACGCCTGCTGAGCGACGTCGTCGCCGTCATCGGGACCGACGAGGGCGTGGGCCAACCTGGCGACGTCGCGCCAGTGCGCGTCGACGAGGCGTTGGAAGGGCGGCAGGCTCACGACCGAACAACGCCCAGGCCGTGGGACATGTGAGCGGCCGACCGGCGCACCCGGGCGGCCGGACACCCTCGCCGCGCACGATGCCTTGATCGAAGGGCCACCGGGTCACGATAGACGCGATCGGTCGCGGCGAGCTGTTCCCCGGCACGCCCCCGCCGTCCGGCGCACTCGCCGCGGTGCACGCCCCCGGCTAAGGTGGTGCGCGTCGGCGGCTGCGGCGCCGATCGCACGTGAAAGGCGCGTCAGTGACAGACGAATCGACTCGGCCCACCGATCCGGAGGCGCCGCGCACGGTCCGTATGCCGTGGAGCGCTCACGTCGCTCCCCAGATCCGGCGAGCTCTCGTCGACGACCTCACCGGCTTGGGCGTGTCCGCTCAAGTCATCGACGAGGCCGAGATCGTTGTGGCCGAGCTCGTCTCCAACGCGCTACGGCACGCTCGCCCGTTGACTGATGGGACCCTGCGGGTCAGATGGAAGACCAAGGCTGGAGTCGTCGAGGTCGAGGTGTCCGATGGTGGCGGACCGTCCACGCCCCGGCCGGCGCCTCCGGCGCTGTGGTCGAGTTCCGGCCGCGGTCTGCGCATCGTGCGGAGCCTCGCCCACGAGTGGGGTGTCGCCGACGAGAAGCACGGTCGCACCGTGTGGGCCTCGCTGGGCGGCCCGTCGCGCCGCCGGACCCACTGAGCGACGACCGGACCGACTCAGGCGTCGGGCGGGTCGGCGACGTCGGCCACCTGCGCCGCCAACCCCCGAATGACGTCGTCACCGCTCACCGTGACCGCGACTCCGTGGGCACCGGCCCCCATCGACACGGTCCGTCCGATGATCGACGTGTCGGCGATGACGGGCCAGGCCCGACTCGACCCGAACGGCGTGATCGTCCCGCGGACGTAACCGGTCGCGGCATACGCCCCGTCCGCGTCGGGCATCGACAGCCGGGACGTGCCGAGCAGTGCCCGTACCTTGGGCCAGGAGAACTGTCGGTCCCCTGGCACGAGCACGAAGACGAAGTCGTCCGCGCCTCGCCGGACCACCAGGGTCTTGACGATGTCACCGGGCGCCACACCCCGCAGCGCCGCCGCCTCCGCGAGGCTGCCGACCGGCCCGTGCCGGGTGACGGCATACGTGATGCCGGCTGCCGACAGCGCGGCGAACACTCGCGCCTCGCCGTCGTTGGTCCCCTCCACGACCCCAGGGTATGCCGCCCGCCCCAACTCGCCGGGGCAGGACCTTCACCCCTAGTGGCGCACAAAGCCGACCGGCAGTGTCAGGATGGAGGTGCACGTCGCAGCACCACCGTGGATGTCGAGTGCACCCGAGTGCGTGAATAAGCGGTCGCTAGGAGTGTCGTGACGTCGTTTTGGGCCGAGCACGTGTGGCTGCCCTCAGGGCTGGCCCGTGGCGTGCGTCTGGTCGTCGACGAGGGCCGGTTTGTGTCGGTCGAGCCCCGCGCCGCCCGGCAACCCGAGGACGTCAAGCTGCGCGGGGTCGTCTTTCCCGGGCTGGCCAACGCCCACTCCCACGTCTTCCAGCGCGCCCTGCGCGGACGCACCCAGTCCGACGGCGACAACGGGATCGCGTGGCGGGCCCGGATGTACGAGGTCGCGGACCGGCTCAACCCCGACCTCTATCTCGCCTTGGCTCGAGCCACCTATGCCGAGATGGCGCTGGCCGGTTTCACCACGGTCGGCGAATACCACTACCTGCACCACGGCCCCGACGGCGTCCCGTATGCCGACCCCAACGCGATGGGCGCGGCCCTCACCCAGGCGGCTGCGGAGGTCGGCATCCGGCTCACCCTCCTGGACACCCTCTACCTGCGCGGAGGGCTCACCTCAGAAGGGCACCTGCCGACGGCTGGCGTCCAGCAGCGGTTCAGCGACGGGAGCGTCGAAGCCTGGGCGAGCCGGATGGCCCGCGTCGAGCAGACCGAGCTCTTGCGCCGTGGCGCCGCCATCCACTCCATCCGGGCGGTCCCCCGGGAAGAGGCGGCGTATGCCGTGCAGCTCGTCGGTGACCAGCCCCTGCACATCTATGTCTCCGAGCAACCGGCCGAGAACCTCGCCTGTCAGATGTTCTATGGCATGACCCCGACCGAGCTGCTCGCCGACATCGACGCCCTCGGCCAGGAGCTCACGGCCGTCCACGCCACCCATCTCACCGAGCGCGACGTCAGCCTCCTCGCCGACACCGAGTGCCAGGTCGTCGTCTGCCCGACGTCCGAGCAGGACATGGCCGACGGCATCCCCCAGGTCCGTCGCTTGCTCGACTCGGGCGTGCCGGTCGCGATCGGCACCGATCAACACGCCTTTATCGACCCGTTCGTCGAGTTGCGTGAGTTGGAGATGCACGAACGCCTGGACAGCGGGGAGCGTGGCCGGATCTCGACCGCTCAGCTCATCCGGTGTGGGTCGGTGCACGGGTATCAGAGCCTGGGGTGGTATGACGGCGGCGCCATCGCGCCGGGTCTGCTCGCTGACTTCATCACGGTCGACCTGGAGTCGACCCGCACCGCCGGGAGCAAGGCCGCCGAGATCCTCTACACCGCCAGCGCCTGCGACGTCCTCACCGTCGTCGTCGGCGGCCGCACCATCGTCGAGGACGGACAACACGCCTTCGGACCCGTGGCACCACTCATGCGCGAGGCGCTGTCCCTGATCCGCGACCAAAGCTGACCGCGGACCGGGCGGTGGGCGGCATACGCGATCGGGTATGCCGTGTGCCCAGGTATGCCGTGTGCCCTGCCGGTCAGGCGCTCGCCGGGTCGGCCTTCTGCATCGCCGCGGGCAGGTGCCCGGCCGACTTGGCGTAGTAGGCGGCGGCCTTGCGGGTGGCCATGACCCGAGCGGCGCTGACGGCCAGGCCGGTCAACGCGGCGAAGAGCAGCGCCTCCTTGCCGGTCGTGTCCTCGATGTGGGTGGGGTCGTCGGGGGCCGGTTTGCCGGACGCAATCGCCCAGCCCTTGCTGACGATCTTTTCGGCGACGCTCGCGGCAAGCACGGCCGAACCGGTGCCCAGCACCTTCCACACCAGCGGACCCATCCCCGCACCTCCTGCATCACCCGGCCGACTTGGTTCTGTTCTGACTCTTGCACGCTCTCGGGGTAAAGTCATCACCACCACGACAGGGGAGCGCCCCAGCGCTGAGAGTGCGGTTCGCCGCAGACCCTCGAACCTGCTCCGGTTAGCACCGGCGAAGGGAGTCGAGTCTCACCCGTCGACCTTCGATGGGTCGACGGCCCCTCCTGACCAGGAGGAGCTTTCGTATGCCGTCCACTCACCACCCCGGGCCGATTCCGTTGCGCCGGGCGCGGTTCGCCACCGTCGGGGTCGCGATCGTTGCGGCTCTGGCCACCACGCTCAGCGGGTGTTCGCTGAGCTCGACCGGGGCGACCGGTTCGACGCCGACCCCGAGCTCGTCGGGAGCCGCGAGCGGGAGCCAGCCCAGCGGCATACCGACGACGGCCGGTGCCCCCCGCTGCGGCGCAGTGACCGAGGTCCTGCTCGTGACGCACGACTCGTTTGCCATCCCCGACGACCTCGTCGCGGCCTTCACCAAGGCAACCGGCTGCACGCTCAAGGTGCTGCAGAGTGGCGACGCGGGCGCGCTGACCAACAAGCTCGTCCTCACCAAGGGCTCGCCGATCGGTGACGCGGTCTTCGGGATCGACAACACCTTCGCCAGCCGCGCGGTGAGCGAGGGGGTGTTGGCCGACTACGCGCCCGCTCTGCCCAAGGGCGCTGCGGCACATGCTCTTTCGGGAGCGGGGGCGGCGAAGCTGACGCCCGTCGACTACGGCGATGTGTGCGTCAACGTCGACCTTGCCTGGTTCGCCGCCAAGGGCAAGCCGGTCCCGGCGACCCTCGACGACCTCACGCAACCGGCATACCAGGGACTGTTCGTCACGCCGGGGGCGACGACCTCAAGCCCGGGCCTGGCGTTCCTGTTGGCGACCATCGGCGCAAAAGGTGACGGCTGGCAGGCCTATTGGCGCGCGCTGATGGCCAACGGCACCAAGCTCACGTCCGGGTGGACCGATGCCTACTCGGTGGACTTCAGCGGGGGCGAAGGCAAGGGTGCTCGTCCGATCGTCCTGTCCTATGCCTCGTCGCCCCCCTTCACGATCCCCAAGGGCGCCAAGGAGCCGACGACGAAGGCGTTGCTGGACACGTGTTTCCGGCAGGTGGAGTATGCCGGCGTGCTGGCCGGCGCCCGCAACCCCGAGGGGGCGCGCGCTCTCGTGTCGTTCCTGCTGAGCCCGGCCGTGCAGGCGTCGATCCCCGACCAGATGTACATGTTCCCGGTCGACGCGTCGGCACCTCTGCCCGCTGACTGGGCGGCGTGGGCCAAGGTTGCGGACAAGCCCTTCACGGTGGCGCCTGAGCAGATCACCGCCCAGCGGGACACCTGGTTGCGGCAGTGGAGCGAGGTCACGGCCAAGTGACCCGGGACCGAGCCGGGAGGATCGCCGCGACCACGGTCGCGGCGATCCTCCCGCTCGGTTTCCTCGCGGTCTTCTTCGCTCTCCCGGTCGCCGGGATGTTGGGCCGGGGCTTCACACACGACGGTGCCGTGGATCTGACGGGCTTCGCCGAGGTGCTGGGACGGGCCCGCACTGCGCGGATCATCGGATTCACCCTCGCCATGTCAGCGGCCGCCACGGTGATCGCTGTGCTCGTCGGGGTCCCGGTCGCCCATGCGCTCTATCGGCTGGCCCTGCCGGGGCGGCGGGTCTTGCGAGCCGTCGTCGCGATGCCCTTCGTCCTGCCGACCGTCGTCGTCGGGGTGATGTTCCGGTCGCTACTCGCCGACAGCGGGCCACTGGGATGGCTGGGTCTTGACGGGCACTGGGGCGGCATCCTGGCCGCCTTCGTCTTCTTCAACCTCGCCGTCGTCGTGCGGACCGTCGGGGGTGCGTGGGAGGGGCTGGACCGTCGTTCCGAGGAGGCGGCCGCTGCTCTCGGGGCCAGCCCCGCCGTCGTGTTCCGCACGGTCACCCTGCCAGCTCTCGCACCCTCGATCATCTCGGCGGCGTCGGTGGTCTTCCTCTTCTGCGCCACCGCATTCGGGGTCGTCCTCACCATGGGTGGCCTGCAATATGGCACCGTCGAGACCGAGATCTATCTGCTCACCACGGCCTTGCTGGATCTGCGCGGCGCGGCCGTCCTCTCGGTCGTCCAACTCATCGCGGTCGCGGCGATGCTCCTGTTGGCTGATCGGGCCCGGGCTCATGACCCCGCGACCCAGCGGGCAGCGAAGGCGGCGCTCCCGCCGACTCGAGTGACGGCATACGGGATGGGGTCGGTGACCGTCACGGCACTGGCCGTCTGCTTCGTGGCTGCCCCCGTGCTTGCCCTCGTGGCGCGCTCACTGCGCCGACAGGACGTCTGGACGCTGGACAACTACCTTGCGTTGGGGCAGGTCGGGGGCACAGGTGGCGAAGGCGCGGGCAGCCGCAGCGCCCTGACGGTGACCGTGTGGGAGGCACTCGGGACGTCCTGGCGGATCGCTGTCGACGCCACGGTGCTGGCCGTCCTGCTCGGGCTGCTCGTGGCGGTGCTCATCTCGCGGCCGACGCCTTCGACGGCGGGAGTGCGGTGGCGCAGCCTGCTTGACGGGGTCGTCATGCTGCCGCTCGGGGTCTCAGCCGTGACCGTGGGTTTCGGCTTCCTCATCACCTTGGACCGGCCTCCGTTCGACCTGCGCACGTCGCCGATCCTTATCCCCATCGCCCAAGCCATGGTCGCCCTGCCGCTCGTCGTCCGGACCTTGGCGCCTGTGTTGCGCGCCGTCGACGACCGGCAGCGACAAGTTGCCGCCACGCTCGGCGCTCGGCCCTGGCAGGTGCTGCTGACCGTCGAGCTGCCAGTCATCTGGCGACCGCTGCTGGCTGCGGTCGGGTTGGCGCTGGCCGTCTCGCTCGGGGAGTTTGGTGCGACGAGCTTCCTCGCCCGGCCCGACCAGCCCACCCTGCCGGTGGTCATCTATCGCCTCATCGGGCGCCCCGGGGCCGACAACCTCGGCATGGCGCTAGCTGCCTCGGTCATCCTCGCGGTGGTCACGGTCACCGTCATGGGTCTGGTGGAGCGGTTGCGGGTCTCGTCGGTGGGGGCGTTCTGATGCTCTCGATCAGCGACGTCTCGGTCCGCTTCGGTGCTGCGCTCGCAGTCGAGCGCGTGAGCCTGCAGGTTCCCCAGGGCGGCATCACCGCGATCCTCGGGCCGAGCGGCTGCGGGAAGTCCAGCCTGCTGCGCGCGGTCGCCGGGCTTGAGCCGCTGGCCACCGGGTCCGTGGTCTTCGCGGGCGAGGACCTCGCCGGAGTGCCGACCCACCAGCGTGGTTTCGCGATGATGTTCCAGGACGGCCAGTTGTTCGGTCACCTCGATGTCGCCGGCAACGTCGGATATGCCTTAGCGCGCAAAGGAGTGCGCGGCGCACCCGTGAGCGAGGAGGTCCGCCGCCTACTCGCCCTCGTCGGGCTGCAGGGGTATGCCGCGCGCCGCCCCGCCACCCTCAGCGGTGGGGAGGCCCAGCGGGTGGCGCTGGCACGGGCCCTCGCCGCGCGCCCGCGGCTGCTCCTGCTCGACGAGCCGCTGTCGGCCCTGGACCGATCGCTGCGCGAGCGGCTCGCCGATGATCTGCGCCGCGTGCTCCTGGAGACCGGAACGACGGCGCTGCTCGTGACCCACGACCACGACGAGGCGTTCGCGATCGCGGATCGGACCGCCGTGATGCGAGCGGGGCGGCTGGTCCAAGAGGGGCCGACCCCCGAGGTCTGGGCCCACCCGGCCGACGCGCAGACAGCCATCTTCCTCGGCTACGACACGGTTCTCGTCGGTCCAGCCGCGGACCGCCTCGCGCAGTGGTGGCATTCCACTACTGGCCGGGCAGCTCCCCATGACCCGGCCGGGTCCGTTGCGACACCGGCATCAACCCCGCGGTTCGCGCTCCGTCGCGAGGCGCTGCGGATCGAGGCACGTGGGGACCTCGACGGCGTCGTGCGCTCGACGCAACGGGCGCGGGACGGCATACGGGCCGTCGTGGAGGTCGACGGGATCGGAAGCCTGCCCGCGGTGGCCGACTTCCGAACGGCCTGCGTGCCCGGCCAGCGCGTAAGTCTGCGTCTGGACGGCGACCACGTGGTCCCGGTCGGGCGCGCTGACGGCAGCGCATAGGCTCGTCGGGTGCGGCTACTGCTGATCCGACACGGCCGGACTGCCTCGAACGTCACCCGGCTTTTGGACACGGCGCCCCCTGGCGCTCCCTTGGACGACGTGGGTCTGGACCAGGCCCGCGCGCTGGCCGACACACTTGCCGACGAGCCGATCGAGGCCGTCTACGCCTCCGATCTCATCCGCAGCCAGCAGACCGCTGAGCCGTTGGCGCTGCGCCACGGTCTGGAGGTCATCGTCCGTGCGGGAGTCCGCGAGATCCAGGCGGGCGAGGACGAAATGTCCGCCGACTGGGTCCGCTATCTCACGACGATCATCTCGTGGCAGAGCAATATCGACACCAGGATCCCCGGAGGCGAAACCGGACGCGAGGTCCTTGCGAGGTTCGACGCCGTCCTCGGCGAGGCTCGCGCCAAGGGTCACCGGACGATCGCCGTCGTCAGCCACGGCGCGATGATCCGGACCTGGGCGGCGACTCGGGCGACGAACCTCACCGTCGACTTCCTGCGAACGACCTCGTTGGAGAACACCCTTGTCGTGGACCTCGCCGACGCGGCGGACGGCTCATGGCAGGTCACCCGGTGGGGAGACAAGACCCCCTAGCCTGTATGCCGTCTCGTCGCCCGATCGCGCTACGCCTCTGGGCGAGTGGCAAATTCGATGACCCAGTCTTCGCGTTGGTGTCCGTCGACGGCCAAACGCCACGAGAACCGTCGGCCGCCGGGCAGGCCAAACGGCGGCACGCCGATGGCCATGGCCGCGTCGATCGGTGCCCCGGGCGTGAGCTCGGGAGGGCGTTGGACTTCCAGGCGAGCGCTGAGCAGGACCGGCTGGTCGCCGTTCGGAGTGCGCTGTGCGACGAGTCGGCCGTCCTCGTCGACGAGCCGCAGCTCCAGCTCGATCGGATGCCCGGCGAGGTCCCACGGGACGTCGAACTTCAGCGCGAGATACATCGGGGTAGGCGCGGCCGGTCGGATCGACCACCCCCCGCCGTTGACGTAGAGCTTGCCTTCGGCGACGACGGCATGATCGGCCAACAGCATGGTGACCCGCATGTTCTTCAGCATGTCACGCACAGGCCCCCGTCGCCTGCTCACGTGCTGAGAAACCCGTGCGGGGACGGCATACCAGCCGTGGGAGGCTGGACCCATGCGCGAGGTGACCCAGAGCCGGAAGCTGGCCGACGTCTGTTACGACATCCGGGGGCCGGTGCTTGAGGAGGCCAAGCGGCTTGAGGACGAGGGCCACCGGATCCTCAAGCTCAACATCGGCAACCCGGCCCCCTTTGGTTTCGAGGCCCCCGACGAGATCCTCGTCGACATGATCGCCCAACTGCCGCTGGCCCAGGGCTACAGCGACTCCAAGGGAATCGTCTCGGCACGTCGGGCCGTCACCCAGTACTACCGCCTCAAGGGTGTCGAGGGGGTCAGCACCGAGGACGTCTACCTCGGCAACGGAGTCAGCGAGCTCATCGTCATGGCGATGCAGGCGATGGTCGACAACGGCGATGAGGTGCTCATCCCTGCTCCGGACTATCCGCTCTGGACCGCTGCGACGGCGCTGGCCGGTGGCACGCCCGTGCACTATCTCTGCGACGAAAACGCCGACTGGGCGCCCGATCTGGAGGACCTCGCAGCGAAGATCACGCCGCGCACCAAGGCGATCGTCGTCATCAACCCGAACAACCCGACCGGCGCGGTCTATCCCGACCATGTCCTGCGCGGCATCATCGACCTGGCCCGCAGGCACGAACTCGTCCTCATGGCCGACGAGATCTACGACAAGATCCTCTACGACGACGCGACCCACACGGCTCTCGCGTCACTGGCGCCCGATGTGCTCTGCCTCAACTTCAACGGGCTGTCCAAGGCATATCGCGTGGCCGGCTTCCGCTCCGGGTGGATGGCGATCTCCGGCCCGAAGCATCACGCGCGCTCGTTCATCCAGGGCCTCAACATCCTGGCCAACATGCGCTTGTGCGCGAATGTGCCTGCGCAGCATGCGATTGCGACGGCGCTGGGGGGCTATCAGTCGATCACCGAGCTCATCCTCCCCGGCGGTCGGCTGCTCGCTCAGCGCAACCGAGCCTGGGAGCTCATCAACGCGATCCCGGGGGTCTCCTGCACCAAACCTGGCGGGGCGCTCTATCTCTTCCCCCGCCTGGATCCCGAGGTTCACGAGATCCACGACGACGAGCGGTTCGCTCTCGACCTGGTCCGCAAGGAGAAGATCCTCGTCGTCCAAGGGACCGGCTTCAACTGGCCGCGACCCGACCACTTCCGCATCGTCACCCTGCCGCACGTCCAGGACCTGGAAGAAGCGATCAGCCGGATCGGCAACTTCCTGGCCAGCTACCGCCAGTAGGGATTTCACCCGCCACGCGCGCGGGGCGCGGCATACCGGTCGGTATGCCGCGCCCTTCACGTTGGCGCCGCGTCGTGGGACTAGCGAATCGAACTGCTGCTGGCCGCCATCCCGAAGATGAAGACGACGAAGATGAGATAGAGGATGCCCAGGATAAGAAACACCGAGCCGATGATGCCGGTGATCATCCCGGCCTGGACCTGGCCCCGGTTGCTGTAGGGCTGCCCGCTGGCGTCGATTTCACGCAGAGCCTTGCGACCCATCGACCAGGCGAACGGGCCGGTGACGCCACAGACAACGATCGACAGGATGCCCAAGATGAGGATCAAGGTGCCCTGGGGGTGTTCGACGCCGCTGTAGACGGCGCCACCGTAGGCGGGCGGGGCGGCATACGGAGGCTGTTGCGCGTAGGGCGCAGGCTGTCCGTAACCCTGCTGCGCCCCGTAACCCGCCTGGCCATAAGGGGGCTGGCTGTAGCCCGGCGCGGCCGCCGGTGGCGCGGGGGGCGGGGCGGGGGTGTTGCCCCACGGTGAGGTCGCCGGAGCAGGCGGAGGGACCGCAGCCGGCGCGTCCCAAGGTCCGACAGGCGCCGTACTGGGTGGGGCGGGCGGGGCAGGTGGGGCGGGCGGGGCGGGCGGCGGCGCGGCCATGGGCGTCGTCGATGCCGGGTCGAAGCCGGACGGAAGAGGTGCCGTGGGGTCGAGCGGGCTAGGGTCGCTCGCCGTCGGATCGGTGCTCATGGGCACCACCCTACGTGTCCGGGTTGTCCGTGGCAGGCTGTCCGCCATGGTGTCCCCACTTCCTTCGCTCGGCCTGCGCTCCGTCCGCTTGGAGCGAGTCGCCGCTGGCCGGTATGCCGTGACCAACCCCCGCGGGGGGACCGTCACCCTTGGCCGGGGTCAGGACTCGGACTACACGCCGGTCGAGTTGCTGCTGGCGGCTATCGCCGGTTGCACCAGCGTGGACGTCGATGAGGTGACCACTCGGCGGAGCGAGCCCGAGTCCTTCGTCGTTGACTGCACGGGTGTCAAGGTCGCGGACGAGTTGGGCAATCATCTCTCCGAAGTCGAGCTCACCTTCCGGATCTCGTTCCCCGACACCGACGCTGGCGCAGCGGCGGCCGCCTTGGTCCCGCGCGTGGTCAATCTGTCGCATGAGAAGTTATGCACGGTGAGCCGCACGGTCATGCTCCCGACCCCGGTCCGCACCGTCATCGCTGACCCAGCGTCGGAGGTGTCCGAGTGAGCGAGGTGTCTGCCACCTCCGGCCAGCCCGCGGTCCCCGATCCTTCGGCCGCGCCGCCTCTGCGCTGGGGGATCATCGGCCCCGGGGGTATCGCCAACAAGTTCGCCGAAGCGGTCCGGGATTTCACCGCTGGCGAGGTTGTCGCGGTGTCCTCGCGCGACGAAGGGCGCGCGCGCGACTTTGCGGGGCGGCACGGCATACCGAGGGCGTATGCCGGGCACGACGCCCTCGGTGCCGACGACGATGTGCAGGCGGTCTATGTGGCCTCGCCGCACTCGGCGCATCGTGAGCACGCGGTCGCCATGGCACGGGCGGGCAAGCATGTGCTCGTCGAGAAGGCGTTGGCGCGCAACGTGTTTGAAGTTGACGAGATCTTCGCTGCCGCTCAAGGCGCGGGCGTCTTTGCCATGGAGGCGATGTGGACTCGGCACTTGCCGCACATCGCCGTCGTGCGCCAATGGATCGCGGAAGGGCGGATCGGGCAGGTCGTCACCGTCGCTGCCGATCATGGGCAGAGCCTTGACCTGGGTCCCGAACACCGGCTCAAGGCACCGGAATTAGCGGGAGGGGCGCTGCTGGATCTCGGCGTCTATCCGGTGGCGTTCGTCCTGGACCTGCTCGGGTCGCCCACGAGTGTCGCTGCAGCGGGACATCTCACCGAGACCGGCGTCGATGCCAGCGTCGCGATGACGCTCGGCTATCCCGATCCGGTCTTCGCGCAGGCCTCCTGCACCCTCAAGGTCAAGACCCCGACCACTGCCGTGGTGTGCGGCACAGAGGGGCGGATCGAGCTCGACGGCGACTTTTATGGGGGGACGGTGGCCCGGCTCATCGGTCCGGGCAAGGTTCGTCAGGTCGTCGAGGAGTTCGACGGGCGGGTGGCCAACGGGTTCCAGTTCGAGATCGCCGAGGTGGCTCGCTGCGTGGCCGCCGGATGTCGAGAGAGCGCGAGGATGACGTGGGAGGACTCCCGGGCCGTCATGCGGGTGCTCGACGAGGCCCGTCGCCAGGTCGGGGTCCGCTACCCAGGCGAGGACTGAGGCAACCGGGGGGTTGCCGCCCGCGGTCGGAGGTGGGCGGACGGCATACGGGATGGGTCAGCGTGCGGCGCGGACGGTGAGGATCTGCTCAGCACGCCCGACCGGGCCCGCCTCGTCGTGCAGCGTTGTCGAGGTGAGGCCGACGCCCTCGCGGCCGATGGTGACGAGCGTGTCGAAGCCGACCCAGCGGCCGGGGCCACCCTGCGGGTCGCGGTAGAGGTGGACGGTCAGGTCGATGTTGGGGAAGAGCCACTCACGCGGGTCGACGCGGACGTTCATCCCGTTGGCGGTGTCGGTGAGACCCAGGTATGCCGCGACCGGGTCCACCTCCTCGTCGGCGACGATCACGGTGTCGGTGCGGATCCAGGCGCGCCCGGTGCCCGGCTGCTTGTCGGGGGTATGCCGCAGCTCGATGCTCGCGATGTAGCCACCGGGCCAGATCTCCGACGGGCGCCACGGCAGGCAGTCGTCGGGGCTGGGGAGTGGTTGTGGGGTGCCGCCGGCTGCAGCGGTGGTGTCCTGGCGGGACAGGCGCCAGGCAGTGGCCCGGACCACGGGGCGGCCCGCGGTGCTGGCGGTGGCCTCGACGAGTTCGATCGTGCGGCCGGGGCGGATCGTGCGGACCTCGACGGTGGTGGGGATGGCCGGGATGAGGCCCAGGATCTCGTAGGTCATCCGGGCCAGGGCCAGCTCTTCGCGCGGCTCATGCTGGGTGATGGTGTGGGCGAGCAGGCCCGAGACTGGCGCCATGTGCTGCTCGTGTGGGTTCCAGGCACCTTGGGCGTTGAGGGTCGGCTGGTAGGTGTCGGCGTTCAGTCGGCGGTAGTAGGCGATGTCGTCGGGGACGAGGTCCGGCAGAGAGTCGAAGTCCACGTCCTCCAACCTAGGGTGCGACCCGGGCGCAGGGGAGCGGTGGGTGTTCGGGCGGGGAGGGGTGCGTGTTCGGGCGGGGAGGGGTGCGTGTTCGGGCGGGGAGGGGTGCGTGTTCGGGCGGGGAGGGGTGGGTGTTCGGGCGTGCTGCGCTGGTTTCTCGCCCCGGCCGCTCCCTGCTGCTGCGAAAACCTCACTGTGAGTGGGGTGGGGTGTGGGGGGGGGGGCGGCTCTTCTTCCCCTACCACCTTGGTGGTGTCCTTCGTGTGATGTGTCGTCGTGGTCGCCGACACCGGCCTGGCCCACCATTGTTGGCCTGATCAGAAGCTTGGCCGACCCCTGTTGGGGGGTTGTGCCTCATCACAGTCTTGCCGTTGTGGTGACCCATCCCAGGCCGGTGCCGACCATCCAGGTACTACTCCAGGAAGGGAAGCACCATGTCATCCATATTGGCAGGCAAGGTCGAGTTCGTCGTCGGGGTGGACACCCACCGCGACAGCCACGTGGCCCGGCGGGGTGACCACCACGCCACCATGCGTCGGGTTACCGCGAACTGCAGGATTTCGCCGATCGGCACGCCCCCGGGGTGTGGGCGATCGAGGGCACCGGCAGTTACGGCTCGGGCCTGACCACGGCACTGCTGGAACACGGCCAGTGGGTTGTGGAGATCGACCGGCCCACCCGACCAGCCCGCCGTGATCGGGCCAAGTCCGATGACCTGGACGCCGTCCGGGCAGCCCGTGAAGCACTGGGCCGGGACCACTTGGCCCTGCCCCGAGCCCGCGGTGACCGGGAAGCACTACGGGTGCTGACCACTGCACCCTGCCGCCACACTCCAGAACCCACCCAGGCCACACCCAGCACGCCAAGGAACCAGACAACGCTGAAACGGGCCAGCCGGGAAGTCAACCACACCAGGCCCTTGACACGACATAGAAGCATCACACGCCGAGGAAATCAGGAGATTTAGACGCCAATTCACCAGAAGTTGTCGGCGTGTGTGAGGTTTTCGGGGCTCGCCGGCCAAGGGTCAGGCGACCCGACGACCGACGGGTCAGCCGACGGAGGTCACCCGAGCGATGATCGCTGCCGCGCACTCCTCGGGTGCTCGCTCGGGGAGCCAGTGGCCCGCGTCGAGCTCGACCAACTCGTAGTCCGCCAGCACCGCGTGAGCGGTCAGCCGAGTTGCCAGCGGTCCGAGGAACGGGTCCCGTCGCCCCCAGACCAGCGTGGCCGGGACCCGGCAGCGGTGCGCCACGCCGGATGACAGCGGCGCAGCCCGATACCAGTTGATCGCTGCGGCGAGGGCGCCGGGCTCGGCCAGGTGGGCGGCATACCGGGCGGCGTCGGCCTCGGGCAGGCCGCCGCGGCGCAAGATGCCCTCCAGCCGCGGGCCAAGCAGGCGCTCGGGGAGGTGAGGGAGCTGGAAGGCGGCCATGTACCACGACCGGCGGATCTGGTCGAGGTCGCCCGATCGCAGCGCCTGGTTCAGGGCGACCGGATGCGGCGTGGACAGAACGGTCACCGACGCCACCCGATCAGGGTGCCGACCCGCGACCAACCACGCGATCGCACCGCCCCAGTCGTGCCCGACAACGTGGACGGCGCCGGCTCCCACGGCGTCCGCCAGGGCCACGACGTCGTCGGCCAACTCGCCCAGCCGGTATGCCGTGCGCTTGCGGGGCCGTGCGCCCGGCGAGTAGCCGCGCTGGTCGGGTGCAAGGGTGCGCAGGCCGGCTGCGTGCAGCAGCGGCGAGATTCGGTCCCAGGAACTGCGATCGGTCGGGAAGCCGTGCAGCAACACGACGACCGGGCCGTCGATCGGACCCGAGTCGGTGACGTCGAAGTCCAGCCCGCCGCGGGTGAAGTTGGTCAGCCGCTGCTGCCGACCCACTGTGCTCGGTGAACCCAGGCGCTCTGTCATGTGAACACACTGCCCGAGATTGACCTTGGGTGCAGGACACGCCGAGTCCAATGGTCGCAACGTCAATCTCGGCGGGAGGGAGTGGGGGGACGGGGGACGGGGGAAGGGGGGCAGGGGAAGGGGGGCAGGGGAAGGGGGGCAGGGGGAGGGGGGAAGGGGGACGGGGGAAGGTGGGTCAGTCGCGGCCGGCCGCGGCGCGAAGCTCGCGTTCGGCGACGGCATACGGGTCGGTGCGGGCGTCGTAGGACCAGAAGTCACGCAGCCACGCCGCCGTTGCCAGCACGCCCACGACGCACAGCACCCCGCCCGAGGTGACCGACGTGCGCACCGACCAGCGGTCGGCGACCAGCCCGGAGCGTACCTGCCCGCCCAGGGGTCCGACCGAGTAGGACAGCATCTCGATCCCAGCAAGTCGACCGCGCATCGAGTCGGCAATGGTCTGATGCCAGATGACCCCCCGAAAGACCGCACTCACCATGTCGGCGCCTCCCGCAATCGCGAAGCACACCAACACGATTGGGACGCTCGTGCTCAGCCCCGCGACGGCAACGGCGGCGCCCCACGCCGCGGCCGAGACGACGACCGCCATCCCGTGCCGGTGGACCCGTCCGGTCCATCCCGAGGTCGCGGTGACCAGGAGACTGCCGACGGTCCCCGCCGAGTAGAGCAGTCCCAGGGTGTGCGGCGACTCCAGCACCTCGGTCGCCAGGGCCGGGAAGAGCACGGTCGGCATCGCGAGGAACATCGCGACGATGTCGACGACGTAGGTGCCGAGCAGATCGCGGCGGGACACGGCATACCGGGCGCCTTCGGCGATCGACCGCCAACTGGCCGGGGTCGCTGCCTCGCTCGGCGGGTAGGCCGCCAGCCGCGCGAACAAGCCAGTCGCGATCACCAACCCCACGACGTCGATAGCGTATGCCGCTGCGGCGCCGACGGATTCGACGAGTATGCCGCCCAGCGCCGGCCCCGCGAGCAGCCCGACTTGGGCGCCCAGCGAGGACAACGACACGGCAGCCGGAAGCTCGTCATGGCCGACCGTGCGGGGGATCAGCGCCTCGCGGCTCGGTCGTTGCAGCGCGCCGGCCGCCGAGAGCACCGCCCCCACGGCATAGATCACCCAGGCTCGAGGCTCGGGCAACCAAGCGTTGAGCATCAACACGGCGGTGAGGACGACCTGCGCCACCCCGGTCCACACCAGCATGAGCCGTCGATCGACATGGTCGGCGAGCGCCCCACCCCACAGCCCGAACGCCACCAGCGGCACAAGCTCGACGACCCCGAGCAGGCCCACCGCGAGGTTGGATCCGGTGAGGTGATAGAGCTGCCACGGCAACGCGACGTAGGACACCATCCCGCCGAGATAGAACACCGTCCCGGCGAGGAAGAGCCGCCGGAAGTCGGGCGAGGTCCGCAGCGGGGTCGTGTCCACGCGCAAGGCGCGCAGACGGTCGCGGACGGTCACCCGCGCGAGTCTGCCGCAGATCCCGTATGCCGCGCGCCGGAGTTTCGCGGCAGCCGTCGGTGGCTGGACGGTGGGCGGACGGTGGGCGGGCGGTGGCTGGACGGTGGGCGGGCGGCATACTGGGCGGCCATGAGCACACGCGTCGTGGTCCCGATCGCCGACGGCGAAATCCCCGGCATCCTCTGGCTCCCGGCGAGCGGGTCAGGGCCGGGGATCGTCCTCGTCCAGGAGATCTTCGGGCTCTCGCCCTACATCCATCGGCGGGCGGCGGATCTCGCGGCCCTGGGCTATGTCGTGCTTGCGCCGCAGGTGTTCTGGCGTCTGGGGGCCGAGTCGGTGCCCGATGGGCCCGGGATGCTCCAGGAGGGCATCGAGTTGGTCAGCGGGATCGACTGGCCGGCCGCGGTCGGCGACGTCATCGCGGCGGTGGGCTGGCTGCGCGGTCGGCCCGAGGTGCATGGCGGGGTCGGGCTCGTCGGCTTCTGCTTCGGTGGCGGGTTGGCCTATCACGTCGCTGCCGAGACCCAGGTCGAAGCGCTGGTCAGCTACTACGGGTCGGCGCTGCCCGGGCTGGTCGACACCATCCCGCCGGTGCAGGCACCGAGCCTGCACCACTTCGGGGCGGCCGATTCGTTCATCGACGCAGCAGCGGTCGAGCGGATCCGCGCCATCGTGGGTCAGGCGCCGGCGTGCGAGTTCCACGTCTATCCGGGTGCGGACCACGCGTTCGACAACCCCGACTTCGTGCTTTATCACGCCGAGGCGTCGGCGCAGGCCTGGGACCGGACCGTCGAGTTCCTCGGGCGAATCCTCCCGGTCGGCTGAATCTCCTTGTCGCACGTGGAGATCGACGACGCGAGCGATGCCGCGCCGTGCGTCAACGAGTTCGGGCAGCCGGTCGGTGCACCCGTCGATTGGCTGGCCGCAGCCCAACCCAGTCCGGTGACCCTCGTCGGCCACTGGTGCCGCGTCGTCCCGCTCGAGCTCGCCCACGTCCCCGACCTGTATGCCGCCCTCGCCCCCGGTCCGCCCAGCCAGTGGACCTATCTCACCTTCGGTCCGTGCGGGAGTGAAGGTGAGCTGCGCGAGGTGGTGTCGGGCTATCTCGCCAACCCTGGGTTCGTGCCTTTCGCGATCCTCGACGCGGCGGGCGTCGCCCGGGGGATCGCGGCATACCTGAGGATCGACCCGGCCGTCGGCACCCTGGAAGTCGGTGGCATCCTCCTCGGCGAGGGCCTGCGGCGCACGGCGGCGGCCACGGAGGCGATGTGGTTGCTGGCGCGGAACGCCTTCGAGCAGTTGGGTTTTCGACGCTACGAGTGGAAATGCGACGCGCTCAACGCCCCCAGCCGGTATGCCGCCGAACGGCTCGGTTTCCGCTTCGAAGGGGTGTGGCGTCAGGCCACCGTTTACAAGGGTCGCAACCGGGACACGGCGTGGTTCGCGATGACCGACGCCGATTGGCCGACGGTGAGCGCTGCCATCCAGGCCTGGCTTGACCCGGCCACTTTTGACGAGTCCGGCATCCAACGCCGTCCTCTGCGCGTGAGCTAGAGGGTCGATCAGCCGAGGTCGGCTGACAGGTCGGCTTCGATGGCGCGGGCGGCCACCGCCAAGGCTCCCGTGATCCGGGGGAGGTCGGTGGCGGCATACCGGGCACTGGGCATGGAGATCGAGACCGCGGCGACAGCGGCGCCCGACTCGTCACGGACGGCGCGGCCCACGGCGGTGACGCCCTTCTCGGAGGTCTCGCGGTTGACGGCATACCCCCTGCTCTTGACCCGCCGCAGCTCCGCCCGCAGCCAGCGCAGGTCCGGTCCGCCCACCGAGCCGGCACCGCCCCCCGAGCCGGCATTGCCCACCGACCCTGCGTCGACACCGCCCCCGCCCGGCCCGGCGGCATACAGGGCGTCGACCTCGGCCTCGCCCGCCTCAGCGAGCAGCACGAGCCCACCCGTGACCAGGTGCGCCGGGAAGACCATCCCCTCGCGCTGCTCGACCCGCAGCGCCTGGGTGGACTCGGCCGAGGCGATGAAGCGCACCCGGTCGCCGGTGCGGATCATCAGATTGGCCGACTCGCCGAGCACGGCGACCAGCCCCTCCAGGTGCGGCAGCGAGACCGCCCGCAGCCGAGCCGTCAGCGACCGCGAGTGGGTGGCCAGCTCCAGCACCGGCCCTGCGTGGTAACGCCGGTCTGCCCCCTGCACCGCAAAATCCCGATAGACGAGCATCGCCAGCACCCGGTGCGCGGTCGAGCGCGCCACCCCGAGCCGGTCGGCGGCCTCACTCACGGTGAGTGCGCCCTCCAACTGCAACATCGCCGCGAGCCGCAGCGCGTGGTCGACGCTGTCGATGGCGTATGCCGGTCGCGTCTTGGCCGTGCGCGCGGTCGCCGGCCGGCTCCTGTCCACCACGGGACGAGTCTCCTGTCCGGGTCGGTCCCTGCGGGAGGGATTCTGACAGACAGAACTATCTATTCCCCAGAGCGCAACGACGCGACGATGGGCCGAGGCCGTCAGAGAGGATCCCAGGAGCGCTCATGAACCAGCCACCGGTCATCTCCCCCGTCCACCTCAGCATGGGCACGAGTGCCAATGAGCCCGAGCCGTCACCGGAGCTCGCCGACCTCTACCGGGGCTTCGAGAAGGAACTGCTCGTCCCGCTGTGGACCGAGATCGGCGACCTCATGCCGCACACGCCCAAGTCCAAAGCCCAACCGCACCTGTGGGAGTGGAGCAAGCTGCTCGAGCTGGCCGGACTGGCCGGCAACCTGGTCCCGGTCGGCCGTGGCGGGGAGCGCCGGGCGATCGCGCTGGCCAACCCGAGCCTCGGCGGCCGCCCCTATGCGACCCCCACCCTCTGGGCCGCGATCCAATACCTCATGCCGGGCGAGGACGCGCCCGAGCACCGCCACACCCAGAACGCCTTCCGTTTCGTCGTCGAGGGCACCGGCGTGTGGACCGTCGTTGAGCGCGACCCGATCCCGATGAATCGCGGCGACTTCCTGCCGCAATTCGCCTGGAACTGGCACGCCCATCACAACGCCGCCGACCAGCCGATGGCCTGGATCGACGGGCTGGACATCCCCTTCCAGCACTACGTCGAGAGCACGTTCTTCGACTTCGGCCGCGACCAGATCACCGAGGCCGAGCACGCGACGCCCGATCGCTCGCGCTCGCAGCGCCTCTGGGGTCACCCGGGCATCGCGCCGCTCTCGCAGCTCGGCCCGACCCCCGGCTCGCCGCTGCTGTGCTACCGCTGGGTCGACACCGACGCGGCCCTCACCGACCAGCTCGAGCTGGAGCGCGAGGGGTATGCCGCGACGCTCGAACCCGGCCACGCCGCCATCCGCTTCCTCAACCCGAGCAACGCCTCCGACGTCACTCAGACGATCCGCACGCAGTTCCACCGGATCACCTCCGGCACCGAGACAGCCCCACGCCGCCAGACCGGTTCGTCGGTCTATCAGGTCTTCGACGGCTCGGGCCGGGTGACCGTCGGCGACTTCTCCTGGACCGTGGGGCGCGGTGACATGTTCGTCGTGCCGTCGTGGTTCCCGCTGTCGATCCGCTCCGAGGCCTCGCCGTCGGACTCCGACTCCGGCGCGCTCGATCTCTTCGAGTTCGGCGACGCACCCATCTTCGAGAAGCTCAACCTCGCCCGCACCCTCGTGGAGGACAACCGATGAAGCTCGCGACCATCCGCCTGGCCGACGGTCACACTGCCGCCGTCCGCGTCGACGGGGACACGCTCGTCCACCTCGGCGCGACCGATGTCGGCGCGCTGCTCGCCCAACCCGAGTGGCGCTCACGGGCCGAGGCGGTCACCGGCACGACGTCGTATGCCGCCGCTGACGCCACCTTCGCGACGCTCGTCCCGGCGCCCTCCAAGGTCGTCTGTGTGGGCCTCAACTACAAGACCCACATCCAGGAGATGGGCCGGGACCTACCCGAATACCCCACGCTCTTCTCGAAATTCGCCGACTGCCTCATCGGCCCGACCGACGACATCCAGCGCCCGGCCGAGACGACCGAGTTCGACTGGGAGGTCGAGCTGGCCGTCGTCATCGGCGCCACGGTCCGCCGAGCGACGACCGAGCAAGCCGAGGCCGCGATCGCCGGGTTCACCGTCCTCAACGACATCACCTGCCGCGACTGGCAGTTCCGCACGCGCGAATGGCTGCAGGGCAAGAACTGGGACTCTTCGACGCCGGTCGGCCCCTACCTCGTCACCCCCGACGAGCTGCCCGGCGGCGTCCGCCCCGCGGTCGCGGTCCGCTGCGAGGTCGACGGCGAGGTCGTCCAGTCCGACACCACGGGCGACCTGCTCTTCGACCCGGTGCACCTCGTCGAATACGTCTCGACGATGGTCCGGCTCAACCCCGGCGACATCATCGCGACCGGCACCCCCGGCGGGGTCGGGCACGCCCGCAAGCCCCCGCGCTACCTGACCGGCGGCGAGGTGATCGTCACCGAGATCGAGGGCGTCGGTCGGCTGGTCAACCGGGTGGTCAACGAGGTCGCATCCTGATGGAGCGCACCCTCGCCGACGCGCGCCGCTGGGTCGCGCACGGCACCCATGTATGCCGCGATGCCATCGCCTCGCTCGACGAGGCGGCCTTCGCGCAGGCCTGCTTGCTGCCGGGCTGGACCCGCAAACACCTTGTCGCGCACCTGGCGGCCAACGGTGATGCCGTCCGCAACCTCGCAACCTGGGCTGCCACGGGGGTGCCCACTCCGATGTATTCCTCTCCTGCGCAACGCTCTTCGGACATCGAGGCGGGCAGCCAGTATGCCGGCTCGGCACTGACCGCCTGGTTCGACCGCTCGGCCCAGGGTCTCCAGGAAGCCTGGGACGGGCTCAGCGCATCGGCCTGGCAGGCGCCCGTGGTGACGGCCCAGGGGCGGACGGTCCCGGCGTCGGAGACACCGTGGATGCGGGCCCGAGAGGTGCTCGTGCACGCCGTCGACCTCGGCACGGGCGTGACCTTCGCCGACCTGCCGAGCGACTTCCTCGAGGCCCTCGGGGACGACGTCACCACCAAGCGGTGCGCTGCTCCGATGGCCGACTCGCCAGCGGTCGAGATCTGTCCGACAGACGCCACAGGCGTCCGGTGGACCCTGCCCGGATCCGACCCCAGCACCTCGATCACCGTCGCCGGACCGCTCGCTGCGTGCACGGCATACCTCGCCGGTCGTGGCGACGCGGGACTGACCGCGAGCCGCGACGGTGAGCGCACCCCCATCCCCAGCCTGGCCGCCTGGCTTTGACGGCGGAGCACACGGATCGACCCAGGAGGTCAGCATGAGTGAGACCACGACAACGCGTCCGGACGTCATCGTCGTCGGCGGCGGCATCGGTGGGCTGAGTGCGGCGCTCGCCCTTTCCCGCAAGGGGTTGCGGGTGCGACTGCTCGAGCGGGCCAAGGAGTTCGGCGAGGTCGGTGCGGGGCTGCAGATCGCGCCGAACTGCACCCGGATGCTCGCCGACTATGGGCTGCTCGATGAGGCGAAGACCCTCGGGGTCGTGCCCAAGGCGATGGTCATGAAGGACGCGACCGACGGCTCCGAGCTGACCCGGCTGGACCTGGAGGACCTGGAGCGCAAATACGGCTTCCCCTACATGGTCATCCACCGCAGCGACCTGCACGGCATCTTCCTGCGGGCCTGCCAGCGGGCGGGCGTCGAGCTGCTCACCGACCAGGCCTGTGTGGGCTACGCCAACACCGCCTCCGGGGCGACGGCGACGTTCGCCGACGGGCACGTCGAGGAGGCCGAGATGGTCATCGCGGCCGACGGCATGCACTCGGTCGCGCGCCGACTGCTCGTCGACGACCAACCGGTCAACTCGTCGTATGTCGCCTACCGCGGCGCCGTGACGATCGACAAGGTGGCCGAAAACCAGGTGTCGACTGACTCGGTCGTCGTCTACATCGGGCCGGGCTGCCACTTCGTGCAATACCCCCTGCGCGGCGGCGAGATGTTCAACCAGGTCGCGGTCTTCCAGTCGCCCAAAGCCCTTGCGGGCGAGGAGGATTGGGGCACGCCGGACGAGCTCGATGCCGCGTTCGAGGGCATGTGTGAGCCCATCCAGCTCGGGCTGCCGCTCATGTGGCGCGACCGGTGGTGGCGGATGTTCGATCGCGACCCGATCCTCAACTGGGTCCACGGCAAGATCGCACTGCTCGGCGACGCGGCCCACCCGCCGCTCCAATACATGGCTCAGGGCGCGATCATGGCGATCGAGGACGGCTGGGTCTTGGCCGAGCACGTCGGCGCTCAGCAAGCTCAACGCACTGCCGACGGCGGCACCGGGGTCGACTGGGATCGGGCGCTCGCGGCATACAACGCGGTGCGTCCCGAGCACTGCCGGCGGGTGCTGTCCACGGGTCGCAAGTGGGGCGAGCTGTGGCACGTCGATGGCGTGAAGCGCCTGCAGCGCAACGTGATTCTGCGCAGTCGGGACACCTACGACTACACCTACACCGAGTGGATCTATGGGCCAACGGCGCTCACGCCGGAGCAGGAGCCGCCGCTCTACCCGATCATCCCGCTGGCCTCGGTCACGCTGCCCGAGGGCGCCGACGCCTAGCGGTCGCGGGGCTCCCGGAGGCTCAGCCGAAGAGCGACAGCTTGTTGAAGTGCTCGGCCAGCAGGTAGTAGACCGTCACGCGGTTCTTGCGGTTGACGCCCTTGAGCTTGGTGCCGACAGCCGCGATCGCCGCGTCGAGGGTCGCGTCGTCGTCGGTGAGGGCGAGCTTCTTCTTGAGGAATCCGTTGCGGACCCGGTCCAACTCGGCCTGGTCCGAATAGGAGACCAGCGAAGAGTCGGTCTTCTGCAAGGCGATCCCGCAGTGGCGGACGATGCCCGCGATGACCTTGTCGTCGGCGTTCGGTGCGTACTTCTTGACGTCACTGGCCCAGTCAGCCATTGGCCGCTCCCTCCAAGGGTGGTCGACGCCCCGTGGCGTCGGCTCCACCTCGCACGGTAGCCCTTCGGGATGTCCGGTGGCGCGCTAGCGTCGGTCGGGCGCGACGGAGGTGGGGCGGCATACGGATGGCAGGGTCCGGTCCGACCGAGCCGCCGACCGACTCAGCGGCCGACTCAGCGGCCGACGACCCGCGGGTGGTCGCGCCAGGCGGGCATGGTCGCTAAGTAGTGGAGGGTCGCGCGCTCCAGCGCCTCGCGGGAGGCGCCCGGGTCGCGGCGGGCCTGCCAACCCACCATTCGCTCGAACCGGATGTCAAAGTCCTGCAACGCGCCGGTTTCGTCGACGCAGTGCTGGCAGTAGCGCCCCGACTCGATGGGCATTCCGCAGCTCTCGCAGGTTGTCGCGTCGGCAGATGTCATGAATCTCGTTCCTTCCCTTGGGTCTTCGGAATGCCGCCGGAAGCGGCGACCAGCGCGGCCAAGCCCTGGACGAGGCCCGTCCGTTGGGACGTCGTCAAGCTGTGCAAGGCCGTGGAGACGAGGCCCGGATCCAGGACCCGGGCATCGCGCTCGAGGCGATCGCGCCCGCTCTCTGTCAGCCAGACCAGGCTCCGACGGCGGTCGTCGGGATCGTTCTCCCGCTCGACGTAGCCGTGCCCTTCGAGTTGGCTGACGATGTCGCTGACGACCGACT
Source organism: Candidatus Phosphoribacter baldrii (assembly GCA_016704565.1). Lineage (GTDB taxonomy): Bacteria > Actinomycetota > Actinomycetes > Actinomycetales > Dermatophilaceae > Phosphoribacter > Phosphoribacter baldrii. The sequence goes on from JADIZV010000001.1 coordinate 1,024,011, forward strand.
GGGCGCGGTCCAGGTGGACGGCGGCCTCGCCGACGGTCAGCGGCCCGGACTGGGCCAGGTGCAGAAGCACCGCTCGCGAGGCCCCGGTCAACTGGTCTCGTTTGCCGTCGCGCCGGTGGAAGGCGAGGTATGCCGCGGGGAACAGTTCGCAGAACCGCTCCACGTCGGCGTCCGGCTCGGTGACCATGCGCCCACTCTGGGGGCGAGGCGATCCATCGTCAATCCCGATGGAATTGGTGGGCGGCTAGATGTCGAACCAGGCGACCGCGGGTTCGACGAGGCTGCCGAGCCAGACCCGGCCGTGATGCTCGCGGACGCCGGTTGCCATGTGGAAGTGGGTGGCGTCGAACGCATGGTCGTGGACGACCTGGCCGTCGTCGTCGAAGGCCATGACGCGCGCGGTCCGTTTCGGCTTGGGTTGAGCCCACGGCGGCAGCTTCATCGCCCCGCGTCGCAGCGCCATCGGGCCCGCCTTGATCCGTTCGACGACCGGATCCATGGGCGAGGCGATAGCGACCCAGATGAGTCCGTCGGTGCCTCGTGACATGTTGTCCGGATAGCCTGGCAGGTCTTCGGCGAGGTAGTCGTGGGTGCCCGCGTGCCGACCGGTCAGCCAATGGCGAACGACCGTGCGTGCGCCGGTCTCGGCCACGGCCACGTAGGACTCGTCCGCGGACAGGGCCACCCCGTTGGCGAATTCGAGCCCGGTGAGCAGGGTTTCGACCGACCCATCGGTATGCCGCACCAGCAGCCGCCCGGTCCGGGTCGCCTCGATGATATCGAACTTCCACTCGTGCACGGTGTAGTGCGCAGAGGTGTCGGTGAAGAAGATCCGGCCGTCGCCGGCCACTGCTGCGTTGTTGCAGAAGCGCATTGGCTTGCCGTCCACGTGGGAGGTGAGCACCTCGACTGCGCCCGCGCTCGGATCCAGCGCGAGAAGTCCGCGGTCGGCGTCGCAGATCAGGATGCGTCCGTCGCCGAGCAACTCCAGACCCAGCGGTCGTCCTCCGGTGGTCGCCACCCGCTCGACGAGGTGACCGTCGGGGGTCAACCGGAACACCGAGCCGTCCTCGGTCGCGGTCCACACGTGACCCTTGGGCCCGATGAGCACGTCCTCCGCGCCGTTGCCGGGGACCCGCACGACCGTGAGCCGCTCAGTGGCCATGACACCGAGCCTAGCCCGGGGTCCGACCCGGAGACAGGGGGCGCGGGGCGTTGGGTGTGGGGTGCGGCGGTTCTGGGTGCTGGGTCAAGGCCGCGGCTCGGCTGCCGATCCTATTCGGCGTGGCCGACCGGGCGCCGCAGGACGACCCAGGTGAAGGGCTGGACGCCTCCCGAGGGAGTGTGGTGCTCCTCGCGCAGCTCAGTCACCACATCGCAGCCGGGGGCCGCCTGCTCGGCCAAGGTGGGACCGTCATAGCGGGCCACCTCCAGGCCGGAGCAGTGTGTCGGGCCATCCGTGGCGAACGCCCCGACCATCGCCAGCCCGCCGGGCTCTAGAGCCTCACTCAGCACCGACCGATAACGCTCTGTCTCAACGGGATCGGTGAGGAAGTGGAACACCGCGCGGTCGTGCCACACGGCATACCGGCGGGTGGGGACCCAGCTGAGCAGGTCGGTGACGATCCACGTGACGGAGTCGGCACGCGACCGGAGCCGATCGCGCGCGAGGTCCAGGCCGTGGGCGGACACATCGAGCACGGTGAGGTCGGTGTGGCCCCGGACAAGGAGCGCGTCGACGAGGGTGGAGGCCCCGCCGCCGACGTCGATGAGGCCGACCGCGGGCGAAATGGCCGCCTCCTCAAGGAGCCTGAGCGAGGTGGTCGGGGACGGCTGGTACCAGCTGCGAGTGGTGTCGCCGTTGGCATAGGCGTTGTCCCAGTGCGTTGCTCGCTCCGTCGTCATGGCCGGATGATACCCCGGTGGGTATGCCGTTAGCCCGCGCCGTCGCGGTGTGGCACCGGCCTGGAGGGCGTGAAAGGTCGTAGGGACGGCCTATGTGGTTGACAGGTTCGGCATAGGGACGGGGGCGAGTCTTCTCATCAGCGGAGGTCACCCAGAGACCTCGACCCGACAAGGAGAAGCAGCCATGAACGTCAAGAAGATCAGCCTCGCCGCAGCGTCCGTCGCCGCTGTCGCCGCACTCGCGGTCGGTGGGTCGGCCATCGCCAACGCCGCCGACAACCCGGCGCCGACGACGAGCACCACCCAAGGCAGCGCGGACACGGCCCCGCAGGGCCAGCAGGGCCAGCAGGGTCGCGGCCAGGGCAAGGGGCAGCGCGCCCAAGGCGCGACCGGTCAGCAGGCCTCGCCCGACACCCCGGTGACGGGTGACGAGGCCACGAAGGTGTCCGCGGCCGTCACGGCCAAGGACTCGACCGTCACGGTGACCGAGGTTCGCAAGGACCCCGACGGCTCCTACGACGTGCTCGGCACCAAGGCCGGCGCCCCGGTCATGTTCGACGTGAGCGCCGACCTCGCCACGATCACCGAGAACGTCGGCGGGCCCGGCGGCGGTCACGGTGGCAAGGGCGGCCCTGGCGGCGCCTCCCAGGACACTCCGGTGACGGGTGACGAGGCCACGAAGGTCTCCGCGGCCGTCACGGCCAAGGACTCGACCGTCACGGTGACCGAGGTTCGCAAGGACCCCGACGGCTCCTATGACGTGCTCGGCACCAAGGCCGGCGCCCCGGTCATGTTCGACGTGAGCGCCGACCTGGCGACCGTCACCGCGAACGCCGGCCCGCAGGGTGGTCCCCAAGGTGGTCCGCAGGGCGCCGGGCATGCCGCCCCGGGCTCGACCCAGCAGTCGGCCCCGTCAGCGACCGCGTCCAGCTGACCTCACGCCCATTGCCGAACTGGCCCCGCACGACCAACTTGGCACTTGAACCGTTCTCGTGGCAGTTGTTTCTGCCACGAGAACGGTTTAAGTGCCACCGGAGATTCGCTGCCCTTGCGTAGCGGCATACCGAACGCGCCAAGGCCCGTGACCTCACTCCCGAGGTCACGGGCCTTCGCGCTGCGTCCGACCTAGCAGTCCACCGCCACCGCGAGCGCCGCACAGATCTCGCTCATTCGGCCGTCCGAGACTCGGCCCAGCCGGGTGAGTAGGACGCCCACGGACACGGACTCCACGGAGTCCAGGTTGGTCACACACGCCTTCGGCACCGGGTCGGTGCGAGGGTGCAGTTCGACCTCGCTGGGGAGGCCCCGGTGAGTGGTGGTGCACGGCGCCACAAGTGCTCGGCGCCGCCCGACGATCGCGGTGTTCCGGGACAGCACGACGACCGGCCGCCGACCCACGTCCGGGGGCTCGCACCACCAGACGTCGCCTCTCTCCGGCAGACTCATGAGGCAGCCGCGGCCGCGCCGAACGACTCAAGGTCGCCCCACTCGTCGGGCTCATCGAAGGGGTGGGCAGCATATGCGCGAAGGTATGCCGCGTCGATGTCCGCTCGCCGTCGTGCCGCCAGGAACGCTCGGAATGCCTGCTCTAGGAGGCTGGCATCGGTCGAGCCTGGCGCGACGGCACGAACTTGCTCAAGCAGTGTCGCGTCGACAGTCGTGCTCACCCGTGTCTTGGCCATGCCACGATTCTGCCACAATCATGGCATCCTCGGGCGGCAAAAGGGTCACTAGGGTGGGCGGCGCCGGACGTCCGCGAGGAGGAACCATGGCGCACACGCTGGTTGTCATCAGGCACGCGAAGTCCGACTGGGATGTCGACGCCGCCGACCGCGACCGTCCCCTGGCCAAGCGGGGCCGCCGCCAGGCGCCGTATGCCGGGCGCTGGATCGCCGAGCACGGCATCGTCCTGGACCTCGCTGTCGTGTCACCCGCAGCCAGAGCCCGCCAGACCTGGGCCCTCGTCGCCGCCGAGCTCGACGTGCCGCCGCCCACGCAGGTGGAGGAGGCGGCATACACGTTCGACGGCGACGACCTCTTCGCGGTGGTGGGCGGGCTGCCGGAGTCGGCGCGCGTGGTCGCCCTTGTGGGGCACAATCCGGCGGTGGAGGATTTCGTGCAGACGGTGACCGGCCGGTATGCCGCCCTCCCAACCTCCGCTATCGCGGTCGTGGACGTGCCGGAATGGGGAAGCGTGGGGCCCGGGACGGGGCGGCTGGTGGCCAACCTGCGACCGGCCGACGAGGCGTAGCCGATCACCGGCCGAGCCGGGTGCCGAGTATTGAGGCGAGGGGCTAGTCGGTCGCGCGGAAGGCGTTGGTGGCGAGGAACTCGCCGTCGGCCGTGCAGGCGAGGACCTGGATGTCCCAACGGCGCAAGGCCAGATCTAGCGTGGGGCGCCCGCCAGCGAGGATCGCTGTCGCGAGCACGTCAGCGGTGATGATGTCCGGGGCCGCGACGGTGACCTGGTGAAAGACGCTGAGGCGTTGATCACTGTGGGTGGTCAACGCCTCAGCCTCTGGCTCCCCCTGCCGGCCGCCGCCCGGCCAGCGCCCGACAACAGCGGGAGCAGCGGGCGCCAACTCGCGGCCGGTCGTCCGCCACACGTGCTCGCCGCGCTCGGCGACTCCGCTGGTGGCAACCGCGGGATGCCTTGAGCTGCACGTGAATTGCGAGAGCAAGACCTGACGGTCGGCTGGGTCGACGATGCCGACCACCCACGGGCGGCCGTCCGCCTGAACGCCGTCGGTGAGCACGTCACCGCCGGCATTGAGACACCACGCGGTCGCGCCGTGCCAGCGCAGCGCCTCGCCCGACTCCTGGATCGCTTGGGCCTTGATGACCCCGGCCAGGTCGATCGACCCGTCCGGGCGGTGGGGGGTGAACGCCCCCTCGGTGTCCATCCGCCACCGCTCGGCCAGTGCGAACGCGTCACGGAACTTCACCGAGGCATCGGCCACGGTCAGCTCGCCGCGCGCGACGGCTCTGGCCTCCGAGTCGTCGCGATAGAGGCTGAACCGGCGGTTGAGCGCGGCGAAGACCGCCTCGACCGAGTCGATCGCCCCGTCGGGAGCAGCGCCGGCGAACACCAGGCTCACCGTGGTGCCCATGGTGTCGAACACGTGGCGCTGACCCCGAGGGCTCATCGGTCAGGCCGCCTTGTCGAGGGCGGACTGCAGCGACGAGAGGTATTTGTTGGAAGTGTAGGTCGCCCCGCTCACCGTCGACACGTCGGCCGAGTTGGCGGCGAGCACCGCGGCCTTGAGCGTCGGGATCGCCCGCGCCTCGATCTGGGCGCTGTGGTTGTCGCGGACGGTCGTCGCGTATGTGACGTTGCTGATCTTCCCGTTGGCGAGGGTCACGGTCACGGTGATCGTGCCGAATCGGTCGGATTGCGTTGTCCCCGTGTAGGTTCCGGTGGCGCCGCTGGTCCCGCTCGAAGTGGTCCCCGCGTTGCTGCCAGCGGCCACGGTCGTGCCCGTGCCGGTTCCCGCGCTGGTGGTGGTCGGGATGGTCTTGCCGTTGGCGGTGCCGACGTTCCACCCGACCAGGAGGATCCCGGCCGAGGCCAGGGCGGCGGCTGCCTTGCTTCGGGTGCTCATCGTTCGTCCGTGCCTTCCAAGGATGTGGCGGTATGCCGTGTGCTCACCGACACTCGTCGGCGTCACCACTGACCCTGGTCACCGATGCTGTGCATCGGTTGTGAACGCCGACTGGCTCACCTGAGAGCCCTCAAGACCGTGCCAACGGGGAACATCGGGCGGGGAACATCGGGCGGGCCAAGCCACAGTCAGATCGACGTCAAAGACGTCTCACAAGAACCGCACAGACGGGGTCCGGATGGTAGGGGTCATGACCACCTCACTCATCACCACCGACCCGGCCGGCGCGCCCCGCGGAGCCTTCGATGGGAAGCCGGGCGCACGGCATACCCGATCGGCGCTGTTGCGCCGCTATCAGGGGCAGGCCGCACGCCGCGAGGTGCGTCGCGACGTCCTCACCGTCGGCGCCTGGTCGCTCGTCGCGACGTCGGTCGCACTGTTCCTCGCCGACCACGGGGCCGCCTACTTCGCCACCCTGGGCGGTGCGGTGACGGCGCTGGGCATCATCGCCGGGCTCGTCGCAACCGCCGCGATGGTCCTCATGCTCGTGCTCTCTGCGCGGGTGCCGGTCATCGACGCGACGATCGGCCAGGACCGGGCGGCGGCGTTGCACTCGAAGCTCGGTCGCGGGATGGTCTTCGGGCTCATCACGCACGGGATCCTGCTCGTCTACGGCTACGCCATCTCGGGCAAACTCAACCCGGTCGCGATGTTCACTCAGCTGTGGACCTCGTCGAGCGACTTCGTGTGGGCCTGCGTCGCGTTCCTCATGTTCGCCGTGGTCGGCATCTCGTCGATGGTGGCCCTGCGCCGGAAGTACCCCTACGAGGTGTGGTTCGGCATCCACCTGACCACGTATGCCGCGATCCTCGCCTCGATCCCGCACCAGTTCTCGATGAGCGGAATGCTCGCCGAAGGCACCCTGGGCCGGCCGTTCTGGGCCGCGATGTGGCTGGTCACCGGCGGGCTGATGCTCGCCTACCGGGTGATCCTGCCGATCATGTCCAGCCTGACCCACCGCTTCGCCGTCAGCCGGGTCGTCCCGGTCGGCCCCGATGCGGTGTCGATCGAAGTCACCGGGCGCAAGATCCGCGAGCTTGAGGCACGAGGCGGGCAGTGGCTCACCTGGCGCTTCCTCACCCCCGAGCTGGCCGGTCAGCCGCACCCGTTCTCGCTGTCTGCCGCGCCGACCGACTCGACCCTGCGGCTCACCGTCCGCAACCTCGGCGAGGGCACCGCGCGCCTGATGTCTGTGCAGCCCGGCACCAAGGTCGCCATCGAAGGCCCCTACGGCATGTTCACCGACGCGGCCCGCACGACGGACAAGGTCGTCCTCATCGGTGGCGGGATCGGCATCGCGCCGATCCGGGCCCTGCTGGAGTCGACCGAGTTTGCGCCCGGCGATGCTGCGGTGATCCTGCGGGCTTCGACTCCGGACGAGCTCTATCTCCTCGACGAGATCGTCGCCTTGTGCGAGGCCAAGGGCGCCACACTCACCCTGCTCGTCGGCCCTCGGGCGGGCGACTCGTGGGTGCCCACTAGCGACGCCGGGGCGAGTCTCACCGACTTCGTCCCCTGGGCCCGCGAGGCTGATGTCTACGTCTGTGGCCCGACCCCGTGGATGGAGGCCGTGCTCGCGGACGCCCGGGAGGGCGGCATACCGGAGGGGCAGCTGCACGACGAGAAGTTCGCTTGGTAGCGGCACCCTGCTGCCCACGCGCCTGGGGACGATCCGGTATGCCGGGTCGTCCCCTTCCGCTGTGTCCGCTGGAGGACTATAGTCTGAGCAATCGCTCAGACTGCGCGGATCAAGGGGGAGACCATGGCGAAGGCCGGACCCGGGCCGCGGATGGGTGATGCGGCGGTCGAGGACGGAACTGGCTCGCGCAGTCGGCTCACGCGCGAGCAAATCGTCGAGGCGGCGCGAGCCACGTTGGTCGAGGTCGGCTTCGCGCAGACCAGCGCGCGGGCCATCGCGGCGCGGGCTGGTGTCAGCCAGGCGGCGGTGTTCTACCAGTTCGGCAGCGTTCCCGACGTGCTCCTCGCGGTCCTGGACGCCGTGAGCGAGCGGAGGCGGGCGGCATACAGCGCCTTGGTCGCAGACGCGGGGACCCTCACCGAGCTGGTCAACTCCGCCCGGAGCATGTATGCCGCCGACCTCGCCTCAGGCGACGTGCGGGTGCTCGTCGAGCTCATCGCGGGCTCGCGGACGGTGCCGGGGATGTCGGAGGCCGTGGCCGAGCGGCTGGCTCCCTGGCAGGAGCTCGCCGCGACCAGCCTGCGGTCGGTAGCGCCGCCGATGGCCTCGGCGCTCGTTGACATCGAGGGCGTGGCTCGGGCGATCGTTGCCGGGTTCCTCGGGTTGGAGTTGTTGGCGATGCTCGACGGGGACGGGGACGGGGCCGGGGCCGGGGACGGGGCGGGGGCGGGCTCGCGTGGGCTGGCCCTGTTCGACCAGGCGGCGGGGATGGCCCGGCTGCTCGACTCCTTCGGCGCGGGGCCCCCTGGTGCGGCGACGCCGGGTGCAACGACGCTTGGGGTGGTGCGGCCATGACGGACACGGGCAAGCGGGGCTGGGGCTGGTTCTGGGCGTTCGCGGGGGTCGGTGCGGCGGGGGCGGTGGCGGTGCTGGGGATGCTGACGATCGGTGCATTCGTGCTCTTTCCCACGCTCGTGGTGTTCATCCTCCTGGTGATCCGCGGCGGGGGCGGGCGCCCGATGTGGGGGCTGGTCACAGGAGCTGGCGTCACCCTCATCGTCATCGGGCTCAATTGGCACACCTCACCGGCGGTGTGTGAAGGGACGGCGCAAGCGGGTGTCGCGGTGGCAGAGGGGTCGGAGTGGTCGCCGGACGTGGTCACCTCGGCCCCGGGTCTTCCCGAGGTCCCGTCGGTCACCGGGTGTGAGAGCACGTGGGACCCGTGGCCGATGGGCTTGCCGGGTGGCGTGCTCATGATCGCGGGGCTGGTCGCCTATGTCCTGGCGTCTCGGGCGGTGGCTCGACCGGGTAGCAGCTAGGCGCGCCGAAGACGCGGCAAACGGGACGCGGGACTGGGGACCCTTCTGGTCGCGAAGGGGCTCGTGCTCTACTGGCAAGGTGGACGCGGCGACGACGCAGGTTCAGGTGCTTCGTGGGCGGCAGGTGCCGTTGGGCGGCATACGGGCGATGTATGTCCGGCGCACCCTGCCGCACCGGAACCGGTCGTTCGTGGGCGCGTGGTGCTTCGTCGACCACTATGGGCCGGACGAGATCGACCCGCAGACCGACCCGGAGACCGGCGGTGGGATGGACCTCCCACCCCACCCGCACACCGGGCTGCAGACCGTGTCGTGGCTCTTCGAGGGCGAGCTGGAGCACCGCGACTCCGGGGGCGCGGCCGGGCTGATCCGCCCGGGCGAGGTCAACCTGATGACCTCAGGCGCGGGCATCGCCCACTCGGAGGTGACAACGTCGGGCACGACCCGGCTGCACGGCGTGCAGCTGTGGGTGGCGCTGCCGGACTCGGCGCGGGCGACCCGTCGAGACTTCCAGCACCATGCCCCGGCCGAGATCGAGCTGCGGGGTGTCGGGTCGGCGCGGGTGTTCGTCGGGGAGCTCGCCGGCATCGATCGGTCGCCGGTTCGGACGTTCACGCCCTTGCTGGGCGCGGAGGTGACCTTGCACCCGGGGGCGGCGGTCGCGCTCGCGGTGGACACGGCATACGAGCATGGGGTCCTGCTCGACACGGGCGAGGTGAGCGTCGAGGACGTCCCGATCGCGCCAGGTGACCTCGCGTGCGTCGACGCGGGGCCGGAGCGGTTGCGGCTGCGCGCCGGGGCTGCGGGGGCTCGGCTGCTGCTGCTCGGCGGCGAGCCGTTCGAGGAGGAGATCGTCATGTGGTGGAACTTCGTGGGGCGCAGCCACGACGAGATCGTCGCCTACCGACAGGGGTGGGAGGCGGGCTCGATCCGCTTCGGGACCGTCAAGGGGTATGCCGGTCCGGTCGCTCGGATCCCCGCGCCGCCGTTGCCCGCAGTGCGGCTTCGTCCACGGGGGCGCCGGGGTCCGGCAGGGGCGGATGGTCCGGTCGTGACGGACGAGGTCGCCGCGGTCGCCGAAGCGTAGGCGTCAGGTCGAGTCGCCGTCCGCGGTCGACGGGTTGGCTGCTGGGATGCCGGCTGCGGCCGCCGCGGCCAGCTGACGTTCGTCGAAGCTGACGAAGTCGTCGGCGCCCAGGTCAAGGGCGGACGCGACGTGCAGCGCGTCGAGACTGCGGACGCTGCCGGGAAGCAGCCCGGCCGCGCGGTAGGTCGCCGCGTCGGGCAGGGTCAAGGCGAGCACGGACAGGACCGCGGTGACGTCGGTCGGCGCGGCACTCACGCGGGCGGCGAGCTGGTGCAGCTCGGTGACCAGCAGATGCGAGGACGCGAACGTCTCGCCCGCGGCAAGTCGCTCGTCGACGTATGCCGCGAGCGCGCCGGACTCGGGCTCGTCGACGAGCAGCTTGGCCCAGGCAGAGGCGTCGACATAGTGGATCGTCACCGGTCGCCCTTGAGCTCGGCCAGCAGGTCGGCGGTCGGGGTGGTCGAGCGCACCCGGGCGATCCGAGGCAGGCGGGTCGCGGTCGGGTGGGTGACGAGCTGCGCGGCCAGGCGCCGCTCCAGTGGCGAGGTCTGCGGCGGGACCAGCATCGCGACGACCCGACCGTTGTTGGTGACCTCGAACGACTCGCCGGCGGCGGCGCGACGCAGCAAGTCGGCGCTGTTGTTGCGTAGTTCGCGGTGGGCGACGGTGGTCATCGTCAAAGTGTAGCAATGTGCTACGCCCGTTTGGTCGGATGCGCCGTCGGATGCGCCGTCGGATGCGTCGTTGAGCGCGGTCGGTGGGCGGACGGCATACGGGATGGGGGGTGGCGGCAGACCGGGGAAGGGGAGGGGCGAGGATGGGATGGTGAGCACCGGCGCTATCCCTCCGCAACATCCACCGTGGGGGACGCAGGTCCCGTTGTCGTGGGTGACCGAGGGCGACCCGGAGTATGCCGCCCTCCTCACCGAACTGCGTGGCTTCCTCGACGACGTCGCGTCGGCGCGGCCGGCGCCGGAAGACTCGGCGGCGCTGGCGCAAACGCTGCGCGAGTGGCGGACGACGTTGCGTGAGACGGCAACTGGCGAGCACGGGCAGGTCTTCGGGCGTCGGCCCGACCTGCCGAGCCGGGGGAGCACGATGCTGCCGGACTACGTCGTGCACGACGTGGGCGAGGAGACGATCGAGGCCGATGTGCGGTTCGGGCGCTACTACCTCGGCGGTGGCGAGGCGGTCCACGGCGGGGCGATCCCGCTGGTCTTCGACGAATTGCTGGGCACGCTAGTCAATTTCGGGACGCGACCGCCGTCGCGGACGGTGCGGATCACGGTCAACTTCCGGGCGCTCACGCCGCTGGACCGGCAGTTGCGGATGACCGGCCGGATCGAGCGGGTCGAGGGCCGCAAGACCTATGTCAGCGCGCAGCTCATCGACGGCCAGACGGTGTGCGCTGATGCCGAGGCGTTGTTCCTCGCCCTCGACCTGCGCGGGCTGCTGACCTAGGTCTGTATGCCGTCCGGCGGCCGGTCAGCGCGCCTCGCGCGCCTCAAGCAGGTCGATGACCTGGCGGAAAACCGCGAGCTGGTGGGCTGTGACGGCCGGGCCCCACATGTTCTCGGTGGTGAAGACCAGGGCGCCGTAGCTGAGGCGCAGCGACGACCGGTCACGGTTCAGATTGCTGCGGGTGTGGCTGGAGGTAGGCCAGTGCTCGAGTTGCCCGAGAACTTCAGGCGTCAGCACCCCATCCGGGTCGTCGAGCTCCAACGACGCACCGGGGGCCGGGCCGTCGCTCGCCTCACCGCCGCTGGACGAGCTGCCCCGTCCACGTCCACGCCACCAGGTCCGCGCCGCCGACACCACGGCGAAGACCACGTCGAGCTCGGTGCCGGTCGTCCTAGGCGCCCGGTCCCCGGAGCCGACCGAGAGCGACCCCGGGAACGGCGTTTCACAGCGCAGCACACTCGTCGCTGGATAGTCCGTGTCCAGGTGGCCATCCATGGTGAGCTGCCAGGGCAGCTGCCGGTAGGCCCCGGCCACGACCGCTCGGTAATCGTTGCCGTCCCATCGGCCCTCGACCTGTGCGTGGTGGGCCTGGGCGAGCGCAGGTAGCCAGGCGGTGGGCAGCTGCGCCTCTCGGTCGATCGCCATGCCCATACCGTATGCAGTCGTCCGCGGCGGTGTCCCGCAAATTGGCAGGAGCGTGCGCCGACCGGGTCGCGCGGCTCGGCGGATCGGGCTTTCTCGAGCCTTGCGCGCGGGGTCTATCAATCGACCGAGATGACGGCGAGGTGTTCGGACGTCGCGCCCGGCACTGCGCTCATGGGGACCGACCGGTCCAGGGTGACGAACTGCCCGCCATGGTGGACAGCAAGGGCGAGCAGGTAGGCGTCGGTGATCTGGCGGTGTCCGATGAGGGCATCTGACTCGACGACGGACGGGTCGGTCATCGCTATGTCGCACGGCCAGAACTCGTGGTCTCCGGCCTTGATTGATGTCCTCAGCAGGTCGACGGCCGTTGCGACGGACTTGGCCCTCCAGGGGACTCCTCAGCGGTCTGCGCCATCCGTACCTCCAAGTCCGTGGCTCGTGCTTCATTCACAAGTCCGTGTCCTTGTTTCGGCGGCTCACACCACATGGCACCGGAAGCCCGGACCCACCGCAGCGGCCAACTTCGCGTCCCGCGTCCAGAGGGGGACGTCCAGCGCTCCGGCCAGGACGGCATACGCCGCGTCGTATGCCGTGAGGTTCGCGCGCATCCCCCACGCCGCGCGGGCCTGCTCGGCTCCGAGCGACACCTTGACGATCGGCAGGTCGAGGTAGTCGCCGAGCGCCTCGGTGGCCCGGTGGCTGCTGAGGCGCCCGCCCAACGTCAGGCCACGCAAGGCGCTGAGCACTTCGTAGTCCAGTAACGCGGGGGCAAAGAGGGTGAGCCCGGAAAGGTCACGGCGAAGGTCTCCCAGCTCGGCCATGACCAAGGCGTCGACGATGACCGAGCAGTCGACGACGATCAGCGGTTCATCGCCCGTCACGGTCGGCCCGGATCAGCTCGACGCTGGACACCGTCGACGACTCGGCACGCAGGTCCACCCGGGCCAAGACATCGGCGAGGTCAGGTCGGCTCACCTCCCGTTCGAGCAGATCGCGCAGGTATGCCGTGAGGCTCTGCCCCCGGCGCGCGGCCCGGACCCGGAGTTCGTCCCGGGTCCGCGGGGTCACCCCACGGATCTGCACCAGAACAGATGTCATGCATCCAGTATGCATCCACGTGATGTCCCGCCGGGCCGGGGGAGTCCTGTCGGTGGCATGGAGTCCGCATGGGACACGGGAGGTGTTGTAGCGAGCCGGTTACCCCACTCGCTGTGAGGGACCGATGGCCCAGTGGAACGTGTCCTCGCCCACGCGGTCGAAGTACCAGCCTTCGAGCAGCAGGTCGTCCGTGTCATCGGTCCTTGACGAAGTCCCGCGCATGCGCATAGACGGGAATCAGATTCACCACCCAGTCAACAGTCGGGTCCTCTGCCTGGATGAGGTCTATGGCTTTCACCGCTTCGCGCATCGTCGTGAACGCTCCAAACTGGACGACACCAGCTGCTCTGTCTGCTTGGACCACATACGCGACCGCCGGCGCCTTGCCTCTTGACGCGGGGGTGTCTGCAGTCTCACCGCCCCCCACCTCGGGGGATGAAGGTAGGAGATCGAGGAGGTCGCGAAGCCGACCGATCTCATCGGCCATGGCTGGAATGTCATGGCGCGCGTGAGCAATGAAGTCCAGGTCAGCGCCTCGATCATCTTCAGCTGGGGGTGGGTCCCAGGTGACGTAAAGGTCAGGCCCGCGGTCCTCGTCGGGTCCGGTCATGATGAAGCGCTCCCCGGCGGGATGATCGCGTCCCTCGATCACTGACCGCCACGGACCGGGTGTCGCCGCGCGATGGCGGTTGACGATCTCGGCGACGTGTTGTGCTGACAGAGGCGGATGGCGATGGGCGCCCGAGTCTTCGACGTGCTCAACCGTGAAGATGGCGACAGCGTCTGGGCCTTCGGTGATGAAGATGCACGAGCCCCGGCCGACCGCAGGGTGCGAGTCTGCAAGCCACCTGAGTTTCGCGTGGGACTGCCACGCGTTGCGCACCGAGACGTCGATGACCACCGAAGCGAGGGTGTCTTCACGGCGATGAGGCGGCACGTATGCCGTTGCGAAGTAGTAGGTGTCCCAAGGAGTTGGCGGGGGGCCACTTCGCCGGCCCCCTTGCTCTGGCGTCAACCAGATGATCGTCCCCCAGACGGGGAACGTCGGCAGCGAGCCGGCGAGGCCGCTTGGATCAGGCATGATGCAGCGCCCGGAGGGCTTCGACGACGTGCTTTCGCCAGTGACTCGTCATGTCGAATCGGAACTGCCAGGAAACGTCCTGCCACAGGCTCCCCGAGTCGAGGGCGGTGAGGCAGCCGCGAAGGTCCCGCCAGGTGTCGGCCAGGTCGTCTGCGATGGAGCCAAGGGTCGCCTCACTCGGCTCCGATCCGCCAGGTTCAACGGTCCAGTAGTTGTCGCTGGCCTCCGTCCAAGCCAGAGTCCGACCATGGACCGCGCTCCACTCCGACTGGGGAACGTCGGGGATCTCCGCGTCGGTGGGCACCACGACTGGCAAACGGTGCCCGTCCGCGAGCAGGGCCGAGATAAGCGCCAGCGCCTCATCGAGGTCCCAGAGGCCGTCAGATGGCAACTCCGGCAGTCCCTCAATCCAGGAACAGAACGCCCGTGCCGACTCGACGAACATGTCGAATCGCTCGCGCTCGGACACTTCCATGGCCATCATCCTGGCGGCGCCGCCGGTTCGGCGCCACTGACTTGCGTGATCCTCGAGCCTTGTGCGCGTGATCTATCAATCGACCGAGATGACGGCGAGGTGTTCGGACGTCGCGCCCGGCACTGCGCTCATGGGGACCGACCGGTCCAGGGTGACGAACTGCCCGCCATGGTGGACAGGAAGCGCGAGCAGGTAGGCGTCGGTGATCTGGCGGTGTCCGATGAGGGCATCTGACTCGACGACGGACGGGTCGGTCATCACTATGTCGCACGGCCAGAACTCGTGGTCTCCGGCCTTGATTGATGTCCTCAGCAGGTCGACGGCCGTTGCGACGGACACCGACCCGGGGTATGCGGGCTGGCTGAAGTTGCGCACGAACCCGTTCTGGGTGATGGCGCACGACGCCCAGCCGTCGGCGAGTGAGGTGGCGGCCCAGGCGTGGACCGTCGGATGATCGACATGTGCCTCGTCGACGAGCGCAAGGAGGACGTTGACGTCGAGCATCGCCCGGGTCACGAACCGTCCTCGTCCCTCAACCGCTCGACTAGTGAGTTGGTCACCGGGCGGCCTCGGGACGCGAGGACGGTGAATCCGTTCCTTGAGGTATGCCGTCCGCTCACCTTCGCGGTCAGTGCAGCGCGTGCAAGATCGGAGAGGACCTCACCCGCGGTTCGATCCTCACGACGTGCGCGTTCCTTCACTGCCTCCAGGACGTCATCATCGATCGACAAGGTGGTGCGCATGCATCTGATGCTAGGGCCGCCGATTCAGCGACGCTTGGAAGGGCCCTCCTGGGCATCATCGACCCCTAGTCCGAACAGACTCCCCCGTGAGAGTGGCCGTTCGCAGGCGGGACACTGGCCATCTCCGAGGAGTGCCAAGAGTCGGTGTGTGACGGTGCCTCGGGAGTGCCTCCCGGCCATCACTAACATTCCCTGCGCGTAGCCCTCGATCGTGTCGGCTTTGGCGAGAACGAGCTCCGGACCGTCTGGCGGTTCGACCCAGGATAAGCACACTCGCGCCGGGATGGTGTCCAGGAAGACGCAGAGGTCTTCCCCGCATTCTGGGCATCCGCCGGGCACTGTACCGTCGGCAAGGAAGGTGAGGACCTGGTGCCAAATCCGTTCCCCGCGCAATCCGGCGACGACCGAGAGCGCGTAGCAGAAGTCGGCGTCGTCAGCCGCGGCCGCGGCATACGCCTCAGCTGCGGGCAAGCACGAGGCGAGCGCGTCGGCATACCGTTCGCGAGTGTCGGGTGTGCCGCTCACGTCGGTAGACCCAGCGATGGCGGCAAGCAAGTTGAGCGCTTGGGAGTGCGGCGTGGGCGGCGTCAAACGGGCCATCTCTCCCAGAGCCGGGATCGCCAGAAAACTAGCCTGGTAGACGGTGCCTTGGTGACAGAGCCTGCTCCACAGATCGTTCCAGACTCCCGCGTCGCTGGGGAGGCCGGCTGCTTGGGCGAGCAGACCCGGAACGGCCTCCGCGGAGCCGTACGCATCCTGAACATCCGTCCAGTCGATTGTGTCGTTCACCTGCTCGTCCACACCGACATCATCTCGCCGCTCGCGCCAAGTGATAGAACGACTCTTCGCCGGGCCGCCAGCACATCCACTCGCCTGGCTCGCCCAGTTCTGGGGTCCCGCGAATCTGGAGCAGCGCGATCTCGGCGTGAACCTCGCCCAGTGCGGGGTTGATGCGGAATTTCCCTCGTCGCGACAGCCGTGTTCGGCGACGCCCGGGGGTTGCGCCCTTGGCCGGGGGTTCCGCGCGCGTTCGGCGGATACTTCCACCGGTATGCCGGGCAAGCGTCGGTCGACGCGACTCCTCCGGTATGCCGGGTAAGTGCCGGTCGGGCGCTCATCTCCCCGGCTCGCACATGTAGGTTCCGGCGCTTCCTGGCCGAGCGGCACGCCTCTGACCTGCGTCGGGACAAGAAGCCGAGACACCGCCCGTCTCTCTATCTTGTCCATTTCCCCATAGTCCGTTCCTTTTGCCTTCCTCGGTTAGTGGCCGACTGCAAGACTCCCTTTGTGGCTAGCGACATGGACGGAGCCTTCCCCCGGCTGGTGCAGCCTCGGCCCGTGGCCGCGAGGCTTCTTCTGACTCAGGGTTCGCGGTCCGGCCATCACCGCCTGATTCAGGACAGCTACCACAGTCGGTGGGGTGACATCACGGTCTCGGGCGAGAGGCTGACGATCCCCTACCGCCACTACGACCAGGCCGAAAGCTCTGCCATCGCAGACGACCCCGTGCTCGCGGCGTGGATGACGCGCTGCCACGACGGTCGGGTGCGCGAGGAGGCACTCCGGGCTCTCTTGGCTCACCGCCACGAAGGGTGGCACCCACCGTTCGTGATCCAGTTGCTCGGTGAGTACGTCATCGAGATCTGCGAGCTCATCGCGGAGTACATGAGGGACGTCCTACCGCGTGACCCGTTGGCTGTCTTGTCGTACCGATCGTTCTGGCTGGCCAACCCGAGCTTCGTCGGTCTCACTCGGGCGCGAGTCGCGAGCTATTGGGCTGCGTACCACTGGCGCTCGTCAACGAAACTCGGCTACCCGGGCAGGGCTGCACTCGACAGCTTGGGCACGCTCGTTGGGGAGGAGTTGCCCCATGACAACTGACTGGAAGAGCAACTACCGGGCGGTGATTGCCAGCGACGTGAGTTCACGGGACGGTCCGTCCACGGCAGGTCGGTTCTCAGTTGGACACGCAACACTGAGCGAACGTGGGCCGCCTCGTCGGCTCTACGGCTGGGATGAGTGAGCGCCGGCGTGAGGATGTGACGCCCCTCGTCCGAGATCACACCCGCCATCCAGGCAGGGTCCAGATTCTGGCTGAAGCCATGAGCGCGGCTGATCTGCTCGAGGCGCAGCAACTGTCGCGTGGAGACGACTCTCGGGGGGAGCCGTCGCACGACGTCGTCCGCCGCTGGGTTGTACGCGGTCATGCGAGGTCCTTCCGAACTCCCTGCAGCCGGAGTCGCCAGAAACAGGGGTCGGGTCGCCGCAGGCGTCGGCGGATCGAGAGCAGGTGCCGGCCTAGGACGAGGCCCTTGAGGGTCTTGCTGGCGTTCGGGTCGTCGAGCGAGAAGACCCGAACATGTTTCTCGATGATGCAGGCGCGTTCTTGTGGGACCTGCCACATCCGAGGGTTCTGGGTTAGGACACCCCAGCCGCGCCGTCCGGCTTCGGTCAGGAAGCTGATGTCTTCCAGCGCTTGGGCTGTGATGTCGCCGTAGTGATCTCGCAGCGGTATGCCGTGCAGGCCGTCCATCTTGCAGATCTCGTAGGCCACCTCAGGCGCAAGGCAGCGGTCGACAAGGAGGATGTGGTCGCCTTTACGCGGCCGTGGCCGCCCACTCCCGGTGTTCATCGACTGCGGCCACCTCCTGCAGGGTGAGCCCGTACTGCTGCATGACCTCGTCCACAGAGTCGCCGCCCGCCAGGCTCCCGAGGATCGCGAAGACCGGGACCCGGTTGCGGATGTAGGTCATCCGTCCAGCGTTGAAGCGCGGGTCGATCGCGACGCCCGGGATGCGGACCTCGAACGCGACCGGATAGTCGTCAGCTTCGAATATCAGCGGCTTGAGATGATCCTCGAGGACCTCAACGAAGGCGTGCTGGCTAGTCTTCACCCGGTAGAGCTCGCTGGGATTCTCCTTGACGTAGGCGTAGGCCCCGTCTGTGACGAGACGTTTGTTGGCCAAGGCGAAGGGCGCGTCAAACCGCTGGCGGATCCACAGGGCAGCCGCCTCGACTTCAGAAGGCGCGAGCATCTCTCGGAGCGTGCGAAGGGTGTTTGCTTCGACGAGACCGACCAGAGGGACAGACGGCCAGCCGCGATGATCCTGCGGGGTGCGCGTGAACATCTGTCGGCGGGAGGAACGCTGACCAGCCCACGCCTTCACCGTGTCGAGGGGCATGCCGACGAGGTCCGCAACATCTTGGACCGTGCAGATCGGCGTGACAAAGCGGGGCTCTGCGTAGTCGACATCCATGGCGGCCTCCTCGTCTTGATCATGCCACCTGACACTGACGCAGGCGCGGTAACGCTCACGCCCGTGTCTCGACCGCGATTCCGCTGACCTTGCCGCGACGGGGGTCGAGGTCTGGTGGCGGCTCGGTCAGGCTGAGCTCATCCCGAAGCCAAGTGGGGACGCGACGATCCTGGTAGCCGGTTGGGTCGGCGACGGCCCAGTCGAGGTCCCACTTCTCGACGAACGGCCACTGGTGCCCTTCCAGTGACAAGAAACCCGGAAGGTGACAAGTTGCGCCGAAACCTACAACGGATTCCACCGGGCCATGGTGCAGTCCCGGGGAACAAGGGCGGCATACAGAGAGTTGAGTGGACAAGACGCAAGTTTGCCGAGCGCGGGCTTGACAACCTGACCCCCTGCGGAGCAACCTGAGCGTCGGAGACTCAACCACGCGGCATACCCCGCCGGTATGCCGCCCACCACAGCAGGAGACACACTCATGGCACGTGCGGTCGGCATCGACCTCGGCACCACCAACTCGGCCGTCGCCGTCCTCGAGGGCGGCGAGCCCACCATCATCGCCAACGCGGAAGGCGGCCGGACCACCCCGTCGGTCGTGGCCTTCAGCAAGAGCGGTGACGTCCTCGTCGGCGAGATCGCCAAGCGTCAGGCGGTCACCAACGTCGACCGGACCATCCGCTCGGTCAAGCGCCACATGGGCACCGACTGGAAGTCCGACGACATCGACGGCAAGCGTTACACCGCCCAGGAGATCAGCGCCCGCATCCTGCAGAAGCTCAAGCGCGACGCGGAGGCCTACCTCGGCGAGACCGTGACCGACGCCGTCATCACCGTCCCCGCCTACTTCGACGACCACGAGCGTCAGGCCACCAAGGAGGCCGGTGAGATCGCGGGCCTCAACGTCCTGCGGATCATCAACGAGCCGACCGCGGCCGCGCTGGCCTACGGCCTGGACAAGGGCAAGGAGGACGAGCTCATACTCGTCTTCGACCTCGGCGGCGGCACCTTCGACGTGTCCCTCCTCGAGGTCGGCAAGGACCCGGAGGACGGCTTCAGCACGATCCAGGTCCGCGCGACCAGCGGCGACAACCGCCTCGGCGGCGACGACTGGGACGACCGGATCGTCACCCACCTGCTGGGCACCGTGAAGAACAGCACCGGCGTCGACCTGTCCAAGGACAAGATCGCCATGCAGCGGCTTCGCGACGCCGCCGAGCAGGCCAAGAAGGAGCTCTCCTCCTCGACCTCGGCGACGGTCAACCTCCAGTACCTCTCGATGAGCGAGAACGGACCGATCCACCTCGACGAGACGATCAGCCGCGCCCAGTTCGAGCAGCTCACCAAGGACCTGCTCGACCGCTGCAAGGCCCCGTTCGCAAAAGTCATCAAGGACGCCGGCATCTCGCTGTCCGCCATCGACCACGTGGTCCTCGTCGGCGGGTCGACCCGTATGCCGGCCGTGACCGCTCTGGTCAAGGAGCTCACCGGCGGCAAGGAGCCCAACAAGGGCGTCAACCCGGACGAGGTCGTCGCCATCGGTGCCAGCCTGCAGGCCGGTGTCCTCAAGGGCGAGCGCAAGGACGTCCTGCTCATCGACGTCACCCCGCTGTCGCTGGGCATCGAGACCGAGGGCGGCCGGTTCACCAAGCTCATCGAGCGCAACACGGCGATCCCGACCAAGCGCTCCGAGATCTTCACGACCGCGGCCGACAACCAGCCCTCGGTGCTCATCCAGGTCTTCCAGGGCGAGCGTGAGATCGCGCAGCACAACAAGCCGCTGGGCACCTTCGAGCTCACCGGCATCGCCCCGGCCCCTCGCGGCATCCCGAAGATCGAGGTCACCTTCGACATCGACGCCAACGGCATCGTCCACGTGTCCGCCAAGGACATGGGCACCGGCAAGGAGCAGTCGATGACGATCTCCGGCGGCAGCGCGCTGCCCAAGGAGGAGATCGAGCGGATGGTTCGCGAAGCCGAGGCCCACGCCGAGGAAGACCGCAAGCGCGTCGAGGAGATCGAGACCCGCAACCAGGCCGAGCAGGTCGTCTACTCCACCGAGAAGTTCCTCGCCGACAACGCCGAGAAGATCCCGGCCGACGTCAAGGGCGAGGTCGAGACCGCGCTCGCCGACGTCAAGACTCTCATCGCCAAGGACTCGACCGCGTCGGTCGAGGAGATCAAGGCCAAGGTCGCGACCCTCGACGAGGTGCGCTCCAAGATGGGGCAGGCCATGTATGCCGCGGCCGCGGCCTCCGGTGAAGGCGCCGGTTCCGCTGACGCCGGCCCGCAGGACGAGGCCCCCGGTGCCGGCCCGCAAGACGACGTGGTCGACGCCGAGGTCGTCGACGACGAGGACAAGAAGTGACCCACTCTCACGATCACGACTCGGACGGGCGGGGCCAGCACGGCCCCGCCCATCCGGGCGATCGCAGCTCGTCCGAGCCGGGCGGCTTCGACGAATACGACCACCCGGCGTATGCCGCGTCGGCCGCCGAAGCCGCTGCCGACTCGGAGGCGGGCGCCCAGGGCTCCGACTCGGAGGCGGACGGCGGTGGCGCCGACGCCGGGGGAGCGGACGACTTCAACACCGAAGCGGTCAACGACGAACCGGCCACTGCGACATCGCATTCCGCGTCATGGGCAGCGGCGCCGACCGCCGCAGAAGCACCTGCGGGCGGACGGTGGGCGGGCGGCATACCGGTCGTGTCGGACGGGACCGCCGCGGAAGGTGACGCTGCCGAGTCGCCGCTGGTCGCCCCGTTGACCGGCGATGCAGCCCTCGCGGCCGAGCGCCTGGAAGACCTGCGCCGGTTGCAGGCCGAATACGTCAACTACAAGAAGCGGGTCGACCGCGACCGTTCGGTGGCGCGCGATCAAGGCATCAGTCACGTGCTGGAGTCGATGCTTCCAGTGCTCGACGAGATCCATCTCGCGCGCGAGCATGGGGACCTTGAGTCGGGTCCGGCGGCGACGATCATCGACAAGCTCGAGGCGGTGCTTGCCAAACTCGGGATCGAGCGGTTCGGGGCGGCGGGGGACGAGTTCGACCCCAACCACCACGAGGCGCTCATGCGGATGGAGTCCGACCTGCCCGAGGGCACGACGGCGACGACGGTCGTCCAGGTGCTCCAACCCGGCTATCGGATGGGCGAGCGGATCGTCCGCGCCGCCCGGGTGGCCGTCGCGGATCCCCAATAACAGCAACAGGTTTCACCGGAAGGAGGGTGCGTCGGAATGGCGAGTCAGGATTGGCTGTCGAAAGACTTCTACGCGGTGCTCGGCGTGCCCAAAGACGCCGACGAGGCGACCATCAAGAAGGCCTACCGCAAGCTGGCCCGCAAGTTGCACCCCGACCAGAACGCGGGTGATCACAAGGCGGAGGAGCGCTTCAAGGAGATCGGCGAGGCGTATGCCGTCCTGTCCGATCCCGAGGAACGTCGCCAGTACGACCAGATCCGGGCGATGACGACCGGCGGCGCCCGGTTCACCGCCGGGCCTGGCGGCGCCGGTGGCGGGTTCGAGGACATCTTCTCGGGGATGTTCGGCGGTGCGAACGGGCCAAACGTGCGGTTCAGCACGGGTGGTCGGGGACCGGGCGGCGCCGGTGGTGCCGGTGGTGCCGGACCTGACCTGCAGGACCTGCTCGGCGGGCTCTTCGGCGGCGCTGGCGGGCCGGCCGGGGCGGGCGGTTTCGGGGCCGACCCCTATGGCGGCTTCGGGGCGCCGCGTGGCCCTCGTCGCGGGGCCGACGTGTCAGCGCGCACGACCATCGACTTCCGCCAGGCCGTCCAGGGCGACACCGTCACCCTGACCAGCGGCGACGGTGGCCGGGTGACCACGCGAATCCCGGCTGGTGTCAAGGACGGTCAGAAAATCCGGCTGCGCGGCAAGGGCCAATCGGGCGGTCCCGGCGGTGAGCCCGGTGACCTCATCCTCACGGTTGCGGTGTCGCCGCACCCGGTCTTCGGGCGCGACGGCACCAACCTCACGGTCGACCTCCCGGTCACCTTCGTCGAGGCCGCGCTCGGGGCCACCGTTTCGGTGCCGACCCTGTCCGGTGAGGCGGTTCGCGTCAAGATCGCTCCTGGCACTCCGAGTGGTCGAGTGCTGCGGATCAAGGGTCGCGGGGTCAAGCACGCGTCGGGTGACGGCGACCTGTTGGCCAAGGTCCAGATTGTCGTCCCGCAACGCCTCACCGACGAGGCCCGCGAGGCCCTCGAGCGCCTGGCGGCCCAGGAGGACGGCGTCGACCCGCGGGCCGAGTTGTTCGCCAAGGCCAGCCAGTGACGGATCGATGAGCCACAGAGGACGGTGACCCCGATGTTCGGTGACGTGCGTGCGGGAGGTGGGCGGACGGCATACCAGCCGTCCGAGGACACCCCCGTCTTCGTCATCTCGGTGGCCGCGCAACTGGCCGGCATGCACTCGCAGACGCTGCGTCAATACGACCGACTCGGGCTGGTCACCCCGTCCCGAACCCAGGGCGGCGGGCGACGCTACTCGGCTCGTGATGTGGCCCTGCTTCGCGAGGTGCAGCGACTCTCCCAGGAGGAGGGCATCAGCCTGGCCGGCATCCAACGGATCCTCGCTCTGGAGAACGAAGTTGCCGCCCTGCGCAGCCAGGTTGGCGAGCTGGTCGCCGCTCTTGACGCGGCGCGTCACGCGGCCGGCCACCGGATCTTCGCGGCTGGTCCGACCGGCGACATCGTCGCGATGCGGCCCGGGCAACGCCCGTCCCGACCGACAGCCCAGAGCCAGGCTCTGGTCGTCTGGCGACCGCGGCACAGCTGATCGGTTGACCTCGGCGCCACCCTGATCGACGAGGGGGTCCGCCCTGTCCTTGTGCGGCTCTGGCGCTGTCCCCCCGTCGACACTTAGGCTTACCTTTGTGACGGGCGTTGGAGGGCGCGCCGCAACCTGGGCTCAGCGCGACTTTGTCGCCTGGGGATCGGCGTTGGGTGGCACGGTCGCATGGGCTGGGGTGGTGGTCAGCGCCGCCCTCAACTACCGGCGCGCCAGCGTGCCGATCTTGTGGTGGGTGTTGTGCGTCATCGTTCTCGTCTGCTTCCTCTCGCTGGGGGGCAGCCGGGCCCGGACGAGCACCCGGGACCGGGCCATCTTCGCGGTGCTCACCTTGGCCGCGATCGGGGCCAACGCTGTCTGGGGTGCAGACCTGATGTCCGGCGTCCTGCTTGTCCTCGTCGCTGGCGTGGCCGGTTGGGTCGTGCCCGCCAGGGTGTCGGTCCCCCTCATGCTCGCCCTCACTGCGGCGATGGCTCTCATCCTGTGGTCCGAGAACGCCACAGTTGTCTGGGCGCTGCTCTATGGCACGCTGCTGTTCTTTGCCTCCCTCATGGTCCATGTCGTGGTCCGCGAACAAGCGGCCCGCCGGGAGGCCGCCGCCGTCGCTGCCGAGCTCGAAGTGACCAACAGCCAACTTGTGGCCGCCAACGCTGCCCTGCACGAGGCCCAGACCAGGCTCGCCGAGGCAAGCAAGGCGGAGGAGCGGTTGCGGATCTCGCGAGACCTGCACGACGGGATGGGCAATCAACTGACGGCACTCTCCCTCCAACTGGACCTCATCGACCGACTCGTTGACGGCCGGGCGACTAACCATGTGGCCCAGGCCAGGGCCCTTGCCGCCGAGTTGTTGCGGGACACCCGTGGCGTCGTCAGCACCCTGCGCGACACCCGGGTGTCTCCCCGTGACCGGATCGCGCGGCTCGCCCGGTCGTTGCCGCGCCCGAAGACCTCCCTCGACCTGGCCGAGGGTCTGGACGCCGTCCCTGACACCGTCGCCGACACCGTCGTCCGGGTCATCCAGGAGGGCCTGACCAACGCCGCCCGGCACTCGGCTGCTGACCATGCCTGGGTGGTTGTGAGCTGCGAGGGTGCTGGTCTGCAGCTGCAGGTCCGTGACGATGGCCTCGGCGGCAGTGCGGTGGTCCCCGGCAACGGGCTCTCGGGGATGGCCGAGCGGGTGGCGCTGCTCGGCGGCGAGCTGATCTGTGACACCGCCCTGGGAGCCGGCTTCACCGTGACCGCACGAATCCCCCTCGCGGGCCGTGGAGTCCCTGACCCCAGCACCGCCGCCGGTGATGCCCACGTCGAAGGATCCCCGATGACGCAGGCCGCTGCGCCGCCCGTCCCCGCCGATAGCGTGGTGGGATGACGGGTCAACCCACCCGTCGCCCCACCACTGGACCCACCGCGCGCCACCTGTGGGTGGACGCCTCGGCCGGGGTGGCTGGCGACATGCTCCTCGGCGCACTCCTCGACGCGGGCGCCGACCTCGACTCGGTATGCCGTGCCGTCGAGGCCGTCCTCCCGCAGACGGTGCAGGTGCTCACGTCGCGGGTGCACCGAGCCGGGCTGGCGGCGGTCAAGGTCGACGTTGACACCCTCCATGACGACCACCCGCATCGGGCCTGGTCCGGCCTGCGGGACACCCTGACGGCGGCGGATCTGACCGACCGGGTCCGCCGGGATGCCCTGGCCGTCTTCGGACGGTTGGCCGAGGCCGAAGGTGCGGTGCACGGCATACCGGCGCAGGATGTCCACTTCCACGAAGTCGGTGCATGGGACTCGGTCGCCGACATCGTCGGGGTGTGTGCCGCACTGGCCGACCTCGACGTCACCACGCTGAGCGTCAGCCCGATCGCGCTCGGGTCGGGGTCGGTGCGGGCCGCCCACGGGCGCCTGCCCGTCCCGACGCCGGCCGTCCTGCGGATGGTCTCCGGCTGGGAGGTCCGGGCCGGTGGCGACGGCGAGTTGGCGACCCCGACCGGCGTGTCAGTGCTGACCGCGCTTGCCACCGACCAGGGTCCGTTGCCCGCGATGCGGGTCCTGGCGTCGGGTGTCGGCGCGGGCACCCGCGACCGCGACGACCATGCCAATGTTGTCCGCGTCGTCCTCGGTGTGGTGCCCATCTCGCCAGCCTCGGACCCTGCCCCCGGCGCCACGATGGTGGTCCTGGAGACCAACGTCGACGACCTCGACCCGCGGGTCTGGCCGACCGTGCTCGCGACGCTGCTCGATGCCGGGGCCGCCGACGCCTGGCTCACGCCCATCCTCATGAAGAAGGGCCGCCCCGCCCACACGCTGTCCGTCCTCGCCGCTCCCGACCTGCGAGAGCACTTGCGGGACATGGTGTTTCGGCTCACCTCGACGTTGGGGATCCGTGAGCACGAGGTATGCCGTCCGGCCCTGGACCGCTCGTGGGTCCCGCTCGACGTGCGGGGACAACGGGTCCGGGTCAAGGTGGGCAGTCGAGCCGGAGTTGTCGTCAACGCCGCGCCTGAGTTCGACGATGTGGCAGCGGCTGCCGCGGCCCTCGGGCTCCCGGTGGTCGACCTGCTGGAGCAAGCCCGCGTGGTGTCCACGGCTGCCGGGTTGGTGCCCGGGGCCGGTCTGCGGGAGGTCGCGGCGCCCGCCCCGCACAAGGAATGACATTGGTCGGTGCGGGCGGCATACCTCGTGCTCAGGGGCCGCCCGGGTTGGTGACCATTGGTATGCCGTCTGCTGGTGGCTCAGCGATCTGGGCGGCGAGATGTCCGCCGCCGTAACCGTTGTCGATGTTGACCACGCCGATCCCAGGCGAACATGCGTTGAGCATCGACAACAGCGCCGCCACCCCGCCGAACGACGCGCCATAGCCCACCGAGGTCGGCACGGCAACGACCGGCGCCGAGACCAGCCCGGCGACGACCGCGGGAAGCGCCCCATCCATGCCCGCGACGACGACGATGGCCCGGGCCGACCGCAGCAACTCCAGATGCCCGAGCACCCGATGCAGCCCGGCCACCCCCACATCGACGACGAGCTCGGCGGGCCGGCCAAGATGCCTGGCCGTCAACAGAGCCTCCCGAGCGACGGGCAGGTCGGAGGTCCCCGCCGCGCAGACGACGACCAGGCCCCCGGTGGGCTCAGGTCGGCGCGGCGGCCAGACGAGCAGGCGCGCGACCTCGTCGTGGAACGCGTCGGGGAGGACACGGCATACGGCAGCGGCGTGGTCTGCACCCGCCCGGGTGAAGATTGTCGGTTGGTCGTCCCCGCGCTCGCGGATCTCCCGCGCGATGTCCTCGACCTGGGCGGGGGTCTTGCCCTCGCAATAGACGGCCTCGGGATAGCCGCGGCGGTCGGCGCGCTCGAAGTCGAGCCGGTGCTCGGGGCCGTCGGCACGCGTCCCCGGACTCGCCCCGGCGTCAGCCATGGCGGACCTCGACGAGATCCAGCGTGAACGCCCCCGACTGGATGCCGGCCAAATCGATGGCGACGAAACGGAATCCGGCAGCTTGCACCCCCGTGAGCAGCAGGTCGCGCACCGGATCGGCCATCGCTCGCTCAAGGTCGCAAGCGAGCAGCTCGACCCGGGCGACCTGGCCGTGGTGGCGCACCCGGCAGTCGGCGAAGCCGAGGTCGCGCACGGCCCGCTCGGCCCGGTCGATCTGGCGCAGCCGCTCGGGCGTTACCGGCTCGTGGTGGGGGACGCGCGAGGCCAGGCACGGCGCGGCTGGCTTGTCGGCCACGGGCAGGTCCAGGTGCCGGGCCACCTCACGGACCTCCACCTTGGTCAGGCCAGCCGCCGCCAAGGGCCGCAGCACGTCGTGCTCGGCCGCCGCGCGCGATCCTGGCCGGTCGACACGCTGGGCGTCATCGGCGTTCTCGCCGTAGGCGATTGCTGTCAACCCCTCGATCGGCGCCACCTCTGCCGCGATGGTCGCGAAAAGCTCGTCCTTGCAGTGATAGCACCGGTCGGGACCGTTGGCCCGGTATGCCGGTCGCTCACCTTCCCGAGTGACCACCTCGACCAGCCTGGCGCCGATGAGCTCGGCTGCCGCCTTGGCTGCACTGCGTTCGTCGTTGGCCAGGCTGGGAGAGACGCCGAGGATGGCGACCACGCGGTCCTGCCCCAGCGCCTCGACGGCCAGCGCGAGCAACACCGCCGAGTCGACCCCGCCGGAGAAGGCGACCCCCAACCGCCCGACCCGGGACAGGTCCCGGACCACCCGATCGGCCTTCACGGCAGTCGTGGGGCGTAGGGGCGGCATACCGGGGAGTATGCCGCGTTGCGCGCCGGGAGGGACGGCTGCGGCAGGTGCGCTCATCGGGTGTCCATCCCGCGCCACCGGCGCCGCAGGTGGTGGGCGGCCATCTTGGGCTGGCGGTCGCGGGTGAAGGCACCCTTCTTGTTGCCGCCCACCCGCATGAAGCCCGACACGGTCATGAAGTCGGCGAAGTTCCACATCTGCTCGCCGACGACGGCGTCGCAGGCGTCGAATACCCGGTGGTTCATGTCCAGGTAGTCCAACTGGTATTCCTCGGACCACGGCTGGGCGGGGAGCTGGTGCAGGCCGGCATACGTGTCCGCGCCGTATTCGGTGATGACGATCGGCTTGCCTTCGCTAGCCCAGCCGTTGAGCTCCGTGGTCCAGACGAGCTCGGCGTTGGTCAGGTCGCCGGGCTGGACGTACCACCCGTAGTAGCGGTTGAGCATGATGAGGTCGGCGAACTGCGAGACGCGGCAACGGCCGTGGGGCGCAAGCATGACGTTGACGAACCCCACCGGCCGGGTCGGGTCGGCCTCCCTGGCGACGTCAAACAGCGGCCGGAAGTAGTCCTCGGCGCCCTCGGTGTCCGACTCGGGTTCGTTGGCGATCGACCAGACGATGACGCACGGGTGGTTCTTGTCGCGGGCGATGAGGTCGCGGATCACTTGGGCGTGGACGCGCTGCGTCTCGTCGTTGCTCGTCTCGGCGCTGAAAGTGACATAGCCCTGGCCCCCGAAGATGCCCCCGCCGAGGCCCTGGTTGAGGCCCACCGCAGGCGTCTCGTCGATGACGAGGATGCCATGCCGGTCGGCGAAGTCCATGACCTGCTCGCTGTAGGGGTAGTGCGAGGTCCGGAACGAGTTGGCCCCCACCCACTCCAGCAGCTCGAAGTCGCGGATCATGCTCGCGTTGTCGTGGGCCTTGCCGATGGTGATGTGATCCTCGTGCATGCCGAAACCCTTGAGATAGACGGGTTTCTCATTGACGAGCAAGCGGGTGCCGTCGATCCGCACGGTCCGGATGCCGACACTCTGGTGGTAGCTGTCCACGACGGTGTCGGCGTCGATCAACTGACACTCCAGGTCGTAGAGGTAGCCGTCGCCCGGGCCCCACAGGTGGGCGCCCGCCACCCGCAGCACCCCCTCGGCACCATCGCTGCGGGCGACCTCGACCCCGGCCGCGTCGCGCAGGACCACCCGCGTGACCAGACCGTCGGCGCGGACCGAGCGCACGGCATACGAGACAGTGCCGGTGGCCCCCTCGATCCCGGTGACGACTGTGACGTCGTCCAGGTGCCGCGTCGGGGTGGCGAGCAGCCACACGCTGCGGTGAATGCCCCCGTAGTTGAAGAAGTCGTGCCAGTAGATCTGCCGCGGGCCCGCGGGCGTCTGTTCGGTCGTGCCCGGCGGGATGCTCTGGAAGTTCAGCGAGTTGTTGACGCACGCGGTGACTCGGATGAGCTCGCCGCCGCTGACCCGGTCGGTGAGATCGGCCTCGAACGGCAGGTAGCCGCCCTCGTGACTCACCACCTCGGCGTCGTCCACCCACACGGTCGCGCGGTGCGTCGCCGACTCGAAGTGCAGGACGATCCGCTGCCCGCCCCAGCCACGCGGGACGCGCACCTGGGTCTGATACCAGACGTCGCCGACGAAGTTGTGGGTCTCCAGGTCGGTGACCAGGTCGTTGAAGCTCGCCGGCACCGCCATCGGCCGCGCGTCGGCGAGCGGCCCGCGCCACCAACCGTCCTGCCGCCCGACGCCGTCCGGGTCGAGCCGGAAGTCCCACAGCCCGTCCAGGGACTTGCGCTCGCGGGTGTCGGTGTCTTGGGGGCGCAGCATGGTCGGCCTCGTTCTCCTCGTCGGGTCGCCTGAGCGGGTGGCCGGTTGGGCAATGTGCCCGGTATGCCGTGTGCTCACCTCAGGCGGTGGCGTCACCAGCCATTGGGCCACCGTGGACGAGGGGCTCGCAACGGGTTGCCAACAGTTGCCCGGGGTTGCCTGGCCTGGCGCATTGCTGGGGCTCGGCCGGGGTCCCTATCGTCGTGGCATGGACTCACGGCCGACCGTGTACGACGTCGCGAAGCGCGCTGGGGTGGCCGCTTCGACGGTGTCACGGACCTTCTCCCGGCCGGGACGGGTGAGCGCGGAGACCGCCGAGAAGGTGCGGGTCGCGGCAGCGGAGATTGGCTACCGACACTTCGGCACGAGTGCCGGCGTGTCCGCGCATCGGGGCACCCGGATGTTGGCCCTGTTCGTCAGCGACATCGCCAACCCGTTCTATGCCGAGGTGATCCGTGGCGCGCACGACGCGGCGGCGACCGCGGGGTATGCCTTGATGCTCTGCGACACCAGGGAGTCGGCCAAAGGGGAGCGTCAGGCCATCGAGCGGGCCCTCGGCAGCGTCGACGGGGTGGTCCTGAGCAGCTCCCGCATGCCCGACTCGGGGATCCGGATGATCGCCAAGCAGGTGCCGACGGTCGTGCTCAACCGAGTGCTCCCCGACGTCCACAGTGTCGTCGTGGACAACCCACGCGGAGCGCGCCGGGCGATGGAGCATCTGGGGTCGCTCGGCCATGACTCGGTGACCTATCTCGCCGGACCGGAGGAGAGCTGGCCCGACGGCGTGCGGTGGCGCGCCATCGTCGAGGCGGGGCACGAGTTGGACATCCGGGTGCGTCGGCTGGGCGCCTATATGCCGACGGTCCGGGCGGGGCTGGCGGCTGCCGAGGACTTGTTGCAACGGCCGGCCACGGCCGTCATCGCCTACAACGACCAAATGGCCATCGGGCTGATGCGCGGTTTGCAGGCCGCGAAGGTCCGGGTGCCGGGTGACGTCAGCGTCGTCGGCTTCGACAACATCATGCTCGGCGACATCGTCTCGCCGCCGCTCACCACTGTCGCGTCACCGCTGCACTCACAGGGCTCGATCGGCGTCGGCAACGTCATCGCGATGGCCAAGGGAGCGCGGCCGTCGTTCGAGCCGCTCGTGTTGCCGATGCGTCTGGTCGTGCGCGGCTCGACTGGTCAGCGCAGGCGGAACAGGACCTCGCCGGCGTTGGGGACGACGAAGGTGTCCGGGTCGGCCGAGAGGGCCTCGACGTCGACGGATGCCGGGTCCAGGTAGCCGAGGTTCGCGGCACGGCATACCTCCTCGGGGATGGCCGTCGCGAGGGTGACCGTGACGCGCAGTTCCTCCACTCCGGTCTCCGGGTCGTAGGTGCCAGCGCCGCGTAGGTGCGTCGAGTGGGCCAGGACCCCCCACGGGTAGTCCTTGAAGCGGTCCCACTGCTTCACGAAGTAGTCGCGGCAGTGGTAGCCCAGCTCGTAGATTTCCGGGTGCATCTGGGCGATCTCGGTGATCCACGGGGCGTAGATGATGACCTCGCCGCCGTCCGCCACGACCGGTTCGAGCTTGTAGAAGCCCTTGGCTGCAGTCCAGATGTCCTTATAGAGCGGGGGGATGACCGACAGGACGCGCCGCACCGGGGCGTCGAGATATTCCACATGGGTGGCGGCGCACACCTGCGCGGCGTCGGCCCAAGACGACTGGGTGTCGCCATAGGAGATCGAGTGCAGCAGGTCGCTGCCGGCCTCGACGACGACGCAGAAGGCGAGCTTCTCGGCGGGGATGTAGGAGCAGCCCTCGTTGATGAGGGCGCGCACGGGAGTGATTCCAGTCGTCCCGATGATCTGCCATGAGGTGATGAGGGCGCCGATCCAGTGCGAGACGTCGATGACGTCATGTCCGGCGATGCCTGGGAAGAAGTACTTGTTGCCGCCAGACATGCCGACGACCTCATGCGGGAGCACCGGACCGACGACGAGCGCCAGGTCGTGGTCGAGGACCAGCTTGTTGAGCAGGACGTCGACGTCGCGGGACAGCCGACCCTCGGAGATCTCCTCGATCCGGGCCGCCGGGATGGTGCCGAGGTTGGCGAACGTCGAGTCGTCCCACCACTCGTGGTTGTGCAGCGTCGCGCCGGGGAAAGTGGTCTCGAATTCGCCTGCGGGATAACCCAACATGGTCGCCAGGGCTTGCTCGGTCATGCCCTTGTGGGTGCCGAGGGCGACGAGAACGGTGATCCGGCTGGCCCGCCCGGCGAGCGCCTCGTGGACCGCGCTCCACAGCAACGGCAGCGGGCAGGTGCGGGTGTCGTCGGGAACGAGGACCAAGACGCTGCGTCCGTCGACGTCGGTGGCCGCGAGCTGCTCGTGCACGAAGCCGCGCACCTGCTCGGGTGTCAAGGTGCCAACGGGTGCGCCGAGGCGCACAGCACCAACGGGTGCGCCGAGGCGCACGGCCGGTCGGGTGGGGGCGGCGGACGTCGTCATGCGTCCACTCTGCGCGGTGGCGCCTGGGGCTGGCAACCGCCCGTGGCAACAGTCGGCAACCGGTGGCCGGTGCGGTTGTCGCGGCGAAACCATCGAGGCATGACGGCGACGTGGACCCTGCACCCCGACCGGCTGCTCCCTGCGGAACCTTCGACGCGGGCCGTGGCCCGGCGCCTGTATGCCGCCGTCAAAGACTTGCCGATCATCTCGCCGCACGGCCACGTCCCGCCGGAGTGGATTGCCCAGGACATCCCGTTCCACGACCCGACCAGCCTGCTCATCACGCCCGACCACTATGTCTGTCGGCTCATGCACGCCAGTGGGGTGGATCTGGCCGACCTCGGGGTCAACCAGGGCCTGCTGGACGAGGCGGCATTTCGGCGCGCCTGGCGGATCTTCTGCGAGTCCTGGCCGCTCTATCGGGGGACGCCGAGCCGATTCTGGATGGAGACCGAGCTCGTCGAGATCTTCGGGGTGACCCAGCGGCCCTCGGCCGCCACCGCCGACGCCATCTATGACCAGATCGCCGGTTGTCTGGCCCGGCCGGAGTTTCGCCCGCGCGCCCTCATGGACTCCTTCGACATCGCCCTCATCGCCACGACGGACGACCCCTGCGACGACCTGCGCCACCATGAGGCCTTGCGCAATGAGGGCTACCACCGGCGGGTGCTGCCGACCTTCCGGCCCGATCGCTATCTCGAGCCGGGGCGGGCCGAGTTCCCGCAGCTCATGGGCGATCTCGCAGCAGCGTCGGGCATCGACACCGGCGACTATCGCGGCTTCATCGCAGCGCTGGAGAACCGTCGGGCCTACTTCAAGGCCCACGGGGCGGTGTCGACCGACCACAGCCACGCCGACGTCATCACCCTCACCCTGGAGGAGCCAGAGGCCGCCCGGATCTACGCCGCCGCCCTCGCCGGGACCGCCAGTGAGGACGAGGCCACCGCCCTGCGCCGACACCTGCTCGTCGAGATGGCCCGGATGTCGGTCGAGGACGGCCTAGTCATGACCCTGCACCCCGCGGTCTTCCGCAACCACGATCCGGGGGCGCTCGCGGCATACGGGCCGGACACCGGGCACGACATCCCCCTGGCCGTCGAGTTCACCCGCGGTCTGCAGCCGCTGCTCGCGCGCTACGGCAACGCAGACGGGTTCCACCTCGTGCTGTTCACCCTGGACGAGACCGTGTTCTCGCGGGAGATCGCGCCGCTCGCGGGCTACTACCGCAGCGTGTATGCCGGTGTGCCCTGGTGGTTCATCGACGCACCCGAGGCCATGCGCCGGTTCCGCGGTGCGGTGACCGAGACCGCCGGTTTCACGCGGACGTCCGGCTTCATCGACGACACCCGCGCCTTCTGCTCCATCCCGGCCCGACACGACATGTCGCGCCGGGTCGACTGCGGGGTCCTGGCCCAACTCGTCGTCGAGCACCGGCTCGACGAGGACGAAGCGCTGGACACCGCCGTTGCCCTGGTCGCCCACAACCCGAGACAGGTGTTCAAACTATGACCACGCCGCCCCCGTCGACGCCCATCTCACCCACGCCCACATCGACGCCACGGGCCGCCGGACGACGGCTGCGCCGGGCCACCGATGGGCGCCCCGTCGCGCCGGTGCGGATCGTCCACCTCGGACTGGGCAACTTCTTCCGCGCCCACCAGAGCTACTACACCGAACACGCTCCTGATGCGGGCGACTGGGGCATCGCGGCCTTCACCGGGATGGGCGTCTGGCCGGCCGACGTGTTGGCCGAGCAGGACAACCTCTACGTGCTCATGGTCAATGAGCCCGAGCAGCCGCGGCCGGAAGTCATCTCCAGCCTGTCGGCGGTGCACCCGTCGGACGACCACGACAGCTGGCTGCGCTACCTGGCCTCACCGGAGGTCGTCATCGTCACGAGCACGGTGACCGAGGCGGGCTATCGGCGCAACGCGTCGGGCGGACTCGACCTCAACGACGCCGAAGTGGCCGCGGATATCGCTGCGCTGCAGTCTGATCCGTTGGTGAGCGTCTCGACCGCGCCGGGTCGTTTCGTCGCCGGATTGTTGGCCCGCCGAGCCGCCGGGGCGGGGCCGCTCACCTTCCTCCCGTGCGACAACGTGCCGGACAACGGCGAGATGGCGCACCGGGTGATCACCGATTTCGCCCGTGCGGTCGACCCGACCCTGGCCGAATGGATGGCCGAGCACACGACGTTCGTCACGACGATGGTCGACCGGATCACACCCCGTGCCACCGACGCCGACCGCGCCGACCTCGTCGCTCGGACCGGCATCGATGACCCGTCGCTCGTGGTCACCGAGCCCTATCTCGAGTGGGTGCTCGCCGGTCGGTTCATCGCCGGTCGACCGGCGTGGGAGCAGGCAGGCGCCACCTTCGTCGACGACACGACGCCCTTCGAGACGCGAAAGCTCTGGCTGCTCAACGGTTCCCACTCGCTCATGGCGTATGCCGCGTCCATCCGCGGCCACGAAACCGTCGCCGAGGCGATCGCCGACCCCGTGGTCCGAGACTGGGTGCTCCAGTGGTGGGACGACGCCCAAAGCCAGCTGAGCCTGCCCGAGGAGCACATCACGGCATACCGAGCGGCGTTGCTGGACCGCTATGCCAACCCGCGAATTCGGCACCTGCTGGCCCAGATTGCGGCCGACGGATCGCAGAAGGTGCCGATCCGGATCGTGCCCGCGCTTCGTGCCGAAGTGGCGGCGGGACGCACGCCGACGGGGGCCCTGCGGGCCGTCGCGGCATGGGTGCTGCACCTGCGCGGAGAGGGAGCCCCGGTGACCGACGGCGCCGTAGCCGACCTGCAGCAGCAGGTGGCGGACGACCTACCGTCGGCGGTCGCGGCGGTTCTCGCGTGGCTCGGGCTCACTGATCTCCACCTCGACGAGCCGGTGCTTGCCCTGGCCCACGAGCTGAGCGCCACTCCTTGACGCGGCGTGGATGCGGCTTTGTCGCGGCGTTGACCCGGCGCTGCCGGGGCCGCTGCGCGGGTCGCGGCAACAGCGGCATACCGAAAGCCTCCAGGGACCACCCCGGAGGCTTTCGGCGACCTGCCCCTGTCTACAGATCTCGTTGAGAGACAAGATAATTCGTGGAGTAGGACATCGACCAGAACGGACGGCCGGGGGTCGCGCAACAACTGGCAACTCGTTTACCGGCACCCTCCCGGAGCATTTCACTGAAGGTGTTCAGAAGTTCCACCCGGTCGACGTCAGTGCGGACGCGCTGACTCGGTTCTAAGGACACAACGGCAATGACCGCTTCGGCCCCCACCGCTCCGCCCAACGCCTCGCACGGCGCCCTGGAGACACTCAAGCCCACGTCCCTGTTCGGCTACGGCCTGGGTGACTTCGGCTGCAACCTCGCCTTCTCGCTGTCCACGAGCTTCCTGCTCTTCTACTACACCGACGTCGCCGGCATCTCCGCCGCCGCCATCGGCACGATGTTCCTCGTCGTGCGCCTGTGGGACGCATTCACCGATCTGTTCGCCGGCCGGTTGGTCGACCGCACGATGACCCGCTGGGGCAAGTTCCGGCCGTTCATCCTCTTCGGAGCCGTTCCGTTGCTGTTCCTGTCGGTGCTCACCTTCGGGATGCCCCAGAGTTTGTGGATCAACGAGAGCAACAGCAACGCCGGTCCGGCCCTGCTCTACGCCTACCTCACCTACGCCGTGCTCGGCCTGCTCTACTCGATGGTCAACATCCCTTATGGCTCGTTGGCCTCGGCGATGACCCAATCGGTGAACGAGCGCGCCAAGCTGGTCGCTGCCCGCTTCTTCGGAAGCGCCTTGGCCGGCGTCTTCCTCACCTGGATCATTGCGCCGCGGATCTCCGAGTTGCAGGGCAAGAGCGCAGGTTTCCAGAAGGCGCTCAAGGCTGCACAGGAGGCCAAGGACACGGCGAAGATCACCGAGCTCAAGGCGCAGGTTGCCCAGTTCCAGCCGGACATGCAGGCCGTTTTCACCCAGACCACGCTGTGGTTCGTCGTCCTCGGCTCGCTGTGCTTCTTCGGCACGTTCTACTTCTGCCGTGAGAAGGTCGCCCGCGCCACGCCTCGGGTCACCATCGCCGAGACCTGGGAAACGCTGCGGCACAACAAGCCGCTGGGCATCCTCTGCTTGGCCAGCCTGTTCTACCTCATCGGCCTGTTCGCCGTGCCGGCAGCAAGCGTCTACTACGCCCGCTACATCCTCGGCGACACTGGCCTCACCGTGCAGATGTCGATCATGAACGCCGGTGTTTCCCTCCTCGCCACGCCGTTCATCCCCTGGATCATCCGCAAGATCGGCAAGAAGAACCTCTTCCAATACTCCGGTCTGCTCACCCTGGTTGGTGGTCTGGTCCTGTTCTTCCTCCCGGCTGGCGGCGTGATCCTCGCGATGATCTTCCTCGCGGTCAAGGGCGCCGGTGCATCGTTCATCAACACCGCGATGTTCGGACTCGAAGCCGACACGGTCGAATACGGTGAGTGGAAGTCGGGGAAGCGCTCCGAGGGCGCGACCTACTCGATCTTCTCCTTCACCCGCAAGGTCACCCAGGCCCTCGGTGGTGCCGCCGGTGCCTGGCTCATCGGCCTGGCCGGCTACGTCGCCAACGCCCCCACCCAGAGCGATGCAGCAATGACGGCCATCCGTGCCTCGATCGGCCTCGTGCCGGCCGGCTGCGCCCTCATCGCGATGCTCATCTTCTGGAAGTACCCGCTCACCGACTCACGGTTTGCCGAGATCCGCAACGAGGTCGAGGCCCGCAAGGCCAGCCTGGACCACGTCATCGTCGGTGAAGGCAAGGTCGTCGACAACCACTGAGACGTCGCAACTACTGAGACGTCGCAACTACTGAGCCGTCGCCTTCCGGTGCCCTGCGCACCCCCAGAGGTATGCCGCCCGTCCTCCGTCGGGCGGCATACCTCTTTTCGCGAATCGGCTCGGACGCGGCGTTGCCCAGGCGCATGGACCGAGAGACAGCGAAACCCTCACACCGACTCGAGATCCGAGCGCGTTCCCCTCTGCTCGAATCCCCCCTGCGGCGCACTTCACAGCCTTGCCCGATTCGCCCGTCCCGGAAAGTCCCCTGATTCAGGGACGGGCGCGATGACCGGAGCCGAGCACGCAACTGGAACACTGAGCGTTATGGGTCAGGGGTTGCGTTTAGGTGTCGTCGACGACCACCCGGCCATCTTGCGCGGGGTCCTGGCCCTGCTCATCGAGTTGTGCCCCGAAATCACCGAGACGTTCACGACGTCGACGGTGGCGGCTCTCCTGGGCGCCCGGCGCAGCCTCGATCTCGTCGTCCTGGATGTTCGGCTTGCCGACGGGAGTGACCCGGCCGCCAATGTCGAAGCGGTGGTTCGGGCGGGGTTACCTGTGGTTCTCTACACCCAGGAGCAGCGGCGCGGGGTGTTGGCCCTATGCTTCCGGGCCGGCGCCTCCGGGTTGGTCGATAAGAGCGAAGATCCGGCCGTGCTCGCATCGGCCATTCGCGAGGTGGCCAGCGGGAAGCCCTACCTCAGTTCAGGGTGGGCGGCGGCCGTCGAGGGTGCCGACGACGGGCTCGTCCCGGACCTCGCCCCGCGGGAGAGCGAGGCCCTGAGCCTGTATGCCGCCGGCCTCCCGCTCAAGTCGGTCGCCCGCCGCATGCGTGTCTCGGAGGACACCGTCAAGGAATACCTCGACCGGGCTCGGGTGAAGTACACGCGAGTTGGCCGACCGGCATACACCAAGGTGGACCTCTATCAGCGGGCAGTAGAGGACGGCTACCTGCCGCCTCCGGGAGAGAGTCGCTCTCCCGGCGTCACCCCATGACCCTCACCCGCCGTGTGCTGGACCGGTGGCTGCACCGCGGCGCCTGCGCCATCACCGCAGTCTTCGTCCTGTCGGTCATGTGGCAGCAACTGCTCTCCCCTGTTGCCTACCCTGCACACCTGTTCCAAACGTGGGCCATCGCCGCGAGCTCAGCCTTGGCGTGGGCGCTGTGGGACGCCTGGGTATGCCGTCCTGTCCCCTGGGGGCTGCGGGCCTGCGTGGTCGTTGCTCTCCTCGTCGGGACCGTCCAGGTGCTCGGCGGGTGGAGGTTAACCGGTGCTGGGACGGTTCCGCCTTTGCTACAGGCGATGGCGCCGGCCTTCGGTGTCGCAGGCTTCGCGTTCAATCCGCGGACTGCCGGGGTATTGGGGTTGTTCTGTGGCGGCGCCTATGTGGTCTCGGATCTGAGCGTTGTTGGCTCACCGCTCGCCTTCGGGGCGGGGATCGTCGTTGGCGGCTCGGGGCTTGTGGCGGCTGGCGCGATCGACCTGCTGCACCGTGCGGCTGCCAAGGTGGAGGAGGCCGTCAATGTGCAATGGGCGGCCCGCGAGGCCGCAGGACGGGCTACCGCCCGAGCGGAGGGGAAGGAGTGGTGGGACGGCCTCATCCACGACAAGGTGCTCGGTGCGCTGCGCCTGGCCTCTCGAGCGCGAGACGACGCAGACAGACGCGCTGCTGCGGAACTGGCAAAGGAAGCGCTGACCATCAGCAATGGGTCTGGGGGGTCTGCGGATGGAGATGGTGAGACCCTTCATGCGCGGCTTGAAGCTACCTGTGACCGCCTCGGACTCGTCATGGCTTGGCGGGTGCGCGGTGACCGCGGAACCCTTCCCCCAGAGGTGGATCTCGCCGTCGTCGGGGCAGCCGAGGAGGCCCTGACCAACGTCGCGCGGCACTCCGGCCTGCGCGAGGTGACCGTCACCGGATCGATCGATGACAGCGTGGCCCTGGACATCATCGACGGGGGTGTCGGGTTCGATCCCCGCGCCCCTCGTCCGGGGCGCATCGGGATCGACCGCGGGATCAGTGCTCGCCTGGGGCGGGTAGGTGGGTCGGCCTCAGTGCTCTCCACACCTGGTGGTGGGACGACGGTGCGGCTGAGAGCCGCCGTGCACCCGCAAGTCGCCACCGACAGCGCCTCGGTGCCGGTCGAACTGTGGAAACACCGCGATTTCCTGGCCATTTTCGTCCTCGGTTGCGTGATGACTGTGGTCTTCTGCGTCATCGGGGCCTCGCAACACCACCTCGTCGTGTCGCCGTGGGTTCTCGTCGTGGCGGTCGTGGCGGTGCCCAGCCTCGGTCTCGTTGCGGCTTTCGCCCCGGCAGGGCGCCAGGACATCGCTGCGGCGCTCACTGTGGGAGTCACAGGCGTCGTGCTCCTGGGCACCAGCAACCTGCGGAATCCCTACGACGGCACCTGGGGTTTGTGGTTCGTGGGCGCATTGAACGCCACCGAGACCCTGCTCGTGGGACGGTTCTCGGCCTTCTGGGGCGGGGTGGCCGTTGCTGGCGCAGGCGGGGGGATGGCTCTTGGCCAGCTGCACCGCGGTGGAGTGGCCGACCTCGGGCTCATCGTTGTTGTCCTCCCGCAGATGCTCGCCTTTGGCTGCGCGGCCTGGGGGGTCAGACGCGCCCTGGACCTGGCTACCGAGGCGATCAACGCAGCAGCTGCGGAACAAGGCGCGCTTCGGTTGGCTGACGCGCGGGCTGAGGAGGCGGCCCGGGTCGCCCAGTCGCGCAGTCAGGACGTCATCGTGCAAGCGGGCCATCTCCTTGAGCGCATCGCCGTCGCAGAGCCACTATCCGACCCCGACCGCGATCGTTGCCGTCTGGCCGAGGCCGAGGCGCGGGATGCGCTGGTGGCGAACCCGTTGCTCACGCCGGACCTGCGCGCCTCGGTCCGTCAGGCCCGCGAACGTGGCGTGACCGTCGCACTGGCGGCGGACGAGAGCACCGTCGAGCTCGGCGTTCCCCAGTTCCGAGGGATCGTCTCGGTCGTCATCGAGGCCGCCCCACCGGGCTCCCGGGTCAATGCCCGGCTGCGCCGCGATGAGCGCGGGCGAGTCGGCTCGATCACGCTGGTCGACGTCCTTCCCGACGCGCAGACGCTGCCGCGTCTGTTGGCTCGGATCCGGGAGTTGGCCGGCTCGCTCGACCTGCTCATGTCGGTCGATGATGACCTCCTGGTCGAGCTCTGGGGCGGCCGGGCCCCGGCCTGACCAGCGCGTCCCCTCAGAGCCAGCGGCGGACTCGGGTGCGATAGGCGGCATACTCCTGGCCGAACTGGGCTGCAAGAGAAGCCTCTTCGGGGCGCACGACGAGCCAGTGGAAGGCGATCAGCGTTGGCAACAGCAC
The DNA here is from genome assembly GCA_016704565.1 of Candidatus Phosphoribacter baldrii. Classification (GTDB taxonomy): domain Bacteria; phylum Actinomycetota; class Actinomycetes; order Actinomycetales; family Dermatophilaceae; genus Phosphoribacter; species Phosphoribacter baldrii. The sequence continues at coordinate 1,063,922 of JADIZV010000001.1, forward strand.
CACCAACGGCCACCACGACGCGACCACGAGGCTCGCCCCTACGATCCACCCCACGAAGGCGAGGTATGCCGGGTTGCGGCTCCTCGCGAACGGCCCGCCCGTCACGAGCGCGCTGCCCTCCCGCCAGGCCACTTTCGTCGTGCCCGCCGCGTCCATCACCGATGTCGCCCAATACATAAGCCCGATCGACACAAAGACCAGGACGAAACCGATCGGCCGCACGATCGCCTCGCCCGGGATGGGCCACGGCCACACCCTGCTGGCCACCAGCGCCACCGCGAACGGCACAAGCAACACGAGTGACGGCGGCAGACGCCGCGGGGCGGACTGGCTCACGGACGCCACGATAGCCAGCCTCGCCGGCGAGGGCGCCGACCGGTCGACACGTGATCTGGCCGCGCCAACGACGTGCCTGCCCTCGTGCAGGTGACTGCAGCGCGAGCGACTGGTGATCGGCGGCGCTCACTGGCCGCCGATCCAACCGCCGCCGTGCGAAGGTAGGCGGGTGAGCCTGCCGCCGATCACCGAGGACCACCGGGCCCGTCGCTTCGCCGACGGTTACGACCGGGTCTTCGCCGAGGTCGAGCGCACCTTCCTCGGCCCGATCCGGTCCCGACTCGTCGGCCACCTGACCGGCCGAGTCGTGGAGATCGGCGCCGGGACGGGCGCCAACATCCGGCACTTCGCCAGCGCCGATCGGGTCGAGTTGGTCGAGCCGTTCCCGCGGATGCGCGAGCAGTTGCATCGGCGGCTGGGAGCCCGGGAGGGCGGCATACCGATGCGCGTGGTGGACGGTCGGGCGGAGGAGCTGCCCTTCGCGGACGGCTCGGTCGACGCGGTCGTCTCCACCCTGGTGCTGTGTTCGGTCGTCGACGTGCAGCGCGCGCTCGCGGAGGTGAGTCGGGTGCTCGCGCCGGGCGGGGTGTTCGCCTACTTGGAGCACAGCCGCGGTCGCGGGCTCAAGCGGATCGTCCAGACCGCGATCACGCCGCTGACCATCCGGTATGCCGCTGGCTGTCACCACGACCGTGACCTGGCGGCGGCGATCGCGGGGATGGGCGCGGCGCACGTGGAGCCGGTCCACGTGCCAGCGCCACTGGGCATTCGGATGCTCCCCGAGTGGCCACTCATCGCTGGCCGCGCGACAGTGCCAGGCCCGTTAAGCCTCAGCGAGGCGGCGGATCGCTGACCATAGCCCGACGCAGGTATGCCGCCCGCTCACGGTGAGCGGGCGGCATACCGGATGGTGCGTGGTGACCGCCTGCGGGCGGCGAGCGATCAGATGAACAACAGCTGCGCGCCGTCGGTGAGCTCGATGAAGTCGGTCGCGGAGATGATGTCCTCGACGCCTTCGTAGAGGTGCTCCTTCTCCAGGTGCATCATGTCGGCGCTCATCCGGCAGGCCCACATCTTGGCGCCGGAGCCGTGCAGCAGGTCGAGGAACTCGGGCACCTCAGGCACGTCGAGGTCGGCGATCTGCTTCTTCATCATCTTCGTCGTCACGGCGGTCATGCCGGGCAGGCCCGCCATGCCTTGCGGCATCGACATGCCGAAGTGGCCGGGCATGTGCATGGCCGTGTTGCCGAGGTAGGAGAACTTGAGCTTGCCCATCGTCTCCTTGTTGATCATGTCGAAGCCCCAGAAGGTGAAGAACAGGTGCACCTCGATGCCCTCGCCGAGCGCGGCGTTGGCCAGGATGAGGCCCGGGTAGGCCATGTCGAGGTTGCCCTTGGAGCAGATGATCGCGAGCTTGCGTCCGGTCGACGTCGCGTCGTCGAACGACGGGACGATCATGTCAGTCATGGTGATCTCGTTCTCTCAGTAGTCGACTGGTGGTGGGATCTGGGTCGTTGGGGTTCAGACGCAGCCCTTGGGCTTCTGCAGGCCCGCGATGTAGGACATCTTCTTGGCCGGCTTGCCCGGGAAGAGCGCGAAGAGGTCCTTGACCGGTATGCCGCCCACCGTCGAGACCCGACGCAGCGTCGCGGTTTCCTTCTGGGTCTCGAAGTCCTTGCGCAGGAAGTGGATCGGCACCCAGTGGGCGTCGGTCAGGGTGATGCCGATGTTGGCGGCGAGGGTCTGGGCGAGCTCCTCGTCCCACTGCTCCGGCTTGGTGAGGAAGCCCTCGGCGTCGACGTCGATCTGGCGGCCGGCGATCGTGGTGGTGGGCATGGGGTCCAATCTCCTTGGTGCTGGTCGTGTGCGGGATGGGGGGGTGGGAGGGCAACGCCCGGTCAGGCGTGGGCAGACTCGGTCTCGACGTTCTTGCCGAACATCGACATCTCGGCCGGCAGCGGCATCGGCCGACCGGGGAGCAGGACGTTCCAGTAGACGTGCCGGAAGGCGAGCTTGCCCAGGTGGTTGGTCCGCGACTCCTTGAGCAGGCTCATCGGGCCGACCGGGAAGGGGAAGTGACCGGTGAGCGGCTCGGTCTCGTAGTTGAAGTCCAGCAGCAGCGCCTTGTTCTTGCCCGACTCGACGAAGCAGTTGGCGTGTCCATCGAACGAGTGGGTCATGGGCTGGCCGGCGGCTAGCTGGCAGAAGTTCTCGACGAAGACCTCGACGGAGAAGTGGGCCACCGAGCCGGCCTTGGACGTCGGCAGGTTGCTTCCGTCGCCGAGGGCAAAGATGTTCGGGTATGCCGTCGACTGGTTGGTGTGCTTGTCGACCGGCACGTAGTTGAGCTCGTCGCCCAGGCCCGACCGGGCGACATAGTCGGCGCCCATGTTGAGCGGGACCGTGACGAGCAGGTCGAAGGCGATCTCGCGCTCGTCATAGGACCGGATGACCTTGGCCTCCTGGTCGACCGACTCGATCATGAAGTCGGGCTCGACCTTGATGCCGCGCTTGGACAGGTGGTGACCGAGCTCGCGGCTGGCGACCGGCTTGGTGAAGGCGCCGTCCAGCGGCGTCACGTAGACGATCTCGGTGGCCTTGCGCAGACCCTTCTTGGTGAGGTAGTCGTCGGCGAGCATGACGAACTCCAGCGGTGCCACCGGGCACTTGATCGGCAGCTCGGTGATGTGCATGACGAGCCGGCCGCCGCGGAACTCCTTGAGCGCCTTCTTAAGGGCGAGCATGCCCTCGTAGGTGTAGAAGTCGTGGACCGACTTGCGCCACTCCGGGCCGAGCATTCCGGGGGTCTGGTCGGGGCGAGGGGTCGTGCCGGTGGCGATGACGAGGTAGTCGTAGTCCAACTCCCGGCCGTCGGCCAGGTGGACCTGCTTGCCTTCGGGGTCGACCCGGTCGATCTCACCCATGAGCAGCTCGATGCCGTCGTCGATGAAGGCGTGCCGGGAGCGGCGGACGTGCTTGCTCTTGTTGATGCCGAACGGCACGAAGAGGTAAGCCGGCTGGTAGTCGTGGTTGTCGTCCTTGTCGACAACGACGATCCGCCAATCCTCGGCCGCCAGCCGATCGCGCAGCTTGTTGGCTGCCATGGTGCCGGCGGTTCCCCCGCCGAGGATCACGAGGGTGCGCATGTCGGGTCGTCCTTCTTTGGTCTCGCGGGGAGGGGCTGGTACGTGAGACGATACCCCCGCGGGTATGCCGAGATATGGGGTCGAAGGTCCCTCAGCGGTGTGCGGTGCGGCACAGAGGACTCAGTGACCAACCGAAGGAGTCGTGGGAGGATGACCGACATGACGACGGTGGAGCTGACGCCGGAAGAGCTCGCCAAACTGGCCAATCGGCTGCGCCGAGCCCAAGGTCAGATCGGCGGCGTCCTGCGGATGATCGAAGACGGGCGCGACTGCCAGGACATCGTGACCCAGCTCGCAGCCGTACGTCGGGCCGTCGACCGGGTCGGCTTCTCCATCATCGCTACCGGTCTGAAGCAGTGTGTCAACGAGGCGCACGAGCGCGGCGACTCCGAGGTCGACACGGCCCTGATGGAGAAGCTGTTCATCAGCCTCGCCTGAGGCGGATCAATCGGCGGTGAGAGCCGCCTGGAAGTCGGCGAGTAAGCGGTCGCTGAACAGGACGAACCGCACCAGGTCTAGGTGCGCCAGCTCCGGGGCGGACCGCACGGCCGCAACGGCGACCCGCGCGACCGTCGCACCCTCCCAGCCGTAGACGCCCGCGCTCACCGCCGGAAACGCAACGGACCGCGCGCCGACCCGCAGCGCCTCGCGCAGCGAGTTGGCGAAGCACGCAGCCAGGTCCGCCTCGTCGCGCTGGCCACGGTGCCAGTTCGGCCCGACCGTGTGGATCACCCACCGGCACGGGAGGTTCCCCGCACCGGTCGCCACGGCATACCCCACGGGGAGTCCCCCCGGGTATGCCGTGCGTCGCACGCGCCGACACTCCTCCAACAAGCGGGGTCCGGCGGCCGCGTGGATCGCGCCGTCCACCCCGCCCCCGCCCGCCAGTGTCGAGTTGGCCGCGTTGACGATCGCGTCCACCGTCTCCTGGGTGATGTCGGCGCGCACCGCCTCGACCCGGGCTGCCATCCGCACTCCTTGTCTGTGTCCAGCCCCCCACGATAGGTCGCGGCAGGGGTCAGGCGAGAGGCTTGACAGCGAATACAGATGTATTCTACAGTCAGGAATACACACGTATCCCCGTTGGAGGAGTGCCCGATGCTTGCCCCGATCGCACCGTCAGCGCCCGTGCAGGCGCTCCTCGCGTCGGCAGCCACACCAGGCTCAGGCGCCCCGGTCGACGCACCGGCCGAGTTCAGGGCCAGGCGCCCGTGGCTCGTGGGGATGGCGCTCTCCCTGGTGCCCGCCGTCTTCACTGGCATGGGCTTCGGGCTCGCCGCCGCGAACGGACTCGACGAGCGCGCCCAGACCCTCGGGGCCGCAGCCGGTGCGAGCCTCTCGGCGCTGGTGGGCTTGCTGGTCATGTGGCGAAGCCGGCCAAGCGCGGTCCAGTTCGGCTTCCGCTCGCCGCGCGACCTGGCCAAGACCTGGTGGCTCGCCCCGGCGCTGGTCGTGCCCTTCGTCGTGCTCGCCGCGACGGGGGTGACGGTCTCCGGCGCCCTCGTCCCGGGCCTTGTTTGGCTCTCTCTGGCGGCGGGGCTCAACGAGGAGATCTGGTTCCGCGGCTTGGTCCTGGCCGTGTTCCGGCCCGCTGGCCCGCGGTATGCCGTGGTGGCCTCCTCGGGCCTGTTCGGCCTGTTGCACCTCACCAACCTCTTGGGCGGCAAGAGCCTCGGGTATGCCGTGCTGCAACTGCTCTTCGCCGTTCTCTTCGGGGTCGTGGTTGCGCTCCTCGTCGTGCACACGCGCAGCCTGTGGCCGGCCATCGGCATCCACGCGGCATACGACATCGCGGCCTACCTCGGCGGCGACGTGCTCAACACCGCGGCGGTGGTCGGGCTGAGTGTCCAATGCGCGATCTTGGCGGGCTACGCGGTCGTTCTGTGGCGACGTTTGCCGCGCTGACCCTCCCCAGGCCGGGCGGGGTGCAGTCCCAGGAGGGCAGGGGGCTCCTGGGACTGCGCTCAGTCCCTACAGTTGACGATGTGTCCCTCACCCCCCGACAGGTTGAACTGGCCGACGCCGCGCTGCGGATCGTTGCCAGGCAAGGGATGCGCGCGGTGACCTTCCGCTCGGTCGCGGCCGAGTCGGGCTGGTCGCTCGGGGCGGTGCAGAAGGCATTCGCCACCAAGGTCGACCTTCATGCGGCGATGTTCGCTCGCCTGCGCGGATCGGTCGGTCCGGCACCGACTCATGAGCCGGGGCGGCCAACCCTGCATGCCTGGCTCGTGGAGTTGGTGGCCAGCGTCCTGCCCCTCGACGAACGACGGCGTGACCTGGAGTTGCAGGGAGCTGCGTTCGCCGAGCTGGCCGCCCACGACCCTGAGATCGCCGGGGTCATCGCGGTCGACGACCGCCGACTGTTGGGGCTGCTGGAGGGGCTCGTGCGCCGGGGCCAGGCCGAGGGGGAGATCGACGGGTCGCTGCGGGCTGACGCCGTGGCCTGGGCTGTTCTGGCGATCCTGCAGGGTGCGGCGAGCCAGCTGCTCTATGACCCGCGGACCGAGTCGGAGGTGCGGGAACTCGTGTCCCCGGCCCTTGCCGGCATACTCCATTGGTCAGGTTGAGCGGAATAGACTCAACTTTGGCTGGGTTGCCCAAGGAAAGCGCCCGCGGTGGCGCGCCACCCACGATCAGGAGCACACGGCATACCCATGGATCTCAAGCTGACGACCAAGGCGCAGGAAGCGCTGTCGGCTGCCGTCCGCGCGTCGGCGGCGGCCGGCCACCCCCACACCGAGCCTGCCCACCTGCTCAAGGCACTCACCGAACAGTCCGACACGACGACTCCCGCGCTGTTGCAGGCCGCGGGCTCCAGCCTCGCCGCGGCTGCCCAGGTGGCCCAGCAGGCGCTTTCCGGTATGCCGTCCGCCTCCGGCTCCTCGGTCAGCGCGCCGGGCCTGTCGCGGGCGGCGATGAGCGTCCTGGAAGCGGCCCGAACGGCGATGGCCGCGATGGGCGACTCGTTCGTGTCCACCGACCACCTGTTGCTGGCGCTGGCCAAGACCGGCCGGTTCGGGCTCGATGCTGCGGCGATCGAGGCGGCAATCCCGGGGCTGCGGGGCGGGCGCACTGTCGACTCGGAGAACCCTGAGGGGACCTTCGACGCGCTCGCGAGGTATGGCACCGACCTCACCGCGCGGGCGCGCGAGGGCAAGCTCGACCCGGTCATCGGGCGCGACGCCGAGATCCGCCGCGTCGTCCAGGTGCTCAGCCGCCGGACCAAGAACAACCCGGTCCTCATCGGTGAGCCGGGCGTGGGGAAGACGGCCGTGGTCGAGGGTCTGGCGCAGCGCATCGTCGACGGCGACGTGCCCGAGAGCCTGCGCGGCAAGAAGCTCATCAGCCTGGACCTCGGTGCGATGGTGGCCGGGGCGAAATACCGCGGCGAGTTCGAAGAGCGGCTCAAGGCCGTGCTCGAGGAGATCAAGAACGCCGAGGGTGAGGTCGTCACCTTTATCGACGAGCTGCACACTGTCGTGGGGGCCGGGGCGAGCGGCGAGGGCGCAATGGACGCGGGCAACATGCTCAAGCCGCTGCTGGCCCGCGGCGAGCTGCGCCTGGTCGGCGCGACCACCCTCGACGAATACCGCAAGCACATAGAGAAGGACGCCGCGTTGGAGCGGCGCTTCCAGCAGGTGTTTGTCGGCGAACCGTCGGTCGAGGACACCATCGCGATCCTGCGCGGGCTCAAGGAGCGCTACGAGGCCCACCACAAGGTCGAGATCGAGGACTCGGCGCTGGTGGCCGCAGCCACGCTGTCCGACCGCTACATCACCGGGCGCCAGCTGCCCGACAAGGCCATCGACCTCGTCGATGAGGCCGCCTCGCGGCTGCGGATGGAGATCGACTCCTCGCCGGTCGAGATCGACCAGCTGCAGCGCACCGTCGACCGGATGCGCATGGAAGAGCTGCACCTGGCCAAGGAGACCGATGCGGCGTCGGCCGAGCGCCTGGAGCGCTTGCGCAAGGACCTGGCCGACAAGACCGATGACCTCGCCGCGCTCAACGCGCGGTGGGAGGCGGAGAAGTCCGGGCTCAACCGGGTCGGTGAGCTCAAGGCCCGGCTTGATGACCTGCGCACCCAAGCCGAGCGGCTGCAGCGCGAAGCCAACTACGAGGGTGCGGCGCGCCTGCTCTATGGCGAGATCCCCACACTGGAAAAGGAATTGGCCAGCGCCCAGGAGTCCGAGGTGACGGCCCGGGCTGGCTCGGCGACACCGGTCGGAGGCGCCGCGGGCGGGGGGTCCGGAGCGGGAGCCGGGGGGACGGCATACAAGGACGTCATGGTCAAGGACCGCGTCGGTGCCGACGACATCGCCGAGGTGATCTCGGCGTGGACGGGCATCCCGGCGGGGCGGCTGCTGCAGGGCGAGACCGAGAAGCTGCTGCACATGGAGCAGCTCATCGGCGCGCGCCTCATCGGGCAGACGGAGGCGGTGCGTGCGGTGAGCGATGCGGTGCGGCGCTCGCGGGCGGGCCTGGCCGATCCTGACCGGCCGACGGGGTCGTTCCTCTTCCTCGGGCCGACCGGCGTCGGCAAGACCGAACTGGCCAAATCGCTGGCCGACTTCCTCTTCGACGACGAGCGCGCGATGGTGCGGATCGACATGTCGGAGTATTCCGAGCGGCACGCGGTCGCTCGGCTGATCGGTGCGCCTCCCGGCTATGTCGGCTATGAGGAGGGTGGGCAGCTCACCGAGGCCGTCCGTCGGCGGCCCTACTCAGTGGTGCTGCTCGACGAGGTCGAGAAGGCTCACCCGGAGACCTTCGACATCCTCCTGCAGGTGCTCGACGACGGGCGGCTCACCGACGGGCAGGGGCGCACGGTCGACTTCCGCAACGTCATCCTCGTGATGACCTCCAACATCGGCAGCCACTTCCTCGTCGACCCGACGATGCCCGACAACGCCAAACGCGAGGCGGTCATGGGGATGGTGCGGGCGTCGTTCAAGCCCGAGTTCCTCAACCGGCTCGACGAGGTCGTTGTCTTCGATCCGCTCTCGACCGAGGAGCTGGCTCGGATCGTCGAGCTGCAAGTGCGGGCGCTCTCGGCGCGCCTGGCCGACCGCCGGATCACTCTCGAGGTCACCGAAGCGGCCAAGGAGTGGCTGGCGCTCACGGGCTACGACCCGGCATACGGCGCGCGGCCGCTGCGGCGGCTGGTGCAGCGCGAGATCGGCGACCGGCTGGCTCGAGCGCTGCTCGCCGGCGAGGTCCGCGACGGCTCGACGGTCACCGTCGACCGCGACGAGACCGCCGACTCGCTCGTGCTGCGCTGACGGTTGGTGCGGGGTCGAGGTATTCGGCCGTCAGCTGACGATGGCGAAATACCTCGACCCGGCGGCGGGGGCGTTCGTGTCGAGCGATCGGGTGACCACCGTCTTCTGGGTGGCCTGCCTCGTGGCCGGTTCCCTCCTGCTGCGCCCTCACTCCTAGCAGGGGGTCGGGCGGAGTCTCGGTGGGCTGTGTGAGTCAGAGCGAGCGGATCCACTCGGCCCAGCGCAGGGCTCGGTGGTGGATCTGGTCGACGACGGCCGCTCGCTCGTCGTCGGTGCTGCATCGGAGCAACTGCTGTGCCTCGTCCCAGGCGTGCTCGCGCCAAGAGCGGACGGTCGCGGTGAACACGGCTTCGTCCAGGCGCCCCAGCAGGGTGTCGAGCACTCCGAGGATCGGCATGACCTCGTTGACGACGCTGCCTTGGACCAGGTCGATCGAGGCGATGATGACGTCGTTGACGGCCTCGTGGTCCTCGTGCCTGTTCGTGCGGATCTCCTCGGCCAGCCCCTCCCAGTCGTCCAGGACGTCAGCAAGAGCCAGCGGCAGATCGTGGTTGATGTGGGCATTGATGCCGAGCAGGACCTGTTGGAGGGGCATCGCTGCCTCGTCCTGGCAGGCGTCGAACGCCGTCGTCCAGACCAGCGGGCATGGGTGCTCGGGCGTCATGACCGCGGGGTCAGCGACGACGAAGTAGTAGTCGGCGAAGCGGTCGAGCAGCCGATGGACCCACTGCGGGTCGGCGAAACCGCCGCCCTCGACGCGAGCGAGCATGGCGGTGGTCATCAGCGCATAAGCGCGGGCGAAGAGGAACCGGCGGTCGGCGGCGGCCTCCCACCCGCCCGCGAGGGCTTCCAGTCGACCGACCGTGGTCACGGCGTCTCCCGTCGGTGCAGGGTGTCGTCGCGAGCCAGTATGAGGCAGGGGCACGGCATACCGGATCGGTATGCCGCCCGCCACCCCTGGTGACCGGCGCACCCGGCGGTCAAGCGCGCGGGCCCTTGTGGCCGACCTTCCGCCAGGCGATCACTGCAGCGAGTGCGAAGCATGCGGCCAGGAAGGCTCGCGACGCCGTGACTGCCACCTGCTCGGGGAGGAGGAGAACAGCGCAGACGATGGCGAGCAGAGCCAGCGCTGCTGTGGCCCGTCGAACGGCACTCATGTCGCTACTGCCTCGTGCAGCAGAGCCTGGATGGGAACTTCATCTGACATCCCTTGGTGGGCCCCGAGATGGCGGGCCAGCCCATCGACAGTCCAAGGTCCCTACGCGTGCGCGGGCTGCTCTGTCCATTCCAGGCTGGCAAACAGCCTGTCCCGACACCAGGGCTGGCCGCGGCACGTCGGTGCCGTGGCAGGTATGCGCCAGCCGTCAGCCTGCCCATACCCACGACCCTGCGGCGGATGGGTCGGAGGCGAGGGGCGCGGCATACCGGATCGGTATGCCGCGCCCCGCGCCTCGGAGGTGACGGCCTACTTCTCGGCCTTGGCGTATTCCTTGGCCTTGTCGGCGGGCATGTAGTCGTAGCGCAGCTGCCGACGGGTGAACGAGCCGGTGCCGTGCGACACCGATCGGAGGTCGATCGGGTAGCGGGACAGCTCAGTCTGCGGGACCTCGGCGTGGACGATCGTCCAGCCCGACTCGCGGGCCGGCTCGGTGCCGAGCACCTGGCCGCGGCGGCCTCGCAGGTCGGACATGACCGCACCGACGTAGTCGTCGCTGACCGTGATGTCGACCGCGTCGATCGGCTCGAGCAGCGCCACCGTGGATTCGTTGGCCGCCTCCTTGAGGGCGATCGCCGCCGCTGTCTGGAAGGCCATGTCGGACGAGTCGACCGAGTGGGCCTTGCCGTCGAACAGGGTGACCCGGATGTCGACCAACGGGTAGCCAGCCAGGACGCCTTTGTCGAGCTGACCGCGGGCGCCCTTCTCCACCGAGGGGATGAAGTTGCGGGGCACGGCACCACCGACGACCTTGTCGACGAACTCGAAACCACCGCCGCGGGGAAGCGGCTCGATCTCCAGGTCGCAGACGGCATACTGACCGTGCCCGCCGGACTGCTTGACGTGGCGACCCTTGACGATGACCTTCTTGATAAAGGTCTCCCGCAGGGCGGTCCGGAACGGCTCGGCCTCGACCTGCACGCCGTAGCGCTCGTGCAGCCGGCCCAAGAGCTCCTCGATGTGGGCTTGACCCATCGCCCAGAGGACGACCTGGTGGGTCTCGGCGTTGTGCTCCATCCGCATCGTCACGTCTTCGGCGACGAGCCGCTGGAGGGCGGACGCGAGCTTGTCTTCGTCGGCCTTGGACTTGGCGTGGATGGCGACGGGCAGCAGCGGCTCGGGCAGCACCCACGGCTCGACGAGGACCGGGTGGTCCTTGGTTGAGAGGGTGTCGGAAGTCTCCGCCTTGGAGAGCTTGGCGACCAGGACGATGTCGCCGGCGATGGCAAACTCCTTGGGGCGCAAAGCATCCACGAGCGGGGAGGACAGCGGTCCCACCCGCTCCTCGTCGTCGTGCTCTGGGTGGCCCTCAAGTTCGTGGCCGAGGAAGGTCGACAGGTGGCCGGAGACGTGGGCGACTTCTTCGGCCCGCAGGGTGCCGGAGAAGACCCGCACCAGGGAGAGTCGACCGACATACGGGTCGCTGCTCGTGCGGATGACCTCGGCCACGAGCGGACCCTTGGGGTCGCAAGCCAGTTCAGCGATGTCGCCGCCGGAAGGCGTCGTCGCTGCAGGCAACGGCCGCGCGGCGGGCGAGGGGAACGCGGTCTCGATGAGCTCGTAGATCTCTTCCATGCCAACGCCGGTGGCCGGCGAGATCGGGAGCATGGGGAAGAAGGTCCCCTTGCCGATGGCCGTCTTGGTGTCAGCGACGAGCTGAGCAACGTCAAGGTCCTCACCGGACAGATAACGGTCCAGCAGCGAGTCGTCCTCAGACTCCTCGATGATCGCCTCGATGAGCGTCCCGCGGTGCTCCTCGATGGTGGCGGCCTCGTCGTCGGAGGGAGCGCGGCGGGCACCCTTGCCGTCGGCGACGTATTGGCTGATCAGGGCCATAGCGCCCACGACGGTCTTGTCGTCGGAGTGGACGGGCAGATAGACCGGCTGGGCGTCGCCGAAGACCCGGCGGCAGGTGGCGATGGTGTCGGCATAGTCCGATCGCGGCATGTCGAGCTTGCTCACGGCGATGATCCGCGGCATACCGACGGCGGCGCACTCCTGCCACAGCAGCGCGGTCGCACCGTCGATGCCGTCGGCACCGGAGATGACGAAGATGGCGGCGTCAGCGGCGCGCAGACCCGCGCGCAACTCGCCGACGAAGTCGGGGTAACCAGGGGTGTCGATGAGGTTGACGGTCAGCCCGCCACTCTCGACCGCAGCGACCTCGACGCCGACGGACCGCTCGTGCTCGCCCTCATGGGGGCGGCGGCCCGGGACGCGCGCGGCGACCAGGTGCTCGAAGAGGGTGGATTTGCCCGCACCGCCGGGGCCGACGAGCACGACGTTGCGAATGTGCTCGGGACTCGCGGGGACCGGTGCGGACGACGATTCTCTGGCGGCAGTTGCTTTGCTCACGGGCTCCACCTTTCTCTAGGCCGACCCACCCCGCAAGGGGACGGAGGGCCCGCCTCACCGTGGCAGGTCGGTTGCTTCCCTGCAGCGTATGCCGCCCCGCGGGACCGGTCGTGGGGAACCCCCGCTGTTTGCCACCCTCGACTGGCATCCGGCCCTCAGGACAGGGGTAGGCCGTCGACGAGCCGATAGGTGAAGGTCGTGCTGCTGGCCCCCGCCAAGACGGTGAAGACGCCATCACGGGGCTTGGGGTCTGGGCCCTGGAACGTTGCTGTGGCCACGCCAACATTGACTCGCCCGGTGGCATCCGTGGTGCCCAGATACGGCGACGGGACCACCGTTCCTTCGAGGACGTTCGTGGGGATCGTCGGGGACACGAATTTGACCAGGGGGATGCCCTCGATGTCGGTCTGGCCATCGCTGGCGACCGCGACCTGAACGCCGGCGGCGGGCTGGCCGTTGCAGGTGACGAGGAACTGCAATACCGGCATCTTCGTCCCTGAGGTGAACAGGGCGGTCGTTGACGGGACAGCGTCGAACTTCGTGTCCCTGACGAGCATGTCGAAGCCGCTCAGCGAGCCGGCCAGCAGAGTGTTGAGGATGACGACCTGGTAAGCGCACGAGGCGGCAAAGGCGCGCGCGGGTGCGGCGAGGACGACAACAGGCATGGCCCAGGCGGCACCGCGCACGACGGCGCGCCGAGTGACCCGTGTTGGCTCCGAACCCCCCATGGGGACAAAGAGTAGGGAAAGGGGACGAAGTTCGCACGTGGAGGTTTGGGGCATGGCACCATGGCCGCATTGCCACCCGCCGCACCGGCCGGGGCCCACTCACAGGAGGATCGATGCGCATGCTCACTGATCTCAGCCGTGCTCGCGACGACGCCGACCCGGACGACGGCGGCGAGTGACCTCGTCGACCCGAGAAACCCCGCGTCACGCGGGCTCGGTGAGCGGGCGGCATACCGACTCGGTATGCCGCCCGTTTCAGTCGGCGAGTTGGACCACCACGGGCGCGTGGTCGGACGCGCCGGTGCCTTTGCGCTCTTCGCGGTCGATGACCGCCCCTTCGACGCGCGCCGCGAACGCGGGCGAACCGAGGACGAAGTCGATCCGCATCCCCTGCTTCTTGGGGAAGCGCAGTTGCTGGTAGTCCCAATAGGTGTAGACGCCCGGGCCAGGCGTGTGTGGGCGTACGACGTCGGCGAACCCGGCCTCGACGACGGCATCGAAAGCTGCTCGTTCGCGCGGGGAGACATGTGACTTGTCGGCGTAGAACTCCATGCTCCACACGTCTTCGTCGCGCGGAGCGATGTTCCAGTCGCCCATGAGGACGATCGGGGCGGTCGGATCGGCCGCGAGCCAGCCGGATGCCTCGTCGCGCAGCGCGGTGAGCCAGTCGATCTTGTAGTCCATGTGCGGATCGGTGAGGTGCCGACCGTTGGGGGCATAGATCGACCACACCTGGATGCCACCGCACGTGGCCCCGAGCGCGCGGGCCTCCTGGGTGGGCGGCTCGCCCCAGGACGGCATACCAGGGAATCCTTGGCGGACGTCGGTGAGGCCGATGCGGGAGAGGATGGCGACCCCGTTCCATTGGTTGAACCCGTGGTGGGCGACCTCGTAGCCGCAGGCCTGCAGGCGCTCCATCGGGAACTGGTCGGCCTTGGCCTTGGTCTCCTGGATCGCCAAGACGTCGACGTCCGATCGGGCCAGCCAGGCCTCGACGCGGTCGATCCGGCTGCGGATGGAGTTGACGTTCCAGGTGGCGATGCGCACGGGCCCAGCGTAGGTGCAGGCGGGGACAGCCCGGGTCCCGTGTGTGGCACGGGTGGGTCGCGTGGGTGGGCATCTACGCTGTCCCGTATGCCGCCCCACGCGCCGACCGCTCTCGTCACAGGTGCCACTGCCGGAATCGGGCTGGAGTTTGCCCGTCAGCTGGCTGAACGCGGATCGAATGTCGTGCTCGTCGCGCGAGATCGGGCGCGGTTGGAGGGTGTGGCCGAAGACCTGGCGCGTCGGTTTGGCGTGACGTGTGAGGTGCTTGTGGCCGATCTCGGGGATCGGGCCCAGGTGCAGATGGTCGCTGATCGGCTGGCGGATGCTGCCCGACCGGTGGATCTGCTCGTCAACAACGCCGGGTATGGGCTCAAGAAGGGGTTCCTGCAGAACGAGGTCGAGGTCGAGGAGCTGGCCTTCGATGTGCTCTGCCGGGCCGTCCTGGTGCTCTCGCATGCGGCGGCTCGGGCGATGAAGGCCCGGGGCAGTGGCGCCATCGTCAACGTGTCGTCGGTGGCGAGTTTCGTTGCGATGGGCTCGTATTCGGCGGCCAAAGCCTGGGTGACGGTGTTCTCGGAGGGGCTGGCCAACGAGCTCGCTGGCTCGGGGGTCAAGGTCATGGCGTTGTGCCCGGGGTTCACCCGGACCGAGTTCCACCAGCGGGCCGAGATGAACATGTCCAAACTGCCCGACGCGCTGTGGCTCGATGCGGGCGAGTTGGTGCGGGATGCCCTCGCCGATCTGGACCGGGGGCGCGTCGTGTCGGTGCCGGGGGCGGCATACAAGACGCTTGTCGCGGCCCTGTCGGTGCTGCCGCGCGGGCTGGCCCGGCGAGCGAGTGGCGGCGTCGCCTCCCGCCGCCGCCCCCCCACCACCTGACCCCTCCCGTCGAGTAACCGCTTCGGTGTTGGCAAGTGCGCGCGCCGAGGGCGATTTCGGCGACAGAAGGCGCCCCAGTGTTGGCGATTCCACACCCGGCTGTGAGCGACCACGCCCATTGACAGGTGACTAAATAGTCACCTATTGTCCAGGCGTGGGTGCGATCGGGCTGGAGCCGAGCGACGACGCCGTGTTCAAGGCGCTCGCCGACGCCACCCGACGTGACCTGCTCGACGCCCTGTATGCCGTCGACGGCCAGTCCCTCGGTCAGCTCGCCGAACGGCACCCGCACCTCACCCGGTTCGGCGTCATGAAGCACTTGGCCGTGCTGGAGGACGCCGGGCTCGTCGTGGCTGAGAAAGTCGGCCGCGAGAAGCGGCACTACCTCAACCCGGTGCCCATCGCCCAGATCGCTGGCCGGTGGGTGGGCAGGTTCGCCCAGCCCTACGCGGAAACGCTGGTCGAGCTCAAGGCCGACCTGGAACGCATCCCTGCGCCCCATGCGAAGGAGTCATCATGACAAGCACTCAGGTCTACCAACTCTTCATCAAGGCCGAGCCGGAGGAGGTCTTCCGCGCGATCATCGACCCGGCCTTCACCCGGCGATACTTCTACGGGTCCGCATTCTCCGAGCCGCCCCTGCCGGGCCGGCCCTACTTGTCGGCCCTTCCTGACGGGAGCACCGCGGTGGATGGAACCATCGAGGTGTTCGACCCGCCCCATCGGCTGGTGCAGACCTGGCACGTGCGCTACGACCCCGCGCTGGAGGTCGAGCCGCCGAGCCGCGTCGAATGGACCCTGGTCCGCGCCGGCGAGGGCCTGACCCGGTTGCGGGTCGTCCACGGCGACCTCGCCCGCAGCCCCCTCACCGCGGCCAACGTCGCGCGGGGCTGGGACTGGGTGCTCGGCGGGCTCAAGACCCTCCTCGAGACGGGTATGCCGCTCCCGCCGGTTTCCGAGGACGTTGCGGAGGCGGCGGGCGCCGCTCCGGCCGCCCCGGCCGCCCCGGCCGTCGACATCACCGCCGACTGGCACCGGGCCCAGGCGGTCGAGATCAACAACGCCGTGTGGGCCCAGTTGGACGCAGTGAAAGTCGGCACCGCAGGGATCACGGGTCTGGTCCGCGGGGCGTATGCCGCGGCATACCACTGGGAGCGGGCGCGCGGCGCGACGCCGGCGAACGAGGCACGGGCGCGCTACCTGATCGGGAAGGCCTGGTTGGCGTCGGGGCGGCCCGACCAGGCGCTCGACTACGGCAACCGGACGCTGGCGCAGTGCGAGGAGCATGGGCTGGGCGACTTCGACCTGGCCTACGCCCACGAGCTGCGAGCGCGCGGGCTGACCGGGCTGGGGCGGCATACCGAAGCCGCGCAGGCGTGGGCGACGGCCCGGGCGATCGAGATCGCCGACCCCGAGGACCGGGCCATCGTCGAGGCCGACTTCGCCGACGGGCCGACCACGTGATCTGTCGCTGCGTGGAGGTAATACTGGACGGTCCCGGCAGCCGCCAATACCTCCACGCCGAGGGTCACGGCATACTGGCTGGTCGTGACCGACATCGCCGCCGACCGCGCCCGCTTGCTGGAGATCGTCAAGGCCAAGGCCATCGTCCACGGCCGGGTGACCCTGTCGTCGGGTCGGGAGGCGGACTACTACGTCGATCTGCGCCGCATCACCCTCGACGGCGAGGCCGCCCCGCTCGTCGGGCGGGTCATGCGCGACCTGACCCGCGATCTGGCCTTCGACGCCGTCGGAGGGCTCACTCTTGGGGCCGACCCGGTGGCGACCTCGATGCTGCATGCAGCCGCGGCGACGGGCGCACGCCTTGACGCCTTCGTCGTGCGTAAAGCGGGCAAGGCCCACGGGCTGCAACAGCGCATCGAAGGCCCCTCGATCGCGGGGCGGCGCGTGCTCATCGTCGAGGACACCTCGACCACGGGAGCCTCGCCGCTGGAAGCCGCCAACGCCGCCCGCGAGGCCGGCGCGACGGTCGTCGCGGTCGCAACGATCGCCGATCGGGCCACCGGAGCCGCGGGAGTGTTTGCGGAGGCCGGGCTCGAGTATCGCTTCGTCTACGGGCTAGCGGAGCTCGGTCTCGCTTAGGATCGGCACGCACCGACAACAAGGGAGCCTCGCATGACCATCGCGCTCATCGTCCTCGGCGTCATCGTCCTGGGGCTCATCCTCTGGTTCTTCGGCGCCTACAACGGCCTCATCAAGCTCCGCAACCTCGTCGAGGAGGCCTGGGCCCAGATCGACGTCGAGCTCAAACGGCGGCACGACCTCATCGGCAACCTCGTGGAGACCGTCAAGGGGTATGCCGCCCACGAGCGAGGCACGCTCGAAGCCGTCACCCAGGCGCGGGCTGCGGCGATGGCCGGTGGGCAGAGCCCGGCCGCCACCGCCAAGTCCGAGGCGGCGCTGACCCAAGCACTGGTGCGGCTCAACGCGGTCGCCGAGGCCTATCCCGACCTCAAGGCCAACGCCAACTTCTCCGCGCTGCAGGCTGAGCTCGGCGCGACCGAGGACCGGATCGCGTCGGCACGTCGCTACTACAACGCCAACGTCCGCGAGCTCAACACCAAGGTCGAGTCGATCCCGACGAATTTCGTGGCCGGCCCTGCCGGGGTGCACAAGGCGGAGTACTTCGAGTTGGATGCACCGGCCGAGCGTGAGGCCCCGAAGGTGTCGTTCGACCCGGCTGGCTCGCCCCAGTTGCCGCCCGCGGCTCCGGCGCCTGCTCCGGTCCAGGACGCACCGGCATACCCGCAGACGCCTCCGCCGACCGCGCCGGGGTCGCCGTGGGGTCAACCGCCGACCACCCCGCAGAGCTGAACGAGTCCGTCGGACCGAGACCACACGGACATCCGGATCCGCAGTTCGTCCCCGGTATTGGGTGTGTGGTCCCGTGGGCGTCATGCATCGGCCCCTGCCGCGGGGCGCGGGGCACGGGGGAATCTGTTGGGATCACTCGACGTGGCGGTGTGACGGGCGCTACATTGCCCGCGTGGTGAACGGGGGCGTCGTGCACCGGGCGGCGCCGTGCGCCGAGCCGGTCCTGGCCGATGTCCTTGACGCTCGACGGCTTTCGGTTGGGCTGCAGGTCCCCGCGTTTGCCTTGATCACGACAGGCGTGACGATCGGCGGGCACGTCGTTGCGCATGGGAGCCCCCCGTCCTCGCTGGTGACTCTGGGCATCATCGCGGTCTCTGCCGCGGGTCGGCTCGCGATCGGTCATCGGGCGCCCTCCTTCCTTCCGATGGCAGCACTGATGACGATCGGCCAGGTCATCGGGCACTCGGTCCTCGCCGCGTCCGAGTCGATGACCCCCGTGACGCACGCCGTGACGACCGGCCATCAGCACGCCCCGGTTGTCGGTGCCGCAGCTGTGCCGCAGACGTCGCCCATCATGACGGTCGCGCACCTGGGCGTCGCCCTGGCTCTGGCCTGGTGGTTGTTTCGCGGCGAAGCACTCAGCGACGCACTCGGCAGGCGACTCGCGCAACGGCTTGTCATCCCGACGACTCCACGCCTTGACACCGGATCGACGTGGTCGGCGCACGGCTTCGGAGTGCACACGGTTGTCCCCGCGCGCTTCATCCTCGCTCCAGCCCCAGGACGAGCCCCTCCGACGCACTGATGGGGTGACGTTCACCGACCCCTGACCCCCGAGTCATCGACGTCGGTCACCGATTCCCTGCGCCACTTCGCAGACCTCGCGCATAGCCCTCCCGTCCCGTCCGCCCGCGCGGGCAGGCCTGTATGCCGTGCGCCTCCATGTCGTTCGAGCCACGCCTATCGCGTGCTCGCCCCTCTCCTCATCTGGAGGTCTTGTCTTGTCCAGCACAGTTGATCAATTCGTTTCCTCGAAGCCCGTGTCGCCCCAACGGGCTGAATCGCCCTCACCCGACCGCAACGGCGGACTGTTCCGAGCCTTCTGGCGTTGGCACTTCTACGCGTCCGTCATCGTCATTCCGGTCTTTGCCATGCTCGCCGTCACAGGTCTGGTCATCCTCTTCAAGTGGCAGATCGATCCCGCCTTCAACCCCGGAGTCATGACCGTGCCACCCCCGGCGTTCGGGGCGCCGGCGTCACCGTCGAGCCAGGAGGCGGCAGTTCTCGCTGTGCATCCTGGTGCAACGATCACCGCAGTCCAGTTCGGCGGTGAAGATCGCACCACGGCGTTCACCATCGACACCGCTGAGGGTTCGACACGCACCGTCTACGTCAACCCCTGGACCGCGAGCGTCACGGGGGACCTGGATCCAGCGTCGCTGCCGAGCAACGTGGCCACCGAGATCCACGGGATGATCCTCTTCGGCCAGATCGCCCAGACCCGGCTCTTCACCGATCCAATCACGGGATCGGACTTCACGGTCGGCAGCATCGGGGACCGCCTCATCGAGCTCGCTGCCTGCTGGGGAATCGTCATGACCCTCACGGGCTACTACCTCTTCTTCAAGGGGCGAACCGGGCGGTTGAGGCGCGTCGCGTCAGGCGCCCGGGGTGCTCTGATGCGACACCGGCACGGCTTGGTCGGCGTCATCACCGGCGTCTGGATCTTGCTTCTCGTCGGCTCCGGTCTTCCGTGGACGGGGTTGTGGGGCACTAAGGTCCAGAGCTTGGTGACCGGCTCCGGGTTCAGTCTGTGGGGCGAGGACCCGGGGGCCACGTCGACGCTCGGCGACAGACTCGACGCGGCAGGCACCACCTCGGCGCCGGCACCCTGGGCCGAGGGCGCAGCCCCGTTGCCCACCAGCGGTGCTGCGATGGGGCCCATGCCAGGGATGGATCACGGCACCACCCAGGCAGCCGGGGGAGTCGCGGGGCGGGTTTCGCTCGACTCGGTCGTGTCCGTCGCGATGCGTGACGGCTTGACCGGCCCCTACTTCGTCCTTTACCCGAGTGACAAGGAAGGCGTCTTCTCGGTCCTGGCCGACATGTGGCACGACCGCAGCACAGCGGCATACACGGACACCACGCTCGAGCGGGTGGTGCACGTCGACCAATACTCAAGCGCGGTGGCCGGGCGCTATTCCTACGCCGACTACTCGCCCGTGGCCAAGGTGGTATCGCAAACGATCGCCATGCACGAGGGTCAGCGGTTCGGCTCCCTCAACCTGGTGGCCAGCGCCCTGTTCTGCGTCACGATCCTCGTCCTGTGCGTGACCGGGCCGATCATGTGGTGGCGGCGCCGGCCGAAGGGTTCCCTGGGCGCCCCGCGTGGCGCGATGCCGCTGCGGGCCAGGCCGTGGCTGCTCGTGGCCCTCATCGCATTGGGCATCGCGATGCCGTTGTTGGGCCTGTCCCTCCTCGTCGTCTTCGCCGTGGAGCTGCTGCTCCTTCGGCGGCGACGGGCCGTGCCCGCGAAGGCGTGACCGGCCGGGCGGGTGGGTGCGCTCGGGGCGCCCACCCGCCCAACCGGCGGTGTCTCCGCTTAGTCGCCGAGGCTCGCGGCCCGACCCGCGCGCGCCCGGTGGCGAAACCACTCGATCACCATCGGCAGCACGGACACGAGCACGATCGCGACGAGTGCGGCCTCGATGTTCTTCTGCAGGAACGGGATTCCGCCGAGGAAGTAGCCCAACAAAGTCACTCCCGTCGCCCACAGCACCGCCCCGACGAACGACCAGGTGAAGAACCGTCGCCGATCCATTTGACCCGCGCCCGCGACGACCGTGATGAAGGTCCGGACGATCGGCACGAACCGTCCGATGACCAGGGCCTTGTTGCCATAGCGCTCGAAGAACTCGTGCGTCTTGTCGAAGTACTCCCTCTTGGTGAACCGGCCGTTGCGCCGGAAGATCGCCGGTCCCACGGCCCGCCCGATCTCATATCCCACGACGTTGCCGGCGAATGCGAACGCCGACAGCAGCAAGCAGGCCAGCCAGATCGACATGTGGATCCCGGCTTGCCCCGCCTCCGCGCGGTTGATGAACATCCCCACCGAGAACAGCAGCGAGTCACCGGGCAGGATCGGGAAGAGCAGGCCGCACTCGATGAACACGATCGCGCACGACACCCAGAACATTTGGGCGCCGAATCGTTCGAGCAGCCACGCGGGGTCCATCCAGTCGGGACCAAGAGCAGGAGGGGTCACAGCAGACGAGGGTATGCCGCCCGCCCGGCTCCTCAGTAATCCTCACCGGCAGACGCGCCCTCGCTGGCCTGGCTGGGTGCGCTCCTGAGGCCGGTGCCGAGGCGGTCGAGCACCCGGTCGATGATCGGGCCCAGGGCGTCCGTGGGGGCCACGGGGCCAGGGGCTACGGGCGTCCTGGGGCGTGCCGAGTCGGCTGCGGACGTGGCTGCGCAGGACACCACGGTGGCATACAACGCCCCCATGACCGCCGTGAGGTCCAACGAATCAGTCAGACCGAGCTCTGCGGCCGGCCGCTCGGCCCGGGCGAGCAGTTCGGCCCGCACTCGTGTCCCGGTAGCCTGCCACGCCTCCCAGGCTGCGGCCCGCCAGTAGGGCTCGAGGTGAGGGTGTGCCACGGCGAGCGCAGCCCCATCGAAGACCGCCCGCAACGCACCGCTGTCGAGTTGATAGTGGACCATTTCGCGGACCAGGTTGATCAAGCCGTCGGCCGCTGGCGTTGGTGTCCAGGCGCCGAGGCCGTCCCGGACCCGGTCCATGATGGCGGCCGCCACCGCCTCCTCCTTGCATGAGAAGTAGTTGAAGAACGTGCGCCGGGACACCGGAATGCGGTCGACCACCTGCTCGATGGTCACCTGGTCGAGCCCGTAGACGGTCACCAATTCGTATGCCGTGCGCGCCAATTCACGTCGCGTGCGCTCGCGTTTGTCTTCCCGCAACCCTGCCATCGGGCTCAGTGTAGGGACTCGGCCGGCTGTGCACTCGGCACGGCCGGCTCGTGACCGGGCACGCCCGGGTCAGGGTGCGCCGAGCCGGCTTCCAATGACGCGCCTTCGATGTCGACGCGGGGCAGCAGACGATCCAGCCAGGCGGGCAACCCCCAGCAGCGGTCCCCTAGGGCGTGCAGGACCGCCGGCATGAGGACCATCCGGACCAAGAAGGCATCCAGCAGGATGCCCGAGGACAGGGCGAAGCCGAACTGGATGATCGTCGGGTCGTGGGACAGGACGAAGCCGCCGAAGACCGCGACCATGATCGTTGCGGCCGCGACGACGACGCGGCTCGCGTGTTGGAAGCCGAGGTCGACGGCGGCAGCCTGGGTCGCGCCGTGAGCGCGGTGTTCGCGCACCGCACTCGTGAGGAACACCTGGTAGTCCATCGCCAAGCCGTAGAGGATGCCGGTCACCATGATCGGCAGGAAGCTGAGGATCGGGCCGGGCCGGTCCAGGCGCGCCAGCTCAGTGAATCGCCCGTCGCTGAAGACGAGCACGGCCAGGCCCATGGTCGCGGCGATGCTGAGCAGGAAGCCGCCGGTGGCCACGACAGGGACCAGCACCGAGCGAAACGCGATCACCAGGATGACCACCGAGAGCGCGACGACGATCCCGACGTAGATCGGCACGTCCGCCGCAAGGGATGCCGACAGGTCGAGGTTGAGAGCGGTCCAGCCGGTGACGCCCACGCTGGTGACGCCGTCCAACCGGACGTGCTCGCGCAGTTGGTGGACCAGGATCTCGGTCTGCGGATCGCTGGGACCGGTCGCCGGCGTGACCCCGAGCAGGATGAAGGTCCGGTCCTCGGTGGCGCCGACCAGCTGCACGTTGGCCACGTCATCGAGGTCGGCCACGGTCTGCAGCCAGCCCTCGATGTCGTCCGGGGCCGGGGTTCCTGTCGAGGTCACGGACACGAGTAACGGCCCCGTGGCGCCCGCTCCGAAGCCGTCGGCGACCGCGTCGTAGGCCAGCCGCTGGGGGGTGCCGGGTTGAGCGGTCGCGCCGGACGGCATACCCAGGCGCAGGCTGGCGGCAGGGATCGCCAGGAGGGCGAGCAGGACAGTGACGGCCCCGGCCGTCACCCACGGGCGAGCCGTCACGCCGCGAATCCACCGCCGCCCCACCGTGCCCTCGCCGTCGGCGTGAGCGGTGACCCGGTGCGCTGCGCGCCGGGCCCGCTGCGGCACGATTCGCTCGCCGACGAGGGCGAGCAGGGCGGGCAGGACGAGGACCGTGAGGCCGACGGCGATCGACACGGTCGCGGCCGCGGTGAGGGCCATCGTCGTGACGAAACCGATTCGCAGGACGAGCAGCCCGAGAACGGCGATGACCACGGTGCCGCCTGCGAAGACGACAGCAGAACCAGCCGTCCCGACGGCAAGAGGGATGGCTTCCCTGGCCGACAGGCCCCGGTCGAGGATGAGCCGACGATGCTTGTGGACCACGAGGAGGCTGTAGTCGATCCCTACCGCCAACCCGATCATCAGACCGAGCGCTGGAGTGGAGGTCGTCATGGCGATCCACGGTGATAGGCCGACCGCCGTCCCGACACCGAGCGCTACGCCAGCGACGGCGATGGCGATGGGCAGCCCGGCGGCGACGATGCTGCCGAGGGTGAGCAGTAATACGAGGAGGGCGACGCCGATGCCGAGGACCTCGCCGCCTCCAAGGGGCGGCTCGCTGGGCGCCAACGACTGGCTGAGGTATGCCGTGAGGCCGTTGGGCGTCACCGCCTCGGAGACGGCGTCGAGGATCGTTTCAGGCGTGTCGGCAGGCAGGTCGGCCAGTTGGCCGGTGAGCAGGACCGGGATCATCGCCGTGCGGCCGTCGTAGGAAAGCCGCACGCCGGGGACGGGCTTGCCGTCGACGACGAACGGCTGGCCGGCGGGCCTGGGACCCGAAGTCAGGGTCTCGGCTTGGGCGCGCGCCGTGGTGAGGGCCTGATCGGTCGCTCCTTTCACGGCCGCCGTGCGGGCTGTCTCCCGCGCTTGGTCCAGCGCGCTGGCGACCGCTGCGTCGACCTGCCCCGCCGGTGCCGTGGGGCCGAGCGTCGAGCGCACCTGCGCGCGGATCTGCGGCTCGCGAGCGCGGACGTGCTCGTCGGCCTTGGCGAAGATCTCGCCTTCGCGGGCTCGAATCTGTTCGGCGACACGGTCTCGGATCTCCTGGTCGTGCTCCCGGGCGGCTGCCCCGCGGTCGACGACGACACCCGTCGCGGTGAGGCGCGAAATGCCGTCGATAAGGGCTGCCGCCTCGGAGCCCCCGTCCAGCCGTCGGCCTTCTGGCGCTGAGACGATGATCGACCCCTGGCTGCCGCTTGCCCTCGGGATGCGCAGGCCGATGTCGTCCAGGACGGTCTGAGCGGGCAGGTCATCGATGGTCATCGATGCCGAAAGCCGAGGCGTTCCGATGACAACGAACGCGGTGACCGCGGTGAGGGCCAACAGCACTCCGAGGATGGCGATGAAGGGTCGGTCGGCTGAGCGGTTGGCCAGACGGGCGAGCAGATGAGACACCAGGACTCCTTGGACGGGGATTGGCCAAGTGTTCAGCAATAGTGCACATAGTGCAAATTTGCGTAACGCGAAGGTAAGGGTCAGGGGTTGCTGGTGGATGCCGAGCGTCTCGCGAACGTCAAGGTGGCTGCACCGAGCCGACCGAGCGCGGTCGCGTTGGGCCGTTAGGGTGAGCGCGTGGACCCGAGGCCCGGTGGCGTGGATCGAACGCGCGGAGTCGGCAGCACCATCGTTGACGCCATCGGTGACGGTCTTGGCGTAGACGTCGGAGACAGCATCGGCGTCGGAGACGGCATCGGCGTCGGTCCGTATGCCGGCCCGCCGCTTTCCGGTGACCACTGGGATCCGGTGCTGCTCGCCGAGGGCGACCGCCGCAATGTCGCTGACCGATATCGCTATTGGCGGCACGACGCGATCGTCGCCGACCTGGACACCCGGAGGCATCCCTTCCACGTGGCCGTCGAGAACTGGGGCCACGACTTCAACATCGGCTCGGTGATCCGCACGGCCAACGCCTTCAACGCGGCCGCGTTCCACATCGTCGGTCGGCGTCGGTGGAACCGCCGAGGCGCAATGGTCACCGACCGCTACCAGCACGAGCATCACCACGCCGACGCTGCCGCACTGGCCGCGTGGGCCGCCGACCAAGACCCGGGCTACCCGGCCGTTCGTGGAGTGTTGCCCACAGCAGGGGGTGGCCAACACTCCACGAAGGCTCCGCCAGCCGCTGGTGACGGCGACGCATGGTCGGTCGCGGGCGGCATACCTCTCATCGGGATCGACAACGTGCCCGGCTCAGTCGCGCTGGAGACCTACGACCTGCCGCGCGCGTGCGTGCTCGTCTTCGGGCAAGAGGGCCCGGGGCTCACCCCGGCCATGCAGCAGGTATGCCGCGTGGTCCTGCACATCGAACAGTTCGGCTCGACCCGCTCGATCAACGCAGGCGCCGCCGCCGCGATCGCCATGCACGCCTGGGTCCGCCGCCACGTCTTCGACCAGCGCCCGTGACACCTCCGTCTCGACGGCCGGGACCGTTATCTCGCCCTGACCCCTCTGGTTCTTCTCGGCCATGACCTCCCCTCCCGCCGAGATTGACGTTGGGACCGTTCGGCTCGGCGTGTCCTGCACGCAAAGTCAATCTCGGCGGTGTCGATGTGGGGGGACGTCGGCCGTCATCCTGGTGAGCGAGCCCGCCGGGCTCACCGACCCAAGGAGCGCCGTGAGCCGATATCTCGTCCTGCTGCCCGCCCCGGAGGCGGAGTGGGCAGCATTGCCACCCGAGGAACATGAGAAGGGGATGCGCGCCCACCAGCGCTTCAACCGAGAGCTGCGTGAGGGCGGCCACGTGGTCGTCGTCGCCAGCCCGCTCACCCCCTCGGCGCAGGCGTTGGCAATGCGCCCGGACGGTCACGGTGGCACGACCATCACCGAGGGCCCGTTCGCCGAAACCGCCGAGCAGATCGCCGGCTTCTACCTCATCGAGACCGGCGACAGCGATGGCCTCGTCCGCTGCTGCGCCCAGCTCGCGAGCACCGGCGACTTCATCGAGCTGCGCAAGCTCGCCGAGGATGACGACGACATCTCCGGGGATGCCCCCGACGCGGAAGGGGGAGCCTGACATGACGACCTACGTCATCCTCCTCCCCGGCGACGAGGACGCCTGGGCGGCCACCTCCGCCGAGGCCAAGCAGCAGGGGTATGCCGTCCACGACCAGTTCGCGGGCGAGCTCGCCGCCCGCGGGCACACGATCGTGGGCGGCGCCGAGCTGCAGCACTCTCGGACCGCGCGCACCCTGCGCCACGGCATCGTCAGCGACGGCCCGTATGCGGAAGTGGCTGAGCAACTCACCGGCTTCTACCTCGTCCAGTCCAACGATCTGGACGATCTCGTCGACTGTTGCCGGATCCTCGGCAGCGTCGAGTCCACCATCGAGATCCGTCCGACCGTCGACCACTCCGGCCCGGCCGAGAGCACCGATCCGTCCCAGGAAGGACCACGTTCATGAAGTACTTCGTTCTCATCGCTCACTCACCCACCGGATGGCACGAGATGACGGCTGACGAGCAGGCCGACGCCATGCGCCAACACGGTGACTTCCACCGGGCGGTCGGCTCGGGCATGCTGGCCGGAGAAGCACTCGCCGACCCCGAGGCGGCAACGACGTTGCGGCACAAGGACGGTCAGCCCACCCTTACCGACGGGCCGTTCGCGGAGACGGCTGAGATCATCGGAGGCTTCTACCTCATCGATGCCCCGGACCTCGACACGCTGACCGACTGGTGCCGACTGCTGCCGAAGGGCTACAGCCTTGAGATCCGGCCGTGCATCGACGTGAGTGTCCCCGCCTGACGACTCAGGAGCGCACCTGCAGATGACGGCCGACCTCGACCGGATCTGGCGCGACGAGTGGGGCCGCCTGTTGGCTCTGCTCGTCGGCCAGTTCCGTCGGCTCGACCTGGCCGAGGACGCGCTCGCAGACGCCTTCGAGGCGGCGACGCGGACCTGGCCGCGCGACGGCATACCGGCCAACCCGGCTGCGTGGCTGCTCACCGCAGCGCGCCGTCGGGCCATCGACCGGATCCGCGCCGAAGCCGTCGCCGCGCGCAAGGAGCCCCTGCTCGTCGTCGATGCGCGCATTCAGGAGGAGGCACAACGAGCCATGGCCGACGCCGGTGACAGCCCCGCTGCCCTAGCGGACGAGCGGCTGCGCCTGGTCTTCCTGTGCGCCCACCCCGCTCTGGCTTCGGAGGCCGCTGCCGCGCTCACCCTGCGCCTCGTGCTCGGGGTGTCGACCGCCGACCTGGCCCGGCTCTTCCTCGTCGCCGAGCCGACCATGGCCGCCCGGCTCACCCGCGCCCGCAAGAAGCTCGCGCTGGCCGGGGTTCCCTTCGCCCTGCCGACACCCGAGCGGCTCGCCGAACGGATCGACGTCGTCGCGACGGTGGCCTACCTCGCGTTCACCGCTGGCTACGCGCCGGGCTCCGGGCCCGATGTCGTCCGTGCCGAACTCGCAGGCGAGGCCATCCGGCTCACCCGCCTGCTCCGTCAACTGCTCCAGGGGTATGCCGCCCAGCCCCCAACCGCAGGCACGCTGCTCGACGCGCTCCTGGCTCTCATGCTCCTGCAGCACTCCCGACGCGACGCCCGCGTCGACGCCGCAGGCTTGGTGGTCCTGTTGCCCGAGCAGGATCGGGCGCGTTGGCACCACAACGAGATCGCTGAGGCCCTCGACCTGTTGGGGCGGCTCACCGATGGATCCGTCACTCTCGATGCCCGGGCGACCGAGTTCCTCCTCCAAGCGCTCATCGCCGCCGAACACGCCCGCGCCGCCTCGGCTGCGGCCACCGACTGGCCCCGCATCGCCACCCTGTATGCCGCCCTCGAACGACTCGCGCCGTCTCCCGCCGTTCGGCTGGCTCGGGCGGTGGCGGTAGCCGAGGCCGAGGGTGCTGAGGCCGGCCTGTCCTTGTTGGAAGGCTTGGCAGCGGGGTTGCCTCGCTCACACCGACTGCCGGCCATCCGGGCCGAGCTCCTCATGCGGGCCGGGCGCAACGACGAGGCGCGGGCGGCATACGATCTGGCGATCTCGTTGTGCGCCAACGATGCCGAGCGAGCCCACCTCGCTGCTCGCCGGGCCGTCCTGGCCTAAGTCGTCGCCTTCCGGCAGGCGGTCGCCCTCGCCCGGAGGCGGCATACGAGACGTGCGAAGTGAACGACCCGTGAACGTGAGCCGACCGGAAAAGTCCATCGTCCGCAGCCTTTTCGGTGTGACGCGGGGAAGTGGAAGGATGGGGGCGAACCGACCGCCCAGCGCCTGAGGAGACGCCATGCCCATCGCAACACCCGAGGTCTACGCCGACATGCTCGACCGCGCGAAGGCTGGTTCCTTCGCATACCCGGCGATCAACATCACCTCCAGCCAGACCATCAACGCGGCCATCCGCGGCTTCGCCGAGGCCGGGTCCGACGGCATCATCCAGGTCTCCACCGGTGGCGCCGAGTTCGGGTCGGGCTCCAACATCAAGAACATGGTGACCGGCGCCTGCGCGCTCGCCGCCTTCGCCGAAGAGGTCGCCAAGAACTACTCGGTCAACATCGCCCTGCACACCGACCACTGCCCGAAGGACAAGCTCGACGGCTTCGTCCGTCCGCTCCTGGCAATTTCGGCCGAGCGGGTCAAGGCCGGCCGCGCGCCGCTGTTCCAGTCGCACATGTGGGACGGCTCGGCCGTGCCGCTCGGCGAGAACCTCACCATCGCGCAGGACCTGCTGGCCCTGGCCAAGGCCGCCCACATCATCCTCGAGGTCGAGATCGGTGTCGTCGGTGGCGAGGAGGATGGCGTCGCCAACGAGATCAACGAGCAGCTCTACACGACCCCCGAGGACGCCCTCGCGACGGTCGAGGCGCTGGGCCTGGGCGAGAACGGCCGCTACATGGCGGCTCTCACCTTCGGCAACGTGCACGGCGTCTACAAGCCGGGCAACGTCAAGCTGCGCCCCGAGATCCTGCGCCAGTGCCAGGACGCGGTCGTCGCGGCCAAGGGCCTCGCGGCCGGCAGCAAGCCGCTTGACCTGGTCTTCCACGGCGGCTCCGGCTCGCTCCCGCAGGAGATCTCGGACGCGGTCGACTTCGGCGTCATCAAGATGAACGTCGACACGGACACGCAGTACGCCTTCACCCGCCCGGTCGCCTCCTGGATGCTGAAGAACTACGACGGCGTCCTCAAGGTCGACGGCGAGGTCGGCAACAAGAAGCAGTACGACCCGCGTGCCTGGGGCAAGGAGGCCGAGGCTGCCATGGCCGCCCGCGTCGTCCGCGCCTGCCAGGACCTGCGTTCGGCCGGAACGCACCAGGCCTGAGGGTGACCGACAACCTGTTGGGTATGCCGCAGACTCACCTGCCGGTCGACCCTGCGGCTGACGTCGTGGCCGGGCTCCGTGAGGGGCCCGGCCACGGGTCGCCAGACCATGCGGGAAGCGCCGCTGACGGTATGCCGTTCGCGGCCCTCGAGTCGGTGGCCGCGGCATACCCTGCGTCGTCGTTGGCCTGGGCGCTGCTGGCCGAGGCGTCGCTCGACGCCGACCAACCGGTCGCGGCATACGCGTATGCGCGCACGGGCTACCACCGCGGACTGGACTCGTTGCGGCGGGCCGGGTGGCGAGGGCAGGGGCCGATCCCGTGGGCGCACGAGCCCAACCGGGGGTTCCTGCGGGCGCTGGCCGCGCTGGCGCGCGCCGCTCGCGTTATCGGGGAGACCGAGGAGGAAGCCCGGTGCGGGACCTTCCTGCGCGACTCGTCCCGTGAGGCCGCCGACGCGCTCGGCTTCTGACCCCGGTCTTCTGACCGGGTGAGCTGGCGGTTAGCTGAGCGCCGGGGTGATGTCGGTGTGCGTGAAAGCGTCGCCGACGAATAGCAGCGGCTCGCCGGTCTCGGCCGCTAGCGCGTAGGCGAAACAGTCGCCGAAGTTGAGCCGCGCCTTGCTGCCCGATCCGGGCCCGAATCGGGTAAAGGCCTCGCCGGCGGTCAGCGCCTGGGCCGGTGTGACGGGGGCGACGGCAATGTCCAGTGCCGAAACGAGCCGGACGACCTGATCGCACCCCGACGGTCCGCGCCGACGAATGGCAACGATCTGGAGCTCGATCATGCTCCCGGCCGACATCAACCGGCTTTCTGCCCCGTCGAGGCAAGCGAGCATGCGTTCGTGAGGCGGCTCCCGGAGCAAGATCGCCACCACTGCAGAGGTGTCGACGATCATCGGGGCAGGCCGTCCTCGTCGTACATCTCCTCGTCCAGGTAGCGTCGGATGGCCGCGCGATCCTCGTCCGTCAGGCCCTCATTGAACTCAGCGACGATCTGCTGCACGCGGTCCAGACGGTCCTTGACCTCACGCTCCCGGGCGGCCTCGGCCGAGGCGAGCTCGGCCAGGTAGTGCTCAAGCGCCTCCTCGAGCACGCTGACCTGGGTGCGGCCGGTGCGTTCGGCAGCTTCCTTGGCCAGGCGGCATACCCGCTCGTTTTTGATGTTGAGCGCCATGGTTACACCTTACACCCTGACCTCTTACACCTTACACCCGCTGGGTGCGTAGGCCCGTCAACCGCCGTAGCTGCGCGCGAGTCCCGCCCGGGCGTCGCTCTGTATGCCGTAGGGCGCGATGGGATAGCGAAGACCGTTGCGGGACAACGCCTCCAACCCCGCGATCATCGTCGGCAGGAACTGCGGCGGCGTTGCCATGAGCAACTCGTCGTCGGCCACCCCGCCATAGCGCCGCTCGGCGTAACAGGGGATCGACACCGACGGCTCGCCCGTGGCCAGCGCTCGGCCCCACGAGTCGGCACACGCCGACTCGCCGACTGAGCCCATCGTCAGCTTGCGATAGCCCGACCATTGCAGCCCGTTGATCATCAGGACCATCTGTCCCGGCGTCGCATAGATGAGCACAACATCCGGCGGGTCGAGCCGTCCCGACGTCAGGGGGGAGACGACGACGCCGGCGTGGGCGGCATACGGGGCGGTGTCCATGGAGCGCTGGTGGGCGGCGGAGTCTTCGATCGTGGCGAACCACACGCCCGCCAATTCCCTTCCAGCAAGCCATTCCTCGTCGCGCGGGATCAACCCGAGGACGGCCGAGCACTGCTTCTGGACGAAGTCCGCGGCGGTCGCGCCGACGGTCCACCCCAGGCGCGTCGCCATCGCGACCACCTGGTCAAAGGTGTGTATGCCGTCCGGCCGCCGCAGCCGCGGCACCGCCTCCATGTCGGCGAGAGTGGCAAACCGGGACAGTCCGACGGGCGTGGTCTTGAGGCGGACGAGTCGGTTGAGGTCGGCGACGATCCCGGCCCAGTCGAGTGAGGTAGCGGGTTGCGCGGGGGTGCTCATGCCCCACGGTCCCGCCGACTCGGGCACGGCGCAAGGCCCCGGGGCAACGCCCCTCGCGACCTCTGGGTGAGCCCCTGACCTGAGAGGGCCTGGTGCCGGGGCCTGGACAATTGACTCTCCCTGGCGCATAGTAAGGATTCCTCATCAAAAACCGAGCCAGGAGGACCAGGCATGACGCACATCCACGGGTACACCATGGGCCACTCCGCACACGCCGCAGAGGGAGCCGTGTCCGGCGCCGAGCTCGGGCAGCTGCGCGCGAGCGTCCTGTTCGGCGACGACGATCGCGCCGCCCTGCGCCGCGCCGGCGAGCTGCTCGACGACCAGATCGAGGCCCTGCTCGATGTTTGGTATGGCTTCGTCGGCAGCCAGCCCCACCTGCTTGCGCAGTTCAGCAACCCGTCCGGTGCCCCGATCGTCGACTACCTCGACAAGGTCCGTGCCCGCTTCGGGCAGTGGGTCCGCGACACCTGCGCCGCCGACTACGGCGACGACTGGCTGGCCTACCAGCACGAGATCGGCCGCCGTCACGCCCGGGCCGCCAAGAACACCACGGACGGGGCTGACTCCACGGCATACGTGCCGATGCGCGACCTCATCGCGCTCATCGTGCCGATCACGGTGACGGTCCGTCCGTTCCTGGAGGGTCGCGCTACCGCGGACGACAACGTCGACGCCATGATGGGCGCGTGGCTCAAGGCGGTCGTGCTCAGCGTGGCGCTGTGGACCCAGCCCTACGTCGCGGACGGGCAGTGGTAGCAGGCGATCCCTCCGCGACGATCACCGACGCCTTGGAGCGGCTCAGCCAGGTGCAGCGGGTCCTCCTCCAGCAGGTCTCGACCGCCCAGGGACTGAGTCCCATCCAGGTGCGCATCCTCGGGCTCGTGACGGCCGCGGCCGTGCGGCCGTCCGAGCTCGCAGGTCGGCTCGGGGTCACCCGCGCCACCGTGACCGACGCCGTGCGGGCGTTGGAGGGCAAGGGCCTCGTGGTCGTCGCGCCCGATCCGCACGACGGTCGCGGTCGCCTCCTGCAGATCACTGCGGACGGCCAGTCCGTGGCCGGTCGTGTCGCGTCCTGGGGTATGCCGGTCACCCACCACCTCGCGACTCTCCCGTTGGGCGACCAGGGGTCTGTGCTGGCAGGGCTGCTTGCGTTGCTCGCCGGGCTGCAGGCCGACGGGCTCGTGCCGCGGGCCAGGATGTGCCTCACCTGCCGGTTCTTCCGGCCGCCCACGGGTTCCGGCGAGCGCGGCCGTTCGGCGGCAGCAACGGCCTCGACGGGCCGGGCCGATTCCCCAGGGGTCGCCCGCTGCGAGCTGCTCGGGGCCGACTTGCCGGACACCGCGCTGCGACTGGACTGCCCCGAACACCAGGCCGCCGGCTGATCAGTCGAGCGGGCCGTCGGCGACCCACGTGACGTCCGTGTCGCTCGGATCCCGTTGCGGCGGAGTGCCGTTGACAATGAGCCGGGCTCGCGTCCACGGCCGGTCCGCGGCGATGAACGGGTCCTCGGACCGGGCCCACTCGTCCCAGAACGCCTCGGCCTGCTCCGGACTCCGACCCAGCACGACGTCCCTGGCCAGGCCCCGCCCCCGAGCCTCGGTGGGGTCGGACTGGACCCAGACAACGAGATCGGCGTGGGCGGCCAACTCGGCCCGACTCGCTCCGACACCTTCGACGACCAGGAAGCGACCCGCGGGCACCTCGATCGCTCCGGGCCGGTCCCTGGCGACCCACGCCGGCGGCCGGAAGACCACTGGATCGCCGCGCCGCCACGGCTCAAGAACGCCGCCGACGAGTAGGTCGGCCCAGTCGATCGGGTGGTGATGCCAGGCGATGTCGTCAGTGTGCACCACCGTGGCGTCCACCAGCCCGGCCAACCGGCCCGCGAAGGTCGACTTCCCGCCGCCGCTGCGGCCGTCGACGAGGATGAGCGGCGCCCGATCGACGGGGAGCACCGCCTGGACCCGGGTCCGCAAGCCCGAGTCCTCCACTGGCTCCCACGCCGTGACCGCGGGCTCTTCCGGCCACCACCTCATCCCGGCAGTATGCCGCCCGCACCGGCAGAGACCGCCGCCGGGCGGGGGCTGGCTGCACGGCATACGGACGATCTGACCTGCGTGGCACCTGGCCCCGGTAGCCTGGGACGTCGCCTCGGCGACCACCTCGCGAAGGGAAGGACCCGCGCATGCCCGCAGTCGTCCTCGTCGGTGCCCAGTGGGGCGACGAAGGCAAGGGGAAGGCCACCGACCTGCTCGGCCGCCGCGTCGACTACGTCGTGAAGTTCAACGGCGGCAACAACGCCGGCCACACGGTCGTCATCGAGCAACCCGACGGCGGCGCCCAGAAATACGCCCTGCACCTGCTCCCCTCGGGCATCCTCTCCCCGACGTGCACGCCCGTCATCGGCAACGGGGTCGTGATCGACCTGGAGGTGCTCTTCCGCGAGATCGATGGGCTCAACGCTCGCGGCGTCGACACGTCCAAGCTCATCGTCAGCGCCGACGCGCACATCATCACGCCCTACAACCGGGTCCTCGACAAGGTCACCGAGCGCTTCCTCGGCGCGCGCAAGATTGGCACCACCGGCCGCGGCATCGGCCCGACCTACGCGGACAAGATGTCTCGCACCGGGATTCGCGTCCAGGACCTCTTCGACCGGCACATCCTCGAGCAGAAGGTCGAGGCCGCGCTGCGGTTCAAGAACCAGGTGCTCGCCAAGATCTACAACCGGCGCGCGATCTCGGCCGCCGACGTGGTCACCGAGCTCGAGTCGTATGCCGCCCGCCTGGCTCCCATGGTCCGTGACACGTCGTTGGTCCTCAAGGAAGCGCTCGACCGGGGCGAGACGGTGCTGCTCGAAGCCGGTCAGGCGACGCTGCTCGACGTCGACTTCGGGACCTATCCGTTTGTCACCTCGTCCAACGCGACCGCCGGCGGGGCCTGCACCGGATCGGGCATCCCGCCCACCCGGGTGGCGCGGGTCATCGCGATCCTCAAGGCTTACACGACGCGCGTGGGGGAGGGGCCTTTCCCCACCGAGTTGTTTGACGCCAACGGCGAGTTCCTGCGCAAGGTCGGCACCGAATACGGCACGACGACCGGCCGCCCCCGCCGCTGCGGCTGGATGGACACGGTGATCGGCCGCTACGCCACCCGCATCAACGGGGTCACCGACTTCGTTGTGACCAAGCTCGACGTGCTCACCGGCCTGGACGAGGTGCCGATCTGCGTCGCCTACGACGTCGACGGGGTCCGGCACGATGAGATGCCGGTCAACCAGAGCGACTTCCACCACGCCAAGCCGATCTACGAGACGATGCCCGGCTGGTGGGAGGACATCACCGGGTGTCGCACCTTCGAGGAGCTGCCCGCCAACGCCCAGGCCTACGTCTTGCGCGTCGAGGAGCTCATCGGTGCCCGGGTGTCCGCGATCGGCGTCGGTCCCGGCCGCGACGCCATCATCGTCCGCCACGACCTGCTCGGCGAGGACTGACCCACGACGGATGCCGCTCGCCTGGGGCACGGCATACGGGTGAGTCCGCGCACGTGAGCACAGCGCAAGGGGCCGGGTCACGTGGACCCGGCCCCTTGGCGTTCCGCTGGATCAGCGGGTGGTGTGCTTCTCGCGACGCCGGGTCAGGACGACCAGCACGCCACCCAGGAGGATGGCCAGCAGACCGAAGAGCACGAGCGGGCCGGACTCGCTACCGGTGGCCGGCAGCACGGTCTTGGACGCCTTCACCGTGACGATGTTGGAGGTCACCCTCGTCGTCGTCTCGGTCGACATGGCGGCGCCGACGTTGTCGCCCTGCCATGAGTAGGTCGTGCCGGGCGCAACCTCGGGGGCCGCGTCGACGTTGACGTCGAAGACGAGGAAGACGGACGTGCCCGGCAGCATCTCTGCGACGACCATGGTCACCGTGCGTGTCGCCGCGTCGTAGGTGGCCGTGCAGGACGCGACCTCCTCAAGGCAGGTTGCGCTGCCATCGACGTAGGTGACGCCAACGGGCAACGTATCCGTGACCGTGACGTTGGCCTGCGGAGCGTTGCCGGTCGCGGTGACCTCGAGCAGGTAGGACACGCTGTCACCGAAGTCGACCGTGCCGTCGGTCAGCGCCAAGCCCTCGCCGGCGGCTTCGTATGCCGCCTTGGTGAGAGTCAGCCCGTAGACCTTCTTGATGTTGACGAAGACTCCGGCGTCGGCCGGATCGGCTGAGGCAGCGACCGTGACCTCGTGGACCGTCTCGTCGATGAGGTAACCGTCCGGAGCGGAGATCTCGGTGAGGGTGTAGTCACCGAAGATCAAGTCGGCGACGTGGAAGTAGCCGGGACGCTCGTCCTCGTCCCACCCCTCGTAGCCCGGCTGACCGGTGTAGTCCTCGACGGTGAAGCAGTAGCCCTCGGCGATGTTCTCGCAGATCTCGAAGGTGGCGCCGCCAAGGATCGCTCCCGCGTCGTCCTTCTTGACCCACGTCATCCGGCCGTTTTGGTAGTTCTCGATGGCTCCGAAGTCGAAGACCTCCTGGCCTGAGCTGATGGTCAGGGTGATCGGGTCCGCGATGATGAGATACCCGACCGGGGGGTCCCGCTCAATGAGCGTCCAGTCGCCGGGGGCGAGACCGAGGACGGCGAATGCACCCGCCGCTGGGTCGACGTCCGGGCCCGCACATTCTTCGGCCGACGCGGCAACGCAGTCGGTGACGATGATGAACTGGCCGTCGGGGCCGTAGAGCTCCCACGACGAACCCGCCAGCAGGAGTTCGTGGTCGAACTCGTCCACCTTCTGCCAGGTCGCCACGACAAGCTTGTTGGTGATCGCGCCCTCGGTTACCTGGATAGTCCCCTGGACCGACGGGTCAACCGTGAAGGGGTGCTCGGTCGGGTCGAGGTAGTAGCCAGCCGGGACCGCCGTCTCGACGAGCGTGTAGCTCCCGGCGGACAGGTAGTAGACGAGGAACGCGCCCGCGAGCGGGTCCATGTCCCGGCCGGCGCACGGCGCTGCCACACAGTCGTCAACGGTGATCGAGGCTCCCTCGGCGGGCACGATCGACCAGGAGGTGCCGCCCAACGGGTTGCCGTCCGGGCCGACCTTCGTCCAAGAGACCGACGTGGGGACGTTGGCGATACCGGGGGTGAACGTGGTGGCCCGGTTGGACTCGATGCTCACCACATAGGTGGTCGTGTTGATGCGGTAGCCGGCGGGCGCGCCGACTTCAGTCATGCTGTAGTCACCCTGCAGCAGCCCCAGGACGAGGAACTCACCCGGGTCCGGGTCCATGTCGGGACCAGCACAAGGCGCGGTTACGCAATCGGCCACGGTGAGGTCGGTCGACGGCCCGACCAGCTTCCAGGTCGTGCCCCCAAGGGCGGCGCCGGTGTGGGAGTCGATCTTGGTCCAAG
This sequence comes from Candidatus Phosphoribacter baldrii, assembly GCA_016704565.1. Classification (GTDB taxonomy): domain Bacteria; phylum Actinomycetota; class Actinomycetes; order Actinomycetales; family Dermatophilaceae; genus Phosphoribacter; species Phosphoribacter baldrii. The sequence goes on from JADIZV010000001.1 coordinate 1,100,577, forward strand.
CGAGCGACGGCGGGTCGTCATTGGTGATCGTGCAGTTCGCGCTACCGAAGTCGGGGATCGTGACAGAGCTGACTCCGACCAGTGGGCTGCCGACCGTGCCGTCGGCCGCCGTGACCACGCAGGTCCACGAGGACGCGATGTACCCCGTCGGTCCGCCGGACTCGGAGAGGGTGTAGGTCCCGGCCGCCACGAGGGAGCTGAGACCGGTCGTGGTGGTGGTCGGGTCTGGGTCGGTGCCGGTCAGCGCCACGGTGGCCCCGAGCGTCGCCGTGAGCGTGAACTCGGTGCCCTTGGCCGTTCCGCCGCTGTCGTTGATCACGGACTTGTTCAGCGTCAGTGACGTCGCCTGGTTGACCAGGGTGCAATGAGCCGGGATGGCCCCGGGGATCGTGGCTGCGGCGATCGGGAAGAACGCACCCTCCTGGGCCACGCCGTCAACGACGAGGTCGAAGGTCACCGGTGCTCCGACGATGGGGTCGTAGGTCCTACAGGACAGGTCCCAGAGCCGAACCCCGGTCGGAAGGTTGGCGGTCAACTCCTCGATGACGTAGTCCGGCTCTGCCACCACGTTGGTGTAGGTCTGAGTCTCGCCGGCATGAATCGCGGCGTCGATCTGCATGACGCCGGTCGCATCGTTGGCTGCACCAGTCGTATAGGTCGGCGTGACCGTTGCGCCCGTGCTGCTCGTGACCGTCAGAGGGTTAGTGCCGGTGGTGTGCCCGATCGAGTGCGAGTCGACCTGGGTGACGCTGTAGTCGAACGTCGTCGTGGACGGCACAGCGCCAACGGTCTGCTTGGTCACGAGGAGTTGCTGGCAGGTGTTCAGGGTGAGTGGCGCCGGCTGCACGACATCGGCGAGCCCGGCCTCGGAGTTGGCGTTGCCGTTGCGGCTCAAGGCCCAGCCCGTCGTCAAGCTGTCACAACTCGCCTCGGGCAGGAGACCCGACTCGGTGAGGTCTACGGCCAACTCTCCGAACGTACCGTTGTTCGCGGTGGCGCCGGCTGGAACCAAACTGGTCTTGCCGAATGCCGCTTCGTACACCAGCGTGGCACCCGGCTGCCAGGCGCTCCCATCCCACGTGTAGAGGAGCACCTCGATGAGTCCCGAGCTGGGATCGAAGTGGTAGTTGACGAGGTGCTTGCGTCCCGTCGCGTCGTTGAGCATGAGGTAGAGCTGCGCCTGCCCGGTTGCTTCGTAGGCGCGGTCCCAGCCCATGTAGAGGATCGTGTGGTACTGACCGCTGACGTTCACGACCTCGTAGGCCACCGCCGCACGGCAGAGGTCGTCGTTCTTGTCTGGCCCACCGTCGACGATCGGCCACAAGAGGTCATTGAGTTGAGTCCCCGGCTTGAATCGCGTGTCGGGCGTGGTCACTGTCCCGCCAGTGCATGCATCCAGGGCGTGGGTCTCGGCGATGATCCCGGACGAGGTCGGTGTCCCTGCTGGATACGGGCCATAGGTGGTCGCGTTGTTGCCGAGCACCCCCTCCCAATCCCACACCCCGGCGTCGTCGCCATCGATCTCGAAGTTGGTCGTGACCGATGCGACGGTCGCAGCGGAGACCTGTGGGGTGGTGACCGCGATGAATGCCAGAGGGATCACGAGCGAAGCGCCCGCGATCATCCCGAGGCGCTGGCGGAAGGATCCACGAGAGGACAGGGCGGAGGCAGTCATGACGAACCCGTTCGCGTCGTCGGTTCAGGCGAGGGAGGCATCGCCCGATGGCCAGCCAGAGACCCCCGCCACTGGCTAGCACCGATAAAGCTACGGCCGACCGAGTGAGCCGTCAGGGGATCCCGGGAAATCCCCGGCGCCCGTTACCACAGCGTGATCAGAACCTCGTCCGAATGGGTGAGACAAATCGCCCACCAAGCCCACTGCTTGTCACCCGTCGTGAAACGCAGCGCCCGCCCACCAGGCAATGACGCTCACCGCATCACTGGGAGCGCAACACCGACATCCGATGCGCCGCTCTGGTCAAAACGACATAAAGAGTGCGTATGCCGCCAGGAGACTCCCGCACGATCTCGTCGGGATCGACGACGACCGTCGCGTCCCACTCCAGACCCTTGGTCGACAACGGGTCCAACACGCGCACTCGCCCCTGGGCCGAGCCGTCCAGCCCGGCGAGTGCTGCGGCATACCGGCGGGGGGTGATGACCGCGATGGTGCCGTCGACATCCTCCCCGAGTCGCGCCACCTCGGCTGCGACCGCGTCCACCGCCAACTCCCCGAGACTTCCCTCACGCGGCGGTATGCCGGTCTCCCGCACCGCCTCGGGGATGTCCGCGTCGGGCACCTCGGTGCGCACGACCGCCGCAGCGTAGTCGAAGATCTCGCGGGCGTTGCGGTAGTTCGTGCCCATGTGGAACAGCCGGTGTTCCTGCCCGCCCCACGCGTCGGCTCGCGCGGTCAACGACTCCGCCGGGTCGGGCCACGCGCTCTGCGCAGCGTCGCCGACGACGGTCCAGGAGGCATGACGCCCCCGCCGCCCGAGCATTCGCCACTGCATCGGCGACAGATCCTGCGCCTCGTCGACCAGGACGTGCGCGTAGTCCGGCGTCCGCTCGATCCGCCCGGCCAGGAGCCGCTCCCGCGGGTCATGGGGGGTGGTCTCGTATGCCGGCTCCACGAGCTCCGGTCGCAGCGCACCTCCCGTGGCCCCTTCGAGGAGCTCGTCGAGGTTCTCGATCTCATAGAACCCGCGCTCCTCGGCCGGCTGCTCCTGCACCGGCCCCAATCGCACGGACAACTCGTCGACGAGGGCGACATCGGCGATCGACCACGTTCCGGTCTCCAACGCCGTCAGCAGCGACCTGTGCACTGCATCGGTCTCCTCGCGGCTGAGCAGGCCAGCGGCGCAGACGTCCAGCCGCTCGCGGTCGGCCAGCCAGAGCAGCACCTCCCGCGGGTCCACCTGCGGCCACCACGCCGCCAGGAACGCCTCGACGTCAAGGTGGTCGGCGAACCGCCCGAGGAACTCCTCACGTTCGGGATGCCCCACGGAGCGCAGCGCCGTCTCGGCCAGGGTGTTTCGCGCTGCATCGACGGCGAGGTTGTGTGGGTGTTGTCGAAGCACGTGGGCCCGGACCCGTTGCAGGACAGCGGAATCCAGGCGCACGGCATACCCGGCGACAAAGGTGCGCAGCTCGGTGGGGACGCCGTCGGGCAGCCCACGCGCCGCGCGCGCGAGCACCTCACGCATCCGCAGCGAACCCTTGACCGCTGCTGCCGCTGGGTCGTCGTGCCGGTCGGTCGACATGGCGTCGACGACGTCGCCGAGCGCGCGCAGCGCGACGCTGTCCTCACCGAGCGAGGGCAGCACCCGCTCGATGTATGCCGTGTAGGCCGCCGAGGGCCCGACGACCAGGATCCCGCCACTCTCGTAGCGACGCCGGTCGGCATAGAGCAGGTATGCCGCCCGGTGCAGGGCCACGACCGTCTTGCCCGTGCCAGGACCGCCGGTGATCTCGGTGACCCCGCGTCCGGGAGCCCGGATCGCCTCGTCCTGGTGGCGTTGGATGGTGGCGACGATGTCGCGCATCCGGGCGCCGCGGCTTCTGGTGAGAGCGGCCATCAGGGCGCCGTCGCCGAGCACGACGAGCCCGTCGGGCGGGTCGGGCACCATGAGGTCGTCCTCGGCTCCCACCACCACCGGCCCCCGGCAGCGCAGAACGCGGCGGCGCAAGACGCCCATCGGCTCGACCGGTGTGGCCCGGTAGAAGGGGGCGGCCGCCGGTGCCCGCCAGTCGATGACCAGTGGCTCGTAGTCGTCATCGCGCACCCCGAGCCGCCCGATGTAACGGACCTCGCGCTCGGCCTGACCGTCGCCTTCGCCGCCCGCGATCGGGTGATCGAGGTCGAGCCGCCCGAAGACCAGTCCCTCATATTGGGTGTCCAGCGCGTGCTGCCGGCGAGCGGCGTGGAAGACAAGGGCGTCGCGCTCGAAAAGCCCAGCGACTTCTTCGAGGCGGGCCTCTCCGGTGCGCTCGGTGCGCCCCCGGGCCATGCCCTCGGCCGCCACGAGCCGGGCGCGTTGCGAGGCCTTGTCGAGCTCGGTGTAGACGCGGTCGACGTGCGCCTGTTCGATCGCCAACTCAGCCGCGAGGGTGTCGTCTCCCCCGGGGAGTGCTTGGGGCAGGTCGGGGGCCGTCGTCATCGGGCACCCGTCCTGGTCACGGCGTCCATCCGGTCGCAGGTTTCCGTCCGGTCGATACGAGCGGCCGGTCTGCCCGGCCACGGAACGCACAAGTCTAGTGCAGCCCGGGACCTCGCCGAGTCCGACGAATCGGACGAGGTCGGGCGCGCAGCAACCGGGCGCCGCGGTCCTGGCGGGCCCTAGGGTTGGACCGTGAAGGTCCTTGTCATCGGCTCCGGAGCCCGTGAGCACGCCCTCGTCCGTGGCCTCATCGCCGACTCGGACGTGTCCGCCGTCGTCGCGGCCCCAGGCAACCCCGGGATCGAGGCCGTGGCCCCGTGCGAGCCGCTCGCCGACGTGTGCGATGCGCAGGCAGTCCTCGAGGTGGCGGCACGGCATACGGTCGATCTTGTCGTCGTGGGCCCAGAGGCGCCGCTCGTCGCGGGAGTGGGTGACACCTTGCGGGCCGCTGGGTATGCCGTCTACGGCCCGTCCGCGGCCGCCGCGCGGCTGGAGGGCAGCAAGTCTTTCGCCAAGGAGGTCATGGCCTGCGCCGGTGTCCCGACCGCACTGGCCCACGTCTGCACGACGATGGACGAGGTCGAAGCGGCCCTGGACGCCCTCGGCGCGCCCCACGTGGTCAAGGACGACGGGCTCGCCGCCGGCAAAGGTGTCGTTGTCACCGACGACCGTGAGGCCGCGCTGGCCCACGCGCGGGCTTGCCTGGCCAAGCCCGGCGGGCAGCTGGTCGTCGAGGAGTTTCTCGACGGTCCCGAGGTCTCGGTCTTCTGCATCTGCGACGGCACCGCGGTCCGGGCGCTGGCCCCCGCCCAGGACTTCAAACGGGTCGGTGACGGGGACGCCGGCCCCAACACCGGCGGCATGGGCGCCTATTCGCCGCTGCCGTGGGCGCCCCCTCACCTGTCCGACTGGGTCATCGAGCACATCGCCCAGCCGACCGTCGACGAGATGCACCGACGCGGGACGCCGTTCGTCGGCACGCTCTATGTCGGGCTCGCGATGACCTCGCGCGGCCCGCGGGTGGTCGAGTTCAATGCGCGCTTCGGCGACCCCGACGGGCAGGTCTCGCTCGCCCGGTTGGTCACCCCCCTCGGCGGCCTGCTGTATGCCGCCGCCACCGGCCACCTCGACGACCTGGACGATCTGCACCACCGGCCCGAAGCAGCCGTGGTCGTGGTCGTGGCGGCTGAGGGCTATCCGGTGGCTCCGGTGACCGGCGGGGCGATCAACGGGCTGGCCGAGGCGGCGTCGGTGCCGGGGGCTTGGGTGTTGCACGCCGGGACCCGCCTGGCCCTGGATGGCGAGCTCGTCTCAGCGGGGGGGCGCGTGCTGGACGTCATGGCCATGGGGGCCGGCCTCGCGTCGGCGAGGGAGACGGCATACCAGGCGGTGTCCTTGGTGCGCCTGGACGGAGCCCACCATCGGTCCGACATCGCACTCGCAGCAGCGCGCGGTGAGATCCACATCCCAGGGAGTGACACATGAGCGACGCGACGGCCCTCGTGCTGCCCGGCTACGAGCACGTCTACTCGGGGAAGGTCCGCGACCTCTACGCCCCGCTTGACCCCGTCTCGGGGCAGCCGCGCACCGACCAGGTGCTGTTGGTGGCCTCCGACCGGATCTCGGCGTTCGACTACGTGCTCGACACGCCGATCCCCGACAAGGGGAAGGTGCTCACCCAACTGTCGCTGTGGTGGTTCGACCGGTTGGACGGGGTGGAGAACCACGTCGTGTCGACCGACGTGCCTGCCGCGGTGGCGGGGCGTGCGGTGCTCGTGCGACGCCTGGAAATGATCCCGGTCGAGTGCATCGCCCGGGCCTATCTCACCGGGAGCGGCCTGGCGGAGTATCGCCGTGCCGGCTCGGTCTCGGGAGTGCCCCTGCCGGCGGGCCTGGACGACGGTTCCCGCCTGCCGGTCCCGATCTTCACCCCGACGACCAAAGCCCCCATCGGCGAGCACGACGAGCCGATGACGATCGAGCAGGTCCAGCATGTCGTGGGCACTCAGGTGGCGGCCCGCATCGACGTCTTGGCCCGGCGAATCCTGGCTCGTGGCAACGAGATTGCGTCGGCCAACGGCATCATCATCGCGGACACCAAGGTCGAGTTCGGCATCGACCGGACCCGGGAGGATCACACTGGCGGACCGCTCATCGTCCTGGCCGACGAGGTGCTGACCCCCGACTCGTCGCGGTTCTGGCCGGCCGACCAGTGGCAGCCGGGCCGGTCACAACCGTCTTTCGACAAGCAGTATGTCCGCGACTGGCTCACCTCACCGGCCAGCGGCTGGGGCCGGGCTTCGGGCGAGGCTCCGCCGCCGCTGCCGGACGAGGTCGTCGAGGCAACCCGCGCCCGCTATGTGGAGGCCTACGAACGGATCACCGGCCGCACGCTGCCGTGAACCCGACTGACCACGACGAACGAACAGGGGAACGACGATGACGCAACAGCCACCTCAGCCAGGCACCAGTGCGACTCCCGTGCGGTTCAAGGTCCGCCAACGCCTCACCCTCATGGTCAACCGCTATGAGATCCACGGGGTCGACGACGCTGGAGTCGAGACCCAGTTGTGGGCCCTCGCCGAGCAGAAGCGCCTGGCGTTCAAGGAGCAAGTGACCTTCTACGCCGACGCAGAGAAGACCCGCCCGGTCTTCGGCTTCAAGGCGCGCAGCCTCATGGACCTCGGGGCGACCTACGACGTGACCGATGCCGACGGCCGGCCGATCGGGTGGTTCAAGAAGGAGTTCGCCCGGTCTCTGGCGCGCTCGACCTGGCTCCTTGGCTCTCCGACCATTCAAGCGACGGGCACCGAGCGCAATGCGAAGGTTGCCGTCCTGCGCCGGGTCTGGGAGTTCATCCCCATCGTGGGTGAGATCCCGGTGCCGTTCCTCTTCCACTTCGACTTCGTCACCGAGGACGGCCAGAACGTCATGTCCAGCGTCAAGCGCCCCTCGCTGAAGGACGTCTACGAGATCACCGTGTCGCCGACGTCCTCGGGGGTGCTCGAATGGCGGGTCGCCGCCGCGATGGCGGTCGCGCTCGACGCCCTCCAGTCCCGCTGACCCCGAGTCCCCGACTGGGTGTATGCCGTCCGCTCAGGCGTCGTAGGTTGTCGTGCCGTCCACACGGGGGACGGGGTGCCACTGGCCGTCAGCTGCCGAAGCCACCGCGGCGTCCGCGGCTGCCGCGGCCGCCCACCCGTCCGACGCCGACGGTGCCAGCTGCGCTTGGGTGTGCACCGACCGCAGGAACAACTGTGCTTCGACGACCTTGAGATCGTCGAACCCCATCGGCACGCCCGGACCGGGTTGGAACCGCGCGAAGTCGCCGTGCCGTGGGCCGGCGAGCGCAGTGGTGTAGCCGTGCTCCGGCCCGTTGCCGGTGGTGCTCACCAGGCAGGTCTGCAGCTCGTTGAGCTTCTCGAAGTTCCACCGGATCGACCCGGCCGTCCCGTAGACCTCGATGACGTATTCGGAACGCGGGCCGATCGAGACCCGCGAGGACTCCAGCGTGCCGACCACCCCGTTGTCGAACCGGGCGAGGATGCCGACGTAGTCCTCGTTCTCAACGGGGCCGCGCTCGTCGCCGATCTCGAAGCCACCATGACCGACGCCAACCTTCGTCGGAATGGGCCGCTCCTCGATGAACGTCGAGCTGAGCGCGGTCACCGACGCGATCCTTCCGACGAGGAACTGCGCGAGATCCATGCCGTGTGACATGAGGTCCCCGACGACGCCGGACCCGGCCCGGGCCCGGTCGTAGCGCCACGTCAACGGTCCATCATGCGCCGAGGCGTAGTCGGCGATGAGCCAGACGCGGATGTTGGTCACCCGGCCCAGGGCACCGTCGCGGATGAGTTGGCGGGCCCGCGCGACGGCCGGAGCATGCCGGTAGTTGAACCCGACCGAGGTGACGACACCGGCGGCTGCTGCCGCGCGGGCGATCTGCGCGCTCTCGTCCGCGCTGACCCCCATCGGCTTCTCGATCCAGAACGGTTTGCCGGCGGCCGCTGCCGCCAGCGCGATCTCCTTGTGCAGGAAGTTCGGCGAGCAGATGGACACCACGTCGACCTCGGGGTCGGCCAGCAGGTCGCGGTAGTCAGCGCTGGTGCGGACGAAACCCAGCTGGGTGGCGGCATACTCGCGCGCCTCGGGCACTGGGTCCGCGGCGTGGACGAGGCGGGTGCGGACCCCGAGGTCGGGGTAACGCATCGGGGCTGCGAGGTAGGAGGTCGAATGCAGGCGACCCATCCACCCCATGCTGATGACGCCGATTCCTAGGTCACGCACGAGGTTCGTTTCCCTTACAAGTAGTGACGCTGTGCGGTCTTCTCACGGACATACTCGGCGTATGCCGTCTGCGTGCTCTCAAGGGCACTCACCTGCGACACGGGGACGTCCCACCACGCGGAGCCGGGTGGGTTCGGGCCGTAGAGATCGGTCTCGATGTAGAGCACGGTCGTGTGGTCGGACGCGGCGGCCGTGGCGTAGTTGGCCCGGAAGTCCGCGATCGTCGCGCACCGCAGGACGTCCGCGCCCCAACTGGCCGCGTTGGCGGCCAGGTCGAAGGGCACGTTCTCCCCGTCCAATCGACCCGAGGTGCGGCTTCGCATCCGGTACTGCGTCCCGAAGCGCTGCGAGCCGCGCGACTCCGACAGCCCGCCGATCGAGGCGAACCCGTGGTTCTGCAGGAGGACGATGATGACCTTGACGCCCTCGGACACGATCGTCGCGATCTCCTGAGGGAGCATCTGGTAGGTGCCGTCGCCGACGATGGCGACGACCTCGTGCCCGTCGCCCAGGGCGAGCTTGGCCCCGAAGGCTGCGGGGATCTCGTAGCCCATACAGGAATAGGCGTACTCCACGTGATACTGCACGGGAGTCGTTGCCCGCCAAAGACATTGGAGATCGCCAGGCATCGAGCCCGCGGCATTGATGACGACGTCCTCTGGCCGCATGAGCTCGTTGAGGGCGCCGAATACTTCGGTCTGGGCCGGTAAGGGAGTCTGGTCCCGGTGGTAGCACTCGTCGACCACGCGCTGCCACGCGGCATCCAGGTCCACCGCCTCCTGCCGGTATGCTGCGTCGACCTCCCACCCGTGCAGGGCGACGGTGAGGGCGACGAGGGCCTCCTGAGCGTCAGCGACGAGCATCGTCGCGCAGTGCTTGGCTGCGTCGAAACCGAGAGTGTTGACGTTGACGAACTGGACGTCGGGGTTCGCGAAGATCGTGTGGCTGGCCGTGGTGAAGTCGGAGTAGCGAGTCCCGATGCCGATGACGACATCCGCTTGCCGGGCAAGGGTGTTCGCGGCAGACGTGCCGGTCGATCCGACGCCACCGACGGCGCTCGGGTGGTCCCAGTTGATCGCTCCCTTGCCGGCGTGGGTGTCGGCGACGGGGATGCCGGTCGCGGTGGCGAAGGCCCGCAGCTGATCGGAGGCACCGGCATACACGACGCCGCCTCCGGCCACGATGAGGGGACGTTTCGCGGCCCGGATGACCTCGACGGCGCGGGCGAGCGCGGCATTCTCGGGGGCAGGCCGACCGACGTGCCAGACCCGCTTGCGAAACAGCGCAATGGGCCAGTCGAAGGCCTCCGCCTGGACGTCCTGCGGGAGGCAGATGGTGACGGCGCCGGTGTCGGCAGGGTCGGTAAGGACCCGCATCGCGCCGAGCAACGACGGGATGAGCTGCTCGGGCCGGTTGATCCGGTCGAAGAACCGGGAGACCGGGCGGAACGCGTCATTGACCGAGACGTCGAGAGTGCCGGGGTCCTCAAGCTGCTGGAGCACCGGATCCGGGTAGCGCGTGGCGAACTGGTCCGACGGAAGGAGCAGGACGGGGATCCGGTTGGTCGTTGCCAGCGCAGCGCCGGTGACCATGTTGGTGGCACCCGGACCGATCGAGGTCGTGACGGCCATGGTCTGGAGCCGGTTCTTCGTGCGGGCGAAAGCCGTCGCGGCGTGGACCGCTCCTTGCTCGTTGCGGACCAGCAGGTAGGGCAGCCGCTCACCCACCTCACCGGCCTCGGCCGCGGTCTGGTCCTGCAGCAGCGCTTGGCCGACGCCAGCGACGTTGCCGTGGCCGAAGATGCCGAACATCCCTGTCACGAGCCGCTGTTCGACGCCATCGCGTTCGGAGTGCTGGTTGGCGAGGAACCGCACCAGCGCTTGGGCCACCGTCAGCCGCACCGTCTCGGTCATGTCGTCGTCCTTCTCGCGAGTAGCTGCTGGTTGTCGAGGTGGTTGCCTGATTCGGAGGGTATGCCGTCCGCTCGCCTCACGGGGCGGGGAGCAGGACGTCTCGCACGAGACGGTCGAGCTCCTCGTCGGCACCGAGGAACTGGCGCAAGGTCTTGCGGGTCGCTCCGAACGCGTCGAACTCGTCGGTCGTCATGCCGTCGGGCTCGTAGGCTCGGCGGAAGTCCGGGATCTGGTGCAAGGCATCAAGGATGGTCGGGTCGACCGGGATGTCCATCCGAGGGGCTGGGTCGTGTCCGCTGGCCTGGAACTTCTCCTGCCAGCCGAAAGGCGGCGAGATGACGACGTCGCCGCCGATGAACTCGCTCCACTGCAGCTGGTTACGGAACGCGGCGGACAGCAGGCGCGAACGGAAGCCCCGCTCCTGGAAGATCGCGTAGGCCCGTTTGAAGGCGGCCACCCCGGCCCACTCCAGATAGGCCGGTTCGATGTCAATGCCATCGCGCTTGACGACCTCCTTGAGCCAGTCGTCGAGGCGACCGACCATGATCGTGACGACCGGGCCCATGGTGGAGATGTCGTGACCGGCGGCCTCGCGAGCGGCCAAGCCGCGTTCGATGGCCTCGGCGGCAGCGACCGCTTGGGGGACTGTGAACGACACGGTGACGTTCATGCTGACGCCGCGAGCCGTGGCGTCCTCGATGGCGGCAATTCCCTTGCGGGTGGCTGGGATCTTGACGATGACGTTGGGCGCGACCTGGGCGAACCGCTCGGCCTGGTCGGCCAGCGCCTTCGCATCGCGATAGAGGCGCGGGTCGGTCTGCATCGACAGGCGGCCGTTGTGTCCGTGGTGCTGGGCGAACGCCGGTTCAAGCAGCCGGGCAGCCTCGATAGAGATCTCCTCGACGACCTGCCAACCGATCTGCGACTCCGATGCGGTCGGGCGCTCGGCCGCGATCTCGCGCATACGATCCGACCATCGAGGGAGGTCCGCCTTGACGCAGGTGACCGCGATGACCGGGTTGCATGTGGCGCCCACGGCCCCCCATTCGATGGACTGGGCAAGCTCCCGAGGGTCGGCCGAGTCGTTCCACAGGACGGTGGGCGTCGTCTGGGTCATCGTCAGTAGTGGCGATGCGGTGCCTGACATGGTTCCTCCGGGGCGGTCGGCGCGGCTGGTCGCCGGGACAGCGGTGTCGCGGCCGTTGATCGTGGTGTCAAACGGGAGTGGTAGGTCGAGAGTAGTCCTGACCGACCCTGCCGTGTCAATATGTTGTCCTAACATTATGGCAAAGACGTGGGGCATGCCGCACGCTCAGCTAGCCGGGCGGGATACCGCCGCGTCGGTCAGCGCGCGCGGTGTTTGGCGACGTAGGTCTGCATCGTGGCGAGCTGGAAGCGCGCCATTTCGCCGGCCGTCTCGTCCTCAGCGAACACGCTGTTGCACATGACCGTGCCGGGGCGGTCGTAGAAGCCGATCTCGGCGAGGCCGCCGAAGAAGTCGTCCCAGTTCAGGTCGCCGTCGCCGATCTTCAGGTGTTGGTGCACGCGGGCTGTGTTGCCAGGAGGGTTGGAGATGTAGCGCAGGCCGTGCGAACGGTGGTGGTCCATGGTGTCTGCGACGTGCACGAGCCGGATGAGATCCCCCGCCTCGCGCATGATCTCCCTCATCGGGTGACCCATGTGGTAGCTGTGGCAGGCGACATAGACCATCCCGACGTTCCGGCTGTTGAGCCCTCGGATCACCCGGATCGCCTCAAGCCCGTCCTCGACGAAGTCGTCTGGGTGGGGGTCGATGAGCAGGTCGATTCCCTCGCGTTCGATGATCGGGAGGAGCTCCTCCATCGTCTTGAAGAACGCTGCCTCCGAGTCCTCGGACCGCTCAGGTCGACCGGAGAACTCGGTGCCGATGACGGTGACGCCGAGGTCGACCGTGATATGGATGATCCGCTTCCAGTTGCGCACAGCGGCCTCGCGCGCGCTCTCGTCGGGGCCGGACCAGCGTTGCACCGGAAGGACCGAGGCGATGCCAACCCCTGCGTCATCACATGACTTCTTGAAAGCCCGGACCAGGGCGTCGTCCGCTTTGGGGTGGCGGAAGAACGGAATGAAGTCCCGATGCGGCGTCAGCTGAATGTGCTCATAGCCGAGGTCGGCCACCACCCGCGGGAAGTCCAGCAGGCGGTGGTCATGGTGGAACGGGGTCGGGTCCTGGGCGATCTTCACGGTGCCTCCTCTGGCGTGCCTGACGTCACTATGTCAGGACATTAGTGCCAGCGCCACCCCCAGGTTGAGAGGTTGCCGCTAGATCGTCAGCGCTCGTGCTCATCCACGCGCTTCCTCAGCGCGGCTCGTGCCTCGCCGCTAGATCGTCAGCGCTCGAGCCGCTAGATCGTCAGCGCTCGAGCCGCTAGATCGTCAGCGCTCGAGCCGCTAGATCGTCAGCGCTCGTGCACCGTCACGTCGAAGGCGTACTGGTCATAGCGGTAGCAGTGATCCCCGAACTCGATCGCCGTTCCGGCTGCGTCATACGCCCGACGGGTCATCGTCAGCAGCGGATCGCCCGGGGACAGATCCAGCCGCTTCCGCTCGACGCTGCGGGGCTTTCGGGCCCCGATCGTCTGATGGGCGACAACTGGGCGCACGCCGCGAGCCCGGAGCACGGCATACAGGCTGCCGGAGGCGAGCTCCTCCTCGGTGATGTCGCTGAACTGCGGCGGCAGCCAGTTGTGCATGAGAGCCGTTGGAATATCCCCGGCGAGGCGCAACCGCTCGACGTAGAACAGCGGGGTGTCCGCCGGCAGGTTGAGCGCGCTGGCCGCCCTCGGCGTCACCGACTGGCGGTTGATGTCCAACACCCGGGTGACGGGGCGCTTCCCCTTGCGCTCCATATCCTCGAAGAGGCTGGTCAACTCGTCACGGCGGTGGATGACCTCGCTTGCCACTGCCGTCCCGACCCCACGGCGACGAACGAGCAGCCCCCGGGACACCAGCTCGGCGATGGCGCGTCGCACGGTCGGACGGGACAGGTCGAGGCGATCCGCGAGAGCAAGCTCGTTCTCGAACGGGTCACCCGGCTGGAGGGTTCCGTCCTCGATCGCAGCGGTGAGCTGCTCGGCGAGCTGGTGATAGAGCGGGACGGGGCTCGCCCGGTCGATCAACACGGGGATCTGGCGCACGGCCCGAGCATATGTCAGGAGACCCTGTTTGTCTCGGAAGCCAATTGTCCTAACAAAGATTGACAAAGTCAGCTCGGGTCAGGCACGCTGAGGACGCGCGCCAGAGCTTCGCGAGCGCGCCCCACACACCGGAGGTGACCACGTTGATGACCACCCAGTCCTTCGACGTGCTGTGCATCGGCCGCGTCGGGGTCGACCTCTACCCCATGCAGACTGGGGTCGGGCTGGAGGAGGTCAAGACCTTCGGCAAGTTCCTGGGAGGGAGCGCGGGCAACGTCGCGGTCGCGGCGGCCCGCTACGGTCACTCGGCTGCGATCATCAGCCGGACCGGAGACGACCCGTTCGGGCGTTTCGTCGCTCAAGCGTTGGCCGATCTGGGCGTGGCAACGACGTTCCTCGGGATCGACCCGTGGCTCCCCACGCCGGTCACTTTCTGCGAGATCTTCCCGCCCGACCACTTCCCGCTCTACTTCTACCGTTACCCCCAGGCTCCTGACCTGCGGGTCGGACCCGAGCAGATCCCACCGTTGGCCGTCGCCGACAGCCGGGTCTTCTGGACGACCCTCACCGGACTGTCGGCCGAGCCGAGCCGGAGCGCACACGCCACGGCATGGGGCGAGCGCGGACGGAAGGCGCACACCGTCCTGGACCTCGACTACCGACCGATGTTCTGGGTCCACGAGAGCGATGCCACCCGAGCGGCCGGGGAGGCGCTTGCGTGCTCGACGGTGGCTATCGGCAACCTTGACGAGTGCCGCATCGCCGTGGGCGAAACCCAGCCGGATCGAGCGGCCCACGCGCTGCTCGACCACGGCGTCGACCTGGCCATCGTCAAACAGGGTCCCAGGGGGGTCCTGGCGATGACCGCCGACGAACGCGTCGAGTGCCCGCCGGTTCCCGTCGAGGTCGTCAACGGCCTTGGCGCCGGAGATGCGTTCGGCGGCGCTGTCTGCCACGGCCTGCTCAACGGCTGGGGGCTGCGCGAGACGATCGAGTTCGCCAGCGCCGCGGGCGCTCACGTCGCAGCCCGACTCGAGTGCGCGACCGCCATGCCCGACGAGCCCGAGGTCCGGGCTCTCCTGCATCAGGCAGGCCGGGCATGATCGACCACTCGTCGACCCGGCCGCTCGACCTGGCGGCGATCTCGCGACGGCGACTCCTGGAGCCGCACGGCATACCGGACGCCTGGGCGGCGCGTCGCCCGGGTTCAGTTCCGCCGGACGGGCGGCTGCTCATCATTGCGGCCGACCATCCCGCCCGCGGTGCGCTCGGAGTTCGGGAAGACCGCCGGGCGATGGCTTCGCGCTCGGACCTGTTGCGGCGCTTGGCGATTGCCGTGACGCGCCCCGGAGTCGACGGCGTGCTCGGGACGGCCGACATCCTCGAAGACTTGCTGCTCGCTGGCCTCCTCGGTGACCGGATGGTGTTCGGATCGATGAACCGAGCCGGCTTACAAGGTGCGATCTTCGAGTTCGACGATCGGTTCACGGCATACGACTCGGCGACCATCGCCAGGCTGGGACTGGACGGCGGCAAGATGCTCACCCGCGTCGCCTACGACGACCCGGCCACGGCAGCGACACTCGCGGCGAGCGGCCGCGCAGTGACCGAGCTCGCCGCCTTTGACCGGATCGCGCTCGTCGAGCCGTTCCTTTCTGCGCGTGGGGCCGACGGATGGGTCCGCAACCTTCTCGACCCCGACTCGGTGATCATGTCGATCGCCATCGCAGCCGGGCTCGGCGCGACCAGCGCGCGGACCTGGCTCAAGCTCCCTGTGGTGCCCGAGATGGACCGAGTCCTGGACGCAACGACCCTGCCGACACTCCTTCTCGGCGGCGACCCAACCTCGGAGCCCGCCCAGACCTATGCGACCTGGCGGCGCGCTCTCGCGTGTCCGCCCGCGGTGGGTTTGGTCGTCGGCCGGTCCTTGCTCTACCCGCCGGACGGTGATGTCGCCGCCGCTGTGGATATCGCTGCCGACCTCGTTCACGGAGGCGTTCGATGAGTGACTGGTTCCGGCCGGCCGGGTCGAGCGGCGACGCCGATTTCGACGTGCGGATCACCCCCGGCGACCCTGGATGGGCCCACACCGGGCTGTATGCCGCCACCTTGCAGCCCGGAGAGTCGCGAACCATCGACACCGGCGACTGCGAATGGATCGTCCTGCCGTTGTCCGGTGGCGGTGCGGTCGTGGAGGTGGGGGAGCGCTCGTTCACCCTCGAAGGGCGCCCGGACGTTTTCGCGGGGCCGACCGACCTCGTTTACGTTCCGCGGGACTCCCGCTTCACCGTCTCTAGCACGCGCGGTGGGCGGATCGCCTTCCCGTTCGCGAAAGCGCGGCGTGTCTTCCCCGTTTGCCGTGTACCTGCCTCCGCAGTCCCCGTTGAGCTGCGGGGCTCCGGCCACTGCTCACGACAAGTGCAGAACTTCGGGACTCCCGGTGTCTTGGAAGCGGATTCGATCATTGCCTGCGAGGTGATCACGCCAGCCGGGAACTGGTCGTCCTACCCTCCGCACAAGCACGACGAGGACCGTGCGGGCGTCGAGACCCACCTCGAGGAGATCTACTACGTCGAGCTGCGGCCGGTGCGCTCGGTGGTGGGAGGCGCCGCGGGTGAACAGCAGGCCGGGATGGCCTACCTGCGCAACTACGGCACCGATGATGCGCCGATCGACACCCTCGAAGAGGTCCGCAGCGGCGACGTCGTGCTCATCCCCCACGGCTGGCACGGTCCTGCGATGGCCCCACCGGGCTACGACCTCTACTACCTCAACGTCATGGCCGGCCCTGGCCAGACGCGTGCATGGCTCATCTGCGACGACCCGGCCCACGCCTGGGTTCGGGGAACGTGGCCCGACCAGCCGGTCGACTCGCGGCTACCCTTCGCCGGGCGCTGACCACCTGACATCCCTGACCGCACTCGAACGGAGCTCGCATGCGCCTCGGGATCGTCGGCGTCGGCCGGATCGGCTCCTTCCACGCGCGCTCGCTGTCAGGTGACCCGGCCGTCTCGGAGCTCGTCCTTGTCGACCCGTGGTCCGATTCGGTGACCGCGTTGGCCGCCGAGGTCGGTGCCACGATCGATCCCGATCTCGACGCCTTGCTCCGGCGGGGTGTCGACGGGTTGCTCATCACGTCGGCCACGCACACCCACGCCGACATCCTCCGCGCGAGTCTGCGCGCCGGGCTACCGAGCTTCTGCGAGAAACCGGTCGCGAGCACCCTTGCCGAGACGATCGACCTGGCCCGTCTGGAGGCCGCGACGGGCGTGCCGGTCCAGGTGGGCTTCCAACGGCGGTTCGACGCGGCATACGTGCGGCTGCGGGGCGCGGTCGCGTCGGGTGAACTGGGGTTCGTCCACACCATCCGGGCCGCGACGCATGACCAGAGCCCGCCTCCGCCTGGCTATCTGCCTACCTCCGGTGGGTTGTTCCGGGACGCGGCCATCCACGACTACGACGTCATCCGTTTCGTCACGGGCCGCGAGGTGCGCCAGGTGTATGCCGTGGGCGCCAACAAGGGGGACCAGTGCTTCACCGAAGCGGCGGACGTGGACACAGCCGCGGCCCTGCTGACGATGGACCACGACACTCTGGTCGTGACGTCCGTGACGCGCTACAACACCGCGGGGCATGACATTCGGATGGAGATCCACGGCTCACGTGGGGCCATGGCCGCCGGGCTGGACGATCGCTATCCCATGATGTCGGCCGAACCCGGAGCGACCTTCCCCGCCGGTCCCGCCCATCAGTCCTTCCTGGAACGGTTCGAGTCGGCTTATCGTGCGGAGATGGCCGAGTTCGTCCAGGTGGTTGCCGGAGCACTACCCAGCCGATGCACGGTCGCCGATGCTCTGGAAGCGTTCCGGGTTGCCGAAGCGTGTGGGATCTCGCGTCGAGAAGGCCGGCCCGTGACGATGAGGGAGATCCCCGGTCGGTGAGGGACCCACGCTGGCGAAGGCTTGCGGCATACGTTAATATGTTAGAACAAACGAGAGACGACCTTAGGAGCGCGCATGAGCACCACCCGCCGCATCACCCATCTCATCGGGCACTCCGAGTGGGACGGGACCGCCGAGCGGACCGGTGATGTCTACAACCCGGCGACCGGTGAGGTGACCGGCAAGGTCGACTTCGCGTCGAAGGCGCTGGTCGACGAGGTCGTGGCCAAGGCGGCCGTAGCCGCCGCAGAGTGGGGACAGGCGTCGCTCGCCAAGCGCACCCAGGTGCTCTTCGCCTTCCGTCAGCTGCTCAACGACAATAAGGAGCAGATCGCAGCGATCATCACCTCTGAACACGGCAAGGTGACCTCCGACGCGATCGGCGAGGTCACTCGGGGGCTTGAGGTCGCCGAATTTGCCTGCGGCATACCGCATCTGCTCAAGGGCGGCTTCTCGGAGAACGTGTCGACGAATGTCGACACCTATTCGATCCTGCAACCCCTGGGCGTCGTTGGGGTCATCTCGCCCTTCAACTTCCCCGCCATGGTGCCGATGTGGTTTGTCCCCATCGCGGTCGCTTGCGGTAACGCCGTCGTCATCAAGCCGTCGGAGAAGGACCCGTCCGCGGTCAATGCGGTCGCCGAGCTGTGGCGTCAGGCCGGCCTGCCGGACGGCGTCATGAACGTCGTGCACGGCGACAAGGAGGCGGTCGACGCCCTGCTGGACAACCCGACGGTGAAGTCGATCTCGTTCGTGGGGTCCACGCCGATCGCGAAGTACGTCTACGAGAAGGGGACCGCCAACGGCAAGCGGGTCCAGGCTCTCGGTGGCGCCAAGAACCACATGCTTGTCCTGCCCGACGCCGACCTCGACCTCGCGGCCGACGCGGCAGTCAACGCTGGCTTCGGGTCGGCTGGCGAGCGGTGCATGGCGATCTCGGTGCTGCTGGCCGTCGACTCCATCGCCGATGAGCTCATCGCCAAGATCACCGAGCGGATGGCGACGCTCAAGACTGGCGACGGCTCCACGGCCTGCGACATGGGCCCGATCGTCACGGGCGTGGCGCGGGACCGGATCGTCGGTTACATCCAGGCGGGAGTTGCCGCAGGCGCGAGTCTGGTTGTCGACGGACGGGAGACGCAGTTCCACGGTGCCGAGGGTGGCTTCTTCGTCGGCCCGACGCTGTTCGACAACGTCGCCACTGACATGTCGATCTACACCGACGAGATCTTCGGGCCGGTGCTGTCGGTCGTGCGGGTCGCGTCCTATGACGAAGGTCTGGCGCTCATCAACTCGAGCCTCTACGGCAACGGAACCGCCATCTTCACCAACGACGGCGGTGCCGCTCGCCGGTTCCAGAACGAGGTGCAGGTGGGCATGATCGGCATCAACGTGCCTATCCCCGTGCCCATGGCCTACTACTCCTTCGGCGGCTGGAAGGCCTCGCTGTTCGGTGACAGCCACGCCCACGGTATGGAGGGCGTCCACTTCTTCACCAGGACCAAGGCCGTGACCCAGCGCTGGCTCGACCCGAGCCACGGCGGCCTCAACCTCGGCTTCCCGCAGAACAAGTAGCACGACGCACGGTCCCGTGCCGGGCCGTCGCGTCGCGCGGCGGTGCAGTGGGCGGCATACCGGATGGGTATGCCGCCCACCCGCCTGCGTGCGCGTCGCTGCCGCCCGCACGGCAGGGCGCAGTCGGGAGCATCACATGGGCGCTCGACTCGGGCTTGACCTATTGACAGCACATTAGGACACATCTAGGGTCGCACTAGAGCACCCCCGTGAAAGGAACTGCCATGGCCGAGTCCAAGGCTCGCAACACCGACACCCGCTACAGCAAGCTCACCATCGGCGTGTGCCCCGACCAATGGGGGGTGTGGTTCCCGCAGGACGAGAAGCAGATCGACTGGGACGTCGCCCTCAAGGAGATGCAGAGCGCCGGCTTCTCAGTGATGGAGACCGGACCGTTCGGCTACTTCCCCAAGGACCCGACCCAGTTGCGCGACGTCATGGACGAGCACGGTTTCACGGTCGTGGCCGGCACCGGGTGGGGCATTCTGCACAAGGCCGAGGCGTGGAACGACACTGAGACCTTCTTCCGGGCGATCGGTGAGACGCATGCAGCGGTGGGTGCGAAGTTCGTGGTCCACCTGCCCCCGATGTTCCGGGACGAGAAGACCGGCAACTACACCGACGACCGGACCCTCTCAACGGAGGCCTGGAACCTCTACATCAAGAACGCGGACAAGCTCGGGCGGATCATGAAGGAGGACTACGGCCTGCAGATGGTGCTGCACCCGCACGGGGACAGCCACATCGAGACGCCCGAGGACATCGACCGGATCTTCCAGGCCACCGACCCGGAGTATGTCGGCTTCTGCCTGGACACCGGACACATCGTCTACGGCGGCGGCGACCCGATGGAGTTGTGCCGCAAGTACCCCGAGCGGATCTCCTACGTCCACATCAAGGCCATGGACCAGGCGCTCGTCCAGCAGGCGCACGACGAGGACTGGCCCTTCGTCAAGGCCGTCCACGCTGGCTGCTCGGTCGCTCCGCCGGCCGGGCTCCCAGACATGGGACAGCTCATCGAGGCGCTCGCCGACCTCGACAAGGAGCTCTACGTGGTCTGCGAGCAGGACATGTACGGCTGCGCCAAGGACTACCCGTTCCCCAACGCCGTCAAGACCCGCGAGTACCTCGCGTCCCTTGGCCTCGGCCTCAAGTAGCAGAAGGGTGACCCTCTCGTGACACTCAGGATTGGCATGATCGGCCCCGGAGGCATGGGGCAAGCCCACATCGAGCGCATCCACTCCGTCATCGCCGGAGGTCGGGTTGTCGCGGTGAGCGACGTCAACGCGGCTACCGCCCAGGCGGTCGCGGACCGGATCGGGGCGACGGCATACGCCACGTCGGCCGAGCTCATCGCGAGCCCGGACGTCGACGCGGTGATGATCTGCAGCCACGGTCCAGCGCACGAGCCCGACGTCCTGGCGTGCATCGCGGCCGGCAAGCCGGTCTTCTGCGAAAAGCCGCTCACTCCCACGGCCGACGCCGCGTTGCGGATCATGCAGGCCGAGCAGGCCGGTGGTCGCAAGCTCGTCACGGTCGGCTTCATGCGTCGCTTCGATGCGTCGTACCGCGAGATGAAGGCGATCCTTGACAGCGGCGAGCTGGGCGAGGCGCTGATGGTGCACTGCGCTCACCGCAACCCGACAGTTCCGGACTTCTACACGTGGGACATGGCGATCAACGACACGGCCATCCACGAGATCGACACGATGCGGTGGCTGCTCGGCGAGGAGTTCGTCTCGGCCAGGGTCGACAAGCCCAAGAAGACGTCGCTGCGTTTTGAGCACCTGCAGGACCCCTTGGTGCTCGTGCTCGAGACCGCATCGGGTGTGCGGGTCGACGACGAGGTCTTCGTCAACTGCCAGTACGGCTATGACATCCGATGCGAGCTCGTGGCCGAGAAGGGCGCGGTCTCGCTGGCCGACCAGAACGTCGTCACGCGCCGCGACGCGGTCGGCCGGAACAACCGGATCGCGATGAACCACAACGAGCGGTTCTGGGGAGCCTTCGTCACCGAGGTCCAGGAGTGGATCACCGCCGCTGCAAAGGGTGAGCACTCGGGATCCTCGTCGTGGGACGGGTATGCCGCGGCCTGTGTCTGCGACGCCGGCGTCAAGGCGCTCACCGATGACGGTGTCGTGCCCGTGCAGATGATCGCCAAGCCGGAGTTCTACGTTTGAGGACGAGGGTCTTTCCGCCCGCGACGGGTCTGATCGAGCGCCGCTCGACCAGACCCGTCGTCGGCTTGTTGTTGTCGTGACATGTGCGAGCGTTCTGCCTCGCGTGGCACAAGACGGCCTTGGGTTGGCGTCGGTGGAGCAGCGGCGGGCGGCGCCCTGGAATGAGCCACTCGTTCAGCCCAATAGCGTTGGCGCACAAGTCTGTTGGAGACAAATGGGTCTCGAACAAGACTCTCGCTTGAGCGCCCCGAGCCCGGTCACTAGTTTGTAACGACTTTGTTCGTATGTATTGACAGCAACGCTTGACAGGATTAGCGTCTGCCCTACCAGCTACGACACGTAGCCGGTAGGACGGGTGGCTCTCCGGCACCCGTTTGGGCTAGCCGCAGCCCCTGCGGGCCCTGTCCCACCCACAGAGAGAGGAACTATGGCCATCAAGCACGGACTCAAGGTGGGGGCGCTACTGCTCGCCACGTCCAGCCTGTTCGCCGCCTGCTCGTCCTCGAGCACCACGACGACTCCCACGACCGCTCCGGCTGCCGCGTCCAAGCCTGCCTCAGCCGCACCGGCGCCTGCCGCGGGAGGCAACGCCGCGGTCAAGCCGAAGGACGGCAAGGCGCTCAAGATCGGCGTGACCTTCCCGATCCTCGACCAGTTCCTCCAGAAGGTCGCAGATGGCATCTCCGCTCGGGCCAAAGAGGCCGGTGTCGAGGTCAACATCCAGGCTGCCCAGGAGAAGACCGACATCCAGCTCGGCCAGGTCGAGACCTTCATCGCGAACAAGGTCGACGCCATCATCGTCGTCCCGGTCGACACCGACGCGGCGGGCCCGATGACGGCCAAGGCGCAGGCCGCTGGCATCCCGCTGGTCTACGTCAACCGCAAGCCGTCCGACCTGCCTGCGGGTGTTCCCTACGTCGGCTCCGACTCGCTGCTCTCGGGCAACCTGGAGATGGGCGAGCTGGCCAAGCTTGCCGGCGGCAAGGGCAATGTCGTCATCCTGCAGGGCGACCCGGCCAACGAGGCGGCCGTGCTGCGTACCAAGGGTTGCGAGGACACCGTGGCGAAGAACCCCGGCATGAAGGTCATCAAGAAGCAGGCCGGCAACTGGCAGCGCGACAAGGGCCTGGCCATCATGGAGACATGGCTGCAGTCCGGCGACCAGATCGACATCGTGTGTGCCAACAACGACGAGATGGCCCTCGGCGCGATCCAGGCTCTCAAGGCCGCCAACAAGCTCGACAAGGTGCTCGTCGGTGGCGTGGACGCCACCGGAGATGCGCTGGCCGCCATGAAGGCCGGTGAGCTTGAGGTGACGGTCTTCCAGGACGCCAAGGGCCAGGGCGCCGGCGGTGTCGACGCAGCGGTCAAGCTCTACAACAAGGACACCGTCCCGGCCTACGTGGACGTGCCCTACGTGCTGGTGACCCCGGCGAACATGGCGGAGTTCGCCAACCGCTGAACCCTGAGACGGGTGGGCGACACCACGGCATCCACCCGTCGCCGGTTGGCTGGGCAGGGAGCAGCCCTTGTCCAGCCAACCGGTGCTCGACGAGATTGGGCGATGGGCACCAGGCGCCCACCCGTCACGAACCGTCCGAGAGACGAAGAGGGATCATGACTGAGCAGTTCGTGCTTCAGATGCAGAACATCTCCAAGACCTTCCCAGGCGTCCGGGCACTTGACACAGTCAACCTCGAAGTGCGCCCCGGCACCGTCCACGCCCTGATGGGGGAGAACGGCGCCGGCAAGTCAACCCTGATGAAGATCCTCATCGGCATGTATCAGATGGATGCCGGGGGTGCGATCGTTCTCGATGGTCAGACGGCCGCGATCAAGGACACCGCCTCCGGCCTCGCTCACGGCATCTCGATGATCCACCAGGAACTCTCGCCGGTGCCCGAGATGACCGTCGCGGAGAACATCTTCCTGGGCCGGGAACCGACCGCCCGGTTCGGGCTGGTCAGCCGCAAGGTCATGGTGGATGAGTGCCGCAAGCTCTTCGACCGGTGGGAGATCCGGATCAACCCGTCCGCCAAGATGCGCAGCCTCTCGATCGCTCAGACCCAGATGGTCGAGATCGCCAAGGCGATCAGCTTTGACTCGCGGATCATCATCATGGACGAGCCGACCTCGGCGATCACCGAGGTCGAGGTGGCCCACCTCCACCGGATGATCGACCAGCTGCGCGAGCGCGGCAAGGCGATCATCTACATCACGCACAAGATGGACGAGGTCTTCAAGATCTCCGACTACGTCACGGTGTTCCGCGACGGCAAGCTCGTGAACACACTTCCGGCCGCCGACCTCGATCGGGACAAGCTCATCGCCCTCATGGTGGGGCGCGAGCTGACCGAGATGTTCCCCAAGGAACATGCCGAGGTCGGTGATGTCGTGCTCTCCGTGCGTGGCCTCAACCGTGGCTCCCTCGTCAAGGACGTCAGTTTCGAGTTGCGCCGCGGCGAGATCCTCGGCTTTGCCGGCCTGATGGGGGCGGGTCGCACCGAAGTCCTCGAAACCCTCTTCGGAGTGGCCGCAGCCGAGAGCGGCGAGATCGTCGTGGACGGCAAGTCGGTGCGGATCAAACAACCCAAGGACGCGATCGCCGCAGGCCTGGCGCTGCTGACTGAGGACCGCAAGCTCACCGGGATCATGGGCGTGCTCTCGGTCCGGGACAACATGATCATGGCGGCGCTGCCGAAATACAGCCCCAACGGCATGCTCCAGAAGCGCCGGATCGAGCAGGTCTGCGAGGAGCAACGCAAAGCGCTCGCACTCAAGACCCCCTCACTCAACCAGCACATCCAGAACCTCTCCGGCGGCAATCAGCAGAAGGTGCTCATCTCGCGCTGGCTGCTCACCCTGCCGGAGATCCTCATGATCGACGAGCCGACCCGCGGCATCGACGTTGGCGCCAAGTCCGAGATCCATCGCCTCATGTCGGCGCTCGCCAAGACCGGCAAGGCGATCATCATGGTCTCCTCTGAGATGCCCGAAGTGCTCGGCATGAGCGACCGTGTCGTCGTCATGCACGAGGGTCGGGTCAGCGGGGTTGTTGACCGGGCTGAGGCCACCCAGGAACGCATCATGCAGCTCGCCACCGGAACCGCGGGTGCCACTGGGCCCGCAGACGCAGCCTGAGAGGGATAGCCATGGCCACGACCACCACCGCGGACGTCAAGTCGAAGTTCGACACCGCAGCGTTCATCAAGCAGTACGCCATCATCGGCATCCTCATCATCTTCGTCGTGGTGCTCACCTTCGCGACCGGCGGCAAGTTCCTGCAGACCCAGAACCTGCTCAACGTCGTCACCCAGGTGGCCGCGATCGGGATCATCGCGATCGGAATGACCTTCGTCATCATCACCCTCGGCATCGACCTGTCCGTCGGGTCGATCCTCGCGGTCGCCGCCGTGGTGTCCACGAGCCTTGCCCAGCTGCCTTCGGCGACGGCGAAATACCCCGACCTGCACCTTCCGGTCATCGTCGCCGTGCTCGCCGGCATCGCGGTCGGAGCACTCGCCGGGTGGACCAACGGCTTCCTCATCGCGACCTTCAAGATCGCGCCGTTCATCGCCACCCTCGGCATGATGAGCTCGGCGCGCGGGCTGGCTCTCATCTACAGCGATGGTCGCCCGATCAGCCGGTTGGACCCGACCTTCAACTTCCTCGGCCAGAACGCGATCCTGGGCATCCCGGTCCCGATCATCATCTTCGCCATCGTGGCCGTGACCGCGCATGTCATCCTCAACTACACGCGGTTCGGCCGGCATGTCTACGCGATCGGTGGCAACGAGCAGGCCGCTCGGGTCTCGGGTATCAACCTCAAGCGCGCCACGATCGTCATCTACACCCTCTGCGGTCTGCTCGCCGGCATCGCCGGCGTGATTTCCGCCGGTCGCATCGGCTCAGGTAACCCGCAACTCGGGACCGGCATCGAGCTCGACGCGATCACCGCGGCGGTCATCGGCGGAACGAGCTTCAAGGGCGGCATTGGCACGATCTGGGGCACCGTCATCGGCGCGCTCATCATCCAGAGCCTCAACACCGGCCTTGTGCTGTTGGGTATGAACGACTTCGTCCAGATGGTCGTCAAGGGCGCCATCATCATCGTCGCGGTCATCCTCGACGAGCGTAAGAACCGGTGATCGACGACGCCGGCCAGGGCGTGTCGCTGCCGGCGCCGCGCACGCCCGATCCCCAGCAGGCCCCACCGCTTCGGTGGGGCCTGCTCGGTGCGGGGTGGATCGCCGATAGGTTCGTCACCTCCCTGCGGGGCCACACCACGCAGATCCCGTATGCCGTGTGGGCACCTCGCCCGTCCGCCGCCGCGGACTTCGCCCGGCAGCACGGCATACCCCATGTCCACTTAAGCGCCGCAGACCTGACCTACGCCCCTGACGTCGATGTCGTCTATGTCGCAGGCCCACACCACACGCACCGCGAGCTCGCTCTCGCCGCCATTGCTGCAGGCAAGCCCGTCCTCATCGAGAAGCCGTTGGCGCTCAACGCGCAACAGGCACGCGAGATCGCGGACGCGGCGCGTGAGGCAGGCGTCTTCGCCATGGAGGCGCTCTGGAGCGTGTGCCTGCCGAAGTTCGATGTCGTCCGCCAGGTGCTGACCGCCGGGACGCTCGGGCCGATCCGCACGGTGACCGCGGACCTGGGTGAATACTTCGCGCGCGATCACCGCATCCTGCGCCGAGACCTCGCGGGCGGGCCGGTCCTCGACCTCGGCACCTACCCGGTCGCGTTGGCAACCTGGGTCCTCGGACGGCCGGCCACCGTGCAGGCCCTCGCCCAGCCCGATCCGGCCGGCGTGATGGCGCAGACGGCAGCGGTCCTCACCTACGGCTCGGGCCCTGGTGACGGAGCGCTCGCCCTCCTGCATTGCTCACTGGCCACCGCCACCCCAACCTGCGGGGAGGTCAGCGGCGACCTCGGCACCCTGAGCCTCGACGCACCCTTCTACCAGCCAGGCGGCCTCACCCTGCGGCTGCGGGACGGCCGGATGGCCCGCTACGAGGAGCCCCAGATCGCGCACGACGGGCTGCACTTCGAGGCAGCCGAGGTGGCGCGGTGCGTCCGGGCCGGGCTCAGCGAGTCGCCGCTGCGTCCGCTCGCCGACTCGATCGCCATGCTTGAGGTCATGGACGAGATCCGTCGACAGACCGGCGACACCTTCGACATGGAGGTGGGCGGCATACCGGATCCGCGGTGAGCACCGAGACGGCCGGGGGCCGCGAACGGTGAGCGGGTAGGCTCGACACCGAGCCGTCGCCGACCCGGCGCGCCCGCCCCAGTTGAGGAGTCCGCCTGTCATGGGAGCCTCGCCCGCCCCGGTGCTGACCAGCTTCGAGGGCGGACGCGCCCTCTCGGACTTCCGGGCGGCCGGGCTGCTGCGGCGGTTGCGCGAGCGGGTCCCGGCCGTGACCGGGGTCTGCGCGCGGCACGTCCACTGGGTCGCCAGCGCCGGTCCGCTCGACGCCGACACTCAAGGGCGCCTCGCGCGGCTGCTCGACTACGGCGACCCGTATGCCGCCCCCGCACCGTCCGGCCCGGCCACCGTTCTCGTCGTCGCCCCCCGGTTGGGCACCGTGTCGCCGTGGGCCTCCAAGGCAACCGACATCGCCCACAACTGCGGCTTCGACATCCGCCGGGTCGAGCGGGTCACCGAATACCGGTTCGAGGGGGCCGTGCTCACCGGCGCGGACCTGGCGGCCACCGCCGAGCTCGTCCACGACCGGATGACCGAGAGCGTCCTGCTCGAACACGCAGGCGCCGCAGCGCTGTTCGACGAACGTGAGGCCGAGCCGTTGGCCCACGTCGAGGTCCTGGCCCGGGGGCGCGAGGCGCTTGTCGAGGCGAACACGGCATACGGGCTGGCCCTGTCCGAGGACGAGGTG
This sequence comes from Candidatus Phosphoribacter baldrii, assembly GCA_016704565.1. Lineage (GTDB taxonomy): Bacteria > Actinomycetota > Actinomycetes > Actinomycetales > Dermatophilaceae > Phosphoribacter > Phosphoribacter baldrii. Next base: position 1,127,718 of record JADIZV010000001.1, read on the forward strand.
GACTATCTCGTCGACGCGTTCCGGGGGTTGGGCCGCAACCCGAGCGACGTCGAGCTGATGATGTTCGCGCAGGCCAACAGCGAGCACTGCCGGCACAAGATCTTCAACGCCCGCTTCGTCATCGACGGCCAGGTCCAGGATCGGTCGCTGTTCCAGATGATCCGGCACACCGAGGCGGTGAGCCCGCGGCATACGGTCGTCGCCTATTCCGACAACGCCTCGGTGATGGAGGGCGGAGTCGTCCCACGCTGGCTCCCGCAGGCGCAGACCGAGCCGAGCCGGTATGTCGCCCACGAGGACACCGTCCACGTCCTCATGAAGGTCGAGACCCACAACCACCCGACGGCGATCTCGCCCTTCCCGGGTGCGGCGACCGGGGCGGGTGGCGAGATCCGTGACGAAGGGGCGACCGGACGGGGTTCGCGGCCCAAGGCCGGGCTGACCGGCTTTGCGGTCTCCAACCTGCACCTGCCTGGCACCGACGAGCCCTGGGAGCGCGATCCGATCGGGGCACCGGGGCACCTGGCGACGCCGCTAGAGATCATGCTCGACGGGCCGATCGGCGGCGCGGCGTTCAACAACGAGTTCGGACGGCCGGGCCTCGGGGGCTTCTTCCGGGTCTATGAACAGACCGTGGCCGGGGTCCGTCGCGGCTACCACAAGCCGATCATGAGCGCGGGCGGGATGGGGACCATCTCGGCCTCGCAGACACACAAGGTAACCTTCGCGCCGGGAACGCTGCTCGTGCAGCTGGGTGGGCCGGGCATGCGGATCGGGATGGGCGGTGGCGCGGCCTCATCGATGGCGGCCGGAGCGAACGCGGCGCACCTGGACTTCGACTCGGTGCAGCGCGGCAACCCCGAGATCGAGCGACGGGCTCAGGAGGTCATCAACCACTGCTGGGCGCTGGGCTCGGACAACCCGATCCTCGCGATCCACGACGTGGGGGCCGGAGGGCTGTCCAATGCCTTCCCGGAGCTCGTCGACGGCGCAGGGTTGGGCGCGCGGTTCGATCTGCAGGCCATTCCGTTGGAAGAGAGCGGTCTTGCGCCCAAGGAGGCCTGGTGCAACGAGAGCCAGGAGCGCTATGTCGTGGCGCTGGCTCCCGAGGCTCTGGAGCTCTTCGCGCGGCTGTGTGAGCGTGAGCGGTGCCCGTTCGCCGTCGTCGGGGTGGCCGGTGACGACGGGATGCTCGTGCTCGAAGACGGACCCGGCGGCGAGCGGGCGATCGACATGCCTATGGAGGTCCTGCTCGGCAAGCCTCCGCAGATGCAGCGCGACGTCGAGCGGGTGGACCGGGTCGAGACCGAGCTCGATCTGACCGGCGTTGACCTGGCGACGGTGGCGCTGGACGTCCTGCGCCACCCGACCGTGGCGAGCAAACGGTTCCTCGTCACCATCGGCGACCGCACCGTCGGCGGATTGAGTCACCGTGACCAGATGGTAGGCCCGTGGCAGGTCCCGGTGGCCGACGTTGCGGTGACGCTCGCGGCATACGAGGGCTTTGCCGGCGAGGCGATGGCCAGCGGCGAGCGGATGCCCCTGGCCGCGCTCGACGCCCCGGCCTCCGGCCGAATGGCGGTCGGTGAGGCGCTGACCAACCTGCTCGCGGCGCCGGTCGACCTGGAGCGAATCAAGCTGTCCTGCAACTGGATGGCCGCGTGCGGCGAACCCGGTGAGGACGCGGCCCTGTTCGACACCGTGCGGGCGGTCGCGCTGGAGCTGTGCCCAGAGTTGGGCATCGGCGTGCCGGTCGGCAAGGACTCGTTGTCGATGCGCACGACGTGGACCGATGAGGGCGGGTTCGCGCGCAAGGTGGTCGCTCCGGTCAGTCTCGTCGTCACGGCCTTCGCCACGCTATCCAACGTCCGCGGGACGCTGACGCCCCAATTGCGCGGCGACGGCTCGGTCCTCGTGCTCGTCGACCTGGCGGCTGGGAAGGCGCGCCTCGGTGGGTCGATCCTCGCGCAGGTGCTCGGCGGTTTCGGCGGTGCCGTCCCTGACCTCGACGACGCAACGCGGCTTCGCGGCCTGTATGCCGCCCTCGCCGACCTCCGCGCCCGCGACCTGGTCTCGGCCTATCACGACCGGTCCGACGGCGGCTTGTGGGCGACCGTGTGCGAGATGGCTTTTGCCGGTCGGGTCGGCGTGCAGGTCGGGTTGCCCGCGGGCCTTAGCGACGCGGATGTCGTGCGGTGGATGTTTGCGGAGGAGCTCGGGGTTGTGCTCGAAGTGCCCGCGGTCGCCCTGCGCGATGTCGTGGCGCTCCTGCGCGAACACGGGCTGGGCGACTGCGTCGAGGTGATCGGCCGGACTCTCAAGACCCCGGCTGTGGCCGTTACGCGGGGCGATGAAGTGTTGCTGCACAAGGAGATCCGAGAGCTTCAGCAGGCGTGGGACGAGGTGTCCTGGCGGATCTCGGCGCTGCGGGACAACCCGGAGTGCGCGGACGAGGAGCACGCGTCGGCGGGTTCGCCGGACGACGTCGGGTTGCACGTGGCGCTGACCTTCGACCCCGCCGACGACGTGGCGGCGCCTTATGTCAACCTCGGCGCCCGACCCAAGGTGGCGATCCTGCGTGAGCAGGGGGTCAACAGCCACGTCGAGACGAGCTTCGCCTTCGATCGGGCCGGGTTCGACACGTTCGACGTCCACATGACCGACCTGCAGACCGGCCGAGCCGACCTCGCGGCATACCAAGGCTTCGTGGCGTGCGGGGGGTTCTCTTACGGCGACACGCTGGGCGCCGGGGAGGGGTGGGCGCGCTCGGTGCTGTTCAATCCCGCTCTCGCGCAGGCGTTCCACGAGTTCTTCCACCGCCCCGACACGTTCGCGCTGGGGATCTGCAATGGGTGTCAGATGATGGCGGCGCTGGCCGACCACATCCCCGGGGCCGACGCCTGGCCGCGGTTCACCCGCAACCGGAGTGAGCAGTTCGAGGCCAGGCTGTCGCTCGTCGAAGTGATGGACAGTCCGTCGATCTTCTTCTCGGGCATGACCGGCAGCCGCATCCCCATCGCGGTCGCGCACGGCGAGGGCCGCGCCGACTTCTCGCAGCGCGGCGACGCGGCGGCGGTGCTCGGCGCCATGCGGTTCGTCGATGGCGCTGGTCGGCCGGCGACGGCATACCCCGCGAACCCCAACGGCAGCCCTGACGGGCTCACCGCGGTGACGACGGCAGACGGGCGCTTCACGGTGCTCATGCCGCACCCCGAGCGGGTGTTGCGCAACGCGCAACTGTCCTGGACCGACGGCGATGCGTCGGCGATGAGCCCGTGGCTGCGGATGTTCCGCAACGCCCGGGCCTGGGTGGGCTGAGCACGTGGGGTCTGGGGCGGGGCGCTTGGTCGTGTTCGACTGCGACGGCGTGCTCGTTGACAGCGAGCGGCTCAACGTCGACCTCGACGTGCGCGCGATCGGCGAGCTGGGCTGGCCGATCACTCGCGAGGAGGTCATCGCGCGGCATGTCGGGCTGTCCGAGGCCGACGCGACCGCCGACATCGAGTCGGTCATCGGGCGGCCAATCCCGCCGGAGTGGGTGGCGCGGTGGCGGGGGCTGTATCTGGCGGCATACGAGACGGAGTTGGAGGCCATCCCGGGGGTGGGGGCGGCCATCGAGGCGCTGGTGGCCAGCGAATGGGCGGTGTGCGTCGCGACGAGTGGCAGCCGTGACGGCACCTGGCGGAAGCTGACGCGCTGTGCCCTGGACGGGTGGTTCACCGACGGGAGCGTCTTCACGGCCGCCGATGTGGCGCGCGGGAAGCCTGCGCCCGACCTGTTCCTCTGGGCAGCACGGAGCATGGGTGTCGCGCCGGATCGGTGCGTGGTGGTGGAGGACTCACCTCACGGGGTGGCCGCCTCTCGAGCTGCCGGTATGCCGTGCGTCGGCTTCGCCGGCAGCGTCACCTCCCGGGCGCAGTTGGCGGCTGCCGACCTCGTGATTGATGACATGTCGGAGTTGTCGGCGGCGATCCAGACGCTGCTCGATGCCTGAGAAGGTGGCGCAAGTGGGCGCTCGGGGCGGCTGGGCCCGCAAAGGTCGACGATCTTTCGCTTGCTCGATGAGACGTGATCGACCCAGCGAAAGATCGTCGACCTTTTCGACTCGCGCGGTCGTGTGTTGGCGCGGGCTCGGTGTGGGGCGCGGTCGCTGTGGGCGCGGGATTGGGACTTCGGCGCGCGAATGCGGGGGCGGGAAGGCCGGGTCAGCGGACTTGCCAGGCGCCGGGTTCGGGCGGCGCCGGTGAGGGCTGGGCGTTCGCGTCGGTGAAAGGGCGGGCGCCGGCCAGCAGCCTGGCCAGGTCAGGTCCCGTTCGAAGGCCGGTCGGGATCGGGGCGCTGGCGGTGGCTCGCTGCAGCACGCCGAGGTCGAGTCGGGGGGAATCATCAAGCGTTGTCAGGGTCGGGGTCGAGGCAGGGGGCGGGGTCGAGGACCGGCCCGGGGGAGTGCGGCCGCCGACGACTCGGGAGGCGACGGCGACCACGTTGCCGAAGCGGCGGCCCTTGAGCACGTCGTGGGTGCTCAAGATCGCCAGCCCGCCAAGCCCGCCAACCCCGTCGAGCCCGCCAACCTCGTCGAGCCCGCCAAGCCCGTCGAGCCCGTCGAGCCCGCCAAGCCCGCCAAGCCCGTCGACGGCCGCCATCGTCGCGAGCACCCTTGCCGCCCATCGAAGCCCGGGCTCGTCGGCGAGGTTCGCCAGCAGCAGGCCGCCAGGCGCCAGCACGCGCGCCACATCGGTGAGGAAGGCGGGGGTGACCAGTTCGGCGGGGACTCGGCCCGCGGCATACGCATCGAGGACGATGACATCCGCGCTGGCCGAGCCCAAGGCGCCGACCCCGGTCCGGCCGTCGACGGGCCGCACCCGGATCCGGTGACCACGGGGCAGCGGCAGGCGCTCCCGGACGGCCGCGGACAGCGCGGAGTCGGGTTCTAGGACGATCTGCGGCGAACCCGGCCGGGTGTGCTGGACCCACCGGGCGAGGGTCAGCCCGGCGCCACCGACGTGGGTGACCCGCAGCGGTGCGGGCGCCGCCGGGGAGCAGGACGCGATGGCCAGGCAGAAGTGCTGGACGTACTCGAAGGTGACCAGGCCCGGGTCGGCCAGGTCGACATGCGACTGGGGCTGGCCGTCCAGCATGACCGTCCAGCCGCCCTGTCCGTCGGGCTCGAAAGCAACGCCCTCTGCCCTGGTCACGCCGATGGCGGCGGCACCCACAACGCGAGCATCGCCGAGGCGATGAGGGTGAGCAGGCCGACCACGACGATGAACCATCCGATGACGACGTAGGGCGTGGCCCGTGCGGCATGGGTCCGCAGGACCGCCCGACCGGCATCGGCCGGGTCGACGAGGATCTCCACCGACTGGCCGGGCTCCCACAGGTCCCCCCGCGAGTGGCTGGCGACGGTGTGCTCGGAGCCGTCGGGGGCGGCATACCGGATGTGCGGGTTGCGCAGGAACAGACCCTCGGTGCCCCCGTCCTTGTCGACGATGGTCCCGACCGCGGACACCCAGTCACCGCCCACCCGGCCACGTCGGCGTCCGACGGCGATCATCCACCAGCCGAGCGCCACCCAGAACAGGCCGATGAGGGTCCCGGCGATCTCGCCACCGTGGTTGTTCATGGCAGCAGCATCACCTTGGTCGCGCGCCGTTGGTCCATCGCGGCATACGCCTGCGCGACGTCTGTGAGGGGGAGGGTGAGGTCGAAGACGCGACCCGGGTGGATGTCGCCGGCGAGGACAAGATCGCGCAATGCGGGCAGATACTCGCGCACCGGAGCCACCCCGCCGCCGATCCGGACGTTGCGGCCGAACAGCTCCTCGATCGGCACCGTCACCCCGTGGGGCACACCGACGAAGCCGATCCGGCCACCCGGCCGCACCATGTCCAGGGCGGTCCGCATCGACTCGTCCGTGCCGACACACTCCAACGCGGCGTCGACCCCGAGCCCGTCGGTGAGCTCGCGAACCCGGGCCACTCCGGCCTCGCCGCGCTCGGCGACGACCTCGGTCGCCCCGAACTCCACCGCGATCGCCGAACGCGCCTCATGCCGCGACATCGCGATGATCCGGGTCGCTCCTTGCAACCGCGCCGACAGCACCGCGCAGAGACCCACCGCGCCGTCGCCGACGACCGCGACGGTGTCGCCGGCCCGGACGCCCGCGCCCAACGCACAGTGCCAGCCGGTGCCCATGACGTCCGAGAGGGTCAGCAGGTCGGGCACCAACTCCGTCGGCGGCACCGAGGGCGTCGCCACGAGCGTCCCGTCCGCCAGCGGCACCCGCACCCACTCGCCTTGGCCGGCATCGACCGGCAGGCCTTCTCGATCACGAGCGCCCCACCAGCCCCCGTTCTCGCACGAGGTCTGGATGCCGACGCGGCATACCCGGCAGGTGTTGTCCGACCACGCGAAGGGTGCGATGACGAAATCCCCGGGGCGCACGGTGGCGACGTCCGCGCCGACCTCCTCGACGATCCCGACGAACTCGTGCCCGATCCGTTGCCCGGGCTTGCTCTCGTTGATCCCACGGTAAGGCCACAGGTCCGAGCCGCACACGCAGGCCGCCGTCACCCGGACGAGGGCATCGGTGGGCCGGTGGATCTGCGGGTCGGGCAGTTCGGCCAGCCGGATGTCGAATGCCCCGTGGAGCGTGGTTGCGCGCATGAACCCATCCTCTCCCGTTCGCACGCAATGGCACCATGTGGGGGTGCCACCCCGTCGCCGCATCCCGCCCGCCGAGGGCTTGGCCGCTGTGCAGGTATGCCGTGCGGCTGGCTTCGCGGCAACCCCCCGGGAGGCGCTGGCGACCGCGGTGCGGTTCACCCTGGAGGAGTTGGCGTCAGTCGCCCCCGGTCGGTCCGTGGAGGTGCGGGTGCCACCCTTCGGGGCGACCCAGTGCATTGCGGGTCCGGTCCACCGCCGGGGCACTCCCGCCTCGGTCGTCGAGACCGACCCTGTGACCTGGCTCGAGGTGACGCTGGGGACGCTGGGCTGGGCCGAGGCGGTCGAGTCGGGCCGGGTTCGAGCGTCGGGAGAGCGGGCCACGCTGGATGACCATCTGCCGCTGGGTAGGCTGTCCGGGTGACGTCACCTGGGTCTGTCGAGCCTCGTCCCCCGGCTCCGCGACGCCGTCGGGCGCCGCGGCTCGTGCCGTTCCTCGCGACTGGGGCGATCCTCGGCTACATCGTCGGGCTGTTGTTGGCGGCTCGGCCGCTGGCCGCTGACGAGGCTCTCAAGATGCAGAACTACTCGTTCAGTTCGCAGGCCGGTTATTTGGGGCTGTTCGGAGCAATGATCGGTGCACTGGTCGCCGCGGTCGCCTACGTCCTGCTCGACCGGCGCTCCTGACTCGCCGATCGGTCCGGCGGCCCGTCGAACGCGGGCAGCGACGTGGTTTCCGACCGTCGAGTGGCCGACGCGGCTGAGGCCGCGGGCAAGTCGACCACACCGGGCATGCGGCATACCTGTGGGAGACTGGGCCCGTGGCACGCGGTGACGGGCGGCTGACGCACGATCTCTTGCCGGGAGAGAAGGGCCCACAGGACGCCTGTGGGGTCTTCGGCGTCTGGGCACCCGGAGAGGACGTCGCCAAACTCGCCTACTTCGGGCTCTACGCGCTGCAACACCGCGGGCAGGAGTCGGCCGGCATCGCGACCGGTGACGGCCAGAAGGTACTCGTCTATAAGGACATGGGGCTGGTCAGCCAGGTCTTCAACGAGTCGGCGCTGCAGTCGATGACGGGGCATGTGGCGATCGGGCACTGCCGCTACTCAACGACCGGCGGCTCGACCTGGGAGAACGCCCAACCGACGCTCGGCGGCACCGACACCACGACGGTCGCGCTCGCGCACAACGGCAACCTCATCAACTCTGCCGAGTTGCGTGAGCTCATCGCCGCGCGGCACGGCGAGCTGGACCGGCACCCCGGCGAGATCGGACGCGGCAACACGACCGACACGGCGCTGGTCACTGCGCTGCTCTCCGACCCGGACCGATCGCTCGAGGCGGTCGCCTTGGACGTGCTGCCGCGGTTGCGGGGCGCCTTCTGCTTCGTTTTCATGGACGAGCACACCCTGTATGCCGCCCGCGACCCGCACGGGATCCGGCCCTTGGCGTTGGGGCGGCTCGACCGCGGTTGGGTGGTCGCGTCAGAGACGGCCGCGCTGCAGACCGTTGGTGCGGCGGTGATCCGGGAGATCGAGCCCGGCGAGTTGGTCGTCATCGACGAGGACGGGCTGCGCTCGCATCACTTCGCGACCCCCGAGCCCAAAGGGTGCGTGTTCGAATACGTCTATCTGGCCCGGCCGGACGCGGTCATCAACCAGCGGGTCGTCCACGAAGCTCGGGTGGCGATGGGGGCGCGGCTGGCCGCCGAACACCCCGTCGAAGCCGAGCTGGTCATCGGGGTGCCCGACTCCGGCGTGCCCGCAGCGGTCGGCTATGCGCAGGGGTCGGGGATCCCGTTCGGGCAGGGGTTCGTCAAGAACGCCTATGTCGGGCGGACCTTCATCCAGCCGTCACAAACGTTGCGGCAGCTAGGGATTCGGCTCAAGCTCAACCCGTTGGCACACACGATCAAGGGCAAGCGTCTCGTCGTCGTCGACGACTCGATCGTCCGGGGCAACACCCAACGGGCCCAGGTGCGGATGCTGCGCGAGGCAGGAGCCGCCGAGGTGCACGTGCGGATCTCGTCGCCGCCGGTGCATTGGCCGTGCTTCTACGGCATCGACTTCGCGACCCGGGCGGAGCTCATCGCGACCGGCTTGGGGGTCGAAGAGATCCGAGCCTCGATCGGGGCGGACTCCCTGGGATACATCTCGCTCGAAGGCATGATCGAGGCGACCGAGCAGTCGGCCGATCGGTTGTGTACAGCCTGCTTCACCGGCAGCTATCCGGTCGCGCTGCCCGAGGACGGCCGGATCGGCAAGCACCTGTTCGAACCGCTACCCATCGACCTGTCGCACTCGGCTCGCGACGTGGACCCGGCGCCGGTGCTTGGCGGGGGGACCACCCACGCGGAGGCCGCGAGTCGGCGGGCGGGCGGCATACGGGTCGATGTGGAAGGCGTGTCCTACGGCGTCGACGGCGGCGCCCAGAACGCCCTCCTGCATCCGTGACGCGTCTGCCCGTTCGAGGTATTCGGCCATCACGATGCGATGGCGGAATACCTCGACCGCCGGTGAGCTAGGTGTACTACCCACGGACGTTGGTGACAGGCGCGCCTGCTGGACATGGGGGGACCCCCGGAGTGGGGTGGGGCTGTCTTACGGCTCCCAACCACACCGGAGGTCCTCCATGTCTCACCGTAATGCCCCTTTGACCCCGACAGGTCGGTTGCGCCTGGCCCGGTGCATTGTTGAGCAGAACTGGCCGTTGCGCCGCGCCGCCGACCGGTACGGGGTGTCGATCACGACGGCGCAGCGCTGGGCGCAGCGGTACCGCGAGTACGGCAAGGACGGGATGGTCGACCGGTCCAGTCGGCCGCACTTGTGCCCGACGCAGCTGGATCGGCGTACCGAGCGGCGCATCCTGGGGCTGCGGGTCTCACGACGGTGGGGACCGCAGCGGATCGCCTACCGGTTGCGGCTGAACCCTTCCACGGTGCATAAGGTGCTGCGCCGCTACCAAGCGCCCCCGCTGGCGTGGACCGACCCGGCCACTGGTGCCCGGCTACGGGCCCGGCCCACGCCCCGCCGTTACGAGCACGAGGCGCCCGGGGACCTGGTGCACGTGGACGTCAAGAAGCTGGGCCGGATCCCCGACGGCGGCGGGCACCGCGTGCACGGCCGCGCGAAGGGAAACCGGGTCAAGGGGACCGCCAGGCCGGGCATGGCGTGCGTGCACAACGCGGTGGACGACCATTCCCGGCTCGCCTACAGCGAGGTCCTGCCGGATGAGAAGAAGGAGACCACCGCGGCGTTCTGGAAACGCGCCAACGCCTACTTCACCGACCGCGGCGTCACCGTCAAACGGGTCCTGACCGACAACGGATCTGCTTACCGGTCAAAGGTGTTCGCCGAAGCGCTCGGTGAGGTGGTGCACAAGCGGACCCGGCCATACCGACCCCAGACCAACGGCAAGGTGGAACGGTACAACCGCACCCTTGAACAGGAATGGGCCTACGCCAAGCCCTACGCCAGCGAGGCCGAGCGCGTCGCCGCCCTACCCGCATTCCTGCACACCTACAATCACCACCGCGGCCACACCGCGCTCAAGGGCGCCTCACCAGCCAGTCGCGTACCCAACCTCCGTGGGGACAACAGCTAGGCGGCCCGGCGGCCGAAGTAGGCATGACTGACCTGATCGAGGTAGGCGTCGGGCATGATCCGCCATCCGATCAGATCCACCCGAAGCAGCAATGTGTCCCGCAGCGCTACGTCGTTCTGTCGAAGGGTGTCGAACGTGGGCTGCAGGCCGAAGAGGTGACCGGCACCGTCGATCTCGACAGCGAGCTTGGCCTCCTCCCACTCGATATCCAGATAGGCGCGACCTCCCGGCAGATGTCTGATGGCTTGACGCGAGGGGGCTGGGAGCCCACGTCGGAGGCAGGCCTGCACGAAGTCCAACTCGCCCAGCGAGTGGGCCCCGTTCGCGATGTCTCCGGCGAGGACGTGGATCAGACGGCGACGAGCCCGCCGCCGGACCCGTTGCGAAGCCTCGACAAGCTGAGCGCCGCTCACGAGGCGCTGCTGCACCGGCATCGCGAGCAGGAGCGCCGCCTGCCGATCCGTTCGTGCCCAACTGGCCGCCCGCACGGCCGCGATGGGGGGCCTGGTTCGTGGGAGTCCGTTCGTGAGGACCTCGCCGGGCAACCGCCGAATGATCTTGTGCGTCGCAACGCCGTCGATGGATGAGGTCGAGACGGTGTGCTTCACCGACACGTGAACGAGATCGTCAACGTAGCCCGTGAGACCTGCGGCCTGCAGCGCCGAGACCCCGTCGACCGCGGCGACCCGAACTCCGACTTCCCACACGGCACGCCAACGCTCGGCGACGGCATCCAACGGCGCCGTGTGAAGTGCCACGGTCTGCCGCCCGCGAGCGCGCCAGCGACCGGCTTGGATCTCGCGGCGGATCGTCTGATCGTCGACTCCCGCCGCCGTCAAGAGATCCCGGGACAGCACCCCGCCGAAGGCATCGGCGTCGGATCTGAGCTGGGCCCGGAGCGCCCACCGGTCGCGCGCGCACGGGCTGAGCCTCGTCGTGGTCTCACTCGCCTCGAACGGGTGTGGGGGCATGCACAGAGACTCTGGATGGGGCGCCAGACTCGCCAGCCGACGTCATCAACCTGTGGATAAGGCAGTAAGGAACGGGAGGATGTGGACAACTCTTGCCGAGTCGAGGTATTCGGCCGTCATCATACGATGGCGTAATACCTCGACTCGGCAGAAGCCTAGGCTGGGGGCGTGACCGACACGCCCATCACGTATGCCGCGGCCGGAGTCGACGTCGAGGCGGGTGACAAGGCCGTCGAACTCATGAAGGAGTTGGTCCGTCGCGCGACCCGCCCCGAGGTCCTCGGTGGCCTGGGCGGCTTCGCCGGGCTTTTCGACGCCAGCGCGCTCGCCCGGATGACCCGCCCCATCCTGGCCACCTCGACCGACGGGGTCGGCACCAAGGTCGCGATCGCCCAGGCCCTCGACCGGCACGACACAATCGGCTTCGACCTGGTCGGAATGGTCGTCGACGACATCGTGGTCTGCGGGGCTGAGCCCCTCTTCATGACCGACTACATCGCCACCGGCAAAGTCGTCCCCGAGCGGATCGCGGCCATCGTCGGCGGCATCGCGCGAGCCTGCGAGCAGGCTGGGGTCGCCCTGGTGGGTGGCGAGACCGCCGAGCACCCAGGCTTGCTCGAGCCCGACGAATACGACGTTGCTGGCGCTGCCACCGGGGTCGTCGAGCACGCGCAGATCCTCGGGCCGCACCGCGTGCAGCCCGGCGACGTGGTCCTCGCGCTCGCGTCCTCAGGGTTGCACTCCAACGGCTACTCCCTCGTCCGCCGTGTCGTCGCCGCAGCCGGCTGGAGCTTGGACCGGCACGTCGAGGAGTTCGGACGCACGCTCGGCCAGGAGTTGCTCACCCCGACCCGGGTGTATGCCGCCGACCTCCTCGCGCTCATCCGCACCCCAGGCGTCGATATCCACGCGCTTTCCCACATCACCGGAGGGGGTTTGGCCGCAAACCTCGCCCGGGTCCTCCCGCGGGGCAGCTACGCCCGGGTCGACCGTGCGACCTGGACGCCGCCTGCGGTCTTCGAGGTCATCGGCCGGTTGGGTCGGGTGCCGCAGGCCGACCTCGAACGCACCCTTAACCTCGGAATCGGATTCGTCGCGGTCCTCCCCGCCGCGCAGGCGGCCGCCGCCGAGCAGGTATGCCGTGCACGCGGCATACCGGCGTGGGTCCTGGGAGAGGTCGGGGATGAGGCGGCATGGACTCCTGATCCCCGTGCTGAAGTGATCCGGGGCGCCAAGGGCGTCGACGGAGGATCGGTGCAGGTCGTCGGAGAGCACCCTAAACCCTGAGGCGAGCAGGCGCATGGCTGGCCTACGGTGGGGCGATGAGCGACACAACCCCCGCCGCGGGCGGCATGGATCCAGCCCTCGACCCGCCGGCGGTGCCGACAGCTGGCACCGAGCGTGAGCTGTTGCAGTGGTGGCTGGACTATCACCGCCAAACCCTGCGCTGGAAGGTCTCTGGGCTCACCCCCGAACAGCTCTGTGAGGCCAGTGCACCGCCGTCCCGGATGAGTCTGGCGGGGCTGGTCCGGCACATGACTGATGTCGAGATCTGGTGGTTCGGCCGGGTCGCGGAGGGCGACGAGAGCGCGGTGGGGCTCTATCCCGGGGACGACGAGGACCTGTGCGAAGCGACTGCGGACCAGGTCGCGGCGGACCTCGCGGCATACGATGCGGCCGTGCGACGCTCCGACGAGGTGTTCGCCCGGCTGGACCTGGACGGGTTGGCCGCCTGGGAGCCGCGTGGGAAGCCGATCAGCATCCGGTGGATCCTCATCCACATGATCGAGGAATGGGCCAGGCACAACGGCCACGCCGACCTGCTGCGGGAACGGATCGACGGCGCCGCGGGCAGCTGAGGCTCAGGATGAGGCTGAGCACGAGGCTGAAGCACGGCTGAGGACCCGATGTGGGTCGGGCGTGCGCGGATCCCCCGAGGGGCCGCATGAGGTGCTGCTAGCGATCGAGTGCTGGTCGCTCAGCGACCAGCGGCCCACGACGCATAGTCGTCGTCCACGTCGCCGTCGTCGGCCTCGCCGACGTCATCGACATCATCGATGTCGTCGTCCTCAGCGTCGTCCGCCTCATCAGCGTCGTCGAAGGACTGGCCGCCACGGTAGGTGGCGCTGTGAAGTTCGCGCTCAAGCGCGCTCAGATCGGTGTCGGGAGAGAAGTACTTCAACTCCCGGGCGACCTTCGTTTGCTTGGCCTTGGCCCGGCCGCGCCCCATGGCGTGACCCCCTCATGCGTCTGCCGGGGCGGCATCGCCAAGCCCGCCGGTCACGGCCAAATCGACCGTGCTCGGTGGGTCGCCGCGGAGCGGCCCCGGGAAGTGTGTGTCTCCGTGGGGACAACGCTACCTGACGTTGGCGGTTCTGTCCGACGCGCGCCGGGCTCTGGTCTTTTGCGGCCGTTTTGCGCCACTGGGCGGTCGGTTCGTGCGAGAGTGTCCGGGCAGGGGATTGACGCGGGGTCATCCGAATGAGGTGTGAAAGAGAATGATGTTGGCAGCGAGCGAGGAACGAGACCCCTTGCTCACGCCTGGCGAAGTGGCGGCACTGTTCCGAGTCGACCCGAAGACGGTCACTCGGTGGGCCAAGGCGGGCAAGTTGACGGCGATCCGCACCTTGGGCGGACACCGGCGCTACCGCAGCTCAGAAGTGCATCGGCTGCTCAGCGGCAGCTAGCCAGGCGCAAGGGTCGGTCCAGAGCTCGGGGGAGCGAAACGGGGTCGCATCTGGGATAGGTGAGATGGGCGGCATACGCCGTCGTGGGTGCTGCATGCGCGAGGGGGGGTGGACCGAAAGGTCTTCCGCGCTGCAGCCTGCCCTGACCGCGCGGCGGAACTACAGTGACGCTCGTGAACGAATCGAGCGAGGCCGAGGCCACCCAGATCCTTCGGTTGCCCGGACGCGCGGCTGGCGAGAGCGACCGGCGGCCCACCTGGGTGGCGTTGGCGCAGTCCAAGCGGGTCGTGTGGGTGCTGGTCGCAGCCGCGCTGGCTCTGCTCATCGGAGTGTGGGCCTTCCAGGCGTTGGGGTCCTTCCTGTTCCTGCTGCTGCTTGCTTGGCTGCTCTCGATCGCCATGGAGCCGATGGTCGCCTGGCTGATCAAGCGCGGCATGAGTCGGGGACTGGCCTCGGCGCTCGTCCTGTTCGGCCTGATGGCCGTCACGGTCGGTGTCGGCGCCATGTTCGGGCAGGTGTTCGTTGCCCAGGCCCAGGAGCTCAAGGACGCCTTCCCCGATGCGGTTCGGCAGGCGGTGGCCTGGGTCAATGCGACGTTCAGCACATCGTTCAACACCGATCAGATCTACTCGGCCTTGCAGATCACGCCCGAAAAGGTCGCGGAGTTGGCCCAACGGTTCGGCGGCGGGTTGCTGGGTGTCTTCGGAGCGCTCGTCACCTTCATCTTCAACCTCGTGACGATCCTCGTCTTCGCCTACTACCTCTCGGCCGACAGCATCAAGCTGCGCCAGACGATCGGGTCCTACCTGCCGCCGCGCTACCAGCCGATGCTCATGACCATTTGGACCATCGCCGTCGAGAAGACCGGCGGCTACGTCGTCTCCAAGGTCATCCTGGCGACGATCTCGTCCACGGCATACGCCGTCTTCTTCCTCATCATCGACGTGCCGTTCTGGCTGCCTCTCGGCGTGCTCATGGGGATCGTCGGCCAGTTCGTCCCGATCATCGGCACCTACATCGGAGTGGTCGTCCCAGCGCTCTTCTCGCTGCTCAAGGACCCGCTCGACGTGGTGTGGATCGTCATCTTCGCGACGATCTACCAGCAGATCGAGAGCTACTGGCTGACCCCGAAGATCAGCAACCGCACGATGGACGTCCATCCGGCGGTCGCCTTGGGCTCGGTGTTCGTCGGCGTGGCGCTCATGGGGCCCATCGGGGCCTTGGTCGGGATTCCCGTGGCGGCAGCCGCCCTGACTGTCGCTGACACGTTCCGCCGGCGGCACGAGTTGCTTCCCGAGTTGGAGACCCTCCAGGACGACGACGGCGACGCGACGCTCGCCCAGCCGTCCAGCGCGGCCGTCGGCTCGGCGACGGACTGATCGGGCCATGACCGGCTGGGCCTTCCGTGGGCCGTTGCCTCCGGACCGGTTCGACATGGCACGGTACTGCCTGGAGTCGGGCAACATCCGTCCTGCGGACCGGCTGGGTCTTGTCGTCGTCCACGATGCCGACGCCTCGCCAGCGACCGATGAACGGTGGACGTTCGGCGAGTTGGAGGGGGCCGTGCGCCGCATCGCCGCGGGACTGCTCGCCGAGGGGCTGCGCCCCGACGATCGGGTTCTCTTGCGGATGGGCAACACCAGCGACGCCGCGTTGGTGTTCTTCGGGGCCATCGCTGCCGGGCTCATCGCGGTCCCGACGTCGGCGCTGCTCACGGCCAACGAGGTGGCTGCGGTGATCGCCGATGCCGCCCCGAGCCTGGTCGTCGCCGCTCCGGAGCTCGTGACGGCAGTGCCGCACGGCATACGGATGGTCGGTCCGGACGACATCGCACGGTGGCGCACCGACCTGGCACCCGCTCCCTGGCGGGACAGTCGGGCCGAGGACCCTGCGTTCATCGTCTACACGTCGGGGACCACGGGGGAGCCCAAGGGCGTGCTGCACGCGCACCGCTCCGCGTGGGGACGGCGGCCCATGTATGCCGGGTGGCTGGGACTGCGCGCCGGAGACGTCATGCTCCACGCGGGCGCGTTCAACTGGACCTACACACTGGGTGTCGGGCTGACCGACCCGTGGGCTAATGGGGCGACAGCGGTGGTCTATAACGGCCGTCGCGACCCGTCCGTGTGGGGGCGACTGGTGAAGCGTTGCGGCGCTACGATCTTCGCGGCGGTCCCCGGCGTCTATCGGCAACTCCTGGCGAGCGGTGCGCTGGACCGCGACGACCTGACGACCCTGCGGCACGGCGTCACCGCAGGCGAGGCGCTCTCCCGAGACCTGTATGCCGCGTGGCAGGACGCCACGGGTCTGCCGCTCTATGAGGCGTTGGGCATGAGCGAGATCTCGACCTACATCTCCTCGGGGCCGCCCGTGCCCACCCGGCCGGGTTCGCCGGGCAAACCGCAGGCCGGGCGGTGCGTCGCGATCCTGCCGACCGACCCAACCGACCCGACTGACCCAACCGACCCAGCCGATGCCGACCAGCCGCTACCGCCGGGCCGGACCGGTCTGTTGGCGGTGCACCGCACCGATCCCGGTCTGTTGCTGCGGTATTGGGGCAAGCCCGACGAGGACGCGGCGACCCGACGTGGCGACTGGTTCGTCGGCGGCGACCTGGCCCACCTCGACCCCGACGGCTATGTCATCCACCACGGCCGGGTTGACGACGTCATGAACCCCGGCGGCTATCGGGTATCACCCCAAGAGGTCGAGCACGTCCTGGCCGGTGCTCCTGGGGTCGCTGACGTGGGCGTCACCGAAGTCGAGGTCCGGCCAGGCGTGCGGGTCGTCGGCGCCTTCGTCGTTGCAGCTCCCGGCGGGTGCGACCCCGAGAAGGTGCGGGAGTATGCCGCGGCGCACCTTGCGGCATACAAGGCGCCTCGGATCGTCCATGTCGTGGCTGCTCTGCCCCGGACTCCGAACGGGAAACTGATGCGGCGCCGCCTCACCGCCTGATGCGGTGAGGCGGCGCCGACGTCACTCGTGGATGGGCGAATCTCCGTGCTGGTCATGGGGGCCGGGCTTCGAGAAGTCGGGGGCGGGGATGCTGTGGACGCCTAGAGCTAGCCGGGAGTGGTTGCGGCTGTAGAGGAAGTAGACGACCAAGCCGATCAGCATCCAGACGATGAAGCGCACCCAGGTCTCGGCCGGGAGGGTGAGCATGAGATAGAAGGCGGCCGCCGCAGCGATCCAGGGCAGGACCGGGTTGAAGGGCACCTTGAAGGCGCGCTTGAGGTCAGGGCGGCGCTTGCGCAGCACGGGGATGGACAGCGAGACGAGGGTGAAGGCGGCCAACGTGCCGATGTTGACCATCTCCTCAAGCTTGCCGACCGGGGTGAACGCGGCCACGAGGGCCACCAGGCTGCCGATGGCAACGGTGATCTTGACCGGTGTGCCCGTGCGCGGGTTGGTCGTGCCCAGTCCTGCGGGGAGCAGCCAGTCACGGCTCATCGCAAAGACGACGCGGCTGGCTCCGATGAGCAGGGTCATGACAACGGTGGTGAGACCCGCCACAGCACCAGCTGAGATGAGGGTGGCGTAGCCCCCCTTGCCCACGGATTCGAAGGCGGTCGCCAACGAGGCCGTCGTCGAGATCTTGTCGTAGGGCAACATCCCCGTGATGACCAGGGTGACCGCGACGTAGAGGATCGTGCAGATAACCAGCGACCCGATAATGCCGATCGGCAGGTCACGCTGGGGGTTGCGGGCTTCCTCCGCGGTCGTCGCGACGACGTCGAAACCGATGTAAGCGAAGAAGACCAGCGAGGCTCCGGCGAAGATCCCCATGACCCCGAACGTCGTCGGTGAGATCCCAAAGATGGTCTGCAGCAGCGGGGCGGTCCACACGCTGCCGCCGGAGGCGGACGCGGCCTTGGCGGGCGGGATGAAGGGCGAGTAGTTGGCCGCGTTGATGAAGCCGATGCCGGCGATGATGACGAACAACACCACGAAGAGTTTGATGGCCACCAGGACCAGGTTGACCCGCATCGACTCCTTGATCCCCACCGCGACCAAGATCGTCAGGACAATGACCAGCAGCAGGGCCGGTAGGTCGAACGCCGATCCGTATGCCACGGCCTCG
The DNA here is from genome assembly GCA_016704565.1 of Candidatus Phosphoribacter baldrii. Taxonomy (GTDB): domain Bacteria; phylum Actinomycetota; class Actinomycetes; order Actinomycetales; family Dermatophilaceae; genus Phosphoribacter; species Phosphoribacter baldrii. Next base: position 1,145,726 of record JADIZV010000001.1, read on the forward strand.
GGGATCTTGATGCCCAACTTGCCGAGGAATACCCCGAGATACGCCGACCAGCCCTGCGCGACGACGCTTGCTCCCAAGAGGAGTTCCAGCAGAAGGTCCCACCCGATGATCCAGGCCACGAACTCGCCCAGGGTGGCATAGCTGAAGGTGTATGCCGATCCGCTGACCGGGACGGTCGAGGCGAACTCCGCATAACACAAGGCCGCCAGACCACACGCGACAGCGGCAATGACGAAGCTGATGACGATCGAGGGCCCGGCGACGGTCGCCGCTGCCCGCCCCGTCAGCGTGAAGATCCCGGCCCCGATGATGACGCCGATGCCGAACACGGTGAGGTCCAGGGCGCCCAGCCGCTTCTTGAGCTGATATTCGCTCTCGCCGGTCTCGGCGATGGACGCCTCGATCGTTTTGGTGCGGAAGATGCTTCGCTGCGATGTGCCAGACGTCTTAGCCATGGGGGAGACTCCGTTCCGGGTGGCGACGGTGGTTGGCTGACCACGCGGACGTTACCGGTCCCGGGCGGCAAGCGCGCGGCATACGGGACCGACTTTTCGGTGACTCCATGCCAGAGGCGAGGGCTGCTGGGGCAGGGGCGAGGGCTACTGGCTTAACGGGCGGGGGGCGTGCCAGACTCGCGGGCACCGCCTTCTGCCGCGCGCACCCGACCCACAAGGACGTGCTATGACCCCCGCCCTTCCCCCGCTGTCGCTGGAGGACAAGTTCACCGTCGACGAGGGGATCATCCACCTCACCGGGGTGCAAGCTCTGGTCCGATTGCCGCTGGTCCAGCGACGGTTGGACCTGGCGGCGGGGCTCAACACGGCGACGTTCATCTCCGGCTATCCCGGGTCGCCGCTGGGCGGCTTCGACCTGGAGCTGCAGCGGCGCCGGCGGTTGCTGGAGGCGCACCACATCGTCCACCAGATGGGGGTCAACGAGGAGCTCGGCGCGACGGCCGTCATGGGCAGCCAGCTGGCCATGCAGCTGCCCGGACCGCGCTACGACGGGGTGCTCGGGCTGTGGTACGGCAAGGCCAACGGCTTTGACCGGGCGCTCGACTCACTGCGCCAAGCCAACCTCGCTGGGACGGTGCGCACGGGTGGCGCGCTGGCGCTCGTCGGCGACGACCCGACCGCGAAGTCCTCGCCGACGCCGGGGGCGAGCGAGGTGGCCGCCGCCGCGATCATGATGCCGATGCTCTACCCGGGCGATGTGCAGGAGGTGCTCGACCTCAGCCAGCACGCCGTCGCGTTGTCGCGCTCGTGCGGGCTATGGGTGGCGCTCAAGATGTCGACGACGGTGGCCGATGGGTCCGGGTCTGCGGTGGTGTCGCCCGACCGGGTGCAACCAGTCATGGTCGACATCGAGTTGGACGGGCGTCCCTACGTGCATCGGCCGTCCACCCACATGTACGGCGCACGAGTCATGGAGATGGAGCACTCCATGGTCTATGGCCGGATGCGCGCGGCATTGGCCTATGCCCGGGCCAATGACGTCAACCGGATCACCCTGCGCACCGATGCGGACCGGATCGGGATCATCTCGACTGGCAAGACCTATTTCGAGATGCGCCAGACGCTGCGGGAGCTCGGGCTGGACGACCAGGAGCTGCAGCGGCTTGGGGTGCGGCTGCTGCATGTGCGGATGCCCTATCCCTTGGAGGGTCGGATCGTTCGGGAGTTCGCCGCCGGACTGCAGGAGATCCTTGTCCTGGAGGACAAGCGTCCCTTCGTCGAGCTGTTCGTCAAGGACGAGCTCTATGGGCTGCCCGACCGGCCCCTCGTGCTGGGCAAGCTCGACGAGGACGGCAAGTGGCTGGTGCCGATCCATGCCGAGCTCGACACCGTGTCCATCGCGCGGCTGGTCGCCGAGCGGTTGCTCAAGCGGGCCGCCCCCGGTGAGCTGGCGGCACTGGAGGAGCGGCTGGAGCGGATCACCCGGCCGCGCTCGTTGGCGCCGCTGGCGATGTCCCGCACGCCCTACTTCTGCTCAGGTTGCCCGCACAACTCGTCGGTCGCAGGTGTGCCCGCTGGGACCACCGTGGGCGCGGGGACCGGGTGCCACGTGCTTGCGGTCTTCATGCGCCCCGACGAGGTCGGCGACATCCTCGGCATCACCGCGATGGGCAACGAGGGCGCCCAGTGGATCGGCGCGTCGCCGTTCTCCAGCCTCCCGCACTTCCTGCAGAACCTCGGCGACGGCACCTACGCCCACTCCGGCTCGCTCGCGATCCGGGCGTCGGTCGCCGCCGGGGTCAACATCACCTACAAGCTGCTCTACAACGACCACGTGGCGATGACCGGAGCCCAGCCAGCTATCGGGATCTCGGGCGTGCCGGATCTTGTCACGACGCTGCTGGCTGAGGGGGTCCGTCAGGTCATCGTCACGACGGAGGACATGAGCCGGTATGCCGGTGTGAGACTCCCCGACGGCGCTGCGGTTTGGGACCGTTCCCGGCTGGAAGAGGCCGTGGGTGTGTTGTCGGCGGTCGACGGCGTCACCGTGTTGGTGCACGACCAGGAGTGCGCGACCGAAAAGCGTCGCCGCCGCAAGCGCGGCACCCTGGAGGAGCCCAAGACGCGGATCCTCATCAACGAGGCCGTGTGCGAGGGGTGCGGCGACTGCGGCATACAGTCCAACTGCCTATCGGTGCACCCGGTCCAGACCGAGCTGGGACGCAAGACGCAGATCCACCAGCCGTCGTGCAACGTCGACTACCGGTGCCTGGACGGCAACTGCCCGTCGTTCGTCAAGGTCGTGCCCGGGACCGCGCCGCGTCGTCGTCGAGGGGCGTCGGCCACGTTGGAGGCTGGCGACCTTCCCGAACCCACGCTGGCGGTGCCCGCCGACGAGTTCGGCCTGCGGATCGCGGGGATCGGCGGCACGGGTGTCGTCACCGTGGCGCAGACGTTGGCGACCGCCGCGTTGTTGGACGGGCGGTTCGTGCGCGGACTCGACCAGACCGGCTTGGCGCAGAAAGGTGGGCCGGTCGTCTCCGACCTGCGGATCACGACCACGCCGATGGACCAGGCCAACAAGCTCACCGTGGCCGACTGCGACCTGTTCCTCGCGTGCGACATCCTCGTGGGCGCGCAGCAGCACCTGCTGACGGTCACCGACGCGGAGCGCACGATCGCGGTGACCTCCACGGCTCAGGTGCCGACCGGGCAGATGGTCGTCGACACCCAGTTGGCCTTCCCCGACGTCGATGTCCTGCTCAGCCGGATCGATGCGTCAACGCGCTCTGGGCTCAACGTTTCGCTGGATGCGCCGGGGATCGCGGAGCGGCTGTTTGGCACCGACCAGGTGGCCAACCTTCTGCTTGTCGGAGCGGCATACCAGGCGGGCGCGTTGCCCTTGCGGGCCGAGTCGATCGAGGCAGCGATCACCCTCAACGGAGTCGCCGTCGAGACCAACCTGCAGGCGTTCCGGCGTGGGCGTCAGGCGGTGGCCGACCGGGCCGCGCTCGACGAGATCGTCGGCGCTTCGCGGCGGCCCGCGGGGGCGACGGAGGCTGGCGGCTCGGGCGCTGGTTCGAGCCCGCGGACGGGGATCGTGCTGCCTCGCGACCTGCGTGCGATCACGGATCTCGTTCGCGCAGAGCCGGGTTCGGAGCTCGCGCAGATGGTCGCGGTGCGGGTGCCCATGCTCGTGGACTATCAGGACGCGGCATACGCGCGTCGGTATGCCGTGCGGCTGGAAGCCGTCCGTGCGGCGGAAGCAGCGCGGGTGCCGGGTCGGACTGCGCTGGCCGAGGCCGTGGCCTTCTCGTTGTTCAAGCTCATGGCCTACAAAGACGAATACGAGGTGGCGCGGCTGCATCGGGACCCGGCGTTCCAGGCCGACCTGGCGCAGCGGTTCGGTGACGACGCGGCATACTCCGTCATGCTGCTGCCTCCCGTGCTCAAGGTGATGGGGCTCAAGCGCAAGGTGGGGCTGTCGCGGCCGGTGGCGAAGGTGGCCTTTGGTGCGCTGGCATCGATGAAACGGTTGCGGCAGAGTCGTTTTGATCCGTTCGGACGCGACCACGTGCGCGTGGTGGAACGGGCGCTGGTGGTGGAGTATGAGGCTCTCGTCGATGAAATCGTCCAGCGGCTCAGTGCTGACAACCATGCGGTGGCGGTCGAGTTGGCGGCGCTGCCGGACCTGGTTCGTGGCTACGACGAGGTCAAGCTGCGCAACGTTGACCGCTATCGCGAGCAGGTCGCGCGACTGCGGGCGCAGCTGACCGATGGCCGGTTGGTGGTGGCGCGGATCGAGGTCGACGGGGCGACCGAGGCGCGGCGCGATGCCGATGTTGCGCCCGATCCCACTCCCCGTCCCAAGCGGCGCCGTCAGTCGATGCACGACAACCTCGAGCACGACGCTGCCAGCGAGGGCCGGATCGAGCCCAGCACGGCTGCCCTTATGGAGGGCGCGCCACCTGCCGGGACGAGCGGCCGCGGTCAGCCTGAGCGGCGCACTCGGACCGGTGTGCATGACGAGGGCACGGCCGAGGGCGACACCGTCAACCTGCCGGGGTGATGTGACCTCGCTGGTTCACAGGGCTGGCAGGGCTGGCAGGGCCGGTGGGGCTGGTAGGGCTCACCAGGGCTGGAGAATTCGTCGGCGGGTGTGACGAAATCCGGCCGTCCGGGGGCCGCCTGGCCTGAATTCATCGGCGGGTGTGATGAAATCCCGCCGTCCGGGGGCCGCCTGGCCTGAAGTCATCGGCGGGTGTGATGAATTCGGAAAGGGTCAGGGGAGCAGCGTGGCGGCCAGGGTGGCGCCGAGGTTCCAACAGGCTTCCAGGTCGCCTGCGGCCGGCGGTCCGAGCACGACGACGTCTTCAGCCGCCTGTCGCCACTGCAATCCGCCAGTGATGGCATGGACCGATCGCGCGGCCCCGGTCGTGTCGAGGTTGCCGTGCACATACAGCCCGTATGCCGTGCCACCCGTCGCGTGCAGACACGGGTAGTAGATCTGGTCGAAGAAGTGCTTGAGTGCCCCCGACATGTAGCCAATGTTCGCGGGCGTCCCGAGCGCCACAGCCCTGGCAGCCAGCACGTCGCTCGCCGTCGCCCCCAACGCCGGCCGGACCACCACGTCGACGCCCTCGATGCCTTCCGCCCGGGTCCCGGCCAGCACCGCGTCGAGCATCGACTCCAAAGCCGGTGAGGTGGTGTGGTGCACGACGAGCAGGCTCCCGTGACGTGGTGGCTGGCTCACGGCTTCACCGTATGCCGTCAAGGTCGACCGGACTGCCGACGACGATCCCGGTGCGCCTCGCCGCACCAGCAGCCAACTCGACCACCGCGACGGCCAGCCGGTCCGGCGGGTTCCGGAACACCGTCGGGTAGGTCGCCGGAGCCACGTCATGTTCGAGGTGCACCACCGTGCCATCGGCGCCGACCCAGAGGATGTCGATGGCGTAGCGCATGTCCTTCATCCACATGCCTTGCACCTTGGGGCTACCGAGCCGGAACAGCATCCCTTCGTCGTCCGCCAGACCCTCGACGACCGACAGCCCGCGCTGTTGGTCGGCAGCCGTCGGGGTGTCCCGCAGGCGGAACGTGGCCCCGCCGATCCGGGCAGTCAGCGGGCCGCCGAAGTCAGTGGTGCCAGAGGTGGCTCGCGCCCCCGAAGCAGTCGAAGGTGTCGGTGCGGTGGCGGGGCCAGCAGCAGTAGAGCAGCCGGACGCCAGCAGGAGAGCGCACAGCGCCACCACGCCAGGTCGCCGTCCGAGAGGGCTCACGCCCGCATGGTATGCCGCAGGGCTCAGCGGCCGCCCGACCGGCGCCCTCGCCCACCGGCCTGTTCGCTCATCCGAGTTGGCGACATCGAACCGGCCCGAGCGGCACCGGACCGTTGTCCCGTCGCGGGGGCTGCGGCTCGACGAACTCCGCGCGCCCCCGGGCTGGAGGCTCCGGCTGCGGGGGCGCCGGTCCGAGCGGGACCCTGCGGGCGGCGCCCCGGGCGAGCCGGCTGGCGACCGCGCACAGGGGCCGTCGTCGTCTCGGCGGGTCGGGCGCTCACCGGCATCAACCGACGCTCGCCGGGCACGAGACGGCGCAACATCGGGTGACCGACACCCACCGAGGTGGTCGTCGGACGGATTCCAGCAGCCTTGACCAGCGCGCGGACCTCGGCGGCCTGTTCGCGCTCCATCAGCGTGATGACCGTGCCCTTGGCCCCCGCCCGCGCGGTCCGCCCGGAGCGGTGGACATAGGCCTTGAACTCGGTCGGCGGGTCGGCATGGATGACCAGTTCGACGTCGTCGACGTGTATGCCGCGAGCCGCAATGTCGGTCGCCACGAGGGTGCTGGCCGCACCGGAGTGGAAGGCGGCGAGATTGCGGGTGCGGGCGTTCTGGGCGAGGTTGCCGTGCAACTCGACCGATGAGACACCCATCGAGTTGAGCTTGCGGGCCAACGTCTTGGCCCGGTGCTTGGTGCGGGTGAAGACGACCGACCGACGAGCCCCGCTCGTGAGGTCGACGAGGACCGGCAGCCGCTGTTCGGCATCGACCTGCAGGACGTGGTGCTCGACGTCGGCGCTGGATGCTTCCGGCGAATCTGCCTCGTGCGTCACGGGATTGCGCAGGTAGCGCTTGACGATGACCGCGACCGCAGCGTCGAGCGTCGCGGAGAAGAGCAGCCGTTGACCACTGGCCGGAGTGAGCTCCAGCAGGCGGCGGACAGCGGGCAGGAACCCGAGATCGGACATGTGGTCGGCCTCGTCGAGCACCGTGATCTCCACCCGATCGAGGCGACACTCGCCTTGGCCGATGAGGTCCTCCAGGCGACCGGGGCACGCGATGACGACGTCGACCCCGGCCCGCAACGCGCGCACCTGCGGCGCCTGGCCGACGCCACCGAAGACGGTCAGCGACGTGAGCCCGGCGACGCGAGCCAGCGGTGCCAGCGCGGCGTCGATCTGGACGGCCAGCTCGCGGGTCGGCACGATGACCAGGGCCCGAGGTGAGCGGGCAGTTCGAGCCGACCGACCCGATCGGGCGCCGGGAGCTTGCGAGGTGCTGGATGTCGACCCAGTGAGCCGGGCGATGATTGGCAGCAGGAATGCGTAGGTCTTGCCGGACCCCGTGCGACCCCGACCCAACAGGTCGCGGCCGGCCAACGAGTCGGGCAGGGTGGCGGCTTGGATCGGCGTCGGGGTGTCGATGTCGATCCGGGCCAGCGCGTCCGCCAGGTTCGCGGGCACACCAAGAGCAGCAAAAGCATTGTGAGACAAGGGGAAACTCCGTTGTGAAAGGTGGGACCGTCTCGCCGGCGCACGTCGACTCGTGGAAAAACTCCACCAGCGGTGCGGCTCAGATCGCTACAACGTCACCAGGCAACCCGAAGCGAGACTGGCCGGGCTGCTGCCTCCACGGTACGGCATACGCGCCCGAACCTTGGCATCGCAAGGAGGAGATGCGCTGTCCCGCGGGCTCCCGGTCGCGGATCGAGCCAACGCGCGAGGGGTTGCAAGTTGGCCCGTGCCTGCGGCTTGGTCCCGTCCCCTGCGGCGCAAAGCCTCCCCGAGGTGGTCAGTCTCCCCCAGGGGGTCAGCTCCCGGCGTTGGTGCGCTGGGCCTCGGTGAAGGCGAGCTTCTGCCGCGCCGCCGCGGGGCTGGCACCCGCCGATCGAGCCGCCCGCATCGCTGAGATGTTGCCGGATGCGGCGGCCATCGCCGACCCCACCCGGTGCCGGTCGTAGGTGAGCGACTGGTCCCGCGACACCCCGAGCCGCGCACCGACCTCGATAGCGTCCTGGTCGGCCCCCATGTAGAGGAACTCCCACGAATAGACCTTGGTCTGCTGCTCGATGAGCGCCCGGATCGCCCCGAATCCCCATTCTTGCGAGGCGTTTTCGTGACCGTCGGTCATGATGCCGACGATGACGGTGCCGGGCCGCGCCTCTTCGGGCAGCGCGGCGAGGCGCTCACCGGCCGTCGTCACCAAGCGGCCGATCGAGTCGAGCAGGGCGGTCGTGCCGCGGGGGATGAGGTGCAGGGGCGGGACCTCGGTGACGGGGCGCGCGGCGTACACCTCCTCGTAGTCGCTGTCGAACTGAGCGAGGGTGACCTCGCAGCGGCCGGGCGCGGTGCGCTGTTCGGCGATGAACGCGTCGAAGCCGGCCTCGGTCTCGGGCTTGATCGAGGCCATCGAGCCGGAGCGGTCGAGGAGGAAGTAGAGGTGGGTGAGGTTCGGGTCGGTCATCGGGACTCCTTGTCGGTCAACGAGACACCGTCGATCAGTGGGATTCGGGGCGTCGCGCGCGGAATCGCAGTTGCGGGCGCTCGTCGTCCGGGGTGGGAGGAGACACCTTGTGGCGCCCCTCTTCGAGGTCGTAGCGCGCGCGCTCCACGCCCGTGCGGGTCACCCGGTCGCCCTCCCGGTATGCCGCGAGCAGGCTCGTGCGCGCGAGGCGCGGGCCGACGGCGTTCTCGGTGAGGCCGGCGAGGGTGGCGGTCTGACGGATCGTCGACCCCTCGGTGAGCACTGCGGCCGCCATCGCCTCGTCGAGGGCCTCGGTGACCTTGAGCTGGGCCTCCCGCAAGTGGGGAAGCGCCTGCTCGGGGTCACCGGGATCGGCGGTCGTCAGCGCCTGCTGGGCGGCGGCGATCGCTGCGGCAAGTGGCTCTGCTGCGGTGCTCACGCAAATAAGTGTGCCGCACTAACTGCGGCACCGCAAGCAGGGCGGACCTGCGGATGGGGCGGTGGGGCGAGCACCCACCTCTCCGGCCCCGCAACGGGAGATGCCCCGGTATGCCGCGCGGGCGGCATACCGGGGCATCGCTGGTGAGCGTCAGCTGTGTGACGCGTCCTGCGGGCCCGACGCGGTGGGGTAGGGCGGCGGGGGAGGCGTGGACGACCACGGGGCCGGGGCGGGGGTCGTCGACGTCGGCGCCAGGCTCTGCGAGGTGCGGCGGCTGCGGTTGGCGAGGTAGAACCCGCCCGCGACGCTGATCCCGACAAGCCAGAGCCACCCGGCGCCGCCGTCCCAGAACGAACCCGGGAAGATCATCAGTGCGGTGACGACGAGCAGGACGATCGAAGCGGCGTCGCCGCCGCGGACCGCCCGCTCGAGGCGGATCTCACCGCGCCGGGTCGGCAGGAGCAGGACCGCGAGCAGGTAGAGCGGGAGGATCGGCGTAAACCAGCCGAGGACGATTGCGGCGACCCGCACGATGGTCGGGGAGACACCGATGCGTTCGGCGAGACCGGCGCAGACACCGGCGACCATCTTGTTGTCCGAGCGGGTGAGGGGGCTGCGGCGAAGCGCGGCAAAGAAGCTGTCCATCTGAGGTCCTGAGGTGGTGGGCTGGGTGGGGGAGGTCGTGGCGTAGGGAGCCGAGGGGCCGTTGGTCGGGGTCGTCGTCATGTCTCCACGATCGCCCTCGGGGAAGGTGTCGCGTCACTGGGTGACCCCCTGAGCCAGCCCTGAGCTGACCCTGGCCTGCCCTCAGCAACGACGAAGCCGCAGGTCGAGATCGCTCGGAGACCTGCGGCTGATGGTGGCGTGCGGTGGTGGCCAGGGGCGGGGTCGAACCGCCGACCTTCCGATTTTCAGTCGGACGCTCGTACCAACTGAGCTACCTGGCCAGGTGGCTCCCTCGTGAGGAGCCGGCGACCCCGACGGGACTCGAACCCGCGACCTCCGCCGTGACAGGGCGGCGCGCTAACCAACTGCGCTACGGGGCCTTGAGCGGGCTAGTGCCCAAGACCTGCAAACTGCGTATCCCCAACGGGATTCGAACCCGTGCTGCCGCCGTGAAAGGGCGGTGTCCTAGGCCACTAGACGATGGGGACCTGGGAGTTGACCTCAGACCCTCGCCGCCCCAGAGCCGCGCTCGGATCCGTTGAGGACCCGGCAAGCATAGGGGACGGCGCGGGAGGGGTCCAAATCGCCCCAGAGCCGCCCCGCGGGGATCGCGCGGGTATGCCGCAGGGTCGCCGCCACCATCCTCAAGAGTCCCGCCAGCGTATGCCGCGGAGCCCTGGCGCGCGCACCGCCCACCCGCCAGAGTAGGTGCCATGAGCCCTCGTCAGATGCCGCGTTGGTCGCAGTTGCAGGACCTCATCAAGCTCCAGCGGCCCGACCTCTCGCCAACCAAGCGGCACTTGGCGGGAGCCCTGACCGTGGCCGACGTGCGCGACGTAGCCCGGCGCCGGGTGCCCCGCGCGGTCTTCGACTACGTCGACGGCTCGGCCGAGACGGAGGCGAGTTATCGGCGGGCGCGGGCGGCATACGAGGGGATCGAGTTCCAGCCACGCGCGCTCCAGGACGTCAGCGCGCTGTCGACGGAGACCACCGTCCTCGGTGTGCCTGCGGCGGTGCCGTTCTGCTTCGCGCCGACCGGGTTCACCCGGCTCATGCACCACGAGGGCGAGGCGGCGGTCGCGCGGGTGGCCGGGGAACGCGGCATCCCGTATGCCGTCTCGACTCTCGGCACGTCGACCCCCGAGGCGGTGGCCGAGCAGGTGCGGGGGATGGCGGGGGCGCGGTTGTGGTTCCAGCTGTATGTCTGGCGGGACCGGGCTGCGGCGGAAGAGTTGATGGCACGGGCTGAGAAGGCGGGGTACGAGGCGCTGGTGCTGACCGTCGATGTGCCGGTGGCGGGGGCGCGACTGCGGGATATGCGTAACGGGCTGTCGGTGCCGCCCGCCCTCACCCCGCGCACGGTGCTCGACATGGGGCGGCATCCGCGCTGGTGGGGCAACGTGCTGACGACCGAGCCGATCGACTTCGCGGCCATGCGAGGGTGGGATGGCACGATCGGGGAGAAGCTCAACGCGCTGTTCGACCCGACGATGACGCTGGCCGATCTGGACTGGGTTCGGTCGAATTGGCGGAAGCCGTTGATTGTCAAGGGGATCCAGACCGTGGATGACGCTCGGGCGGTGACCGACGCGGGTGCGGACGCGATCGTGCTGTCGAATCATGGGGGGCGGCAGCTTGACCGGGCGCCGGTGCCGGTGCGGCTGTTGCCGGCGGTGCGGGAGGCGCTGGGGCCGCGGGCGCAGGTGTTGGTTGACAGCGGGATCCTGTCCGGCGCGGACATCGTCGCGGCGCTTGCGCTCGGAGCGACGAGCACGCTGGTTGGTCGGGCGTACCTCTACGGCCTGATGGCTGGCGGCCAAGCCGGCGTCGAGCGGGTCGCCGACATCATGACCGCCGAGGTGCGTCGGACGATGGCGCTGCTCGGCGCTGCAACAGTCGCCGATCTCGCGCCCGGGCACGTCCGCCTGTCCGGCTGAGGCACGGCTCAAGGGCTGGCCGGGGCTGGTCGGGGCTGGTCGGGTGGTCGGTGTGAAGCCGGAATTCCTCACACCCACCGGTGAACTCGGGTCAGATCGGCGGGGAGACTGCCGAAATCCCCACACTCGCCGGTGAATTCGGGCCGGGCCGGTGGGTGGGGGCCGGAATTCCTCACACCCACCGGTGAACTCGGGTCAGATCGGCGGGGAGACTGCCGAAATCCCCACACTCGCCGGTGAATTCGGGCCGGGCCGGTGGGTGGGGGCCGGAATTCCTCACACCCACCGGTGAACTCGGGTCAGATCGGCGGGGAGACTGCCGAAATCCCCACACTCGCCGGTGAATTCGGGCCAGGCCGGTGGGTGGGGGCCGGAATTCCTCACACTCGCCGGTGAACTCGGGTCAGATTGGCGGGGAGACTGCCGAAATCCCCACAGCCACCGACGAATTCCAACAAGCGAGCAGCGGGCGATCGACCGAACCCCACCGACCGACCGAAACCCACCGACCGAACGAAACCCACCGACCGACCGAAACCCACCGACCGACCGAATCCCACCGACCGAGCGATCAGTTAGCGGTGTCGTCCGGCCCACTCCAACAGGCGGTCAACAGACCAGGTCGTCACGATCCGCTCCGCCGGGATCCCTAGCCGGGTCGCCCGCTCGCAGCCGTAAGCCTTCATGTCCAGCTGCCCGGGCGCATGCGCATCGGAGTCGATCGCAAACAGGCACCCGAGATCGCGCGCCACCTCGACCAACTCGTCGGGCGGGTCGCACCGCTCCGGACGGGAGTTGATTTCGACCGCAACCCCCCGATCCGCGCACGCCCCGAACACCGCAGCGGCATCAAACTCCGATTGCGGCCGAGTCCCCCGCGAGCCCTCGACCAGCCGACCGGTCGCGTGCCCCAACACGTTGACCCGAGGGTTCTCGACGGCCGCCAGCATGCGAGCGGTCATGGGTGCGCGCGGCATACGCAGCTTGGAGTGCACCGACGCGGTGACGATGTCCAACTCGTCCAGCAGCATGGGGTCCTGGTCGAGCGAGCCATCATCGAGGATGTCGACCTCGATGCCGCGCAACAGCCGAAACCGTTCTCCCAGAGCCGCATTCACCCCATCGACGACCCCGAGCTGACGACGGAGCCGATCGGCGGACAACCCGTTGGCGACCTTCAGCCGCGGCGAGTGGTCGGTCAGCGCCAGCCACTCCTGGCCGAGCTCGACGGCCGACAACACCATCTCCTCGATCGGGGAGCCGCCGTCGCTCCAGTCCGAGTGGCTGTGCAGGTCGCCGAGGATCGCGGCATACAGGGACTCACCTCCGGGAGCGAGGAACCCGGCCGTCTGCTCCTGCAACGAGGCGAGGTATGCCGGCAACTCGCCTTGCGCAGCCTGCGCCACCACGCCCGTCGTGGCGGGTCCAAGACCGGGGAGTTCCCCGAGCGTCCCGGCGGCGAGGCGAGCGTCGAGCTCAGTGCGCGGCATACCGGCGACGACGGTGGCGGCAGCGCGGAAAGCCTGGACGCGATAGGTGCCTGCACGAGAACGCTCAAGCAGCAACGCGATTCGCCGCAACGCCTCGACCGGCGAGCATCCGTCAACAAGGGGGGTGAGGCCCAGCATTGGGTCACCCTACCGACGCAAACACGCGCCGACCGGCTCGATCCGGATGATCAGGTCGCGATAACTGGACCGATAGCCAGGCCGTTGACCCGGGCGCTGCACGTGGCGTTCCCCTTCGCCGGGGGCGCGCCGATGACATCGAGGCGGACGTTGCCTGTCGCGTTGGTGGTCTCGGTGCGGTCGCCGGCGGTCAACGTCACGGGAACTCGACCGGTCGAGGTGAACGTCAGTGTTGCGCGGACGCGGTGACCTTGCAGGCTGCACACAAGCGACACGTTCCGGACGGTGACCGCGCCGGAGGACGACGAGGAGGACGACGAGGAAGACGACGACGAGGAAGACGGGGTGCTCGTGCGGGCGGGGATCGTCATGGTGGCGGTCTCCCCAGGGATCTCCGGCTCGCGACTGCCCAACGGGATCCCGAGCGAGGGCGTCACGAAACTCGGTGTCGGCACGACGAATGCCTCGGTGGCCCCGGCGGAGGCACCCGTCGGATTGCCCGCTTGATCGAGCGTCACCCGCGCCGTCGTCATGGCCGTCGCGCCCTTGGCGATGGACGGGCCAGCCGACAACATCCACCAGGCGCCGAAAACGAGAGCGATTGCCAAAGCGCCGACGACGCCGATGGCAATGGTGGTGTTGCGACCCATGCCAAGGCCGTCGATCGGTTCGCTGCGGTGTTTGCCCATTCAGCTCTCCCGGTCCTCGTCCCCGAGCCCGCTCCAGCGTGACAGGCTAGCCGACCGAGGGCGTGCGCCGGAACAGGCCCACGGTCCCGACCCGATCACGTCGCCGGGATCGTGCCGATGGTGCGACCGTCGACCGCAGCCCAGCAGTCGGTGGGACCTGCCGATCCGACGATCGTCACTGTCGTCGCCCCCACTCCCACTTTGGTCGTCGTCGAATCCCCGGCACGCAGCACGGCGGTCACCGACGTGGTCGACACGAAGGTGAGGACGGCTTGAATCCGTCGCCCCGTGATCGTGCACGTCAAGGCGACATCGCTGATCCCTGACGGTGGGGTCGTCGTCCGGGGCGGGGTGGGTGCGACGCTGGTTGACGGCGACGGCGTCCCTGACTCGCTCGGACGGGTGGTGGAACTTGTCCCGGAGCCTGCCCCGGAGGTGGTCCCGGCCCCTGACGAACCGAGATGCCCGGTCGAAGACGTGGAGGCAGTGGCAGCCGCCGACGATGTCGCCGCGCTGGGATTGGGCACCGAGGTCGACAGCGCACCCGAGTGGGAATCGTTCGGCGCAGTCGATCCGATCGAGGCGGCCGCCTTGGTCGCATCCGTCGGCCGGGAACCACCGAACAACGACGCCACCCCCCAACCCGCCAGCGCGAGGACCATCGCGAAGATCCCGACGGCGCCGATCAGGGACATTGACCGCATACCGACTGCGCCACCGGCGCCGGGGAGCCGATGGCGACCTACCCCGGGCTCCATCGTCATCGCACGCCAGAATAGGCGCCTGCGCCCGCTTGTGGAACGTCCTCACGCAGAATCCCGCACTGACCAGACAGCAGAGGTGGGTCCCGTGGGGCTCGAACCCACGACCCCCTTCCGGCGCCCTTGGGCTCCTGCCCGCGCATGACCAGGTACAGCGTTTGGCGGGAACGAGTCGGCGAACGTGGCGGCCGGGCGTCTGAGGATCCCCTAGTCAGCGAACTGGCTCCGAAGGATCGTCTCCATCTCCGCACTGACCCAGACCTTGGCCGGTTCGGCCGGTGCCGGGGTCGGCGTGGTGTCCGGTTGGGTGGCGTCGATGAATGCGTCCCACGAGGGGGCGATCTGGGTGAAGGCGCCATCTTCGTCGAAGTCGAGCTCGTGATCGTGGAACCAGACCGTCCCGAAGTCGTCCGTGCGCGTAGAGATGCAGATCGGGTTGCCTCCCTCGGCGTCCGCGACGGGCAGGAAGCCCAGCCCCAATAAGGGTGCTAGACGGTCGCACGACCTCACCAGATCGTCGGAATCCTCGCGGTCGACTCCCAGAATGTGGTTGACAGCGACGTGGGGAAAGCCGGGCAGGAGCGCGTCGTCGGTCCATCCTCCGTTGGCCTGGGTCAGCAGGTAGCGGCGGTACTGCTCGGGGAGCCGCATGCCCAGCGCGACCTCGGCGGAGTGGACGGCTTGCGGGGTGGCGGGCCGGGTCGGGGTCAGGTAGTGGATCACGGTCAGGACCCTCCTGTGATCACGGCTGCACCCGCGGTGTGCCGGACGGCCGCATGCAGGTCCGCTGGGATGAGGACCATCGTCGCATCGTCCTCAGCAGGGTGCCAGACCTACCCGTCAAGGGGTCTCGGACACGACAGTCATCCCCGAACACCCGAGGGCTGTGCGGTGGGTCCCGTGGGGCTCGAACCCACAACCTACGGATTAAAAGTCCGCAGCTCTGCCATTGAGCTAGAGACCCGGCCCTGACCCGATGGGTCAGACAACGAAACAGCCTAACCGACCGGTGGAGGTCGTCGCGGATGCCGGGCGCACGGCATACGGTGAGGGTCGGCGACCACCCACCACGGCGGCGAGGTATGCCGTCCGGCCGAGACCGCGATCAGGCGCCGATCGCGCGTTCTGCCAGAAAGGACCGCAGTGACCGACGACGCTCTGCCACCCGGGTCGGCCGGGGCAGGTGGCGGGCGCCCGCGACGCCCCCTCTATCTCGACGCGGCCGGTCTGGAGGCGCGGGGAGGCTCGTTCGACCCGGTCGAGGAGGCGCACGCTGCCCACGAGAGCGCAGCGATCCTGGTCCACCGGGGCCGCGCCTCGACCGACCCGCAGCTCACCGCCCGGCTCGTCGCGCTCGCCGAGGAGGTCGGCCTGGACACCCTCGCGCACCTGTGGGCCGCCCGACCGCCCCGCAGCCTGCCGGGCGCCTTGTGGCGGCTGTACGTGCTGCGCGAATGGGTCCGTCGCGATCCGGCCGGTGCCAGTCGCGAGTATGCCGCGGGGATGCGGTATGCCGCCGTCAGTCACGTCGTCGCCGGTGCCGCCGAGCCCCCGGGGCCGCAGGAGTTGTGCACCTTGCTTGACGCCGTGCTGCAGGGAGTGTTCGACGGTGACCTTGCGGTCGCGCTCGATCGGGCGGCCGCGTTCTGTCGGGTCGTCAGTGCGGGTCGCGCATCGACCTCGGAAGGAGAAGTGGCAGCGGCCAGGGCGGCGGATCTGCTCGGGACGGCCGAGGATCTCTCGGCGGCCGCTGGCGCGTGGCGGCGGGACCAGTTGGCCTGACCGGGTGCACGGCATACCCCGTGGGACGTGACCGGGCATGGGTCGGGGCTTCTCCACGGCTGCGGATGGCAGGTATCGTCGGGGGCGCGTCGGGCCGCGGTAGCCCCGGGTCCCACAGATAGCCGCCTAGAGCGGCCTTGCGCCGTGAGGCGCTCCCGGCCCGACGCACTACCCCGACCAGTTCCCAGCGCCGACGCCTGCGGCGATGGCGACGTGGCAGCCGTTGGGCGAGGCCGGGCGGCCGTTCGGCGACGGCTGCGATCAGATGTCGCGTTGACCCCCAGTTCACTGGGTTCGGTCTCTACCCTGCCGACATGAGCGGAGCGGGCCCGCACGAGAGCCTCCAGGATGACGCCATGCTTGAGGAGATCGAGCTGGTCACTGAGTTGGTGTTGGCCGCGTCGGCATCGCCAGCGCGGCGGCTCACCGTGGAGGAAGTTGACCGCGCGCTCGGCCTGTGATCTTTCGGTGGTGAGCCGTCAGCCGAAGCGGCCGGAGACGTAGGCCTCGGTGGCCTCCTGGACGGGCTGCTCGAAGATGGTCCGGGTGGGACCGACCTCGACGAGGCGCCCCGGCTGGCCGGTGGCCTTGAGGTTGAAGAAGGCGGTGCGGTCTGAGACCCGAGCCGCCTGCTGCATGTTGTGGGTGACGATGACGATGGTGTAGTCAGCCTTGAGTTGCTCGATGAGGTCTTCGATGGCCAGCGTCGAGATGGGGTCCAACGCAGAGCACGGCTCGTCCATGAGCAGGACCTTGGGCTCGACGGCGATGGCGCGGGCGATGCACAACCGTTGCTGCTGACCGCCAGAGAGGCCAGCTCCGGGCTTGTTGAGTCGATCCTTCACCTCGTTCCAGAGGTTCGCGCCCTGGAGGGATCGTTCGGCCGCCTCCTGCAGCTGGGTCTTGTCCTTGATGCCGTTGAGGCGCAGCCCGGCCACGACGTTGTCGAAGATCGTCATCGTCGGGAAGGGATTGGGGCGTTGGAAGACCATGCCGACGGTGCGGCGCACGGCGACGGGGTCGACGTCGGCGGCATACAGATCCTGACCGTCTAGGGAGATGGTGCCTTCCACGCGGCCTCCGGGGATCACCTCGTGCATCCGGTTGAGGGTGCGCAGGACCGTGGACTTGCCGCATCCGGACGGTCCGATGAAGGCGGTGACCGATCGGGGGTTGATGGTGAGGTTGACGTCTTCGACCGCCTTGAAGGCGCCGTAGTAGATGTTGACGTCCTTGATGTCCAGCCCCTTGGCCATGGTGGGTGATCGCTTTCGTCGGTCTAGCCGGGTCAGTGGCGGACGCCGCTGCGCCGCGCCAGGAGTCGCCCGATGAGGTTGAGCAGCAGGACGAGCAGGATGAGGGTGAGGGCGCTTGCCCACATCCGGTCGACAGCGGTGTCGATGCCGAGTTCGGTGCGGTCTTGGTTGATCATCGTCGGGAGGGTCGGCATGTAGCCGTCGAAGAGGTTCGTTGCGATGTTCTTGGTGTAAGGCCCGAGGATGAGCAGCGGAGCCGTCTCGCCCATCACTCGGGCGAGGCCGAGCAGCACCCCCGTGACGATGCCCGAGAACGCGGTGGGGAGCACGACCTTGGTGATCGTGATCCACTTCGGCACGCCGAGCGCATAGGAGGCCTCGCGCAGTTCGTTCGGGACGAGTTTGAGCATCTCCTCGGTCGAGCGGACCACGACCGGGATCATGAGCAGGACCAGGGCTAGACAGACCGCGAAGCCGACCCGCTGGAAACCCAGGGTGGTGACCCACACGGCATACACGAACAGCGCGGCGACGATCGACGGGACGCCGCTGAGGATGTCGACCATGAAGGAGATGGCGCGTGCGAGGCGGCCCCGGCCATACTCCACGAGGTAGATCGCTGTGAACACACCGACCGGCACCGAGATGGCGCCGGTGACCCCTGCCTGGATGAGGGTTCCCTGGATCGCGTGGACCGCGCCGCCTCCGGCATCGGTCGCGTTGATGTTGCGTTGCGAGTTGGTCCACCACGTGCTCGCGAGGAGCAACTCGACGCCATTGCTCACGACGGTGTAGAGGATCCAGGCCAAGGGGATGAGGGCGAGCCCGAAGGCCGCCCACATGACCACCTTGGCGACGACGTCCTTGACCCGCCGGATCGCCGAGCCGCGGGTCAGCTTCGGCGGCTCCTCGGTCGCGACGTCGGCGGCCTCGACGTGGTATGCCGTGCGGGAGGCGAACGAGAACGGTCCGCTCAGCTCGGCCCCGGCACGACTAGCGCTGGTGGCGGTCATTCGGTGAAGGCCTTCCTGCGCTCGATGACGACGCGAGCGATGGCGTTGACGACAAAGGTGAGGATGAACAGCACCAGACCCGCCGCGATGAATGCACCGGTCTTTTGCGGCGAGTCAAACTCGGCGGCGTTGTTGGCGATCCGGGAGGCGAAGGTCTCCCCGCCGTTGAACAGCGACCAGGTCCAGTCTGAGCCGACGGCCAGGGTGGACACGATGAAGGTGACGGCGATCGTCTCGCCGAGCGCGCGGCCAAGGGCGAGCATCGCGGCGCTGATGACTCCGGGCTTGCCGAACGGCAAGACAGCCGTGTGGATCATCTCCCACTTGGTGGCACCGAGGGCGAGGGCACCCTCCTTGTGCGTCGTGGGCGTCTGGGCGAACACCTCGCGCGAGATGGCCGTGACGATCGGGAGGATCATGATGGCCAGGACGAAGCCGATGAAGAAGATCGTGCCCCCCGTGATGCCTGTCGGCTCGAAGATCGGCAGCCAACTGAGCCTCGACGAGAGCCAGTCCTCGATCGGTCGCACGATGGGCCGGAAGACGATGAGGCCCCACAAGCCGTAGACGATCGAGGGGACCGCGGCGAGCAGGTCGACGAGGTTCCCTGCCGGCCGGCGCAGCCACTGTGGGGCGTACTCGGTGATGAACAGTGCGACGCACACGCCGACGGGGACGGCGACGAGCATGGCGATAACCGAGGCCGCTGTGGTGGTCCACAACAGTTCCAGGATGCCAAACCGGGGGGCGTCGCCGCCGACCGTCCACTCTCGCGAGGTGAGGAAGCTCGCCTCGTTTCGGGCCAGGGCCGGAATTGCCTGCGACACAAGGAAGACACACACGAGGGTGACCAGGACGAGAACGGTGACGCCTGCTCCCTGCGACGCGAAGCTGAACAGCCGATCGGCGCGGCGGCCGGTGGACCGGCCGCGGTCATCCACGGGTCAGCCGATCGCGGCGATAGCCGTCTGGACCTTGGCCTCGATCGACGCCGGCAATGGGGCGTAGCCGAGGCTCTCGAGGGACTTCTGGGTCTCGACCGACGAGAAGTGCGTGAGGAAAGCCTTGACGAGCTTCCCCTTGGCCGGGTCCTTGTACGTGGAGCAGACGACCTCATAGGTCACCAGGTTGATCGGGTAAGCGCCCGGAGTCTTGGTGGCGTAGTCCAGCGTGAGGGACAAGTCGTTGCCGGAGCCCTTCTGCTTGGCCGTCTCGATCATCTTGCCCACCGACGCGCTGGTCAGCTCGACCGGCCCCGAGCCGGTGTCGATCTTGGCCAGACCCAACTTGTTTTGGGTGATGTAGGACCACTCAAGGTAGGCGATCGATCCTTCGACGCCCTTGGCGGCCGTGGCGACGCCGGCGTTCTGCGGCTTGCCCTCGCCGACCGTGCCGTTCCACTTCTTGCCCGACTCGACCGTCCACGAGGACCCAGCCGCGGCCTTGAGGTATTTCGTGAAGTTGTCCGTGGTCCCCGAGTCGTCCGACCGGAAGAAGACGCTGATCTTCTTGTCGGGCAGGGTCACGCCGGGGTTGATCGCGGCGAGGGCGGGGTCGTTCCACATGGTGATCTGGCCGAGGAAGATCTTGGCCGTGACGTCCGCGTTGAGCACGAGCGACGGCAGCGACGGCAGGTTGTAAGCGACGCCGACCGGTCCGGTGACCATGGGCAGGTGCCAGGCCGGGGCTGCACACGTCGTGGCCGCGGAGGCGGCCTCGTCGTCTTTGAGCGCCGAGTCAGTCCCCCCGAAGTCGACCTGAGCGGCGATGAACTGCTTAATGCCGGCGCCTGATCCTGTCGCGGCGTAGTTGACTGTGGCGCCGGTGCACGTGGTCTGGAAGCTCTTGATGGCGGCCTCGATGGCAGCCTTCTGCGCCGAGGACCCCTCGGCTTTGAGGGTGCCGGTGGGGCAATCGGTTGACGCCGCACCGCTGCCCCCGGTGGAGGTCTTGTTGGCGTCGGTTCCACAGGCGCCGAGGGCCAAGGCCCCAGTCATCGCCAGGGCGATCACGGCGTGGCTTCGGGTGATGGTCACAGAGTTTCCCTCTCGGAGGGTCGGCGAGGGTTGTCCTCGCTCGTGGTCGGTTTCCGGAGGGGGACCGCATCGTTCTCCTCCACTGGCGACCCTAGGCATGGCACATGGCGCCACACGCCCCAGCGTTGAACGAAAGGTGAACGTCCGCAGGCCAATTCGCAGATTCGCGCGGCCGTTCGTCCAGACTTCACCTAGGCTTTCGTGGCCCGTCAGCTGGGCATCACTGCTGGGTGGTGATCCGTTCGGCAGCGACGATCCGGGCCGACGGACCGGACCCGCTCACCTGGGCGATGAACAACTCTCCCTTGTCGATGCCGAGGTCGGCCGCCTCGGTCAGCGTCGCCTCGGCGCCGACCACCTGATCCTCCGCAGGCGCCAACCGGGGCAGCAGCGCGGACAACATGGTGGGAAGCACTGGTCCGTGGCCGCACAGGGCTGCCGGTTCGCCGGACGCGAACAGGTCATCGATCGCGCGAATCACGCGCTTGGGGCCCCGCTGGGCGAAGCCCTCTTCGGACAGACCTTGGCGAAGGCGCGGCGTCAGCCCGTGGCGCTTGGCGTAGCCGGCGATGGTCTGGACGCAACGGGTCGACGGAGAGGAGACCAAGGTCCGAACGCCGTATGCCGCGAGCGCGTCGGCGATCCGAGGCACCTGGGCGCGACCCTCCGGCGACAGGGGACGCTTCCAGTCCGGCCCCTTCCAGGAGTGACGCGGCAGCGCGAGCGCATGCCGAACGATGACCAGCGGCCAGGTCGTCAACACACCGCGCTGATGGGCGCGCACCAGCGCCCGCAGCTGCTCACGGTCATGTGAATAGTCCAGCCGGGCGTGCGCGGAGACGGAATCAAGCCAGGCCACGGCATCGATCTCGTGCTCAAGCTGCCCGTGCCCGCCGGTCACCTCCGCGGCCCAATAGCGGACCCGTTTGGTCGCCGGGATCCCGTCGCGATCCAGCACGCGGTAGGTGGTCGGGGGCAACGGCATACCAAGGCGGACTTCCAGCCCCGTCTCCTCCGCGGTCTCCCGGTATGCCGCGACCGGCCACGCTTCGGCGGGCTCGAGTTTTCCTTTCGACCAGGACCAGTCGTCGTAGCGCGGCCGGTGGACGAGGGCAACTTCCAGGGTGCCATCGTTGACGCGCCACGGAACGGTCCCCGCGGCGTGGATGATGGACATGGGGGCCTACCGTCGACGAGCTTTGCGACGGGCCTTGTTGTGGTAGTCCCACATCAGGGTTTGCAGGTCGTTGAGGGGCTTGCCGTCGGCGTCGCGGTGGACCCGGTTCCAGGTGCCGTCCGCACCGAGCTCGAACCGGGACGTCGTGGGAGCCAACCCCATCTCGAACATCTCGGTGAGCTCGGCGATGTGGCTCGGGTCGACGATGTGCAACAGCGCCTCGACCCGGCGGTCGAGGTTGCGGTGCATCATGTCGGCGCTCCCGATGAAGATCTGCGGGTTGCCACCACCGGCGAACCAGAAGATCCGGGAGTGCTCCAAGAACCGGCCGAGGGTCGAGCGGACTCGCAGGTTGTCGCTGAGGCCAGGAACCTGAGGCCGGATGGCGCAGATGCCGCGGACCCACACGTCGACCGGGACACCGGCCTGGGAGGCGCGGTAGAGGGCGTCGATGAGCTGCTCGTCGACGATGGAGTTCATCTTCAGCCGAATGGCGCCGTCGCCGTGCTCCTGATGCCGGGCGATCTCGGCGTCGACCATCTCGATGAGCCCCGAGCGAACCGTTCGCGGCGCGACGAGCAGCCGACGGAACCGGCTGCGCGGCGCGATGCCGGACAGTTGGTTGAAAAGCCGGGACAGGTCTTCCCCGACCTGCGGGTCGCAGGTGAGCACGCCGAGGTCTTCATAGAGCCGGGCGGTCTTGGGGTTGTAGTTGCCCGTGCCGACGTGGCAGTAGCGGACCAGGCCCTCGGTCTCCTGACGCACGACCAGGCACAGCTTGGCGTGGGTCTTGAGGCCGACGATGCCATAGACGACGTGGACGCCGGCGTGCTCGAGCTTGCGGGCCCACGAGATGTTGTTGACCTCGTCGAACCGTGCCTTGATCTCGACGACCGCAAGGACCTGCTTGCCGGCCGTCGCCGCATCGATGAGGGCATCGATGATCGGGGAGTCGCCCGACGTGCGATAGAGCGTCTGTTTGATCGCCAGCACCCGCGGGTCGGCGGCGGCCTGACCGATGAAGGACTGCACCGACGTCGAGAACGAGTCGTAGGGGTGGTGCAGGAGGATGTCCTTGGCCCGGATCGCCGCGAACAGGTCACCTTCCTGGGAACGCTCGGTCGGCGCCAGGTCGGGGTGGGTCATCGGGACGAACGGCGGATCCTTCAGCTCGGACCGGTCGAGGTCGCCGAGCAGGAACAGACCACGCAGGTCCAGGGGGGCGGGCAGGCGGTAGGTCTCGGCCTCGGTGACGCCGAGCTCGCGGGTGAGCAGGTCCAGGACCCGATCGGCGATGGCGTCTTCAACCTCCAGCCGCACCGGCGGGCCGAACCGGCGCCGGGTGAGCTCCTTCTCCAGCGCGGTGAGCAGGTTTTCGGCGTCGTCCTCTTCGACCTCGAGGTCTTCGTTGCGGGTCACCCGGAAGGTGTAGTGCTCGCGCACCTCCATGCCGGTGAACAACTGGTCGAGGTGGAAGGCGATGACCTCTTCGAGCGGAATGAACCGGGCTCGGTGGGTGCCGTGGTCGTCGCCGGGCTCGAACACCCGCAGGAACCGCGGCAGGACCGGCGGCACCTTGACCCGGGCGAAGTGCTCGGCCCCGGTCTTGGGGTTGACCAGGACGACGGCGAGGTTGAGCGACAGACCCGAGATATAGGGGAACGGGTGGGCCGGGTCCACCGCCAACGGCGTGAGGACCGGGAAGATCTGCTCGCGGAAGAGGCCATGCAGCGGCGCCCGCTCAGCTTCGCTGAGGTCGCCCCAACGGACGATGGAGATGCCCTCTTCTTCCAGGGCCGGGCGGATCTGGTCCCAGAACACCCAGGAGTGCATCCGCATGAGTTCTTGGGCCGCGTGCTGAATCCGGTCGAGCAGGTCCCGCGGCTCAAGCCCGGCGGCCGAACGGACCGCGAGGCCGGTCGCAATGCGGCGCTTGAGCCCGGCCACCCGGACCATGAAGAACTCGTCGAGGTTGCTGGAGAAGATGGCCAGGAACTTGGCCCGCTCCAGGAGCGGCACCGTCTCGTCCATCGCCAGCTGCAGGACGCGCTCGTTGAACTGCAGCCAGGAGATCTCGCGCTCGAGATAACGCTCCTGCGGCAGGTCGTGGACGGCCACAGGTCCGGTCTCGGACTCGTCGTCCGCGACTCGATCAGGCATCTTCCCCTCCACGGGCGCCGCGGTGAGAGGTTCGGCCAAAGGTTGGGGGGTGGGATCGCTCTCGACGCGTGCGTCGGCGCTGGCGCTCATGGCATCCATCGTTCCACTAACGGGACCTGGCGTCTGCGTGAACATCGTCTCCTTCCCGAGTGGCCGGAAGCCCAACGAGTCGTAGGTGCGCCGGGCCGGCTCGTTGTCGCCATCGACGTAGAGGAAGGCGTCGGCGATGCCGGTTTCCCGCAGGTGATGCAGGCCCAGCAGGGTGATCGCGCGCCCCAGACCGCGGCCTTGGTATGCCGGGTGCACGGCGACGGCATACACCTCGCCTCGGCGGGCGGGCGGTTCGTCGCTGCCATCGGGAGCGGGGACGTCGTGGACCTTTGTCCAGTGGAAGCCCGCGACGGTCGGGCCCTCGCCGGGGCGGGCGGGGACGACCATGAGCAGGCCGGCCGGGTCGAACCAGGGCAGCTCCATCCGGGCCTTGAGATCGGCGACGGTCAGCCGACCCTGCTCGGGGTGGTCGACGAAGGCGGCGGCGTTGACCGCGACCCAGGGCTGCTCATCCGTGCCGGGGCGGAACGGGCGCACCATCAGGCCCTCGGGGAGCTCGGCCGGCGGCAGGGAGTCGTCCAGGGCCCGGCCGAGGATATGCAATTCGCGGATCGGTGTGAGCTGTCGGGCTCGGGCAAAGGCGGCAGCGGCCTCGCTCCAGCCGTGGGCCCACAGCCGCACAGTGGTCGGCATTGCTGACAGCAGGGCGGTGGCGATTCCCTCGCGACGATGCTGGGGGTGCACGACGAGCTCAGCGGCGGTCTCGGGGTCGTCGGGATCGGTGAGCTGCGCGTAGCCGACGAGCTGCGACCCGGCATACAGAAGCAGGTGTCCGGGCCCGGGCCCAGAACGGGAGCCGAGGGCGAGCAGGAAGGCCTCGGACAGCGGTGCGGCGCCGTCAGCTGCCTCCGCCGCGGCGATCAGCCCGCGCACGGCATCCGCGCGCTCGGGGCGCAGCGAACGAACCGCCAGGGGTGCGGAGGCGAGCGGAGTTGAGGCGAGGGGGTGCGACGGCATACCCGATTTCATCATGAACCGGGTGGCTCAGAGCGGGACGTCCACCTCGGTCGCCACCATGTCGCGTGGACGCTCGGGCACGAACCGATAACCGACGTTACGGACCGTTCCGATGAGGGTCTCGTGCTCGGGGCCGAGCTTGGCGCGCAACCGGCGGACGTGGACGTCGACGGTGCGGGTGCCGCCGAAGTAGTCGTAACCCCAGACCTCCTGAAGCAGCTGCGCCCGCGAGAACACCCGCCCCGGGTGTTGCGCGAGGAACTTGAGCAGCTCGAACTCCTTGTAGGTGAGATCGAGGGTCCGCCC
This sequence comes from Candidatus Phosphoribacter baldrii, assembly GCA_016704565.1. Lineage (GTDB taxonomy): Bacteria > Actinomycetota > Actinomycetes > Actinomycetales > Dermatophilaceae > Phosphoribacter > Phosphoribacter baldrii. The sequence goes on from JADIZV010000001.1 coordinate 1,170,844, forward strand.
GCGGAACCGGGCCGAGTAGCTCACTTCGTCGATGGTGAGGTCGCCCGCCCGGATCGGCCCGGCCTCTTGGGCCTCCTCAGTCTCGACTCGGGTGAAGGCCAGGCGCAGCCGGGCATCGACCTCGGCGGGCCCTGCGGTGTCAAGCAGGACGTCGTCCAGGCCCCAGTCGGCGTTGAGCGCGGCGAGGCCACCTTCGGTGAGGACGGCGATGAGCGGGGTGGAGATGCCGGTGGCCCGCAGGACCCGGCACAACGACTTGGCGTGGGCGAGGTCGCGGCGGGCGTCAACGAGGACGGCGTCACCGGCCGGGGCGTGCACGAGGGCCGCTGGCTCGGCGGGCAGGATGCGCACCTGGTGGCCCAACAGTGCGAGCGCCGGCAGCACCTCGGCGCTGGGCGCCACGGTGTTGGTTAGCAGCAACAGCATGGCCACGGCTTCGAGGATAATCGCTTTCCCGGGGACCGCCCGGGCACGTCCTGTCCACTGAGACCGGGCGCGCATTGGGTTCGGTGTGGATTCGGGTCGGGTTTGCGTCGGGTTGGGAAGGAGCCGGTATGCCGTCCGCCACGGTTCTCGTGCGCTACTGGGCTGCCGCTCGGGCGGCCGCCGGGGTTGACACCGAGAGCGTGACGCTGCCCGAGGGCCAGGTCCAGGGCGAGGGTCAGGTCCAGGGCGAGGGGCACGGCGAGGGGCACGGCGAGGGGCAGGGCCCGGCCACGGTGGGGTCGGTGCTCGACGAGGTGACCACCCGGCATACCGAGCTGGGACGGGTGCTGCGGGTGGCGACGGTGCTCGTCAACGGCCGGGCCGCGGATCGGGCCTGGACGCTGGCGGATGGGGACGTCGTGGAGGTCCTTCCCCCGTTCGCGGGCGGGTGATGGGACGATGTCGCTCGTGAGCGAGACGTCTGCGGCATCCGCGCCCCGTCGCGGCCCCGCTATGGGGCAGTTCGGTAGCGTCGATTCGACCCGGTTGCCTTTGCCCGTCGCGGCGTCTTCGCTGGTCACGACGGCGGCTCTCGCGGCGACGGCGCTGGCCGGACCGGGACTGCTGGCCGGGTTGTTGGCCGTCCTGGCCCTCATCGTCGCGCTGGGGTGGCCGTTGCTCACTGGGGCGGCCGGGCTGGTCCAGGTGCAGACCGGGATAGCCGTCGGCGGGCTGTTGGTCGCCGGCACGGTCGGCCTGACCACCGGCCCGCATCGGCTCATCTGGCTGCCGGTCGCCGTGGCGATCGGGATGATCGTCACCTACTTCTTGCAGTTGCTGCGCTCGGACGACCGGCACGGGCTCACTGAAGCGATGGCTGTGGCCATGACCGGGCTGGCGTGCGTCGCGTCCGGGGCGGCCATCGTCCCGCTCACCCTCACCGACCCGGGGCAGCGCTTCCTCCTGGTGGGGTTGTGCGGGCTGGCCGCCGGGGTGATCGCCGAGTTGTCGGGTCGGATCCGGGCGATCGGGGCCAAGGCCGTTTTCGTGGTCATGGTGGTCGGTGGGCTGGTGGGGTTCCTCGCCGCCCAACTCATTGGGGTGTCGGGGTCCGCGGGGGTCGGGCTGGGGATGCTGCTCGCGTCGTTCTCGTATTCCGCGCGCCGGATCTTCGGGGCGGTCCCGGGTGCGCGCGAGGCGGCCGGTCAGATCGCCCTGGGGGTGGGGACGGTGCTCGTGCCCGGAGTCCTGCTGTTGGCCTTGGGTAGCCTGGCGCGGGTGCTCCCTGGGTGACGGGGCCGACGGGACGGAGCCGACGGGACTACCGCGACGGGACCACAGCGACGAGCCAGCGGCGATGATCGCCGCTGGCTCGGTCAATAGACCAGGGCCTGGGCTCCCGGCGCCAGGGCCTGCTCGACGAAACCCGCTGCGCCCGCGATCCGTGCGCCGGGGAGCAGATCGGCGTCGGTGAGACCCCGCCGGGCCGCGCACTGAGTGCAGACCGTCATGGCGTCCTGGCCGAGAAGCAGTGCGACGAGGTCCTCGAACGGTGCGGCGTGGGGGAGGGCCAGGCGGGCGGCATACCCAGGTGTCGCAAGGCGAGTCGCCTCTCCGGTGAGCCACACGCGGGTCGGTATGCCGCTCGCGGCCGCCGTCGTCGCGACGGTCAGCGCCTGGGCGACCCGTTCGAGCTCGGCCGTGGGTGGCGGCCAGGCGTCGCCGAGGGCGGTGATCTTGACGACGAGGGAGCGGGTCATGGGGTCACACTACGATCGGTGGACCGGTCTGGAAGGGGTGCCCATGTTCGAGCTCGACGTCAATCTGCCCGAGCGGCTGCGGCCGATGGCCTGGCTCATCGGGCGGTGGGAGGGCGCGGGGGTGCTGGGCTACCCGACGATCGAGTCGAAGCATTATGGGCAGGAGATCCACTGCTGGCACGACGGGAGGCACTTCCTGCAGTGGGAGGCGCGGGCCTGGATCCTCGACTCGGAGAACGGGGCCCGGGTGCGGCCGGCGGCGATCGAGACCGGGTTCTGGCGGCCGGGGGAGGACGGAAGCGAGGTCGAGCTGCTGCTCACGCATCCGACGGGGATCCTGGAGATGTATTACGGGCAGATGGAGCCGGCCAAGATCACGTTGCGCACCGACTCGGTGATGCGTTCGCCGCACGCCAAGGAGTACAACGCGGCGACCCGGCTCTATGGGCTGGTCGAGGGGAACATGATGTACACGATGGACATGGCCGCGGTCGGCCAGCCGTTGCAGCCGCACCTGTCCGCCCAACTCAAGCGCGTGGGCTGAGTCGGGGGCGGCGGCGGGTGGCTCGTGGCGGCATACCGGGTCTTTGTGGAGTGCTACCCACACTGGGCTGTGGCTAACACTCCACGAACGTCGGCAAGCCCGCCTGGAACCGCCCCGGCCCACTCGCTTCAGAGGAGGTGAGCGAATGAAGGCTTCCAATACGTGGCGACAGTCGTTCACGGAGGGGTCGTCGTGGTCCAGGCAAGCGAAGAAGAACCCGAGGGCCTTGATGGGCGTTCCTCTCGGTTCTCTGATCGCCATTGGCTCAGGCTTTGACCTCATCGCCCGGAGTGCCGGTTCGAACTGGGTCGCGCTGCAAGGCTTCGGGCTGGTCGTCGGTGGCGTCTTCCTGTCCGTGTCGTACTGGCTTTGGGCCCGCCCAGGGCCACTTGGGCAGCCGAAGTGGACGGTCGGGGGTCCTCGCCTCTGGATCGGTTTGTTCATCCGGCACTTCTGGATCCTGACCATCACGGTCATGGCGGTCTGGCATTACGTGTCACGGAGCAGGTGAAGGCTGGGGTTGCGGGGGGAGGCATACGGGGCGCTGGGTGGGGACTCGGCGGCCCGGCCCGTCGGTATGCCGCGGTGCCGGAGCCCGGTCGCCCCCCTTCGTGGAGTGCTACCCACACTGGGCTGTGGCTAACACTCCACAAACCGCCGCTGAGCCCCTCGCGGAGGTGCGAGCCGACCACGCGGCCGGGGTGACCGCGGGCAGATCACGGGGGGCTGGCGGCATACAGTGGGGTGATGACGGACCTGGCAGCGGTGTTGCGCGCCAACGGGATGCGGTTGACGCCCCAGCGGCGCCGCGTCGTCGACGCGCTCGCGCGGCTCGGGCACGCCACGCCTGACGCGGTCGCTGCCGAGGTCGGTGGCGACGGCGGGGCCGCCCTGCCCGCCTCGACCATCTACCGCGCTCTCGAGGCCCTCGAAGAGCTCGGCCTCGTCGCCCACACCCACCTGGACCACCGGGCGCCGACCTTCCACCTGGCCGGGCACGCCGACCACATCCACCTCGTCTGCCTCGGTTGCCGCGCGGTCGACGAGGTGCCGGTCGCGCTCGCGGGCGAGTTCGTCGCCGGGCTGACCGCCGCGCGCGGCTTCCGGGCCGACGTCACCCACATGGCCGTCCACGGCTGGTGCGCCTCGTGCGGAGGACCCCGATGACCTCGTATGCCGTTCCCTCACCCCTGCTGTCCACCCCCGGTGCCGTCGTGGCCGAGGGCCCCGACGCCGGGGTGGCCGCACACTACGGCGACCCGATGCGCGAGCAGCGCCTGCTCACCGAGGGCCTGTCCGCGGTCGACCTGTCCCACCGCGGCGTCGTCACCATCACCGGGCCTGACCGCCTCTCGTGGCTGCACTCGATGACGACGCAGGCGCTCACCGGTCTCGCGCCGGGCATCGGGACCGAGTCGCTCGTCCTCAGCCCGAAAGGTCACATCGAGCACGCCCTGCATGTCGTCGACGACGGCGCGACGACGTGGCTCACCGTCGAGCCCGGGACATCGGAGGCGCTCGTCGCCTGGTTGGAGCGGATGCGCTTCATGCTCCGGGTGGAGGTCGCCGACGTCACCGATCGGTATGCCGTCGTCGGAGAACCCTTTGCCGAGGCTGCGGCCGCGGGTGAGCCGATCGCGTGGGTGGATCCGTGGCCAGGAGTCGTCGACCCGGTGCCGGTCGGGCGGGCGGGGAGGATCGCGGCATACGGGCCGGTGGAAGGGCACCCGGCGCAGGGGCGACGGTGGCGCGAAGCGATCGTGCCGCGGGAGGACCTGGTCGGCTATGTCGGGGACCGGCCGCTGGCCGGGATCTGGGCGGCCGAGGCCCTGCGGATCGCGGCGTGGCGGCCGCGACTGGGGTTTGAGACCGACCACCGGACCCTGGTCCAGGAGGTCGACTGGCTGCGCTCGGCGGTGCATCTGGCCAAGGGGTGTTACCGCGGGCAGGAGGCGGTGGCGCGGGTGCACAACCTCGGCAATCCGCCGCGGCGGCTGGTGTTCCTCCACCTGGACGGGTCGGGGCACGTGCTGCCCGAACGGGGCGCCGAGGTGCGGCTCGTGGGTGGGACGGACGCTGGCGCCCCGGACTCGGGCACCTCCAACCGACCGGTGGGGTTCGTCACGTCGGTGGCCCGGCACTACGAGATCGGACCGATCGCCCTGGCGTTGGTCAAACGGTCGCTCCCGGTCGAGGCGGCACTCGTCGTCGCCGATGGGGTCGGGGGTCCCGGGATCGCGGCCACCCAAGAGGTGATCGTCGCTCCCTAAGCGGCCGATCTTCGGTCGAGAGCCCGAGAAGGTGAAAATCTTGCGGTCAGATGGAAGAATGACGGCATGATGTCCGCCTCCGCTCGCCCTGCCACGACCGCCGGCACCCTCATCACCGTCGCCCCGACCGGCGCCGAGACCGCCAAGGCCGACGTCCCCCAACTGCCGACGACCCTCGACGAGCTCGTCGAGACGGCCCGGCGTTGCGAGGCGGCCGGTGCGGGCCTCATCCACATCCACGTGCGCGACAGGGAGCACAAGCCGACGCTGGACACGGCATACCTGCGCGATGCCGTGGTCGCGGTGCGGGAGGCGACTGACCTCGTCGTTCAGCTCTCCACGGGCGGCTCGGTCCACGACCCCTTGGAGAAGCGGCTCACGGTCCTGGACGCCGACCCCGACTCGTGCTCGCTCACCTGTGGCACGACGAACTTCGGCGACGACGTCTTCCTCAACCCGTGGGGCTTCATGGTCGACCTCTATCGCCTGGCCCAGGAGCGTGAGGTGGTGCCGGAGTTCGAGCTGTTCGAGCTCGGGCACGTCCACGCGCTGCGGCGGCTCATCGACACGTGCGGACTGCCGTTCGGTGGGCGGGTGCACGTCGACTTCGTCACTGGGGTGCCGGGCGCGATGCCCGGGACGGTCGACGCGCTGCTCGCGGGTGTCGCCCTGCTGCCGGCCGAGGTGACCAGTTGGTCGGCGACCGGCATCGGTCGCTCCCACCTGCCAATCATGGCTGCGGCCCTGGCGGCGGGCGGCCACCTGCGGGTCGGCATGGAGGACAACCTCTTCCTCGCCCGCGGTCAGGTCGCCGAGCACAACGCGCAGTTCGTGGAGCGGGCCGCGACGATGGCCGGGCTCATGCAGCGACCCGCGATGACCACGACCCAGGCGCGCGACCTGCTCGGCATCAAGGACCGGCGCGCGCGCTGATTCGGGGCACGCGGCATACCGGGCCGGTGGCGTGCGTGACGGAGTGCGATTGTCGGGGTGATCACGCCCTCGGACGCACTCCGTCGCGACCTCGACCAGCGCGGCATACCGGGCAGGTATGCCCCGCGGATCGGCTCGGTGACCACCGCCTCGCACCCGAGAATGTGGGCTCAGGGGTGTCTGTCGATGAGGCCATCCAACGTCGAGACGGCCACGGCGGACATGTCGATGTCCTGGCGAGCCTCCGCGTCGCGGACGTAGGAGGTGCCAACGCGTCGGAATAGCCCGTAGACAGAGTCTACGAGCACGTAGTCCGCCTGGATTCCGGCAGTCTTGTTGCCCGGTGGGTTGGCTTTCATGAACAGCCCCACTTGGTCACCGACTGCTGACTGCCGCATCCCATTGAACGTGATGTCTGCCCAACCTTCGCGAAGTTCCTGCTCAGAGTAGGTCGGCCCGCCCTGTTTGCCTAAGGCGTCCTGCACGGCGTCCCGCAACCTCACTACGCCACCGGGACGTGCGACCGTGACGGTCTTCCCCACAAGACTGGCGTCGCGACCACCCTGCACCCTCACGGTCAACACAGTCACGGCGACGTGATCCACATACATGCCGAGGGCTTCGGTGACGACTCCGCGTATTGCCATCGTGACCTCGGGTGCGGCTGCCAGTTCCTCGACTGTTCGATACGGACGCGGCAGAGCGCCGGTTGAGTTCCCACGGAGGACGATGTTCTTTGCTTCGGTGGGTCGCACAGGAGCGGCCTGTGCAGGGTTTGAGGTTGTGGTCGTGGCGGTTTCCCGTTCGACCGGAGCGCCTGAACACCCGGACAGGACGGCAGCGGTGGCACCGAGTGCGATGATCCTCTTCATCAGCTGACTCCCCATCAGTAGAGCGCGTTAACACCGTACAAGTCATCTGGTTGAGCTCGGGTGATGCCCGTGCTGTTGTATGTCACGTCGACGCGCATCACGGCCCATGTCGGCGGCATACGGGGCAGGTATGCCGTGCGGCGGGGTCTCGGCGCCCCCGCGCCGCCGCGTGTGGCGGGCCTCACGCTGTCTCCAGTTTGCGTTTTGCTAACTAGAGCAAGCATAATGGAGCCATGACCCCGACCCTCAAGCTCGACTTGGGCAGCTACCTGCGCGAACAGCGCAGGGCAGCCAAGCTCTCGTTGCGCCAGTTGTCGGAGCTCGCCGGGATCTCCAACCCCTATCTGTCCCAGATCGAGCGCGGCCTCAAGAAGCCCAGCGCCGAGATCCTCCAGCAGATCGCTCGCGGGCTGGAGGTGTCGGCCGAGTCGCTCTATGTCCGCGCCGGCATCCTCGAGGAGGCCAGCCCCGCGAGCGGCGCCATCACTGTCCTGGCCGCGATCGCCGCCGACTCTCGGCTCACCGATCGCCAACGCCAGGTGCTTGTCGACGTCTACCGCTCCTTCGTGGAGACCGGTCCCGGCGACGAGCCCAGCACGTCCCCCGCCACGGGGTCCGCAGCCGACGGAGACGTGGCATCACCCCCCAACGCGGCACTCGAGTCCTGAGGAGGACACAGCACCATGGCACGCAAGACCCGTATGGACGAAATGAAGAAGGAACTCCAGAAGACCACGGCTGAGGCTCGCACCCAGCTCATGGCCGTCGTCGGCGCGACTGACCTGGCCGTCGAGAAGATCCGTATCGCGCAGGAGCGCTTCGTCCAGGTGGCCCGGGAGATGGACGCCAAGAGCCTGCGCAAGGACGCCGAGCGCTTCCAGAAGGACGTCAAGCAGATCCAGAAGAACCTCGGCAAGATCCAGGCCGACCTGGCCAAGCGCCTCGGCACCACCGCCAAGGACGTCCAGACCGTCCCCGCGAACGCGGTTGGCCACAGCATCGAGCTGGCCACCAAGGCGCAGGCGACCGTCGAGGAGCTCGCCGAGCGTGGCGAGGCGCTCGTGTCCCGGATCCGCTCACAGCGCTCGACCCAAGACCTCAAGGCCCAGGTCGAGACCACCGTTGCCGCCGGCAAGGGTGCCGTCACCACGGCCCGCAAGGCTGCCGTGAGCACCGAGCGCGCCGCCAAGGCCACCATCAAGACCGCGGCGGACGAGGCCAAGGTCGTCGCGGCCAAGGTTGCCGAGACGGTCGAGAAGGACGCCGAAGTGGTTGCCGCCACGGTCAAGGCCTCTGCGGCCCGGACCCGCGCCGCTGCCCGCAAGACGGCGGCGACCGCGCAGACCGGTGTCAAGCGGACCACGGCTCGCACCCGCGCCGTCACCACGGGGGTCCGCAAGACGGCCGCCAAGGCGACGACCGCCGTCCAGGCCACCCCCGCCCCCAAGGCGACCGCAGCCAAGACCACTGCGGCCAAGACCAGCGCCGCCAAGACCACCGCCGCCAAGACGACGGCCGCCAAGACGACCCGCGCAGCCCGGACCACCACTGCGAAGACGACGGCCGCCGCCAAGGCGACCGCCGCGAAGGCCGTCGACTGATCGTGCGCGACACCTGTCACCCGACAGGACGCGCCCGCCTGCTGGGCGTATGAGACCCCGGCAGTAGGCACAGACACCCCGGAGGGGGTTGCACAGAGGTGGGCCGGTTTCCCCAGGAAGCCGGCCCACCGGCATACCCGGCGCGCGACCGGGCCACCCGGATCTGCCACGCGGAGCCGGCGCGCGACCCAACGACGCTGACCCGAGCACGCAAGGACCCGGCTCTGGCACACTGGCGCGCGTGCCGAACGCGCCTGTGTCACCAGCCCTCACCGATGTCCCGATCCTTGCCCACGTCGTGCGCAACGGCGTCGTCGAGAGCGTCCATCGCGGCTCCGCGGTCGTCACCCGCGCCGACGGCTCGATCGAGCACGCGTGGGGCGACCCGACCGGGCTGATCTTCCCGAGGTCGGCGAGCAAGCCGATCCAGGCGAGCGCCATGGTCGCTGCCGGCCTGGACCTGCCTCCCCACCAGCTCGCCCTCGTGTGTGCGAGCCATTCGGGTGAGCCGTTCCACCTGCAGACCGCGCTGGAGATTCTCCACGGCGCCGGGCTCACCGAGGGCCACCTGCGCAACACGCCGGACTACCCCGTCGACGAGGAGGCCCGCGACGAGTGGATCCGGGCCGGGCACCGCAAGACCTCCCTCGCCCAGAACTGCTCGGGCAAGCACTCCGGGATGCTCGCGACCGCCGCCGCCAACGGCTGGGACCTGGCGACCTATCTCGACCCCGACCACCCGCTCCAACAGGCCATCACCGCCACCGTCGCACGGCTCTCCGGCGGCTCGGTCGCCGCGCTCGCGGTGGACGGGTGCGGGGCGCCGCTGCACGGCATACCCCTGGCCGGGCTGGCCCACGCGTTCGGGCGGATCGCCGCGGCCCCCGCGGGCACCCCTGAGGCGCGCGTCGCCGACGCGATCCGCGCCCACCCCGAGCACCTGGGCGGCACCCGTCGCGGCGTCACCACCCTCATCCGCGAAGCCCCCGCGCAGCAGCGCCTCATCGCCAAGGACGGCGCCGAGTCCGTGTATGCCGTCGGGCTGGGTGACGGTCGCGGCGTCGCCGTCAAGATCGCCGACGGTCACATGCGCGCCAAGCCGCTCGTCCTTGCGGCCGTCCTCCGCCGGATCGGGGCCGGGTCCGAGGCTGGGTATGCCGCCCTCGAAGACGCGCCGATCCTTGGCCACGGCAAGCCGGTCGGCTCGATCGTCGCCGTCGGCATCTGAGCCTCGGGCGGGGCCATGCGCGTTGTCCTGCAGCGGGTTTCCTCGGCTCGGGTCGAGGTGGAGGGGGCGGTGGTCGGCGATCTCGGTGGGCCGGGGCTGGTGGCACTCGTCGGCGTGACGCACGGCGACGGACCCACTCAGGTCGACTGGATGGCCCGCAAGATCGCGGGCCTGCGGATCTTCGACGGGGCGGACGGGGACGACACTCCAGGGGCGGAGTGTTCGGTGGCCGAGGCCGGGCTGCCGGTGCTCGTCATCAGCCAGTTCACGCTGTATGCCGATGTCCGCAAGGGGCGGCGGCCGTCGTGGTCCGCCGCAGCACCCGGATCGGTCGCCGAACCGCTGGTCGACGCTCTCGCCGCTGCTCTGCGCGTGGAGGGGCTTACCGTCGCCTCGGGAACCTTCGGGGCCCACATGATGGTTCACCTGGTCAACGACGGCCCGGTTACCCTCGTGCTGGACGTCTGAACCCCCGGTTCGCTCGTCTCGACTCGCTTCGCCCGCTCGCTCGCTCGCTCGCTCGCCCAGCTTCTCGTGCTCCGCCAGGAAGGCCTGCGCATGTTGTCCTCGATCTCCTCGGTCCAAGGTGTCGTCGTCATGGTGCTCGGCCTGCTCGCCTTGGGCGCCGAGGTCTTCGCGCTCGTCGACGCGCTGCGCCACCGGCCGGACGCGTTCATCGCCGCTGGCAAGCGCACCAAGAACTTCTGGCTGCTCGTCCTGGGCGTGGCCACGGCGGTCGGGTTCGTCACCAACGTGCTCTCGATGTTCGGCGTCATCGCCTTCGTCGCCGCCGCGGTCTACCTCGCTGACGTCCGTCCCGCCTTGGCCCAGGTGAGCGGACGGGGCGGTAGCGGACGACAGGGCCCCTACGGTCCCTGGTGATCGCCCAAACGATCCTGTGCTGGGTGGTCACCGGCGTGCGGCGGGAGGCATGCGGCATACTGGCCGGTCGTGCCTGTGCACCCGCGGCAGGCGACAGAGGAGCCCCGTGAACGACACCCCACCCCCGATCGTCCATCACCGCACCGAATACGCCGAGGGCCTGCGCGACCCGCGGGTCGACATTTTCGTGGCGGAGCGGCCGTGGGGGTCCTTCACCCAGTTCGTCTCCAACGAGACGGTGACCGTCAAGACGATCACCGTCGAGGCCGGACACCGCCTGAGCCTGCAGCGGCACGAACACCGGGGCGAGATGTGGACGGTCCTCGACGTGCCGATCACGGTCACGGTCGATGAGCGCACCTGGGTGGCCCAGGTCGGGGAGACCGTGTGGGTGCCCCGGGGGGCGATCCACCGAATTGCCAACTCTGGCGAGCGGACCGGCCGCATCCTTGAGGTGGGCTTCGGCTACTTCGACGAGAGCGACATCGAGCGGCTCGAGGACGACTACGCTCGCCAGGACGAGGACTCCCCGGCCGCCCCGGTAACCCCGGCTAGCGAGGGCTGACCGCCTCCCACCGCACGCTCAGCTCGCCCAGGCGCCACCGCGCCGGCCCGTCGAGCACCGGCCACCCGTCGGCCTTTAACCGCCAGGCCGTCTCCAGGAACCTCGCGCGGGCCCCGTATGCCGCCTGCGGCGCGGCATACCGCCACGCCTGGTCCAGCGCGGCGAGGAAACCGTGGACGCGTTCCCCGGGGACGTTGCGGTGGATGAGCGCCTTGGGCAGGCGCTCGGCGACCTCCGCGGGAGAGACCAGGCCGCGCAGCCGCATCGACACGGTGAGGCTGACGGGCCCGGCATCGCGCTCGACCGCCACCCACGAGGCCAAGCGCCCGAGCTCGTCACACGTCCCGTCCACAAGGACGCCGCTGGGAGCCAGCCGGGAGCGCAGCCGCGCCCAGATCGGAGCGACCTCGGCCTCGTCGTACTGCCGCAGCACGTTGAACGCCCGCACCACCGTCACCGGGCCTCCGTCGGCGGTCGGCACCTCGAAGCCGCCCAGCCCGAAAGCGAGCCCCGGCCGCTCAAGCCCGGCGGCGGCCGCGACCCGCTCCGGGTCGATCTCCAACCCGAGGACCTGCACGTCCCGCCGCACCCGCCGCAACCGGTCGTGCAGCTCGACCGCCGTCACCGGCGACGCGCCGTAGCCCAGGTCGACGACGACCGGCGCATCCATCGGCGCGCGCAGCCGCCACGCCTGCGTCCCGGCCAACCAGCGGTCGGCGCGGCGCAGCCGGTTGGGGTTGGTCGTCCCGCGGGTGATCCTCCCCTCGGGCTTGGCGCGACTCACAGGCGGCAGCGTATGCCGCGTCGCCGCCATGGTGCCGAACTGGTGCCGCGGCCACCTGCCCGGCCTTCCCGGGAATCTCGACACGGGTGTCGGTGTTGTCCCCAGACGCATGCCATAGCTGCCACCACCTGCACGACGACTGCCACTACCTGTACGACCACTGCCACTACCTGCACGACGACGCACGGCGAGAGGATCGGGGAACTGTGACGCCGGATGAGATCCGTCGGATCGCGATGTTCAGCGTCCACACCTCGCCCTTGGAGCAGCCGGGCACCGGCGACGCGGGCGGGATGAACGTCTACATCGCCGAGGTCGCCAAACAGCTGGCTCGCCGCGGCCGCGAGGTCGAGATCTTCACCCGGGCCACGACGGGCGCCCTCCCGCCGACCGTCGAGCTCGCCCCTGGCGTCACCGTCCGGCACATCACGGCGGGGCCCTACGAGGGTCTGGCCAAGAACGACCTGCCGGGCCAGCTGTGCGCGTTCGCGGCCGGGGTGATGCGCGCGGGGGCGGCCCGCCCCGAGGGCTGGTTCGACGTGGTCCACTCGCACTACTGGCTCTCCGGCCAGGTCGGCTGGCTCGCCGCGGACCGGTGGCGCACCCCGCTCGTTCACACCATGCACACGATGGCCCGGGTCAAGAACGCCGCCCTCGCCGAGGGTGAGCGCCCGGAGCCGCCCGGCCGCGAGATCGGCGAGGCGCAGGTCGTCGAGGCCGCTGACCTGCTCACCGCCAACACCGCCGACGAGGCGTGCCAGTTGGTCACCCTGTATGCCGCCGACCCCGCCCGGGTCGCCGTCGTCCCGCCCGGCGTCGACCTCGACGTGTTCACCCCTGGCGACCGGTATGCCGCCCGCTCCCGTCTCGGCCTCCCGCACCGCGCGCATGTGGTCCTGTTCGTCGGTCGGATCCAACCGCTCAAGGCCCCCGACCTGCTCGTCAAGGCAGCCCGGCAGGTGCTCGACAAGAACCCCGGTTGGACCCCCGACGACCTGGTCGTCGGCATCCTCGGTGGTCCGAGTGGCTCCGGGTTGGAGCATCCCGAGAGCCTGGCCAAGCTGGCCGCGGAACTGGGGATGACGGCATACCTGCGCTTCGTGCCACCGGCGGACCGGGCGACGCTCGCGCAGTGGTACCGCGCGGCTGACGTCGTCACGGTCCCGTCCTACAACGAGTCGTTCGGGCTGGTGGCCATCGAGTCGCTGGCCTGCGGCACGCCGGTCATCGCCGCCAAGGTGGGCGGGCTGCCGACTGCTGTCGGCGATGCGGGCGTGCTCGTGGACGGTCACGACGTCGGCGACTGGGCGCGGGCCCTGGACGGTCTGCTCGCCGACCCGGCCCGGCGCGAGGTGCTGGCTGGGCGGGCGGTGCGCCACGCGAGCGGATTCGGCTGGGCTGCCACGACAGAACGGCTGCTGCAGGCTTACGGTGAGGCATGCCGCACGCAGACTCCGTCCCCGATCACCGAAGCGAGCCTGCTGACGGGAGTCCCAGCGGCCCTGGTGCCATGAGCCCGCCGGCTGGGTCGACGGCTTCGACGACGACCGTGGCGACGACGGTGGCGCGGGCGAGCGCCGCGCTCGCGGCATACGTGCTCGACGCAGGCCTGGCGAGCGAGCCCGGCGCGCGCGACGGGGAGGTGGTGGTCACCATCCCCGGCGAACGCAAGCTCAAGACCGTCGCATCGTTCCTCGTGCGCGACGAGCTCACCTCGGTGAGCGCGTTCGTCATCCGCAACCCGGACGAGAACCACGCGGAGTTCTACCGCTACCTGTTGCGCCGCGTCATGCGCCGGCCGCTGCTCGGGTATGCCGTCGACGGCTCCGGAGACGTCTACGTGCGCGGGCAGGTGCCCACGGCGGCGCTGGACGCGCGCTATCTCGACCTGCTCGTCGGGGCATTGTTGGAGGCGGCGGACGAGCCGTTCAACGACCTGCTCGCCCTGGGCTTCCTCACTTCGATGAAGCGCGAATGGGCCTGGCGGGTCGCGCGCGGCGAGTCCCTGGCCAACCTCGAAGCCTTCCGGTCGCTGCTCGCCGGCAGCGAGAACGACCCCCTGTATGCCGTCGCCCCCCTGCCCCCGGGCTAGGCGCAACGCTGGGCCGTCGACTCAATTCCGTCGGTGGCGGCGGACCCTCACGTGGCGAGTGCACGACGGAGTGCGATCGAGGGGATGATCACCCCGTCAGACGCACTCGGTCGCGCACCCACTCGGCTGGCTGGCGCGTTCCACCCGATGAGCGGCACTGGGGCGTGACGTAACGGACGCTGCGGAGCCCTCACCCGGCATACCCGCGCGGTCATAGGGTTGGGACCATGGCATACACCCTCATCCTGCTGCGTCACGGCCACTCCGAGTGGAACGCCAAGAACCTGTTCACCGGCTGGGTGGACGTCGACCTCAACGACCAGGGCCGCGAGGAAGCCGTCCGCGGCGGTCGGCTGCTCAAGGACAAGGGCGTGCTGCCCGACGTCGTCCACACGTCCGTCCTGCGCCGCGCGATCACGACGGCCAACCTCGCGCTCGACGCCGCCGACCGGCACTGGATCCCGGTGCGGCGCGACTGGCGGCTCAACGAACGGCACTACGGCGCCCTGCAGGGCCTGGACAAGGCGGCGACCCGGGCGAAGTACGGCGACGAGCAGTTCATGCTCTGGCGTCGGTCGTTCGACACGCCCCCGCCGCCCATCGACCTGGACAACGAGTGGGCCCAGACCGGCGACCCGCGCTACGCCGGCGTCGAGATCCCGCGCACCGAATGCCTCAAGGACGTCATCGCCCGGATGATGCCCTACTGGGAGAGCGCGATCTGCCCCGACCTGGCCTCCGGCAAGACCGTCCTGGTCACCGCCCACGGCAACAGCCTGCGGGCCCTGGTCAAGCACCTCGACGGGATCAGCGACGCGGCGATCGCCGAGCTCAACATCCCGACCGGCCAGCCGCTGGTCTATGACATCGGCGCCGACTTCATGCCGACCGCTCCCGGCCAATACCTCGACGCCGAAGCCGCCGCTGCGGCTGCCGCGGCCGTCGCCAACCAGGGCCGCTGACCGGGTCTTCCCGAACGTCACCTCTCGCGAGGGGCGGCATACCGACTCGGTATGCCGCCCACCCACTGTCCGTGCGCGCGGCTCACCCGCCTCGAAAGGTCGACGATCTTTCGCGGGGTCGATGACATTTCGTCGAGCTCAGGAAAGGTCGACGATATTTCGCGGGCCTGACCCGCTCAGCCAGCGCCGCCAGGGTCACCAAACTGGTGACCGCCAAGCCGGTGACCCCGTGGCCCGGTGACCCGTGACCCCGTGACCGGTGACCGGTGACCGGTGACCCCGTGACCCCGTGACCCGGCCCGCGCGGGGTCAGCCGGACGGCATACCTCTGCGCAGGAGGGCGATGCGGGCGGCCTCTTCGGACACGTCGTGGTCGCCGCCCGACGACTCCGGCACATATTCGCCGGTGACGAGGTAGACCACGCGCCGCGCGACGGACACCGCGTGATCGGCGAACCGTTCGTAATAGCGGCCAAGCAGCGTGAGGTCGACGATCGTCTCGGTCGGCAGTTCGGTGGTGGCCAGCACCGTGAACAGGCGCCGGTGCAGGTCGTCCATGACGTCGTCGTCGCGCTCGATGTTGACGGCTTCGGCCACGTCCCGGGCGGCAATGATCGAGCCGGACTTCGTGACGACCAGTTCCGCGACCTGACCCATCTGCAGGATGTGGGCCCGCAGGGAGGCCGGGACGGCCGAGTTGGGGAACCGCAGCCGGGCCACCTTCGCGACGTGCCGAGCCAGGTCGCCCATCCGCTCAAGGTCGCCGCTCATCCGCAGGGCGGTGACCACGGTGCGCAGGTCCGTTGCCACGGGCTGTTGGCGGGCCAGGACGTCAATGGCCAACCCGTCTAGGTGCTCGCGGGCATGGTCGAGCGTCCGGTCTCCGGTGATGACGTCCTCGGCCAGGTGCAGGTCGGCGTCGAGCAGGGCAGTGGTGGCCCGGGCCATCGCCGAGCCGGCCAGCCTCGTCATGTCGACAAGCTGGGTGGTGATGCTGTCCAGCTGCTCATGGAAGGCGTCGCGCACGGCTGCTCCTTTGCTTGTCGTGTGCTTGTCGTGCTCGTCGTGAGGGCGTGGCCCAGGACCAATGGTGGTGCGGATGACTACGGCCTGGCGCGGAGCCGGTAAACAAAGGCCAGCGAACAGGTGAACATCGAGTGATGACAGGGCTCAGGTCGGTGCACAGGGCGTCGGCCGCGGTCGAGGCATCGTGGGTGGCCTCTAGCCTAGGGGCGTGGAGGTCCTGCTGGCCGTGATCCTCGGTGCCGTGCTCGGCGCTGTGGTGGTGTCAGCGCTGCTCGGGCGAGGTCGGCCAGACCGACCACGACGGGTGGCTCCGCTGGCTTCAGACGAGACCCCGGAGCCCGACGAACAACTTCCCGCCGAGGTCACCGACCTGTTGGCCGCGTTGTCGTCCAGCGGCATCGTGCTGGATGCTCGCCAATCGGTTGTCGCCTGTTCACCCACGGCGATCTCGCACGGGTTGGTCCGGGGCACCTCGGTGTCCCACCCCCCGCTGCTGGCGCTGGCCCGCCGAGCCCTCGCCGAAGGTGGGGTCGTCGAGGAGCAGCTGGCCCTCCCGCGTGGTCCGCGAGCCGACGCTCGCCGGGTTGTCCAGGCCCGCGCCACCCATCTGGGCCTAGACCACATCCTCCTGCTGGTCGAGGACCGGTCCCACGCCTACCTCGTCGAAGAGGTCCGCCGCGACTTCCTCGCCAACGTCAGTCACGAGCTCAAGACCCCGGTCGGCGGGCTCATGTTGCTGGCCGAGGCGGTCCGAGACGCTCGGGACGACCCAGAGGCGGTCGCCCGGTTCGCCAAACGGATGCGCAAGGAGACCCGCCGACTGGACCAGCTCGTCAGCGACATCGTCCAGCTGTCCCGGCTGCAGTCCGAGGACCGGCTCTCAGACCCCGACGCGGTCGACCTGGGCGACGTCGTCCGCCAGGCCGTCGATGACGTGCGAACCACCGCTGAGGAGCGCCAGATCGACCTCGTGGTCCGATGCGACCTCAACTGTTGGGTGTGGGGTGACGCCGGTCTGCTGACAACCGCGGTGCGCAACCTCGTCGTCAACGCCGTCGCCTACTCGGGGTCCGGGACTCGGGTGGCCGTGCGCGCCCTTATCGCCGCCGACGGCGCTCGCGAGGTCATCGTCTCCGACCAGGGTCAAGGCATCCCCGAGAGCGAACTGGGCCGGATCTTCGAGCGGTTCTACCGGATCGACGCGGCCCGATCGCGCGCGACCGGAGGGACCGGCCTGGGCCTGTCCATCGTCAAGCACGTGTGCGCCAACCACGGTGGCGACGTCACCGTGTGGAGCGAGGTCGGCCGCGGCTCGACCTTCACGATCCGGCTTCCGGCACCGGCATACGGTCCTGACGACCAGTCCACGACGGGAGTGCTCCCCATCCTCACCGAAGCCGACCTCACCCGTGCCCGCTCCGTCGATGCCGTCGGCTCCCTCCCGGACACCGACCCCAATGCCGAGGCGGCCGTCGATGGCCCGACCCCGGTGAATCCCGCGAACGGCCCCGTCCCCAGAGAGGTGCGACCGGTATGAGCCGAATCCTCATCGTCGAGGACGAGGAGTCCTTCTCCGACCCGCTGTCCTACCTATTGCAAAAGGAAGGCTTCGTCACCGCCGTCGCAGCGACCGGGCCCGAAGCGCTCGCTGAGTTCGACGCCAACGGCGCCGACCTCGTGCTGCTCGACCTCATGCTCCCGGGCCTGTCCGGCACGGAGGTATGCCGTGCCCTCCGCGCCAAATCGAGCGTCCCGATCATCATGCTCACCGCCAAAGACTCCGAGATCGACAAGGTCGTGGGTCTGGAGATGGGTGCCGACGACTACGTCACCAAGCCCTACTCGGCCCGGGAGTTGCTTGCGCGGGTCCGGGCCGTGCTGCGCCGTCTCGCCGAGGCCGACGAGCCCGCGGGTGCGCCCGTCCAGGCCGGACCAGTGCGGATGGATGTCGACCGGCACGTCGTCACGGTCAACGGCAAGGTCACGTCAATGCCGCTCAAGGAGTTCGAACTGCTCGAACTGCTCCTGCGGCACGCCGGTCGCGTGCTCACCCGCGGCCAGCTCATCGATCGGGTGTGGGGGAGCGACTACGTCGGGGACACCAAGACCCTGGACGTGCACGTGAAGCGGCTGCGCGCCAAGATCGAGCCCGACCCAGGCAACCCGCGCTACATCCTCACGGTGCGTGGGCTGGGCTACAAGTTCGAGGCCTGAGGCTCACTCGGGAGCCGCGAGCAAAACCCGCGGAGCTCCGGCCGCTGGCTCAGGCCTTGGGCTTGAACTGCTCGTACATGCCCGTGGGCGCCAGCACCGGCACGGACACCAACTGCTTGCCCTCCGAGGTCACGAGGTAGATGTCGGTCAAGGTGCCCGGCGCGCTGGGCACCTTGGCAAAGACAATGCCCTCGATCGGCTTGGACTCGCGGCCGCCAAGGCTGACCCGGCTCGCCACCGACCCACCGGCCTCGGACTCTGCGCGGGTGAGGAAGCCGACCTGGGCCTGGGCATCGCCCTGATTGAGCACGGCACCGACCAACGTGCCGGGGCCGCCGGCCTTCTCAGCGACGATCGCGAGGTTGCGCCCGGCGATGCTGCCCAGTTGCACCGGGACCCCGTCGCCAGGGATGTATTTGTTGTCCGTCTGCACCGGCGAGAAGAACGAGCAGGCGGAAAGAGCGGCGGTGGCTGCCGCGGCGCCGGTCACGGCGAGGGCCCGGTGGAGTCGCTTCACGGGGCACAGCGTAGCGCTAGGGCTCCCGCCTCAACCGGCCGGGAGGGGGTGGTTCGGGACACGTCGCGGTGCGCGGGCGGCATACCCCTGACGTATGCCGCCCTCCCGGGCACCGGACGTGCCCCCCGACGTTGCGGGCGGGATGCATGCATACGGGCCGTTGTCAAGGCCCGTCTTGACCCTTCGGACACCCCGGTATGGCCTCTGACCTGCACAAACGCTGAGATCGGCGTGCGGCTGTCGGTGGGCCCGTGGTATCCTGGCAGTCGCGAAAGGGGTTAACACCATATGGTCTTCAAGGTCGGCGAGACGGTCGTGTACCCGCACCACGGTGCAGCACTGATCGAGGAAATCAACACCCGCACGATCAAGGGAGTGGAGCGGCTCTATCTCACGCTCAAGGTCGCCCAAGGCGACCTGACCATCCAGGTCCCCGCGGACAGCTGTGACGACATCGGCGTCCGCGATGTCGTCGGGCAAGAGGGTCTCGACCGGGTGTTCCAGGTGCTGCGCGCCGCCTACACCGAGGAGCCGACCAACTGGTCGCGCCGTTACAAGGCCAACCTCGAGAAGCTCGCCTCCGGCGATGTCATCAAGGTCGCCGAGGTCGTCCGCGACCTGTGGCGCCGCGACAAGGACCGCGGCCTCTCGGCCGGCGAGAAGCGCATGCTTGCCAAGGCCCGCCAGATCCTCGTGTCCGAGCTTGCCCTGGCCGAGAAGACCAACGAGGAGAAGGCCGAGTCCATCCTCGACGAGGTCCTCGCGTCCTGAGCCGGTCCGGCTGATCGGAGCCCGCCGTGGCTGTTGGCGTGGTCATCGTTGCCGCGGGCTCCGGGTCCCGGCTGGGCGCGAACGTCCCGAAGGCGTTCGTCACCGTCGCTGGTCGCCCCCTGCTCTGGTATGCCGTCCGCGCCGCTTTGCGCTCCCGTCCGGCTGCCGTCGTGGTCGCCGCTCCGGCCACGCACCTCGACGACGCCAACGAGGCCATCGACGCGTTACGGGGGGAGCACGGCATACCGGTCCAAGTGGTCCCTGGGGGTGCCGAGCGGGGCGACAGCGTGTTGGCCGCGACCCGGTGGTTGCCGGCCGAATGCGAGGTGGTCCTCGTCCACGATGCAGCGCGAGCCTTCACGCCGAGCGAGGTCTTCGAGCGGGTGGCGGCGGCGGTGACCGCCCAGACCCCTGCAGTCGTGCCCGTCCTGCCGGTGGTCGACACGATCAAGGTCGTGGACGCTGATGGGTTCGTTGTGCGCACGGCCGATCGCGACACGCTGCGGATCGTGCAGACGCCGCAGGGGTTCCGGCGTGACGTGCTCCTTGAGGCGCATCGGCTGCACGGCAGCCTGGCCACCGACGATGCCGGGCTGGTCGAGCGCCTCGGGCTGCGGGTCGGCACCGTGCCGGGCGACCCGATGGCGCTCAAGGTGACGACGCCTGAGGACCTCGACTACGCCGACAGGCTCGTGGCCTCGGCCGATTGGGCGGGTTCGAGCGCCGCCGCCCTCAAGCCTTCCTGAGGCGCCGCGTCGACGAGGGCGCGAAGCCCGGTGCTCAGCCACGCCACCGCCGCGCCGAGGAAGGCCAGCCCCGACGCCAGCTCGACGCACTCCTCCAGGGTCTGCTCAAGCCGTTCGACATCCAGGCCCATCCGGGCGGGGTCGACCGAGTCCATCCCGACCGCCAGCACCGCCAGGCCGACTCCCACGACGAACAGCATCCTGGCGCGCCGATCCCGGCTCAGGCCGCGCCACACCCGTGGCGCCAGTGCGAGGCCCGCAGCGCCGACCGCGAGCAACACGAAGTCCCCGGGCCCCACCCACGGCAGGAACGGGATCCGGATGTCGGCCGGCGCGAGGATCCGGTCGCGGATCCGCTCGTGCAGCGCGAACCGTTCGTCCAACCCCAGCCCAAGGAAACCCACGGCGAGCAGGAGCCACGGGACGGCATACCGGCCGTCACGGAGGCGATGGACGTATGCCGCGACCGCCCACCCAGCCGCGGTGAGGACGAGGACGACCGACTGCAGCCAGGTCATCGGGGTGTCCTCGGCCGCGACGTAGGTCCAGTAGCGCGGCCACCCGGCCCCGACGAGGACGAGGACCGCCGCGGCCCACACGCCTCCCAGCGTGATCGGCAGCGCCCAGGTATGCCGTCGCCCCGTCACCCGACCCACCGTCCTTCGGCGTGGTGGTTGTCGGCGTGGACCACGTTGACCGGGTGGCCGCAGGCCGCCGCGAGAATGGCGTCGGCGAACATCCGCCCGCCACGATCCAGGACCTCGTCGCGCCACCAGGCGCTATGTCCGGTCTGCAGGAGCCGGCCCTCAGCGATGAGGTCGACCGCGGGGTCTTCGAAGTCAGGACCGGCGATGACGTCGTCGACGGCATACCCGCGCACGACGTGCCCGCGCAGGGCCGCGAGCATGGCCGGGGTGTCGACGAGCACGGGACGCCCGACGCTGACGACAACGGCGCCGGGCTTGAGGGCGGCGATCGCGGCAGCATCCAGGATGGGAAACGTCCCTTGGATCGTCGAGGCACAGATCGCGACGACGTCGGCCTGAGCGACAAGGTGGGCGGGCACCACCATCTGGATGCCCTCGGCAGCGGCGCGCACCCGGGCCAGCGGGTCGATGTCGGTCCCGATGACCGTCATCCCGATCCCCCGGGCGATCCGCGCGAGGTGTCGCCCGATCCGCCCGGTGCCGACGATCCCGAGCGTGCGACCGGCCACCTCGAAACCACGCAACGACACCCCGGCTGGCGCGAGGCCGCGGCTGCGGTCATTGGCCAACGAAACGCGAGCGGCCAACGCCATGATGAGGGCCAAGGCGTGCTCGGCGACGGCCGTCGTCGCATAGTCAGGCAACGTGGTGAGGGTGATGCCGCGTCGGTCGAGCAACCCCACGTCGATGTGTTCGTAGCCCGTCGCATAGAGCACCACGTGGGCCAGCCGGGGGGCCGCCTGCAGGAGAGCCTCGTCGAGCACGGGCAGGGCAAGGTTGGTGCTGGCCAGGACGTCGACCTCGGCCAGCAGTCCCGCGGCCTCGGCGGCACCCAGCCGGCCCGGCACGGGGTGAACCACGAGTCGGACGGTGTCCTCGATGCGGCGGCGGACATCCTCGGGCAGGCCTGCTGCGCCAGCCCGGCTGAGCAGCAACACAGTTCGGCCGTCGTTCACAGCACTCACTCATCCTGATCGGGTGTCGTCGGGCGCTTCGATGGTGATGACGCACGAGCCGCCGCCAGGGTTGCGTCCGCGGACGATTCGACCTCCGCCCGTGTCGCTATCGTGATCTCCATGTCACCGGTCGCCGTCATCACTGGAGGGGGCACCGGGATCGGGGCCGCCACCGCCCACCGGCTCGCCCAGGACGGGCTGGATGTCGTCGTCTGCGGCCGACGTCGAGAACCCCTGGAGGCGACCGCGGAGGCGATCCGCACGGCATACCCGATGGTCACGGCCCGCGCGGTGGTGATGGACGTGACGGATGCGGCCAGTGTGGCCGCCGCCGCCGCTGAGATCGGGCCGTGCGACGTTCTGGTCAACAACGCCGGCGGCGCGATCGGCGCGGAGCGGGTCGAGGACGGCAAGCCCGAGGAGTGGCGGGCGATGTACGAGTCGAACGTCATCGGCGTCCTGCACGTCACCCAGGCGTTCCTGCCGGCGCTGCGCCGCAGCCCGACCGGCGGCACCATCGTTGTCGTCTCCTCGATCGCCGGGCTGCTGGTCTACGAGGGCGGGGCGGGCTACACGGCGGCCAAGCACGGTGCGACCGCGGTCGTCGAGACGCTGCGACTGGAGCTTGCCGGCGAGCCGATCCGAGTCGTCGAGGTCGACCCGGGAATGGTGTGGACCGACGGCTTCTCGCTCACCCGGTTCCACGGCGATCAGGCTCGCGCCGACGCCGTGTATGCCGGTGTCGACCGCCCGCTCGTGGCCGCCGACGTCGCTGAGTGCATCGCCTTCTGCGTTCGGGTGCCCCAGCACGTCAACATCGACCGGCTCGTCGTCAAACCCGTGGCCCAAGCCGCCCCGCACAAGGTCGTCCGTGCGCCGATCGACTGGGACCACCGTGGGAGCGCCTGACCAATCCGCTTTGGCAGCAACGGTTCTCGTCATTATGGGCGGGCTGCCCGGGGTCGGCAAGACCACCGTGGCCCGCGCCGTGGCCCGCCGACTGCAGGCCGCGCACGTCCGGATCGACTCGATCGAGACGGCGATCGCCCGCAGCGAGGACTTCACCTCACCGGTGATCGTGGCTGGCTACGAGGTCGGGTATGCCGTGGCCGCCGACCAGCTCGCGCTCGGTCTGTCAGTGGTCGCCGACTCGGTCAACCCGCTGGCGATCACCCGGTCCGCCTGGCTGGGGGTCGCCGCGGTTGCCGGGGTGCCGGCCGTGCAGGTCGAAGTGGCCTGCTCGGATGTGGGCCAGCACCGAAACCGGGTCGAGTCCCGGGTGACCGATGTGCCTGGGTTGACCTTGCCGACTTGGGCTGCCGTGCAGGCTCGCGACTACGAGCCGTGGGAGCCGGACGTGCGGGTGGACACGGCATACCTCTCGGTTGGGGAGGCGACGGATCGGGTCGTGGGGGCAGTCATGCACCGGCTGGGTGTGGCACCCTCTCACCATGACTGAGCCGCCGATGGTGCCACGCGTCGGAATCGGGGTCGACGTCCACGCGTTCGCGCCCGAGGGCGCCGACCGGGAGCTGTGGGTCGCCGGGCTGCTCTGGCCAGGCGAACGCGGCCTGGACGGGCATTCCGATGCCGACGTCGCCTGTCACGCCGCATGCGACGCACTCTTCGCAGCCGCCGGGCTCGGCGACCTCGGCACTCATTTCGGCACCGACCGACCCGAGTATGCCGGTGCCTCCGGACGCGCCCTGCTCGCCGAGGCCGCCCGACTGGTCCGCGCGGCGGGGTTCGAGATCGGCAACGTAGCCGTGCAGGTGATCGGCAACCGGCCTCGGGTGGGCAGTCGTCGGGACCTCGCGCAGACTGCCATGTCGGCCGCTTGCGGGGCGCCCGTGACGGTCTCGGGCACCTCGACCGATGGCCTGGGCCTCACCGGTCGCGGCGAGGGCATCGCGGCCATCGCCACCGCCCTCGTGTATGCCGTGCCTCCGGCGCGCTGAGGCGTCCCGACGGACTTTAGGCTGGGACGATGGCGACGTTTCACGGCATACCGGGCTTTGAGCCGCCCGATGCACCCGCCTGGGTCGACCACGTCCTGCGCGGTTGTGTGGTCGCTGGCTTCCTCGGTTACTTCGCCTTCATCTTCCGCTGGGTCGACTCGGCCACGTGGTGGGGTGCGTGGTTGCCGACACTGCCCGGGGTCCTGGGACCGCTGGCGTTGTTGCCGTGGTGGTGGGGTCCAGAGCGGCGTCCCGCCGACGCACTCAGGTTGATCATCGCTGGGCTCCTGCCGGCGGGGGTTCCGGCGTTGGCTGTGTTGTCGCTGCCGATCGCCCTCGCAGTGCTCCTGGTCGCGGTGCTGGTGGTTCTTGCGCCGCGGCTCGCCACCGAAGGGATGCGGTCCGTGGGAGCGCCGGCTGGGAGGATCTGCCTCTGGACCTACTCCCGATATCTTCGGAAGTCCGCCGCGATGAGCAAGGCGCGTCGGCGCGCTCGCGGGTGAACGTTGCAGGTCAGGAGACGGCGCCCTCGGTGAGCGTTGCCTCGGCCTAAAAGCCCTTTCGGCCAGATGCCGTGGTGGGCAGTCCCGAACGTCAGGTTCGCCGGGTTCGCCGGGTTCGGCGGCGCAGACCGTAGGCTGTCGGAGTGGCGACCTTCCGCGGCATACCGGGCCTTGAACCGCCCGATGCACCTCAGTGGGTTGACCTCGTGCTGCGGGGCTGTGTGGTCGCCGGCTTCTTGGGCTACTTCGCCTTCATCTTCCGCTGGATCGACTCTCACACGTGGTGGGGTGGTTGGTTGCCGGCGCTGCCGGGGGTCCTGGGGCCGCTGGTCTTGTTGCCGTGGTGGTGGGGTCCGGAGCGGCGTCCCGCCGATGCTCTCAGGTTGATCGTCTCTGGACTTCTGCCAGCGGGGGCTCCGGCGTTGGCCGCGTTGTCGCTGCCGATCGCCCTCGCAGTGCTTCTGGTCGCGGTGCTGGTGGCTGTTGCGCCCCGACTGGCCTCGCCCGCGTTACAGGCCATCGGGGCTCCGGACGGACGCACCTCGGCGTTCACCATCTGGCGATTCCGTCGCAAGGCCCTGGCCAACTACCGGGCGTGGCAGCGCGAGCGGCGGTGAGCAGGCCATGACCACAAGCCCGGAGGTCCGGTGAGGCGGGGCGGCATACCCTCCGGGAGCGCTCCGCCCCCACAGCCCGGGGGTTTGTTCACCACGACCTACGACCCCGCCGTGTGGATCCCCGCGCCCCCGTGTCGACGAATCCCCAGCACGGGAGCCGAGCGCTTCGAGCGCTGGGTGACCATGGCCGGTTCCCGGTTCCTCACCTCCGCAGACGACCCGGCCGGTCCGAAAGCCGCCGCCATCGGCCGGATCCTGCGGGCCCTCGGGAGCCTCGACTATCCCAGCTGGGACCCGTTCTGGTTGCACAAGTGGATCCACTGGCCCACTTTGCGGGTGACGCCGACCGCCGTGATCGTCAGCGGTATCCCGGCCGAGGACGGCGGGTCCGTGGAGGAGCTGCGCCACTTCTGCGGCGTGGGATCGTCGGCAGCGCTCGAGGAACCTCTCGTTGAGGAGATCTCATCTCCGATCCTGGGGCCTGGGCTGCGGGGCCTCGTCTACAGCGCGGAGGCCGCCGACGGTTCGAAGGAGGTCCATGCGACGCTGTCGTATGTCTGGCCGGCGAAGGTCCTCGACGAGGGGGAGGTTGAGGCGGGGATCGTGCGACTGTGGGCCAGCGGGACGCCTCCGCAGATCCTTGCGGCGCAGCCGGACATCGAGGCACTCGCGATGACCCTTCGGATGGAAGCGGTCGACTGACGGTCTTGGTTGGTGCGACCACCCCTGAGGCCAGCAGGTCGCCGCAAAGCCGGTCAGCCGACCAGCCGTTCAGCCGGTCGGGCGCCGGGTGAGGGTCACGTGCTTGCGCGGCACCCGAGCCGCCCCGGCCGCGCCCTTGCCGCGCATCGAAGCCACCCCGGCCAGCCGCTGGATGGCCGCCACATGGCCGCAGAAGGCATGCCGCCCGTCCTCGGTCATCGCCACGAGGGTGAAGGTCTTGGCCCCTTCGCGCTGCCGCCGGGTCGTCAGGTAGCCCGCCTCGTCCAGCGCCTTGAGGTGCTTTGACAACGCCGAGTCGCTGACTCCGAGGCTGTCGCGCAGGGTCGCGAACTCCGCCTCGACGACAGCCGCGAGCAGCCCGCACAGTTGCAGGCGGGTGCGCTCGTGGATGAGTTCATCGAACAACGGATACGGCATACCCCCACGATAAGCCCCACTTGCCTGACAGGAAATCCCCCAAACGGCTCCCCACCAGCGCAAACGCCACGTCATACGGCCAAGGTCTTGTGCGCGCGGGCCCCCGCGGAGTCTCCTGGGGTCACGTTCCGTCCGCTTTGTGCTGCCCAGGAGGCCACGGTATGCCGCAGACCGTCAAGGGAGTGATCGCGCGCGCCAAAGGGGCGCCGGTCGAGTTGGTCGATGTCGTCGTGCCCGATCCGGGGCCGGGCGAGGCCGTCGTCGTCGTCCAGGCGTGCGGGGTCTGCCACACCGACCTGCACTACCGCGAGGGCGGCATCAACGACCAGTTCCCCTTCCTGCTCGGTCACGAGGCTGCGGGAGTCGTCGAGGCGGTCGGCCCCGGCGTCACTGACGTGGCACCTGGCGACTTCGTCATCCTCAACTGGCGCGCGGTGTGCGGCAACTGCCGGGCCTGCCTCAAGGGCAAGCCCTGGTATTGCTTCGCGACCCACAACGCCACCCAGAAGATGACCCTCACCGACGGGACGGTGCTTTCCCCGGCGTTGGGGATCGGGGCCTTCATCGAGAAGACCCTCGTCGCGGCGGGGCAGTGCACCAAGGTGTCCGAGGCCGACGCGGGCGCGGTCGGTTTGCTCGGGTGTGGCGTGATGGCCGGCTTCGGCGCGGCCGTCAACACCGGCGGAGTCCATCGGGGGGACTCGGTTGCGGTGATCGGTTGCGGTGGTGTCGGCAATGCCGCCATCGCCGGGGCCAAGCTCGTCGGCGCGACGACGATCGTCGCCGTCGACGTCGACGAGCGCAAACTTGAGGGGGCCCGTCACTTCGGCGCCACCCACACGGTCAACTCGCGCGAGCGCGACGCGGTCGAGGCCATTCGGGAGCTCACCGGCGGACACGGAGCCGACGTCGTCGTTGAGGCGGTCGGTCGCCCGGAGACCTACGAGCAGGCGTTCTATGCCCGGGACCTGGCCGGCACCGTGGTCCTCGTCGGCGTCCCGACTCCGGACAAGCAGGTCACCCTGCCGATGATCGAGATCTTCGGCCGCGGCGGTGCGCTCAAGTCGAGCTGGTACGGCGACTGCCTGCCCTCCCGCGACTTCCCCATGCTCGTCGAGCTCTACCGGCAGGGCCGCTTCCCGCTCGAGGACTTCGTCTCCGAGCGGATCGGCCTGGGCGACGTCGAGGCCGCCTTCGAGAAGATGCACCGCGGCGAGGTCCTGCGCTCGGTCGTCGAGATCGCGGGTGGCACCTCCGCATGACCGGTATGCCGCCCTCCCTCACCGACGTCGTGGCCGCCCTGCCGAGGTCTCCCGGTGGGGTGCGCGTCGAACACCTGGTGACCTCGGGGACCTTCAGCCTCGACGGCGGGACGTGGGAGGTTGACAACAACGTCTGGATCCTCGGGGACGACAACGAGTGCGTGGTGTTCGACGCTCCCCACGACGCCGAGCCGATCCTGGCGGCCATCGGCGGGCGTCGTCTGCTCGCCGTCGTGTGCACGCACGCGCATGACGACCACATCACCGCGGTCCGGGAGGTCTGCCGGGCAACCGGGGCGACGGCATACCTGCATCCAGCTGACCGGGTGCTGTGGGATCGCGTGCACGACACTCCGCCCGACCACGACCTTGTCGACGACGACCGCCTCTCGGTCGGTGACGTCGACGTGCGCGTGATGCACACTCCCGGTCACGCACCGGGGGCGTGCTGCTTCTCGGTGCCGGAGCTGGGCGTGGTGTTCTCCGGAGACACTCTGTTCAACGGCGGGCCTGGTGCGACCGGCCGGTCGTTCAGCGATTTCCCGACCATCATCGACTCGATCCAGGCGCGGCTGCTGTCCTTGCCGGCCGAGACGGTCGTGCTCACCGGGCACGGCGACGCGACGACGATCGGGGCAGAGCAGCCACACGTGGGGGAGTGGCTGAAGCGGGGTCATTGACGCATTGGCGTTGCGGGCCACGTCGACGGGCGGGGCGGGTCATTGAAGGGGCTAAGTGACCCGCCTCGCCTCATGTCATCGACTCGACGGCGCGGTCGCGCACGGTTGGGGAGCCAGGGCCAGTCCGCTCGGGCCGTCGGCCAGGTAGACCACCAATCCGGTCGCAGTCCGGGCGACGAGCCGACACTCCGTCGGCCACCCCTTCATCGCGGCCACGGTTGTGCCTGACGCAAGGAAGGCCGCGTCGCCGTCTGCCGCGACGGCCATGGCGTCGGTGAGGTCGTTCCACCGAGCGAGCGAGCACTTCACCGTGAAGACGTCTGGCCCGAGGTCGGCGGTCGTTGCGGTGGGGATGGCTGCCAGTCGGCTGGGGCCGAAACTGGCGGCGCTGGTGTAGGTGCGCCCGCCCCACCGAAGGAAGTCGGCGTAGTCGACCTTCACCTGCTCGGTGTTGGGGGTCGGTGCCGGAGGGCACCATCCGGCTGGTCCGTGGCCCCGCCCCGCCGAGATAGCCGGACCCGACGGCGTCGTCGGGGTCGCCGAGGTGACCGGCGTCGCCGAGGTCGCCGGGGTCGTTGAGATCATTGAGATCGCCGGTGTCGTTGGACCGGACGCCATGGTCACCGCCCGTGGGGAACACGCGGACAGGGCCGTCAGCAGCGCCAGCACTGGCACGGCCACGGCGGCCACTCGGGCGGTTCGGGAGGCACGCGGCATACTCGACGGCGCAGTCATCATGACCAGTGAACCGCACTACCCCCTTGTGGGGTTGCACGGCGGCACCAGAACGGGCGCGCGGGACCGGCCGGCATACCCCCCTAAACTTGCCGGGGTGAGCCTGCACCTGTTCGACACCGCCGCGCGCGAGATGCGCGAGTTCCGCCCGCTTCAGGACGGCAAGGTCGGCATGTACATCTGTGGCCTCACCACGCAGGGGGCCCCGCACATCGGGCACGTCCGCTTCGCTGTCGCGTTTGACGTGCTGCGCCGGTGGCTCACCGTCGGGCACGAGCTTGAGGTCACCCTCGTGCGCAACGTGACCGACATCGACGACAAGATCCTCGCCAAAGCCACCGAGGCCCAGCAGGAGTGGTGGGCCTGGTCCTACCGCAACGAGCGGCTCACCTCCGAGGCCCTCGACCTGCTCGGCGTGCTCCCGGCCACCTACGAGCCGCGCGCCACCGGGCACATCGTCGAGATGGTCGAGCTCATGGACACCCTCGTCGAGAAGGGCCATGCGTATGCCGCCGCCGACGGCAGCGGCGACGTCTACTTCGACGTCAAATCCTGGCCCGAATACGGCTCGCTCACCGGTCAGGCCCTGGAAGACATGGCGCCCGCCGAGGACGCCGACCCGCGCGGCAAGCGCGACCCGCGCGACTTCGCCCTGTGGAAGGGCCACAAGGTCGACGAACCGGCCAGCGCGCAGTGGCCGACCCACTTCGGCCACGGCCGCCCCGGCTGGCACTTGGAGTGCTCCGCGATGGCCCGGCGCTACCTCGGCGACGCCTTCGACATCCACGGCGGCGGCATCGACCTGCGCTTCCCCCACCACGAAAACGAGCAGGCCCAGTCGCGCGCGGCTGGCCTGCCGTTTGCGAACTTCTGGCTGCACAACGCCTGGGTGACCGTCCGCAACCAGAAGATGGGCAAGTCCCTGGGCAACGCCCTGGAGATCCAGGCGGTGACCCGGGTGGCCCGCCCGCTCGCCGTCCGCTACTACCTCACCGCCGCCCATTATCGGTCGATGATCGAATATCACGAGGGCTCACTCGCTGAGGCCGGTGCCGCCGTCGACCGGATCGAGGGGCTGCTCGATCGCGTCGACCAGGTCCGTCCGCTCGCCGACCGCAGGGGCACCCTGCCGCAAGCGTTCCGCGACGCCATGGACGACGACCTCAACGTCTCCGGCGCGCTCGCGGTCGTCCATGACACCGTCCGGGCGGCCAACACGGCGCTGGATGACGGCGACCTCGATGGGGCGGCCGACCTGGCTGCTGCCGTGGTGGCGATGACCGACATCCTCGGAGTCAACCCGATGGACCCGCACTGGGTCGGGGCGAGCACGCCCGGTCAAGGTGACGCCACGGCCGCTCTCGACTCCCTCGTCCAGGCTCAGCTCGCCGCGCGCCAATCAGCCCGGAGCGCAAGGGATTTCGCTGCTGCTGACGCCATCCGAGACCAGCTCACTGCGGCTGGGATCGCCATCGAGGACACACCGTCCGGCCCCCGCTGGTCGCTGTCGCGCCCGGCCGATGCCCCCGTGACCTCGGCGCTCCGCGGCATACCCACCGACGCACCTGCCCCCCAACCGAAGGACTGACATGGCCGGCAACTCCCAACGCCGCGGGGCGGTCCGCAAGAGCGGCAAAGGCCCCACCGTCGGCTCGGGGGGTCAACGCCGCCGTGGTTTGGAGGGCAAGGGCCCCACCCCGAAGGCCGCCGACCGCGAGAACCACAAGGCACACAAGCGCGCCCAAGCCGCGGGCTCCGGCACCTCGTCCGCTGGGTCCAGCGCGCAGGGCCGGTATGCCGCCCGCCCCACCTCCGCGGGTCGGCCCACCTCGGGCGACGGCCGAGGATCTGGCCCGGGTTCGACAGGGCGGGGTGTCTCCACCGGCCGGAGCGCCCCCGCTGGCCGGGGTGCCGGGCCCAGCCGGGCATCACGCGGCAGCCGCCCCAGCGCGCCGGGTCGTCGGGGCAAGCCCAGCTCCGAGGTCGTCGCCGGGCGCAACTCCGTGGTGGAAGCACTGCGGGCCGACATCCCCGCCTCGACCCTGTTCATCGCCAGCCGGATCGACTCTGACGACCGGGTCCGTGAGGCGCTCACCCAGGCGACGCAGCGCGGCATACCGATCCTGGAGTGTCCCCGAGCGGAGCTCGACCGGATCACCGACGGGGCCGTCCACCAGGGGCTCGCGCTGCAGGTGCCGCCCTACGCCTATGCCGACCCCGACGACCTCATCGACCCGTTGACCCCCGGGGTGCCGCTCATCGTCGCTCTCGACGGGATCACCGACCCGCGCAACCTCGGGGCGATCATCCGCTCGGTGGCGGCGTTTGGCGGGCACGGGGTGGTCGTCCCGGAGCGCCGGTCGGTCGGCATGACCGCGAGCGCCTGGAAGACTTCCGCTGGTGCGGCGGCCAGGGTGCCAGTCGCGCTCGCAGGCAACCTCACCCGGGCGATCGAGCGTTATCAGAAGGCAGGGTTTGTCGTCATCGGCCTCGACATGGATGGCGACGTCACCCTGCCCGAGGTGGATCTCGGTGACGAGCCCGTCGTCGTCGTGGTCGGTTCGGAGGGCAAGGGCCTGTCTCGCCTGGTGCGGGAGACCTGCGACCGGGTGGTCTCGATCCCGATGGCCAGCACGGTCGAGTCCCTCAATGCCGGGGTCGCGGCGAGCGTTGCGCTCTATGAGATCGCCCGGCAACGGGCCGCCACACCGAGGCGTTCGCGGTAGCACGCGAGCGCGGCCTCGCGCGGCTGGTTAGCATGTGCCCACCGCTCGTCGGCGGTGGCCAGGACAGCAAGGAGTATGCCGTGGGGAAGAGCGCGCGCGTCCAGAACGCCCGCTTGGCCGAGTTGCGCGCTGCGCAGGCCAAGGCCGAGCGCCGCAGCAAGCTGATGATCGCCGGGGCGACCGTGGGGGTCGTCGTCATCGTCGTCGTCGCGCTGGTCGTCGCGGCGCTGCAGGGCGGGAGCCGTGACGTCACGGGCCAGTCAGCCAGCGCCCTGGACCAGGCCACGTTCGCCAAACTGACCAGTGTGCCGGCCACCGCCTTGGACACCGTCGGTGTGGGGACCAGCGCCAACCCGCCCAAGACGATCGATGCGCCAGCCCTCACCAAGGATGGCAAGCCCCGGGTGGTCTACGTCGGTGCGGAATACTGCCCGTTCTGCGCGACCGAGCGTTGGCCCCTCGTGGTGGCACTGTCGCGGTTCGGCACGTGGAACAACCTCAGCGCGTCGTTCTCGGCCCCGGCGCCGGAGACCAACCCGAACACTCCCACGGTGTCGTTCCACGGCGCGACCTACACGAGCCAGTACCTCTCGTTCACGGGCTATGAGACGGCCACGAACAAGATGACCAACGGACAGTGGGGCAAGCTCGACGCGCTGGAAGGTGATGACCTCACCCTGTTCCAGACCTATAACGCCCCGCCCTACACGCAGAGCAAGGGCGCCATTCCGTGGATCTCCTTTGGCGGCACAGCGATCCAGGAGGGTGCGTCCTACGACAGCGGCGTCCTGCTCGGCAAGACCCAGGCCGAGATTGCCTCGGCCCTCGCCGATCCGACGAGCGACATCGCCAAGGGGGTCAACGGCACGGCCAACACCATGACGGCACAGATCTGCAAGCTGACCGGCCAGCAGCCGACCGCCGTGTGCACAGCGCCTGGCGTGGTCGCTGCTGCGGCGACCCTCAAATGAGCGGCGCGTCCGGGCCGCGTCCACCCGCAGGCGCTGGTCAGTCGACGAAATCGGCCGCCCGTCCGGGGAGTTCACGCGAGCGGATCGTCCCGGTCTGGCTGCCCAAGGCGGCCTTGGCCATCTGCCTGCTGGGGTTGGTGGTCTCGGCGTATCTCACCATCGACGCGTTCACCGGTGGCGCCACGCTGGCCTGCCCGGAAGGCGAGACGATCAACTGCGCCAAGGTCACCGAGAGCGAGTGGTCGAAGCTGTTCGGAGTGCCGGTCGCCCCGTTGGGGCTGGTCTTCTTTGCCGGCCTGGCGTGGCTGTGCCGTCCGGTGTTGTTCCGGCGTCCGGGCAAGCGGTGGGATCGCCTGCGCCTCACCGGAGTCGGCGTCGGCCTGGCGATGGTGCTCTACCTGGTCTGGGCCGAGTTGTTCAAGATCCACGCGATCTGCCTGTGGTGCACGGTCGTGCACGTCTTGACCTTCGCGCTGTTCCTCGTCCTGCTGTTCGGACAGATCCTCATCGAGCCGCCCCCGGCCCGGGTGCGCTACAAGGACCGTCCGCGCTGACCGAGCTACCGCGATCGGCTCGTTGGGGGTTCCTGGCAGACGCGCGTCACTTCTCCTTGACGACGACCGTCTTCATGATCTTGTCCGCGAACGTCTGGCGCATCGGGTCCCACAGCGGCCACAGATACCCGATGTAGACGGCGCCGTCGAGGTAGTGGCACAGCTGACGCAGGAAGTTATTGCCCATGGTGAGGATCTGCCCGTTGTCCTGGCGGATCACCCGGATTCCCCACCGCTTCTTACCCCAGGACTGGCCGGTCCGGCCTTGGACGACGACCGTGTTGTAAAGCCCGACGACGAAGATGCCGAGCACGCCAATCACCAACAGTGCGACGCCGAGCCACATGGCCCCCGGGTTGCCCGGCGAGACGACGGTGCCACTGCGTGTTTTCGTTGGCGCGTTGATCGCCGCCATCATGATCCCGGCGACGTAGGCGATCGAGAAGGGCAGGAGGTAGAGGGCATCGATCAGGGCTGCCACGACCCGATCCCCCCAACTGGCCAGCGGGAAGGTCGGCGCCCATGCTTGCGAGGGCGGTGCCGCCGGATAGCCCGGGTATGCCGCGTGGCTAGGTCCCGCGGCATACCCACCTGACGTGGGCGGCGCGGAGAAGACGCTGGGGCTGGGTGGCGCGGTGGAGTCGGCGGGGTGCGGCGGCGGGAACATCGGGTGGGGTTGCTGCGGAACGGGTGGCTGATCGGTGCTCATCACGAACCCCCTGGGGTGCTGCAACGGGTGACGCCTGGATGCGGCGAGTCTAGTTCGTGTCGACGGTCGGCAGCTCGACGGCTCCGAGCACGGGCATGGCGCGGGTGTCGATGCCCAGCACAGCCTGCTCGTCGGGCTTGGCGGGCAGGACGGTGCGCACGTAGTCGGCGATGGTGTCAGCCAGGGGAAGGTCGCGGCCAGCCCGTTCCGAGAGATACCACCGGTGCTCCAGGACCTCGTGAAACACCTCGGCGGCCTCCAGCTTGCCGCGCAGCTCGCGGGGCACGGCCCGCACGGTGGGCTCATAGACGTTGACCAGCCAGTCGTGGGCGACGACGGCCTCGTCCTCGGCGAGCCGGTCGGTGGCCGCGCGGAAGGAGTCGAGGTCGTTGAGCAGCCGCCGGGCTTGGTTCTCCTCGACGTCCAGCCCGGTCAGGCGCAGCAACCGGCGGCTGTGGTGTCCCGAGTCGACGACCTTGGGCTGGATCTGGATCGTCGTTCCGCCGATGTCGGTCGACATGGCCAGCTCGCCGACGTCGAACCCCAAGGCGTTGAGCCGCCGGATCCGCTCGTCGACCCGCCACCGGTCGCCGGTCTCGAATCGCTCGACCCCGGTGAGCTCCGACCACAGCGAGTGGTAGCGCCGGACGATCTCGGTCGCCGTGTCGACCGGGTCGGTGTGCTCCTCGAGGTAACCGCCAGCCTGCAGGTCCATGAGCTCGCCGGCGATGTTGACCCGCGCGATGTCCAGGTCGTGCTCGCGCTGTCCGTCGGACAGCCGCGGGTGCATCTCCCCGGTCTCGGCATCCACGAGGTATGCCGCGAACGCCCCGGCATCCCGCCGGAACAGGGTGTTGGACAGGGAGACGTCCCCCCACCAGAAGCCGTCGAGGTGCAGGGTGACGAGCAGGACGGCGAGGGCGTCGATCAGCCGGGCCGCGGTGTCGGGCCGCAGCGACTGCGAATAGAGCGCGCGGTAGGGCAGGGAGAACTGCAGGTGCCTGGTGATGAGGCAGGCGTCCAGGGGCTGGCCGTTGGCGTCGACCCGGCCGGTGACGACCGCCAGCGGGGTCACGCACGGCAGGTCGAGCCGCCCGAGCGCGCGCAACATCGCATACTCCCGGGCCGCGATGTCGGCCTTGATCTCTTTGACGGCCAAGACGCCGCCGGACAGCTTGACGAAACGGACGATGTGCCGCGAGATACCGCGGGGAAGCGCGGCGAGATGGTCGTCGGGCCAGTCCTCCAGCGGGATCGACCACGGCAGGTCGAACAAGGCCGGATCTGGTCGGGCTGAGGTGATTTCCAGTGCCACAGTTGGCGATTCGCTTCCAGGTGGATGCTGCCGGTCCCGCCGGGTGAGAGCCGCGGTGGTCGGGACGACCGCGGCCGGCACCTTCGCGGGGAAGGCGCCGGCCGCGGCATACCGTCAGGGGTGTATGCCGGTCCGCCCACTCGCGCGGCGACCGGCACCGCGCTCAGTCGTTGAGGCGCACACCGGTCGCGGCGTCGAACAGGTGGATGTGACCCGGCTTGGGGACCAGGCGGATCTTGTCGCCGCGCTTCGGAGGACGACGACCGTCCACCCGCGCGAGGAACGGCTTGTGCGAGGAGTCGTCGCCGTCGGTGCCGATCTGCGAGACGCCGTCGGGCGTGCCGTAGACGTAGGCGTCGGCGCCGAGCTCCTCGACGACATCGACCGTGACGTCAAGGCCGGAGGCGTCGGTCGTCAGGTCGAGGTCTTCGGGGCGGACACCCAGGGTGACCCGGCTGCCGCTGGCCTTGGCCAGGACCTCGCGGGGCACGGCGACCGTGTGGGCGCCGAGCTTGACGCCACCGTCGACGACCGGGACGTCCAGGAGGTTCATCGCGGGCGAGCCGATGAAGCCGGCGACGAAGACGTTGGCGGGGTGGTCGTACATCCGCCGCGGGGCGTCGCACTGTTGGAGGTAGCCGTCCTTGAGCACGGCGACCCGGTCACCCATCGTCATGGCCTCGGTCTGGTCGTGGGTGACATAGACCGTGGTGACGCCCAGGCGCCGCTGCAGCGACGCGATCTGGGTGCGGGTCTGGACGCGCAACTTGGCGTCGAGGTTGGACAGCGGCTCGTCCATGAGGAAGACCTGCGGCGAGCGCACGATGGCCCGGCCCATGGCGACACGCTGGCGCTGGCCACCGGAGAGGGCCTTGGGCTTGCGCTCGAGGTAGGGCTCCAGGTCGAGGATCTTGGCGGCCTCGAGGACCCGCTTGGTGATTTCGTCCTTGGCGACGCCGGCAATCTTGAGCGCGAAGCCCATGTTGTCGGCAACCGACATGTGCGGGTAGAGGGCGTAGTTCTGGAAGACCATGGCGACGTCGCGGTCCTTGGGGGACAGATGGGTGACGTCGCGGTCACCGATGAAGATCTGGCCGCCGTTGACCTCTTCCAGGCCAGCGAGCATGCGCAGGGAGGTGGACTTGCCACATCCGGAGGGGCCGACGAAGACGAGGAACTCCCCGTCCGCAATGTCGATGTTGAGCTTGTCGATGGTCGGCTTCGGGTTGCCCGGGTAGTGCCGGGTCGCGTCCTTGAAACGGACAGTTGCCATGGTTGAACGACTCCTTCACCGGCAGGAACGTGCCGGACGATCCGTTGTAAAGGGTGATGGGCAGCACCGAGCGGTGCAACCGGTTGCCATCCTGCCGCACCGGTCAGGTCACTGTCCAGTAACGGTCTGAAAAATCTTTCATGCAGGTCTGGAAGTTCTTGCACGGCCTGGCTAGAGTCACTCGGGTGAGGACGGCCGCCGGGCCGTCCGGCTTCGAAGGAGAATCCATGCACAAGCGCGTCTACGGCGCCGTGGCTCTTGCGGGCGTGACCGCATTGGCCCTCAGCGCCTGTGGCGGGTCGTCGACCCCCTCGGCCTCCACTGCAGCGTCCACCGCCGCCAAGGCCACGACTGCCGCCGCTCCGGCGCCGGCCACCACGGGCGCTCCCGTCCGTGACGCTGCCGTCGACCTGGTGATCTGGTGCGACCAGGACCGCAAGCCGATCATCGACAAGTACGCCGCGGCCTTCGGGGCCGAGATGAGCATCAAGGTCGCCGTCCAGGTCTCGACCGACGTGCGCAAGGACTTCAAGGACGCCACCAACGCGGGCAAGGGCCCGGACGTCATCGTCGGCGCCCACGACTGGCTCGGTGAGCTCGTCCAGAACCAGGCCGTCAAGCCGATCAACCTCTCCGCCGCCGACCAGGCCAAGTTCCCGGCTGAGGCCATGGCCGCCGCGAAGTTCAACGGTCAGGTCTACGGCGTCCCGTATGCCGTCGAGAACATCGGCATCGTTCGCAACACCGCGTTGGCCCCCGACGCCCCCAAGACCTTCGAAGAGATGGTCACCAAGGGCCAGGCTCTGGTGAAGGAGGGCAAGGCCACCAACGCGGTCCTGCTCACCGTCAGCAAGACCGGCGACGCCTACCACTCCTACCCGTTCCTCAAGGCCTTTGGTGGCGGCATCTTCGCTCAGAAGGACAACGGCGACTACGACGCGACCAAGGTCATCGTGGGCTCGGCTGAGTCGATCCAGGGTGGCGAGCAGCTGGCCAAGCTCGGCAAGGACGGCATCCTGTCGACGAACGTCGACGGCGGCATCGTCGACCAGGTCTTCGACGCGGGCAAGGCTCCCTACGCTATGACCGGCCCGTGGGCGATCGACAAGGCGAAGAAGGCCGGCATCAAGTACGCCATCTCGCCGCTGCCGACCATTGGCGGCAAGCAGATGACCCCGTTCCTCGGCGTGCAGATGTTCTACGTCTCGGCCAAGGCCAAGAACGACGCCTTCGCCCAGGAGTTCGTCACCAAGTACGTGACGAAGAAGGACCTGCAGATCGACATGTACAACATCGGCAAGCGTCCGCCGGCCCTCACCGAGGCCTACACCCAGGTCGCAGCCTCTGACCCCGACATCAAGGCTTGGTTCGAGGCTGGCAAGGGCGCCCTCCCCATGCCGAACATCCCCGCGATGAACTCCGTCTGGGGCCCGTTGGGTCAGGCGACGGCCGACATCATCGCCCAGAAGGCGACGGCTGCCGACCGGCTCAAGGCCGCGCAGACCGAGATCGAGGCGAACATCAAGAAGGCCGGCTGATCTTCAGCTGACTCCACGCTCGGGCCGGCCGGTCATCCGGCCGGCCCGAGCGGCATACCCCTCCCGTGGGCCAATGCGTGGCCCGGCACTGCCCGACCGCCGCGCGCGACCCAGCCTCATCTCCTCCCGCCGTTCGCCTTGGAGCGCCCCGTGACCAAAAGCCCGTGGATTGTCGTCAAATGGGTGGCGATCACCGCCGCCCTTGCCCTGCTCGTCTGGATCGGCGGCAAGTTCGCCGCGGCCGGGAGCCTGTGGGCGGTCGTCGGTGTCTCGTTCATCGCCATGTGTGTCCTGGCGATCTATGGCACGACCCGCGCCGTCCCGATGAAGTACCTCTTCCCCGGGCTGTTCTTCCTCATCGCCCTGCAGATCTGGCCCATCGTCTTCACCGTGATGACGTCGTTCACCAACTACGGCGACGGGCACATGGGCACCAAGGACGAGTCGATCAAGTACCTCATCGCCCAGACGGTCAAAGAGGTCGAGGGGACGCCGCGGTATGCGATGTCTGTCGCGGTCAAGGCGGGCGGGGACGTCGCCACGGGCGACATCACCCTCCTGCTCACCGACCCCAAAGACGGCGCCACGTATGCCGGCACGCCAAACGGGCTCGCGTCCCTCACCGACGGTGTCGAGAAGGGCCCGACCGGCAAGATCACCGCCGCGACCGGCTACCAGATCCTCATCGCCCGAGAGGTGAACGCCCGGTCCAAGGACCTGTCCGACATCGTCGTGCCGACCGAGGGCGGTGGCATCAAGACCTCCGGACTGTCCGAGGCGTTCGTCGGCAAGGCGTCGCTGCAATACGACGCTGCTGCCGACCGGCTCATCGACACGGCGACGGGCAAGCGCTATATGCCGCACAACGCGCTCTGGGTGCCTGAGGACGGCCAGGGTCAGTCGTTGACGTCGGGCTGGCAGGAGAACGTCGGCCTGCGCAACTACACCGATGCCTTGACCAACGAAACGCTGCGCAACGGGTTCGTCAAGATCCTCGTCTGGAACCTCATCTTCCCGCTCATCTCGGTGCTGTCGACGTTCTTGCTCGGCATGGGTTTCGCCCTGCTGTTCAACGACGACCGGATCAAGGGCAAGGGGCTCTGGCGCTCGCTGCTGATCCTCCCCTATGCGCTGCCCGGCTTCGTCACGGCGCTCGTCTGGCGGCAGATGTTCAACCAGGACCAGAACTTCGGCCTCATCAACAAGACCTTCGGGATGACCATCGACTGGCTGGGTGACCCAACCTGGGCCAAGGTTGCCATCCTCATCACCAACCTGTGGCTCGGCTTCCCCTACATGTTCCTCATCTGCACCGGTGCGCTGCAGGCCGTGCCCACCGACGTCAAGGAAGCCGCCAAGATCGACGGCGCTTCGGGGTTCCGGACGATCCGCTCGATCATCATGCCGTTGGTGCTCGTGGCCGTCGGCCCGCTGCTCGTCGCGTCCTACGCCTTCAACTTCAACAACTTCGCCCTCATCTTCCTGCTCACCAACGGCGGACCCTTCGAGGGCAACCAGACCCAGGTCGGCTCGACCGACCTGCTCATCACCTATGCCTTCCGGTTGGCCATCGGCGGGACCACGCCGAACTTCGGCTTCGCCGCCGCGATCTCGATGTTCATCTTCGTCATCGTCGCCCTCATCTCCCTGCAGGGCTTCCGCCGCACCGCTTCCCTCGAGGACGTGAACTGATGACCGCCACCGTCACCTCCGCCGCCACCCCGGCGCACAGCTTCGACGCGCCACCCACGGCCAAGCGCCGCGACCCGTGGCAGATCGTCCGCTATCTCGCGATCGGGGCGGCCCTGATCTTTGCCCTCTTCCCCATCTGGTTCATCGTCGCGGCCGCGGTCAACCCATCGGGCAACCTCAACACGACCCAGCTCATCCCGGATGCCTTCGGGATGGCCAACTACGGCGACCTCACCAACGCGAGGCCGTTCTGGTCCTGGTACAAGAACACCCTCATCATCGCCGGGCTCGGCTCGATCGCGGCCGTCTTCATCGGGGTGTGCGCGGCATACGCCTTCTCGCGACTGCGTTTCCAGGGGCGGCGACCGGGCCTGATGACCCTGCTGCTCATCCAGATGTTCCCGTCGCTGCTCACCTTCGTCGCGCTGTTCCGGATCTTCACCGACCTCGGCGATGTCATCCCGCAGTTCGGGCTCAACACCTCGATCGGCCTGATCCTGGCCTACCTCGGTGGTGCGATGGGCGGCAACGTGTGGCTGCTCAAGGGCTACTTCGACACGGTGCCCAAGGAGCTTGACGAGGCGGCCAAGGTCGACGGGGCCAGCCACGCCCGGGTGTTCTTCACCATCACCCTGCCGCTCATCACCCCCATCCTCGTCACCGTCGGGATGATCCAATTCATCGGCCTGTTCAACGAGTTCCTCCTCGCGAGCGTGTTCCTCAAGGACGTCGACGCGCAGACCCTCGGTGTCGGCCTCAACGCCCTGCTCACGGCCGACCGCAACAAGTACTTCGGAGCGTTCTGCTTCGGAGCGGTCCTCGCCTCGGCACCGATCGTCCTCATCTACCTCAGCTTCCAGAAGCAACTCATCGGTGGCCTCACTGCCGGGTCGGTGAAGTGACGGGACCCAACCCCGGGGTCGGGCTGGACCGGCCGCATCACGACGGCTCGGCGCTCTACGTCTCGACCGAGACCCCGCGCTTGGGCGACCGAGTCACCGTCTGGTTGCGAGTCCCGGCCGGGGCGACCCGCCCTGGGGAGGCGCCGTATGCCGCGGCATACGTGCGCCTGTTGCACGACGGGGAGCCGCGCTTCGTCGCCGCAGTGCGCGATGTCGAGCGTTCCAGCGAGCGCGAGACGTGGTGGCGCGCCGAGCTGGAGTGTCGCAACCGGGTGACGTCCTACCGGTGGCTGCTGTCCGGTGGTCCGGTCGGTTGGCTTTGGGTGAACGGCGCCGGTGTGCACTATCGCGACGTGCCCGACGGAGCCAATTTCCGCATTGTTGCGGCCGATTCGCCGCTCCCGGAGTGGCATCTCGACGCGGTCGTCTATCAGATCTTCCCGGACCGGTTCGCCCGCTCGGCCGCCGCTGACCAGCGACCGACCCCCGGCTGGGCGGTCCCGGCGGCCTGGACCGACCCGGTCGAGATCGGATCACCCTCCGCGGGGAGTCGGCAGTTCTTCGGC
Source organism: Candidatus Phosphoribacter baldrii (assembly GCA_016704565.1). GTDB lineage: Bacteria > Actinomycetota > Actinomycetes > Actinomycetales > Dermatophilaceae > Phosphoribacter > Phosphoribacter baldrii. The sequence continues at coordinate 1,211,841 of JADIZV010000001.1, forward strand.
GGCGACCTCGACGGCATCACCGAACATCTGGACCACATCGCGGCCCTGGGCTTCGATGTCGTCTACCTCACGCCGTTCTTCCCCGGCCGCTCCAACCACCGTTACGACGCCCACACCTTCGACGAGGTCGACCCCGTGCTCGGCGGTGACGAGGCGCTGCGGCGGCTCACCGACGCGGCGCACGCACGCGGCATACGGGTCCTTGGGGACTTCACCAGCAACCACACGGGAGTCACCCACGAGTGGTTCGTCGCCGCCCGCGCGGACGAGCAGGCGCCCGAGCGTGCCTTCTACTTCTTCGACGCGGACGGCCGGTATGCCGCGTGGCTGGATGTCCCCACGCTGCCCAAGCTCGATCACGGCAGCCCGGAGCTGCGTCGGCGGCTGTTCGATGACCCCCGCGGGGTGGTCAAGCGGTGGCTTGGCCCCGACGGTGGTCTGGATGGCTGGCGGATCGACGTGGCGAACATGACCGGCCGGCACCGGGGCGACGACCTCTACCACGAGGTGGCGCGCGAGCTGCGGGCGGCGAGCGTGGCCGCCAACCCGCAGGCGCTCATCGTCGCCGAGCACTGTCACGACACCTCGACCGACCTCACCGGTGACGGTTGGCACGGGGTGATGAACTATGCCGGCTTCACCCGACCGGTGTGGACCTGGCTCACGTCGGCGGACAACCCCGATGCGCCGTCGGACTTCCTCGGCCAGCCGGTGCGGGTGCCGAGATTGCCGGGCGAGCTGGTCGCCGACGCGATGCTCGACTTCACCTCACGGATCCCGTGGTCCTCGCTGGTGCGCTCGTTCACCCTGCTCGGCTCGCATGACACGTCGCGGATCCGCACGCTCGTCGGCGGCGATCCGGCGCTGGTGCAGGTTGCGGCCGGGCTGCTGTTCACCATGCCCGGCACGCCGATGGTCACCTACGGCGACGAGGTCGGGATGCCTGGCCGGTTCGGTGAGGACGGTCGCCGCCCGATGCCCTGGCCCGCCGGGGACGGCACCCACGGTGACGGGTGGGACGAGGGGTTGCTCGCGGCATACGGGGAGCTCGTGGCCCTGCGACGCGGGTCGGTCGCCTTGCGCCGGGGTGGCCTGCGCTGGGTGTATGCCGCCGCCGATGCGTTGGTCTACCTGCGTGAGGCGCAGGGCGAGGCGGCCCTGGTCCACGTGGCGCGACGGGGGCACGGCCCGGTGTCGATCGACGTGTCGGACCTGCCCGGAATTGCCGACAGCCGTGTTGTCAAGGGTGGCGGAGGCGCGCTGGAAGCGTTTACACTCAGGCTGACAGCGGCTGGGCCGACCGTGGGGATTCGCATCTGGCAGACACCGAAGTCGGGTGCCCGGCACAATGGCCAGTCGGCGGGGGCCGAGGACCAGGGAGGGCGGGGCTGATGGTGCGTGCACGGCAACGGGACATCGCCCAGGCGGCGGGGGTGTCCGAGGCGACCGTGAGCCGGGTGCTCAACGACCATCCCGGGGTCTCCGAGGCGACCCGCCAGTCGGTGCTGATCGCTTTGGACGTGCTCGGCTTCGAACGGCCGACCTACCTGAGACGCAAGAGTGCCGGGCTGGTCGGGCTGATCCTTCCCGAGCTGACCAACCCGATCTTCCCGGCCTTCGCTCAGCTCATCGAGACGGCGCTGGCCCGTCGTGGTTACACCCCCATCCTGTGCACCCAGACCGCCGGTGGGATCCACGAGGACGACTACGTCCAGTCGCTGCTCGACCACGGGGTCGCCGGCATCATCAATATCTCCGGGCTGCACGCCGACTCCGACGCCAAACCCGACCGCTACTTCCGGCTGCGTGAGCTCGGTATGCCGCTCGTCCTGGTGAACGGGTCCGTGGACAAGCTCGACGTCCCGACCGTCGTCAACGACGATGTGGCGGCGGTTGAGCTAGCCGTCACGCATCTGGCCGAGCTCGGCCACGAGCGGATCGGGCTCGCTGCCGGTCCGGACCGGTTCGTGCCGGTCATCCGCAAGGTGTGGGGCTTCCGCGGGGCGATGGCACGGCATACGTCCCTCAGCCGGGCCGAGATCGACTCGCTCATCGTCCACGAGCTGTTCACGGTCGACGGCGGCGCTGCTGCTGCGGCGAGGTTGCTCGACCGCGGGGCCACGGCCATCGCGGCCGCTTCCGACCTCATGGCGCTGGGCGCCGTGCGGGCGGTCCGCGCGCGTGGGCTGCGGGTGCCCGAAGACATCTCGGTGGTCGGGTATGACGACTCGCCGCTCATCGCGTTCACCGACCCGCCGTTGACGACGATCCGGCAGAACGTCACCGCGATGAGCGAGACCGCCGTCAACGCTCTCGTGGAAGTGATCGGCGGATCCACTGCTCGCGCTAAGGAATTCGTGTTCCGTCCGGAGTTGGTGGTGCGCGGCTCGACGGCGGCGTGCGTCGTCCAGCAGCGGGCACGGCATACGCCGCGTCCGGCCCGGCTGCGGGCGGCGAGCACTCGACGCGAGCGGTCCTGACCGGAAGTCGCGCCACGCTAACGGTGGCGCAGGGGGCCGTGGCCGGTTACGGTCCGGTTATGAAGATCTCCGACGTGCTGCGTAACAAAGGGACCGAGGTTGCGACGATTCGGCCCGATGAGAGCGTGACCCGCCTGATCGAGGTCCTCGCCGACCGGGGTGTCGGCGCACTCGTCGTGTCGCCGGACGGTACTGCCGTGGTGGGCATCGTCAGCGAACGCGACGTGGTCCGCCACCTGCACCGGACGGGCGCTGCGGTGCTCAACGGGCCGGTCAGCGCGATTATGACCTCCGACGTGACGACGTGCAGCGCCGATGACGAGGTCGAGTCGCTCGCTCGGACGATGACCCAGCGGCGGATCCGACACGTGCCGGTCCTGGCCGACGGCCGGCTCGAGGCCATCGTCAGCATCGGTGACGTCGTCAAGCACCGGATCGACGCGCTGCAGTCCGAGCGGGACCAGCTGGTGGAGTACATCCAGCAGTAGGCCCAGCGTCCAGCGGACCGGCACCATCCGCCCGACAGGTGGCCAGTGCCACCCTGTCACCGATGTCCGCGCCGACGCGTCGCTCAGGGCTGTCGACACGCCGATCATGCGAGCCGGGCCCGGTTGCTCGCCTACCGTTGTCCCCATGACGGCCGAGACCGAGGCGCTGTCCGAGCGCCTGGGCCCCTACCGCCTGATCCAACGGATCGGCGAAGGGGGGATGGGCGTTGTCCATCTGGCCCTCGATCCGCACGGCCGGGCCGTCGCCGTCAAGGTCCTCCGGCCGCATGTGGCCCACGATCCGGAGGCCCGCGCGCGCCTGGAACGTGAGGTCGCGACCCTGGCCCGGATCCGCCATCCGCGCGTTGCGCCGGTCATCGACTGTGATCTGGCCGGGACGCGGCCCTATGTCGTCACTCGCTATATCGCCGGGGACGTGCTCGATGACCTGGTGGACAACCACGGGCCGCTGGCGCCCACCGACCTGCTGCGGTTGGCGCGTGGCCTGCACGGTGCCCTGGAGGCGATCCACGCCGTCGGCGTCGTCCACCGCGACCTCAAACCGGGCAATGTGTTGCTCGACGACGACGGCGAGCCGGTCGTCATCGACTTCGGCATCGCCCATGTCGCCGAGGATCCGCGGTTGACGGCGACGGGCCTGGTCATGGGGACTCCGGGTTACCTTTCGCCCGAGGTCATCGAGGGAGCCGCAGTCACCCCGGCGACCGACTGGTGGGGTTGGGCAGCGACCCTGGCCTTCGCTGCAACCGGGCGCCCACCTTTTGGGCGAGGGTCGATGAACATCGTGCTCACCCGGGTCCGGGCCGGCAACAGTGACCTCGATGGCGTCGACCCCCGCTTGGAGCCGTTGCTGGCAGCCGCCCTGTCGCCCCGGCCCGAGGAACGCCCGCCCGCCGAGATCGTCATGGCCGCCTTGGAGCGTTATGCCGCAGGCGGATTCGCGACCGACGTCCTGCCCGTCCACCCGGGTGGGAGTCAGCTGCGCGCCAGACAGGGGGGTGCGCGGCATACGGCGGTCCTGCCGATGGAACCACCCACCGGGGCGCCCTACGCGGTGGCGCCGCCTGCCGGATATGCCGCACCGCCGGCCCCCTCGCCTGCCGCGCGCGTCCCCCACCCCGGCCCGTATGCCGTGCCGCTCCCCTCGGGGTATGCCGCGCTGCCTGCCCCCTCGCCTGCTGCGCCGTGGCCGACAGCCCCAGCGTGGCGCGCACCCGCGGAGTTGGCGGGGGCGCCGGTCGGCCCTGGTATCGCCGCTGGCGGGCGGCTCGTCGGCGGCGAGGTCGGTGAGGTCGACGAGGGTGGCGAAGGGGACGAGGGGGACGAACTCGATGAGGGTGGCCGCGAGGGCGAGCGGTTCCCGGGCGCGGGCGCCCCGGATCCCCGGATAGGTCGGCCGGACCGCACCGGGACGCTGCTCGTCGCCGCGTTGTTCGTCATCGCGCTCGCGGCGGCGGCGCCGGTGGTGGCGCTCTTGATCGTCGCGGGGTGGTCGGTGTTGGCCAGGACTGCCGACCGGTCGATGACGGCGATGGTGCTGCGACGCTTCGAGCATGGGTGGCGGCGCAGCGATGTGCCGGTGACCGTGGCGCTCGGGCCGTGGCATCTGCTGACTGGAGCTCTCGCGGCGGCTGTCGGCTTGGTCCTGCCGGTCCTCGTGGGGGTAGCGGGGGTGTTCTGTGTGGCGTTGGCGATGTCGGCAGTCACGGCGAGCTCGCCCAACCCGGATCAGCCAGTGGCCCTAGCCGGGGGGATGGCGCTGGGACTGCTGATGGCGTGGTGGGGGCCGGGTGGTGCATCGCTTCGTCGGGGATCCCGGTCGTTGGTGCGTGGGGTCGTGCGACCTGGGCTGGTGACGAGCGTCGTCGGCGCGGTGCTCGTCGTCGGCGGTCTGGTCGCCCTCGTGTGGTCCGTGCTGCACGGCGGGCACCCGGCGTGGGGACCGATGTCCGCGCCGCCGGGCTTCTTCTCGGCCTGGCGCTGACGGCGCCTCAGGTCGCGTCGCCAGAGGGACGGCATATCGGCGGGTGTGCCTCGCGGGGGGCGGCATACTGGCGGGTGTGCCTCGCGGAGGGCGGCATACTGGCGGGCGTGCCTCGCGGATCGCTCCTGCTTGCCTTCCTCGCGACGGCGGCGGTGATCGTCGCCATCCCGGGTCCTAGCCTGCTGTTCACCATCGGGAGGGCGCTCACCGTCGGGCGACGCGCTGCGCTGCTGACCGTGGTCGGCAACGCTCTCGGACTGCTCGTGCAGAGCCTGTTGGTCGCGGTCGGGTTGGGGGCCGTGCTGGCGGCGTCAGCGGCGGCGTACACGATCGTCAAGCTGGCGGGGGCGGCATACCTGGTCTATCTGGGGGTTCAGGCGATCCGGCACCGGGGCGAGCTGGCCGGGGCGCTGCTGGCGGCGCGTTCGGGAGGCGGTGAGCCGGTGGCCGCGCAGGGTGTGGATCGCAGCAGCCTCCTGCAGGGGCTGACCGTCGGGCTGACCAACCCGAAGACGCTGGTGTTCCTGTCGTCGCTGTTGCCGCAGTTCGTCGACCCGGCGAATGCGCCGCAGCCGCAGATCCTTGCGCTCGGCGCGGTGTTCGCGGCGATGGCGCTCGCCGGTGACTCGGTGTGGGCGCTGGCGGCAGGGCGGGCGCGGGACTGGTTCGCGCGCAGCCCACGGCGGCTGGCTCGCCTTGGGGTGGGCGGCGGGGCGTTGATGATCGGGCTCGGTGTGTCGGTCGCGGTGGCGGGACGCCCGACCTCGTGAGAGGTTGAGCGGTTGGGTCTGTCGTGGGCGGCGGGCGTGGGGGCGGTCAGTCGTGGCGGTGCTCGACAAGCCCGACGAGGTTGCCCTCGCTGTCCCGGATGAACGCCTGCCACTCCTGAGCGCCGGCCGGACCGAGCGTGTCGTCGGCATGGGTGAAGATGACGTGCGGCTCGGACTCGATGTGGATTCCCTTGTGCCGCAAGCGTTTCACGGCGGCGTCGATGTCGGTCACGCTCAGGTAGACGAGTGCTGACGGAGCGGCGCGGTCGAGCAGGAGCCGAACGCCGTCGAGGTCGAAGAACACCAGGCCGGGCGGGTCGAAACTCGCCGTGGGAGGCGCGCCGAGCAGATCGGAGTAGAACGCGGACGCGCGGCCGAGATCGTCGGCATGCTGAGCCACCTGGACGAGTCGCATGGGGACCATGGTGCGTCGGGCGATGGTGACGGGCAAGGGGTGGTGGGCGGACGGCATACGAGGAAGAGGGAGGTGGACACCGCGGGCCGGTAGGCTTTCCGGGGCCTCGCCGCAGACCATCCGGTATGCCGCGAGCCTCCCGCCGGCGTGGCGCAATTGGCAGCGCACCTGTCTTGTAAACAGGGGGTTAGGGGTTCAAGTCCCCTCGTCGGCTCTCATCGATGAGGCGCTGATTGTGCTCTGGACTGCGACAAACGCCGGGCGTGGGGTCGAGCGTCGCCCATTTTGCCTTCAGGGGCCACGGCTTATGACGGCGCGGTTGACGGCGCCGCTGCTGCTGTTGCAACAGCAGTGTGGGCGCCGTCATGGGAGCCGTCATGGTGCGCGGCTGTCCCATCGGTCGCGGCTTGGTGAGCTGCACCAACCCCGGGCCCGAGTATGCCGCGCCCGCGGTCGCTGCACCTTCCCGGTGATCGGGGGTGATGGGCGGTTGCGAGCTTGGCGGACGGCGACGTGACGATCCACTAGTCAGCGAACTGGCTCCGAAGGATCGCCTCCATCTGCGGACTAACCCAGCCTTTCGCTGTTCCGGCGGGCGTCTGGCGGGGCGTCTCGTCTGGCTGTGTGGCAGTCAGGAAGGCATCCCACGAGTTGGCTAGCTTGACGAGGGCGCCAGGTTCGTCGAAGTGAAGCTCGTGGTCGTTGAACCAGATGGTCCCGGCGTCTTCGAGCCTGAGGGAAACGCATATCGGGTTCCCGCCGGCCGAGTCGGCGACCGGTAGGAACCCAAGCTCGACGAGAGGAACGAGCCGGGCGCAAGTGCCCACCAAGTCGTAGGCATCATCACGCGAAACGCCCAGAATGTGGTTCACACCAACATCCGGGAAGTCCGGCAAGAGGGCAGACCTGACCCACCCTCCGTTGGCTTGCGTGAGCAGATAGTCGCGGTACTCGCGGGGAAGCGAGAATCCGAGATCGGCCTCCGCGCGTTCGACGTCGGGCAGGGTCGCCGGTGGGCTGGGCTCGATGAGCTCGATGTTCATTGGGGCTTCCCCTTCAGCGCTGCGGCTCCGCCGGTGTCTTTGACCGCGTCGTGCAGGTCTTTCGGTAAGAGCAGCATGGTGTTGGCGTCCTCCACGTGGTGCAGTCAAAAGCCAGTAGGAGTCTGCGGCATAGCAGGCAAGTTGGCGATCTTGGTGAGTTCCTCGTTGGTTGGACACTCGTCAGTCCCGTAGAACCCTGTCAGACCCTTCACCTCTACACTCACTTGGGCGTAGGCCTTGAAGTCGGGGAATCCCTCGGTGGTGAACCGGACACCGTTGGGGTACTTGGCGGCCAGGTCCGCGGTCCGCGTCGAGGGCGTGTCCAGGTCACTCTGGAGGAGGGCGTCGGCGGCCACGTGGCCGGGGTGGCGTCGGTCGGCGGCTTCATGTTGGCGTCGCGGACGTCGGTTCCCCGTGAAGTCGGCACCGGTGAGGTTGGCGCGCCGGAGGCAGGCATCATGCAGGTCGGCTCGCGGGCGCCACGGGCGTGTCCCGCCGGACCCTGCTCGACATCGCCACCGGACGCAGCGCCGTGGCCCGACGCCCCGTTCGCGGCCTCAGGAGGGCCGCTGGTTCCTGAGCAGGTCTTCAAGGCCGGGGGAAACCATTACGGAGATGACCCGGGCGTCACTTGGAAGTTCAGGGGTATAGGGCCGGGCAGCGTCCACGAAGTCGTCCCAGGAGTCGGAGAGCTTGACGAAGGCGTCCGGGTCGTCGAAGTGGAGTTCGTGGTCGTTGAACCACACGGTGCCCGGGTCTTGGTGCCGCATGGAGATGCAGACGGGGTTGCCGCCGGCGGACAGACCCGCGGGTAGGAAACCGAGGCCCACCAGGGGCGCGAGGTAGCCACAGAACCGGACTAGGTCGTGGGTGTCGTCACGTCCTACGCCGAAGATGTTGTTGACCGACACGTCGGCGAAGCCGGGAAGGCCGGCGCTCTCGATCTGGCCGCCGTTGGCGTGGTTGAGCAGGTAGGCGCGGTACTGCTGCGGCAGCCGCACACCGAGGGTGGCCTCGGCCGCCTGGACCGCCTGCTGGCCGGCAGGTTGGGTGGGCTCCAGGTAACGGATCACCTTCCGGACCCTCCTGTGATTACGGCGCCGCCGCCAGTATGCCTGACGGCCGAGTGCAGATCCTCCGGGACCAACATCATCGGGTCCCGTCCTCGACATGGTGCCAGACGTAGCTTTCGGGGGTCTGGGGCACCGAGTCCAGGCGCAACTCTTTGGCAAGAGCTTCGTTCGCGAGCCCTGCGTCCACCGCCCGTTTCCGGTCAGTCCCAGGACCTTCACGTCGGCTAACGAGTAGGGCGTGGAGTCGGGGAAGCCCTCGCCGGTGAACCGGACACCGTTGGGGACTTGGCGGCGAGATCGGCGGTCCACGTGGGGGGCGAGTCAGGGCCGATGGTTGGGTCACCGAAGACCTTGCCGGAGTATGCCGAGTTGATGGGTTTCGGCCGTTGACGAGGAGGATCGCGACCGTAGCGGTCTCGGCCCTGCGGCCCCTGCGGCCTCTGGGCCGGCCCGGCAGCCACGGTCGCCGCGCCTTCCTCAACGATGCGGGTCAGCGACCTGTTAGCGGCTTTGACGAGCAGACCAGCGGCGTGCCCTTCGGCGCCGAACCCGGGAATGAGCAGGCCGGACGCGAACCCGCCGATGTCGTGGATGCCGCCGTGGGGGTTGATGCCGCTGGACTCCTCCCCCTACCGGGATCTCGAATACGCAGTGCACCAACGCGTCGGCGCCACGCAGGAACGACGAATCGTCTCTCCTGACCCCTGCCGGGTGCCCCGCCCACGTCAACGCGCGAGGGCTCCTGTCGTCGGCGGCTCCGAGCAGTTACCAGCCACGTTCAGGGTGCAATAGACCCAGCCCCATTGCCGGCCCGGAGAGTGCGTCGACCTGCGACAGACGTCGCCCATCATGCCTTCTGGGACTACGGCGCATGACGGCGCGGTTGACGGCGCCGCCGCTGCCGTTGCAACAGCAGTGTCGGCGCCGTCACGGGCGCCGTCATGGTGCGCGGCCTTCCCACCGTCGCGGGTTGGTGACCTGCACAAACCCCGGACCCAGGTATGCCGCGCCCGTACGCCCGCCCACCCCGAGTCGCACGCGCGCACGCACGCCCACCCCGAGCCCGCGCGCACGCATGCCGCGCCCGCCCGCCCGCACGCCCGCCCCGAGTCCGCACGCCCGCCCACCCCAAGATCGCCTGCCGCGCCCGCCCGCCCGCCACCCCGAGAGCGCACGCCCACCCCGAGTCGCACGCGCGCGCGCACGCCCACCCCAAGATCGCCTGCCGCGCCCGTACGCCCGCCCACCCCGAGTCGCACGCGCGCACGCACGCCCACCCCGAGCCCGCACGCACGCATGCCGCGCCCGCCCGCCCGCACGCCCACCCCGAGCCTGCACGCCGGGCAGGCAGACGTGAGATCGGTCATGACGGGCACCTCGTCATCGACTGCGCCTCCGACTGACCCCCAACTCGTGCTTTGGTGGACCCATGGCAGAGGTCTACATCGTCAGTGCCGTCCGCTCACCCGTCGGTCGCCGCGGAGGCGGGCTGGCCGGGGTCCACCCGGCCGACCTGTCCGCCCACGTCATGCGAGCCGCTGTCGAGACCGCCGGTATCGACCCGTCAGCGGTCGACGACGTCGTCTGGGGGTGCGTCGACCAGGTCGGCGCGCAGGCCACGAACATCGCCCGCACCGGCTGGCTCAGCGCCGGTCTGCCCGAGTCCGTCCCCGGCACGACCGTCGACCGCCAGTGCGGCTCGTCGCAGCAGGCGGTGAGCTTCGCGGCATACGGGGTCCTTGCGGGACAACAGGATCTGGTGCTCGCGGGCGGCGTCGAGGTGATGAGCCTCGTGCCGATCTGGAGCCCCGCCTCGGTCGGCGCGGCGCAAGGCCTCGGGCATCCCTTCGGCGGTGACGGCTGGGCGGCGCGCTACGGCGACGCCGAGGTCAGCCAGTTCTACGGTGCCGAGCTCATCGCCGACCGGTGGGACATCAGCCGCGCCGACATGGAGGACCTCGCGCTCGCCAGTCACCAGCGCGCGCTCGCCGCGCAGGCTGCCGGGGCGTTCGCCGACGAGATCGTCCCGTATGCCGCCCTCGCCGCCGACGAGGGCCCGCGCGCCGACACGTCGCTGGAGAAGATGGCCGCCCTCAAGACCGTCCGCGAGGGCGGCAAGGTCACCGCCGCCGTGTCCAGCCAGGTGTCCGACGGGGCCGCCGCGCTCCTGCTGGCCTCCGAAGCGGCCGTCCGCACGCACGGCCTCACCCCCCTGGCCAGGATCCACGCCCTCACCGTCGTCGGCTCCGACCCGATCGTCATGCTCGACGGACCGATCGCGGCGACCGAGCGGGTGCTGGGCCGCGCGGGCCTCGCGATCGGCGACATCGACCAGGCCGAGGTCAACGAAGCGTTCGCGCCGGTCGTCCTGGCCTGGCTCAAGGCGACCGGGGCAGACCCGGCCCGCACCAACCCACTCGGCGGCGCGATCGCGCTGGGTCACCCGCTGGGCGCCACCGGGGCGCGGCTCATGGTCACCCTCGTGCACGCGCTGCGGCGCTCCGGCGGCCGCTATGGCCTGCAGACCATGTGCGAAGGCATCGGCATGGCCAACGCGACCGTCATCGAACGCTGCTGAGCCGTCCGTCTGACGCCCGAAGCCACGACAGGAGCCGGACAGCCGGTTGACCCCGGCCCGCCCGGGCATTAGACCTGACCCGTGGATGCACAGCGCCTGGCCGGGACGGCCCGCGGATGGGTCAGTTCGGTGACGCGGCGCGCCCGCGACGCCGCGAGCGCGGTCACCGGGCCCGCGGACCTCGATGAACTCCTCGCCGACCCGGGGCTGGTCACCGCGCTTGAGCGGTATGCCGCCGAGCACAACCTCCCCATCGGCCAGGTCCGCGCCGAGGCGGCCGAGCACCTGCGCGAGATGGCCGCCTCGCACGACCCTCGGGCCACCCAGTCGTGGGACAAACTCGGCGCCTGGATCATGCGGGCCCACGACGTGCTCGTCGACGAGGAGGACATCGTCCGGCTCAAGGCTCTCGACCGGGAGCACAGCCTGGCCATCGTCTTCTCCCACCGGTCCTACCTCGACGGCTGGGTCTTGCCGAATGTCCTTGCCTCCCGGAGGTTTTCGCCGCTCTACACCTTCGGTGGGGCCAACCTCGACCTGCCGGTCGTCGGTGATCTGGTCAGCCGCACGGGCGTCATCTTCATCAAGCGAGCGACCAAGGAGATCCCGGTCTATCGGTTGACCCTGCGGGCCTACATCGCCCACCTGGTCAAGCGCCGGTCGAACATGGCCTGGTCGATCGAAGGTGGGCGCACCCGGACCGGCAAGCTGCGGCCGCCGGTCCACGGCATACTCCGCTATCTGTCCGACGCAGCGGAGGCGAGCGACGGGCCCGACGTCATGCTCGTCCCGGTGTCGATCGTCTACGACCAACTCCACGAGGTCGCGGGCATGACCGCCGAGGCGCGGGGCAGTCGCAAGCGGCCCGAAGACCTCGGGTGGCTCATCCGGTTCGCGCGGTCGCAAGGCGGGCGTCTGGGCCGGGCGTATGTCTCCATCGGCGAGCCGTTCCCGTTGCGGGAGCGGATGGCCGCGCTGCGGGCCGAAGGTAACGACACCTCGCAGGCCGTCGAGCGGGTCGCCATCGACGCGAGCCACCGGATCAACCGGGCCACCCCGGTGACGACGACCGCAGTCGTCTGTCTGGCTCTGCTGGGCGCCGACCGGGCGCTGACCTTCGACCGCGTCCTCGACACGGTCGAGCCGCTGGCGCGCTACATCCGGGATCGGCGCTGGCCCGTGGCCGGTGCCGCGTCCCTCACCGACAAGTCGACGATCCGCCGGGCCCTACAGGAGCTGGTCGCCTCCGGGGTGCTGACGGTCTTCGACGCTGGCACCGAGCCGGTCTGGCGGATCGCTCCCGAGCAGCACCTCGTCGCGGCGTTCTACCGCAACACCGTCATCCACATGCTCGTCGAGCGAGCGATCGGTGAGGTGTCCCTGCTGGACGCCATCGCCGCTCCCGAAGGAGCCGATGTCGAGCGGGCCGCGTGGGAGCGGGCCAAGGCGTTGCGCGACCTGTTGAAGTTCGAGTTCTTCTTCCCCGGGCGTGACGACTTCGAGCGGGAGTTGCGGGCTGAGCTAGCGCTCATGTCGCCGATCTCTCCGGCCGAGCCGGGCGTGCTGACGTCGGCGGCCGCTCGGGCGATCCTGGACGCCACCGACCTGCACGTCGCCCACCTGGTGTTGCGGCCGTTCGTCGACGCCTATCTAGTCGTGGCGGATCGCCTTGCGGCAGCTGGAGATTCGGCGGTCGCTGAGGAGGACATCCTTGATGAGGCGCTGCGGGTCGGTCAGCAATGGGAGCTTGAGCGGCGCATCGCCAGTGCTGAGTCGGTGTCCCTCGAGCTTTACAAGACAGCGCTGCGCCTGGCTCGGCATCGTGGCCTGCTGGGCGGCGAAGGTGGGGACACGGCATACGAGGGGGAGTCGTTGAGCGCGCGACGGGCGGCGTTCCTCGTCGAACTCCAAGGTGTGGCAACCCAGTTGGATCAGATCGACCGGATCGAGCAGGCTCGCAGGAGTGCCCGTGGAGTTCGCTGAGCACCTCGCCCGGATCTCGGCCGCGCCTGCGGGGCCGAGCGTCGGGGCGTTCTTCGATCTCGACGGGACGCTCGTCGCGGGCTACACCGCGAGCACCTTCTTCACCGACCGGGTGAAGAGTCGCGACGTCGACCTCGGCCACTTCATGCGCACCTTCGTCGCGGTCATCGACGGGACCTACCTCGGCGGGGAGCCCACGCGAGGGGCCGTCAAGGGGTATGCCGCGATGCGCGGCCAGACCGAGGAGACGATGACCGAGCTGGGCGAGCGGCTGTTCGTCCAGAAGATCGCTGGGACGATCCGACCCGAGGCGCGCGAGCTCGTCCGCGCGCACCAGCGTCGCGGGCACACCGTGGTGATCGCCTCGGCCGCGAGCAAGTATCAGATCCAGCCGGTCGCCACCGACCTGGGGATCGAGCACCTCGTCTGCACCCAGCTGGTCGTCGAGGACGGGATCCTCACCGGGGAGCTCGAGGGGAAGCTGCTCTGGGGCACCCAAAAGGCAAGTGGGGTGCGGGCGTTCGCGCGGACGCATGACATCGACCTGGCGAAGAGCTTCGCCTATGGCAACGGCGCCGAAGACGTCGCCTTCCTTGGGACGGTCGGCTCGCCGGTGGCTCTGAACCCCCACCCCGGGTTGCGGGGGGCCGCGAAGAACTTCGGCTGGCCGGTCGTCATGTTGCGCGACCCGAGTGGGGGGAGCCCGACCGACCTGGCCCGAACCCTCGCCGCGCTCGGTGGGCTCAATGCGGGGGCGGCTACCGGGGTCACCTGGGGGTTGCTCACCGGCAACCGGCAACGGGGGATCAACCTCGGGGTGGCCCTGGCCTGTCAGAGCGCGCTGACCCTGGCGGGGGTCCAACTGCGGGTCGTGGGCAAGGAGAACCTTCCCGATGGTCCTGCGGTCTATATGGCCAACCATCAGAGCTCGGTCGACCCGTTGGTCGCCGCCACGGTCATGCCCGGCGAGTTCACCGTGGTCGCCAAGAAGGAAGCCCGGTTCGACCCGCGGAGTCTGGTCGGGAGCCTGCTCATCGAACCGGCATACATCGACCGCAGCAACTCGGCCCAGTCGCGGGCGACCCTCGACGCGCTCGTCGCGCGGATCCGCGGTGGCACGTCGCTGCTCATCTTCCCCGAAGGCACCCGGTCGACGACTCCGGTGCTCGGCCGCTTCCGCAAGGGCGGTTTCCATCTGGCGATCCAAGCGGGGGTGCCTGTCGTGCCTGTCGTGCTGCGCAACACCGGCGAGATCCTGCCCCGGCACGCCCGGGTGCTGCGGCCGGGGACCATCGACGTCGCCATCCTCGAACCGGTGACCGACCTGCGGGTCGATGACCTGGACGCCCAGGTGGCTACACTGCGCGATCGGTTCGACGCGACCCTCGCCAACTGGCCGGGTGCCCGATGAACGCCAAGCCGCCGACGGCTGGCCGCCCGGGAGCGGGTGGCAGCCCGGGAGTGGGTGGCAGCCCGGGAGTGGGTGGCAGCCCGGGAGTGGGTGGCGGGGCGGGCGGGCCCGGCGGTGGCCCTGGGGCAGGTGCTGGGCAGCCGGACTGGTCGCAGGACGATCGGATGAACGAACTCGAGACGACGATGTGGCGCTCCGAGCGCCATCCCCAACACTCGTCGACGATCTGCAGCCTGCTCATCCTCGACTGCGTCCCCGACTGGGACCGCTTGGTGGCAGCCCACGAGTGGGCCACGTCGCTGGTGCCGCGGTCGCGCCAACGGGTCGTCGAGCCACTCGTCCCGACCGGCCCACCCGTGTGGCGGACTGACGCGCACTTCGCGCTCAGCTATCACCTGCGCCGGATGCACCAGGGCCCGGACGGGTCGATGGATGGGCTGATGGCCCTGGTCCAGACCCTGGCGATGGCTCCCTTCGACCGGACCCGGCCCTTGTGGGAGGGCACCCTCATCGAGGGGCTGGAGGGTGGGCGGGCGGCATACCTGCTCAAACTGCACCACTCGCTGACCGACGGGCTCGGCGCGATCCAGCTCATGTCGCTCGTGCAGAGCCGCACCCGCGAACACACCGCCGACAAGCCGACCCGGCCCGAGTCGGGCCCGACCGAGACTCTCGGTGGTGACGACGCACTGACGGTCACGGTGGAGGGGGCGCGGCATACCCTCGGGCAGATGCCGAGCATGCTCGCTGCGGCAGCCGACGCGGGAATCTCGTTGGCGCGCAGCCCTGGCGGCGCGGCGTCCGAGGCGCTGCGGTTTGCCGCGTCCCTGCGGCGCGTCCTCTCACCGCCCCCGGCGCCGTCCTCGCCACTGCTGCGGCCGCGCGACGGCCGGGTGTGGGTCATGCGGACCTTGGAGTGCCCGTTGGCCGACCTGCGCGCGGCCGCCAAGCGGGCCGGTGGATCGGTCAACGACGCCTACCTTGCGGCCTTGCTGGGCGGGCTGCGGCGCTACCACGAGCATCACGGTGTCGACATCGACGAGATCCCGATGACCGTGCCCGTGTCGATGCGGCGCAGCGACGACCCGATGGGCGGCAACAAGTTCGCCGGTGCGATGCTCGCAGCGCCGATCGGCATCGTCGACCCGGCCGAACGGGTGGCGGCGCTGCGCGGGGTGATCCTCGCGCAACTGGCCGAGCCGGCCCTCGACTCTTTCTCGATCCTCACCCCGGTCGTCAACCGACTGCCGTCGGCGGTGGGGGCCGCGGTCATGGGCTTGGGCGCAGTGACCGACCTGTCGGCGTCCAACATGCCGGGCCTGCCCTACGAGGTCTTCATGGCCGGGGCGCGGGTCGAGCGGGTGTTCCCGTTCGGGCCGTTGCCGGGAGTGGCCGTCATGGCGGCGATGGTGTCGCACGTCGGCACCTGCTGCATCGGCCTCACCATCGACGGCACCGGCGTGGCCGATGTCGACGTGCTCATGCAATGCATGGAAGATGGACTCGACGAAGTGCTCGGCATCTCCGCCGCATAGTCGCCGGACCTTCCGTGCCGTCGCTGCTCGACCCGCACCACCCGATGCCCGAGGAGACCTCCATGCAGTCCACGTCGCTCACCGTCACCGCCTCTGACGGGACGCCGGTTCACGTCTTCCGTTGGCTGCCCGATGAGGGCGTCGCCCCCAAGGGCGTCGTCCAGATCGCGCACGGGATGGCCGAGCACGCCGCGCGCTATGCCCGGTTCGGGGAGGTACTCACCGCTGCCGGGTATGCCGTCTACGCCAGCGACCACCGCGGCCACGGCAAGACCGCGGGCGACCTCGCCAAGGCCGGCTTCTTCGCCGACCGGGACGGCTGGATGACCGTCGTCGACGACCTGTATGCCGTGACCCGCACCATCCGCGACGAGCAGCCGGGCCTGCCGGTGTTCCTCTTCGGCCACAGCATGGGCTCGATGCTCAGCCGCACCTACGCGATCAAGCACGGCGCCGAGCTCGCTGGGCTGATCCTCTCCGGCACCGGCGGCGATCCAGGGATGCTCGGCAAGGTGGGCCAGGTCGTCGCCGCTGTCGAGGCCAAGGTCCGGGGCAAGAGCACCCAGAGCCCCTTGCTGGACAAGATGTCGTTCGGCAACTTCAACAAGCCCTTCGCGCCGGCCCGGACCCCCTTCGACTGGCTGTCCCGCGACCCGGCCGAGGTCGATGCCTACATCGCCGACCCTTGGTGCGGATTCGTCTGCACCGCAGGCATGTTCCAGGATCTCCTGAGCGGCATCGCCTTCATCAACACCGACAGCCAGGTCGCCCGGGTCCCGCAGGGCCTGCCGATCTACCTCTTCTCCGGTGCCGAGGACCCGGTCGGCGACAAGACCAAGGGTGTCCAACAAGTCGTAGACCAGTTCCGCCGGTTGGGCGTCCGGGACGTTTTCGTCCGGTTCTATCTCGGTGCCCGACACGAGGTCCTCAACGAGACCAACCGCGACGAGGTCATGGCCGACGTCGTCGAGTGGCTCGACGACCATCTCCCCGACGCAGCCGCCTGAGCCGCGAGCAGACTCCGGCCACGCGGCATACCCCCTCACCTCCCAGTCACCCCGAGGACTTGCGGTGCTGCGCCTTCCCGACTCCTGGGTCTGGGACTCCTGGTATGCCGTCGCCGACGGCTGGCATCACGCGTTCTACCTGCGCGCCTCGCGTGGCCTGCGCGACCCGGATCGCCGGCATCGGCACCCGAGCGTCGGCCATGCCGTCTCAAGCGATCTGCGGGAGTGGACGGTGCTCCCTGACGCGCTCGCCGTGTCGGAGTCGCCTGCCTTCGACGACTGGACGACCTGGACCGGCAGCATCGTTCGCGACGACGCCAGGAGCAGGTGGGTCATGGCCTATACGGGCTCCAGCCGGGCCGACGGCGGTCTCGTGCAGCGGATCGGCTTTGCCACCTCGCTCGATCTGCTCACCTGGGACAAGACCGACCCGACGACGGTGCTGGGCGCCGATCCGCGCTGGTACGAGACGCTCGGCACCTCCGACTGGTTCGACGAAGCCTGGCGCGACCCGTTCCTCTTCCACGGCGATGACGGGCGGTGGCACATGTATGTCACCGCTCGCGCCAACCACGGCCCGGTTCGCGGGCGCGGCGTCGTCGGCCACGCGACGTCGCTCGACCTGGACACCTGGACGGTCCACCCTCCGATCACCGAACCCGGGCGGGGCTTCGGGCAGCTGGAGGTCACTCAGGTCGAAATCGTGAACGGCGTTCCGACGCTCGTATTCTGTTGCTGCTGGCCCGAATTGGATGACGACGGCAAGGCCCGTCATGGTGCTGGCGGCGTCTTCAGCGTGACCGGCCCCTCCGTCCTCGGCCCGTTCGACATCGCCGCCGCCCGGCGTTTCCCCGACGCCGCCCTGTATGCCGCGCGCCTGGTTCGCATGGATGCGGGCTGGGTGCTGATCGGCTTCGCCAACGAGGTGAACGGTCAGTTCGTGGGGGAGCTGATGGATCCGATCCCGGTCACCAGCCGAGCCGGCGAGGGCCTGGTCAGGCTGGGTGGCGATTGACGAACGGGGCCCCAGGCGGCATACCTGCCCGGCTAGGCGGGCGGCACGAAGGCGAGGTCAGATGATCCGGTGGATCGCGTCGATCGCTCCGCGCAGATAGCGCTCGACGATCTGCTTCTCGGCGTCGTCGAAAGTTGCGTCCATCTGCGCCAGCGCAGCGAACATCGGGACGAGATAACCGAGGACCTCTTCACGGGCTGAGTCGGTGAGCACGACCTGGGTGCGCCGGCCATCGGTGGCATGCGCGACTCGGCGGACGTGGCCGCGGGCTTCGAGCCGGTCGACGATGCCCGACGACGCCGCTGAGGTGACGCCCAGCTCGCGGGCCAGCTCGACCGGGCCGTGCGGCGAGCGGACGAGGAGCTCCAACGCCCGCAACTCGGTGTGGCCGACCTCGGCGCGCCGCGCAATGCTCGGCCCCACTTGCTCGGCGAGGTCGAGCAGCTCCCGAAGGACGAGCAACGTCTGACCCGATCGCCATTCGTTGACGAACGCCGTGTGGGGAAGCGGCGAATCCGGCCGCTCCCCGGGTGCTGCTCCCGTTGCCTCACGGCCCGGGCTTGACTGCGGGTCACTCATTAGATTAGTAATCTACTTACTTACTTGTCGAAACACCAGACTCCCGAACGGATCCTCCCATGACGCGTCTCGGCCAAGCCACTGTCGACCTCATCGTGCATCGGCGTCGGTCATGGCTCGTGGCCCTGTTGCTGGTCCTGGTGGCAGGTGGCGTCATCGGAGCGATGAAGGAGGCCACCCGCACGACAAGCGCCCTGGATGGCCTGCCCGTCGGCGCCGAGAGCACGGCGGTCGTCGAAGCCCTGCAGACCTTCCCGAAGAAGGAGGGTTCCAGCGCCGTCGTCCTCTACACGGCCGACAACGGCACGTTCGACGACGCGACGGTCTCAACTCTGCGCACCACGCTGCAGGGCAAGATCGCCGGACCGCTGCAGGTGAGTCAGGACAAGACGGCAGCCATCGGCATCGTCCCCATCACCGCCACCGGCAACTCCGGGATCTCGACGGCCGTCAAGGAGCTCCGCGCCACCCTCAAAGCGAGCCCCCCGGCCGGTGTCACCGTCCAGGTGACCGGTCCCGCCGCGGTCCAAGCCGATCTCGGCGCGGTGTTCGAGGGCGCCAACACCCGACTGCTCCTCGCCACCGCCTCGGTGGTGGCCCTGCTGCTGCTCATCACCTACCGCAGCCCAGTCCTCTGGCTGGTGCCGCTGCTCGTCGTCGGCATCGCCGACCGCCTCGCTGCTGTGCTCGCCACCCACGTGCTGAAGACCTTCAACGTTGCGTGGGACGAGTCGACGATCGGCATCCTCTCCGTCCTCGTGTTCGGCGCTGGCACCGACTACGCCCTCCTGCTCATCTCCCGCTACCGGGACGAGTTGCGCCGCGAGCCCGACCGGTATGCCGCGATGCGCTACGCCCTGCGGCATACGGGAGAGGCGGTCCTGCTCAGCGCGACGACGGTGGTCCTCGGCGTGCTCACCCTGCTGCTGTCTGTCTTCCCCGGCACGCGGGGGCTTGGCCTCGCCAGCGCTGTCGGCATTGTCGTGGCGGCGGGCTACGCGTTGGTCGTGCTGCCCGCAGTCCTCGTCCTCTTCGGTCGTTGGGTGTTCTGGCCGGTCGTTCCCCGGGTTGGTCAGGCGGCGTTGGTCGACCAGCGCTCGTTCTGGCGTCGGGTCGGCGACCAGGTGGCCGCCCGACCCCGAGCCTTCGTGATCGGCACGCTCGTCCTGCTGGCGCTCATGGCCGGTGGGCTCACCCAGGTGCGTAGCGGGCTCTCGCAGACCGACCAGTTCCTCGCGAAGCCGGAGGCCATCGCCGCGTCGGAGCGGTTGGCCAAGTCCTTCCCGGCCGGCAATTCCGACCCGCTCATCGTCGTCACTGAGGGCGATCCGGCCGCGGTCGTCGCCGCCGCAACGACGGTTCCGTCAGTCGCCTCCGCCACCGCCGGTCAGCGCACCGACCGGCTGGCACAGGTGAGTGTTGTCCTCAAGCCCGAGCCGGGCAGCGACGAGGCGCGCACGGCGGTGCGGGACGTGCGGGCGGCACTGCACGGCATACCGGGGACCCTGGTCGGTGGCACGGAGGCGAGGGGCGTTGATGCCGCCGATGCCGCGTCCCGCGACCGAGGGATCATCTTCCCGCTCATCCTCGGGCTGGTGCTGCTCGCTCTGCTGGTGCTGTTGCGGTCGGTCGTCGCGCCGCTCATCCTCGTCGGGACGGTCATCCTCACCTTCCTGGCGTCAGTCGGTGCCTCGTGGTGGATCTTCACCAAGGTGTTCGGCTTCAGTGCCCTGGATGTCGGGGCGCCGCTCTACACGTTCCTGTTCCTCGTGGCGCTCGGCGTCGACTACAACATCTTCCTGGTCACCCGGGCCCGCGAAGAGGCGGTGGAGCACGGCTCGCGGGCCGGAATGCTGCGCGCCCTGGCGGCGACCGGTGGGGTCATCACCAGCGCGGGCATCCTGTTGGCCGCTGTGTTTGCGGTGCTCGGCGTCCTGCCGCTGGTCGTGCTGGCCCAGATCGGTGTCATCATCTGCCTCGGCGTCCTGCTGGACACCCTCGTCGTGCGGACCGTGCTGGTGCCCGCTATCGCCCTGCTGCTCGGCGACCGGTTCTGGTGGCCTCGCCAGGTGACCGCGGTGAGGGCAACACCGACGCATGCGGCAGTGCAGCCGGGGGTGTGAGCGTTGTTCGATGGCTTCGCTCGCCAGTGGACCCCGCTGCTCCCATCGGCCGAGATCACGACGACACCACGTCGGATCAAGGTCGCCGGAGAGGACCTCGTCGCGTGGCGACCGCAGCCGGACGCCCTGCCGGGGGTGCTGCTCGACCGATGCCCGCACCGGGGCGTCTCGCTGGCGCTCGGGAAGCGGACCGATGACGGGTCGCTGGCCTGCGCCTTCCACGGCTGGGAGTTTCGGCGTGACGGCGGATGTGCCTACATTCCGTTCAACCCGGACGCCGCGCGGTCTCGGCTTGGCGCGACCGCGCTGCCGGTGCGGGAGACGGCCGGGTTCGTCTGGGTCTTCACCGGCTTCGCGGGAGAGGGCTCGGACCCGGCGACCGACGCGAGCGACTCGAATGACCCCCACGACGTGAGTGACCCCGGCACCCCCAGCACCCCCAGCGACCCGAGCGATCTGGGCGAACCCAACGTCCACGAACAGTTGGGCGACCCCGGCCTGACCCGGCACGACCACTGGGAGGAGTGGGACTGTCACTGGACCCGGGCCATGGAGAACATGCTCGACTTCCCGCATCTACCGTTCATCCACCGCACGACCATCGGGCGCTTCGTGTTGTCCAAGATGCACCGCGACTCGCGGTTACATCTGACGGTGACGGACACGGCATACGGGTTCGCGTTGGAGTCGCGCGTCGACGACCACCCGCCGTCGGCCGCCCTGCGGTGGTATCGCCCACACGGGATGGTCCTGGACACCACGCCAGACCCCCGGATCATGCGGCTGCATGTGTGGTGCGTCCCGATCGACGACGGGCACACCCGGATGCTGCTCACCTCGGTGCGCAACTTCGCCCAAAACCCGGCGGCGTCGTTGGGGATCAACCGGTTCAACCTCACCGTGCTCCGCCAGGACCGGGCGGTCGTCGAGTCGAGCGCCCCCGCCGTCGTCCCAGAGGGGCCGGTCGAACGGTCGGTGCCGAGTGACAAACCGACCCTGACCTTCCGCACGTGGTATCACCGCACCCTCGCGGGCTCCAGCGTCCCCGACCCCAGGGTGCGCCGATGACCGGCGCTTCGGTGGCGGGTGCCACTGGGCCGTCCGGCCCGCGCGGCGCCTCCGCTCGCGAGCGGATCGCGGTCGTGGGATCCGGCGTTTCCGGGCTCACCGCGGCATACCTGCTCGCCCGGGTGCACGACGTCATCCTGTTCGAGGCCGACGAACGGCTGGGCGGGCACGCCCACACCCACTCGGTGGCTGGGTCGCAGGGGCCGCTCGCGGTCGACTCGGGGTTCATCGTCTTCAACGACCGGACCTATCCGGTGCTGCAACGGCTCTTTGCCGAGTTGGGCGTGCAGGGGCGTCCCACCGAGATGTCGATGAGCGTCCGGGACGACGTGTCCGGCATCGAATTCGCTGGTGGCAGAGGGCTGCCCGGGTTCGTTGCCCGGCCGCGTCAGCTCACCGATCCCGCGTATTGGCGGATGCTCACCGGGGTGCGGCGTTTCCATGGTCTGGCCCGGGAGTTCCTCGCGCAGACCGACGACGAGGACACGACGACGCTCGGCGAGTTCGTCCGCGCGGCTGGCTTCGGTCCCGACTTCATCCGCCTGTATGCCGTGCCCGTCGTCGCATGCGTCTGGTCCACCGGAGGGGGCGATGCGCTGGACTACCCGGCGCGCTACCTGTTCCGGTTCCTCGACCACCACGGGATGCTGTCGATCGGCGACTCACCGCAGTGGTTCACCGTCGTCGGTGGGTCCCGGTCCTATGTCGACGCCATCGCCGCCCGGTTGCCCGACATCCGGCGCGGCCGGCCGGTGCGCGCCGTCCTGCGCCACCCCGACCGGGTCGAGGTCATCGACGCGGCGGGCGGCCGGATCCAGGTGGATCGGGTCGTCATCGCCACCCATCCCGACCAAGCGTTGAGCCTGTTGGCCGACCCGCTGCCGTTGGAGGAGGAGGTCCTCGGCGCCTTCCGCTATTCGACGAACGAGGCTGTCCTGCATAGCGATCCGTCCCTCTTGCCGCTGTCCCGGGGGGCGCAGGCGTCGTGGAACTACCTCGTCCGGGGTGATCGGGAACCCGCCGAGGCGGGGCCGCCCATGGTGACCTACTGGATGAACCGCCTCCAGGGCCTGCCCACCAGCGACCCCCTGTTCGTCACGCTCAACGGGTCGGATCGGATCAGCCCCGAGCATGTCGTCGCCTCGATGACCTACGACCACCCGCTCTATGACGTCGCCGCAGTCCGGGCCCAGCGGCGGCTGGCCCAGCTAAGTGTCGGCCGCACGGCATACGCGGGGGCCTATCACGGCTGGGGGTTCCACGAGGATGGCGCCCGCTCCGGGGTGGCCGCCGCGGCCGCGCTGGGGGTGACCTGGTGACCGCCGAGCCGCAGGTCGTGCCGGACCTTCCCGCACTTCCGGCCCTGGTCATCGGGACCGTGCGGCATACCCGCTTCCGGCCGTTGCGCCATGCCTTCACAAACACGCACTACCAATGGCTGGTCGACCTCGACACGCCGCCTCGGCTGCCACGACGGTTGCGTCAGCTCTCCGAACTGCGCGCCGAGGATCATCTCGACGGCGTCGCGACCAGCCTGCCAGAGCTGAAAACCGTTGTGTTGGACCGGGTTCGAGCTGCTGGTGTCGCCCTCCCCGACTCGACCCGGGTGCTGCTGCTTGCCCACGGGAGGGTGCTCGGCCACGTCTTCGACCCCCTGTCCGTCTTCTGGTGCCTCGACTCAGCGGGCCAACCCCTCGCCGCTGTCCTCGAAGTCCGCAACACGTATGCCGGCCGGCACACCTACGTCCTCACCCCCGGTCCGCGCGGGGAGGCCGAGGTCGACAAGGACTTCCTCGTCTCGCCCTTCAACGACACCACCGGCCGGTATGCCGTGCGCCTGCACCTCACCCGGGATCGCGTCACGGTCGCCATCCGGTTGGATCGCGACGGCGAGCGACTGCTCAGTGCGACCGTCACGGGTCGACCCGTCCCGTTGACGGCTGGCACGTTGGCCCGAACCTTGCTTCGGCACCCGTTGATGCCTCAGCGGGTGAGCTCGATGATCCGCGTCCACGGAATCTACCTGTGGGCGCGTCGGCTGCCGGTAGTTCGGGAAAAGGCTTCTCCCGCAGGCCTGGTCGATCCGCGGATCGCACCGGCAGGGCGGCATACCCTCCTGACGCGAGGTGCCGTGGCACGCAGCCTCGTCCGGTTGCTCGTCGGCTCACTGCCGGTGCGCCTGCGACTTCCCGACGGCACGACGTGGGGGGCCGGCGGCGCTGATGCGCCAGTCCTGCAGGTCAACCGGCCCGCCGACCTGTTCCGGCGACTGGAGACCCACCCGAAGATCGGGCTGGGGGAGGCCTACATGGCCGGCGACTGGCAGGCGGCTGACGGGACCGATCTGGGTGACCTGCTCACGCCGTTTGCCGCCCGGGTCGAACGGCTGTTGCCCCGGCCGATCCTCGCCCTTCGCGGGATCGTGGAGCGGGCCATCCCGCATCACCACCGCAACACCCCGGAAGGGTCGCGCGCCAACATCGCGGCGCACTACGACCTCAGCAACGACCTGTTCGCGGGCTTCCTCGACGAGACGATGACCTACAGCAGCGCACTGTTCGACGAGGCGGCGGGACCGTGGAGCGAGCAGGATCTGGCCACGGCCCAGCGTCGCAAGATCGATGCCGCCCTCGACGCGGCCGGTGTCACCGCAGGCACCTGGCTGCTCGAAATCGGCACCGGTTGGGGCGAGTTGGCGGTCCGCGCGGCGTCCCGCGGCGCCTTTGTCACGACGATCACGTTGTCCCGGGAGCAGCAGGCCCTCGCGCAGGAACGGGTCGCCGCGTTGGGGTTGTCCGACCGGGTCGACGTGCAGCTCAAGGACTACCGAGAGGTGACGGGGCAGTTCGACGCTGTCGTGAGCATCGAGATGATCGAGGCGGTGGGCGAGGAGTTCTGGCCGGCCTACCTCCAAGCCATCGACCGGTTGCTGACGCCCGACGGAACCGCCGTCGTCCAGGCCATCCTCATGGACCACCACCGTTACCTCGCGACCCGCAACTCCTACGGCTGGATCCAGAAGCACATCTTCCCCGGCGGCCTTCTCCCGTCACTGGAGGCGCTCGAGGAGGTGGCGACGCGGCATACCGGGCTGCGGGTCCGGCGGATCCACCCGTTCGGCGCGCACTACGCGCACACCTTGCGACGCTGGCGCCGGACCTTCGACGCGAACTGGCCGCAGATCGCGTCACACGGCTTCGACGAGGTGTTCCGCCGCCAGTGGGAGTTCTACCTGGCCTACTGCGAGGCCGGGTTCGCGACGGGCTATCTCGACGTCGCTCAGCTCACCTTCCGCCGAGGCTGACCTGGCCGCAACGGTTCAGGCCGTCGCTGTTGCCGTCTCGGCCACCTCAGGCTCGGAGGTCAGGCCCGGCCCGGGGTCCCCGTCGGCCGACCGCCGCCGCCGGACCCGCTCCCGGGTCCGCTCGACGAGGTCATACAAGACCGGCACGAGGATGAGCGTGAGGATGGTCGAGGACACGAGCCCGCCGATGACGACGATGGCCAGCGGCTTGGAGATGAAGATGCCGCCGCCGGTCACTCCCAGCCCCATCGGCAGCAACGCGAAGATCGTCGCCAACGCCGTCATGATGATCGGCCGCAACCGCAACCTGGCCCCGTTGACGATCGAGTCGCCAATGCCCGAACCGGATTCCCGGTATTGGTTGATGAGGTCGATGAGCACGATGGCGTTGGTGACCACAATGCCGATGAGCATGAGCAGGCCGATCATCGCCGGGATCCCCAACGCGGTGCCGGTGAGCAACAGCAGTCCGAGCGCGCCGGTGGCCGCGAACGGCACCGAGACGAGCAGGATGAGCGGCTGCAGGAGCGACCGGAAGGTCGCCACCATGATGAGGTAGACGATCGCGATCGCCGCGAGCATCGCCACGCCAAGCTGGGCGAAGGACTCCCGCTGGGCCTGGGACACACCCGCCAAACGCACCGTGACACCCTCGGGCAACGACAGGGCCGCGAGTTTGGTTTGGATCGTCGAGGTCACCCCTCCGACGTCTCCTGCCTGTGGGGTCCCGGTCACGGTCGCGGCCCGGGCGCCGTCGACTCGGCCGATCGACGCGGGGGAGGAGACCTCGGTGACGTCGGCGACGGCATCCAGGACCACTGCGGTCGCCTTCGCTTTCTGGGCATCCTTGGCGGCTTGGCTCAGCGCCTCGCTGTCGGCGCGCGCCTTGGCGGTCTTGGCCTTGGAGTCCAACAGCTTCTGGATGCTCGTGTCGGTCGCGGAGAGCTGGGCCTTCGCGGTCTCGATCGACTTCTGCAACTGGGCGATCTGAGCCTTCAAGGCCGCGATCGGGTCGGTGGGGGGAGTCGTCACGGTGCCGGGGGGCAACGACGCCAGTTGGGCCAGCTGAGCGGTCAGGGCCGACACCTGGCTGGTGAGGGTGGAGATGGTCTGCGACACCTTGGTCCGCGACTCGCGCAGCCCGGCCAGCTGATCGGCCAGCGCAGCATCCTGATCGGCCTGGGCCTTCTTCTGCATCGCCTTCTGGTCGTCTTCGACGGCCGTTCCGGCAGCCTTGCGTGCGTCGATGGTCTGCTTCTGGGTGATCGGCAGGGGAAGGGTCCTGAGCCCGTCGATCGTCGTCACCGGCGTGCGGGAACGCAGCACGACGTCAACTGTCGTGTCGGCGATGGTCACCGTCCCGACCTTCGTGCCCTTGACCGCCTGGGTGACGGCCTGGCCGATCTGAGCCTGGACCATGCCGACCCCGGCGGCGGCCACCGGATCGACGCTCACCTTGAGCATCGTCTTGGCGTTGGTGAGATCAGTGCGGACGTTGCGCATCCCGGGCACCGTCGCCAACATCTCGGCGACCTGGTCGCTGCCCTTTCGCAGGGACTCCGGGTCGGACCCCTCGACGACGAGCGCCACGTCGCTGTTGGCCTGGGTCGAGACCACCTCGACGGTGCCGACCCCCGTGAGGGCCGTGAGGGCCGCTCGCAGCCGGTCGCCGACGACGGTGCCGTCCGCCCCGGATTGCAGCGTTACCGAGATCGACGACTGGTTGGGCCCGGCGACGGTCCCGAAGAACACCCGCGACGGGTCGCCGCCCACCGTGGTTGTGTAGGACACGACCGTCGCTTCGGCGGCCACGACCTTCTCAAGCTGTTTGGCGGCCGCGTCGGTCTGCTCCAACGCGGTCCCCGCGGGCATCTCCTGCACGACACGCAACGTCGTCGCGCCCATGCTGCCGAGGAAGTCGGTCTTGAGCCGCGGGGCGAGCCCCACGGTGGCGATGAAGACAAGCGCGGCCAGGACGAGGGTCACCGCGCGGTGCCCTAGCGCCCAGCGCAGCGAGGGCAGGTAGGCGCGCTGCAAGGCCGTCTGCGGCGACTCGTGGGAGGCGGACGGCATACCGGCCTCGTATGCCGTGTCGTCGCCTTCCGCAGCCGACGCACCTACCCCGTTGCGGCGGCGCATGAACCACGAGGCGAGGACCGGGACGACGGTGAGCGCGACGAAGAGCGAGGCGAGCAGCGCGATGGTGACGGTGATGGCGAACGGCCGGAACAGCTCCCCAGTCTGGCCCGACACGAGCCCGATCGGCAGGAAGACGGCCACGGTCGTCAGGGTGGACGAGGTGACCGCACCGGCGACCTCGCGCACCGCCCGGATGATCGACGCGGGTCCGAACTCGCCGAGCCCCTGATGGCGTTTGATGTTCTCGATGACGACGATCGAGTCGTCGACGACCCGGCCGATGGCCACCGTGAGCGCGCCGAGGGTGAGGATGTTGAGGGTGTAGCTGCCCGTCCAGAGTCCGATCATCGCGATGAGCAGCGACAACGGGATTGAGATGGCGGTGATGATCGTCGAACGCACCGAGGCCAGGAAGATGAGGATGACGACGACCGCGAAGAACAGGCCCAGCAGGCCCTCGACGGTGAGGTCGTGGATGGAGTCCTCGATGTAGGGCGCCTGGTCGAAGACGATCGACTCTTTGGCGCCGCCGCCGACCCGGGCGATGAGAGCCGGAAGTTCGCGTCGCACGGACTGCGACACCGCGACCGTGTTGCCGCTCTGCTCCTTGGTCACCGCGATGGTGAGCGATGGTTTGCCGTTGGCGCGCGAGATGGACGTCGTGTCCACGGGCGCCATCGTCACGTCGGCAATCTCCCGCAATGCAACGGGGCCGTCGGTGCCCTGGACCTGAATGGCGGCGATCTCGTCGGTGCTGCCGAGGGTCTTGCCGACCTCGACGTCCAGGGTCGTGCCACCCGAGGGGAGCGATCCGGCGGGGACCGCGATACCGCTCGCGGCGAAGACCTGACCCAACGTCGAGGGCTCGACGCCCAGGCGGTCGACATCGGCCGGGCGCAGGGTGATGATGACCTGCTGCTTCTCGTCGCCGGCGACGACGACGTCGCGCACCCCCGGCAAGGTCTTGAGCTTTGCGGCGACGATCTCCTTGAGCTTGCGGGAGAGGGTCCCCTTGTCCTCCGACGACGAGACCGCCAGCGCGATGATCGGCACATCGTCAAACCGGCCCGCGACGACTCGTGGAGTCACATCGCTCGGCAAGCTGCTCTGTATGCCGTCCACCGCCGAGCGCAGGTCACTCAAGACCTTGTCCGATCCGGTCCCGAACTCCCACTCGACGCGGACTGTCGAGATGGCGCTGGCGCTGCGCGAGGTGACCCGGGTGACGCCGGAGACGGCCTTGGCGGCGTCCTCGATGGGGCGGCTGACCTCGCGCTCGACGACCTCGGGAGCAGCCCCGGGCTGCACGGCGACAATGGTCGCGGCAGGCGTCTCGATGGAAGGAATGAGCTCCTGTTTGAGGCTGCCCGTGGCGAAGAAGCCGAGGCCGATGAGGATCGCGCATACGAGCAGGACCACCGTGCGGTTGGCCAGGCTCAACTTCGTCAGTCGGGTCACTCGGTCAGCCTACGTCGCCCGCGAGGTGCCGCTCGACAGGTGTGTCGGCAACCCGTGTCAACGGTCTCATCCGACGGCAGCCGGGGGTCAGGAACCGATCACTTGGGTTATCGACAATGCCCGCCTAGCGTGGGCCGGGGTCAATCGTGGACCGGCTGATCGCGGTTCTGCCACGTGCACACGCACACCTCGTTGCCTTCGACGTCGGCCAGCACCCAGAACGAGGGAGCCTCCGCATCGCTCACCAGCCGACCACCGGCAGCGAGCGCCGCAGCCACTCGTCGGTCGGCCTCATCGTGTGCCACGGTGACATCCACATGGATCCGATTGCGCTGCGGACGTGGCGCGTCCATCTGTTGGAACCACAGGGTCGGTCCCACCCGATCGGGATCGACCAGTTCGTTCCCCTCCGCGCCCTCCGCGCCGTCCGCGCCGGGATCGCCCGTCGGCCACCCGAGCACCGCCGCCCAGAAGGGACGGACCGCCCCGATGTCCATCGCGTCGACGGCGATCTCCACCTCACCCAGTCGGTGTGGCTGGCTGGTGAGGCCCAGCTCGGTCACGACGGTGTCGATGGCCAGCCCCAATCGGACGTCCCGCTCGCTCACCCCGCCGACGTCATGGCTGCCGGTGGCCACATGCACCCGACCCCAGCGCAGGTCGATCTCGGGGTGGTGACCCTGCTCTTCGGCCAGGGCACCGACCCGATCGACGAAAGCCAGCGCCGCGGCGAAGTCGCCGGTCGCCACGGTGAGATGCATCCGCCCGAGCAGGTAGCGCCAGTTCGGCAGCGAGCCCGACGCGTCCGCGCGCGAGAGTCGGCCTGAGGTGGTGTCCATGGCGCCACCATAGGCGGCGTCGCCGACAACCGACCGGCCGTGTCGGAACCGGGGTCAGAGGTCGTTGCCCGCGTAGGACTGGTTGAAGCTCTTGTTGGCCAGCGGGAAGTCCGGGACGATCGTGTCGGCCAGCGCCACCGGCAGGGCGGGCCAGTTGAAGAAGCTCGGGTCGACGATCTTCACCCGGGTCAGCCGTCCGTCCGGGCCGAGCTCGACCCGGTGACACAACGTCCCGCGCCACGCCTCGACGACGCCGAGCCCCGCCGCCGGTCCGCTCCCCTCGCCATCGGGCCTTCCGTATGCCGTCCGCTCACCTCCCAGCCCCATCGCACCAACCGGTCCCTCGCCGCCAACCGCAGCGAGTTCGGTGAGCAAGGGGAGCAGCGCGGCGGACGCGGCGAACTCACTGGCGCGAACGGCATACCGGGCAAGGACGTCGCCACCCTCCTGGGTGACGGGCGTGAATCCCGGCCCGAGGGCCACCTGCGGGTGGTCGGCGCGGGCGTCGACGGTCAGCCCGCTGGCCCGGGCGACGTAGCCGAGGGTGCCGAGGTTGCGCGCGAGCTCAGCGGGCAGCACCGCAGTCCCGGTGAACCGATCCAGGACAACCGAGTGGTCGAGGGTGAGCGCGACGATCTCGGCCACTTCGGCGGCCACCTCGGCGACGAGCGCGAGGTCTGGCTCGGTGGCCCATTGCGCCGACCCCACGCCGACCCCACCGCGCAACAACCGGTGCCCGGTGACAGCGGCGTTGTGGCGCAACAGCTTTTCACGCAGCCGTTGGGTGTGAATGTGGGCGATCCCGAAGCCGACGTCGTTGGCGATCATCCCGAGGTCGGCGACATGGTTGTAAAGCCGCTCAAGCTCCAGCAGCACCGCTCGCCGCGCCGCAACGGCGGGGGACACCTCGATCCCGAGGGCCTCCTCGACAGCCTGGACGAGCGCGACGGTGTGCCCGACGGCGGTGTCGCCACTGACCCGCTCGGCCAGCTCGATCGCCTCGTCGGGCGTCCGGCCCTCGAAGAGGCGCTCCATGCCGCGGTGGACGAACCACAGCCGGGCCTTCATCCGCAGGATGGTCTCGCCGACCACCGAGAAGCGGAAGTGCCCCGGCTCGATGATCCCCGCGTGGATCGGTCCGACGGGGATCTCATAGACCCCGTCGCCCTGGACGTGGACGAACGGATACGACCCGACGTCCGGCGCGAGGTCGGGCATGGGCCCGGCGTCGCGGCGCATCGGGTGCCAGCCGCTGGGCCAGTGGCCGTGGCGCACGAGCCGACGCGGCATCGGATGGCCGATCGGTTCGATCCCGAACAGGTCGCGCAGCTCGCGCTCGAATCGCCCTGCGGGATAAGAGAGTCCGGCCAGGCTCGGCAGATGCGGTCGGTCGTGGGGGAGGCGCACGACCAGCTCCCGGCGCTGGCCGACGGGCCGCAGGAAGCTGTAGACCACCCGGAACCCGTCACCGTCGTCGTGCCCGGCCACCAGCGCCAGCCGCCAGCCGTCGCGCAGCAGCCCCGCGACCGCGCCTTCCAGCCCAGCCGGGTCGACGTCCTCCCGGTATGCCGTCCGCCCACCACTCACGGGGTCACCCCCAGTCCTGCGACGGCAGCCGCGAGGGCACCGCCGGTCTGCAGGGCCAGTGCACCGGCCAGCACCGCCGCCGTCAGCGCCGCGACCATTGGCGCTTGGGCGCGCAAGCCCAGCCGTGGCGCGGGCTGTTCGGCACTCGCTTCGATCTGCGGCGCCGGTGGCTCCGCGCGGGCGGGGCCGAGGGTCATCGCGAGCACCTGGCGCGAGATCCCGACGAAGGTCAGCAGCAGCAGCGCCAAGACGAGGAGCATCACCGGCGCCAGGCCCGCCGACCATCCGGCGATGACGATGGCCACCTCGGTGAAGAACAGGGCGAACGGCGGGAAGCCGAGCAGAGCGGCCGTCCCCACCAACCATGGCCCGCCGAGATCGGGTCGTCGCGCGCTCAGCCCCACCACATCGGCAACCGAACTGCTGCCTTCGGCCCGCAGGATCCGGCCCGCCTGGACGAACATCGCCGACTTGACCAGCCCGTGCCCGAGCATGTGGACCAGGACGGCGGTCGTCGCGAGCCACCCGCCGATCGCCACCCCGATCGCCATGAGGCCCATGTGCTCGATGCTCGAATAGGCCAGCAGGCGCTTGTAATCGCGTTGGGTCAACGTCAGCGCCGCTGCCACGGTCAGCGACAGCACCCCGAGGACGAGGAGCACCCCGCGCAGGAAACCCGGCCCGAGCGCGAGGTCACTGATGCTGCGAAGGCGCAGCACGGCATACAGGGCGACGGACAGCAGCACCCCGGACATGAGGCCGGACACGGGGGCGGGTGCCTGACTGTGGGCGTCGGGCAGCCACGAGTGCATCGGGGCGAGGCCGGCCTTGGTGGCGAAGCCCAGGGTCGCCAAGGCGATTCCCAGGCGGGTGACCGCCGGATCGAGGCGCCCGGCGAGCGCGACGAGTTCCACCAACGAGAGGGTGGGGTGCCCGGCGGCGCGGGTCGCGGCATACAGGATGACGATGCCGAGGAACGCGATGGCGACGCCGACCGAGCCGAGGACGACGTACTTCCACGCGGCCTCCAGTGAGCGTCGTCCGCTGCGGTAGCCGACGAGGAACGCGGTCGTGATCGTTGTTGCCTCGATGGCGACCCAGAGGACACCGAGGTTGTCGGCCAGCACTGCCAGGCTCATCGACGCGAGGAACGCGCACACCAGCGCGGTGAACCACCCGTCCGGCGGCGCGGGCGTGACGAGGTCGGCCCAGAGCGCGACCGTCGCCACCGCGCCGATGGTGACCAGCAGGTATGCCGTGAGCGCATCCCCGCGCAGCAGGTCACCGGCCGCGGTGGGAACAGTCCCCCCGGTGGGGGTGACTCCGGCGAGCAATGCGAGACCGCTGACGAGGATGGCCAGCGCTGCGGCCAGGCCGAGCGGCCGGGTCCACGTGGCGGATCGACGGGACGCGGCAGCGGCTCCGAGCAGGGTCGGGACCACGAGAGGGAGCCAGAGCAGCGCGGTCATCACGGGAAAAGGCCCATCATCAGTCGTGCAGCTCCCTCAGGTCATGCAGGTCGACCTCGCCGTGGGCCAGTTCGAGCCGGGCCGAGAGGATCCGCAGGATGAAGACGACGAGGACGACGTCTAGGAGCACGCCGAGTTCGACGACCAGGGGCACACCGCCCGCGGTGAGGAAGGCGACGGTGGCGATGCCGTTGTCGATGACGAGGAACCCGATGACCTGCGAGACGGCCCGGTGGCGGGTGAGCAGCACGAGGAAGCCGACGAGGACGAGGGTCAGCCCGGCAGGGACGGCGTGAGCTGCCGGGCCGGTGTCGAGGGCGACGAGGGGTCGGCTCACGGCATACGCGAGGGTGGCCAGGCCGGCGGCGGCGAGCAGGCCGCTCACCGGGTTGACGGCGGGGGAGTCCTCGCGGTGGATGCCTGAGCGTTCGATGGTGCGGGCCAACGCCCAGGGGAGGGCGACGGCCTTGAACGCCAGAACGACGAAGGCGATCAGGACGAGCTCGGCGTGCCCCTCGGCGAGGCCGATGGCGCCGACAAGCAGCGCGAGGGCGGCGCCTTGGATGGCCAGCAGCTTCGTCGAGGCATCGGTCGAGCGCCGCCAGACCTGCAGGACGGCGGTGAGCATGAGCAGGCCGGTCGCCGTGGCGACGGTCTGGGCGAACAGGCTCTCGGTCATCGGCGGCCTCAGACGATGAGGTAGGAGGCGGTGACGGACAGGAAGGCCAGGACGAACGAGCCGGCCAGCAGCTCGGGGACCCGGAAGAGGCGCACCTTGGCGAGGAACACCTCGGCGGCGGCGATGATCGCGCCGGCCAGGAAGAGTTTGGCCGCGAAGGCGACCGTCGCGACGAGGGTGGCGATCACCCCGAGGTCGGCGGCCACGCCCCACGGGAGGGCGAGGTTGACGACCAACCCGAGCAGGGCGGTCAGGCGCAGCCACGAGCCGAGCTCCAGCCAACCCAGGTCGCGGCCGCTGCTCTCGAGCACCATCGCCTCGTGGACCATGGTCAGCTCGAGGTGGGTGGCTGGGTTGTCGACGGGCAGTCGCCCGGTCTCGGCGAGCACGACGATGGTGAGCGCGACTAGAGCCAACAGGCTCACCGGCGAGACCACGGTGGCCGGGTCGGTCATCCGGGCCTGAAGGATGGCCGACAGGGCGGTCGTGCCGACGGGCACCGAGAGCGCATAGACCGCGACGAGGACCGTCGGCTCGACGAGGGCGGCGATCATCATGTGTCGGCTGGACCCCATGCCACCGAACGCCGTTCCCGACTCCAGGCCCAGCAGGGCGAGGGCGACCGTGCCGACGAGCAAGACCGAGACGACGACGAACAGGTCGTCGGGCACCCACGCCAAGGTGGCGATCCCCAGCAGAGGGACGAGGGCAACGCTGACCAGGCTGCTCACGACGAGGACGAGCGGGGCGGCCGCCATGAGCGGCCCGGCGCCGTCGGCAGCGAGCGGTTCCTTGGCGAGCAACTTGCGCGCGTCACGCCACGGCTGGCCGACCCCGGCTCCGGCCCGTCCCTCCAGCCGAGCCCGGAGCTGGCGCATGACGCCGATGAGCAGCGGGGTGAGGGCGACGGCAACGAGGACCTGCCAGGCCAGGGCGAGCGCGGTCACCAGGTCACCACCAACAGGACGACGACCAGGGCGGTGAACGAAAAGCCGAGATAGCGCTGGATGCTGCCGTTCTGGGCCCGTCGACCCACGTCGCCGACGGCCTCCAACACCCCGAGCACCGGCTGATAGAGCCCGCGCTCGACCTGATCGACCATCCGCTGCCGGAACGCCACGGCCCGCACGAGATAACGGGACTCGGTCGTGTGGGTGACGTCCAGGTCACGAGTGGGCTGCAGGGCGTCATCGAAGACGCGGACCAGCGGCTCGGCATACGAGGTCGCGGTGTATTGCATCATCGGGTCGACGCGGACGCCCCCGCAGCCCCACGGGAGGTCGACGGTCCGGCGAGGGGCGCGTCGGGCGGCGCGGGCGGTGACGACCGCGACCGGCACCGCGAGCGCCACGGCCATGAGGACCAGCGCCACCGGGTCCAGCAACGCCGTCACCGCCGGAAGGGCGACCCCGCCGAGGCCCACCTGCTCCACACCGGAGGCACCCACGGCGTATGCCGCCCCACTCGCCACCCAGCCCGGCACCAGACCCAGCGCGACGACGAGGCCCGCGCCGACGAGCAGGGGCACCGTCATGGTTGCGGGGCTCTCGTGGGCCGCCCCGGCCGACTCCGACCGGGCGCGAGCGAGGAAGGCGATCCCGACCACCTTGACGAAGGTCAGCAGGGCAAGCCCGGCCGTCAGCGCCACCAACGACACCGTGATCGGCAGCGCGATGGCGATGACCCGGTCGGCGCCCGGCCCCCGGGTGTCGCCGTGGACGAGCGACTGCAGCAGCACCCACTCGGCGACGAACCCCGACGAGATCGGCAGGGCGGCGGCGGCGAGCGCGGCGATCGAGGTGGCCGTGGCGGTTCGCGGCATGAGTCGAGCCAGGCCGCCGAGCCGGTCCAGATCGCGCTCGCCGGTGGCGTGCAGGATCGACCCGGCGCCGAGGAACAGCACCGTTTTGAAGGCCGCGTGGCTCACGACGAGGAGGATGACCGCGACCAGGGCGACATCGGCGACCGCGCGCTGTCCGGCGGTGCGCAGCAGCATCGCGACAGCGAGTCCGGTGACCATGAGACCGAGGTTTTCGGTCGTCGAGTAGGCCAGCAGCCGTTTGAGATCCGAGGTCACCGAGGCTTGGAGGATGCCGTAGACGGCCGACGCGCCGCCGAGCAGCAGCAGCCCGATGCCCCACCAGTGCGGCCCCTCGGGCAGCAGACGGGTGCAGAGCAACAGCAGGCCATAGACCCCGAGTTTGACCATCGCCGCGCTCATTGGGGCCGACACGTGGCTGGGTGCTTCGGGGTGGGCGCGGGGCAGCCAGACGTGGACGGGCACCAGTCCCGCCTTCGTCGCAAAGCCGCCAGCCAACAGGGCGAACGCCAGCGAGGCGCTCGCTCCGGTCGGCGGTTGCGCGGCGATCGCGGCCCACGAGGCGCCACCGGCGTGTCCGACGAGCACGGCGAACCCGGCGAGGAGCAGGACAAAGCTCAGGTGGGTCATCGCGGCATACCAGAGGACAGCCGAGCGCACCTGCGGCCGCGAGGCGTGCTCGGACAGCAGCAGGACGGTGGAGCCCAGCGCCATGAGCTCCCACCCGAGCAGGAAGGTCACCGCGTCGCCCGCGCCCGGCACGATCGCCATGCCCCACACGAAGATTGGGTATGCCGCCCACGCGGCTCGCGTCGCCGACGCGCCGTGGGCGTAGCCGACGCCGAACCAGGCGCTCAGCGCCCCAACGAGTCCGACGACGATGAGGAAGATGCCGCCGAGCCGGTCGGGGGCCAGCGACAGGAGGCCGATTCCGGGGATCGGTGAGCCGAGTGTCAACGTGCCCGGCTGGCCGAGTAATGCTCCGATGCCGGTGAGGGCGATGGCCAGGCCGAGGGCCGCGTTGAGGGTGCCGGCGACGGCCGAGCGCCTCTGGTCGGTGACCGCGACTGCCGCGGCGAAGGCGAGCACGGCGAGCAGGGGCTGGCCGAGCAGCCCGAGGTCGGTGAGGGTCATCGGCCGGTGACCTGCCGGAGGGCGGCGACGATGGCATCGGGCGGCGGCGGGCAGCCCGGGACGACGAGGTCGACCGGGACGATGTCGGAGACCGCGCCGACGACGGCATACCCCTGGGCGAAGGCGCCCACCCCGGCGGCGCAGTCGCCGATGGCGATCACCACGCGGGGTTGGGGTGCGGCGTCGACGCTGCGGCGCAACGGCTCGGCGAGGTTGCAAGTCGGGGCGCCGGTGACGGCCAGGACGTCCGCGTGGCGGGGCGAGGCGACCAACCGGGCGCCGAATCGTTCCGCGTCGTAGACCGGGCCGAAGGCGCCGGCCAGCTCGATCTCACAGCCGTTGCAGGAGCCGCAATCGACGTGACGCACCTGAGCGCTGCCAGCCAGGGCGGGGGGTGGCGTGAAGTCCGACTCAGTTGCCGCAGAGGCAGGTTCGGTGATCCGACCGGCGCGGCGGATCACCCTGACGAGGTCGAGGGCGCTCATGCGCTGCGCGTCTTGCGCCGGGGCGTGAGCGGTGCGGTTGCTGGTCGCCGGGCGCCCTTCGTGGAAGGGGACGGCGGCGGATCGAGCTGCTCGGCGAGGTGGTCCTGGTCTGCGAGGACAGCTCGCAGGACGTTGCGACCGGCGCTGAGCAGGTCGATGGTGGCGGGGACGACGATCGAATAGACCACCTCGCCCCCGATGCGTTGCTGGCGAACCAGCCCGGTGCGGCGGAGCACGGCGAGCTGCTGCGAGAGGCTGCTGGCCTCGAGCTCGATGGCGGCCAGCAACTCATGGACGGCGTGGTCGCGCTCGGAGAGCAACTCGAGGATGCGGATGCGGGCCGGGTGGCCCAAGGTGCGGAACAGCTCGGCCTTGGCCTGATACAACGGCACCCGCATGGCGACCTCCCATCACCTGTTCATGTGACCAATTGCGCAACCTTTCAAGTCTGGCACATCGGAAGCCGTCGGCCAAGGTCGCCCATTGCTGACGATGACTCGCTTCTGTTGGATGTCATACATGGCCACGCGAGACTGGGATGCACGGACGTATGCCGCGTTGCCGCTTCCGCACGTCAATTGGGGGCTGCGGGTGATCAGCCGGATGCGCCTGACCGGAAGCGAACGCGTCTTGGACGCCGGATGTGGCACGGGCCGTGACGCCGCCGAACTCCTGTCGCGCCACCCAGGGCTGGACCTGATCGGGATCGACGGGTCGGCCAGCATGATCGACCAAGCGCGTGAGCGGCTCGGCGACCGGGCGACGCTCCTTGTTGCCGACCTGACCGAGCCCCTGCCCATCGCTGCGGTGGATGCCGTGATGAGTGTTGCGACCTTCCATTGGATCACCGACCATGCTGCCCTGTTCGCCAACCTCGCCTCGGCGATGCGGCCCGGGGCGCTCCTCACCAGTGACTGCGGTGGTGCCGGGCAACTGGCCAACGTCGATGCGGCCCTGGTGGCGGTGACGGGCCAGCCCAAACAGGACATTGAGTTCGCTGGGGTGGCGGCGACCGAGGCCAATCTGAAGGGTGCCGGGTTTGACGTCGAACGGGTCGACCTTCGGCCGGACCCTCTTCGTCTGGAGGACCCGGAGTTGCTGGAACGCTATCTGGGGGCGGTGTGCTTGGGCGGATATCTCAAGACGCTCCCCGTAGCTGAGCACGCCGAGTTCCTGCGCGACGTCCGACTTGCGATGCCCGAGCCCGTCATCGACTACATCCGACTTGAGATCGACGCCGTGCTGCGCTG
Organism: Candidatus Phosphoribacter baldrii; assembly: GCA_016704565.1. Classification (GTDB taxonomy): domain Bacteria; phylum Actinomycetota; class Actinomycetes; order Actinomycetales; family Dermatophilaceae; genus Phosphoribacter; species Phosphoribacter baldrii. The sequence goes on from JADIZV010000001.1 coordinate 1,249,577, forward strand.
ATTCCCACCCTCTGGCTTGCCCTGGAACACGCCTCCTGCCGGGCCGCCCCAGGAGTCACCACCAGTGGGAGGGCTCTGAACAGGAGGAGCCTTTCGCGCGTGAAGAACAGCTCGATATCTGCGGGTCAGCGCGTGGCGCAGACGCCTGAGCCGGACAGCCGCTGAACGAGTGCGAACAGCACCATGCCGAAGGCGAGCACCCCGCGCATCGGCACGCTCGGGCCGGTCGTCAGCATGAGTGCGGCGAGCAGGACGTGGGCGCCGGCGAGGGTGGCGCACGGCGAGCCCATCGCTCGGACCGCGTCCCGCGGTTGGGGGAGGTAGGTGGCCAGCGCACCAGCGCCCACCAACGCAGTGAGCGCGAGCAGGACGGTCCAGGCCGGGTCTCCGGCAACCGTCGGCCCGGCCGCCGACCGGTAGGCGAGGAACAGCACCGGCGCCACCACCAAGGAGGCGACCGTATGCCGCCCGCTCCAGGCACGCAGCCAGGCGGCCGGTCCACTCGGGGCCGGCGAGGTCACGGCTCGAACGCTGGGGATGCGCTCGGACAGCCCCTGCAACGGGCTGCCGGGGTCGGTCATCGACCCTGGCGGGGGAAGCTGAACGACCAGGTCGGCGTGGTGGGCGCCGCGTTCTGGGTCTCGCGGCAGGCGCACTGCTCTGAGACGGGGAACTGGGACATCACGGAGTCGACGTGCATGCCGCACCCCCGCCAGGTGATCTTGCCGCAGGTGGAGCAGCGAGCCGGACTGCACATCGGAGGCCTCCTTCGTCGTGGTCGGCCCATGGTGGCACATACCCCCAGGGGTATTCAAATCAAGGAGGTGAACGGTCCAGCGGGCGGCCAGGGTCCTGCGCGAGGTGAGCGGGCGGCATACCCTCTGGGGATGGTGAGCGAGACACAGGCGCACAACGGGCTGCCCGGTCCGTTGCCCGGCTCGCCAGCCCGGCGCGCGGGGGGAGTGCGGCGCACAACCAGCTTGGACCTCACCCGTCCCAACGGTCCCGACGGTCCGATCGAGGTCAACGGACGCGCGCGTGACGTCCGCACCGACGAGGCCGGCGCCGCTCGGGTGCTCGACAAGGCTCTGCTGTCCCTCACCGTCACCGACGGGATCGTCAGCCGAGTGCGGTGTTTCCCCGAACGTGCGGCCGCGCCGCGCCTGGTCGGCCGTCAGGCTCTCGTCGGGTGGCGGACCGGCCTGTGGCGCGAGCTGCATGACGACGTCGAGTCGGGCTCGGCGCTGCATCTGCTCCTGGATGACCTGCCCGGCGGCATGGTCGTCGGCGGGTTCACCCGGCGCCGGGCGTTGGCCGCTGCGGGCGAGCCGGTCCCCCAACCGGGTCGGCGCTTGGACGTGTGCGCCGGGTGGGCGATCGACTCGCGGGCGGCCCGGATCATGGCCGAGGTCGGCACTCCGCCGCCGCCGGTCACCCCGGAAGCCCCCGACCTGGTCAGGGCCGACGACCGCGCGGGCTGGCACACGCTGGCACCGCTGCCGACCTTCGGGATGTCCCGCCGCCGCCGGATCGACGCGCACCTCGCAGGAGCGCAGATCGAGGTCGATGCGATGTTCCGCGACTCGTTCGTCGACGCGGAGGGGGTGCAGCGGGTGCTCCACGAATACGGGGTGCACGCCACCCTGGAGGCCAACGAGGGCCGGGTGCTCGAGGTCCGACCGGCCCCCAGGGTGCTGCCGCACCTGGAGTGTCCGGTCGCCGGTGCCTCCACCCAGCGGCTCATCGGTATGCCGTGTGCCGACCTTCGCGATCTCGTCTCCAGCACGCTGTTCGGCCCGTCGACCTGCACCCACCTCAACGACCTCATGCGCTCGATCGCGGATGTGCCTGCGCTGTTGTCCAGATGAGTTCCGACGCACGCCCCGAACGGACGAATCCCGCGAATCGACCTTGCGCCAGCGCACGATGGGGCACACTCTCCGCATGCGCGTGATCGGGGCGATCGTGCTGGTCGCGTGTTTGGGGGGTGCCGCTGGGTGCGGGACAGTCCCGGACAGTCCCGCCCGCGGGACGGCTTCGGTCGAGGCCAGCGGGCCCAGGGCCACCTCGGGCGCGACTGGTCCCACCTACTCCAGCAAGGGTGCCGACATCCTCTTCGCTCAGATGACGCTGTTGCATCACCAACAAACGGTGGCTCTGGCCGAGCTGCTGACCACCAAGAGCGGGATCCGTGCCGAGGTGCGAGAGATCGCCCAACGGTTGCGAAGCTTGGAAGAGCCAGAGATTCCGGTGCTGCGGGGGTGGCTGTTGGAGTGGAACGCCCCCGAAAGCCTCAATCTGCACAGTGGGCACCCGATGAAAGGGATCCTCACCGACGTTGAACTTGCCGCCCTGGAAGCCCTTGACGGTGCCGAGCTCGAGCGGCAGTGGTTGGTTCGGATGATCGCCCACCAGGACGGCGCGGCCGTGTTCGCCGGCGCGGTGGTGCGTCAGACCCAGGACGAGCGGGTCCGGACCATGGCCCGCAGGGTGATCCAGACCATGCCGACCCAGGTGGTCGAGCTGCAGGGGCTGCGTTGAGGTGCACAGCGATCGGTGCGCGAGCGGCATACCCTATGGGGGTATCACGAGCGGGAGGCGACATGCACGGGTATTCCGAGCGCAAGGGTGAGCACCTCAAGCGGCTGCGCCGCATCGAAGGCCAGGTCCGGGGCGTCTCCCGGATGGTCGAGGAGGACCAGTACTGCATCGACGTCCTCACCCAACTATCCGCGGTGACCCGCGCGCTGCAGTCGGTCGCGCTCGGGCTGCTCGATGACCACATGGCCCACTGCGTGGTCGCCGCCGCGCGCGAGGGCGGGGCCGAGCAGGAGACCAAGCTGCGCGAGGCGTCCGCGGCGATCGCTCGCCTCGTGCGCAGCTGACCACGGCCACTGGTATGCCGCGCTTCGGCTCGGCTGTCGTGGGTGTCGCCTAGGTTGGCCGGTATGCCGCCCACCTCGCCTCCCGATGCCGGGTCCTCCGCCGATCGTGTCGGGCTGGATGGGGCGCGGGATGCGACGCCGTTCGCGTCGGTCGTGGCGACTGCTGAGGCCGTGGCAGGGACGAGCTCGCGGACAGCGAAGATCACCCGACTAGCGCTGTTGTTGCGGAGCCTCGCGGCCGACGAGGTGGAGCCGGCGGTGGGGTTCCTCACGGCATCCGTCCGACAGGGTCGGCTGGGGGTGGGCTGGCGCACGCTGACCGACCTGTCGGTCGAACCTGCCGCGACCGCCTCGCTGTCCATCGCCGAGGTCGACGCCGCGATCTCGCGACTGGCAGCTGCCGGGGGCGCGGGGTCAGCCGCGGCACGAACCGAGGAATTGGCCCGGCTCTGGGCCCGGGCGACGGCCGAGGAACAGCGGCTGCTCACCGGAATCCTGTTGGGAGAGGTGCGGATCGGTGCCCTGGAAGGGCTGCTCACCGACGCCGTCGCCAAGGCCGCCGAGCGGCCGTTGGAGGAGGTCCGGCGGGCGGCGATGCTCACCGGGAGCCTGGGGCGGACGGCATACCTCGCCTTGAGTGGTGGCGACCTCGCGGCGGTGGGCCTCACGGTCGGCGTGCCCGTCCTGCCGATGCTCGCGGCGACTGCGGCGAGCGCCGGTGAGGCGGTCGACGCGCTGGGTCCGGACCCGGTCTCGGTCGAGGTCAAGCTCGACGGCGCGCGGATCCAGGTGCACCGGCACGGCGGGTCGGGCAGCCGGGTCGAGGTCTTCAGCCGGACCCTGGCCGACATCACCACCCGGGTGCCCGAGCTGGTCGAGGTCGTCGCGGGCTTCCCGGGTGGGTCGCTCATCCTCGACGGCGAGACCTTGACGTTGGACGAGGACGGGGCCCCGCGGCCCTTCCAGGAGACGATGAGCCGGTTCGGCTCGACCGGGGTGCGCACCGAGGTGTTGCGGCCGTGGTTCTTCGACGTGCTCCATTCCGACGGGGTGGACCTGCTCGACGAGCCACTGTCGGTGCGCCGCGAGCGGCTGCGCGCGGTGGTGGGGGAGCACGGCATACGGGCGATCGAAACGGCCGATCCCGCTGCGGCGGAGGCGTTCTCACGCGAGGCGCTCGCGGCTGGACACGAGGGGGTGCTCGTCAAGGCGCTGGACTCCCCGTATGCCGCGGGGCGGCGCGGGCGGCAATGGCTCAAGGTCAAGCCGGTGCACACCTACGACCTCGTGGTGCTCGCGGCCGAGTGGGGCTCGGGTCGGCGGACCGGCTGGCTGTCGAACCTGCATCTGGGTGCGCGCGATCCAGCCGTGGCGGTGGGCGAGCCCGGGGCGTTCGTCATGGTCGGCAAGACCTTCAAGGGCCTCACCGACGAGACGCTGCGCTGGCAGACGGCGCGGCTGCTCGAACTGGAGACTCGGCGGACCAGGTATGCCGTGCACGTCACCCCCGCGCTCGTTGTCGAGATCGCCATCGACGGGGTGCAGCGCTCGTCGCGTTATCCGGGCGGGCTGGCGCTGCGGTTCGCGCGGGTCAAGGGCTACCGGGACGACAAACGGTCGGCCGACGCCGACACCATCGAGGCGCTGCGCGGGCTGCTGCGCTGAGTGGCCTGCGGCAGCTCGACCATCGGGTCAGGCCGTCGGCTGCTTGCGGGCCGCGACCTCGGCGAGCAGGGCGGCCCGGCGCTCGGCTGCGGGCAGCGAGACCTCGCGCAACCAGGCCGAACCGTGCGAGTCACCTTGGGCTGCAAGGACGTCAGCCAAGGCCCGAACGTCCGCCGGAGTCTTGTTCTGCGCCATCTTCGCCTTGGCGACGACCCGGGTGATCTGCACCTCGATCCCGACGATCGCCCGCAGCATCGCATCGACATGGCCGTCCGCGGCGTCACCCGTTGACCACGGCCGCGCTTGGTCCGCGGTGGCCCGCGCCTCGTGGTGCTCGGTGAGTCGCCGCACCACCTCCCGGGTCCACTCGGGGTCGTCGTGGGCGACCACCTCGCCATAGACGTGGACCGTGACGTAGTCCCACGTCGGCACCACCTTGCCGTGCTCGGCGGTCGAGGGCAGCCAGGCCGGGCTCACGTAGTGATCGGTCTCGGTGACGATGACCAGAGCCTCACCCTCCACCGGATCGGACCACTGTCGGTTGTTGCGCGCGACATGGCCGAGGAGCGCCCCGCGCGGCCCGAGACTCGGGTCGAAGAGGAACGGCAGGTTCGTCGCGACCAGACCCGTCTCGGGGTGGTGGGTGACGAACTCGGCCGACCCCATCCGAGCCAGCACCTGCGCCACCTGGTCATCGGTCATCGCGAAGTGGGCGGGAACGTACACGCTCCCACTATGCCGGGTTCAGCGCAGGGTCGCCGCCACGATCAGGCCCGCGGCCAGAGAGACCTCGACGGCCGCGCCCAGGACGTCGCCGGTCACGCCGCCCAGCCTCATGCGGCACCGCACCGCGACCAACCACGCAGCGCCGACGGCCGCGACAACGGTGAGAGGGGCGGCATACCAGCCGACGACCGGCCACGGGACGACGTCGGTCGGCGACAACCACCGCAGCGCAACGGCGCCTACCGCGGCGACAAGTGCGGCGACCCCGGCGGCAGCGCCCACGGGAACCGTCCCGGCCATCGTCGCCCCCAACCCCTCGTCGCGCGCGGCCGGGAACGCTGGCCCGCAGACCCAAGCAAGGGTATGCCGTGACGCCAGCACCGCGACCGCGGCGAGGATCGGCCCGTCCCAGCTCGGCCAGCCGAGCAGGTCCGAGATGGCGGCCACCTGGATGAGCAGAACGAGGACCAGCGCAGCAGCCCCCATCGGCCCGACGTCCCCGCGCCGCATCACCTCCAACGCGCGTTGGCGGTCAAAGGAGGCCGCCAATCCGTCTGCGGTGTCGGCCAATCCGTCCAGATGCAGACCGCGGCTCAGCCACGCGATGACGGCGACGGTGAGTGCGGCGGCGGGCAGCGGCGGCATACCGATCCAGCGGACGGCAACGTGCGCGAGGAGGGGGACGGCCGCGAGCGGAAGGGTGGCTAGCGGCGCGAGGAGCATGGCGCGCCCGGCCACGTCGCGGTCCACGACGGCGGGTGGCCGGACGCGGAAGGCGGTCAACGTCCCGACGGCCAACTGCCAGGCGTCACGGCCGGTGCTCATGAGGCGCCCAACGTCAGCGCGTGTCCCATGACGACGAGCACGGCGTGGTCGGCGACCCCAGCAACTGCCGCATTGAGCCGACCCAGCGAGTCTTGGAAGAACCGCCCCGACGGCGTCAGCGGGACGAGCGACCAGCCGACCTCGTTGGTGACGAGCACGACGTCCCGCGGCGTGGCCTGCAGGGCGGTGACCAGGGCAGTCGACTGGGCGGCGACGAGGTCGCCCGCCGCCGTTAGGTCCTCCCACAGGCCAGCCCGGTCGATGAGGCCGGTGAGCCAGGTGCCCAGACATTCGACGAGGAGGGGACCACCCGGCATACCGAGGAGGCTGACCAGATCGAGGGTCTCCACGGTCGTCCAGGATGCTGGCCGGGCGGCCTGGTGGCGCGCCACCCGCTGCGCCCACTCGGGGTCGGTGCCGTCGCCCGGGGCTCCGGTCGCGACGTAGGTGACGTCGGTGCGGCCCGCGAGCAGCGACTCGGCATGCCGACTTTTGCCGCTGCGGACCCCGCCGCTCACCACCGTTATTGCCACGAGGCACAGGTTAAGCCCGCGGTCGGGCAGGATGAGCGGGTGAGCGCTCTCCTAGCCGACCTGATCACCACCGGCGTCCCGCCCCTGGATGCCGGGGCGATGGCTGCGGCCGACGCCCGGCAGGCGCAACTCACCAAACCCGCAGGCTCGATGGGACGGCTCGAGTCCCTGGGGTCGCGGCTGGCCGGCATGTATGCCGTGTGCCCACCTCCCATCCCCGAGCCGGCTGTCGTCGCGGTCTTCGCCGGTGACCACGGGGTCCATGCCCAGGGTGTGTCGCCGTGGCCGCAAGAGGTGACCGTCCAGATGGTCGCCAATGTCGCGGCTGGTGGGGCGGTCGTCAACGCGCTCGCGCGCCAGGTGGGGGCGAGAGTTTGCGTTGTCGACGTGGGGGTCGCCGGGGCTCTGCTCGACTTGCCTGCGGGCGTCGGCCACGAAGTCGAGCTGGTCAGCGATCGAGTCGTGGACGGGACGGGTGACTTCACGATGGGGCTGGCGCTCACCCGTGCGCAGGCCGAGGCAGCCGTAGCGGTGGGGGTCCGGACGGCGGAGCGACTCATCGATGGAGGGGCACAGCTGTTGGTGACCGGGGACCTCGGGATCGGCAACACGACCGCGTCGGCTGCGCTGATCGCAGTCTTCACCGGGGCCGATCCGGGTGGGGTGACCGGCCCGGGCGCGGGCAGCGACGCCCACATGCTCGCCCACAAGATCGCCGTGATCCGAGCCGGTCTGGAGCGTCATCGAGTCGAGCCCGCCGACCCGATCGGGGTGCTGGCCGCGTTCGGTGGCGCCGAACACGCTGCGCTGGCTGGCCTCATGGTGGCCGCGGCAGGGCGACGGGTGCCGGTCGTCCTCGACGGGGTCATTGCCGGAGCGGCAGCGCTCGTGGCAGCCGCGCTGTGTCCGGGGGTGACGGCATACCTCATCGCGGGGCATCGCTCCACCGAGCCGGGCGCGACCGCGGCCTTGGCCGCGCTGGGACTGGAACCGATCCTGGACCTCGGCCTGCGGTTGGGCGAGGGGTCGGGCGGGGTGCTCGCGGTGCCGGTCGTGCAGGCGGCGGCCAGGCTGCTGCGTGAAGTGGCGACGTTTGAGTCGGCTGGCGTCGCCGAACGCGAGGAGAGCTGATGCCACGATGAAACGTTTGCACGACGGCCTTGTCGTCGGAGACCGCTATCGCCTGAACACACGGATCGCCTCCGGGGGGATGGGCGATGTCTGGGAGGCGTTCGACGAGGTGCTGCATCGCGTCGTGGCGGTCAAGGTGATGCGGCCGAGCGTCGACGAGGGTGCGTTCGCCGTGCGGTTCAAGGCCGAGGCTCGGCATGCTGCGCGGCTGGGCCACCCGAACATCGCGGCCGTCTACGACTATGGCGAACATCATGAGCTCGCCTATCTCGTCATGGAGTTGGTCGTCGGCGAGCCCTTGTCGGCCGTGCTGCGCCGCGAGGGGCGGCTCCCAGCGGTCCGCGTGCGTGAGCTCATCGGGCAGGCGGCGCTCGCCCTGGCGACCGCCCATGACGCCGGGGTCATCCACCGGGACGTCAAGCCCGCCAACTTCATCATCCGGGCAGACGGGACGCTCAAGCTGACCGACTTCGGGATCTCGCGGGCCTTGGACGGCTCGGGACAGACCCGCACCGGCGAGGTCATGGGGACCCCGTTCTACCTCAGCCCTGAGCAGGCGATGGGCAAGCCCGCGACGGAGGCGAGCGACATCTACGCCCTTGGGGTCGTGGCCCACGAAATGCTCAGTGGGTCAAGGCCGTTCGACGGTGGGACGCCGGTGGCGACGGCTCTGGCGCACATCTCCGAACCTGCCCCGCCGCTGCCCGGCGACGTCCCGGCCGACCTGGTCGCGCTGGTGCGCGAATGCCTGGCCAAGGATCCGGCTCAGCGGCCGGACAGCGCGCGCAACGTGGCTGAGCGGCTCGGCCAACGGGACCGGGCGGGCGGGACTGACCCGGCACTCAGGGCGATCGGAGAGGAGTCGCAGGACGGCATACCGGCCGTTCCGGCTGCGGTCGTCGAACAGACACCGACGGGCGCATGGTCGCCCGCCTGGACCACGTCACTAGCGCCGCTGCGCGACCTCGAAACGATCCTCGCCGCCCTCGACCCGCGGCTCAACCCCGGCCGGTATGCCGTGGTGTCGGTGTCCCAGCCGGTCGAGGGCGCCCGGCCGTTCATGACGATCGTCGAGCCTGAGGGGCTGACCATGCTCCTCACGGTCGAGGAAGCGGAGCGGTTGGACTTGGCTTTTGAGCTGCCGTTGGCGTGGATCACGCTGGGCGCGGTCCGGGCGATCGGGGCGATGGGGTTGGTGCCGACCGTGACGACCGCGCTCGCCCAAGCGCGAATCCCCAGCGTGGCGGGCGTCGGCCGCTGGCACACCCACCTGTTCGTGCCCGAGGTGGACGCCGACCGCGCGATGAAGGTGCTGTCGCGGTTGTCCATGGCTCACCAGGAGATTTGAGCCGGGTTCACCGACACGCCGAGGCGCGTCCACTCTGGCCCGGCAAACGTTCGGTACAAAGGGTGAGGCCCCACCAAGTATGAGTTGGTGGGGCCTCGTGCGTCCGTGCCGTGACGCCGACTCGAACTCGTCCAGCGCGCCCGATTCTCCGGTGTCGTCCTACCGGCCCGCTTGGGATTGCTCCCTGGGATTGCTCCCGCGGCGTGGAACCTCGTTTGCCGTCCGACCGCTTCGGCCTTTCGGCTTCTGCGTAGGGATAGGTCTACGCCGTTGTGGCGGCTCGCGCAAGGGGTGTGACGAAGATATTCACGAGGAATCCTCGACTTCTCGGCGTGTCGCCTCGACACGCCCGCGTATGCCGTTCGGTCGGGTCCGCGGTCGGCTTGCCCGGTGGTTTCGGGGCTTGCATCGGGGCTTGCTTCGGTTGCGGTCGGTGGCGCCTCAGCGAGGCGGCATCCGCAGCGCCCCATCGAGCCGGATGACCTCGCCGTTGAGCATCGGGTTGTCGACGATGTGGCGGACGAGGGCGGCATACTCGGGCGGGCTGCCCAGCCGCGACGGGTGGGGGACCTGCTTCTCAAGAATCGCTTTGGTCTCGCCCGGGAGCCCGGCCATCATCGGCGTCTCGAAGGTTCCCGGTGCGACGGTGACGACGCGAATCGCCTTGTCTGCCAGGTCTCTTGCTGCAGAGAGGGTGAGGCCGACGATGCCGCCTTTGCTCGCGGCATACGCCGCCTGGCCGACCTGACCGTCGTAGGCGGCGATGCTCGCGGTCATGACGACCACGCCGCGGTCGCCGTCGACGGGCTCGTTGGCGAGCATCGCGTTGGCGGCCAGACGCAGGACGTTGAAGGTGCCGATGAGGTTGATCTCGACGACGGTGCGGAAGGTGTCGAGGGCGAGCGGGCCGCCACGGCCGATGACCCGGCCGGGGGTGGCGACGCCGGCGCAGTTGACCGCGATCCGCAGCTCACCGAGCTCGCGTGCGGCGTCGACAGCGGCCTGGACCTGGGTCTGGTCGCGGACGTCGGTCGGGACGAAGCGGACCGCGTCGCCGAGCTCGGCCGCGAACGCTTCGCCGGGCGAGCTGGGCAGGTCGAGGACGACGGCTTTCGCCCCGTCGGCGACCAGACGCCGGACGGTGGCGCCGCCCAACCCGGAGGCGCCCCCGGTGACGAGGGCGACGGTGGTGTCGGTGATCCGCATGCTGGGCTCAGCCTCTCTCGCGTTGCAGCTGGCGGGAGATGACCAGCCGCTGGATCTGGTTGGTGCCTTCGAAGATCTGGGTGACCTTGGCTTCGCGCATATAGCGCTCGACCGGGAAGTCGCGGGTGTAACCGTAGCCGCCGAAGACCTGGACGGCATCCGTGGTCACCTTCATCGCCGCGTCGGTCGCCACGAGCTTCGCGACGGACGCCTCCTTCGTGTAGGGCCGTCCCGCGTCCTTGAGCCGGGCGGCATACAGGTATGCCGCCCGCGCGGACGTCACCGCAGCCTCCATGTCGGCGAGCAGGAAGGCGAGGCCCTGGAACTCGATGATCGCCTTCCCGAACTGGCGCCGTTCCATGGCGTATGCCGTCGCCGCGTCGAGCGCGGACTGGGCCAGGCCGGTCGCGGCGGCGGCGATGCCGAGCCGGCCGTTGTCCAGGGCGTGCAGGGCGATGGCCATGCCTTGGCCCTCGGCGCCGATGCGTCGGTCGGGGTCGAGGTGGACGCCATCGAAGATGACCTGGGCGACGGGGTCGCCGTGCAGGCCCATCTTGTCCTCGGGCTTGCCGAACGACAGGCCGGGTGTGCCGTCGGGGACCAGGAAGCAGGTGATGCCCTTGGCGGCGAGGTCGGGGATGCGAGCGAAGGTCGTGTAGTAGTTGGCGTGAGCGGCGTGGGAGATCCAGGCCTTGGTGCCGTTGAGGATCCAGCCGCCGCCGTCGTCGGCGCGGGTGGCCTCGGTTGCCATCGAGCCGACGTCGGAGCCGGAGTCGGGCTCGGAGAGGCAATAGCCGCCGAGCCAGTCGCCGCTGAGCATGTCGGGCAGGAAGGAGTGCCGCTGCTCGTCGGTGCCGTATTCGGCGACCGGGTAGCAGGTGAGGGCGTGGACGCTGACGCCGACGGCGACCGACATCCAGACGGTGGCGATCTCCTCGACGACCTGCAGGTAGACCTCGTAGGGCTGTCCGCCGCCGCCGAACTCCTCCGGGTAGGGCAGGGACAACAACCCGAGGGCACCGAGGGTGCGGAAGGCGTGCTCCGGGAAGCCGCCTTCACGTTCGAAGGCGTCGACCCGCGGAGCCAGCTCTTTGCGGCATACCTCCCGGGTCATCTCGATGAGCGCGCGGGACTCGTCCGACGGCATCAGCCTCGTTGCTGCCATGGCCCGAGAATACTAGGACGTCCAAGCATCTGTCCCCCCAGGATCCCTCCGGGTTGCCACTTCCCCCCTCCCGCGAGTAACCGCTTCAGTGTTGGCGATTCCACGCGATTTCGCCCGGAAATTGTCGAATCGCCACCATCGAAGCGGTTACTCCGCCCAGGGGGGAGGCGGGGAGGGGGAAGGGGGAAGGGGGAGAGCCGGGGTTAGGAGACGTTTTCGAGGACGACGGCGAGGCCTTGGCCGACGCCGATGCAGATGGCGGCCACGCCCCACCTGCCTCCACTGACCTGAAGCGATCGGGCCAAAGTGCCGAGGATGCGCACGCCGGACGCGCCTAGCGGGTGCCCGATCGCGATAGCCCCGCCGTGCCGGTTGACGATCTCGGGATCGATCCCCCAAGCGTCGACGCAGGCCAAGGCCTGAGCAGCGAATGCCTCGTTGAGCTCGACGGCGTCGACGTCGGCCCACGTGATGCCTGCGCGGGCGAGGGCCAGGTTGGCAGCCTCGACGGGGGCAAAGCCGAAGAACTGCGGGTCGTTGGCCGCCGCGCCCCGGCCCGCAACCCGGGCGATCGGCGTGAGCCCGGTGAGAGCGTCAGCCTTGGCCGACCCCAACAAGGCCGCCGAGGCGCCGTCGTTGAGCGGCGAGGCGTTGCCGGCCGTCACCGTGCCGGCATCAGGGGAGCGGAACGACGGCTTGAGCCCGGCCAACTTCTCGACCGTCGTCTCGGGCCGGATCGACTCGTCCCGCTCCAGCGCCACCCCGGGCACCGCCACCACCTGGTCGGCGTAGAACCCGCTGGTCCAAGCCTCGTCGGCGAGCCGATGCGAGCGCGCGGCGAACTCGTCCTGCCGCTCGCGGGTCACGGCATACTTCTCGCGCAGTTGCTCCGTGGCTTCGCCGAGCGACACGGTCCACTCCTTGGGCATGAGCTTGTTGACCAGTCGCCATCCCAAGGTTGTCGATGCGAGCTCCAATCCGCCTGCAGGATAAGGACGCTCGGTCTTGGGCAGCACCCACGGTGCACGGCTCATCGACTCGACGCCGCCGACCACGACGACGTCGGCCTCGCCCACCGCGATCTGCCGGGACGCGGCGATCACAGCGTCCAGGCTCGACCCACACAAGCGGTTGAGGGTGGTCGCGGGTACCGACGTCGGCAGGCCGGCCAGCAGGCCCGACATCCGCCCGACGTTGCGGTTGTCCTCACCGGCGCCGTTCGCGCACCCGAAGACGATCTCGTCGATCCGCTCGGCCTCCAGTGAAGGCGCCCGCCGCACCGTCTCGCGAATGACCAGCGCGCCGAGGTCGTCGGGGCGCACCCCGGCCAGCGCACCGGCATACCGGCCGAACGGCGTGCGCACAGCGTCGTAGAGGAAGGCGTCAGCCATGTCGGAAACCTCCGTGATGAATCGGTCTGGTGATGGGCCTGGGGGTGGGGTGGGTGGTGCGGCCGGTGATGCGGCTGAGGGTGGCGCTGAGGGTGGCGCTGGGGGTGGCGCTGGGTGTGGGCAGGTCAGCGACGAGGGGCCGGCTCACGGCAGGCTCCAGTCGATCGGCTCGGCTCCTTGACGCACGAGCAACTCGTTGGCCCGGCTGAACGGCCGCGACCCGAAGAACCCCGAGCGAGCCGACAGCGGTGACGGGTGGGCGCTCTCGATCCGCGCGACGTGCCCGAGCGCGGGGGCCAGAGCGCGCGCGTCCCGTCCCCACAGGATCGCGACGAGCGGACCGCCGCGCCCGACGAGAGCCTCGATGGCCGCCGCGGTCACGTCCTCCCACCCGTGGCCCCGGTGGCTGCCCGGCTTGCCGGGCCCGACGGTGAGCACTCGGTTGAGCAGCAGCACCCCACGCTCGGCCCAGGGGGTCAGGTCGCCGGTGCTTGGCCGCGGCAGTCCCAGGTCGGTGCCCAGCTCGCTGAAGATGTTGACCAGGCTCGGCGGCAACGGTCGCACCTCAGGCGCCACCGAGAAGCTGAGTCCCACCGGATGGCCGGGCGTCGGGTAGGGGTCCTGACCGACGATGAGCACCCGCACCGCGTCGAGCGGCTGCCCGAACGCGCGCAGCACCTGCTCGCCGGCCGGCAGATAGCCCCGCCCCGACGCGACCTCCTCGCGCAGGAACGCCCCGAGCGCGGTCACGGTCGGCTCCAGCGGCGCGAGCGCGGCGCTCCACGAAGGGTGGACGAGCTGCGCCAGCGGCCGTGCGGTCACGTCGCAGAACTTACCCGCCCCGGTATGCCGTGTGGCCACCGATGTGACGCACGCCGAGACGCGCTCGCCTCAGCGACCAAGCTCGACCGGCTCGACCCCGAGCTCACCGAGCAGGCCGAGCACCCGCCGCTTGATCTCGTCGCGGATCGGGCGCACCGACGCGACGCCCTGCCCGGCCGGGTCTTCCAGGACCCAGTCGAGGTAACGCTTGCCCGGGAAGTAGGGGCACGTGTCGCCGCACCCCATGGTGATGACGACGTCGGATGCCTGGACTGCCTCGGTCGTGAGGATCTTGGGCTTCTCGGCCGAGATGTCGATGCCCTCCTCAAGCATCGCCTCGCGGACCGCCGGGTTGATCGTCTCGGCGGGGGCCGACCCGGCGGAGCGCACCTCGACCGCGCCACCAGACAGGTGGGTCGTGTATGCCGCCCCCATCTGGGACCGGCCCGCATTGTGGACGCAAACAAACAGCACGGAGGGCTTGGTCTTCTCAGCGTCGGTCACGGGAGCATCCTTCGACTTGGATTGGGGGACAAGGGATCTCAAGCGTTCTACACCAACGGGCTCGTCGGCGAGCAGGGGGATGACCGCGGTCCGCGGGGCAAGGGAACCGACCCGGGCCAGGTGCGGTGACTCCGCCGCGGCCCGGTGAGCCAAGAGCGACGACGTCGGTTTTGCCGCGGCGAGCGAGGAGTTGACGACCCAGGCCCATGGGTGGATGTCGGCGCGCTCGAGGTCGGCCTGCAGCGCCTCCGCCTCAAGCACCGGTGTCGTGTCGGGCAGGGTGACGATGACGACGCGGGTCAGGTCCGGGTCGCGCAGGCGCATCAACGGCGTCGTGTATGCCGTCCGGCCACCACTCCGCCCGCCACTCCCGCCGTCAGCCCCGCCGCCACTCACCCCGCCCCCTTCCGAGTCACTTCCGCCCAGGTTGCGCACGACGTCGCGGTGATAGGACCCGGTCGCATCCATGAGCAGCAGCGTGTGACCGGTCGGTGCGGTGTCCATGACGACGAACTGTCGCCGCGCCTCGTGGACCAGGTGCGAGAACTGCCCGAAGACCGCGACCTCCTCGGTGCACGGCGACAGCAGATCCTCGGCCAACCGGGCCCGCCCCGCCTCGTCGAGGCTGGCTCCCTTGGTGGCCAGGACCTTCTCCCGGTATGCCGCCGTCGCCGCCCTAGGGTCGATCCGAGACACGGTGATCCTTGCTCCACCCCCAACCTGGACGCCACCGTCGCCCGTCCCGTCGGCTCCTGCCAAGACCTGGGCATCCGACGAGTCGGTGCCCAACGCCTCGTCCAGGTGCCCGGCGGGGTCGGTGGTCGTGAGATGGACGGCGTGGCCTCGGTCGGCCAGCGCGACGGCGATGGCAGCCGCCACGGTGGTCTTGCCGACACCGCCTTTGCCCATACACATGACCAGCCCGTGGTCCTGGCGGGCCAAGTCCTCCACCAATCGGTCCAGTCCGGGCAGCACCGGACGGGGCACCTCAAGACCGGGCAGCCCAAGATCGGGCACGCCAGCACCCCCGCCCGCGGCCCGAGACTGCTCCGCATCGTCGGACAGCACCGCATCGTCGGCGAGCAGGCGCCGCACCGCGGCGACCCCGACGATCGTGTCGGCGCGCAACGGAACGTGGGTGCACGGCATACCGGCGAGGGCGGGCGGCAGGTCAGCGAGGGCGCGGGATTCGCGCTGGTGGATCGCAGCGGCGAGCCGGTCGCCAGAGACGTCCGGCGGGAGCACGCCGTTGACGACCAGGTGTTGGTCGGTGATCCCGATCTGCGCGAGTTCCGTTGCGGTGCGGGCGGCTTCGGCGAGCGAGGACGCCTGTGCGCGGGCGACGAGGACGAGCCGGGTCCAGGCGGGATCGGCCAGACGAGCGAGGGCGGTGGCGTAGGTCGACCGGGCCCGGTCCAGCCCAGCCATCGGTCCCAGGCACGACGCGTCGCCCTTGCCGGCATCGAGGAACTCGGTCCATTCGCCCGGCAGCTGCAGCAGGCGGATCGTGTGCCCGGTCGGCGCGGTGTCGAACACCACGTGGTCGTATGCCGCGATCGCGTGATCATCAGCCAGCAGGGCGGTGAACTCGTTGAAGGAGGCAACCTCGGTCGTGCACGAGCCAGACAGCTGCTCGGTGATCGAGGCGATCTCGGCGGCGGGAAGCAGATCGCGCACTGGCCCGACGATCCGCTCGCGATAAGCCTGTGCCGCCTGCTGCGGGTCGATCTCGATGGCGGCCAGTCCGTCGACGCCGGGAACGGGCGTGACCAGGGCGCCAATCGTCACCCCGAAGACCTGTCCGACGTTGGAGGCCGGGTCGGTGCTGACGAGCAGCACCCGACGACCCGCATCGGCGAGATGCACCGCCGTCGCGCAAGCCAGCGACGTCTTACCGACCCCACCCTTGCCCGTGAAGAAGACGAATCGCGGCAGGTCAGCCAAGAACCTCACCACCGCGCTCACATCCCACCCCTTCCGCGTATGCCGTGTGTCAGGTCAGCAGCAGCCGCTGCCGCCGCAGCACCCGCCGGAGGAGGCGGCAGCTCCCGACGTCACTGCGGTGAGGCCGAGGTCGACGCGAGCCGACACCGAATCTGGTGCGCTCTGCGTGCTGTCAGTCCGCCCGGCGAGCTGCAGCAGCCGGGCCCGGGACGGGTAGGAGCCGGTGGCGACGGTGACCCCGTCGACGAGGGTGAGCGGCAGCCCGGCCGAGCCGCCGACCTTGAGGAAGTCGCGGACTGCG
The DNA here is from genome assembly GCA_016704565.1 of Candidatus Phosphoribacter baldrii. Taxonomy (GTDB): domain Bacteria; phylum Actinomycetota; class Actinomycetes; order Actinomycetales; family Dermatophilaceae; genus Phosphoribacter; species Phosphoribacter baldrii. The sequence continues at coordinate 1,266,023 of JADIZV010000001.1, forward strand.
GGTTCGGTGGCGAAGGCGGTTGGGTCGTTGGCCAGGTTGTGCCGTTCGATGTCGACGCCGAGGCCGCGCAGGTGGTCCAGGTCGGCGGTGAAGGTGACTAGGGCCTGGTCGACGTCGGGACCGCACACGCCGGTGTTGCAACACAGCGCAGGCTCGAAGACCCGGATGGCGGGGGAGGTGGGGGCAGTCATGAGGCGTCCTTCGCTGAGCCGACCGAGAGCGATGTATCGATGACTCTCGATCGAAAGTCAACGGCATACATGGACGTTTGTCAATGTGACGGCTAGCATCGGACGGTGACCACGACCCTGCCCCTCGTCGCCGCCGCGGTGGGGGCCCCAGCGGCCGGTATGCCGGACGGCGCGGACGTCTGCTGCCCCGGCTCCCTCTGCGAGCTGCTGCCGACCCGCCCGGCTGCGGACCTGGCCGAGGTGTTCAAGGCGCTCGCCGACCCGACCAGGGTCCGCTTGTTGCACTACCTCGCGTTCTCGGCGAGCGGCACGGCCTGCGCCTGCCATCTGCCCGAGGCGCTGGGGATCAGCCAACCGACCCTGTCCTTCCACATGAAGAAGCTGCACGATGCCGGCCTGGTCAACCGTGAGAAGCGGGGTCGATGGGTGCACTACACCGTGCGGTCCGATGGGCTGGCGCGGGTGCGCGAGTTCCTCGACCTGCCGGCCGACCCAGGCGCCCGCTGCTGCTGACCACGACGACGTTGCTGACCACGGAGACCCACGTGCATCTTCACGAGCCATCTCGGCGCGCCACCGCCGAGGCCATCGGCACGGCTGTCCTGGTCGCCACGGTCGTCGGTTCGGGCATCATGGCGACCCGGCTGACGCAAGACATCGCTGTCCAACTGCTCGTCAACGCCTTGGCCACCGTCGCGGCTCTCGCCGTGCTCATCTGGGCGCTCGGGCCGATCTCAGGGGCGCACTTCAACCCCGTCGTCACCCTGGTTGCCTTGTCGCGCAGGGAGATCAGGGCAGCTGAGGCGGCACGCTACGTTGCGGCGCAGATCGTCGGGGGCTTGGCCGGGACCGCGCTGGGCAACCTCATGTTCGACCTCCCGGCGTGGCACGCATCGACCAAAGTGCGCTCGTCGGCCAGCCTCTGGCTCGGCGAAGTCGTCGCGACCGCCGGGCTCATCTCGCTCATCGGCGCGCTGACCCGCACCGGTCACGGGCGGCTGGGACCGGCGCTCGTCCCGGCCTGGATCGGCGCGGCATACTTCTTCACCTCCTCGACCTCGTTCGCCAACCCGGCCGTGACGATCGCCCGCGCGGCAACCGACACCTTCTCGGGCATCGCGCCGGGTGGCGTCAGTGCGTTCATCGGCGCGCAGCTGGTCGGGGCGCTGGTCGGGGCACTGCTCACCGAGCTGTTCTACCCGCGGCCTGGAGTGCCCGAGCCGCTGGACCTACCCGAACCGGTGCACGGTCCGGCCACCGAAGCGCGCCACTAGGCGAGCGTTGCCAGTGGATAGGGTCGAGGCCATGAGTGCCGCCGATCTGCCACCCCAGTCCCGCGAACCGGTGAGCCCCGAGCTGTTCGCCTATCTCGCCACCGACCCCGTGGCCGACCTGCTGGGCATCGTCTTCGAGGACATCCGCCCGGGTTATGCCCGCGCCCGTATGCCGGTCACCCACCGCCTGCTCAACGCCCCGGGGACCGCGCACGGCGGCGCGATGATGGCGCTCGTCGACGTCGTCCACGCTGCGGTGAGCAACAGCCACGGCACCCTGGCGGTCGCGCAAGACGTCCACACGGAATTCCTCTCGGCCGGAGCCGAGGGCGATGTGCTGCGCTGCGAAGGCGTCGAGATCAGCCGAACCCAGCGGACCGCGGTCTTCCGCATTGACGTGTTTGCCGACGGTCGGCCCGGCCACCCCGACGGCAAGCTGCTCGCGACCGCCCTGGCGCGGGTGTTCCGGATCGGGACGCCGCTGCTCCCCGCCGCACCCGTGCCTCACCCCGCTGCCGCCGACGAGGCCGGCGCATGACCGCGTCATCGCGCTCGCTGCGCTGGCCCACCCTCGTCTTCGACCTCGACGGCACCCTCGTCGACACCATCGGGCTGATCGTCGCGTCCTACCAGCACGCCTTCCGCACCGTCCTCGGCCACGAGGACGACGAAGCTCGGATCCGGGCCTGGATCGGCCAGCCGTTGTTGCGCTGCTTCCAGGAGGCGGCGCCCGAGCACGCGAACGAGCTGTTCGCGGCATACACGGCGTGGAACGAGGCCAACACCGACGCGATGGTGCGTTCCTACGCGGGGGTGGCCGACCTGCTGGGCGACCTCGCGGCGGCTGGTGCTCGGGTGGCGGTGGCGACCTCCAAGCGGCGGCCGCCCGCGACCCGAGCCCTTGAGCTGACGGGCCTCACCGACCTTGTCCCGGTGGTCGTGACCATGGAGGACACCGCGGTGCACAAGCCCGACCCGACGCCGCTGTTGCTCGCGGTGGCTCGGGTGGGCGGGGAGCCCGGAAGGGCGGCATACATCGGGGACGCCGTCGTCGATGTGCGGGCGGCGCAGGCGGCCGGGATGGCTGGGATCGGGGTCCTCTGGGGAGCCGGGACGGAGGCGGACGTGCGGGCGGCGGCGCCACACGCGGTTGCCCCCACGGTCGCCGACCTGCGCGCGCTGCTGCTCGGCTGAGCCTGTCGTCCCGTCTCCGGTCCTTCTGTATGCCGTCCCGCGAACCTCAACAGTCACAGGTGTCACAGGCTGGGGCGATTCGCAAGGCGACTCGCCGGAGCGAATGACATGGATGTCATTCGCCCTCTATAGTTACGGGGGAGTCACTCAGTGGAGGGGTCGGATGGCAGACACGGCAGAGCGGGTTGTCGCGGCATACGTGCCGCTGACCGACCGCGAGCGCGAGGTGCTGGCCTTCGAACGGCAGTGGTGGAAATATGCGGGCGCTAAGGAACAGGCGATCAAGGAACTGTTCGACATGTCGGCCACCCGCTACTACCAGGTGCTCAACGCCCTCATCGACAGCCCGTCGGCGCTGGAAGCCGACCCGATGCTCATCAAGCGGCTGCGCCGGTTGCGCGCGAGCCGTCAGCGTCAGCGCAGCGCGCGGCGCCTTGGCATGAACCCCTGACCCGAGCCGAGGGAAGGCTGGGCGTCAGGAGGGCTGCGGCACCCGACGCCGCACTGGGACGCCGAGGTTGGTCACGACGTCCCTGACGCGGTCGATATCCCGAGTGGTCGGGAGGGAATCGGTCACGACGGTGATCTCAATCGCGAGGTCGACCTCAGGGATGGTCTTCTCGTCGTTTGCCCGCGCTCGTTCAACGAGACGATCGGCGACGTCGAAGACTTCCTGATCGCTGAGTCGGCGACCCAGCAATGCCATGAGGGGAATCGAGCGGATCGAGGTGGTCCGCTCAAGGCGCCCTCGGCTGGTGAACCGCTGTGCGAATCGCCACATGGCCAGATTGTCGACAGCAGATCCGACGGGACGGTGTCTACAGGGTGAATGACCTGCAAAGACTCGGTGGCCGACCACCCTTGGGTGATCGGCCACCGAGTCTCGTGTGGCTGGCAGGAATGGGGTCAGTGCGTTGCTCCGGGGACGTGCGGGTCGACGTTCACGCCCGCCTCTTCCAGCAGGTGCGCGATCCGGGCGATGTCGTCGTCGGTCGCCTCTTCGTGGACCTTCTCGTCGATCATGGCGCGGATCTCGTCCTCGGTGATGAGCTCGTCGTCGTAGTCGCGCTCGACGAGCGACACGGCGATGTTCTCAACCTCGGCGGTGGTGAGCTTGCGGTGCAACACGCCCATGAGGGCGATGTAGTCACCTTGGGCAATGCCTTCGGGCCGACCGGCACGGAGCCAGTTGACCAGACGGCGTCCGGCGCTCTCAGTGTGCGGGGACATTAGGTAGCAGACCTCACTTCGAGAACGTGGGGAACGGGCCGTTGAAGCCGACCTTGAAGCCGAGGCTCGTGAAGATGAGCCAGGCCAGGCCGTAGACGACCAGCGTGAGAATGATGATGAAGAAGACAAGGGCAACGAGCTTGCCGACGGGGCGCGGGGCGGCGCCTGCTGCAGCCTCGCCTCCCTCCGCGGTCGCCAAACCGTTGACCGCAAGGGCAAACAGGGTGGGGATCCCGGCGCCGAGAAGCAGACCTGCAACCAGGACCTTCCATGCACCGTCCATCGCAATGATGAGGTTGTTCATGATGAGTCGGCTTTCCGGTCAGTGGTGGGCGTGGGGGATGGCGTCGGTGACATGAGCGGCATCCGGCTCGGCGTTCCAGTCCTTGCCGACGCTGTGCTTGTCGACCGGATCCTTGCGGGAGCGGAGCCAGATGTAGAGCGACACCCCGATGAGGATTGCCACCACGACGATCGCACCGATCAGCTCAGGCATCAGGCGGCTGATGAGGAACATGACCGCTCCCACCAGGCCCGCGGCCGGGAAGGTGATCGCCCAGGCGCTGGCCATCCGGCCAGCGACGGACCAACGGACCTCGGCACCCTTGCGACCGACGCCGGCACCCATGATTGAGCCGGAAGCGACGTGGGTGGTCGACAACGCGAAGCCCAGGCCACTCGAAGCGAGGATGACGGACGCAGTGGAGGTGTCGCCAGCGAAGCCCTGGGGGGCGTTGATGTCGACGATGCCCTTGCCGAGGGTCCGCATGATGCGCCAACCGCCGAGGTAGGTCCCCATGGCGATCGCGACGGCGGCGCCGATCTTCACCCATAGGGGAATGGAGATCTCCTGCGAGACGTCGATCTGGCCCGCGGCGATGAGGGCGAGGGTGATGACACCCATCGTCTTCTGCGCGTCGTTGGTGCCGTGGGCGAGCGCGACCATCGAGGCTGCTCCGACCTGGCCGTAGCGGAACCGGGACTCGCGGAACTTGTCACCCATCTTGCGGGTGAGCGTGAAGACGATGCGCGTGCCGACGGCCGCGACGATGAAGGCGATGACGGGGGAGATGAGCGACGGGATGAGCACCTTGCCCACGACGCCGTCGAGCTTGTCAGTCGAGTGGCCCAGCCAGTTGACCTGGGAGAAGCCGAATCCCGCGATCGTCGCGCCGACGAGCCCACCAAGGAGCGCGTGAGACGACGACGACGGCAGGCCGAGCAGCCAGGTGAGCAGGTTCCACACGATGCCGCCGACGAGACCAGCGAGGACGACCATGAGCAGGAGGGTCCCCTGCTTGCCGTTGTCGCTGCCGATGAACTGCGGGTTGGGTAGCCCGTTCTTCATCTGGATGCCGTCGATCACAGCGTTGGTGATGGTGAGGGCGACCTTGACGGAGATGAGCGCTCCGACAAGGTCCAAGGTCGCGGCGAGCGTCACGGCCGTCTTGGGAGACAGCGCGCCCGTGGCGATAGAAGCGGCCATGGCATTTCCGGTGTCGTGGAAGCCATTGGTGAAATCGAAGGCCAGGGCCGTGACAACGACCATGACAAGTATGACTGTTGCGGTGGTCACGCGCCCCATGATCGGGGCGCTGTCGAGTGGCCCACAAGACGAAAGTCCCGGATGCGTTCCGCATCACGCGGCTCGCACCCGGGACCGAGCATTCGTTTCCCGTTCGTTCACTCTGCGTTAACGTAGAGAGGTTTCAACCATCCACCCAGGTGGGTGTGTGCGGGCACCTGGCGTGCCACCGCAACGTTTCGGCCAGGTGCCCGCACTCCCCTCCCCGGACGCACCCCGGGGAGGGGAACTTGCGGCATACCCTGTCGTCGCCGTGCTTCGGGCCGCGGGCGCCGTCGACCGCGTGTCGAGCGGGCCGGTCTACTTCTTCTTGTCGACGAACCAGGGGATGACGTGGTCGAAGGTGACCACTTTGCCGACGCCGGTGGCGACGATGAAGCTGATGCCGTAGGACACCGCGAGCAAGATCACCAGCAGCAGACCCCACCAGATGACCTTGCCGAACGGCTTGGCGGTCTGCTGTCCGATGATCGCGCCGGCGCCCTTGGCCATGGCCAAGCCGCGGACGGCGAACGTGTAGATGATGGGAAGGCCTGCGCCGAGGACGAGTCCAGCCGCGAGCACCTTCCACGCGCCTTCAAGGGCGAGAGGAACCATGTTCATGATGCGTGTGCCTTCTTCCTGGCTCAGTGGGCGGCGGGACCAGCCGGTTGCGGCTCGTCCAACTCGTGGTGCGGGTCGATGATGTCGTGGGCAGCGATAGCCACTTCAGGCTTGCTGCCGTCGTGCCACTCGTCGTTGACGTTGGTGTGGTCGATGACGTTGTGCCGCGAGCGCTTCCACATGTAGAAGGACAGGCCGCAGAGGATGGCAAAGACGACCAAAGGACCGACGATGCCGCCGATGCCGCGAGCGATCCAGAACATGATCGCCCCCATGACCGCGGCTGCCGGGAAGGTGATCGCCCACGCGGCAACCATCCGGCCAGCGACGGACCAGCGGACCGTGGCACCCTTCTTGCCGATGCCGGTGCCCATGATTGAACCGGTGGCGACGTGGGTGGTGGAGAGGGCAAAGCCGAGCTGGCTGGAGGCGAGGATGACCGTTGCGGAGGACGCGTCGGCGGCCAGACCCTGCGGCGACGAGATGTCGACCAGACCCTTGCCCATCGTGTGAATGATGCGCCAGCCACCGAGGTAGGTGCCGAGGGCGATCGCGAGCGCGGCGGACAGCTTGACCCACAGCGGGACGTAGACAGCAGTGGAGCTCACGGTGCCAGTGGCAACGAGGGCGAGGGTGATGACACCCATCGTCTTCTGGGCGTCGTTCGTGCCGTGGGCGAGGGAGACCATCGACGCGGCTCCGACCTGACCCCAGCGGAACCGGCGCTCGCGGAACTTGTCCTCGATCTTGGCGGTGATCATGAAGATCACTCGGGTGGCCGTCGCCGCGACGATCATCGCGATGACCGGGGACAGCAGCGAGGGCAGCAGGACCTTGCCGATGACGCCGTCGAGCTTCGTGCCGTCACCGGCCCACTTGACGCCGGCGAATCCGACAGCGCCGATGGTGCCACCGACGAGACCACCGAGCAGGGCGTGGGATGACGAGGACGGGAGGCCCAGTAGCCAGGTGAACAGGTTCCAGATGATCCCGCCGATGAGGCCGCCAAAGACGATGAGCAGCAGCAAAATCGCTCCGCTCTCGCCCTTGAACGTTTCTAGAGGGAGGCCGGCCTTGTCCTGGAGGTTGACGACCGAGTTGCTGACGGTGAGGGCGACCTCAACCGAGAGCAGCGCGCCGACGAGGTTGAGGATCGCCGCAAGGGTGACTGCACCCTTGGGCGAGAGCGCGCCGGTGGCGATCGAAGCCGCCATGGCGTTTCCGGTGTCGTGGAACCCGTTGGTGAAGTCGAAGGCCAGAGCGACGACGACGACCAGGGCCAAGATCATTGTTGCGGTGGTCATGAGTGGCAATGATGGGAGTCGCCGGGCTCTTGACAAGGCCCTTAGTCCCTGCTGAAGCGGTTGTGCAGCCTATGTTTGACAACCTTTCCGCCATTCGTCACCAATACCTTTTCGGGCGTTCATCAAGAGTTCACGGCTCGAGGGAGACCGCCGACACCGTGTGATCCGGATCGAGGAGGATGGCACCCATGAGCGACTGCCTCTTCTGCGCCATCGCCGCGGGCTCCGTGGCCGCCGAGATCGTCCTAGAGAGCGAGCACATCGTCGCGTTCTTGGACACCCGGCCGGTCTTCAAGGGGCACGTCCTGCTCGTCCCGCGGACGCACGTAGCGACGCTGCCGGACTTGCCCGACGACCTCGCCCTGCCCTTCGTAGCGGCCGGTCGTCGGCTGGCGACGGCGATGGTCGCGGGGCTGGGCGCTCAGGGCAGTTTCGTCTGCGCCAACAACGTCGTCAGCCAGTCGGTGCCCCACCTGCACCTACACGTCATCCCGCGCACCAAGGGCGACGGCCTGCGGGGTTTCCTCTGGCCGCGGGTCCCCTACGACTCGCCCCAGGAGATGGCCGAGTATGCCGCCCGCCTCCGATCCGTCCTCTGACCGCAGCCGGGCGACCAACACCGCCAAGGCGCCGAGCGGCAGGAGGGCGCAGGCGAGCTGACCCCAGGGCGGCCACGGCCACGGCATACCCGTCCAAGGCCACGGGTGGACCGCCTCCGCGAGCGTCAGTGGCCCCACCAGGGCCGGCGCGACCAGCGCGGCCGTGAGCGCGTGCTGGGCACGCACCCACAGCCACATCCCTGCCGGAACGACCCACACCCAGTGGTGCGACCACGACACGGGGCTGGCCAAGAGGGCCCCCAAGGCGAGGCAGACCAGCGCGCCGACGTGGTCCTGGGCAGCCTGCGCCCGTCGGGCCGCCAGGACGGCGAGGGCCAGCGCCAGCAGCTGGACGGGAAGCGTGGCCCAGGACGGCGGGGCGTTCGTCGCCAGGGCTCGCGCCAGGACACCTTCGAGCGACTGGTTGTCGGGGTAGGTCACGCCGCCGACCCGCACCGGATCCCACAGCAGCTGCCCGAAGTAGAGGCCGCTGGCGGACGGGTCGATGACCGCGGCCAGGCCGGTGATCGTCGCCGCAACTGCGAGCGCACGGGCAGACGCAGCGCGCTCCCCGCGGACGAGCAGGAGGAGCACAAACACTCCCGGCACGACCTTGACGGCGGCGGCCAGTCCGATAAGTACCCCTCGGCCCCGAGCCGGCAACGCCAGCAGGTCGATCACCACGAGCCCCATGAGCATGAGGTTCACCTGGCCCAGGGACAGATGCCGCTCCAGCGGTGCAAGCGCGAGGCCGGCCCCGAGCCAGACGAACTGGTGGGACCGCGGCATACCCAATCGGCGGGCGACCAGGACGACGACCAGCGCGTATGCCGCGAGGTTGGCTCCCGCGAACACGGCGGCTCCGAGCCAGGCCGGTAGAAGGGCGAAAACCCCGGCGAGGTATGCGGCGGCTGGCGGGTAGGTGAACGGGAGGCCTCCGGTATCCCGATAGGGGGAGAACCCGTGGAGCACGTCTTGGCCGGCCTGTCGATAGACGAGGAAGTCCAACGGACGCTCGGTCAGGGCCAAGCCGGCTCTCAGGAGGCCCGCTCCGACGGCCGTCGCTGCGACGGTCCCGACGAGCTTCCGACTGGCGCGGCGGGTGAGCGTCGGCACCCGCGTCGGGGGTGTAAGAGTCATGCTTCGACGGTCGCCGTGGCGTGAGTCCATGTCTGTGCGGCTGTCCTCCGGAAACCGTGGCGGCTGTCGGCCGAGACCCGAGGGCCGTCCGGCGGGCTGTCCCACCCCAGGTGAGGGGGCCAGCACCCTGGGCGGGCGGTGTTGGGGTCGTTAGCGTGGGGGAGACATGACCCCCGATCGGATGGACGGCGGATGACGACCGCAGCCTGGGACCGCCCCGGCGACCTCGCTGACCGATCACGGAGGGACGTGCGGACGAACTGGTGGCGGCGTCGTTTCCCGTGGAGGGTGACGGCCCACCTGGGGCTGGGGCTCCTGTCCGGGGTGGCCGGCCCGGTCGTCGTCCTGGGAGTGCTCACCGCGTGGGGCTTGGGGCGTCTGCTGTCCCGCGATGGCGCTCGGGCCGGGGCCCTGCGCGACGCCGTGGTTCGCTGGTCGGCGCGGGCTGAGGCCGTGAGGTTCGCCGAACTGCTCGACGTGGTCATCGACATTCCGCAGTCCCCTCGCGTGCTCCGGCGCTCGTCGGAGCCGGAGGGCCGGGTGGCTTTGAACAAGCGTGAGCGTGCCGCGGTCGGCTACTGGCTGGTGCGGCCACTCGTCTCCCTCATCGAGATCGCCCTGCTTGTGCCACTGCTCGGCATACCCCTGACGGTGGCCGCAGGCCTCGTCGCCGGCTGGTCGGGATGGGTCTTCCCGGTCAGCGACGTCGTCGCCGGACTCCCGGCGTCGGTGGCGCAGTTCTGGCCCGTGATCGGTGCGTTGGGGCTCCTCGCGTGGCTGCGTCTGGCCGTCGCGCCGGCTATCCGGGGATTGGGCGCGGCCGAGTCCAGGCTCGCTGGCTCCCTGCTTGGAGGGCGGGAGGCGCTCCTTGAGGAGCGAGTCGACGCCCTGACAGCGAGCCGACTGCTCGTCGTCGACGCCGCCGAACGGGAGCGGCAGCGGATCGAGCGCGACCTGCATGACGGCGCCCAACAGCGGCTCGTCGCGATGACGATCCTGCTGGGCAGGGCGCAGGCGCGACTTGGAGATCGAGATCCCGAAGTGGCGGACCTCATCGCCCAGGCCAAGGCCGAATCACGCTCTGCCACAGCTGAACTGCGTGATCTCACTCGCGGACTGCATCCTCCTGTCCTCACGGATCGGGGTCTGGACGCCGCACTATCTGCCGTGGCCGCGCGGTCCCCTGTCCCGGTCGATGTCGTGGTCGACCTGCCGGTGCGTCCGCCGCCCGGGGCCGAGGCCACGATCTATTTCGCCATCGTCGAGGCGCTGACCAACGTCGCGAAGCACTCGGGCGCCGGACGGGCTTCGGTCGCGATCAGGCGGGCCGGGGGGATCGTCGTCAGCACCATCACAGACGACGGCCACGGTGGCGCCGATGCGAGTAGGGGGACCGGGCTTCAGGGGATCATGGACCGGCTCTCCGGGGTCGACGGATCGCTGACCGTTGTCAGTCCTCCCGGGGGCCCGACCGTGCTGACGATCGAGGTGCCCGGTGGTGGCTGAGCCGTTGCGTGTTGTCGTCGCCGAAGACTCGGTCCTGTTGCGCGAGGGCCTGGTTCGCTTGCTTGAGGAGCAGGGGCTGCGGGTGACCGCTGCGGTCGGCGACGGTGAAGCACTGTTGCGGGCGGTCGCGGAGCAGGTCCCCGACGTGTGCGTCGTCGACGTCCGGATGCCGCCGGCATACCTCGACGAGGGCTTGCGTGCCGCAGTGGTGATCCGTCACCGCTGGCCGCAGGTAGGGGTGCTCGTGCTCTCGCAGTACGTCGAGGAGCGGTATGCCGTCGAGCTGCTCTCCGATCAGCCCGGCGGGGTGGGGTACCTGCTCAAGGACCGGGTGGCGGATGTGCTCGAGTTCGTCGATGCGCTCCGCCGGGTCGCTCGGGGAGGGACAGCCTTGGACGCTGAGGTAGTCGCCCAACTCTTGGCCCGGGCACGGCATACCGATCCGCTGGCGAGTCTCACCGCGCGGGAGCGGCAGGTCCTGGCGGCGATGGCCCAGGGCCGGTCCAATGCCGGCATCGCCGCGGACCTGGTCATCGGAGAAGGAGCCGTCGAGAAGAACGTGTCGAGCATCTTCGGCAAGCTCGGGCTATATGCCGACATGGGTGAGCATCGCCGGGTGCTGGCCGTGCTGCGCTACTTGGGAGAGGGCCGTGGCTGACCCAACATCATTCCGCCCCAGCCGAACCCGGCTGCGGTGGTTGCGTGCGACGGGCCTGGTCGTGGTGCTGGGCGCCCTGGTCCTGCCCTCCTCGTGGGCGGCCGAGGCTCTCGGGCTGCGGCACAGCGTCGTGGAATACCAACGGTTCCAGGACTGGTCCACTCCGATCTCGGAGGTCATGATCAACGCCGGTGACACCTGGGTCGAGGTAGTCCGCAGTGACCGGGTCTCCGGCGAGGGCGCGATGTGGCTCGAACGATCGTGTGTGTTGCCCTCCCCCAGCCCGCCGTGGTGGGAGGTCACCGAGGGCGGCCTCGAGGTGTTCGCCGATCCGGTGGTCGGTTGGGAGCAGGCGGTGCGCAGGTGCGAGACCTGGGTCCATGTCTTCGTCGGTCCGGGGGTGTCGGTGCGGATCTGGGACCAGACCCGCTCCTCCATCAGCGAGCCAGATCCCGGTCTGCCCCATTGGGAGATGGGCGCGGACGGTCGGGTGAGCACGACCCCGCGGTGACGTCGAGGGTGCTTTCGTCGGACGTCTAGCCGGAGACCCGATGGGCGTGGGTGTAGACGTTGAGGCTGCTGCCGCGGCTGAACCCCACAAGGGTCAGGTCGGCCTCCTCGGCGAGCTCGACGGCCAGCGACGACGGCGCGCCGACGGCCGCGAGGATCGGTATGCCGCCCTGCCGCGCCTTCTGCACCAACTCGAACGACGCCCGGCCGCTGACCTGCAGGACGGTGCCGGTGAGCGGCATGCGGCCCTCTCGCAGGGCCCACCCGACCACCTTGTCGACGGCGTTGTGGCGACCTACATCCTCACGGAGACAGAGCAATTCGGCACCGGCGGGGCTCACGCCGAAGAGCCCGGCGGCATGGACGCCGCCCGTGCGCTCGAACACCGACTGCTGCTCCCGTAACCGCTGGGGCAACCCCAGCAGAACGTCCAGCGACACGATGGTGTCGTCCGGGGGCCACGCCGGCGCGGCCCGCACCACGTCCGAGATCGACGTCGTCCCACAGATCCCGCACGCGCTCGTCGTCGTCACCTGGCGCTCGGCGCGGCTCGGCGGCAACGCCACCCCGGCAGCCAGGGTGGCGTCGATAACGTTGAAGGTCTGCTCACCTGCTTCGTCGGTCCCTGCGCAGTAGCGCATCGTCGCGAGGTCCTCGGCCGCGCGCACGATGCCCTCGCCGACGAGGAATCCGGCCACCAGGTCGAAGTCGTCGCCCGGCGTGCGCATCGTCACGCTGAGGTCCCGGCTCTCCCCGGCCCACGATCGCAGCCGGATCTGCAACGGTTCCTCGACCGCCACGACGTCCTCGCGGACCCGGGGAGGTGAGCCCGCGGCATACCGGGTCGTCCGTAGCCGCCGCGTCACCCGAGCCATGGAACGACACGGTATGCCGTCCAGCCCGCGAGCGGGAGCCGCGCGGGTGCGGGGTGGGCGCCTACCCTGGGTCGCCGTGAAGCCCTTCCTGCTGTTGGCCATCCGGGCCGAGGATGCTGCTGCGGACGACGAGTACGCGTCGATCTTGCGTCTCGGCGGGCTCGACGCGAGCCAGCTGCACCGGGTGCGGATGGAACAGGCGCCGGTGGGCGATCTGGACCCGACGGCATACAGCGGGGTGATCCTCGGCGGCGGACCGTTCCAGCGCAGCGATCCGGAGGGCAAGAAGTCCGACGCGCAGGTGCGGGTCGAGGCCGAGCTCGAGTCGCTGCTTGACGTCGTCGTGGCGCAGGATCTGCCGTTCCTCGGGCTGTGCTACGGCATCGGCGTGCTCGGCACGCACCAGGGCGGCATCGTGGATCGGTCGTTCGGCGAGCCGGTGGGACGGATGCCGGTGACGGTGACCGAGGCGGGGCAGGCCGATCCGCTGTTCACAGGGTTGCCGGAGCAGTTCGAGGCGTTCGGCGGGCACAAGGAAGCGCTGTCGGTGACGCCGCCGCACGCGGTCGTGCTCGCGACGTCGGCTGCGTGCCCGGTGCAGGCCTTCCGGGTGGGGGCGAACGTGTATGCGACGCAGTTCCACCCCGAGCTGGACGCGGCGAGCCTGCAGACGCGCATCGACGCCTACCGGACGTATGGCTACTTCCCGCCCGAGGAGGCGGAGGCGCTCAAGGCGGTTGCGCGGGAGCGGGAGGTGCAGTGGCCCGCCACGATCCTGCGCCGCTTCGTCACTCGGTATGCCGCCCGCTGACCCATCGGCTTGCCGCTCCCGCATGCGCCGGTGTGCCGCCGGCTGCCCCTTTGGGTGCCGCAGCGAGTGATGACACGTGACGGCGCTGATGGGGGCGCGAGCACTGTCGTTGGAGCAGCAGTAGCGGCGCCGTCATAGGCGCCGTCATGCCGCGCGGCTGGTCAACGTAGGTGCATCGGCCGGGATCTGGGCGTGGTCGAGGCGCCGGGCGGATGCGGTGGGCGTGGGTTCGCCTGCCGTCGAGGCAGCAGTTGCGGGTGCGGGACAGGTTGGCGGGACGTCCAGCGGTGGAGGTGGGCACCGGCGGGACGGCCTCGCGGATGCTTCACCGTTGAGGTGGGCAGTGCAGCCCTAGGCGGAACGTCCACCAGTTGATGGCTCCAGCAGGCTCCGGCGCGCGGTGGTGACTGGCGGGCGGGGGCGCCGTCGGGCACTCAGGTAGGTGCGTTCGATGCGTGACACCACGCCGGCCAGATTGCGGTGAATGCGGTTCGGCGTGACCCCGACCACCACGATGCCCACCGCAGTGAGGTCGGCATCGGCCTCGACGGTCGCGTCCCAGGCTTCCCCGGCAGAGTGGAAGCGGCGCGAGTGCACCATGACGGCGAGGGCGACATCGTCGAACCAGAGGTCGGGGGTGGTGAGTCGGGTGTGTCCGACGCGCAACTCAGGGTTGGGCCACACCTGCGGGAGCACCCTCGACTGTTCCACGGCTCGCAGCAGGATGGCTTCCGGAGGCGACCACGACCCGGTGCTGGCGGCCTGCACGGCCAGTCCGGCGAGTGCTGATCCTCGGCGGTTGCGTTGGGAGAGCTCGTGCACCAACTCGTCGATGGTGACGAGACGCCGCTGAACGGCCTCAATGCCAATGGCCGTCGCCGTGCTCCTCGCGCCACTCTGCGTTGCGGCGTCGAGGACGGCTCGGGCGGGACTGGTCAGCACAAGAGCGCCACGTGTCACGGCGAGGGGATCGGGCCGATGGGTTCGGGCCAGGCTCGCCCAAGCCACTCGTCTGCCGCGCCGGGGTGCTGGGACGACGACATGCACGGTGTCGCCGGGATCTGCGGACTGGAGACCAAAGCGGGCCGCGGCGGTGAGCCCGCTGAGGGCTGCTCCGGGGCCCGCGAGGAGAAGGGCGGCCACCTCTCTCTGCAGTCGAACCGTCGGTCGCCGATCAAGTTGGTAGACCCCTGGGAGAACGATTCGCCAGTGTCGACCCAGGTGCCAGCGGACCGCAGCGTCGCTCACGCCGCCGTCCCTGAGTTGGGCTCGGGTGAGCAGGCCGAGCTGGTCACGCAACAGCCATCGCGTCGGGTCGTCGAGATCCACACGACGAGTCTCCCGGCGCGGAGTTCGGCGGCTAGGGCAAGCCTTCGCCCTGTGGACGGTGCGACGAACTGCCGTGGGGGTGTGGATAGACCCGCGTGAGGGCCCTAGGTAGTGGTTGGGATATCGGACCCTGGCCCCGGCAAGGGCGCCCGCGCGCAGTGGTGGCCCGGCGAGGGCAGGGGATAGGCGCCCCCGCGCGGTGGTGGGGGCCCGGCGAGGGCAGTGGGTTGGCGCCCCCGCGCAGTGGTGGCCCGGCGAGGGCAGTGGATAGGCGCCCCCGCGCAGTGGTCTGGGCGCGGCGCCACATGACGGCGCTCATGATGGCGCCGCCGCTGTCGTTGCAGGAGCAGTGGGCGCGCCGTCATGGGCGCCGTCATGATGCGCAGGCTCGCAAACACGTGGCGGGCAACCGGATGCAGCTCGCGGGGCGGGCAAAGGGATGCAGCTCGCGGGGCGGGGAAGAGGTGCTCGCGGGGCGGGGAAGAAGGTGCTCGCGTGGCGGGGAAGAGGTGCTCGCGGGGGGAGGTATCGAGGCCAAAGGTGAGGAGGGGCTGCGGGGAGGCGGCATACCCGGGCGGGGAGGCGGCATACGGGCTCCCGGGGTGGGTGCGGCAGACCAGGGCCGGGGTCGGGCGCAGCGGATGGGGCTGGCGTTTGCACTCTCCCTAGGAGAGTGCCAATAATGGCGTTAGCACTCTCCCCCTGAGAGTGATAACTCACGGCCACTCAGGTGAGGTGCGGCCCGCTGGCGCGGCAAGGAGCGCCGGTATGCCGTGCCGTCCGTCGCGGGCACCGCGTGGCCATCCCTTCGTTTCGCGTGGGAGGAACCACCCGAATGGCCAAGATCATCGCGTTCGACGAGGAGGCCCGCCGCGGTCTCGAGCGGGGGATGAACACCCTCGCCGACGCCGTCAAGGTGACCCTCGGTCCCAAGGGCCGCAATGTCGTCCTCGAGAAGAAGTGGGGCGCCCCCACGATCACCAACGATGGTGTGTCCATCGCCAAGGAGATCGAGCTGGAGGACCCCTTCGAGAAGATCGGCGCCGAGCTGGTCAAGGAGGTCGCCAAGAAGACCGACGACGTCGCCGGCGACGGCACGACGACGGCGACCGTCATCGCCCAGGCGATGGTCCGCGAGGGCCTGCGTAACGTCGCGGCCGGCGCCAACCCGATGGCCCTGAAGCGGGGCATCGAGAAGGCTGTCGACGCCGTCGTCAAGGAACTGCTTGCCACGGCGATCGACGTCGAGACCAAGGAGCAGATCGCGTCTACCGCGGCTATCTCCGCGGCTGACCAGCAGATTGGTGACCTCATCGCTGAGGCCATGGACAAGGTCGGCAAGGAAGGCGTCATCACCGTCGAGGACTCCAACACCATGGGCCTCGAGCTGGAGTTGACCGAGGGCATGCGGTTCGACAAGGGCTACATCTCGCACTACTTCGTCACCGACGCCGAGCGGATGGAGGCCGTCCTTGAGGACGCCTACGTCCTGGTCGTCAACTCGAAGATCTCGTCGGTCAAGGACCTGCTGCCGATCCTCGAGAAGGTCATGCAGTCGGGCAAGCCGCTGCTCATCATCGCCGAAGACCTCGACGGTGAGGCGCTGGCGACCCTGGTCGTCAACAAGATCCGTGGCACCTTCAAGTCGGTCGCCGTCAAGGCCCCCGGCTTCGGTGACCGTCGCAAGGCCATGCTCGGCGACATCGCCATCCTCACCGGTGGTCAGGTCATCTCCGAGGAGGTCGGCCTCAAGCTCGACTCCGCGGACCTGGACCTTCTCGGTCGCGCCCGCAAGGTCGTCGTCACCAAGGACGAGACGACGATCGTCGAGGCGTCCGAGGACCGCTCGGCCATCGAGGGCCGGATCGCCCAGATCAAGGCCGAGATCGAGAAGTCCGACTCGGACTACGACCGCGAGAAGCTTCAGGAGCGTCTGGCCAAGCTCGCGGGCGGTGTGGCGGTCATCAAGGCCGGCGCGGCGACCGAGGTCGAGCTCAAGGAGCGCAAGCACCGTATCGAGGACGCCGTTCGCAACGCGAAGGCTGCCGTCGAGGAGGGCATCGTCGCCGGTGGTGGCGTGGCCCTCATCCAGGCGGTCAAGAAGGCGTTCGAGTCGCTCAAGGTCGAGGGTGACGAGGCCACTGGCGCGAACATCGTTCGCGTCGCCGCCGAGGCTCCGCTCAAGCAGATCGCCGTCAACGCCGGCCTCGAGGGCGGCGTCGTCGTCGAGAAGGTCCGCAACCTGGGCAGCCCGCGCGAGGGCCTCAACGCCGCGACCGGCGAATACGAGGACCTGGTCAAGGCCGGCATCATCGACCCGGTCAAGGTGACCCGGTCGGCGCTGCAGAACGCCGCGTCCATCGCTGCGCTGTTCCTCACCACCGAGGCGGTCATCGCCGACAAGCCGGAGAAGGCAGCGCCGGCGATGCCGGGCGGCGACGGCGGCATGGGTGGGATGGACTTCTAGAGTCCGGATTTCTGAGCATGAGGTGAGGCGCTCGTCACGACGGCATGGCCGGCCGACGACGCCGAACTGAACAGCATGACGAGTGGGGCGGTCCCGGATGCCGGGGCCGCCCCTTCGGCGTATGGTCCCTCTCATGCAGGGCTGGCTGGTCTGGTTGTTCCCGCCGTGGTGGCGTCGTCGGCATGGGGCGGCATACCGGGCGCTTCTGGAGGGCACCTCACTCACGCCGTCGACGGTGATCGGGGTGGTCGAGGCGGCGGCCCGCGCGTGGGCCGACCCGCGACGCAGCGGGCTCACCTTCCGGTCCGCGTCGGCGCTGCTGCTCGCCTCCCTTGCCCTGGCGTTCGGCTTCTTCGCCGGGTGGAGCGCCATTGCGCGGCAAGGCTCCTACGACACTGAGTGGCGGGTGGTCCAGTTCGTGACCATCGGGTATGCCGTGCTCGGCCTCTTCGTCGCCCGTCGCGGGCACCGGGTGGTCGGGACAGTGACCACGGCGGCGGCCGTGCTGGCGTTTCTGTGCCAGATGTCGATCCTCATGCCCGGGTGGCAGCGCGCCGATCTGCCGATCCGGTTCGCCGCGATGTGGTTCATGGCCCTGGCCTGCTGGGCCGGCTATTGGGCGGCATACGGGGTGCACGATCCGCGCCGGCATCCCCGTCCGGCCGGCTGACGTGGCCCGCGCGTGGAGTGAGCGGCCGGTCGTCGCCGCTTCCGAGGGCGACTGGCTGTTGCCCTACCTCAGCAGTTTCGGCACGGTCGGCGGGGTGGTCGGCTCGCAGTGGCCCCGGTATGCCGTGCTCCCACCCACCGCGGACCAGGCCAGCGACGGGGAACTCGACCCCACGTTGGCGGCCACGCTTCGGGAGGTGCTCGGGCGGCATACTGACGACCCTGGCGACTGCGTGGCGGCCTTGTGGGAGGGCTGGGGCTTGGTCACCGGTGGTATGGCGATGAGTTGGCAGGGCCCGGGCAGATGGGACGCGCCGGTGGTGCGGATGGGACCCACCTTGCCGGTCGACGTGGTGAACGCGCCTCGGTTCAGCCCGCCGCACCGGGGGCACCTGCTGTTCGGGGCCACGTTCGAGGAGTTGGGGCCGGCCCCGGTGGCGACGACGGACAACTGGGCGGGCAGCCACGGGCCGAGTCTGTTCTGGCCGAGATCCCGACAGTGGTGCTCGGGCGTCGAGATCGACGTCGTCGTCACCATCGTCGGTGGCAGCGACGCGCTGGTGGACGACCTGCTCACCCTCCCGGGCGCGGTCGAGGTGGACTCCCTGGAGCGGCTGCGACGCGAGTGGCACGCCGACGGTTTCCCGCTCGCCGACGGCTACTAACCCAGGCGTGTCCCAGCGGGCCGGCACTCAGCCGGACCTAGCCTATTGAGCATGCCCGTCACGAGCCGCCGCGCCCGGTCAGCCAAGCGCCGCAAGCGACGGATGCAAGGCGTTGTCCACGATCTCACCGACACCCAGTGGTCGGCCCTGCTGGGCGCGTGGGGCGCCTGTGCCTATTGCGGCTCGCCCGACGATCTCCAGCGTGACTGCGTCCTGCCGATCTCCAGAGGCGGGCGCTACACCGTGGGGAATGTTGTCCCTGCCTGCCGCTCGTGCAACACGAGCAAGTGCAACGGCGAGGTAGGTCGGTGGTTGCGCCGGAAGGGCTTGGACGAGCAGGCGTTCCTGCTGCGGTTCAGCGAGATCCGAGCCCGCTTCGCCGACGACGTTGACTATCGACGGGACCCCGGCGCAGAGACCTGACCCCACTAGTGGCCGTCGCGGGCGCGCAGTTCCTCGCGGGTGGGGTAGCGATCGGCATACTCCTGGCCGGTCACCTCGCGGATCCGAGCCATCAGCGCCTCGGTGGCCTCGCGCCACGCGGTCGGGTCGTCCTCGCGGCCGACCCACGGCGAGGTGTCCAGCGGCGGCAGGTAGGTCACCGTGATCCGCTGGCTCGTGCCCTTGCCCCACGTCCAGCGCGGGCCACTGCCGTGCGCGCCCGACACCGCGGCGGGGATGACCGGCACGCCCATGGGCAGCGCGACACGCATCGCGCCGGTGCGGCCGCGATACATCCGGCCGTCCGGCGAGCGGGTGCCCTCAGGGAAGATGCCCCACACGTCACCGCGGCGCAGGATCTCGCGTGCCGCGTCGAGCGCCGGTTGGGCGGCTTCCGCAGAGGCGGGCTCGATCGGCACCTGTCCGATGGCCTTGAGGAACCACGCGAGCAGACGCCCCTTGGCGCCGGAGCCCCGGTAGTACTTGCTCTTGGCCACGAAGGTCACCCGCCGGCGCACCCCGAACGGCACGATCGCCGTCTCGATGACACCGGTGTGGTTGGCCGCCAACACGTAGCCCCCCGAGCGCGGGAGGTTCTCCTTCCCCAGCCAACGCGGAGCGTAGGCCAGTTTGAGGATCGGGCCGACGACCGCGAACTTGAGGAACCAGTACCACACGAGCCGCGATGCTAGTGGACTCCCAGCCACAGACCCACGATCCGGTATGCCGCGGGCCTCCGCGCCGCGGCATACCGGACTCGCGGGCTGCTCACCACGAAAGGCAACCGGCGCCCTCAGTGGACGAACAAGCCCCGGATCGCGTCCTCGGTCTGCTGGTAGCTCGTGCCCGCCCGGGCGGTGAGCTGGCCGATGGTGACGAGGTCTTCGCGAAGCCGGGTCTGCAGGGTCCGCCATTCAGCGAGGACGGACTGCCACTCCGTCGCGGCGGTGCCGGTCCAGCTGCTCGACAGGCTGGACAGTCGGCTGGTCATCTCGGCGACGGACGCCTCGATGTCGCCGGCGATCCGGCCGATGTCAGCCGATGCGACGTGGATCCGATCGGTGTCGACGGTGAACGCCATGGGTGCTCCTCGGTGTCGCCGCGCCGCCCCCGACGGTGCTGCGCGGATGGGTCCCGGACACGTCGTCCGGGTCGCCTCCGACGGTAGGCGTTTTCGTCGACACCCCGCAGAAGTTATCCACAGGCCCCCTCGATGTGGACCGGCTAGCGTGAGCGGCGATGATCCTCATCGACATCCCGATCTGGGCGGCCCACGGCACCGTCTTTGCGCATCTGGTCAGCGACGCCTCGTTCGAGGAGTTGCACGACTTCGCGGCGCGCGTCGGCGTGCCACGCGGCGCCTTCGACGGGGACCATTACGACGTCCCGGAGCGCCGGTATGCCGCGTGCGTGGCCGCCGGGGCGACTCCCGTCACGGGCGTGGAGCTTGCCCGCCGGGTTAACGCGAGTGGCCTGCGGTTGCGAAAACGCAAGGGTGAGAGGGGGATTCACCGATGGCTCGGCGTGCCGATCGGGGCGGGCGTCATCGCGGACATCGACTTGGTGGCCTCATCGTTGCCCACCCCCGACCTCGGCACGGGCGCGGCAGCCACGATCGTTCGGGACCGCAACAAGAGCTTCCTGCTGGTGCATTCGATCCGGCGTGGTTCTTGGGACTGTCCGGGCGGGCGCCGAGAGCCAGGGGAGAGTGTCGCCGAATGCGCTGCTCGGGAGCTGGCTGAGGAGACCGGCCTGACCCTCGAGCCCACCACTCTCGTTCCATGCGGCTATGAGCGGCTGACCGTCAGCGACCCGGCCCATTGGGCCGCGCCGCGCCCCCTGGTCCAGGTCTTCCTCGCCGACCTCTTGGCGGCTCGCCCGACAGTCACCCCGGGCGATGACGTCGATGCCGCCCGGTGGGTCTCGCACGACGAGTTCCGCGAGTTGTGCCGTGAGCGGTTCTGGTGGCCGCTGGCGGCATACCTGTTCGATCTGGGTCCATGAGACGACGACCGGGCCACTGTCAGCCCACGGCGAAACCTGTCGCCTCGGCGGCCGAGGGCTACCTAAGGTGGCTGACGTGACCCGATCCTGCCCTCGCTCGGCGGTCGGCGGGTGACCTTTCCCACGCGCTGGGGCCCACTGCGACACACGAACTTCCGGTGGTTCTTCTTCGGGGAGACGATCAACACCGCCGGCTCGTCGATGTCGGGGCTCGCGCTCGCCTTCGCGGTCCTGCACATCGACAACTCGCCGACGGCGCTGGGGGTGGTCGTGGCTGCCTGGACGGTGCCGATGGTGGGGTTCATGCTCATCGGCGGCGCACTGGCCGACCGCCTGCCACGGGCCCTGGTGCTGCGCGGGTGCAACCTCATCGAGGGCGTCACCCAACTGATCTCGGCCGCCCTCATCCTCACCGGCACCGCGCAGATCTGGCATCTCGTCGTGCTGCAGTTCATCGGCGGCACCGCCGTTGCGGTGAACTATCCCGCCTTCCACGGCATGGTTCCGATCCTGCTGCCGGAGGCCGACCGCAAGGCTGCCTATCTGATGCTGGGTCAGGCCCAAAGCGCGCTGCGGGTCCTCGGTCCGACCGTGGCCGGGATCATCGTTGCGGTGAGCAGCCCGGGCTGGGCGCTGCTCGTCGACGCCGCCACCTTCTTCGTCGCCGCCATCTTCCTCACCCTGCTGCGCCTGCCGGACAACGCTCGGCCTGACGCCGGGGAGAGCGTGCTGGCCGACTTCCGGGCGGGGTGGTCGTTCGCTCGATCTCTCGGGTGGGTGCTGCCGGTGGCCAGCCTGTCGCTGGTCTTCAACGCGGTCCACAGCGGGGCCATCACGGTGCTGGGGCCGGTGATCGCCAAAGCGACTGTGGGGGCGGAGGGTTGGGGGTTGGCGCAATCCGCGGAAGCCCTCGGACTGTTTGCCTTTGCTTTCGTGCTGTCGCGCGTGACCATCAGGCGCCCGTTGTTGGCCTGCCAATACGGCTTCCTGGCCAGCGCCGCGCCGATGCTCGCGCTGGCCTTCGCAGCCAAGGTGCTGCCACTGTCGGTCGCATTCCTTGTCAGCGGATGTGGCTTCTGCCTCATCAACCTCGCGTGGAACCTCACTGTCCAGGAGAAGGTCCCCGAGGCCATGCTGTCGCGGATCATGGCGATCGACGGGTTCTTCAGTTTCGTGGCCATGCCGATCGGGCAGCTGGCAGCGGGCCCGGCCAGCTCGTGGGTTGGCCCGCAGGACGTGCAGATCGGCGCGATGGTCATCGTCGTGGTGACGTTCCTTATCGGCGCGACCAGGCCGGCCATCCGCGGTCTGGCTCTGAACGGCCCGGCGCGCGATGCCTGACCGAGTCACCGCGCTGCGAAGACCCGCTCCAACTCGCGCCAGTGCCGTGCCTCGGCGGCGGCGTTGTATGCCGGGAGGTCGGCCATCGTGAAGCCGTGTGCCGCACCGGCATACAGCTCCCCGGTGAGGTCGCACCCGGCAGCCGTCGCGGCCGAGGCCATGGTCGCCTGGGCGTCCGCGGACATCGACCCGTCGTTGTCCGCATACCCGAAGTAGACCCTGCCCCGCACCCGGTCGAGCACCGTGTGAGGGCTCTCGGCAGCGTCGGTCACGAGGCCGCCCGGGTGGAAGCCCGCGACGACGCCGACCCGCTCGGGCAGTGCGGCGGCGAGGGTCAGCCCGAGGCGTCCGCCCATGCAGTAGCCCACAACCCGGAAGGGCAGGCCCGCGTCCGTCACTGCGAGGTCGGCCAGATGCTCGAGGTATGCCGGTCCGTCCACGGCCCACAGCGCCGTGGTGAGCGACGGGATGAGAGTGCCGAAGAGGGCCATCCGATCGGCCTGCCGTTCGACGGTCAGCAGCGCGGGGTCGACAAGCGGCTGTCGGCCGACCCGGTAGAACGTGTTGGGGGCCAGGACGGCATACCCCCAGGAGGCGACCCGCTCGACCATGTCGGCGATCCGGGGGCGCAACCCGATCGCGTCCATGATGAACAGCACGCCGGGCCAGGGGCCCGCGGCGGTCGGGTGCGCCAGGTAGGCGTCGCACGTGCCGTCCGGCATGGCGAGGTCGACGTGCTCCAGGCTCACCGCGTGGGTCATCGGGTCACACTCCGTCGATGTCGGGCCCCGCCAGGCGGTCGATCTCTCGGTCGAGGTTGACGCGCGCCTGCGGCTCCCATTGTGCCGCAGCGAAATCCGTGAGATACAGGCGAGGACGCTCGGCGAACGTTCGCAGCACCTCGGCCCGGGCCGCCCGGTATGCCGTGTCGGGGACGGCGGCATACTCCTGCCGGACCTGCTCGCAGTAGGCGTCGAACCGGTCAGGGTCTGAGCTGAGGATCCACAGGTCTGCATCGAGGAAGGCGCGGTCGAGGGAGGTCAGCGAGTCTCCGGAGTGGGTGGCGCTCAACCGGACCACGCGCTCGACCGCGGCGACGTCGGCGGCATCGGCGCCGAGGTCGGTCAAAACCCGGACCGCGAGCAAGGCGCTGTCGCCCTCGTTGGCTCCAGCAACCGCCAGGGGGTGGTAGACGGCGTCGTGGAACCAACCGCCGAGGCGACCGAGCAGCGCTGTGCGGGAGTCGATCTCCTCGACATCCTCGAGTTCCTCCAACGCCCAGAAGATCTCCACCAGGTGGGTCGTGCGGTGGTAGTGGCGCTGCGGCTCGGCCCACCGGCGTAGCAGGTCGGTCCCGGCGGCCTGGACCGCGTCGTCGAGGGCGTGAGGGACGAGCTCGGCGAGATCCTGTCTCCACCAACTGATGAGCGCGGGCACGCGCGTCAGTCTCCCACCAGCGGGGCGGGAAGGGGCTGTGAGTGGACGATGTGCAACCCGGACACGGCGCGGGTGAGGACGACATAGAGCCGACGCAGGCCGGTCCGCTCGTCCGGCTCGGCCGCGGCGATGGCGCTCGGCTCGACGACGACGACTCGGTCGAACTCCAGACCTTTGGCCACGGTGGCGGGGACGAGGTCGACCTGGTGCTCGACATCGCCGTGGTCAAGACCGAGCGTGCCGTGATCGATTCCGTTGCGGGACAGGGCCTTCGACAATAGGGCCACCGAGGAGTCCGCCGCGATGACCCCGACCGACCCTGGCTGGGCGATCGCCGCGCGGACCGCCGTCACGACAGCCGCGTGCAGGTCCCGATCATCGACGTGTTCGATGACCAGATCCCCTGGGTGGTCACGCACCGACTCGGGGACCCCGAGCCCGGGCGCCATGTGCGGGAGGAGGCGGGCGGCATACGCGATGACTGCGGCGGGCACCCGGAAGCCGCGGTCGAGCACCTCGACGACCGCCTCCGGCTTGCCGAGGTGCTCCAACGACTCGGTCCACGAGGCAGTCGCCCACGGGGTCGTCCCCTGGGCGATGTCGCCGAGGATGGTCGCCGAACCGGTCGAGCAGCGTCGGCCCACGGCGCGCAGGTGCATGGGCGAAAGGTCCTGGGCCTCGTCGAGGATGACGTGGCCGAGGCTCGGGGTGCGCTCGATCAGATCGGCCAGCTCGTCGAGCAAGACGAGGTCAGCAGGGGACCACCGCGTCGCCGAGCGCGTCCGAGGAGGGCTGTCCCACAGAAGGATTCGCTGCTCATGCGATGTCAACAGCCCCTCGGCATGGCGACCGAGGACACCCGCGTCCGACCAGAGGGCATGCAGGACGGCCTTGGGGTCGACCGCGGGCCAGAGCGACGCGGCATACTGCCGCACCACTGTGCTGCGCGCGACCGCGTCCTGCACGCGGTCGTCGGGCGACTCACCGGCGCGCTCCATCGCGAGCAACACGAGGTGGGCCAGGCGCTGGGGGAGCATCGCGCCGGCCGCGCCGTAGCGCACTCCCCGCTCGCGCAGCTCGTCGAGGACGTCCGCGACGAGGTATGCCGCTACCCGCCACTTGCGCGCACCGCGAGGCACGACCAGTGGCTCGGTCGCGGTGCCGACGTGTGACCACACCGCCCGCCGCAACAGCTCAGCCATCCGCGGATCCCCTTTGAGGACAGCGGTGTCCGTGGCGTCGACCCCACGCGCAGCCGTGCCGCCGACCAGCGCGGCCGCGGTCGTGTGGTGGACCTCGACCTCGCCGAGGGCCGGCAGCACGGCGCCGATGTGGTCGAGGAAGGCACGGTTGGGGCCGACGACGAGCACCCCGGCCCGGGACAGCCGATCGCGGTGGGCATAGAGCAGCCACGCCGCGCGGTGCAGGCCGACGGCGGTCTTGCCGGTGCCAGGCGCGCCCTGGACGCAGACACTCGTCGCCAGGTCAGAGCGCACGATCTCGTCCTGCTCGGGCTGGATGGTCGCGACGATGTCGCGCATCGGGCCGACGCGGGGCCGCTCGATCTCGGCCTGCAGGATCGCGCTGCGCCGCTCACCTTCGGTCGGGTCGGCCAGATGCTCGTCCTCGTATGCCGTGAGCCTCCCCTTGTCGACCCCGAACCGGCGTCGGCGTCGCACCCCCATGGGGGCGGTGTGTGACGCACGGTAGAAGGCCGTCGAGAGCTCGGCCCGCCAGTCGATGACGACCGGGTCACCGCGATCGTCGTTGATGTGACGGCGGCCGACATACCAGCGCTCGGTGCCGTGTGCGGCGTGGTCGAGGTCGAGGCGACCGAAGAAGAGGGTGGAGGTCGGGTCGTCGGCGAGCGACTGGACCCGTCGGTGCAGGGTGAGGGCGAGGAACTCCGACGAGACCTTGTCGCCGCCGATCGCGTTGTCCCGCAACGCTTCAGTCTTGGCGCGCATCCGCGCCAGCTCGGCCCGGGCGTGGTCGAGATAGCGCTGCTCCCGGCCGAGGTCATCGCCGGTCACGGTGCCGGTGAGGGGAGCGGCAGGTGGGGTGTCGGTGGGATCGGGAGGGTGGTCGGCAGGCATGGCAGGACACCTCCGGTGCAGAAGGGGGAAGGTCTTTCCTACCGTCCGGACGTGTCGTCGTCAACCGGTTATCGACGAGCTCCTGGTGTGGCTTGTCGGGCCGGAGGCTCACCGGACGGTGATGTCCCCCGTCTTGGTGGTGACCTGGACGACCCGGGACGAGCTGCGGTCCGTGGTCGCCTTCACCGAGACGTCCCCCGTGGCGGTCGAGGTCCGGACGTCGTAACGCTGGTCCGCACCGAGGGTGAGCACGACATCCCCGGACG
Organism: Candidatus Phosphoribacter baldrii; assembly: GCA_016704565.1. Lineage (GTDB taxonomy): Bacteria > Actinomycetota > Actinomycetes > Actinomycetales > Dermatophilaceae > Phosphoribacter > Phosphoribacter baldrii. Next base: position 1,292,218 of record JADIZV010000001.1, read on the forward strand.
TCGTGTCCACCGTGAGCCTGGCGGGAGCGCCGTCCACGCGGACGTCCCCGGAGGAGGTCTGCACGGTTGCGGCTTCCGTGCGCACCTCGCACGCGTCCACGTCTCCTGAACTGGTGCGGATCGAGAGGGAAGTGCTCACGCGGCATACATCGACATCACCGCTACTCGTCGTGACCTCGACCTTGGGCACGTCGCGGACCGTGACGTCGCTGCTGCCGCCTTGGCCGACGAGGGACGCGACCGACGTGACTGACAGGTCTCCGCTGCCGGCGGTCCAGCGAACCGCGGTCGCCCGCGGGGCTTCCACCCGGTAGTCCGCCCAACACGGCCATCGGGTGCCGAGGCACGGGTTGTCCAGGCTGAGGATCCCGCCGGTCACCTGTCCCGCGGAGACGGGCGGGCTGTCCGGCGATCCTGACCAGGTGACCTGCACGGTGACGATGATGTCGGTGCGGTCGCTCCCGATCACGGTCACGTCCTGGCTCCCGAGAGAGCGCAGGTCCACGACGTCCGCGGCATACGTGCTCGTTTGGGCGACGCTGTGGCGGGTGACGTTTACCCAGGTGGCCACGCCCGTTCCACCGGCTACGAGCGCCAGCAGCGCGAGTCCGGCGGCGATCCACAGCGGCCGCTCGGGCACCCGTCGGAGGTGGTCGACGACGGCAACCGGCACGGCGGCTGCGACATTCGGGGTGACGGGCGTCGGGCCGGCGGGCGAGGGCGGCTCAGCGGGCCAGGTGGCAGCGTCCTGTGGTGGCGCCGGAGGCGTGGGCTGTGCGGGTGTCATCGGGACTCCTTCTGGGCGGCCAGGAACTCCAGGACGGCCAGGACCCGGCGGTGCGGGGTTGGCGTCTCGGGAAGGGGGAGCTTGGCGAAGATCGCGTTGACGTGCTTGGCGACGGCGCTCTCACTGACGACGAGAGCCGCGGCGATGCCCGAGTTGGACAGCCCCTGCGCCATGAGCGAGAGCACCTCGTGCTCGCGAGGAGTGAGTCGATCGACGGGCGAGCCGACCCGCCGGACGAGCAACTGCGCCACCACTTCGGGGTCCAAGGCCGTTCCGCCCTCCGCCACGCGGCGCACCGCACCAAGGAACTCCTCGACGTCGGCCACCCGGTCCTTGAGCAGATAACCGATGGCTCGGGTCGAGCCGCTGAGCAGCTCGGCGGCATACCGCTCCTCGACGTATTGGCTGAGGATGAGGACGGCGACGTCGGGCCACCGCTCGCGCAGTTCCAGGGCCGCGCGAACCCCTTCGTCAGACCAGGTCGGCGGCATTCGGACGTCGACGATCGCGAGATCCGGGCTAAGCCGCCCGACCGCATCGATGAGCGCGGGTGCCGTGTCGACCGCTGCGACGGTCTCGATGCCGTCGACGGCCAGCAGTCGGATGAGCCCCTCGCGCAACAGCGCGGAATCTTCCGCGATCACAACGCGCACGGGATCACCGCCTCAAGCACGGTCGGACCGCCGAGCGGGCTCTCGATGGTGAGGTCGCCGTCGACGGAGGCCACCCGTTGGCGCAGACCGACGAGTCCGGATCCCCGCGTCGGGTCGGCGCCTCCGGTGCCGTCGTCGACGACCCGCAGGTGCAGCCGACCGTCGACCAGCCGAGCCGTCACCTGCGCGCGGCCGGCTCCTGAATGCTTGACGACATTGGTCAGCGCCTCCGACACCACGAAGTAGGCGACGGCCTCGACGGGCCGCGGCAACCGTTGCGGGACAACGACATCGAGGGACACCGGGATCGGTGAGCGTGCCGCCAGCCCGGACAGCGCGGCGTCCAACCCCCGGTCGTCCAGCACCGCTGGGTGCAGTCCCCGGACGATCCCGCGCAACTCGACCAGGGCCTCCTTGGCCTCGGCATGGGCCTGGTCCAGCGCTGCTTGGGCGGAAGGCGACAGGTCGGGCAGGGTGGCCCGGGCGACACCGAGGTTCATGGCCAGAGCGGTGAGGCGTTGTTGGGTCCCGTCATGCAGGTCCCGTTCGATGCGGCGTCGTTCCGCGTCGGCGGCGTCGACCGTCCCGGTGCGGGCCTGGGCCAGATGCTCGACCCGTTGCACGAGCTCTTCCGTCCTGGCCCGGCCCAGCAGGGCGATCGCGATCCGGGCATCTGCGTATGCCACGGCCCGGGCCATCGGTGGCACGGCCAGGACGAGCATGGTCCCGATGACCACCGCCCCGGCAACAGAGAACGGAGACTGGGTCGACAACCCCCAAGACCCGAGGGAGACGGGGGTGCCGAAGATCGGGGCAGTCACGCACACCAATCCCGCCGCGAGGGATGTCACGACCACGACCCCAAGGACAAATAGCAGCAGGCCAACGATCGCGTTGTAGGCCAACGACTTCCACAACGGCGCGGTTGTCAAGACGCGGCGCAGCCGACTCACGAGTCGGTCCCCCGACATCGGGGCTGGCGCAGTGATGTGCAGTCCCAGGAACGAGCGCATGCGGGAGCGGTGGACGGCGCTGAGGGCCGAGTTGACGCCGAGCAGGAGCGCGCCGGAGATAGCGGCGCCTACGACGGTCGGCAGCAGCCCGAGGGTGAGCGACAGCAGGCTGGTGAGCGCGACAAAGGCGGCGATCCCGATGGCGCCACCCGTCGCGACGTGCAGCACGGCATACCCGGGGCGGATGCCGCGGTAGCGCAACTCACCTGCCGTCGCGGACCACTGCTGCTCGGTATGCCGTGTGCTCGCCATGCCTTCACGCTACGGCGCGTGGCTGGTTGTGTCTCTGGAGTGGACGACCGTTGTGGGGGTGGTGCTGGCACCACCCCCACAACCGCGTCCGGCAGATCAGCCGGCCGGCCGCGACGTGAGGGTGACGGCGACGTCCTGACGCGCACCGTCGCGGACGATGGTCAGGGTCACCTTGGTGCCGACGGCCTGCTCGCGGATCGCGGCGACCAAGGCCAGGGACGAGTCGACCCGTTCGCCGTTCATGGCGACAACGGCGTCACCGGAACGCAATCCGGCTGCGGCAGCGGGAGTTCCGGGGCTAACTGATTTGAGCACGGCGGCGGCACGCTGCGACGAGCCGTCGGTGACGGTCCCGTCGGCCGAGGACACGCCGAGGTAGGCATGCTGCGCCGATCCGGTCGCGATGAGCTGGTCGGCGATCGTCTTGGCCTCGTTCGCCGGGATCGCGAAGCCGATGCCGATGTTGCCGCTCTGGCTGCCGGTCGAACCTAGTGAAGCGATGGAGGAATTGATCCCCACGAGACGACCGTCCGACATGACCAGCGCTCCACCGGAGTTGCCGGGGTTGATCGCCGCTGAGGTCTGGATCGCGTTGGTGACGACGGTGTCGGCTGCCGTCTGGCCGCGGGCCCCTTGCGAGGAGCCGGTCGACACGGGCCGGTTGAGCGCCGACACGATGCCCGTGGTCACCGTGCCCGCCAGGCCGAGCGGGTTGCCGACGGCCATGACGGGGTCGCCCACCGACAGGGCATCGCTGTCCCCGAACACGATCGGCGTGAGGTCGGTCGGCGGGTTGGTGAGGGTGAGCACCGCCAGGTCGGTGGAGGGGTCGGTGCCGGCAACCGTCGCGGCATACGTGCGGCCGTCGTCCAAGGTGACCGAGATCTGGGCGACGCTGCCGGCGCCGGTAGCCACGTGGTTGTTGGTGAGGACATGGCCGGCCTTGTCGATGATGACGCCGGAGCCCTCGCCTTCGGCCTGCGCACTGGTCACCTTGATCGCGACGACGCTCGGCGAGACGGCCTTCGCGGTGGCGGTCCAGTTGGGTGCCGTGCCGTCGGCCTGGATCACGGGGGCTTGAGCGGGGGCAACGGGGGCGTTCTGCGAGACCGGCGCAGCGGTAGCGGGGGTGCCCGCGGAGGTGCGGGTCACGGCATACGTGCCGCCGGAGGCCAGCCCCGCGGAGAGGAGCCCGACGACGACCAGGTCGCCGAGGCGGCGCTTCTCGCGCGCCGGCTTGGCAGCGACCGTCGTGGGGGCTGGTGAGACCCACGGATCGGCTGACTGGGCCTGGGTGTCGAGCTGGCTCATCGGGGTCTCCTTCGCGCCTGGTCCGCCGGGAGAGGCGGTCGCCTCATGGCACCCCGGAGTGTTGGGTGCCCGCTGAGCGCATCCTGTGACGACGCTGTGGAACGGCGTCGGCCTCACCGCCCACCGCACCGACCTCCTGGCGTAACGTGCCGTCCATGGAACCGCAGGGGGTCGATGTCCCAGCCTTGCTGCGCCGCACCTTGCCACTGTGGCTGGCCTGGGTCCTGTATGCCGCGCCCGCGCTGTGGGCGGTGCAGGTCTTCCGGGCGGTGACCGCGATGCCCAACCTCCCCTTCAACGACACCACCATCTATGACGAGAACGGCGCCGTGATCTCCAATGGGCCGGGCGAGGCGGAGCCGATCGGCTGGCTGGCCCGGTTCGGGGTCTCCCTTGTCCTGAGCTTCGGCACGCTAGCTCCGGCGCCCCCGGAACTGCCCTTGTTCGGGTTGGCGGCGGCTGTGGTCGTGTCCGCGGTGTGGACGGTGCGAGCCCGGTCGTTCCACCTGAGGTCTGTCGCGGCCGTCGGTGCCCTGTTCTCCGTGGGTCTGGCCGTGGTCGGCCTGCTCGTGGTCGTGTCCCGGGACGCCACCCACGAGGCGGTCAGGCCGATGTGGGGCCCCGAGGGTCTCGATCAGTTCGACGGGCAGTTCGCCGTGTGGGGGACCGTGGGGGTGCTGGGGGCGATTCTCGCCTGGACTTTCGCGCGGCTGGGGTTTGGTCCCCTGCCGATGCGGCACTCGCCTGACCCGGCAGCGACCCGAGGTGCGACGGCCGACGCAGAGGCGATCTCGGCCCCCGTCGGCGTGCCAACCGAACCCCCGGAAGCACCGACCGGCGTGTCTTCCGCCACCGGTGCAGGCGGCGCCGACGCGGGGCTCACCCCGGGCACGTCCTCGGATGGCGATCATGCGGCCGACCTGGCCTTGAACGGCTGGGACGTCCGACCCGAACTGCCTCCGGACTTCGTTGCGCCGGAAGCGGGTTCGTCACTCTTTGAACGGCCGACCGGTCGCTCATCATGGGCCGACAATGGGTCTGGCGTGCCGGTCGAAGCGACGATCTCCGAGGACCCGCTCGCGGTCTATCGTCGGCCGTCCGGCCCCGACTCCTGACTGAGGTCGTCGGCGTCGACGATCCGATAGGCATAGCCCTGCTCGGCGAGGAAGCGCTGCCGGTGCGCGGCGTAGTCGGCGTCGACGGTGTCTCGCGAGACGATCGTGTAGAAGTGGGCGGTCCGCCCGTCCCCCTTCGGTCGCAGGACACGCCCGAGCCGCTGGGCCTCCTCCTGACGGGACCCGAAGGTGCCCGACACCTGGATCGCCACCGATGCCTCGGGCAGGTCGATGGAGAAGTTGGCCACCTTGCTGACGACGAGCAGGCCGACCTCACCAGAGCGGAACGCGTCGAAGAGCCGCTGTCGCTCGGCGACGCTCGTCTCGCCGGTGATGAGCGGCGCCTCCAATCGCTCGGCGAGAGTGGCGAGTTGGTCGAGATACTGCCCGATGACCAGAGTCGGCTCTCCCGTATGCCGTGCCACCAGGTCCTGCACGACCCGCTCCTTGCCGGGAGTGCAGGAGGCGAGGCGGTAGCGGTCGTCGGCCTCGGCGACGGCATACGCCATCCGCTCGCCCTGCCCGAGCGTGACCCGGACCTCGACGCAGTCCGCGGGAGCGATCCAGCCCTGCGCCTCGATGTCCTTCCACGGGGCGTCGAAGCGCTTGGGGCCGATGAGGGAGAAGACGTCGCCTTCGCGGCCGTCCTCGCGCACCAGGGTGGCGGTGAGCCCGAGGCGGCGGCGCGCCTGCAGGTCGGCGGTCATCCGGAAGATCGGCGCGGGGAGCAGGTGGACCTCGTCATAGACGACCAGGCCCCAGTCGCGGGCGTCGAGCAGCTCAAGGTGCGGGTAGACCCCACGGCGGCGGACCGACAGCACTTGGTAGGTCGCGATGGTGACCGGGCGGATCTCCTTGCGGGTCCCGGAGTATTCGCCGATCTCTTTCTCTGACAAGGAGGTTCGTCGCAGCAGCTCGTCCTTCCACTGCCGGGCCGCCACGGTGTTGGTGACGAGGATGAGGGTCGTCGCCCCGGCCGCGGCCATCGCGCCGGCGCCCACGATCGTCTTGCCGGCGCCGCACGGCAGGACGACGACCCCGGACCCGCCGTGCCAGAAGCCCTCGACCGCCTGGCGTTGGTAGGGCCGCATCGTCCAGCCCTCTTCGCGAAGCGTGATCGGGTGGGCCTCGCCGTCGACGTAGCCCGCGAGGTCTTCGGCCGGCCACCCGATCTTGAGCAACTGCTGCTTGAGATGGCCACGCTCGGAGGGGTGGACGAGGATCGTGTCGGGGTCGATCCGTTCGCCGAGCAGCGGCTCGATCCGCCGATGCCGAAGGACCTCTTCGAGGACCGGACGGTCGGTCGTGCGCAGCACCAGGCCGTGGGCCGGATCCTTCTCGATGGTCAGTCGGCCATAGCGGGCCATCGTCTCGGCGACGTCGACGAGGAGGGCTTGCGGCACGGCATACCGGCTGTGCCGCAGGAGCGCGTCGATGACCTGCTCGGCGTCGTGCCCGGCAGCCCTGGCGTTCCACAACCCGAGCGGAGTGACCCGGTAGGTGTGGATGTGTTCGGGAGCCCGCTCCAGCTCGGCGAACGGCGCAATGTCGCGGCGGGCAGCCTCGGCCCCCGCGTGGTCGACCTCCAGCAGCAACGTCTTGTCGCTCTGGACGATGAGCGGCCCCCCGGTCATCGGCTCAACGGTTGGCCAGCCACCAGAGCCACCAGACGATGAGGAACATCCCGATCACGGCGTTGATGGCGAAGACGATCCACCCGCGCGTGGCCAGCCGGGCGGCCCGGGCCGGGTCGGTCGAATTGCGTTTCATCGACATGACCGCCATGACTGCACTCGGCGGGCCGATGATCCCAGCGGCGAGAATGGACACGATCGCGACGATGAGCAGGATGATCGCCGACGTGTTGCTCGGCGCGACGGTGGCCGCTCCCGGCGCCGGATAGCCCTGTGCCGCATAGGGATACGACTGCTGCCCTGGGTAGGTCGGCACCTGGGTCGGGTAGGCCTGGGTCGGGTAGGTCTGCGTGGGGTAGTTCGGGGGTGGGTAACCCTGTGTTGGGTATGCCGTCGCGTCTCCCGGTTGGGGTGCGGGCTGACCGTAGGCAGGCGGGGGGTAGCTCTGCTGGGGGTATCCCTGCGGCTGCGAACTCGGCTGGGGACCCGCGGGCGGGTAGGCGGCCGATGGGGGAGGCCAGGCGGCCGTGGGAGGTGGGAAGGCCGGCGCGGCATACGGAGGCGCAGGCGGGGCGGGCACGGCATACGGAGGCGCAGGCTCGGGTGCCCAGGTCGGTAGGGGCGCGGGTTGGGGGATCGACTCGCCGACCGGTTCGGAGGTCGGCAAGACGGTCGTCGCGTTGAGGTCCGGGACGTCGAACGCGTCTGGTGTCGACACCTCGGGTGTGGACGGTTCGGGTGCGGACGGTTCGGGTGCGGACGGTTCGGGTGCGGACGGCATACCAGCGGCGTCCGGGATGTCGAACGCGTCTGGAGCGAAGGGCATCCCCATCGGGTCGGGTGTCGACTCCTCGGTGGGGTTGTTGTCCATGTCGCTCATCGCGGTCTCCTGTCCTCGCGGCGAGACTACCCGCTCACACGGGAACGCTCACCTGCCGCTGGCCCTGCGAGAATCCAACCCGGCAGCGACACCGGGAAACTGGAGGCAGCGATGAGGGCTCCACAAGTGCAGCGCGACCACAGCCTGCCCGCGCGCGTGACGATCTATGAGGTCGGCGCCCGCGACGGTCTGCAGAACGAGAAATCGGTCGTCCCGGCCGCCGTCAAAGCTGAGTTGATTCGTCGGCTCGTCGCGGCTGGGCTGCCGGTGGTCGAGACGACGTCGTTCGTCAACCCGGCCTGGGTGCCGCAGTTGGCGGATGCGGCCGACGTGCTCGCACTGCTCGGCGCGGATGGCACCGGGCGCAATCGGCCGGTCCTCGTCCCGAACGTCCGCGGGCTGGATCGGGCGCTCGAGGCCGGCTGCCAAGCCATCGCGATCTTCGGCTCGGCCACCGAGACCTTTGCCCAGCGCAACCTCGGCCGGAGCATTGCCGAGTCGGTGGCGATGTTCGCGCCGGTGGTCGAGCGGGCGCGGGAGTCGGGCCTGTGGGTGCGCGCCTATGTCTCGATGTGTTTCGGTGACCCCTGGGAGGGCGACGTCCCGGTCGGCCAGGTGGTCGATGCGTCACGGCGCCTGATGGACCTGGGCTGCGATGAGCTGAGCCTCGGCGACACGATCGGGGTGGCGACGACCGGTCAGGTGGGTGCGTTGCTCGACGGGCTGGAGACGGCCGGGATCGGACGGGACCGGGTCGCCGTGCACTTCCACGACACCTATGGACAGGCCTTGGCCAACACGCTGGCGGCGCTGCGCGAGGGCGTCACCATCGTCGACTCGTCGGCGGGTGGGCTGGGCGGGTGCCCCTACGCCAAGTCCGCGACGGGCAACCTGGCCACCGAGGACCTCGTTTGGGCTCTGCACGGCGCTGGGGTGGAGACCGGCGTCGACCTGCCAGCTCTCATCGAGACCTCCGCCTGGCTAGCAGGCCTCCTCGGCCGACCCTCGGCGTCCCGCGTGGTGACGGCGCTGGCCGGCACCTGACCCGTTGCCGATGCTCACACGGGGGCGGCACCGGTGATCCGGTGCAGGAGATAGAGCTGCTCGGCGTCGGACTCGCCGGACACGGCATACACGCGGCCGCCCTCGATGCGCACGGGCCGGACGAGGTGTCGCGCGGTGCGGCCGTTGCTGTCGGCATACCCGATCCACAGGGAGAGTGAGTCGGAAACTGCCTGCCGCAGTAGTGAGCTCGTCTGCTGTGGGGTGCCAGACAACGGCCCTCGCGGCGGTGCGCCCGCGACCGGACGCTCCGGAGCGGCGCGCAACGCAGCGACCAGGGACCTCGCCGCCGCCGCGGTCAGGGTCGGCAGCGTCGGCTCCGGTATGCCGCGTGCCTGGGTCGGTCGCGCCCTCCGCGGGGTCGGCCGGTCGACAACGACCACCCCGTCGAAGGTCTCGCGCGCAGGGGAGTAGCCGCCAGCCCGCAGCAGCTCGACGAGCACCGCGGGGTCGGACTGCGAGACCAGCACGGTGGGGGCAATCCGGCGCAATAGGGCCCGGGAGAGCGCCCGGTCGGTGAGTAAGGTCGCCAGCACGGCCTCGTCGTCCGAGCGGATGTATGCCGTCGCGCCGCCGACTCTCGTCTGCCCGTGCAACCGGGCGACGTCCCGGACGAGGTAGTCCAGCGGCTGCGGCACAGGCGTCCGGCTCGACACCCGGAGTGTGTCGAGCACCTCGTCGGCGGTCCACCCACTGTCGAGTGCCCGCCGCACCGACTCGGCCGACAGTCGCAAAACCGTTGCGCCACCACGTGACTCGACGTCGCTCACCAGACGCATGAACCGTCCGAGCGCACCGTCCAGCGGGCCGGGAGCGATCGCCGTGAGATCGGCCTGCAGCAGCACGTGGTCGACCGACGGAGGCAACGTGCCGTCAGCCGACTCAGCCAGGTGGGCGCTCGACGCGCCGACAGCGAGGCCACGACCCAGGCCGCTGAGCGCGCCGAGAGCGGTCGCCCCGAGCCAGTCGGCTTCACGCAACACGGCAACGGTCGCCTCGGTGAGCGTCCGTCGGTCGGCCAACGGCCGACGCCAGGTCACTCGCTCGGTCACCGATTCGGGTGTTGGGGCGCTGCCCGCGGGCAGCGCTGCCAGCTCGCGCAGGACATCGGCGCGGACGCCCCGGACGGCCGGCCAACGCACCTGTTGACCGAGGGCGCCCACGGTTGCGCCGCCAGCGCCCTGGGTCCCCACGAGGTATGCCGCCCGCGGGCTCTCCCACCACGCCTGCGCGACGCTCGCCCAGCGGGCTCCGGCCGAACGGGATCGCCACACGTCGAACTCGGGGGTCGGTGTGAAGGCCGGGATTAGCTCGCCGTCGTCGACGATGAGGCTGGCGGCGAGGGCCAGTTCGGCGAGCCACGCCGCGTGGGGAGGCTCGAGGTCGACATCCCGGGCCAGCGCGGCCAGGTCGCGGACGCCCAACGCGCCCGAGCGCAGCACCCGAGGCGGGTTGGCGGTCCAGAGGTCGCCAAGCTGGTCGAGGTGGTCGAGCAGGTCGCGGGCGCTCGCGCCCGCGACCCGCTCGACCACCGCTGGGTCCACCGCGGCGTTGTCGAGCTCCGGGGCCGCCACGAGCGGTTTCCGGTGGATCCGTCCGCCCCGCAACGCCAACGCCACCTCCCGGACCAGACAGACATGCCCGATCCCGCTCGGGGCGCACAGCCCGCGCTGGACCAGCCAGGCTGCTCCGTCATGGGCCGGGCCGGACGGTGGCACCGTCCCGATCGGGGGTCCCCAGGTGAGCGAGTCGAGGATGGCTCGCGCAGCCGGGGGTGCATCGGCAACCACGCCGGGAAGGTCGGCGGGGCTGGGAGGTGAGCTCGCGGCATACTCGGGCGCCACCTCGGCTGCACGGATGCCGAGCCCGCCCGGATGGGGGCCGAGCACGTCGGCGACGGCGCGCACGGGGTGGGGTCCGGCGGGTGACCACCAGAGCAGGCCCACCTCCCACAGTCCATCGAGGGCAGCGGCAGGGTCCGCGCCGAGGAGCGCCTCCACGTCCGCGACGGCCGCGGCGCCCGAGGGTTGCGGCTCGCTGGCGACCAGCAGGGCTTCCACCGCTTGGAGTTGCCCGCGATCGAGCCGCTCCAGGGCGCGCTGGACGCTCGTGCGGGTTGTCGCGCGGGCGGCGAGCGCGACAAGGTCCGCGGGCGCAGGGCGGGCGAGGTCGGGGCGGGCGAGCAGCAGCGCGGCGAGCTGAGCGTCGGTCCGCTGACGCAGGTCGTCGGCGAGGCTGCGGGCGGCGGGGTGCGTCGTGCGCTTGGCCTTCCCGCGCGTCCGCTGCATCCGGTCATCGTCGCACGCCTCGGCACAGGGGTATGCCGCCTGCCCACGTGGCACGTCTGGCCTGGCCCGCCAGCCCCGCCCGTTTGCCCCGCCGGTGCCGGTGTCGGTGCCGGTGCGCCTTGCGCCGGCGGGATGGCCGGTGGCATCGTCAAACGATGGCGTTCACCGGGTTCCCCCCAGCGGCTGTGGACTTCTTCGCCCAGCTGGAGGCGGACAACACGAAGGCGTTCTGGACGGCGAACAAGGCCACCTGGGACGTGGCCGCGCGCGACCCGATGCTCGCCCTGCTCGATCAGCTGGAGGACGAGTTCGGGCCGGCCACGCCATTCCGGCCCTACCGGGACGTGCGGTTCAGTGCGGACAAGACCCCCTACAAGACCCACATCGGCGCGGTGGCGGGGCCGACCAAGTGGGTTGGCTGTTATGTGCAGCTGAGCGCCGACGGCCTGGCGGTGGGCGGTGGCTTCCATGCCCCCGGGGCTGCTCACACTGGACGGTTCCGGGCGGCCGTCGACGCGCCGGCCTCGGGTGGCGACCTCGTCACGATCGTCGATGGCCTGCGGCGCAAGGGATTCGAGGTGAGGGGGGCCGCAGTCAAGACCGCCCCACGCGGGTTCGCCAAGGACCATCCGCGGATCGACCTGCTGCGGATGGCCGAGGTCATGGTCATCCGCGAGCTCGGGACGCCCGCCTGGCTCGGCACCCCGCGAGCGGCCACCGAGGTGGCCAAGGCGTGGCGTGCCTGCCGACCACTCACCGACTGGATCGTCGAGCACGTCGGCACCGAGTGAGAAGCCCGACTGGTCGAGCGGACGGTCGAGCCGACTGGTCGAACCCCCTAGTCCACCACGGGGGCAGGCGTCTCGTCGCGGGTGCCTGACGGTGGGCGATTGAGGGGGTGATCGCCCCGCTGAACGCACTCGGTCGCGCACCCGCTCTCTCGCGCAGGGGCCGCCACCTGAACGCGTGGCCAAGGGGGGACGAATCCGCTTGCCAGCGTCGATAGGCTTGGCCTCGCGCACTGTGCGCGCGGACAGCCGGATCAGCCGGCCATGAGCATGAGGTGAGACGGGTGCCCACAGGCAAGGTCAAGTGGTACGACGCTGAGAAGGGTTTCGGCTTCCTCTCCGACGACGACGGGGGCGACGTCTTCCTGCATGCCAACGCGCTTCCCGACGGCGTGACCACGCTCAAAGGCGGCACCCGGGTGGAGTTCGGCATCGTCGAAGGCCGTCGCGGCGCTCAGGCCCTGTCGGTCAAGGTCCTCGACCCCGCCCCGTCCGTGGCGGCCCAGCAGCGGGCCGCGCACCGCAAGCCGACCGAGGACATGGTCGTCATCGTCGAGGACCTCATCAAGCTGCTCGACAACACCTCCGAGTCGCTGCGGCGCGGGAAGTATCCCGACAAGAACCACGCAGGCAAGGTCGCCCAGGTCCTGCGCGCAGTGGCCGCCGATTTGGAGGCCTGATGAGCCAGGTCAAGACCGACCCGGCTTTGGCCGGAGCGGTTGACCTGGCCCGGGACGCCGCCGTTTCGATCGCCGAACCTGGCGCGGTCGGCGAGCACCTTGAGGTCGTCATGGAAGCCGAGCGGTTGGCGACGCACTACTTCGCGTGTGACCACACGGCATACCGGGGCTGGCGGTGGTCGGTGAGCGTGGCGCGCGCGCCGCGGCAGAAGCACGCGACCGTCTGCGAGACCTCCCTCGTGCCCGGTGCCGACGCGATCCTCGCACCCGAGTGGGTCCCGTATGCCGCCCGCATCGCCCCAGGCGACCTCGGCGCGGGCGACGTGCTGCCCTACCGTGAGGACGACCCCCTGCTGCAGGCAGGCTTTGAGGCCACCGGTGACGACGAGGTCGACCAACTCGCGATCGCCGAGCTCGGCCTGGGCCGCAAGCGGGTCCTCTCGCCAGAGGGGCGGGTCGCCGCTGCGGAGCGTTGGTATGCCGGTGCGCACGGCCCTCGCTCCGAGGTCGCCGAGAAGGCGACTGATCGCTGCGTGACCTGCGGCTACTACCTGCCGATGGCCGGGGCGCTGCGCCGGTCGTTCGGGGTCTGCGCCAACGAGTGGTCGCCCTCGGACGGCGCCGTCGTCAGCCTCGACCACGGCTGCGGGGCGCACTCGGAGATCGACGTCGATCCCGCTCCCCCCGTCTCGGTGGGCGAGCCCATCCTCGACGAGTTCTCGGTGGACCTGGTCACCCTCGACTAAGGTGCCTTATTATCACTCATAGCGTTAAGTGATAATAAAAGTCGAAGGGAGTGTCGCCTGTCCCGGTCCGGATGGCCCCGAGTGAAGTTCGAGTCGATCGTGTGGGACGTCCACCCCGTCTCAGGGATGACGCGCGCCGATCGGTCCTACCTTGGGCGCTCCTATCGCGCCGCCCTCCTCGCGCCGATCGCACACCGCGCCCCCGCGCTGTCCGCTCTGACGACGGCACTTGCCGAAGAGGCCGCCTACGAATTGGCCAGGTTCGACGCCGACCTCGGGCATGAGCTCGCCCCCTATGCCGCAATCCTGCTCCGCAGCGAGGCTGCGTCGTCCTCCCGCATCGAAGGCATCACCGCCGGTGCACGGGCCGTCATGGAAGCCGAGGTCACTGGCGCGGGCCGAGGCAACGCTGCGGAAGTGTTCGCCAACACCCTGGCCATGCGTCGGGCGCTGTCGCTGGGTGGGCCCCTGGATGAGACCGCCATCCTGTCCATGCATGAGGCGCTGCTATCCGCACAGGCACCCGAGATCGCTGGTCGGTGGCGCACCGACCAGGTGTGGGTCGGCTCAGGGTCGATCCCGCACACCGCCGACTTCGTGCCCCCGATCGCTGGTCGCGTGGGGGGTTATATGGCTGATCTCGTCGACTTCATCCGGCGTGATGACCTGCCGGTGATCGTCATGGCGGCCATCGTGCACGCGCAGTTCGAAACCATCCATCCTTTCCCGGACGGCAACGGTCGGGTCGGTCGGGCGTTGATGCACGCCCTCCTGCGCGCCAAAGGGCTCGTGACGAATGCGTCGGTTCCAGTGTCTGCTGGCCTGCTCGTGGCACGAGCGGCATACATCGATGCCCTGGGCGACTACCGCGACGGCGACCCCGGGCCGATCGTGGCGGCAGTGGCGCGGGCCTGTGTGTCGGCGGTGGGCCACGGTCGATCGCTGGTTGCACGCACACGCGATGTTCGGGCTCGGTGGGCTAACGAGCTGGGGCAGGTCCGATCCAACTCGGCCGTCCACCGGTTGGCCGACGGCCTTATCGGTCAGCCCGCGGTCACCGTCCACCAGGCTCGGCAGATCCTCGGCACACAGGTCAACGTTCACCGGCACATCGACGTCCTGGTCGAGCACGGCATCCTGACGCCTCACCAGGACTACCGCACTCGGAACATGACTTGGCGCGCTCAAGACGTCCTGGATGCGCTCGACGAATACTCGGCCGAGGTGGGCCGCCGACAACGATAGGGTCGGCGATGAACTCGCCGACTGGTCAGCTGGCGCCGGCGGCGTTGCCGCGTCCGCGGCGCAGATAGCCATACCCGATCCCGCCGAGCACCAGACCGGCCACAGCGCACCACGGCCACCAGTCCCGCTCGCCCGCATGCAACGCGGGCACAGCCAGGATGACCACGAGAGCCAGCGCCCAACCCAGCAGGCCGAACTCCACGATCCGCCGCATCGGCACCGCAAGCGCCCGCAGCGGCTCGCGGGGCTCGCGCGGCTCGCTCGGCTGGGTCATGACGGCAGCCTATCCGGGCCGCTCACGGCGCCAGGTGGATGCGCTCCTTGACGTGCTTGAGGTTGCTGACCAGCGCGAAGCTCATCAGCGCAAGCATCGTCCAGGACGACCATTTGCCCAGCGACACCGTCACCCAGGCGCCGAGCTGGTCGGGATAGCGCCAGATCCCGAAGAACGTCCCGATGTTCTCGGCCACCCAGATGAAGAACCCGATAAGCACGAAACCCAGGAGGAACGGCATACGCCGCTCCCGGTCCAACGGCGTGAAGCCGATGAAGCACCTGGCGTAGAGCCCGAGGGCCACGGCGAGCAGGATCCACCGCAGATCGGCGACCCAGTGGTGGGTGAAGAGGTTGAGGTAGAGCGCGGCGGCCAGCGTCCCGGTGAGGGCGAACGGGGGATGGTGGTGAATCCGCATGTGGAGTAGCCGCCAGGACTGCATGACATAGCTGCCGACGGCGGCATACATGAATCCAGCGAAGAGGGGCACGCCGGCCACCTTGGTCAGCGCCGCATCCGGGTAGGTCCACGACGGGGTCGGCAGCAACGTCACCTTGTAGACCTCAAGCGCGAACCCGGCAGCGTGGAAGGCCAGGATCGCCTTGGCCTCATCAACGGTCTCGATTCGCGCCCAGATGAGCCAGGCCTGCAGCGCGAGGGCCACGACCAGCAGCACGTCGTAGCGGGCGAGCCCCAGCACCCCGCCCCGAGGGACGACGAACACGGCGAGGAAGAACACCCCGGCGAAGACGCAGGCCCGAGCCTGCTTGACGCCGAACCACCAGAACTCAGTCAGCAGCCGCCGCCATCCGGTCAATTGCGGACGTTCCGACCCGTCAGCAAGGCGACGGTCGAGGGCGGCGAGCGGTCCGCGGGTGGAGGCCACCGGCATACGGTATGCCGCCGCGCGAGCCGCCGGGCGCGCCGCGCCTACGCGCCACTAGCCTTGGCGCCATGGCGAAAGCAGCGACCAAGCGCACCCCAGTCCCGACGAGCGGCCTGGACCGCTTCTTCAAGATCACCGAACGCGGCTCCAGCGTCGAACGCGAGATCCGCGGCGGCGTCGTCACGTTCTTCACGATGGCCTACATCGTCGTCCTCAACCCGCTGATCCTCGGCTTCGTCAAGGATGCCAACGGGCAGTTCCTCGGCGGGGGCGCGGCCCCGAACCTGCCCGCCATTGCGGCGGGCACAGCTCTCGTGGCCGGTGTGATGACGATCCTTATGGGGGTCTTCGCCAACTTCCCGCTGGCCCTGGCCACGGGTCTGGGCCTCAATGCCTTCGTCGCGTTCTCGATTGCCACCAAGATGACCTGGGCTGACGCCATGGGCCTGGTGGTGCTCGAGGGCATCATCATCCTCATCCTCGTGCTCACGGGCTTCCGAACCGCGGTGTTCCATGCCGTTCCGGCGCAGTTGAAGATCGCCATCTCGGTCGGGATCGGCCTGTTCATCGCGATGATCGGGCTCGTCGACGCAGGCTTCATTCGGCGCACCGGGGTCGGCCCGGTCCCTGTCGAACTCGGCGTCGGCGGCACGCTCAGCGGCTGGCCCGTCCTCGTCTTCGCCCTGGGTCTCTTGCTGGTCATCGGATTGTGGGTGGCCAAGGTCCGTGGTGCAATCCTGCTGTCGATCGTCATCACGACGGTCGTGGCGATCATCGTCGAGGCCATCGCCAAGGTGGGCCCGACCGTGGTCGGACAGAACCCGGACGGCAGCAACAAGGTCAACCCGCTGGGGTGGAACCTCAACGTGCCTGCGCTGCCCGAGAAGATCGTCGACACGCCCAACCTGGCCACGGTGGGCCAGTTCAACCTCTTCGGCTCGTTCGGCAAGGCCGGGCTCGTGGCCGCAGCACTGCTGGTCTTCACCCTCATGTTGGCTGACTTCTTCGACACCATGGGGACGATGACCGCGATCGGCGCCGAAGCGGGGCTCAACGACGCCGAGGGCACGCCCCCCAACACCCAGAAGATCCTCATCGTCGACTCGATCGCGGCTGCCGCCGGTGGCGCTGCCGGGGTCTCCTCCAACACGTCCTACATCGAGTCGGCTTCGGGTGTCGGCGAGGGTGCCCGCACGGGACTGGCGTCGGTGGTCACCGGGCTGCTGTTCCTGCTGTCGATGGTCTTCGCCCCGTTGGTGAAGATCATCCCCAACGAGGCGGCCGTCCCGGCCCTCGTGCTGGTCGGCTTCCTCATGATGCAGCAGGTCAAGGGCATCGACTGGGATGACCTGGAGATCGCCATCCCGGCGTTCCTGACGATCATCCTCATGCCGTTCACCTACTCGATCACCGTGGGCATCGGCGCCGGATTCATCGCCTACGTCTTCATCAAGGCGGTCCGCGGCAAGACCGCGTCGATCCACCCGCTGATGTGGTTGGTCTCGGCGCTGTTTGTTCTCTACTTCGCCATCGACCCGCTCAAGCGGATCCTCGGCGCCGGCTGATCGACCGGCACCACCCAGCACCACCCAGCACCACCACCGACGGCCGGTATGCCGCGGGCGCCAGCCACGCGGCATACCGGCCGTTTCGTCTTTTCGGCACAGTCCCGGCGGTTCTCCAAGGTGGTTCACCTTCTCTTGGAACCGCGGTCACGCGGCGTACCTCTATTGATCAGGTGATAGCCGGCGACCACGAGGAGGAACGATGACGTCGCGGTTGCTGAAGGGAAGCGTCGGTGCAGTGGCGGTCCTCGCAGCGGTGTTGCTCTACACGCTTGGCCTGACTTGCGCCACATTCGGCGATTCGGCGTGATCGGTGGGTGTTTGCGCTGGTCAGGGGCCTGTGGGCGGGTCGGTTGACACACTAAGCGGCCGGTAGGGTCGGCGTCGTGGCGTTCGTGCGGAAGGTGAAGACCGCGTCGGGAGCCACCGCTGTACAGATCGCGGAGCGGGTCGCAGGGCGGGACAAGGTGCTGGAGCATCTGGGTTCGGCGCACACCGACGCCGAGTTGACCGCGCTGTTGGCGACCGCGCGGAATCGGTTGCATCCGGGTCAAGGTGAGCTCGACTTGACCGCAGGTCGGGTTCCCGCCGGGCACGCGGTGATCACCGGGAAGCGTCACGCCCTGCTGTGGCAGGTGTTGACCCAGGCGTACGCACGGCTGGGGTTCGACGTGATCAACGACGAGGCGTTCGCGCAGCTGGTACTCGCTCGGATCGTGGAGCCGACGTCCAAGGTCGACTCGCTACGGGTGCTGGACGAGCTCGGGGTGCAGCACGCCTCACGGCGGACGATGGTCCGCACCTTGACGCGGGCCGGTGCCGGTAAGTACCGGGACCAGGTCGCCGCTGCGTGCTTCGCCCACGCCGCCACCGCCGGCGACATCAGTCTGTGTCTATACGACGTGACCACCCTGTACTTCGAGGCCGAGAAGGAAGACCAGCTGCGTAAGGTCGGCTACTCCAAGGAACGCCGCGTCGACCCGCAGGTCGTCGTCGGGCTCCTGGTGGACCGGCACGGGTTCCCGTTGGAGATCGGCTGCTTCGAAGGTAACAAGGCCGAAACCGCCACGATCCTGCCCATCATCGAGGGCTTCCAGGCCCGACACAGCCTGGAGAGTTTCGTCGTCGTCGCCGACGCGGGGATGCTGTCCGGATCAAACTTGAAAGCCCTGGATGAGGCCGGCCTCAAGTTCATCGTCGGTTCCCGCGTCACTAAAGCCCCGGCCGACTTGGCGTCGCACTTCCGTTGGCACGGCGATGCGTTCACCGACGGGCAGGTCATCGACACCATCACCCCACGCATGGCCACCAAGACCGCCACCGGCATCAACGACCCGGCGACGCGGGCCGAGCCGGTGTGGGACCCGAGCGTGCATGAGAAGTCCTGGCGGGCGGTGTGGGCCTACTCGGCCAAGAGAGCCGTCCGCGACGGCAAGACGTTGACGTTGCAAGAGAACCGGGCCAAGGCCGTCATCGCCGGCGAGAAGACCGCACGCACACCTCGCTTCGTCACCATCACCAACGGCTCCCGCTCCCTGGACGAGGCATCCCTGACGCGGGCCCGACGACTGGTCGGACTCAAGGGCTACGTCACCAACATCCCCGCGTCGGTGATGCCCGCAGCCGAGGTCCTCGCTGCCTATCACGAGCTGTGGCACGTGGAGCAGTCGTTCCGGATGTCCAAGACCGACCTGCGCGCCCGACCGATGTTCCACCACACCCGCGACGCGATCCAAGCCCACCTCACGATTGTGTTCGCCGCCCTCGCTGTGGCTCGCTACCTGCAAGACACCACCGGGCTGAGCATCAAGAAGATCATCCGGACCCTACGTCCGCTACAGCAGATCACCGTCCGCATCGCCGGCCACGAACACCTCGCAGCCGACCCAATCACCGAGCCCGCCCAAAAGATCATCGACGCACTCAACCCCCCGGCGCCAACACACTAAAGTGGCGCAACTCGGGTGCCGCGGGCGCCAGCCACGCGGCATACCGGCCGTTTCGTCTTTTCGGCACAGTCCCGGCGGTTCTCCAAGGTGGTTCACCTTCTCTTGGAACCGCGGTCACGCGGCGTACCTCTATTGATCAGGTGATAGCCGGCGACCACGAGGAGGAACGATGACGTCGCGGTTGCTGAAGGGAAGCGTCGGTGCAGTGGCGGTCCTCGCAGCGGTGTTGCTCTACACGCTTGGGAACCGGACGCCAGGTGTGAGCGACCCACGGCCGACGGTGGTCGCAAGCCAGCCGGGAACGGCCGGGACCGTCGCCCTACCCGCACCAGGTGACTTGCCTGTGGCCGGATCTGCTCAGGACCAGGCTGTGGCAGCCGCTCTCGGTCTGGACAGGCGGGAGCAGCTGATAGTCGTGTCCGTGGCCACCGATCCCAACGGCGCGGGCCACGTCCGTTACCGGCGCACCTTCGACGGATTGCGGGTTGTCGGAGGGGACTTCGTCGCCCACCTGGATGCTGCCGGAGTTGTACGGGACGTGTCGTGGAACCTCGGCGGAAAAGTCGTCGTGCCCTCGACGACCCCGACGATCACTCTCGATGAGGCCAAGGCCGCCGCTGCGGGCCCCCCGGCCCGCAGCGGCGACCTGGTTGTCTACGTGGGCAAGGCCGGGCCGGTGCTGGCCTACGACGTCGTCGCCGAAGGCGTTGGAACGGATCAGACCCCATACCGGATCCACACCGTCGTTGACGCTCGTACCGGTGTTGTGCTGACCTCCTCGGACGATATTCACACCGGAATGTGACCCGGCGGCGCGGGGGCGATCGTCGGGATGGCGTCGATGCGTTGTAGGAGTCGTCGTCAGGGCAGGCGATCCATGACAGGCCCGAGGGTCGGCCCACACAGCGTGACAGGATGGCCAGATGGAGCGCAGCGCGACCTTTGCTTCGCTGCGGGTCCACAACTATCGCCTGTATGCCGCGGGCGGCCTGATCTCCAACTCCGGCACCTGGATGGGCCGGGTCGCCCAGGACTGGCTGGTCCTCACCGAGCTGACCGACCACTCGGCCAGCGCGCTGGGGATCGCGACGGGTCTGCAGTTCGCGCCCTTCCTGCTGCTCGCGCCGTGGTCGGGGATGATCGCCGATCGGTTCCCCAAGCGCCGGATCCTGTTGACGACCCAATCGACGCTGTTGGCGACGGCGCTGCTGCTCGGTGCGCTGACCGTGACGGGCGCTGTGCAACTGTGGCACGTGTATGCGCTGGCCCTCGTCCAGGGCCTCGCTCAGGCCGTCGACAACCCGGCTCGACAGACCTTCGTCTCGGAGATGGTCGGCCCGGGACTGTTGGCGAACGCGGTCGCTCTCAACAGCGCGTCGTTCCACGCCGGACGGATGATCGGGCCGGGGGTCGCCGGGCTGCTCATCGCGGCATACGGGACGGGGGTGGCCATGCTCGCGAACGCGGCATCCTTCCCGCTGCTCATCGTCGCGCTGCTCGTCATGCGCGCGCGCGAGCTGCAGCCGGCCCCGCTAGCGCGGGGTCGCGGGCAGATCCGAGAAGGGCTGGCCTACGTGCGGGGGCGTCCGGACCTCCAGGTGGTCATGGTGTTGGTCTTCGTGCTGGGCACCTTCGGGCTGAACTTCCAGATCACGACGGCGCTCATGGCGACGCGCGCTTTCGGGAAGGGGCCGACCGAGTTCGGGTTGCTGGGGTCGGTCATGGCGATCGGTTCGCTGTCGGCGGCGTTGCTGTCGGCCCGACGGGCGCGGCCCCGGTTGCGGGTGTTGCTCCTGGCCCTGGCCGGGTTCACCGTGGCCTCGGGGCTGGCGGCCCTCGCACCGACCTATGAGTGGTTCGCCGTGGCGCTCGTGCCCTGCGGGCTGGCTGCGCTCACCGCCATGACGACGGCCAACGCGCTCGTGCAACTGTCGGTCGACCCGTCGGTGCGCGGCCGGGTCATGGCGCTCTACATGGCGATCTTCATGGGCGGGACGCCGATCGGGGCACCCCTGATCGGACGGCTGGGCGACTGGGCGGGGCCGCGTTGGACGATCGGCGTGGGCACGATCGCGGTGGGGCTGAGCGTGCTCGTTGTCGGCGGATGGCTGGTCCGGAGGGAGAATGGAAGGGTGGGAACGAGCACACAGCCGCACCAGGTCGCGCAGGAGCCCCGATGAACGTCCGGTTCCGGCAGCGACTGACCCTGGCCGTGCTCGTTTTGCTCGTTGTCCTCGGGGTCGTCGCCGCAGTGCTGCGCTGATGGACTCTGGTCCTCGCTCTTCCCGCCGCTTTGGCCCCGACCCCGGACATGCTGGGGCACACGCCTCGGCGCAGATGATCGCCGCGCGTGCTGTCGCAGGCGCAACGGGCCTCGGCAGTTCTG
This sequence comes from Candidatus Phosphoribacter baldrii, assembly GCA_016704565.1. GTDB lineage: Bacteria > Actinomycetota > Actinomycetes > Actinomycetales > Dermatophilaceae > Phosphoribacter > Phosphoribacter baldrii. The sequence continues at coordinate 1,313,732 of JADIZV010000001.1, forward strand.
TCAGTAGGTGGCCGTAGGGTGGCAGCGACAGACGAGGAGGTGCCATGTCTTCGGCCCAACAGCCACTGCTGGATCTGCCCCTGCGCGCTCTGACGCAGGTCGAGCAGTATCCACATATGCGATACATGGGCTCGAAGTACCGCCTCCTGCCGACCCTGGCGCGGGTGTTTGAGGAGATTGGCGGCCAGACGGCCCTCGACCCTTTCACCGGTTCTGGGGTCGTGTCATACCTTTTGAAGGCGATGGGGTTCGAGGTCACGTCCAGCGACTACTTGAACTTCCCTGTAGCTCTGGTCCAAGCCGCATGTGTGAACCAGTCCGAACGATTGACCCAAGACGACTTGGCACGAATCGCCGGAGGTTGCAACTCTGACGATCGGGATTTCATCTCACGCACCTACGCGGGGCGCTTCTTCACACCCGCTGACCTTCGCTTCTTGGATGCCGCTTGGTCTCAGATTGATCAGATGGAAGGGTCGAAGCGACATCTCGCGATCGCCTCTCTCGTGCTCGCGGCCGCCCGCAAACAACCTCGGGGCGTTTTCACAGTCACAGGTCTCCGCTATGACGACGGACGCGCCTCGCTTCATATGCCTCTCGACGAGCAGTTCAGGAAGTGCGCCGCGGCATGGAACGACGCGGTCTTCGAGGGGAGGAAATGCCAGGCTGCGCAGGGCGACGTTGCGGTGGCGCCCTCGGGTGCGGACCTCGTCTATCTCGACCCGCCCTATGCGCCGCCACGGGACGACAATGACTACGTGAAGCGCTATTGGTTCCTGGAGGGCCTGGCCACCTACTGGGACAGTGGTACCGCACCGGTCATGGCGCAGACCAAGACTCGGAAGCTCCCCAAGCGTGCAACGCCCTTCGGGTCAAAACAGACCATCGTGTCAGCTCTCGCTGCGACCTTCGACAAGTTCCGCGATTCAACACTGGTCCTCTCATACGGCAGTAACGCCGTGCCCGACCTGGACTCTCTCACTGGGATGCTTCGTGACGTTAAGGGTTCGGCGCCTGAGGTCATCGAGCTCACGCACCGCTACCATTTCGGCACTCACCGGGCAGCGACTCGCCGTGAGGCGGTCGAGTACGTGGTGGTCGCGTCGTGACCCGGGGGTGGGATGCGGGAAGCTCGCGCATGCCTGCTGTGCCCTTCGAAGCCTATGTAGCCTCTCTCGGCCGACTCACCGCCGTCATCGACCCGACTGCCTCAACACCGGAAGCTGATGACATCACGGATGCGGTCGCGACTCTGGAAGCCCTCGATGGCATTGACCTTGAGAGTTTGGCGGCCTGGACTCTGGCCCATCCCGATCAGACCTACGTCCTCGCCCTTGTTGTCGGCTTGAGCCGCGAGAAACTCAAGAATCACCTTCGCAACTGGTTCAACACGGCCAGCTGGAGGAAGGCGTCACTTGAGCAGGGTGCTGCTCTTGTCGAGAAGCTCGATGAGGAATTCGACCTGCTGCGTCTGCTTCGCACACAGCGCAACTCGGCCTACACTTTCGGCGATGTGCTGGTGGCGCGTGCAGGCACGCGTGCCACGGCGACAACGGCTGGACAGTCAGGACGCAAGATTGAGGACGAACTGGAGGGCATCGCCCAGTCATTGAAACTCCCATACGTTCCGCGTGGGCGCTTCGAAGGCCGCAACGGCAAGACTGCCCCCGCCGACCTCGCAGTGCCGGCAACGGGCCGCGATTGCGTCATCGCGGTCGCGGCCAAGGGCTTCGATTCCACGGGGTCTAAGCTCTCAGACGCCGTTCGCGAGATTGAAGAGATGGCGGACGCCCGCACTGGGGGCCAGGTAGCTCTAGCTGTTGTTGACGGCATCGGCTGGAAGGGCAGGATGGCTGACCTGAAGCGCATCTGGGGACTCTGGGACTCTGGCGACATCGACGGCCTATACACCCTCGCCACCCTCGACCAGTTCAAGATTGACCTTGACAGATACGCGTCGCTGCGAGGCGTTAGCCGCCTGCCCTGAGCCCATCGTGGACTGATCGCGCCCTTGTCGAAGCGACGAGGGCGGACCGGACCTGGGCGGCCTCAGAGGTGACCGACGACCCAGTCGATGCAGGCGGTGAGGGCCGAGATGTCCTCGGGGTCGATCGCGGGGAACATCGCGATCCGCAACTGGTTGCGACCGAGTTTGCGGTAGGGCTCGGTGTCGACGATCCCATTGGCACGCAACGCCTTTGCCACAGCCGCAGCGTCCACGGAGTCGTCGAAGTCGATGGTCCCGACCACCTGCGAGCGGGCTGCCGGGTCGGAGACGAACGGCGTCGTGTATGCCGTGCGCTCAGCCCAGCCGTAGAGCCGGCTCGCGCTGTCGGCCGTCCGACCGGTGGTGAAGGCCAGGCCGCCGTTGCCGTTCATCCAGTCAAGTTGGGCGGCAAACATCGCGAGGGTGGCGACCGCCGGGGTGTTGTAGGTCTGGTCCTTGAGCGAGTTGTCGACCGCGGTGGGTAGCGAGTAGAAGTCGGGGACCCAGCGGCCGCTCGCGGCGATCTCCTCGACCCGGGCTAGGGCGGCGGGGGAGAAAGCGGCCAGCCACAAGCCACCGTCGGAGGCGAAGCACTTCTGCGGGGCGAAGTAGTAGACGTCGGCCTGGCTCATGTCGACGGGCAGACCGCCGGCGCCTGAGGTGGCGTCGATGAGCACGAGCGCGTCGGCGTCGGCGCCGGGCACCCGCTGGATCGGCGCCATGACGCCGGTGGAAGTCTCGTTGTGCGGCCAGGCGTAGACGTCGGCGCCAGCCTCGGCGACAGCGGTCGCGAGCGTGCCGGGGGCGGCCTTGATGATCGTCGACTCGCCGAGGAACGGCGCCGTGTTGGTCACCGAGGCGAACTTGCTGGAGAACTCGCCGAAGGCCAGGTGCTGAGCCTTGGCGCGCACCAGACCGAATGCGGCGATGTCCCAGAAGGCCGTCGAGCCACCGTTGCCGAGGATGATCTCGTAACCCTCCGGCAGGCCCAGCAGGTCGCGCAGCCCGGAGCGGATCTGGCCGACGAGGTTCTTGACCGGGGCCTGGCGGTGCGACGTGCCGAGGATCGAGGCGCCGATCTCGCCCAGCCGAGCGACTTGCTCGGGACGGACCTTGCTCGGGCCGCAGCCGAAACGGCCGTCGCCGGGGAGCAGATCGCGGGGGATGGTGAGGGTGGCGGTCTGGTCGGTCACGAAGACCAGTGTCCCAACCACGCACGCGGCACGCGGCCCGGGGTCCAGGTCGTGGACGCGTGTCGCAGCCGGATGTGGCCGGTCTCACGTCTCCTCGGCAACGGCTGGGAACAGATCGCGGTGGTGCACCGTTGATGCTTCCGTAACGATGTAATCAGTGCAAGAAAGGAATCAAAATGCACCAGCATCATCACTCATGTGAGCCCGACGACTCCCGCCCCGCGGATGCCCAGCCCACCGACGCCGAGTCGGGGCGGGGACGCCGTCGCGGACCAGGCCGCAGAGGCTTCGGCCCCGGCTTCCCGGCGGGTTTCGGTCCCGGCTTCGGCCCGTCCTTCGTCATGGGCCCCGGTGGCCCGGGCGGGGTCGGTATGCCGTTCGGTCCGGGTGGTCCCGGTATGCCGTTCGGTCCGGGTGGTCCCGGCCGTGGCGGTCGCGGGCGTGGCCGAGGTCCTGGTGGTCCAGGCGGGCGTGGCCCGTTCGGGCGCCCGGGCGGTTGGCAGCAGGCCGACCTGCCGTCGGCCGACGACGTCGCCCAGTGGTTTGCCGGTCGGCTCCCGGCTGACTGGTTCACCGGGGAGGCGCAGATCAGCGTCGACCGCGAGGAGATCCTCGTCGTCGGCGAACTGCCCCCGGTCGACGGTCAGGTGGACAGCGCCGCCGCCGCCGAGGGCCGGATCTCGCGCTTCCGCGAGCAGACTCGCGACGAGCGGATCGCCATCGCTGCCCAAGCCCAGGAGCGCTACGGACGCAAGGTCAGCTGGGGCGCCCGGATCGGGGAGCGGCGCGAACTGTTCACCCATCTGGCCGTCCCCGTCATGACCCGGCTGCGCCAGCCCGAGCGGCAGGTGCTCGACACCCTCGTCGACGCCGGTGTGGCCCGGTCACGCTCGGAAGCCCTGGCCTGGGCGGTCGCCCTCGTCGGGCAGCACACCGAGACCTGGCTGTCGGACCTGCGGGCCAAGATGGCCGAGGTCGACAAGTTGCGCGCCGAAGGCCCGCAGCTCTGAGCGGGAGCCGACCACACGGCATACCGAGAAACAGCAAAGCCGCGGCCCCGGGACGGTGCGTGTCCCGGGGCCGCGGCCGCTTCGTGTCGGCGCGAGCGAGGCGCAGCCGTCAGCGCACGTCGTGCGGGTCGATGTGCCGCGGCCAGCCCGGAATGTCCTCCGGCCGACGTGAGTGGACCCCGATGTAGCGGGCGGCCGGGCGGATCAACCGGGCCGCGCGCTTCTGCTCAAGGATGTGGGCCGACCAGCCGGCCGTGCGGGCACAGGTGAACATCGGGGTGAACATCGACGGCGGGACCTCGGCGTAGTCGAGGATGACCGCGGCCCAGAACTCGACGTTGGTCTCCAACACCCGATCGGGCCGACGCTCGCGCAGCTCAGCCAGGGCGGCGACCTCGAGAGCGTGCGCCGCCTCGTAGCGCGGCGCGTTGAGCCGCTCGCACGTGGTGCGCAGCACGCGGGCGCGCGGGTCCTCGGCGCGGTAGACCCGGTGCCCGAAGCCCATGAGCCGCTCGCCGCGGTCCAGGACCCCCTTGACGTATGCCGTCGCATCCCCCATCTGCTCGACGGCCTCGAGCATGTGCAGCACCCGGGACGGGGCGCCACCATGCAACGGGCCGCTCATGGCGCCGACCGCGCCGGAGAGGCAGGCGGCGACGTCGGCGCCGGTCGAGGCGATGACCCGGGCCGTAAACGTCGAGGCGTTCATGCCGTGCTCGGCGGCCGACACCCAGTAGGCGTCGACGGCCTCGACATGCCGCGGGTCGGGCTCGCCACGCCAACGGATCATGAACCGCTCGACGATGGTGCGGGCCTTGTCGACCTCACGCTGGGGGACCATCGGCTTGTGGACGCCGCGGGCAGACTGGCCGACGAACGACAGGGCCATGACGGCGGCCCGGGCGAGGTTCTCGCGGGCCTCCTCCTCGTCGATGTCGAACAGCGGCCGGAACCCCCAGATGGGGGCCAGCTGGGCCAGCGCCGACTGGACGTCGACCCGGACGTCGCCGGAGTGGACCGGAAGCGGGAACGGCTCGGCGGGCGGCAGGCCCGGCTCGAACGCCCCATCGACGAGCAGCCCCCACACCTGACCGAAGGACACCTTGTCGACGAGGTCTTCGATGTCGACGCCGCGGTAGCGCAGCGCGCTGCCTTCCTTGTCGGGCTCGGCGATCTCGGTCTCGCAGGCGACGATCCCCTCCAGGCCGGGCTTAAACCGGTCCTCGGGGACGGCGAGCGGTTGGGTGGTCACAGGGGTGCTCCTTGGAACAACGGGTTGAGGCTCACGGGCTTGCGGTGGGAGCCGCATGCGATTCTGCCCCATCCCCGAGGGTGCTCCGCACCGCCGCCCCACCGGGCCGGGGCTTGTCGCCTAACGCGTGCGCTTGAGCGCCGCGCGGGCCTTGTCGGCCACCGCTCCGCCTGCCGACGCGATCCGGTCCTTGGCGGCTGCTGGCGGCTCGGGCACGACGCGCAGGCTGAGGTCGGCCCGTTCGACGAGCTTGGCCAGGGTCACCTCGACCGGCGGGTGGGAGGTGATCGGCTCCTCGCCGCTGTAGACGACCCACACCGGCTGCCCCTCGTGGAAGACCCGCAGCACCGTGCCGGCCTGCAGGGTCCCCGCCTCCGCGAACGCCGCTTTGCGCGCCTTCTGCTCGGCGAGCTTCTTCTGGGCGTATGCCGTCGCTGGCTCCCGAAGCGTCTTGGCTGCCACGACGAGATGGGGGCCGTACTTCACGCCGTACTTCACGGCATACCCGACGATCTTGCCTGCCGCCATGTGTCTGGACCCTTCCGTGCGTCCTGTTGCCGGGAAGCCTACGCTCGGAGGGTGACCGACCGCGTCGACTACACCGGCGAGGGGCTCGACGAAGCCGACCTCGCGCCCACGCCCTACGAGCAGCTGACCCGCTGGATCGGCCAGGCCACCGCGGAAGGGGTGCGCGCCGCGGAGTCTCCCGAGGGGCTGGCGCTGCAGTTCGCCACGGTCGACTCCGACGGAGCGCCCAACGTGCGGACCGTGCTGATGCGCTTCCTCGACCCGCGCGGGCCGGGGTTCATCACCGACGCGGGGTCGGCCAAGGCGCGCGAGATCGCGGGCAACCCGAGGGTCGCGGCGTCGCTCGGCTGGCCGGAGCTGTTCCGGGTCGTGCGCTTCCGCGGGGTGGCCGAGCCGGTCGAGGCGCAGGCGCTCGCGGACTACTTCGGGCAGCGACCGTGGGGGTCGCGGATCGCCGCATGGGCCTCCCGCCAGTCGGCGCCGGTCGCCAGCCGCGCGGCGTTGCTCGCCGAGTTCGACCGGTATGCCGCGCAGTTCCCCGACCACGGCTCACCGGACGACGTGCCGGTGCCGCCGACGTGGGCCGGCTTCCGGGTGCGGGCGACGGAGGTCGAGTTCTGGGCCGGTCGGTCCAGTCGGTTGCACGACCGGATCGTGTTCTCGGCGACTGGGTCGGCCACCGTGGCGGCGATTGATGGCGGGGGGCCGGGGCAGATCCCGCTCCTGGACGACCCTGCGGCCTGGACGGTGAGCCGCCGCCAGCCGTGAGGGTGGCGCGGGGGCGGGCGGGACGGCATACGGGATCCGCTGGGTGGGCCCGACGGAACCGGGACCGGACATGGGAACGGCCCGTGGGGGAGCCGGTCTCCGACGAGCGGAGGGCCGACGTGCACGCTGGACGAGACGTGCCTACCCACGGGCCGCGGCGACTGCTGGTATTGCGGTCGCGTCGACGTCCCAAGACTGGGACGGTGCGCTAACGCGCAGCCACCTCACGTGTCCGATAGGAACTCACTACCTGACCACCTCCTCTCTCGTGTGAGGGAGACGGTATGCCGCGGCCGCGGCGTTCTCAAGGGATTTCCGGGAAGGCTGGGAGGGTCAACCCCCGCCGAGATTGACCTTGCGGGCCATCTGGCCGGCGTGTCGTGAAGGCAATGTCAATCTCGGCGGGGGGTTGGACAGGATCTGGCGGGGTTGGACAGGATCTGGCGGGGCGCCGGGCAGGACCTACAGTGCGAGGGGTGACCACCGGCTCGGCTTCCGGCATCCCACAGGTGACCAGCCTGCGGCCGATCGCGGTGGCGGCATACGGGCCAACGATCCTGTCCTCGGTCGGGACCGGCGCCGTGCTGCCGGTGCTCGCGCTGACCGCCCGCGACCTGGGCGCCAGCGTCGGAACGGCCGCGGTCGTCGTGGCCCTGCTCGGTGTGGGGATGCTCGCCGGCGACCTACCCGCGGGCGCGCTTGCTGCACGGATCGGTGAGCGGCGGGCGCTGCTCGCGGCGAGTCTCGCCGAGGCGGTGGCGATGGCCGCGGCGGGGCTCGCGCCGTCGGTGCTCACCTTGGGGGCGGCGGTCCTGGCCCTGGGGCTCGCGGGCTCGGTCTTCGGGCTGGCCCGCCATGCCTACCTCGCCGAGGCCGTGGCGCCGACCCTGCGAGCCCGGGCGCTGTCGACGCTCGGGGGAGTGCATCGGGTGGGCATTTTCGTCGGGCCGTTCGTCGGTGCACTCACCTTGGGATGGTGGGGCAGCATCGGCCCGTATGCCGTCGGCGTCCTCGCCGCGCTCGCCGCGGCCGTGCTGGTGGCGGTGACTCCTGACCTGGCGCTTCGGGATGCCGCCCGTCGGGCCGACCGGATTGGGCGCGTCGAGCGACTGAGCCAGGCAGGGCAGGAACGGCGAGCAGGGCAGGAAGGGCGAGCAGGGCAGGAAGGGCAACCGAGCCAGGCTGCGGAAGCGGGGCCTGCGAACCAGCCTGGCCGTGGGACGGCTACCCAGGCCCGACTCACCGTGCTGTCCGTGCTGCGGGCCCATCGACGGGTGCTCACCACGCTGGGGCTCGGCGTCCTGGCCGTGTCGGCGACCAGGGCGGCGCGCAACGCCATCGTCCCGCTGTGGGCTGAGGCGATCGGGCTGGATGCCGCGTCCACGAGCATCGTCTTCGGGCTGTCGGGGGCCGCCGACATGCTCCTGTTCTATCCGGCGGGCTGGGCGATGGACCGGTTCGGGCGGGTGCACGTGGCAGTACCGTCGATGCTCGTCCTCGGACTCGGGATGCTTCTCGTGCCACTCGTGGGCACGTTCTGGGGGCTGGTCGTCGTCGCGACCGTGCTCGGGATCGGCAACGGGATCGGTTCGGGGATCCTCATGACCCTCGGGGCGGACGCATCACCGGAGGTCGGGCGGGCCCAGTTCCTCGGCGGCTGGCGACTCATGGGCGACATCGGGTGGGCCGGCGGCCCGGCCCTGGTCTCAGCCGTGGCCGTCGTCGCCTCGCTCGGGTGGGCGTCGGTGACGATGGGCCTGCTGGCCTGGGCGGGGGCGGCCTGGCTGCGGGTCTGGGTGCCGCGCTTCGACCCGATCAGACGGGGTCCGGCGAGTGCGCCGAAACCTGGCCCCCCGCCGAGTTCGGGTCCCGCGTCGACCCCAAAGCCGTGAGCGCTGCCCCGTCGGTGCGCCACACCGTCCACTCGTCCTGAGGCACCGCACCGAGGCTCTCGTAGAACCCGTGCGCCGGGGTGTTCCAGTCCAGCACCCACCACTCGAACCGCGGGTAACCCCGCTCCACCGCGATCCGGGCCAGCTCGACGAGCAGTCGTCGCCCGAGCCCCAGGCCCCGCGCCTCCGGCCGGACGAACAGGTCCTCCAGCCAGATCCCGTGCCGGACCTTCCACGTCGAGAAGGTGACGTACCAGATCGCGATCCCGGCGACGCTCCACGTCCCCGCGCCGTCCCGCACCTCCGCGACATGGCAGAACACCTGCGGCGAGGCACCGAACAGGTGCTCCCGGAGGTCCCCGACGCTGCCCTCGACGGCGTCGGGCTCCCGTTCGTAGACGGCCAACGCCACGATCAGCTCGTGGATCGCCGCGCAGTCCTCGGAGACGGCTTCCCTCACGCGCACCTCGGTCACGGTCCCGAGGGTATGCCGTCCGCCTCCGCCCCCAGGTAGCCGCCCCATCGCCGTGCGGCCGGGTTTGCCGACCCACCGCTCAGGGATTCAAGATCCGCGTGCGCCACGGAGTGCGGTTGAGGGGGCGATCATGCCCTCAACCGCACTCCGTCGGGCACTCGCTCAGCGCCAGGCAACCGAGGGTCAGGTGCGGGTCACGGCATACCGGCGCAGCGACTCCTCGCGCTCGGTGGCGTGGTCGAGGATCCGCCTGGGGTAGCCCGCGGCATACCCCTGCGGGTGGCGCCACGGCTCATGGGCGGCGGCCCCGGGAAGGTGGGCCAGCTCGGGCACCCATCGCCGCACATACGCACCGTCGGGGTCGAAGCGCAGGCCCTGACCGACCGGGTTGAACACCCGGAAGTAGGGCGCCGCGTCCGTGCCGGTCCCCGAACACCATTGCCAGCCATGCGAGTTCGAGGCCAGGTCGCCGTCGGCCAGCAACGCCATGAAGTGCCGGGCCCCGTGCGGCCACCACACATGCAGGTCCTTGACGAGGAAGCTCGCCGTGACCATCCGGACCCGGTTGTGCATCCAGCCGGTCGCCGCCAGCTGACGCATCCCCGCGTCGACGAACGGGAACCCGGTCCGGCCCTCTTGCCACGCCGCGAACCCGGCGCCCGGCGCGTCGTAGGTCATCCCGGCCATCGGCCGCAGGTCCGCCCACGCCGACCCGGGGTGGTGCCACAGCACATCCGCATAGAACTCGCGCCAGGCCAGCTCGGTGACGAACGTCGCCGCGCCGGGGCTCGCGGCCGCTGGGGAGGCGGCCAGGTCGGCCAGCAGGGTGCGCGGGTGGATCTCGCCGAACTTGAGCGCCTCGGACAGCCGCGACGTCCCGTCGAGATCCGGCCGGTCGCGGCGCTCGCCGTAGTCCGCGACGCCCTCCGTGAGGAAGGTGGCCCAGCGCTCGGCAACTGCCGCCTCGCCCGCCACTGCCGCCGATGCCGGTCCCGATTCGGTCGGCAGGCCGTCGGATGGCACGCCGGCCAACCCGCGTAGCCGGCCCGGAGCGGGTGCCGGGCCGGGAGCACCGTGCGCTCGCCAGGCCCGCGCGAACGGCGTGAACACCCGGTATGCCGTCCCGCCTCCCGTCCGCAGTGTCCCCGGTCCGATCGCGTATGCCGTGCCCGTCGCCACCCAGTCGCACCCCTGCACGGCCAACGCAGCCCGAACCTCAGCATCCCGACGGCGACCGTAGGGGGTCGTCTCGGCGGTCACGTGCACCGAGGAGGCTCGGACCTCGCGGGCCACGGCCGGCACCACCTCGGACGGTGAGCCGCGGCGGATGACGAGGGGCACGGCATACCGGGCCTGCAACGCTGCGTCGAGCGCGCGGAGGGAGTCGACCAAGCGCGCCCGCCGGGCGGCCCCCGCCGAAGCCCACAACACCGGGTCGAGGACGAAGAGCGGCACGATCGGACCGCCGGACGAGGCGGCGGCGAGCAACGCAGGGTGGTCGGCGATCCGCAGGTCGCGGCGGACCCACCACACACTCGTCATCATCGGTGAGAGGCTAGCCCCCGTGAGCGACATGATCGACACCACGGAGATGTATCTACGGACCATCTTCGAGCTCGAGGAGGACGGGATCCCGCCGATGCGTGCCCGCATCGCCGAGCGCCTGGGCCACTCGGGCCCGACGGTGTCCCAGACCGTGGCCCGGATGGAGCGCGACGGGCTGCTCGCGGTGAGCGACGACCGGTTGCTCGAACTGTCCGAGTCGGGGCGGCTGGCCGCGACGCGGGTCATGCGCAAGCACCGCCTGGCCGAGCGGCTGCTCGTCGATGTCCTCGGCCTGGACTGGGAGCTCGCACACGCTGAGGCCTGCCGGTGGGAGCACGTCATCAGCGACGAGGTCGAGCGGCGGATCCTCGCGCTCGTGGGGGACTCCAGCCGCTCGCCCTACGGCAACGCGATCCCGGGTCTGGCCGAGCTGGGCGGGGCTGAGGCTGGTGAGACCGATGGGATTGGCGGGGTTGGCGACACGCCCGACCCGCGCCACGGTGAGCGACCTCTCACGGAGGTGTTCACCCTGGGGTCGAACGGGTCTGCGGGGGTCGACGGGAGTTCGGCGACGTCGCACCTGGTGCACACGCTCCGGATCGGGGAGCCGGTCCAGGTGGATCACTCGGCGCTCTCGCTGCTCACCGTGGCCGGGCTGGTTCCTGGCCGGTCCTCTCGGGTGCTGTTGCAGGACAACGAGATTCGTGCTGTTCGCGAGGGTGCCGTCGACCGTGAACCGGTCGTCATCCCCGCCGGGATCGCCGCCTACGTCTTCGTCGTCGCCCGCGGCTGAGCGGGTGCGGCGCCCGCGCCGGTATGCCGTGCCGCGGCATACCGACCCGTCTGTCGTGACCGCGCGGAGGCCCTTCCGTGACCTTGGCGTGACATTCGGGGGTGTCGTCGGCTAAAGTTTGGCCACTCGCCCAGCACACGGGCGGGCCCCGACGCGGACCGCCGAGTCCTGCCACCGCCGAGGGATCTGCGATAACCGCCAGGCAGGAGCGGGGGACCCATTCTTGTGGGCGTCGTGAGACGCCCTTGGGGTGAAGTTCCCGGATCGGCCCTCTCACCGGGCCGGAACCGGAGCCGGGTGATCAACTCCCACCCGAACCCGACAGCTCACCTCGTAGGCGTTTGTGGAGAGGTTTATCGTGGCCAAGCACGTTGGGCGGCATCGCGCCCAGGGGTTCTCCCCCCTGAGTGAACTGACCCAGATCGCTGGCGACTCCGCCAAACCTGCTGCCCGCGCCACCGCCGTCATGGCCGTGTCCAGCGGGCTCATTGCGGGCATGGTCGTCCCGGCTTACGCGGCGCCTGTGGTCGCTGGTGCGGACGGGGTGTCCTCGGACGCCCAGGCCGCGGACCAGCCCATCATCGACATCGTCGGCGTCAGCGGTGTGCCGGCGACGGACGGCCCGGGCCTGCCCCCGGTCGCCGCCGTCGAGTCCGCCGTGATCGAGGTCGGCCCCGTGGTGAGTGCGCCTGCTTCCGTGGCCGCGCTGCCTGCCTTCGGGAGCCTCGGGTTCAAGACCAAGAAGGTCACCGTTGCGGCGCCGGCGGTTCGGGTGTCCCGGTCCACGACGACCGCGGCCCGCACCTCGCCCACCGCGGTCGTGGTCCCCGTCCAGAGCGGCTCGATCATCGCGGTCGCCGCGAGCCTGTTGGGCATCCCCTACCGCTACGGCGGTTCGTCGCCGTCCACCGGCTTCGACTGCTCGGGCTTCACGTCCTACGTCTACAAGGTCGCCAAGGGGATCGTGCTCCCGCGCACGGCCGAGGGCCAGCGCGGGGCGCGGTCAAGATCGCCAACCCGGTGCCTGGTGACCTCGTCTTCTTCGGCAACCCGGCCACGCACGTCGGGATCTACGCCGGCAACGGGATGATGTACGACTCACCGCACACCGGTGAGGTCTCCCGATACCGCAAGATTTACTCCAGCAGCGTCACCTACGGCCGCTACTGATCGACGGCTGGGCGCAGCACCTGATGGACGGCTGAGCGCAGCAGACGAAAGGCCCCGCCCGATCCCGGGCGGGGCCTTTCGTGCTGTGATCGGTGGTCGAGGGCGACGGAGGTCAGCCGACCATCAGCGAGCCGCGGCCAGCGTGGGCAAGCTTGCTCTGCAGGATGCTGCGCATGAGCTCCGCCTGCGGTCCATCGTGGCGGTCGGCGGCGGCCAGCAGGTCGAGAATGTCGGACCGGCTGTGGTAGCCGTCCAGCTCGCGGTAGAGGTTGGCGCGCAGGGCGCGGGCCTCACGGCGTTCGCGCAAGTCGTCGCGCACGCTCGCCCAGAACCCGGGGCGGGTGTCAGTGGTGTCGGTGCTCGTCGGGGCAGTGCTCGTCGGTGTGGTGCTCGTCATGGTGCTCTTCGTGTTCCTCGTCGTGGTGCTCATGGGTTCTATGGTGGTCCATCTCAATCCATGCGTCCAATGTCGAATTGATGGATGACTCATGCGCTAGCGTGATGAGTCATGGAGACCGAGGTCCTGCGCTGGTTCCAACAAGTGGCTGACGGAGCCACGGTGACCGAGGTCGCTGATCTGTGGATGGTCAGCCAGCCGAAGGTGTCCCGGGATCTCATGGCTCTGCAGCGGGAGGTCGGGGCGCCGCTGCTCGTCAAGTCAGGCCGCGTGCTGCGGCTCACCCATGCCGGTGCGGTGTTCAAGAAGCACGTCGACGCCATCGTCAACCGGCTGGACGACGCCCTGGCCGATGTCGACCAACTCATGGACCCCGAACGCGGGGCAGTGACGCTCGCCTATCAGCAGACCCTGGGGACCTGGTTGGTGCCGTCCCTAGTCGGGGAGTTCCGGGCGACCCATCCGAACGTGGCCTTCACCCTGGTAGCAGGTGGGGCCGACCTCACGATTCTCGACGAAGGGCGGGTGGACCTGGCGATCCTGGCCGGCCGCCCGCCCGAGGCTGCGTTGGCCGCCTCGGGCTCGACGGCGGTGCGGTGGGAGGCGCTGTTCCGGGAGCCGCTCTTCCTCGCCGTCGGCCCCGGGCACCGGTTCGAGGACATCGACACCGTGCCGCTGGCCCAGCTCGCGGACGAGCCTTGGGTGGCGCTCCCGGTGGGGTCGGTGATCCGGACCGCGATGGAACAGCTGTGCCACGCAGCGGGTTTCGAGCCTCGGGTCGCCTTCGAGTGCGACGACCTCGCCACGGTTCGCGGCTTCGTCGGGGCCGGACTGGGCGTCTCGATCGTCCCCGCCATGGGTGAGGACCCTCTCCCTCGGTATGCCGCGACCGCCCGCCTCGTCGCCCTCGCCGACCCGGGTGCGCGCCGCGAAATCGGCCTGGCCTGGTCCACCGAGCGGCGACTGCTGCCTGCGGCCGACGTGTTCCGCCGCTTCGTGTTGGGGCAGGCGAGAGTGCCCGGAGCCTGACCTAGCTCGCGCGCTCTTCGGTCCACTCGCCCGGGTCAGGGAGCTCCCGAGGTCGGCCGACCCAGCCGGGGAGAGCGGGTGGAGCGACGGATCGGTGAATGGCGCCCGTCGGCGTGCGGGTGACGACGACGGTCTGACCCAGCGGGTCGGCATACGAGGCCGTCGCCCAGCCGACCGCCTCCTTGGCGTGGTTGCAGCGTTCGCAGAGTCCTTGGGCGTTGTCCGGTGTCGTCTCGCCTCCGCCGGCCCACCGCTTCGCGTGATCCGTATGCCGGATCGGCGCCCCACACCAGGGCGTGCGGCACCACTGGTCGCGGGCGACGACGAGGTCGCGGATCGCGCAGGGGAAGCGGCGGCGCTTGGGGTCAATGGCGGTGACGACGTCGGTCACCGGGTCGGTGAACAGGCGGCGCACCCACACGGCGGCGCCCCGGTTGGCCGGCTCGTTGAGCCACCGGTGCACGTCCGCGGCCGGGATGGGCCCGTAACCCTCCAGGTGCGCGGCGGTGTGGTCACTGCCGTGATCGGGTGCGCCGATGAGGCTGGTGTCAGTGATGACGACGCCGATCTCGAGCGGGACTGCGGCGGCGCTCGCCTGGCCGGTGACCCGTTGCACGAGGGTGTCGGCCTTGACCTGGTCGCTGCTGCGCTCGTCGCCGACCGCGCGGGCTGTGGCCGCGGCGTCGTGCAGGGCCTTGAAGACCGCAACGGCTTCCTTGGCCGGCAGCAATGCGGTGAGGTAGGCCATCGTGTCGGGTGCGGGGCGCATGGTGACCCGGCGTTCGCTCGCGGCGTGGGATGCGCGATCGACATAGGCCCGCGGGTCAAGCTCATAGGCCAAGGCCCTTGCGGCCGCGTCGGCCTGTCGATCGGACATGGTGTCCAGGCGACCGGCCAGGCGCTGATCCAGCTCGCGGCGCCCGGCCTCGTCGAGGGTGATGGACGCCTTGACGACGAGGGTGGCGCGCCACTCGCTGATCCGACCTTCGGTGAGGGCGGCGAGGGTGTGCGGTAGCTCGGTGGTGAGCACGCGGGCCAGGCCCAGGTGCCGGGCGCCGTGGACGGGCGACTCGCGTCGGGCCAGGGCGATCTGCGCGGCGATGCCGTCTCGACGTCGCTTCGCAGGCACTCCCGAGGCCGCGAGGTTCGCGGTGAGGGAGGTCTCCAGGTCGACGGTCACCCGCGCCTGAGCAGCGGCGGCCGCGCCCTTGAGCGCCTCGAGAAGCTCCACTTGGCGGATCCGCTCAGCGTCATCGACATCGGCGTCGAGCATCGCCAACCGACCGATCCACTCGGCCAGCTCAGCGGTGCGCAACGCGGTCGTCATGATGCTCCTTCCTTTTCCAAAGTCTAATCGAACGTATGTCCCATGTCAAGCAATCATTGGACCAATGTGGCTGCACGCCAACAGATTTCTGATAGGCATGTATCTCGTGTGTATCTTTGAACCCACCAATACCACGCGTCACAGAAGGCCTCCCACACGGGTGGCTGGGCCTACTTGTCCGGCCTCGTATACCGGGTGGCCGGCATACCGGCGCGCCTGGCTCCCCGCCCTCAGTTGCCCAGCGGCCCATTCGGCTGTCAGTGCGTTGATCGATTCCGGACAACTCCACCCCTGGGCCTGACCGTTCGAGCCGAGTGAAGTCGGAGTTGATCTCATCGGCGGGTAGTGCCCCCGGCGCGAATCGAACGCGCGACACCCGCTTTAGGAGAGCGGTGCTCTATCCCCTGAGCTACGAGGGCGGGGACGCGGCATACGGTCCCGGCAAGGGGCGCAACCGCGGGAGCCATTGTGTCAGCCCGCCCGACGCCCGGGCCAATCCCCACCCGCCGCTGGCGTCGCCGCCCCGCCGCCGCCCCGCCGGACGGAAACCGGGGCGACCGGGCGGCATACCGGCTGGGAGACTGGACCTATGAGCACCCTCAAGGAGACCCTGCACGCCGACCTCACCGAGGCGATCCGCAGCCGTGACGCGGTCGTCGCGGCGACCCTGCGGATGGCGCTCACGGCGATCTCCACGGCCGAGACCGCGGGCACCAGCCACCGCGAGCTCAGCGACGACGAGGTCCTCAAGGTGCTGGTCAAGGAGGGCAAGAAGCGGCGGGAGGCGGCGACGGCATACACCGCGGCCGGCCGGCCCGAGCTGGCGGCGCGCGAGGACGCGGAGTATGCCGTGCTCGAGGGCTACCTGCCCACGCAGCTCACCGACGAGCAGATCGCGGCGCTGGTCGCCCAGGCGGTGGCTCAGACGGGCGCGACCGGTATGCCGCAGCTTGGCCTGGTCATGAAGGCCGTCCAGCCGCTGGTCGCCGGGCGTGCGGAGGGCGGGCGGGTCGCAGCGGCTGTCCGCGCTGCCCTGACGAGCGGCCGGTTAGCCCGGAGGTCCGCCGGGCCAGCGGGCGGCACAGCAGGGGGAAGGGTCGGCGGTGCGGTCGGTGCCGGTGCTGGCCCTTGGGACACCAGCACTTTGACGACCGAGCCTCGGGTGGCCTGTGAACGCGGAGACGTCCCGACGACGGTGCCGACCCGGTAGTTCGAGTAGACCTTGACGACCGACGGCACGAACCCGGCCTGCAGCAACAGCGCCTTGGCGTCATCGAGGGAACGTCGCGAAATGTCGGGGATGTCGACCTTCTCGCCGTCGGTGATTGCACTGCCGGGGTCGGCGAACGGAGTCTTCGGGGTCCCCTCCAGGGTCCGGTCCATGATCGCCTTCCAGATCGGCGCGGCGATCGTCGCACCGAAAACTGACCCATAGCGGCCGGCGGAGCAGCCCTTCGTCTCACCGGCTGGGCGAAGACAGATGTTGCGGACGACCCGCTCGTTGCGCAAGTCGTTGGGGGTGCCGACCCACACTGCGGTCGACAACTCGGGGGTGTAGCCGACGAACCAGGTCTCGTTGCTGCCGTCAGCGGTCCCCGTCTTGCCGGCTGCAGGGCGACCGCCGGCCAGACCGCTGCCTGATGCCGTCCCGCCTGAGCGCAGCGGGCCCTGGAGGAGTCGGGTAACGCCGCGCGCCACTTCGGCGTCGACCCGACGCTCACAGGCGCTGCCCAGGGCTGGGAGCGCCAAAGCCTTGCCGTCCTTGACGATGGACAGCACAGGGACGGGCGGGCAATAGACACCCTCGTTCGCCAAGGTCTGATAGGCGCTCGCGACAGTCATCGGCGACACCGACGTGCCACCGAGGATGATCGCGGCCGGGAAGGGCGGGATCTTCTTGCCGTTGGCCTGGTGCAGGCCCATCCGCCACTGGGTCTCGCGGATCTTGCACGCGTCACCGCCGAGCTGCAGTGCCAGCCCGACGAACGCCGTGTTGATCGACTCGGCCGTCGCCTCGGCCAGGGTGATCTCCTCGTCGGGGGAGTTGTAGTCGTTGCGGACGGTCCACGGCTTGGAGCCCACGCCGCACTCGCCGATGAACTCCTTGTTCGTGTATTCCGCGGGGTTGCTCGGGCCGGACGCCTTTGCGAAGACGCTGCTGCTCGTCGGCCAGCCCGCCTCCAACGCAGTCACGAGGGCGAATGTCTTGGCCGTCGACCCGAACGAGAACCCCATGCTCGCGCCGTATTGGGTGTCAACCGCCCAGTTGACGGTGTCGTCGCCCGGGTTGACCTTCTTGACGTTGTAATTGGTGTTCTGGGCAATGGCCCGGACGGCCCCGGTCTTGGCGTCCAACACCGCTGCGGCCGCGCCGATCTCCGCGTCGTTGCCGACGGGAACGCGCTTGGTCACCTCTTCACGGGCGATCCCCATGACCTTGGGGTCCATCGTCGTCTGGATCGTCAGGCCGCCCCGATAAATGGCCTGGACCCGCTGGGCCTCGCCGCGGCCGAGGACCGGGTCGAGCGACGGATCTTGCTTGAGCCAGGCCAGCACGTAGTCGCAGAAGTAGGGGTAGTCCGAGGACTGGCAGGAGTTCTTGGCCGGGGTCACCTTGAGCATGGCGGCAAGCGGGACGGCGCGCGCTGCCGACCACTCGGCGTCCTTGATGATCCCGAGCTCCTTCATTCGGTCGAGGACGACGTTGCGTCGGGCCAGGGCCTTGTCGGGGAAGTTGACCGGGTCGGTCGTCCCGGGGTTCTGGGTGAGCCCGGCCAGCAGCGCGGCCTCGACGAGGCTGAGGGTCTTGGCGCCATGTCCGAAGTAGTGTTGGGACGCAGCCTCGACCCCGTAGGCCCGGTCGCCGTAATAGACGAGGTTGAGGTAGCCCTCAAGGATCTGGTCCTTGGTGAGGGTCTTCTCCAACTGGATGGAGTATTTCAACTCCTGGATCTTGCGGGCGTAGTTCTGCGCGGTGGCCGCCTTGGCCCCGGCCTTGTCCCCGGCTCGCAGGGCGTTCTCCTGCAGCGTGATCTTGACGTACTGCTGGGTGAGCGTCGATCCACCACCGGTCACTTCGCCGGACGCCCGGTTGGAGATGAACGCC
Source organism: Candidatus Phosphoribacter baldrii (assembly GCA_016704565.1). Taxonomy (GTDB): domain Bacteria; phylum Actinomycetota; class Actinomycetes; order Actinomycetales; family Dermatophilaceae; genus Phosphoribacter; species Phosphoribacter baldrii. The sequence continues at coordinate 1,332,204 of JADIZV010000001.1, forward strand.
CGCAGGATGCCCTGCAGGTCGGCCCCGCCGTGCTCGTAGAAGCGGTGATCCTCGATCGCGACCTGGGCGGTGCGCATGATCGGGGAGATCTCGGCGATCGGGACGATGACCCGGTTCTCGTCGTAGGGCGTGGCGATCTTGGTGCCGTCCGCCGCGAGGATGACCGACTGCTCAGATAGCGGCGAGGTCGTGAAGCTGTCGGGAAGCGCGTCGAACAGGTCGACCACGGTGCGGACCGAGCCGCCGACCGCCCCGACCGCCGGCATGAGCAACCCGGCCGACAGGAAGCCGGTGATCACGGCGGCCGCGAGGAACGCCCCGAGGAGGCTGATCACGCCTCCCACGTTCGTCGTACGTCCAGACATGTCCGCAAGGGTAACCCCCTCGCCTGTATCACCGGGGCGCGTGACGTGCTCTTTCGGGTATGCCGCGCGCTTGGCGAGCAGCGACCCTCGCCGGGCAGCGCGGCAGACAACAGAGCGGGGCACCGCCACCACCCGGGTGACGGGACCGGACGATGAACAGTCAGTGCCACAACGGACTAGTTACTTAACTTGAGTTAACCACCCAATTGGGTCATGGCGGCAGGTCGACACGGACGCATAGTTTCGCCGTGAAGGGACGAATCGGGGTGGTTTGTCCTCGTGGGGCTGCGGGAAGGGCAGGAAGCATGACGACTCCCATCGTCCGGGGCGCGATGCGCCAGGACTGGGCGGGCCTTGGTGCGTGCGTGTCAGGGGACCCCGACGATCTGTTTGTCAAGGGTGCGGCGCAACAGCAGGCCAAAGCGGTCTGCCAACGCTGCCCCGTCATCGCCGAGTGCCTCGCCGAGTCGCTCGACCACCGGACCGAGTTCGGCGTGTGGGGTGGCATGACCGAGCGTGAGCGCCGGGCATTGCTGCGCCGCAACCCGCAGGTGACCTCGTGGTGGGCGCTGTTCTCCCAAGCGGGCGCGGGGCGCGCCGACGTCGCCGTCGTGGCCAGCTGACCCGGTCCGGCTAACCGGCGCCGGCCAGGCGCCGACCTACTTCGCGCAGCCCGTCGACGTCGTGGACGTCCTGAGCGAGCGAGGCCACCTCCACGACGGGGATCGACGGATGCCCGGCCGTGAACCGGCGGACCACGTTGCGATGCCGGGCTGCCAGATCGGCCACCGTGGCATGCAGGGTCAGCGCCGCCGCCGCGGCGGGCCGCCCGGACTCCACCAGTTGCTCGGCCGCCGCCCGGGCCCTGGCCGCGGTCAGCCCCGCCGCCGCCTGCGGCTGCATCCGGTTGACGACGACGCCGGCGAGCGGCATACCCTCCTGCTCCAACCGGGCCACGAAATAGCTGGCCTCGCGCAGGGCGTCCCGCTCGGGGGCCGCGACGACGACGAACGCCGTCCCGCCCTCCTTGAGCAGCGCATAGGTGAGGTCCGCGCGCTCGCGGAACCCGCCGAACATCGTGTCGAGCGCGTTGACGAACGTCTGGACATCGCGCAGCATCTCGCCGCCCAGCACCGTCGTCAGCGTCTTGGACACCAGCCCGATGCCGACGTTGACGATCCTCAGCCCGGCCCGGCCACCGAGCTTGGCCGGCGCGGAGATGAGCCGGATGAACCGCCCGTCGAGGAAGGACCCGAGCCGCTTGGGCGCGTCGAGGAAGTCCAGCGCCGACCGCGAGGGGGGCGTGTCGACGACGATGAGGTCCCAGGTGCCCTCGCGGTCGGCCCGCGCGCGTAGCTGCCCGAGCTTCTCCATCGCCATGTATTCCTGGGTCCCCGCGAACGAGGACGACACGGCTTGGTAGAAGGGGTTGGCGAGGATCTGCTCAGCGGCCTCGCGGGTCGAGTGGGCGAGCACGACCTCGTCGAAGGTCCGCTTCATGTCGAGCATCATCGCGTCGAGGCTGCCGCCGGGCACGGCCTCGGGCGCCAGGCCGGTGACCAGGCGCGGCACGTTGTCCAGCTCGGTGAGCCCGAGCGACTGGGCCAGGCGCCGCGCCGGGTCGATGGTCAGCACGACGACCCGGCGCCCTTGCTCGGCGGCCCGCAGCGCGAGCGCGGCGGCGGTCGTCGTCTTGCCGACGCCGCCGGACCCGCAGCACACGACGATCCGGGTATGCCGGTCGGCCAGCATCGCGTCGATGTCCAGGGTGGGGGTGCGCGCCATCTCAGGGCACCATCCCTTGGTCGCCAAGCAGGTCGGCGATCTCGGTGATGGCGTCCAGGTCGATGCCGTCGATGAGGAACGGCACGGTCACCAGCGGTTGGCCAAGGTCCTGCAGGACCGCGAGCTGCTCGACCTCAAGGTCGACCCGCTCGGCGTGTTCGCGGACCTGGTCGAGCAGGGCGTCGACCGTGGCGTCGGGCAGGTCCAGCCCGACTGACGCGAGGTCGGCGGCCAGGTCGGTGGCCAGGTCGACGTCCACATCAACGGCGTCCCCGTCGACGGCGTCCAGCGCCGGGTCGACGTCCTCACGCGCGCGGGCCTGGTTGATGATGACGGCACCGACCGGCATACCGAGGGCTCGCAACTCGGCGACCGCGTCGACGGTCTCCTGCACGGGCATCTCCTCGAGCAGGGTGACGACGTGCACCCGGGTGGCGCCCGAGTGCAGCACCTCGGTGATCGACCCGGCCTGGCTGTGGATAGGCCCCATCCGGGCCAGGTCGGCGACCTCCTCGCCGACGGACAGGAACCGCGGGATTCGGCCCGTGGGCGGGGCGTCGAGGACGATCGCGTCGTAGGCGAGCTCTTCGGGCAGGCTGCCACGGTGGTGCTTGGCGTCCAGACGGCGGCGACTGGCCTCGTAGATGCGCCCGATGAGCAGCAGGTCGCGCACGCCCGGCGCGATCGTCGTCGCGAAGTCGATGGCCCCGAAGCGCTCCAGCACCCCGCCCGCGCGCCCGAGCTTGTAGAACAGCTGGAGGTATTCCAGCAGTGCGGTCTTGGCATCGACGGCCAGCCCGACCACCTCGCCGCCGTGGGCGCCGCCGGCCACCCGGGTCTCGGTCGTCGGCAGCGGCGGGACGTCGAACGTCTGGCTGATCCCCTGACGGCCTTCGACCTCGGCGAGCAGGACCCGCTTGCCGCGGCTCGCGAGCGCGACGGCCAGCGCCGCGGCGACCGTCGTCTTGCCCGTGCCGCCCTTGCCGGTGACCACGTGCAGCCGCACGCCGGGGAAGCCGTCCGCGCGCACGGGTTCGGGGGCGGACGGCATACCCCCAATGTATGCCGTCGCGCGGCCCCCTTCGCATCGCCGTCGTCGTGCGCGCGGCGTGGCCGTCCGTCAGCCGCCGACCGGGGGAGGAGTGGGGGTCGCGCCGTTAGAGTGGCGGGCATGACTTCGTGGGAGTACGCGACGGTGCCGCTCATCGTGCACGCAACCAAGGCCATCCTCGACAACTGGGGCCGGGACGGGTGGGAGCTCGTCCAGGTGGTGCCCGGGCCGGATGGCAACGGGCTGGTGGCCTACCTCAAGCGGCCGGTCCCCGGGACCCAGTCGTGAGCGCCGTCGAGGAGCGCCTGGCCGCCCTCGGGCATGCCGTGCCGGAGGTCGTGCCGCCGGTCGCGGCATACGTCCCCGCGGTCCGGCAGGGCGACTGGGTCTTCGTGTCCGGGGCAGTTGCCGATGCGCGACGGCGCGATGCCCGCCACCGGCAAGGTCGGTGAGGGCCCTGGCTTGGTGAGTCCCGAGCAGGCCAAACAACTCGCGGCCTTTTGTGCTCTCAACGGCATCGCCGCGGTGAAGTCGGTGATCGGTGACCTCGACAAGGTCGTGCGCGTGGTCAAGGTCGTGGGCTTCGTGGCCGTCGACCCGTCGTTCTTCGCGGTGCCCGGCGTCGTCAACGGCGCGAGCGAGCTGTTCGGCGCCGCGTTCGGTGATGCCGGCAAGCACGCCCGGTCGGCGGTGGGTGTGGCGGCGCTGCCGCTGGATGCCCCCGTCGAGGTTGAGCTCATCGTCGCGGTCCGCGACTGACCCCTCGGAGGGTGGCATGATCCGGGACTTCTCGACGGGAAACACGCCGGCGCTGCGGGCGACGGCGGAGGCCTGGCTCAGAGGCGAGCACGGCGACCCCGCCCCGCTGCGCCCGGCCGCGACGGTGATGATCGTCCGGGACTCGTCCGCCGCCGGTCCGGCCGGAGGCGACTCTGTCGGGGACGACTCGGTGGGAAACGACTCGGTGGGCGGCAGCGCGGTCGAGGTCTTCCTGCTGCGTCGGGTCGCGTCGATGGCGTTCGCGCCGAGCACGATCGTGTTCCCGGGAGGCGGAGTCGACTCGCGCGACGGGGTCGAGCTGCCGTGGGCCGGTCCGGGAGTCCTGGAGTGGTCGGTGCGGCTGGGTGCCGACGAGGACTCCACGCGGATGCTCGTCGTCGCGGCGGTGCGCGAGGTCTTCGAGGAGTGCGGGGTGCTGTTCGCCAGCGCCACCGAGGACGGTCCGCTCGTCGACGTCTCCAGCCCCGAATGGCAGCAGGTCCGGGCCGGGCTGGTGGCCCGGGAGTTGTCGCTGAGCGACGTCCTGCTGCAGCACGGGCTGTGCCTGCGCACCGACCTCTTGCGGGCCCATGCGCATTGGGTGACCCCAGTCTTCGAGCCGCGACGGTTCGACACCCGGTTCTTCGTCGCGCTCATGCCCGAGGGCCGGGCCATCGACGGCGACACCAGTGAGGCCGATCAGTCGGGCTGGTTCGACCCGGCTGCCGTCCTCGCGGACTACGCCGACGGGCGCGCGATCGTGCTGCCCCCCACGCTGGTCTGCCTGGAGGACCTGGCGCGGGTCGGGTCGGCCGCCGAGTTCTTCGCCCAGGAGCCGGTGATCCGCCGGATCATGCCCGAGCTCGTCGTCGACGACTCCGGCAACGCGGTCATGCGGGTCGACTTCGCCGGCACCAGGGCCCCGCGCGGGTGACCCTCACCCTCCCACCGGTGCCGCCCACCTGGGCCTCGGGGCAGGTGACCGAGCGGGCGCACTGTGTCCTCGCGCCCAATCCCGGCGTGATGACGCTGGACGGCACCAACACGTGGGTGCTGCGCGAGCCAGGCGCCGACGAGTGCATCGTCGTGGACCCCGGGCCACTCGACGAGGCCCACCTGGCCCGCGTGCTCGAGGTCGTCCGCCGGGACGGCGGTCGGGTCGGGCTCACCCTGCTCACCCACGACCACGCCGACCACGCCGAGGCGGCGGCCCGGTTCGCGGAGCTGTCCGGGGCGCGGACCCGGGCGATCCGGGCGATCGGCACCGGTCATGACGACCTCGCCGACGGTGACATGGTCTCCGTCGGCGGCGTGGACCTCGTCGTCGTCACCACTCCCGGGCACACGAGCGACTCGGTGAGCTTCCTCCTCCCCGCCGAATGCGCCCTGCTCACCGGCGACACGATCCTCGGCCGCGGCACCACGGTGGTGGCCTGGCCGGATGGTGAGCTCGCGGCATACCTGGCCTCGCTGGAGCGGCTGGAAGCCCTCTGCGGGTCGGGCGCGGTGGCGCGGATCCTGCCCGGGCACGGGCCGCACCTGCCCGATGCGGGCGCGGTCGTGCGCTACTACCTGGAGCACCGGGCCGAGCGGCTCGAGCAGGTGCGGGCCGCCGTCGCCGCGGGCGCGCGGACGCCGTGGGAGGTCGTCGAGACGGTGTATGCCGATGTGCCGCGGACCGTGTGGGGCGCTGCGGAATGGAGCGTTCGGGCGCAACTGGCCTATCTCGAGCGCGATTCGATGACGGGGCCCGTCCCGGACTAGGCGAAGTTAGTGGCTCATCCCGATCGGGGGGGGGGGGGGGGGGTGGGGCCGCCGGCCCCCGGGGGGGGGGGGGGGGGGGGGGGGGGGGGGGGGGGGGGGGGGGGGCGGGGGGGGGGGGCGGCGCGGCGGCCGCCCGGGGGGCGGGGGGGGGGGGGGGGGGTTACCGAGCGGGGTCGGCGCCGAGGAGCCCCGGCGGGCTAGCCGGGCAGTCGTCCGGGAATCCTCGAGTGTGTCTCCCGAGAATCCTCAAGTTTGTTTCCGAGAATCCTCAAGTTTCGGTCCGAGAAGCTCCAGGTTTCTTGGCCGCAGCGTGGCATGATGGGCCTGTGAACAGCGATGATGTCCTTCCGAGGTTCGCGTCAGCGAGCGTCACGGCCGCTCTCCAAGACACCCCGGTCGTCGTCATCCAAGGTGCCCGTCAGGTCGGCAAGAGCACGCTGGCCGGGCTCCTCGCCGCGACTCGCCCGAGCGTCAGCGTGACCATGGACGATGAGCAGAGTCGCCTTGCCGCCCAACACGATCCGGTGTCGTTCCTCCAACAGGGCGGCGACCGACTGTTGGTGATCGACGAGGCCCAGCGGGCTCCCGAGTTGATCCTTCCGCTCAAGGCAGCGGTCGACCGTGATCGTCGCCCGGGGAGGTTCTTGTTGACCGGTTCAGCGGATCTCGTGAGGGTCAGGGGAGTGGGCGACTCGCTGGCGGGCCGCGCTGAATCTGTGGAACTGCTCCCGTTGAGCCAGGGGGAGATTCGTCGGCGGGACACGCCGGAGGACTTCGTGGCCATGATCCTTGGGGGCAGCTGGCCGGCCGCAGGAGATCCGATCGACCTGGCCGGAGTCGTCCAGGGTGGCTATCCGGAGGCGATCCGCCGCTCCGAACCACGTGCCGGGCGGTGGTACGACAACTACACCGCCCGACTAGCCGGGCATGATGCCCGAGAGCTTCACCAGGGCGGGTATGCCGATCAGGTCGGGCATCTGATGTCGTTGCTCGCGGCCGGGGGGATGGCCGAGCTGGTCAAGGCCCGGATGGCGCGCGAGCTTACGGTGTCCGAGGCGACCGTCGATGCCTACCTACGGATGATGCGGACCATGCGGTTGACGGTCGAATTGCCCGCGTGGGGAAGATCGGCTCGTAGCCGGGTCATCCGCCGGTCCAAGGTCGCGCTCACCGACACGGGGCTGAGTGCCCGGCTGGCCGGCTTCTCCGTGGCCAAGATCTCGGCCATGGGGGCACGCGAATACGCCGGGTCGCTGGTCGAGCAGTTCGTCGCCCTCGAACTGCTCAAGCAACGTAGCTGGAGCAGGGAGGTGTTCTCGCTTGCCCACTTCCGTGACCACGACGGCCTCGAAGTGGACGTCATCGTGGAGCTGCGCGACGGGCGGCTCATCGCGATCGAGGTCAAGAGCGGCCAGACGATCACGTCCCGGTCGTGGGCGGGTCTGGCGCGTTTCCGGGAGCGGTTCCCCGACCGCGAGGTCATCGGGGTGGTGCTCCATGGCGGAAGCCAGGTGTCCCACCTGTTCGGATGGCTGCACCTGCTCCCGATCACGTCGCTGTGGCAGCAGCCGTTGATCGAGGACTCTGGTTAGCCTGCTGAAAGGGTTTTAGGGCAGGCCGATCCGCAGGGCGTGACCGTCGACGAACGACCCCTCGACCGCTGTGATCGACAGTTTCTGGTCGTCGGTGTAGCCCAACGTCTCGCCCGGCATGAGCACCGCGCCCGACTCGACGACATAGCTCGCGATGTTCGCCAGCAGATCCATGACCTCGCTGGGCTGGGCGCTGGACCCGCGCACCTCGAGCTCCTCATGGCCGAACACCCGCAGCCCTCGGGTCGAGCCGCACGATGACCCTTCGGTCTCCCAGGCGGCCCAGGTGAACCAGGCGACCTCCCACGGCAGCCCGTTGCCCCCGTCATCGACTGCCTCGGTATAGAACGTCGGCTCGTAGACGACGCCCTGGTCGCCGAGATAAACCCCTACCGCCGCCTCGTGCGTCAGCAGGGCCGCGACGAGGCGCGCAAACGCGGCATACGTCGGCGTATGCCGTCCGCCCACCTCGGTGCCCTCCGCAGGCTTCTCGGGGTCCTCACCCTCGCTCCACTGGTCGGAGACGCTGACGATGAGGTGGGCCTGATGGCGGGCGACGGCTTCGGTCGCACCTGGCCAGAAGGGGTTGTTGGCGGCGGCGGCCTCAGCCTCTCCGTCGGGCACGGCGGTGCCGATCGACAGGACGACACCGGTGCGACCGGCGATCACCACCTCGACCGGCCCCTCCGTCGCGGGTGCATCGACCGGCCCCGCCTCGACATCAGCCCGGGAGGCAGCCGACCCGGATACGGCCGAGGCCGACGCACCCGGCACGGCACCAACGAGTGCCACGATCTCATCGACCGTCGCAGGCCGATCCCACAGCACGAAAGCCAGCAACTGGCCGGCCGCCTCGGGGTGGCGGAAACTGCGGCCAGGAATCGGCAGCGAAGAACGGATCTTGTCGAGCAAGCCCATGCCAGGCTCCTCCGCGTCCGGTGGCCGGGACTGCCCGCCCGGCCCGTCGGGTCAGCGCGCCCGTCGCTTGAGGCGATCGACGTCCAACAACAGGACTGCACGCGCTTCGAGCTTGAGCCAGCCACGGGTCGCGAAGTCGGCCAACGCCTTGTTGACCGTCTCGCGGGAGGCGCCGACGAGTTGCGCCAGCTCCTCCTGGGTGAGGTCGTGGGCCACCATGATGCCGTCCTCGACGGGCCGCCCGAACCGGTTGGCCAGATCGAGCAACGCCTTAGCCACCCGGCCGGGGACGTCGGTGAAGACGAGGTCGGCCAGGTGCTCGTTGGTCCGCCGCAGTCGCGCGGCCAGCGCCGCAAGCAGGGCCTTGGCGACCTCGGGCCGACCGGACAGCAACATGGTGAGCGAGTCGTTGCCCAGGCCCATGAGCTGGGTCTCGGCCACCGCCGTCGCCGTCATCGTGCGTGGCCCCGGGTCGAACAGGGACAACTCGCCGAACATTTCGCCTGGTCCGAGGATGGCGATGAGATTCTCACGGCCGTCGGCACTGGTGCGTCCGAGCTTGACCTTGCCCTCGCCGATGACGTAGAGCGTGTCGCCCTGGTCACCCTCGCGAAAGAGGATGTCGCCGCGTTCCAGCCGCGAAGAACTCATCTGCGCGAGCAGCGCCTGCTGGGCCTCGTCATCGAGGGCCGCGAACAACGGGGCTCGGCGCACCACATCGTGATCCACGTCGCACAGTGTGTCACGTCCCCTCTCCGACCAGACGGGAGGATGGTCCCGTATGCCGCCCGCCCCCGTCTGCCAAGATCCCCGCCTTTTCGGTCGGTGTGCCGCTGCGTGGGTGGGCGTTCGTTCGTGGGCGTCGGCGCTGCGGCATACTCTGGGGGTCGTGCCCGCAGTCCGCCCCGCCGCCGCCCCGGAGACCCCTGTGGCGTTGACCCGTCGGGCGAGGCGGATCTATCGGGCCCTGGCCGAGCGCTACCCCTATGCGCATTGCGAGCTCGACTTCACGACGCCCCTGGAGTTGCTCGTTGCGACGATCCTGTCGGCGCAGACCACGGACGTGCGGGTCAACCAGGTGACCCCGACGTTGTTCGCGCGCTACCGGACGGCGGCGGACTATGCCGGGGCCGAGCGCGCCGACCTCGAGGGGATCGTCGGGCCGCTGGGGTTCTTCCGAGCCAAGTCCGACGCCTTGCTCAAACTGGGCGCGGCCCTCGTCGAGCGGTTCGACGGGCAGGTCCCCGGGCGGCTGGCCGATCTGGTCACCCTGCCCGGCGTCGGGCGCAAGACCGCCAACGTCGTGCTGGGCAACGCCTTCGACGTCCCCGGGATCACCGTCGACACCCACTTTGGGCGGTTGGTGCGCCGATTCGGGTGGACCGAGGAGGAAGACCCGGTCAAGGTCGAACACGCGGTCGGGGCCCTCATCCCGCGCAAGGACTGGACGATGCTCAGCCATGTGGTGATCTTCCACGGCCGACGCACCTGCCATGCCCGCAAGCCCGCGTGCGGTGCGTGTCCGGTGGCCCGGTGGTGCCCGGCATACGGGATCGGGGAGACCGACCCCGAGAAGGCGAGCCGACTGCTCACCTACGAGTTGGCGCCGACGACATGACTGCCCTTCCGCAGCGGGTCGCTCACGGGACCGCCCTCACGCCGCACCTGCCGCTGCACCTCGCTCCCGGCGCCGGTATGCCGCGGCCCCCCTGGGTTGAGGGGATCATCGAGGGCGCCGCGGCCTCGCCCGAGTGGTTCACGAGGTTCCTGCCACCGGAGGGCGACCACCGGCAGTCGGCGGTGCTCATCCTCTTCGGGCCCGGGCCAAGCGGCGAAGACTCGGTGTTGCTCATCGAGCGGGCCCACACGCTGCGCTCGCACGCGGCGCAGATCTCGTTCCCCGGAGGTGGGGTCGACCCGGAGGACGACGGCGTCGTCGCTGCCGCCTTGCGCGAGTCCCAGGAGGAGGTCGGGCTGGACCCGGGCGGCGTCGACGTGCTCGGCCTGTTGCCCCCGCTCTACCTCCCCGTGTCGTCCTACACCGTGCACCCGGTGCTGGCCTGGTGGCGCCAACCTGCTCCGGTGCAGGTCGGCCACCCCGACGAGGTGGCACAGGTGTTGAGCGTCCCGGTGAGCTTCCTCGCCGACCCAGCCCACCGGCATACGGTGACTCACCCGTCGGGCTATCGCGGACCGGCCTGGGACCTCGGTGACGACCTGTTGTTGTGGGGCTTCACGGGAGGCATCATCGACAAGGTGCTCGAGTTGGGTGGGTTCGCTCAGGAGTGGGACCGCGAGCGGGTCGTCCCCTTGCCGGAGCGGTTCGTGCGGAGGCGGTCATGACCGGTGGGTGGGTCCTGGACATCCTGCTGGTCGCCTTGCTGAGCTCGTATGCCGTCTCCGGTTTCCGTCAGGGGCTGGTCGTCTCGGGGCTGTCGCTGCTGGGGTTCCTCAGCGGGGGCGCGATCGGGATGGCCGTGCTTCCGGGCTGGTTCGCAGGGTGGACGTGGGCGACCGAGAACGCGTTGGGGTCCAGGGCGCTGCTCATCGGCGGGGTGTTCTCCCTGGCTGCCCTCGGGCAAGCTCTGGCGGTCCACGTCGCTCGACGGATGCGGCGGCGGATGCACGCCCGGCCCGCGGTGACCACCGACGCGGTGCTCGGAGGAGTCGCCAGCGTGCTCGCGGTGGGGGTGCTCGTCTGGTTTGTCGCCGGGGGTCTGCGGGGCAGTTCGACGACGGTCGTCGGACGAGCCATCGGTGAGTCACGGGTGCTCGCGGTGGTCGACGCCGTCGTGCCGCCGCAGACCGGGGCCCTGTTCGCCGGTTTCCGCCAGGTCTTGGACCGCGGTGGCTTCCCTCGCGTCTTCGAGGGGCTGGCGACCGAGCCGATCCTTGCCGTCGACCCCCCGACGGCGGGGGTGCTGGCCGGCTCGGCGGTGACTGCTGCCACCGAGTCGTTGGTCAAGATCACCGGGGTGGCCACCGAGTGCCGGCGCGGCCAAGAGGGCAGCGGCTGGGTTGTTGCCAAGGGCCGGGTGGTCACCAACGCGCACGTCGTCGCGGGCGTCGACGACGTGGTCGTGCGGGTCAAGGGGACGGGTCCGTCGTTGCACGGCACCGTGGTCGTCTTTGACCCGGAGCGGGACCTTGCCGTCATCGCGGTCCCCGACCTGCAGGCTGCCCCCCTCACGTTGGGCGCGCCGCTCGGGCGAGGGGCTGATGCCGTGGTGGCTGGGTTCCCCCTCGATGGGCCGTTGCGACTGGACGCGGCCCGGGTCCGCCAGACGCTGACCGCCACCGGCCAGGACATCTATGGGAAGCCCGGGGCTACTCGGGAGATCTACTCGCTGTTCGCCCGCGTCGAGCCGGGCAACAGTGGCGGACCGCTGCTGTCTGCGGCGGGCCAGGTGGTGGGCGTGGTGTTCGCCAAGTCGCTTGACGACGAACAGACGGGATATGCGCTGACCCTCGCTGAAGCCGCTCCCGTCCTCACTGCCGCATCGACCGCTCGGGGTCGCGTCGACACCGGCGCCTGCTCCCTCGGGTAGTCGGAGCGTGCGGGTTGATGGCCTCGGCAAACGCGTTCCCGATTGGCTCAGGCCGGGACGGTGGCCAACCACTCGAGGAGCGCCGTCGTGACCTGGGTTGGGGCCTCCTCGGCCAAGAAGTGCCCGGCCCCATCGATCGCCCGATAGGTGTAAGGCCCGCGGACATAGCGCTGGGATCCGTGGGTCGCTGACTCCAGGATGCAGCCGTCCTGCCTGCCTTGCAGGTGCAGCACGGGCACGTCGATCAGGCCACTGACCCGGCGCTGGAACAGGGGGCCGTCGAACCGGATCTGGTTGCGTCCGATCCAGCGGTAGTACTCCGCCGCGGAGTGGGCGACGAAGGGCAGCGCCAGGGCGGCGGCATACCGGCTGACCTCCTCGTCCGACGGGAAGGCGCCGCCGGGGGCCGCCCACGAGGTGAGGTAACCGCGCACCTCGGTGTCGTCGCGAACCAGGCTGCGCTCGGGGCGGAACGGCCACTGCAACCGAGCGAGGAAGCCCATGGCGGCGCGCTGCGCTCGGTCGTGCCTGGCCGCTCGTTGGATGATCGCCGGATGCGGCATCGACAGCGCCGCGATCCCGCGGGTGAAGGCTGGTTGCAGGCTCGGCATCGCCCACGCGGTCCAGCCGCCGAGCCCGGCGCCGACGACGACCGCGCGCTCTTCACCGAGGCTGCGGATGACAGCAGCCGCATCGGCGGTGGCGGTGTAGGTGTCGTAACCCTTGGGGGGTTTGTCGGAGGCCCCGAACCCCCGCAGGTCGACCGCCGCAGCGCGGAAACCAGCGTCGGCCACAGCGGTGATCTGATGCCGCCAGGCCCACCAGAACTGCGGGAAGGTGTGCAGCAGGACGACGAGCGGGCCGTCACCGGCGAGGGCCACATGGAAGCGGGCGCCATTGGCGGCAACGTATTCGTGTTGCCATGGACCGTCCAGGAGGACCGAGGCGGCGTCGGACATGGGGTTCCTTGCGCGGTGCTGCGATAACGCGGAAGAGGTCAGGACTGGCCCTTGATCGTGGCGATGGTCTGCTGGGCCTGCGAGATCGCCCGCTTGGGTGTCGGGTCGGCGTGGGTCATTGCCTTCTTGCCCACGAGGGCGAGGATAGCCGCCCCGAGGAAGAGGACGACCGCGACGATGAGGAAGGCCAGCCAGGTGGCCAGGCCGAGCGCGACCAGTCCCCAGGCGAGCGCGGTGAGCAGGAAGCCCAACCCGAAAAGGCCGAAGAAGGCCGCGCCGGCGAACATGCCGGCGCCCTTGCCGGCGAACTTGAGCGAGCCGGTGATCTCGGTCTTGGCCAGCTCGATCTCGGACCGCACGATCGTCGACACGTCCCGAGAGGCCGAGGCCACGAGTTGGCCGATCGTGGGCTCGTCGTCGCCGACGAGCGGTGCTGCGTCAGTGGCCATGGGTGTCCTCCTGGGATGGTGCTGCTGGGTCGAGCCTATCGCCGCCTCTACCGCTCCGGTATGCCGTCCGCCTCCTGCTCCTCCAACCGCCGGTAGTGCGCGTTGCGGCGCCGCAGGGCGATCGCCGCGAGGAGTGCGGCGCCGAGGGAGCCGACCAGCACGGCGACCTTGACGTGGTCATCCCGGGCGGTGCCGGCGCCGAACGCCAACTCGCCGATGAGCAGGGACACGGTGAACCCGAGCCCGGACAACAGAGCCAGCCCGGCGACATCCGCCCAGGCCAGCCCGTCGTCGAGCTCGGCACGGGTGAACCGGGCCACCAGACAGGTCCCGCCGAGCACCCCGAGCGCCTTCCCGACGATGAGGCCGACGACGATCCCCACCGTGACCGGGTCCGTGAGAGCGGCGGTCAACCCACCGTCGACGACGCGCACACCGGCAGCGAAGAACGCGAAGATCGGCACCGCGAAACCGGCCGACCATGGCCGGAGCCCGTGCTCGATCCGTTCGGCGAGGCTGTGGCCTCCCTCGGGGAGGGCATGGGCGGCCGGCCGCCGGACGGGGACGGTGAGGCCCAGCAGGATGCCGGCGACGGTCGCGTGGACGCCGCTCTGGTGGATCAGCACCCACGTGGCCACGGCGGGGACGGCTAGCAACAGCGGATGGGTCCACCCCCGGCGCAGCAGCCCCCACCAGACGGCGATCGGCAGGCCCGCGGCGGCAAGCGGGATGACGGCCACGTCGGCCGAGAAGAACACCGCGATGATGGTGATCGCGATGAGGTCGTCCACGACGGCGAGGGTGAGCAAGAACGCGCGCAGCGCCGTCGGCAGGTGCGAGCCGATGACCGCGAGCACCGCCAGAGCGAAGGCGATGTCGGTCGCCGTGGGGATCGCCCAGCCGCGCAATGCGCCCGCGTCTGCGCCGAGCGCGAGGATGCTGACGGCATACAGGAGAGCGGGGAGGGCCACCCCCGCGACGGCAGCGGCGATCGGGACGATGGCCTTGGTCCGGTCCGAGAGGTCGCCCGCGACGAACTCACGCTTGAGCTCGATCCCGGCCACGAGGAAGAACAGCGCGAGCAGGCCGTCTGCAGCCCAGTGACCGAGCGTCAGGTCCAGGTGGAGCGGGGCGGCTGGCCCGACGCGGGTGTCCCGCATGGTCGTGTATGCCGTGTGCCACGGCGAGTTGGCCCACGCAAGGGCTAGCACCGCACCGCTGAGCAAGAGCATGCCGCCGATGGTCTCGGTGCGCAGCGCGTCAGCGAGCTGGCGTGCTTCCCAGTCGCTGGGACGGCGCAGCAGTCGTCGGGCGGAGGTGATGAATCGGGCAGCCATGGTGCCTTTCGGGTCGGTGGGGACCCGATGGTCGGCGTGCGGCGGGGATCGTTCCGCGCGGAACGTGGCGGAACGTGTCAGCCGACGGCATGCCGAATCGAGTCGCCGACCAGGCTTCCCGGCACGCCAGAGGGACCATTCTAACAGCCCTTGAACTTGTCACTTAGACGATTAGACTCGCTGCATGGCGAAGTCCAAGGCTGCGGCGGCGTTGCCGCAGAGTGCGGTTGCGGTTGACCTCGTGGTGTTGACCGTTCGTGGTGGTGAACTGTGCGTGCTCACGGTGCGGCGCGGCATACCCCCCTATCAGGGGAAGTTCGCGCTGCCGGGAGGGTTCGTGCTGCCCGACGAGGACCTGGAGGCGGCGGCATACCGGGAGCTCGCGGAGGAGGCCGGGCTGAAGAAGCGCGCGGTCACCCTGGAGCAGCTGCGGACGTTCGGCGCGCCGGGCCGGGACCCGCGGGGTCGGGTGGTCAGCGTGGCCTATCTCGCCATGGGAGCTGGGCTGCCCGATCCTCGGGGCGGCTCCGACGCCCTCAGCGCCCAGTTCGAGCCGGTCAGCGAATATCTGTCGCGGCGGGCCGGGCCCCTCGCCCTGGCCTTCGACCATAAGGCGATCCTTGCTGCCGGGGTGGAGCGCGCGCGGGCGAAGCTCGAATACACCGGCTTGGGGGTGGCCTTCTGTCCGCCGGAGTTCACGGTGGGGGAGCTGCGGGCGGTCTATGAGGCGGTGTGGGATGTGACCCTCGACCCCGCGAACTTCCACCGCAAGGTCACCAACGCCTCGGGCTTCCTGGTGCCGACCGGCGGCCGGACCAGTCGAGGCGGGGGGCGCCCGGCGGCGCTCTATCGGGCCGATCCGCTCGTGCCCCTGCACCCACCGATCATGCGGGCCTGACTGCTTCCGGGGGCCAGGCGGCGGCGAGGGCGGCATACATGCGCCTGACAGCACCGAGCAGTTCGGCGTCCTCGCGCACGGTCGCGTCCGGCCCGGGCGGCCCGTCGAGATGGTCGCGGTAGCGCAGGCCGACCCCATCGACAACCGTGGCCTTGACCCGGCGCAGGACGGTCGTCAGCTGCTCAGTCGCTGACGCGGCCCCCCGATAGCCGTAGCCAGCGATCGCCATCGGCTTGCCCTCCCATTCGGCGTAGAGGTAGTCGATGGCGTTCTTGATGCTCGCGGGGTAGCCGTTGTTGTACTCCGGCATCACCCAGACGATCGCGTCCGCGCTGGTGACCAGTTCGCGCCAGCGGCGGGTGTGGGCGTGGTGGTAGATCCCGGTGGAGGCCATCTCGGGCTCGTCGAGCAGCGGCAGGTTCAGCTCGGCCAGGTCGACGACCTCGACCGCGAACCGGTCGGTGGGTGCGTGGTTGCGGACCCAGTCGGCGACGACCGGTCCGAGCCGGAGCGGCCGGGTGCTCGTCACGACGATCCGCAGTTCGATCTGGCCGCTCGGGGGAGCGGGGTTGCCGGGTGCGTTCGCGGCGCCGGGGGTGGACATGGCCCGATCCAAGCACGGTCCGGGATGCGTCGGGAGACTTCGCGTGCGCCCGTATGCCGTCCGCGCGGCATACCGGGTCGGGGTCTCGTCGCGCCCGGTCCTGGGCCGACGTGCTTTCGCGCTGGTCCTTGGGGAGATCGCCGGCGGGTGTGAGGTTTTCGGGCGGCCCCCCGCCGATCTGGCCCGAGTTCACCGGTGAGTGTGAGGTTGTCGGGCGGGGCGGGTGGGGCACGGGCCGGGGCCGGAACGCAACTCAGAGGGGGTATGCCGCGTGGCGCGGCATACCCCCTCTGCGGCCTGCAGCCCAGGCCCGGCGTCAGTCGTCGGAACCCGAGGACAGGCCGGTCTTGATGAGGTCCATGACCGAGGTGTCGGCCAGCGTGGTGGCGTCGCCGACCTGACGGCCCTCGGCCACGTCGCGCAGCAGGCGCCGCATGATCTTGCCCGACCGGGTCTTGGGCAGCTCCGGCACGATGAGGATGCGCTTGGGCTTGGCGATCGGGCCGATCTCCTTGGCCACGTGGTTGCGCAGTTCCTCGACGATCCCGGTGTTGTCGTCGTCGGCGTGGCTGGCGCCAGCCCGGAGGATGACGAACGCCACGACGGCCTGCCCGGTCATCTCGTCGTTGGCCCCGACGACCGCGGACTCGGCGACCTTCGGGTGACTGACCAGCGCCGACTCGATCTCGGTCGTCGAGAGCCGGTGGCCCGAGACGTTCATGACGTCGTCGACGCGGCCGAGCAGCCAGATGTTGCCCTCGTCGTCCTTCTTGGCGCCGTCGCCGGCGAAGTAGTACTGCGGCCAGCGCGACCAGTAGGTCTCGACGTAACGGGCCGGGTCGCCCCACAATCCGCGCAACATCGCCGGCCACGGCTTGGTGAGCACGAGGTAACCGCCGTGCCCGTTCGGCACCGGGTCGCCCATGTCGTCGACGACCTCGGCCCCGATGCCGGGGATCGGCCGCTGGGCCGACCCGGGCTTGAGGCTGGTGACGCCAGGCAGCGGGCTGATCATGATGCCGCCGGTCTCGGTCTGCCACCACGTGTCAACGATCGGGGCGCTGCCGCCACCGATGACGTCGCGATACCACATCCACGCCTCGGGGTTGATCGGCTCGCCGACCGACCCGAGCACCCGGATCGAGGACAGGTCGAACTTGGCCGGGATGTCCGAGCCCCACTTCATGAAGGTGCGGATCGCCGTCGGCGCTGTGTAGAGGATCGTCACCTTGTTCTGCTGGACGATCTCCCAGAACCGCCCCTGGTGCGGCGTGTCTGGCGTGCCTTCGTAGAGCACCTGGGTCGCCCCGAGTGCCAGCGGCCCGTAGACGATGTAGGAGTGGCCGGTCACCCACCCAATGTCGGCCGTGCACCAGTAGACGTCCCGATCGGGGTGGACGTCGTGCACGACCGCGTTGGTGTATGCCGCCTGGGTGAGGTAGCCGCCCGTGGTGTGGAAGATGCCCTTGGGCTTCCCCGTCGTGCCAGAGGTGTAGAGGATGAACAGCGGGTGCTCGGCCTCCATGCCCTGCGCGACATGGGTCGGGGACGCGGCCGCCATCGCGTCGTGCCACCAGACGTCCCGTGCGTCGTTCCACGCGACGTCCTGACCGGTCCGGCGCACGACGAGCACCTTCTGCACCGAGGTGTCGGCGTGGTCAAGTGCAGCGTCAACGGCTGGCTTGAGCGCACTGGGCGTGCCGCGACGCCACCCACCATCGGCGGTGATGACGACCTTGGCCTGGGCGTCGGCGATCCGGGTGTTGAGCGCCTCGGCTGAGAACCCGCCGAAGACCACCGAGTGCGGGACCCCGATTCGGGCGCAGGCGAGCATCGCGACGACGGCCTCGGGGATCATCGGCAGGTAGATCGCGACCGTGTCGCCCTTGCCCAGCCCGAGGTCGGTGAGGGCATTCGCCGCGAGCTGGACCTCACGGTGCAGATCGGCATACGTGACATCGCGGGTGTCCCCGGGCTCGCCGATCCAGTGCAGCGCGACCTTGTCGCCGCGGCCTGCCTCCACATGGCGGTCGACGCAGTTGTATGCCGCGTTGAGCTCGCCGTCGGCGAACCACTTCGCGAACGGTGCGTTCGACCAGTCCAGGACCTGGGTGAACGGCTTGCTCCACGTCACATACGTGCGGGCCTGGTCGGCCCAGAATCCCTCATAGTCGGCGTCCGCGGCGGCATACAGGGCGGCAGTCCCGTTGGCCTGCGCGGTGAACGCGGGGTCCGGCGGGAAGCTGCGGTCCTCGTGGAGCAGGTTGGCGAGGGTTTCGTTGGACACGGAGTTCCTCCTGCGGCAGGCGACACGTGTGACCTATGCAACTCGGTATGCCGTCGCGCGGGCAAGAGGGCCGACCCGGAAGGGGGGTCAGGCGGGCGGTTTGCGCGGCGAGCGGTTGTGCGGCGAGCGGCTGCTCAGCTGTGGGACATCATTCGGCCGCCCGTGCGGCGCAGCGCCTCGCGGACCCGATAGACCTCGGCCTCGTCGGCCCCTTCGAACACCCAGGTCCGGACGATCCGACGGATGTCCTCATCGGGGATCGGGTCCCCGACCGAATGGCCGGCCCGAAGGCCCAACGCGGCCACGACGGTCTGGATCTCACCTTCGGTGAGCTCCCCCCGCAGCAACGCGGGCGCCAACAGATCGGCTCGAGGTATGCCGCGTGGCTTCCCCGCCGAGAGCCATCTGTGCAGCGATGTCAGCGACCGCGTCGTGCTTCCGGTCATGCATCCATCATCCGCCGTCGCCGACGCCGGATCGTCCGCCCGGCAGGGAGTTTGCCCAGACCTACCAGACGTTCACCTGAAAGTTGTCCGGCTGGTCCGGCGACCGGTCGCGAAGGATCGCGGCCCACCTGTCCGTCAGGTACCAGTAGCGGCCCGGGTTGTCCGTCGCGGAGGTGGGCACCCGGGTCGCCCCGGGATCCCGCTCCCGACCGGGGCCCGCGGCATACGTCTGGGGTGGTATGCCGCGAGCCCCGACCCAGCGGGACGATCGCCGGTCAGCGGACGGCTGGCAACAACCCCATCCGGTCCTTGACCCGGGCGAGGGTGGCTGCCGAGACGGTGCCGGCCCGCTCGGCGCCTGCGGCGAGGATCCGGTCGAGCTCGGCCGGGTCGTTGAGCAACTCGGCCATCCGCTGCTGGAACGGCTCGACTGCGGCCACGACCACCTCGGCCACCTGCCCCTTGAGCGCGCCGTAACCCTGACCGGCATACCCGGCCTCAAGTGTCGACACGGGCACTCCGGTGAGCGCCGACTGGATGACCAACAGGTTGGACACCCCCGGCTTGTGCTCCGGGTCGTAGCGGATCTCCAGCTCGGCGTCGGTGACCGCCGACTTGATCTTCTTGACGATCCGCTTGGGGTCGTCAGACAGCAGGATGACGCCGGCGTCCGGGGAGTTGGTGCCCGACATCTTGCTCGTCGGGTCGGTCAGCTCCATGATCTTGGCGGTCTCCTTGAGGATGTGCGGCTCGGGCACGACCAGGCTTTCGCCATAGCGCTGGTTGAACCGGATCGCCAGATCGCGGGTGATCTCCAGGTGCTGGCGCTGGTCCTCACCCACCGGCACGCGGTCGGCGTCGTAGATGAGGATGTCGGCCGCCATGAGCATGGGGTAGGTGAACAGACCAACGTTGGCCTGCTGCCCCTTGGCGGTCTTGTCCTTGAACTGGGTCATCCGGCTGGCCTCGCCCATCGCCGTCAGACAGCTCATCACCCAGCCGAGCTCGGCATGTTGGGGCAGGTGGCTCTGGCAGAACACCGCCGAGCGCGCCGGGTCGACGCCAGCCGCGATGAACTGGGCGGCCGTCACCCGGGTGCGCCTGCGCAGCACGGCGGGGTCCGTGGGCACGGTGAGCGCGTGCAGGTCGGCGACGAAGTAGAACGCGTCGTAGGTGTCCTGCAGTTCGACCCAGTTGACCAGCGCCCCGACGTAGTTGCCGATATGCAGGCTGTCGCTGGTCGGCTGCATCCCCGAGAGGGAGCGAGGCCGGGTCCGCGGGGGTATGCCGCCTGGCTGGGTGGTCATGGCGTGTGTCTCCTGGGTCTCCTGGTTGGGACGAATGGGTTCTCGGTCGGTCCCACTGCCCCTGGCACGACAAACGCCGCCCCGGGGGCGGCGTGGATGGGGTTGCTTCGATGGGCGCCGCCGCTATGCGGTGCGCCACCAGCCCTGGCGGGTCGTCGAAGCCATGGCGCAAGGATAGCGCGCGTGACGCCAGGGCGGGCGGCATACCGTGGGCGCGCGGTGGCCGGGACGCGAGGTGCCCTCGGCGCGGGTGTCGTCCGCCAGGTCGGGTCAGGGCTGGGTCCGGGCGCGTCGCCGCAGCCAGGTCCGTATGCCGTCCACGGCGAGGGCCAACGCCACCACCGCGACGATGACGCCCAGGGTGCCGATCGAGATCAGGTCGGGACGAAGTCTCTGCAGGATGAGGCCGCCCACGATGGCGACGGTCAAGGCGATCCACAACAGGGCGGAGAGCACGTCCTTGCCCAGCTCGCCGCGCGTGGGAACGGGTTCCTCGCCCGCGGGGTCGGGCACCGGTACGACGACGGACGGGTCTAGTCCCGTGTCGATGTGCCGACGCAACTGGTCGCCCTGGTGGAAGGCGTCGGTCGCCACCTCGGTCGATGTGCCATCGCCGCGGATCAGCCGACGAGTCCCGTTGGGTGTGGCCTGGCAGGCGACCACATCCGCATAGCGGAACAACATGCCAACACCCTTGCCGGCGACGTGCAGACCCCCGTCGATGGTGCGGATGACAGGGCTGCCGGGGAGGGGGATGACCGCGCGGTGGGTGGAGGTGGGCGCTGCCGGCGTCGGGTCCACCGGGTCGTCCAGCGGCGGCAAGGGAATGGCCGGCCGGACGTCGGGATCGGGGACCCCGAGCATGCTGGTGGCGATGAACTCGCCGACGGTCGCCATCACATCCGCGGGCTGGACCGCCCGCACCTCGTCGACGACCTGATCCGGCCCGGTCTCCCCGAGTCCTTCCAGGTGTCGCCGGGCGGCGAGAGCGGCCCAGTCGAAGGCGGCATACGGGTCAACCGCGTCCCGCTCCCGTTCGGCGACGATCCGGCGCAGGTCCTCGGACGACGGGCCGGTCAGCAACAGGTCGTTGATCGAGCTGAGCATCGTCGCGCTGGCGCGCTGGGTCTCGTCGAACTCCACGTCGACCGATGCGACCAGGATGCTGCGGGTGGGCGATACCGGGAGATAGTCGGTGCCGGGCGAATAGGCCATGCCGTCGCGATGGCGCAGCGACTCACGCAGTCGATGACCCATGAGCATGGTCGTGACCTGCCCCGCAGCGGTTCGGGGGACCATCCCGTGCAGCAGGAGCCCGTCGACGGGGTGGACATAGCAGCCGGTGGCGTTCAGCATCGGGGGCAGCTCGGTCCGCGGCCAGGCCGGGCCGTCCGCGAGAGTCAACGACAGCCCGGCCGGGGGTGGGCCGGAGAGGATCAACGCCGCGTTGCCCCGGGTGAGCAGGCGTCGGGACAACTCCTGCAACCCCGCGAGGTCTGCCGCGCCGAGGCCCAGGCCCTGGAAGACCGCCCGCGCCGGCCCATGGGCGCCGAACCGCCAGACCAGCCCGAGGTCGAGCGGCGACGGGTCCCGCTCGCGCTCCTCGGCCGCCAGGATCTGACGCTCGTGGTCGAGGTCGCTCTCGGGGACGGCCGCCAGGCGCTCGGTGATCCGTCGGAGGTGGGCACAGACCTCGGCCGGGTCACCCTCGGCGTCGAAGGTGGTGAACGCCAGGTCGACCGAGCCGTTGACCGCCAACCCGTGCTGTTCGGGCCCGGTCATCACGACGTGCTCAAGCAGGTGCAGCCAGCCCGAGCGGGCCGGGGGTTCGTCCATCAGCCCGGCGCGGAACACGAGGGTGGCGCTCAGCGTGGGCCGACCCGTGTCGACCCAGAAGGTCGGCACCCCGTCGACGTCGGTGCGGTTGATGGTGATGGCTGCGTTCATGGCTTCCCCTTGACTCTGCGAGGGGATTCTAGGGCTGACCCCAGACAGCCAGCCGGGCAACACAGCGCCCCGAACCTTTGCGGCCCGGGGCGCTGTGGCTTATGGGAGGCGTATGCCGCGCGGCTGCGACGTTGGAGCCGCGCGGCATACCTCGTGGTGGATCTGGTGGTGCTGGGTGGTGCGAGTTTGTGCGGTAGTGCAAGAACGCGACCGTCAGTGGGCGATGGCCTTCTCCGCGCCGGCACCGGTGAGGGAGCGGACCTCCATCTCGGCGTACTTCGCGGCGTTGTGCTCGCTCGAGGTGACCGAACCCAGCCAGCCGAGGAAGAAGGACAGCGGGACGGTGACGATGCCCGGGTTGTTGAGCGGGAACCACGCGAAGTTGGCCGTGGGGAACATCGATGTCGCCGCGCCGGACACCGTGGGGCTGAAGATGATCAGGATGAGGGCGCTGGCCAAGCCGCCGTACATGCTGAACAGGGCGCCCCGGGTGGTGAACTTCTTCCAGAACAGCGAGTAGAGGATCGTCGGCAGGTTGGCGCTCGCGGCAACCGCGAAGGCCAGGGCGACGAGGAACGCGATGTTCTGGCCGTTGGCGAAGATGCCGCCGATGATGGCCAGGATGCCGATGACGACAGCGGCCCGACGGGCGATCTTGACCTCAGCGTCCGGGCTGACCTGTCCGCGCTTGATGACCTGGGCGTAGATGTCGTGAGCGAACGACGCCGACGCCGTGATCGTCAGACCGGCGACGACCGCGAGGATCGTGGCGAACGCCACGGCCGAGATGACACCGAGCAGCAACTCACCGCCGAGGTGGAAGGCGAGCAACGGGGCTGCGGAGTTCTGCTTGCCGGGGGCCGCGTTGATGGCGTCCTTGCCGACGAGCGCCGCTGCGCCATAGCCGAGGACCAACGTGAACAGGTAGAACAGGCCGATCAGCCAGATGGCCCAGACGACGGAGCGGCGGGCTTCCTTGCTCGTCGGCACGGTGTAGAAGCGCATGAGCACGTGCGGCAGACCGGCCGTGCCCAGCACGATGGCGATCGACAGCGAGATGAAGTCGATCTTGTTCTTGTATTGCAGACCACCGGTCATCAGCGGTGCCTTGGCCCGCTCGACGGCGTCGCCGAAAAGGGTGGACAGGTTGAAGCCGTACTTGACGCCGATCCAGGCGGTCATTACGCCAGCCCCGACGATGAGCAGCGCGGCCTTGATGATCTGGACCCAGGTCGTGCCCTTCATGCCACCGACGAGGACGTAGACGATCATCAGGGCGCCGACGACGGCAATGACGACACTCTGCCCACCGCGGTCGGTGATGCCCATCAGCAGGGCGACCAGGCCACCGGCGCCGGCCATCTGGGCCAACAGGTAGAAGGCCGACACTGCGAGCGTCGTGACGGCAGCGGCCGTGCGGACCGGGCGTTGCTGCAGACGGAAGCTCAGCACGTCGGCCATGGTGAAGCGCCCGGTGTTGCGCAGGAGCTCGGCGACGAGGAGCAGGGCGACGAGCCAAGCGACGAGGAACCCGATCGAGTAGAGGAAGCCGTCGTAGCCGTTGATGGCGATGGCGCCCGCGATGCCGAGGAACGACGCGGCCGACAGGTAGTCACCCGTGATGGCGATGCCGTTCTGGCGTCCAGAGAAGGCACGTCCACCGGCGTAGTAGTCGGCTGCCGTGGTGTTCTGCTTCGACACCCGGATGACGATGCCCAGCGTGACGAGCACGAAGACGAGGAAGATCCCGATGTTGAGGGTCGTGTTGCCGACCTGGGTTGTCGGCGCGGCCTGCGCGGGGAAGGTCAGGGCGTTCACCGCAGATCACCCCTTTCCATGTGCTCGGCGAGAGCTGCTGCGGCCGGGTCGAGCTCACGGTCGGCCCAGCGGGCGTAGATCATCGTGATGGCGAAGGTCGTCGCGAACTGCAGCAGGCCCAACACCAGGCCGATCGTGATGCGGGTGCCGCCGATGGGCGTGGCCATGAAGTCGATGGCGTAGGACGCGAGCAGGACGTAGAGGAAGTACCAGGCCAGGAAGGCCCCGGTCATGGGGAACACGAAACCGCGGAACTTCTTCCGCAGGGCTGCGAACTCCTGCGAGTTCTGCACGGCGATATATCGCGCCGCCCTCTCCTCGCTGATGTCATCGTGACTGGTCAAGGTGGGGACCTCCAGTGTGGGCAGGCCTGCGAAAGGGCTCCGCAGTGTCGTGGGTCACACAATGGGGCCGGGTGCTGACGGCTGACTAGCCGCCGCGCGCTCGGTGGGTTTGGCGCTCGCCCAGCGGTCGGCGCCGCCCGCCCAGCGGTTGCGGCGGGAGCCTGAACCGCGGCGGGACCGGGCGAGCCGCGCGGCCCCTAGCCGGAAGAGGGACGCACCCTGGCGGTGACTTCTTCAGGCGCGTGCAGCCGCACCATCGCCCGAGCGGCGTTGACCGGGATCGATCGAGGCGTCGCCAACGAGACCAACACCGCAGTGACGAACGCCGTCGGCATCGTCCAGGCGGCGGGCTGGGCGAGCAGGACCGGCAACCACCCACCGGTCCCACGTCCCACGCCGACGAAGGTCGCCAGCGTGGCCCCCATCGCCAAGGTGCCGCCGACGATCAACCCCGCCGCAGCTCCCGCGACCGACAGGCCCCGCCACCACACCCCGAGGATGAGCAGCGGACAGAAGGTCGACGCCGCGATGGCGAAGGCCATGCCCACGGTGTCGGCGAGGGTGACGCTGGGAGCCAGCCAGGAGGCGGCATACGGGATGAGGATGGCGACCACGGACGCGAGCCGGAACGAGTGTGTGCGGGGGAGATCACCGCCGAGTCGACGGTTCATCGCACCGGAGAGCAGGTCCTGGTCGATGACGCCCGCGACCGAGACGGTGAGCCCGCTGGCCGTCGAGAGGAACGCCGCGAAGGCACCCCCCGCGAGGATCGCGCTGAGCAGGTCACCGAGCGTGCCGGGTGCCATCGCTGAGGGCAACAGCAGGACGACCGAGTCGGCGCGGGTGCCGGCGGGCAGGCTCGGGAGATAGACGCGGCCGAGCATCCCGAAGACCGGCGGGAAGAGGTAGAACGCGCCGAGCAGGCCGATGACGATCACCGTCGTCCGGCGAGCGGCGCGCCCGTCCGGGTTGGTGTAGAACCGCACGAGCACGTGCGGCAGCCCCATCGTCCCGAAGCAGAGCGCGAGCATCGTCGAGTAGGTCGCGTAAAGGGGGTGCTCGCGGGAGGGGTATGCCGGTAGGGCACCGGCGAAGGGCCCGCCCGGATCGGTGAGTTTGGGCAACGGCTGGCCGCCCCGCAGCCAGAGCCAGGCAAGGACGAAACACGGGATGGCGATGGCGGCGAGCTTGACCCAATACTGCATGGCCTGGACCAAGGTGATCGAGCGCATGCCCCCGGCGGCGACGCTGGCCAGGACGACACCCGCGACGATCAGGCTGCCGACCGCCGGTGACGCCCCCGTGACGGTCTGCAGCGCGAGGCCGGCGCCCTGGAACTGGGGAAGCAGATAGAGCCAGCCGATCGCGATGACAAGCAGGCTGGCCAGCCGTCGGACCCGACGCGAGGACAGCCGCGCCTCGGCAAAGTCAGGGATCGTGTAGGCGCCGGACCTCCGCAAGGGAGCCGCGACGAGGACGAGCAGGATGAGGTAACCCAACGTGTAGCCGACCGGCAGCCACAGCATGTGGGTGCCGAGCGAATAGACGATCCCCGCGACGCCGAGGAAGCTTGCGGCCGAAAGGTATTCGCCACCGATCGCGGAGGCGTTCCACCCGGCGGTGACGGTGCGGCCGGCGACGTAGAAGTCGCTCGTCGTGCGGGATAACCGCAACCCCAAGGCGCCGACCGCCACGGTCGCGGTGCAGACGAGGATGATCGCGAACAGGCCCCACCCGGAGGCGACGGCGCTCATCAGTGGTCTTCCATCAGCGGCCGGCCATCAGGGTCATCCATCAGCGGCCGGCCATGAGGTCGGTGAAGTCGCGTTCGATCCGCTCGGCGAGGTGGACGTGCAGCCGGGCTGCGAGCAGGATCAACGGATAGGCGCTCACCCCCGCGACGAGCCAGATGACCGGCGCGGGCCCGATGGTGGCCGCCGCCATCTCGGGAAGCAGCAGGAACAAGGCCGGCAAGCCGACGAGGACGCCGCCGACCGCGAGCAGGATCGCGATCGACAGCCGCAGCTGAGCGCGCAGCAACGCGGTCAGGTAGATCTCGCCGAGCCCGGTCTGTTCGGTGAGTTCGACCGCGTCCGGGCGCTTCTCCGACCGCCGACGCGCGTCCCGCCGGGGCGACACGATCCGCACCCGCTTGACGGCCGGGCCGGCGTCACTCGGGGTCCGCTCGCCGCGGGGCTCGACCCCCCCCGGCGCCGGGGTCATCGGGTCACCGGCCGGCCGAGCGGATGAGCCGGTCGCGCAACGCTCTGGTATGCCGCCTGCTCACCTCGAGCGCGATGTCGTCGCCGAGGCTCACCTTGCATCGCCCACCCGCGACGGTGACCGCGGTGATGTGGCCGGTCGAGACGAGGGTCGAGCGGTGGATCCGCACGAATCCGTGCTCGCCCCAACGCTCTTCGAGGGCGTTGAGCGAGATCCGGACCAGGTGCGAACCCTTGTCTGTGTGCAGTCGCGCGTAGTCACCCTGAGCCTGGGCGTAGAGGATCTGACTGCGTTGGACAAACGTCGTCACCCCACCGAGCTCGACGGGGATGGTCTCGTCGGCGGGGGCTTCCGGCGCGACAGGGCTCGACGTGCGGGTCTCCGCTCGCTGGGCCACGACTCGACGAACGGCTTCGGCCAGACGCTCAGCCCGGACCGGCTTCATGACGTAGTCGGTCACCTCGAGCTCGAACGCGGCCACCGCATGCTCGTCGTATGCCGTGACGAAGACGACCTGGGGCCGGTCGGCAAACCGGGCGAGCACCTTCGCAAGCGCCAGCCCGTCCAGGCCGGGCATCGAGATGTCGGTGAAGATGACGTCGACCGGGTGGTGATCCAAGGCTTGGAGTGCCTCGGTTCCCGACCCCGCCGTGTGGATCTGCCCGATCCGGTCGTCCTTGCTGAGTAGCCACGCCAACTCGGCGAGCGTCGGTGCCTCGTCATCGACGAGCAGCGCCCGCAGTGGCGGGGTCGACGACGGCGTCGTGCTCATGAAGCCACAGAATAGGGCGACCCGGCGATGCGGCATACCCTCCGGCAGGGCCGCGTCGCGCCCGGCCGTGGACGCGGTCACGAGTCGGAGTGGACTCCGGGGGCGAACTTGGGGACGCGGAAGGTGACCTTGGTGCCTGCTCCGGGAGCGGTCTCGACGACGAGCCCGTATTCGTCGCCGAAGGCCTGGCGAAGGCGGGCGTCGACGTTGCCAAGCCCGACGCTGTTGCCCGACCCGCCGCCAGACAAGACCGCGCGGATCGTCTCGGGATCACTGCCCTCGCCGTCGTCCTCGATGGTGATCTCCGCAGTCGCCCCCACGTCCGCCGCCGAGATCGACACATGCCCGATCCCCGACTTGTGCTCGATGCCGTGACGAACGGCGTTCTCCACGAGCGGTTGGATCGCGAGGAACGGCACCGCGACCGGCAACACTTCGGGGGCGATGGTCAACGAGACCACGAGCCGATCGCCGAAGCGGGCCTTCTCCAGCGCCAGATAGCGCTCGATGTTCTGCAGCTCGTCCCGCAGCGTCGTGTAGGCCCCGCCGCGGCGCAACGCATACCGCGTGAAGTCGGCGAACTCCAGCAACAGCTCGCGGGCCCGGTCAGGGTCGGTCCGCACGAACGACGCGATCGCGGCCAGGCAGTTGTAGATGAAGTGCGGCGAGATCTGCGCCCGCAGCGCCCGCAGCTCGGCCTCCATGACCCGCGTCCGTTGTCGCCCCAGCTCGGCCAGCTCGATCTGCGTCGAGATCCACCCGGCCAGCTCCTCCGTGGCCCGGACCAGCCCGGTCGAGGTGGTCCTCCCGTATGCCGCGAGCGCCGCCACCACTCGCTCGTCCGCCACGATCGGAGCGATGATCCCCGAGCGGATCGAGCAGTCGGGGTCCGAGCAGGTGATCTGCTCCGAGGTGAGCACGAGCGTGCGACCCGAGCTGAGCACCTGCTCGGCGTGGGCGTGGACGTCCCGGCGGTGGTGCGAACCCGCGCCGTCCCAGGCGAGCGTGGCATTGGTGTCAGTGATGGCGACCGCGGTCGAGCCGAGCATCGAGCGCAGGTGCCGGGTCGCCCGAGTGGCGCCCTCAGGCGTGAGGCCGTCGCGCAACGACCGGGTGGCGAGCGACGCGGTATGCAAGGTCTCATAGGTCGCCCGGTCGACCGGGTCGACGAACCGGCGGCGCCGGACCAGGCGCAGCACGACGACCCCGAGCAGGAGGGCCGCGAACAGCCCAGCAGCGACCAGACCGATCTCGCCGGGGGTGGGCAGCGCGGGCATGAGGTCACTGTATGAGGCCGGATGCCTCAGGGTGAGTCGGCGGGGCGGACTGGGGCGAGCGGTTCCGGGGAAGGTGGGCGGACGGCATACGCTGCCGTTCGTGACCGACGCCCGTGCTGCCGTGCTCACCCTGCTGGACCTCGACGGCGTCCGCGAGGCGGTCGACGCCGCCCGTGACGCCTGCACCCAACTGCGCTGGCACGAGGCCCTGCGTCGGCGGATTCCCGAGGCGTCTGCCGAGTCGCGGGTGCGGGGCGCGCGGGCAAGCGCGTTCCTCGACGGCGCCGAGCTGCCGGTCGACCTGGTGCGCGATCTCGTGCGCGGTGCGCGGCCCTGGCCCGAGCACCTGGACCCGGTCGAGGAGGTGCTCCGCGGCGCGATCCAGGCCACGGCCGAGACCGAGCACGTGCGGGGGCTGCTGGTGCGCTCGCCGGCGCAGGCCCTCGCCCGGCTGCACGTGGCCGCCGCGTCGGGGATGCTCCCCGCCGAGCAGGTGGGTCGCCCGCGCCGCGACGGTGAGTCCTCGCGCGAGTTCGTCGATCTCGGTATGCCGCCCGCCCCCGCCGACATCCCCGCTCGCCTTGCCGGGGTGGGCGAGCTGATCGGCCTGGCCGGGGAGGTGCCGGTGGTCGTGGCCGCGGCGTTGGTCCACGCCGAGCTGGCGGTGGTGCGGCCGTTCGTGCGGGGCAACGGGCTGGTCGCCCGGGCCGCGGAGCGAGCGCTGATCGCTGCCGCTGGCCTGGACCCGACGGGTGTCGCGGTGCCCGAAGCGGGGTGGCTCGCGGGGGGCGGGACGGCCTACCTGGGGGCGCTCACGGCATACGCCTCGGGGACTCCGCAGGGGGTGGGACTGTGGTTGCGGCAGGCCGCGGAGGCGATGACGCGGGCCGCGAGCGAGGGAGTTCGGGTGGCTGATGCGGTGCGGATCGGACGGCTCGGTTGACTCGTGGAGGGCGGCACCCGTCGCTTTCGTGAGCGGTTCGTAAGGACGGTCCCCGGAGACGGGCGGGTGTCCGTTTGAGCCGCGTGGCTGGTGGGAAAAACGTCTCTGACGGACAGTTTGCCTTTCCGGCCTCCAACCCCGAGAATGGGTTTGCTCCCCTTCGGGGTTGAGCGGGTGCGCACTGGCCCCTCCCCCCCGGTGCCAGCGCGCCAGACGGCCCCCGTTGTCCCCCCAGCGGGGGCCGTCGCATGTCCGCCTGGCTACTCGCGCAACGGAACTCAAGACGGTCGGCCACGATTCCAGAGCTGGGTGGTCGGTGAGTGGATCTTTGTCCACATCCCCGTGGTCGGTTGTCCCACTGTCCACAGGGTGGTGATGACCGGGTGACGGCGGTGGGGTGGCCCGCGACCCTGGAGCCATGGACCGACCACCGACACCTAGCCCCCGGGGGCGCTTGCTGGCCATCGTCGGGGCATCCGGGGGTTGCGGCGCCTCCACGCTCGCGGCCGCGACGGCCCGGTATGCCGCCGAGACCGGTCGCTCGGTGGTCCTCGTTGACGGTGCGGCCGGGGGAGCGGGGCTTGACGTCGTCCTCGGGATCGAGCATGTGGCCGGGGTTCGGTGGCCCGACCTGGTGGGATGTCGCGGGGTGGTTGACGGTCCCGGGTTGATCGCCCGTATGCCGCGCTCCGGGCCGGTTGCTGTCCTGGCCCACTGCCGGGAGTCTCCGCTTGCGGTCGGGGCTGCTGCGGTGCGCGGGGTGGTGGCCGGGCTGGTCGCCGCTGTCGACCTCGTCGTGGTGGACGCGCCTCGATCCTGGTCGTTGTCGTCGGTGTCGTCGTTGTCGTCGGTGGGGTCGGTGTCGTCGGTGGCGCCGGCCCCCAGCGGGTCGCAGGCGCCGGGCGGGGTCCAGGCCGATCTCGCCGTGGTGGTCGCCGGCACCGGCGTCGTCGAGTTGGCGGCGCTGGCTGCGACGGCGCCGCGGGTTGCGCGTCATGTCCCGCAGACTCACCTGGTGTTGCGGGGTCGGCGGGTGTCCCGTGCCCTGGTGGACGATGTCGAGGCCGCGTTGGATCTCCCCGTGCTCGGTGTCCTGGGCGAGGACCCACAGGTCGCCCGGGACGTGGCACACGGCATACCCCCGGGTGGGTCCCGCGGCCCGGTGGCCGATCTGGCGCGGCTGGTCATCGAGGCGCTGGACGACGAACCCGGCCAGGTGGCGTCGTGACGGCCCTGGACGCGCAGGTGTGGGAGCAGATCCGGGCGGGTCGGGCTCCTGACCCGGACGTGGTCGCCGAGGTTGCCCGATCGGAGCGGGCCGTCCTCGGAGACGTGGGCGCGGCCACGGTGCAGGGTCGCCTGTCCGCCGCGGTGCTCGGAGCCGGGCCCTTGGAGGCGGTGTTGGCCGATCCCGCCGTCACCGATATCGCCGTTAACGGCGACGGTCGGGTCTGGGTGGACCGAGGCGCCGGGATGGAGGCGGTGCCCATGACACTCGGTCCGGTGGGCCAGCGGCGAGCCTTGGCGGTGCGTCTGGCGGCACTGGCCGGTCGACGCCTGGATGACGCCGCGGCATACGTCGACGCCGTCCTGCCCGGTGGTGTCCGGCTGCATGCGATCCTGCCGCCGCTCGTCGCTGAGGGGCCGCACCTCACCCTGCGGGTCCCCGCGCGGACGCCGTTGCGGTTCGACGACTTGGTGGCGGCGGGGAGCGTTCCGGCGGGGTGGGAGGGTGTGTTGCGTCGGTTGGTGAGCCGACGGGTGTCGTTCCTCGTCAGCGGCGGCACCGGGGCGGGCAAGACGACGATGCTGGCGGCCCTTTTGGGTCTCGCTGATCCTCGGGAGCGGATCCTCGTCGTCGAGGATGTGCGGGAGCTGGCGGTCGGTCACCCGCACGTGGTGCATCTGGAGGGACGCTCGCCCAACGTCGAAGGCGTCGGCGAGGTCACCATGGTGACCTTGCTGCGTCAGGCCTTGCGGATGCGGCCGGATCGGATCGTCGTCGGCGAGGTGCGCGGGGCCGAGGTCCGTGAGCTGTTGGCAGCGCTCAACACCGGGCATGAGGGTGGGGCCGGGACGGTCCACGCCAATGCCGCCGGTGACCTGGTCGCTCGGCTCGAAGCTCTCGGAGCGCTGGCCGGGATGTCGCTTCCTGCCGTCCACGCCCAGCTGGCGAGCGCGGTGTCCGTCGTGGTTCATATGCGCCGCAACGGTGTTGGTCGCTGCGTCGACGCGATTGGGGTCGTCATGGGGGTTGCCGGGGCGCGTCCGGTTGTGGTGCCGGTGTTGGAGCATCATGGCGTCGGGAGCAGGCGGTGACGGTGACGGTGACGGTGACCGTGACGGTGTGGGCGAGGTGGCCTGGGACGCGTCGGCGGCGGCAGGTGCTGCGGTTGTCGGATGTGATCGCGTGGCCGGTCGGGCTCGGCTGGCGGCGCTGGTCGGGTCGGATGTCCTTCCATGAGCGGCGTTGCTCCTGATGCCAGCGCATGGGTGGTCGGGCTGCTGTTGGCGTGTGCGGTCCTGCTCTCCGGCAGGGAAAGGACTGCGCTTCCGATGGGGCGGGAAGGGCGCGGGTGGCGCCCCGCTGGCTCGGCCCGGCCGGGAAGCGTGGGTGGTGGTTTTGCGCCCGGTCGCCGACCTTCCTGGCTCGGTGGGGCGCGGCGGCGTGAGCGTCGGCGTTCGGCAAGCGTGGCGCTTCTGTGCGAAGCACTGGACCTGTGCGTGGCCGGCCTCCGAGCCGGGTTGTCGTTATCGGCCGTGCTGCAGCTCGTGGAACGGGAGGTCGACGACGCCCGCGAGGTCAATGGCAGGGTCGGACATCGTCGCAGTGGCGACGTCGGCGGAGGCGCTACTGACGGAGGCGCTACCGGCGGAGGCGCTCCTGGGGACGTCCTCGCGCTGCTGCGCGGGCAGCCAGGCGACTGGCCGTCGGACCCGGCACTTGGGCCAGCGGCGGCCGTCATCAGTCAGGCTCGCGAGCTGTCGCAGTCGGCTGGGGTTCCGCTGGCGGACTCGTGGGAGGCCGCAGCCGGTCTGCTTCGGGAGCACGAGGCCGTGCGGCGTCGCGTCGCCGTCGCGCTGGCCGGGCCCCGCGCGACGATGCGCATCCTCACCCTGTTGCCTCTGGCCGGGCCGCTCGTGGGTGCGGTCTTCGCGGTCGACCCCTGGCGGATGTATGCCGGGTCACCCATCGCCATCGGCTGTCTCGGGCTTGGGTTGGCGCTGCTCGGGATCGGTCGCTGGTGGTGCAGCTTGTTGATCCGTCGCCTCGGCCTCGCGGCCGTGACGTGATGCCGCCCGAGTTGGCTGGCCAGGGATGGGCCGTCGGGGCTCTGCTCGCTGCCGCCGTCCTGCTGTGGCCGACCCGGGCCAGGTCAGCCGTCGTCCCGCGGGACGGTCCGGGCGCCGAGGCTGGCAACCCGGAGACCGAGGGGGACGGCATACCGGATCGGCTGGGCGGGGCAGACGTGGCGGCGGCGCTGGAGTTCTTGGCCCTCGTGCTGGCCGCCGGGGGCGGTCTGGTCGACGCGGTCGAGGCGGTGGCGCGCACGTCGCAGGGAGCGGTGCGAGCCCACCTCACCACGGTGGCGACTGCCGTGCGGTGGGGTATGCCGTGGTCGGTCGCCTGGGGTGCCGTCGGGCCCGACTGGGCGCGCGCTCGCAGGGCGATGGCACTTGCCGACGCCGCGGGTGCGGCACCGTCGCTGGCGTTACGGCGCGCTGCGGCCCAGGTGCGGGCCGATCAGTTGCAGCAGCTTGAGCTCGCGGCGGCCAGGCTCGGAGTGGCAATCGTGCTGCCGCTCGGGTTGGCGTTCCTTCCGGCCTTCGTGCTGCTGACGGTCGTGCCACTCGTCATTGCTATCGCCGCTGATGTGTGGGCCTGAGCGACCAACTCGGGCTGGACGCAGGACAAGGTGGTGAAGCCTCCGGAGACGTTGGCGCTCGGGATGTCGGCGCCCGCCAGGGTGCGGTGGGCGAGGTAGGACCGGAAGCCCGAGGCGCAGTGGACGACGATTGGGCGACCGGCGGCGGCCGCGCGGATCTGGTCCAGCGCCCCGGCGACCTGCGGCTGGGGGACGAGCAGGGCTCCCTCGACGTGGCCATTCGCCCATTCGTCGGGGTTACGCACGTCGAGGACCAAGGTCGCCTGTGGGTCCAGCGGCTCTACCGGGTCGTGTTGGGTCAGTCGGCCGGACCGGACGTTGTCGGCGATCATCCCGAGCATCATCACTGGGTCTTTCGCGGCCCCGAACGGCGGGGCGTAGGTGAGGTCGAGGTCGACCAGGTCGTCCACCGACAGCCCACCCCGGGCGGCCGTCGCGATGACGTCGATGCGCTTGTCGATGCCCGCGCGCCCGGCTCCTTGGGCGCCGAGGATGCGACCGTCGGCGTCGAAGTGCAGCAGCAGGTGCATCGTCTCGGCGCCGGGGTAGTAGCCCGCGTGATGCCCGGAATGGACACGGACCGTGTGGAACTCGCGGTCGCCCAGCGCGCGCCGTGACGCTCCGGTCATGGCGACGGTCAGCTCGAAGATGCGCACGACCGCGGTGCCGAGCGGTTGCGGCGAGCGTCGACCGCGGCCCCGACCGGCGATGGAGTCCGCCGCGACCCGGCCACCGCGGTTGGCCGGCGTCGCGAGGGCGACCGGGCCGACCGCGCCGGTGACCGCGTGGGTGCTCGCCGTGGCGTCCCCGACCGCCCAGATGTGGGGGTCCGACGTGCGCTGCTCGTCGTCAACGATGATCGCGCCTTGATCGGTGAGGGCCAGACCCGCGGCAGCGGCCAACTCCGATCGCGGCCGGACGCCGACCGAGAGGATGACCAGGTCGGCGGGCAGGCTGGTGCCGTCGGCGAGCTCGACGACAGGGTGCCCGTCGAGGTCGGTGATGGCGCGCGCGGCGACACCCTCGTGCACGGCCACGCCGTGGGCGCGCAGTTCCTCGGAGATGTATGCCGCGACCTCGGCGTCGACGACGGGCAGCACGTGGGGGGCGGCCTCGACGATGCTCACGTCCAGTCCGGCATGGCGCAGTGCCTCGGCGGCTTCGAGCCCGATGAACCCGGCGCCCAGGACGACGGCCCGGGCGGCCCCTTCGGTGACCCAGCCGCGGATCGTGTCGGCGTCGGGCACCGTCCGAAGCGTCCGCACGCGGGGGTGGTCGATGCCGGGGATCGGTGGGCGGACGGCATACGCCCCGGGGGCCAGGACGAGCGCGTCGTAACGGATCCGCTCGGTGCTGCCATCGGGGCCGAGCAGGGCCACCTCGCGCGCGGCGGGGTCGATGGCCGTCGCGAGGGTGTTCACCCGGACGTCAAGGCTCAGCGTGTCGGCGAGCGACTCCGGGGTTCGCAGCAGGAGGTCGTCGCGTCCGGCGATTTCGCCGCTGAGGTAGTAGGGGAGTCCGCAGTTGGCGAAGGACACTTCGGCGCCCTGCTCGACGACGACGATCCGGGCGCTGGAATCCAGGCGACGCAGTCGCGCGGCAGCGCTCATCCCCCCGGCGACGCCACCGACAACCACGACCGTTCTCACGAACTCCACGCTCCTTCAGCTTTCGGACCGTCGGCGATCATACCCCTAGGGGTATCGCACGATAGAACCGGGCGGGGGTTGTCCACATCCCTTTGGGCCGTCGTCCCACCGTCCACAGGCGGACACCGCTGTGGTGACGAAGGGCGTCTGCCCGGCGAGGATCGGGTTGTCGAAGATCCGTGGGAAGGGGATCACTCGTGCGAAACACATTGAGAATGAACGCGATCCGAGTTTGGCGGGGATGTCGCCGCCGCGTCGACGCCGGGATGACCACCGCCGAGTATGCCGTCGGCACGCTTGCCGCCGTGGCCTTCGCCGCCGCGCTCATCGCCGTCGTGAAGTCCGACACGGTGCGGGCGGCACTGGCTCGGATCATCCAGACGGCGCTGAACACGGGCTGAGATGGGCCGGGTCAGGGCGGGTCGCGACCGGGGGATGGCGACGGCGGAGTTCGCTGTCGCGCTTCCGGCTGCGGTGCTCGTCCTTGTCGTCGGTCTCACCGCGATCCTCGCCGGGATCGACCAGGTTCGTTGTGTGGACGCCGCTCGCTTGGCTGCTCGGTCACTGGCTCGAGGGGACAGCCAAGCGGAGGCTCGTGGCTTGGCGCGCGGGGCTGCGCCGGGTGGCGCGTCGATCGAGGTCTCGGTGACCGGGGATCGCGCCGCAGTCACAGTGTCGGTGGAACGTCGGGCTGGGCTGCTCGGCCTCTCATGGGTGGTGCGATCGACGGGACTGTGGACGGCGGGAATGTTGACGGCGGGAATGTTGACGGCGGGATGTCGCGGGCGGTTCGGTTGCGACCGGGTCCGCGTCGGCGGGGATCGGGGGACCAGGGCCAGAGCACTGTGGTTGTCATCGGCGTGATCGGCGCCGCGGTCGCTGTGCTCTTGGGCGCGGTCGATCTGACCCGAGCTGTCAACGCCGCTCACGTCGCCAGATCGGCCGCGGACCTCGCCGCGCTCGCGGCCGCGCAGGCCGCGGTCCGGGGAAACTCGGCTGCTGCGGCATGTGCGGATGCGGGTCATTACGCCAGAGCGAATCATGCTGCGTTGCAGACCTGTTCCCTGGCCAGTGACGGGTCGGCGACGGTCACGGTGACCGTGACAACGCCCGGCCCCATCCCCCGGACAGCTCGGTCGATCGCTCGCGCCGGGCCGGGCTGACGGCCAACGGAAAGTGGCAGAAGTGTCAGAAGCCGGCAGGAGCCAGCGTGCGCCAGCAAAGCCAGCACGAGCCAGCTGGAACCGCAGTCTTTGGCCCGCAGCGAAATCAAGGCCCGCGATCAGCAGACCTAGCGGTCCAACGCGCTACCGGACGGCGGCCTGGTAGTGCTGCCTGGCGCCGTGGACGCCGAGGGTGTGTTCCGCAGTTGCTTGAGCTCCTTGCGTCGGGCCACTCGACGCTTGGTGCCCAGGGCCATCAACCGCACCCCCAACCACAACAACAGCATCGACACCGCGCCGGCGGCGAACAAGGTGATCGGCAGGACTGTCAGCTGCAGTCCGGTCGCCCCCAACGTCACGCCGGTCTCGCTCTGCAGTGCCAACCACGCCAGCCACCCACCGCCGCCCAGCCCGACGAGAAGCAGGATCAATCCGAATGCGACCACGTTGTCCTCCTGATGACCCACCCTTGACGTCAAGCGCGCTGACCCGGTCAGCGGCCACGATGGCGAGACTACCCAGCGCGGCCCTGGGCAAACAGGTTCGGCCCAGTCATTCGGTGCGGCCGCGCCATCGTGGCTCACCGGGCCGGGGGAACGGTCGTCTCCAGCAGATCAACGACCAGGCCGAGCACCCGCACGGCTCCCGCCTTGTCGAGCGGATGGTTTCCGTTGCCGCACTTGGGCGACTGCACACACGACGGGCAGCCGTCCGAGCAGGCACACCCAGCCACGACGTCTCGGGTGGCCGCGAGCCACTTGCGCAGCACGGCATACCCGCGATGAGCAAACCCCGCGCCCCCCGGGTAGCCGTCATAGACCAAGACCGTCGGCAACCCGGTGTCCGGGTGCCGGGCGGTCGAGACGCCGCCGATGTCCCACCGGTCGGCGCTGGCGACCAACGGCAACATGCCGATGGCCGCGTGCTCCGCGGCATGCAAAGCCCCCGGTATGCCGTCCGCCTCCACCCCGGCGTCAGCCAGCACGTCTTCGGGCAGGGTCCACCACACACCCGTCGTCGAGAGGGTGCGGACCGGCAGGTCGAGTGGATGCTCGCCGATGACCTCCCCGTCGGGCAGCCGTCGCAGGAACGACACCACCTGGTGGCGGACCGTCACGTCACCGAAAGACGCGCTCAACGTCCCGGCCGCTCGATGCTCCCGGACCCGGCCCAGGCTGAACTCACTCACCGACCTGGCCTGGGTGCTCCACCCCGGATCGCCCGCGGTGACCACCGCGGCCCCGTCCTGCAGGTCCAGCGACGTGACGACGAAACTCCGACCCTGGTGCACGTGGACGGCCCCGGTGTGGACGGCCGCATCAGCCCGAGCCTCGTCCACCAACCCCACGACCCGCCCCGTGGACCGCTCGACCACTCGCACCGGTCGCCCGATGCCACGCAGGGACACGCCAGCAGCAGGCGAGTCATCGCCTGCCCAATAGATGCCGGTCGGCCGCCGCCGCAGCACGCCATCGGCGACGAGGCGGTCCAGCAACGCCGCCGCCCCGGCTCCGAACACATCGGGTGCCAGGTCCGCGTCCGTGACCGGCACCTCCGCCGCCGCGCACACCAGATGCGGGGCGAGCACGTGCGGGTTTGCCGGGTCGACGACAGCCACCTCCACCGGCCGGTCGAAGATCGCCGCCGGGTTGCGCACGAGGAAGCCATCGAGCGGGTCGTCCGCAGCGACGAGCACGGCCAGCGACTCCCTCCCGGCGCGTCCGGCCCGCCCCACTTGCTGCCAGAACGACGAGATCGTCCCCGGCCAACCGGCCAGCAGCACCGCGTCCAACCCACTGACGTCCACCCCGAGCTCCAGCGCCGTCGTCGCCGCAAGCCCGCGCAACCGCCCAGACCGCAGGTCAGCCTCCAAGGCTCGCCGTTCCTCGGGCAGATAACCGCCCCGGTATGCCGCGATCACCGGCCCTCCGTGGCCCCGCGTCAGGTCGCCGTCCCGGGCGGCCGTGGACCCCGCCTCGGCCAGGGCGCCGCGGGCATGGGCAGGGGGGGGGGGGGGGGGGGGGGGGGGGGGGGGGGGGGGGGGGGGGGGGGGGGGGGGGGAGCGCCGGGGGCGCGGGCGTCGATCGCGGCGGCAACCCCGCCGCGATCGGCCGAGCGCCGAGCCGCCGACTGCGCGATGACCTCGGCCCCCACCCGCGACCGAGCGAACGCCACCGTCTGCACCCCGGCATCGACGAGGTCGGCCAACAGGTCTGCGGTCTCGGCGACGGCCGAGCGCCGCCGCGCCGTCACCGCCGATTCGGCATCAGCCGTCGGCCGGATCTCGGGCTCCCACAACCCGATCGTCACCGCCGCGCGTGGTGACCCGTCATGGGTGACCGGGCGGACCGGCATACCGATGAGGGCGGCCGCGTGTGCCCCCGGATCGGCGACGGTCGCGGACGCGAGGACGAAGGTGGGGTTCGCGCGGTAGCGAGCCGCCACCCGTCGCAACCGCCGCAGCACGAGCGCGACGTGCGACCCGAACACGCCCCGATAGACGTGGCATTCGTCGACGACGACATAGCGCAATGCCCGCAGGAACGGCGCCCACCACTCGTGCCCCGGCAGCAGCGAGTGATGCAGCAGGTCCGGGTTGGTCAGCACGTATGCCGCGTGCTCCCGGATCCAGCGCCGCTCCTCGGGCGCGGTGTCCCCGTCGTAGGCCGAGACCCGCAGCCCCGGAAGGGCCAGCCGGTTCACCCGGTCGAGCTGGTCATGGGCCAAGGCCTTGGTCGGCGCGAGATAGAGCGCAGTCACCCCGCGGCCGGTCGGCGCCGCAGTGCCGTCGAGCACGTCCGAGAGCACCGGAACGAGATAGCCCAGCGACTTGCCCGACGCCGTCCCCGTCGCGACGACGACATGCTCTCCCGCGTGGGCGGCCTCGGCCGTCTCGACCTGATGGCTCCACAGCTGGTCGACGCCCGAGGCCAACAAGGCACCGGCCAGCGGCGGCGCCATCCAGGTCGGCAGCTCGCTGGTCACGGCCTCGCGAGCGGGGATCCGGCGGGTATGCCGCAGCCGCCCCTCGCGTGCCCCGCTCGCCAACCGGGCGAGCAGCATCGCGGGGTCCGGGTCGGCCTCACGGTCTCCCCGGGCCGGAGGGCCTGGAACGTCGAGCATTAGCCCAACCGTAGGCTCCCGGGGTACCGTTCACAGACAAGCAGTCTGCGGAAGGGTGTGATCGTGGATCTGACGCTGTCGACCACGGCGCAGGGGGAGCGCACCATCGTGCACGTCGGCGGGGAGATCGACGTCTACACCGCGCCGGTGCTACGGCGGCGCCTCGACGAGCCGATCCACGGTGGCTGCCGCGACCTCGTCGTCGACCTCAGCCGGGTCACCTTCCTGGACTCCACCGGACTGGGTGTCCTCGTCGGTCGGCTCAAGTTGGTCCGGTCGCAGGGCGGTCGGATGCGGATCGTCGGCGCGACCGACCGGGTCCACAAGGTGTTTACGATCACCGGGCTCGACCGCGTGCTGGAGATGTATCCGACCCTGGGCGACCTGCCGACCGACCCGGCCTGAGCGGGCCGGGCGCCCCGGCGAGGCCGAGCGGCGCCGCCCGGGATTCCGCTGGGCGGCATACAGGAGGAGTAAAAGCGCTTCCACGCCCAAGGTGACCTGTGCCACAGGCATCCGACGGCCCCACCCGGTCGCCTCGCGGTGGGCGGGGGCGATAGCCTCGCCCCCGGAACACACGGATGTGCCTCCGCCGAGCCCCCGTTCGGCGCCGACCCCGTGCGCCGCTGCGGCGGCGTCAAGGAGGAAACGCATGCAAGCCCTCATACCTGCCGCGGGAGGGGTCGTCCTCGACGGACTCAACCTCACTCTCGTCCTCGTCGTCCTCGTCATCTCCCTCATCGCCCTGGTGATGGGCGCGCTGTTCCGAGGCCAGGTCCTCGCCGCCGACCCCGGCACCCCGAAGATGCAGGAGATCGGCGCAGCGGTCCAGGAGGGGGCTCAGGCCTACCTCCAGCGCCAGTTCAAGACCCTGGGCGGCTTCGTCGTCCTGGTCTTCGTCTTGCTCTTCCTGCTGCCTGCTCCCGACATGGGCGTCAAGGTCGGCCGGTCGATCTTCTTCGTCGTCGGGGCGGTGTTCTCGGCCGCCATCGGCTACCTCGGCATGAACCTCGCCGTCCGCGCCAACGTCCGGGTCGCCTCGGCCGCGCGCCAGGGTGACCGCGAGGGCGGCATGCGGATCGCCTTCCGCACCGGTGGCACCGTCGGCATGGCCACGGTGGGCCTCGGTCTGCTCGGCGCCTCGCTCGTCGTGCTGCTCTACAAGGGTGAGGCCCCCAAGGTCCTTGAGGGCTTCGGCTTCGGCGCGGCGCTGCTCGCGATGTTCATGCGTGTCGGCGGCGGCATCTTCACCAAGGCGGCGGACGTGGGCGCCGACCTCGTCGGCAAGGTCGAGGCGGGCATCCCCGAGGACGACCCCCGCAA
Organism: Candidatus Phosphoribacter baldrii; assembly: GCA_016704565.1. GTDB lineage: Bacteria > Actinomycetota > Actinomycetes > Actinomycetales > Dermatophilaceae > Phosphoribacter > Phosphoribacter baldrii. Next base: position 1,372,742 of record JADIZV010000001.1, read on the forward strand.
CGCGGCCACCATCGCCGACAACGTCGGCGACAACGTGGGTGACTGCGCCGGCATGGCGGCGGACCTCTTCGAGTCGTATGCCGTGACCCTGGTCGCCGCCCTCATCCTCGGCTCCGTGGCGCTCGGCGTCACCGGCCTGGTGTTCCCGCTCATCGTTCCGGCCATCGGCGCGATCACCGCGATCATCGGCGTCTTCATCACCAAGGTGAAGGGCAACGAGAACGGCCTCACCGCCATCAACCGCGGCTTCTACATCTCGGCCGTCATCTCCGGCGTCCTGTCGCTCATCGCGGCGTTCGTCTACCTGCCGCAGTCGGCGACCATCGGGACCGTCGTTGTCGACGGCCTGCGGATCCGCGCCACGATGGCCGTGTTCCTCGGCATCATCCTCGCCGGCGTCATCCTGTGGCTCACCGGCCACTTCACCGGCACCACCGCTCGCCCGACCAACGACGTGGCGCGCACCTCGCTCACCGGCCCGGCGACCGTCGTCCTGGCGGGCATCGGCGTCGGCTTCGAGTCGGCCGTCTACACCGCGGTCATCATCGGTGCCGCGGTCTACGGCGCCTTCGCCCTCGGCGGCGGCTCCGCGGCCCTGGCGCTGTTCTTCATCGCCCTCGCCGGGTGTGGCCTGCTGACCACGGTCGGCGTCATCGTCGCCATGGACACCTTCGGCCCGGTCTCGGACAACGCCCAGGGCATCGCCGAGATGTCGCACGACATCGACGCGGCCGGCGCCCGGATCCTCACCGACCTGGACGCCGTCGGCAACACCACCAAGGCCATCACCAAGGGCATCGCGATCGCCACCGCCGTGCTCGCGGCGACCGCCCTGTTCGGCTCGTTCACCGACGCCTGGTCCCAGGCGGCGGCCGACCTCGGTGCCAAGAGCGCGGCGGACCTGCCGTTCTCGTTCGTCACCGAGATCGTCTCGCCGGTCACCCTCGTCGGCGCCCTCATCGGCGCCTCGGTCGTGTTCCTCTTCTCGGGCCTGGCGATCAACGCCGTCACCCGGGCCGCGGGCGCGATCATCTTCGAGGTGCGCCGTCAGATCCGCGAGATCCCCGGGATCATGGAGGGCACGGCCAAGCCCGAATACGGCAAGGTCGTCGACATCTGCACCCGCGACTCGCTGCGTGAGCTGGCCACCCCCGGTCTGCTCGCCGCCCTCACGCCGATCATCGTCGGCTTCGGGATGGGCATCGGCGCCCTCGCCGGCTTCCTCGCCGGCGCCATCACCTCGGGCTGCCTCATGGCCGTCTTCCTGGCCAACTCCGGTGGGTCGTGGGACAACGCCAAGAAGATCGTCGAAGACGGCGCTCACGGCGGCAAGGGCTCCCCGGCCCACGCGGCCACCGTCATCGGCGACACCGTCGGCGACCCGTTCAAGGACACCGCTGGCCCGGCCATCAACCCGCTGCTCAAGGTGATGAACCTCGTCTCGGTGCTCATCGCCCCGGCGATCGTCGGCCTCACCATCGGCGCGGGCGCCAATGCCGGCATCCGCTACGGCATCGCGCTGCTGTGCCTGGCCGTCGTCGTCGCCGCCGTCGTCGTGTCCAAGCGCCGCGACCTGGCGATCACCGGCGACGCCTCGCCGGCCGCCGCCCGCGTCGGGAGCTGAGCACCCGGCATACCCCCTGCCGGATCCCGGCAGACCACGAGAGGGTCGGTTCCCCCGTTTTGGGGAGCCGACCCTCTCGGTATGCCGTGCTCGTGCGCCAGCGGTCAGCGCGGCTTGGTCGCCCGGATCGACGCGCTGGCGAACGCGCCCTCCAGTGCCGCCACGATGGCCGCGACGTTGAACCCGTCGGCCAGCTCGCCCGGTGCCAACGAGCTGGCGAGCTCCTCCAGATCGAGCCGGTCGTAGCTGCGGGTCACCTCGATGGAGGCGTCCACGAAGCCCGCTTCGCCGAGCTTGGCGAGATAGTCGGAGTCGACCAACGCCCCGGACACGCACCCGGTCCACAGCCCCACCACGCCGACGAGCTCCTCGGGGATCGGCCGGAGCAGCACGATGTCGGAGACGGCGAACCGGCCGCCGGGACGCAGCACCCGGAACGCCTCGCCGAGCACGGCATCCTTGTCCGGCGACAGGTTGATGACGCAGTTGGAGATGACGACGTCGATCGACTCGTCCGGCAGCGGCACCGCCTCGATCGTGCCGAGCAGGAAGGTCGCGTTCTCGACACCCGCCTCCGCTTGGTTGCGCCGCGCCAGTTCCAGCATTTGCGGGGTCATATCCAGCCCGTATGCCGTCCCGCCCGGCGCCACTCGCCGCGCCGACAGGAGCACGTCCAGACCGCCGCCGGAGCCCAGGTCCAGAACGGTCTGTCCCGGCTGCAGGTCGGCCAGCAGGGTCGGGTTGCCGCACCCCAACGAGGCGATCAAGGCGCCCTCCGACGGGGCATCCTCGGGTTTGTAAAGGTCCCGGGTGATCGGGTCGGCGCCGGCGGGCTCCGAGCAGCACGACGTCCCGCAGCAGGAGCCCTTCGCCGACCCGCCTCCGTCCAGCAGGTCGAGAGTCGTGCGCGCCGCCGCGGCATACCGCTCCTGGACGACGGCTCGGACCGCCTCGGGGGGGGGGGGGGGGGGGGGGGAGGCCCCGGTGCCGGGCGAGACCTCGGAATGGGTCGGGGCGGGTCCGGCGGTCATCGCAGCTCCTTGATTCGATAGATGTCTAAACACGATGCTCGCACTCTGTTTCGACATCTGTCAAGATAAGCATCATGACGACGACCCGGCTCACCCTTGCGGCGCCCTGCTGTGCGCTCGGGGCGCCGCCGGTGTCGTCAGCCGAGGCCGAGAGCATCGCCCCGATGTTCAAGGCACTCGGCGACCCGGCCCGGCTGCGGCTGGTGTCGCTCATCGCCGCCCAGCCGGAGGCCTGCGTGTGCGACCTGGTCGCCGCGTTCCCGTTGTCCGGTCCGACGATCTCGCATCACCTCAAGGTGCTGCGCCAGGCCGGGCTGGTCGACTGTGAGCGGCGCGGCACCTGGGTCTATTACTGGGTCCGCCCCGAGGCGCTCGCCCAGCTCAGCGCCCTGCTCGGTCGCCCCACATCTGCAGCCGCTTCGAGGTAATCCGCCGTCACCCGGCGACGGCGGAATACCTCGACCCGGCGGTGGCCGACCGTGGGCGCGGGCAGAGACGCGGGGCTGCAGCGGCATACGCTAGGCGCCGTGAGCCCGACGCCTGTGCCCGACCCCGACCTGTTGCCGCGCCTGCGCGCCGACCTGGCTGCCGCGGCATACACGGTCGACGGCGTCGAAGACACGCTCGGTCCCGTGGCCGCCGGTGCGCTGCACCGCGAGCAGCGCCTGCCCGCCGACCTGGCCACCCGGCACCGTGCCGAGCCCGCCGCGGTGCTCATTCGCCTGTTCGCGCTCGGTTTCCCGGTCGCCTGGGACGACGCCGACCGCGCGTTGCCCACCCTGCGTGCCGACGGAGCGGTGCAGCTCGGCCTGGCGCGCGCCGAGGGCGCCGACCTGCGCGCGACCTGCGACCTGCGCCCGTATGCCGATGAGAGCCACCAGTGGTGGGTCGCCTCCGACCTGTCCGAGATCGCCACCGGGCGTCCGCTCGCTGAGACTCACGTCTTGGGGATCGGCAACGCCTCGACGACGCTCGCCGAGTGGACGATCCGGCGACCGGCCCGGCGCGCCCTCGATCTCGGTGTCGGCAGCGCCGTCCAGTCGCTGCACCTGGCCGCCCACGCGCAGGAGATCACCGGCACGGACCTGTCTGAGCGGGCCCTGGCGTTCGCGCGCTTCAACGCCGACCTCAACGGCCTGCCCATCGAGCTGCGCCAGGGCAGCTTGCTGGATCCCGTTGCGGGACAACGGTTCGACCTCGTCGTGAGCAACCCGCCCTTCGTCATCACCCCGCGGTCGGCGGGAGTCCCGCGCTACGAATACCGAGACGCCGGCCTCGTCGGCGACGGTGTTGTCGAAGCGCTGGTCCGCCGGGTGGGGGAGCACCTCGAGCCCGGTGGCGTCGCGCAGTTCCTCGGCAACTGGGAGATCCGGCGCGGCTCCGACTGGCGCGATCGGTGGCGCGAGTGGCTCGTCGGCACCGGCCTGGACGCCTGGGTCATCCAGCGCGACGTCCAGGACCCGGCCGAGTATGCCGAGCTGTGGGCTCGCGACGCCGGAGCCCGTTCCGGGGCAACGAGTTTCGACCACATGTATGCCGCGTGGCTGGCCGACTTCGCCGACCGCGACGTCGAGGGGATCGGGTTCGGGATCGTCACACTGCAGCGTCCGATGACTGAGCGGGAGCCGTGGCTGGATCTCGTCGAGGTCTCCGGTCCGGTGGCTCCCGGCGTCGGCCACGCCGTCGACGCCGGCCTGCGGGCCCGGACCGCGATTGCCGAGGGCGGGACGGCATACCTGCTGGACACGGCATGGGCGGCGGCGCCGGACGTGACCGAAGAGCGTCACCAGCTGCCTGGCACCGAGGACCCGTCGGTCATCCTGGCCCGCCAAGGCGGGGGGCTGCGTCGGACCGTCCAGCTCGACACGGTGGCGGCAGGTCTGCTCGGTGTCTGCGACGGCTCGCTCACCCCGCGGGTGGCGCTGGCCGCGATCGCCAGCCTGTTGGAGCTCGACGACGCCCACGTCACCGAGGCAGCTCTTCCGACGCTGCGGGCTTTGGTTGCCGACGGGTTCCTGGTCAGTTAGAGCTCATCGCTGCCGCTCGGCTCAACGCACTGGGGCGAGCATCGCAATGCCCAAGACCAACACCGTGCCGATCGGCATCAACCAGCAGGTCAGCAGGTGGAAGGCACGGCTGGGCCGAGGCGCAGGAGCGAGCGGATCGACGATGAGGTCGGGGTCGAGCACCCGCATCTGCCACAGCCCTGATCCGATCAGCGCCCCCGCGGCGGCCAACGCGCAGGGCAGAACCGGCAGGCTCCCGATCGGTTGACGCAGGAAGGCCTGCGCGGCCGTCGCCGCGAGGAAAGCGAAGCTCAGCAGCACGAGCAGGCTCCCGCGCCGCCGATAGATCCGCGGCTGGAGCACCAGCACGGCCACGGCCATGAGCACGACGACAAGGGCGATCAGGCCACCGAGCGGGAACTCCACCGCCCGCCCGGCCCGCCAGGCATCGAATGTCGGCAGCGCAAGCAACAAGCCGAACAGGCCGAGGGCGCTCGGAGCCAGGCGTGTTGTCAGCGTCTGGCCGCCGGTGACGGTCGGCAGGTCGGTGAGCGAATCGGCATACGCGCCGGCCGGTCCGAACGCCTCCTCCGGTGACTGGCCACTGTCGGCGCAGAACGCCTCCGCCTGCCGGAGGGCGTCGCCGATGGCGGTCCCTGTGACGTCCCGCGAACGCAACGCCAGCATGAACTCGAACGCCCACTTCTTGGGAAGGGTGGTCTTCGTGGGGTCTAGCATCGCGGGTTCCTTCCGGGAGAGGGGCCTAGCGGCTCGGGGCCGCGGTCGGGCGGGATGCGGCGGGTATGCCGGGTGCGTCCTCGCGCAGGAAGCTGGCCGTGGTCTGCGCGAACTCGCACCAGGCGGCCGAGGTCGAGGAGAGGTGGGAGCGCCCGGAGTCGGTGATCGTGTAGTACTTGCGTCCCGGGCCGCCGTCGCCGGCCTCCCAGCGGGTCTGAACGTAAGCGGCCTGTTCAAGGCGGGCAAGCAGCGGGTAGAGGGTGCCGCCCTTGACCGCGCCGAGTCCGTGGCGTTCCAGCGCGACCGAGATGGCGTAGCCGTAGGAGGCCGGCTCGTTGGCCAGGACCCGCAGGACCGCCATCTCCAGGACGCCCCGGAGCCAGTCTCCGGGCCACGTGGTCGTCGCGCTCATGACTAGATGGTATGGCGATCTAGTCAGTTTGTCTATCTATTGAGTCAGTCGATCTAGTTGCCTCGCTCGGTCCCGGTGCGGCCACGTCCCAGCGATCGCGCAGGCAGTGCGAACTGGCCTACCCCGCAGACGAATTGGCGTCACATTCGCGATCCGATGGACATGTCTCGAGTTAAACCTCACGCCTATGGGTCGGTCCGCGCTAACCGCCCGGGAGCAGGTTTCTGTGGGCCTTAGGTGACGCTCGCCCGGCCGATGTCGGCCGGGCGTGCTATGTCTATGCATGTGGTCGACGACGTGAAATCCAATGACTCCCCGCTCGAAACTGCCCACGCTTTTCGATTGGAGTCGTTGACCCCGGGCGCGAGAGTGGAAGGGCTACGCCTTCACGCTCCCGTGGACATCCTGGCGGTCCGGTGGCATGGCGGGAATGTGGTGACCGTGGCGTTCAAGGACGCCGCGGGGGCCATTGACGAGGCCGTGGTCACTCGCGATCGCGAAGCGAGTCTCCGGCTGGTGGCAAGCAGCTCGGTTCGGGCGTTCGACGGAGACGGCGAGTCCTGGCGGCTTGCTGCCGAGGCCCTTCGCATCAGGTATGCCGCGTTGTTCGACCCCATGCTCGTGGTCACCTCCTCGGACGTGGAGCCTTTGCCCCACCAGATCACCGCGGTCTACGGCGAGATGCTGCCCCGCACGCCGCTACGGTTCCTTCTCGCCGACGACCCTGGCGCGGGCAAGACCATCATGTGCGGGCTCTACATCAAGGAGCTGATGCTTCGCGGCGACCTGGATCGGTGCCTCGTTGTCGCGCCAGGGAGCCTGGTCAACCAATGGATGGACGAGTTGTTCGACAAATTCGGGCTTCGGTTCGAACTGCTCACCAAACAACTCGTCGACGCCGCCCCTGAAGGGCCGTTCGAGCAGCACCCGCTGCTCATCGCGCGAATGGACCAGCTCTCCCGCAGTGAGGAGCTGATCGACCTCCTCAAGAGGTCGGACTGGGACCTCGTCGTTGTCGACGAGGCGCACCGGATGTCGGCCAGCTACTTCAGCGGCGAGCTGAAGACGACCAAGCGTTATCAGCTTGGTCAGGTGCTCGGCGGGGTCACCCGGCACTTCCTCCTCATGACCGCCACCCCCCATGCCGGGCAGCAGGAGGGCTTCCAGCTCTTCCTGGCTCTGCTGGATGGCGACCGCTTCGAAGGCAAGTTCCGCGACGGGGTCCATACCGTCGATCCCGGTGACCTTATGCGACGCATGGTCAAGGAAGAGCTGTTGACCATGGAGGGGAAGCCGCTGTTCCCCGAGCGGCGGGCCTACACCGTTCCCTATGACCTCTCCGACGACGAGCAGGACTTGTACGAGGCGGTCACGCTCTATGTCCGCGAGGAGATGAACCGCGCTGATCGCTTCGCGGCAGAGGGCGATCGCCTGCGCCGGAACACGGTTGGTTTCGCGCTCACCGTCCTGCAACGGCGGCTGGCGTCCAGCCCCGAAGCCATCCTGCGCAGCCTGGAGCGCAGACGCGCACGTCTGGATCGTCGACGGCGAGAGTTGGCCGGAGACGCCTATCTGGGGCTGTCCTTCACGACCAAGATGGCTCAGTTGCTGGGCCGCAAGGATGACTCCCTTGAGCTGGATGACACCCTTGAGGACCTCGACGGGGCGGAGGTCGAGGAGCTCGAGGAGGACGTGGTCGATGCGGCCACGGCCGCACGGACCTTGGCCGAGCTCGACCATGAGATTGCTGCCCTCGGTGATCTCGTCCAGGTGGCCTCACGCGTCCGCCACTCGGGAACGGATCGCAAGTGGTCGGAGCTGCGCGACATCCTCGACCGTGAGGAGATCACCGAGGACCGCGAGGGCAACCCCCGCAAGATCATCGTCTTCACCGAGCACCGAGACACCCTCAACTACCTGGTCGACCGGATCGCCAGCTACCTCGGTCGTCCAGAGATCCTCGTGTCGATCCATGGTGGGCACACCCGCGAGGAGCGGCGGATCGCCCAGCAGCGGTTCACCCAGGATCCCGATACCCGAGTCCTCGTCGCAACCGACGCGGCCGGGGAAGGGCTCAACCTGCAGCGCGCACACCTCATGGTCAACTACGACCTCCCCTGGAACCCCAACCGGATCGAGCAGCGCTTCGGACGCATCCACCGGATCGGGCAGACCGAGGTCTGCCATCTGTGGAATCTCGTCGCCAAGGACACCCGAGAAGGCGAGGTCTTCATTCGGCTTCTAGACAAGATCGAGGAGCAGCGCAAGGCCTACGGCGGTGACAAGGTCTTCGACGTCCTCGGGGATGCCTTCGAGAACAACCCGTTGCGGCGGCTCCTCGTGGAGGCCATCCGCTATGGGGACCAACCCGAGGTCCGCGCCCGCCTGGACGAGATCATCGACGCCACCGTCGGCTCCGGGCTGGACGCCCTGCTGGCCGAGCGAGCCCTGCACCGACAGACGCTCGCAGCAACCGACGTCGAGACCATCCGCGAGCAGGTCGAACAGGCCCAGGCTCGCCGCCTGCAGCCGCACTTCCTCGAGGCGTTCTTCAGGGCCGCCTTCGCCGACGTGGGCGGCCGAATGGCCCCGAGGGAGGCCGGACGGTTCGAGATCACCCACGTCCCCGCTGCGCTGCGAGATCGCGACCGCATGATGGGCGTCGGCGCCGTCGTCCTCGCCAGGTATGAGCGGGTCACCTTCCACCGCGAGCGGGTGCGGGCCCCTGGCCAGGCCCAGGCAGAGTTGTTGGCTCCCGGCCACCCGCTGCTCGACGCCGTCGTCCACCTCGTCATCGAACAACGACGCGCCACGCTCAAACACGGTGCTGTCCTCATCGACCGGACCGACGCCGGCGAGACCGCCCGGCTGCTGGTGGCCTTCATCGAGGAGATCCGAGACGGCCACATCCGCCCGCAGACGGTCTCCAAGCGATTCGACTACGTCGAGATCCTCCCCGACGGACCCGCCCGCCCAGCCGGGATCGCCCCCTACCTGGACTATGACCCGCCCACGGCTCAAGAGCTCGAGCTCGTGGGTCAGCTCACCGAGCAGCCGTGGCTGGGTGTCAGCGCCGAGGACACCGCACTGGAATGGGCCTTGGCCCACAGTGTGCCCGAGCATGAGCGCGAGGTCCGCACCGTCGTGTCCGCCCGGGTCGCCAAAGTCCGGTCCGAGGTCAAGGCCCGACTGCAGAGCGAGCTGAACTACTGGGACGCGGCATACGGGCGGCTGCTCGACGAGGAGGCGGCCGGTCGGTCACCGCGGATCTCGGCTGAACGAGCCCGAAAGCGCGCCCGCGATCTGGAGGACCGGCTCGTCCGGCGGTTGGCCCAACTGGACGCCGATGAGACGTTGTCCGTGCGCCCGCCCCTGGTCGGCGCGATGGCCCTCGTGGTGCCCCAGGGCCTCGTCGATCGACTCAGCGGGTTGCGGGACGGGCCGGTGGCGGCATACGCGCGGGAGACGCGGGCCGTCGAGCGCCGCGCGGTCGATGCGGTCCTCGCCGCGGAGCGGCAACTGGGGCGTATGCCGCGCGAGATGGCCCACAACCACCCGGGCTACGACGTGCGGTCCGTCCCGCAGGACGGTCCGACGGTGCTCATCGAGGTCAAGGGGCGGGTCGCCGGTGCGGATGACTTCGTCATCACCCGAAACGAAGTCCTCGAGGCCAAGAACCTCGGCGACGACTACCGGTTGGCGCTGGTGGCGGTCAGCCCGTTGGGTCCGCAGGCCGACGAGGTGCGTTATCTGACCCACCCCTTCGACCGCACGGCGACGGACGACTTCCGGGTGACCAAGCTGACCCTGAACTGGGCCAAGACCTGGGCTCAGGGTGGGCCTGCGCGGTGAGCGAGCGATGACGGCCGGTCTGGAGGGCGCAGCGTCGGCGGCTGACCTAAGGTTGCGGTCGGACCGATCAAGGGCACGGACTGATGATGACGCTCCTCGATAGGCCGCACATGACGACAGGAGCGGGACCCCGATGAGTGAGACGATCCGCCGCAAGCTCATCGAGGTGGCCCTGCCGTTGGAGGCGATCAACCGCGAGTCGGCCCGGGAGAAGTCGATCCGGCACGGACACCCGTCGACGCTGCACCTGTGGTGGGCCCGTCGGCCGTTGGCCGCAGCCCGGGCCGTGCTCTTCGCCCAGCTCGTCGACGACCCGTCGGCCCGGCCGGAGGAGTTCCCCACCCAGGCCGCGCAGGACGCCGAACGCAAGCGCCTCTTCGACCTAATCGAGCGACTGGTCGTCTGGGAGAACGCCTCTGACGAGCGGCTGTTGGCTGCCGCCCACGAGGAGATCCTGCGCTCCACCGGCGGCAACCCGCCGCCGATCCTCGACCCGTTCGCCGGCGGCGGGTCCATCCCGCTCGAGGCGCAGCGGCTCGGGTTGGAGGCGCACGCGAGCGACCTCAACCCGGTCGCGGTGCTCATCAACAAGGCGCTCATCGAGATCCCCCCGCGGTATGCCGGTCGCCCACCGGTCTTCCCCGGCGCGGCGCACAGCGTCGAGGGGGTCGCGGGCCACTGGCCGAGGGCGACCGGGCTGGCCGAGGACGTCCGGCGCTACGGCGGCTGGATGCGCGACGAAGCGGAGCGGCGGATCGGGCATCTCTACCCGTCGGCCACCCTGCCCGATGGGCGCGAGGCGAAGGTCATCGCGTGGATCTGGGCACGGACGGTGACCTGTCCCAACCCGGCGTGCGGCATCGCCATGCCGCTGGTCCGCTCGTTCTGGCTCTCGAAGAAGAAGGACCGCCCGACTTGGGCGGAGCCGGTGGTGCGAGGCCGGGAGGTGACCTTCGAGATCAAGACCGGGCCGACTGGCCCGCGGATCGAGGGCACCGTCGGTCGCACGGGCGCCACGTGCGTGGGCTGCTCGACCCCGGTGGCACTGAGCCACATCCGACGATCTGGGCAACGGGAAGGGCTTGGCTCCACCTTGATGGCAGTGGTAGCTGAAGGTGAACGACAGCGCGTGTATTTGTTGCCTTCAGACGTGGACCGACATGCGGCGGCGGTGGACCGACCTGCGCACCTCCCCGAGTCAGCACTTCCGACGAACCCCCGAGACTTCAAGACCCCCAATTACGGGATGCGCAACTTCGTCGACCTATTCACCGACCGGCAGTTGGTGGCGCTGACGACGTTCAGCGATCTGGTCGGCGAGGCGCGCGAGCGCGCCCTCGCCGACCAGATCGCTGCCGGAGTGCCGGAAGCCGAGGCCGTCGGCTACGCCGACGCCCTCGCCCTCTACCTCGGCCTTTGCGCGAGCAAGATGTGCGTCTTCCACACCTCCCTTGCCCGCTGGAGAGCGGATGCAGACAAGACAGCTCAGGCATTCGGCCGCCAAGCAGTTGCCATGGTGTGGGATTACGCCGAAGCCCAGCCCTTTTCGGGAGCCGGGGGCGACTGGGCGGGGGTTGTCGCCGGAGCTGCAAAGACCCTGATTGGGCTGCCGGCGGCGCAGACGGGCCATGTCGAGCAATGGTCTGCCCCAGAGCGGACGTACGCGTCCGTGCTCGTTAGTACGGATCCGCCCTACTACGACAACATCGGCTACGCGGATCTGTCCGACTTCTTCTACGTCTGGCTCCGTCGCTCCATCGGTACTTCATATCCCGACCTCACCGCCACGGTGCTGACTCCCAAGGCCGACGAACTCGTCGCGACGCCTTACCGTTTCGGCGGGAGCAAGGCCAAGGCCGAGGAGCACTTCGAACGCGGCTTCGTCCGCACCTTCACCCGGATCCGCGAGCAGCAGGCCCCAGACATGCCGCTGACCATCTTCTACGCCTTCAAACAGGCCGAATCCGACACCGAGGGAACAGCCTCGACCGGCTGGGAAACCATGCTCAACGGCCTCATGGAAGCGGGGCTCACGGTGACCGCAACCTGGCCGATGCGGACCGAAAGCCACACACGCCTGATAGGTCAAGGAACGAATGCGCTTGCCTCGTCGGTCGTCCTCGCCTGCCGCCCGCGGCCCGAGCACGCCGAGGCGACCACCCGGCGCGGCTTCCTCGCCGCCCTCAAGGACCGGCTGCCCGGGGCCCTGCGCGAGCTCCAACAGGGGAGCATCGCTCCGGTCGACCTCGCGCAGGCAGCGATCGGGCCCGGGATGGCGGTCTTCACGGCATACAGCAAGGTCGTGGAGGCGGACGGGTCGGCGATGAGCGTGCGCACCGCCCTCGCGCTCATCAACCAGGTGCTCGACGAGACCCTCTCCGAGCAGGAGGGCGACTTCGACGCCGACACCCGCTTCTGCGTCAAGTGGTTCGGGCAGTACGAGTGGAGCGACGCGGAGTCGGGCACCGCCGACACGCTGTCCCGGGCCACGAACACCTCCGTCGACGGGCTGCAACGCGGCGGGATCTTCCGCGCGGTCGCCGGCAAGGCCAGGCTCATCGCGCCAGCGCAGCTGCCGAGCGCGTGGGACCCCCTGCTCGACGACCGGACGAGCGTGTGGGAGGCGACCCTCTACCTCGCCAAGACGCTCGCCGAGCAGGGCGCACCCGCGACGGCGACACTCATGACGACCGTGGGACAACGGGTCGACCTCGACGCCTGCAAGGAGCTGGCCTACCTGCTCTACAACGTGTGCGAGCGGCGCGGGTGGACCCAGTCGGCACTGCTGTTCAACGGGCTGGGCACGTCGTGGAGCGACCTCGATGCCGCGGCGCGGCGGACCGCCACCAGCGGCCCCCGCCCCGCCCAGACGACGATGACGTTCGACGAGGAGTGACTCCGTGACGTTCCAAACGCCTCACTACGGCATCCCCGAGTTGCTCGGATGGTGCCGAACCGGACATCTCCAGTTGCCGGACTTTCAGCGCGCCTACAAGTGGGACGACGAACGGATCCGGGCCCTTCTCGTCACCATCGTGCGCGGCCATCCGATGGGGGTCCTCATGACCCTTGAGACCGGTGGGCAACATGTGAGGTTCAAGCCCAAGCCCGTTGCTGGCGCGCCGACAGCTACGGCAGAACCCAGCTTGTTGCTCCTCGACGGGCAGCAGCGGACCACGTCCCTTTACCAGGCGTTGACCGGTGACGGCGTTGTCGACACGGAGGACTCTCGTCACAAGCGGATGTCCCGTCGCTATTTCCTGGACATCGCCAAATGTCTGGGCACACCGAAGGATCAGGATGATGCTGTCATCTCGGTGCCAGCGGACGGGCGGATCACGGAGGACTTCGGTCGCATCGTGACCCTCGATCTATCGACGAGTCAACGGCAACAAGAACGTGGGATCATGCCGTTCACGGAATTGTTCTCGTCAACCTCTGCGACCACGTGGCTGCTCTCCTACATGAACGCGCTGGGACCCGAAGGCGTCTCGGAGCGCTCGAGGATCTTTGCTGAGTTCAACTCGAACATCCTCACGCCCCTGCTTGGTTACAAGATTCCAGCGATACAGCTTGCCTCCTCCACCTCAAAGGAGGCCGTCGCGACCGTCTTCGAGAAGGTCAACTCAGGCGGCCTACCGCTGGACGTCTTCGAGTTGCTGACGGCGATCTTCGCGGGCGACGCCACCTACTACGAGGAACATGGCACGGACTTCCGCCTGATCGACGACTGGAACCTCACCGAGAAGGTCCGCGACGCTCATCCAGTCCTTTCCAACTTTCAAAACACCGACCTCCTCCAAGCCTGTTCGGTCTTGATCACCCTCAGCCGCCGCCGCGCCGACCAAGCAGCCGGCAAGGCGAAGCCCACGGCGACCAGCGCCCGCAAAGAGGACATCCTCGACATGGACTTGCGCGACTACCTGTTGTGGTCGGCCCAGGTTCGTGGAGCACTGCCTTGGGTCGCCGCGTTTTTGCACAGCCAACACATTCACACAGCGGCCGACTTGCCCTACCGGGCGCAGGTGACGGCCCTTGTCACGCTCCGGGTGTTGCTAGGCCCGGACATTGATTTGTATGCCGTCCGCGAGCGGCTACGCCAGTGGTTCTGGTGCGGCGCGTTGGCCGAACAGTACGGGGGAACCATCGAGACTCTCATCGCGCGCGATGCCGAGCAGGTCGCGCCATGGGCAATGGCCGCCAAAGTTGGGGCGTCCGGAGACGCCCCGGAGACTGTTGTTCGTGCTCAGTTCGCCGAATCCCGACTGCTGTCCTTGAAGTCCAAACAGTCGGCGGCGTACAAAGCGATCTATGCACTGATGATGGCCCAGCCCACCCCCTGCATGGACTGGAGACTGCATCAGGTGATCGACCACACGTCGTACACGGACTTCCTGGTTGACATTCACCATGTATTTCCGAAGAAGTGGTGTGTCGACAACCGCATCGACCCGGACAAGCGCGAGAGCATCGTGAACAAGACCCCCTTGTCCAAGGTCACTAATATTCAGTTGGGCGGGCTCGATCCTCGGCTCTACATGTCAAGACTGGATTCCAACGGACTGTCGGCTGATCAGGTCGACGACCTCATCCGGACTCACGCGATCGATCCTGCCTATCTGCGTGCGGGTGACTTTGACGCCTACTTCGCTGATCGTCGCCGACGGTTGGTGGCACTCGTCGAGGCCGCCATGGGCAAGGCGGTCAACCATGACATCGACTCGGTGGAGCCTGCTGAAGGACCTGAAGCATTCAGCCCGATAGGGGACGACCCCTCCGACACCGACGAGGAGGAGTGAGATGGCGACGCTGAGTAACCGCGAGCGGGTGGGGAAGGCTCTCGAACTTCTCGCCGAGGGGCTGTTGCCCTTCATCGAGCCGCGGATGGCCTCAGCGGCCAGCCAGGTCGGCGGAGACTGGGTGCGGCTCATCGCTGCTCGCGACGAGGCCAAGCACGGTAAGGCCGTCCGTCTGCACAAGGACGATCCGGCGCTCCTGCTTCGGGTCCTCACCGAAGACTGGCGGGTCTTCTCCGGCGAGCTCGGCCGCGTGGAACAGTCCTTCGCTTCAGAGCTGCGGGATGTCCGCAATCGGCATGCACACAACGACTCCTTCACGGGGGACGACACCTATCGGGCCCTGGACACGATGGAGCGCTTGCTCACCGCCGTTGGGGCCCCCGGTCAGGCGGACGCTGTCCGGCGGATCCGGATGGACCACCAACGGGCCAGCTTCGAGGCCGAGACCAAGCGGATGGCCAAAGCCCAGGAGGTGGCTCCGAGCCTGGCCGGTCAGGGGCTCAAACCGTGGCGTGACGTTCTTGCCCCCCACGAGGACGTCGCTACCGGCAACTTCTCGTCCAGTGAGTTCGCCGCCGACCTGCACGCCGTTGCCTTCGGCAACCTCGCCGACGTCGGCCGCGAGTACGGCGACCCGCGCGAGTTCTTCCGCCGCACCTTCCTGACTGAGGGCCTCCGTGAGCTGCTCGATCGGGCCATCCGACGCATCGGGGGAGACCCTAACGCGACCCCGATCGTCAATCTCCAAACCAACTTCGGGGGCGGCAAGACCCACTCGATGCTCGCCTTGTGGCACATGTTCTCCGGTATGCCGCCCGCATCACTTCCCCAGGAGGTCCAGGACCTCGTCGGTGGGCGGGTGCTGCCAGACGTCCGGCGGGTCGCGCTCGTCGGCACGCACTTGGCCCCGACCGGAACCCGCACAACCAGCGACGGTACCGTCGTCCACACGCTGTGGGGCGAACTGGCGTGGCAACTCGGTGGGCAGGCGGCATACGACATGGTGGCCGAAGCCGACCGCACGGCGACCAACCCGGGAGCCGCGTTGCGCGATCTCATCGCCGCGCATTCCCCCTGTCTCATCCTCGTGGACGAGTGGGTGGCCTACGCGCGGCAGCTGTGGGGGCGGGAGGAGCTGCCCGCCGGCACCTTCGACACGCAGTTCACCTTCGCGCAAACGCTCACCGAGGTCGTCAAGTCGATCCCCGGGGCGCTGCTCGTCATCTCCATTCCGGCGTCGCACGATCCCGAACGCGACGGCAACTCGGGCGGCACTGCCATCGAGGTCGGCGGCCCCAACGGCCAGGAGGCGTTGCAGCGCCTGCAGAACGTCGTCCGACGAGTCGCCGACCAATGGCGGCCGGCGTCGTCCCAGGAGTCCTTTGAGATCGTGCGTCGCCGACTGTTCGTCGAGCCGTCAGCAGCCGCGCTGTCCGATATCGCGGCGATCGCCCGGTCGTTCGTGCAGTTCTACGCCCGGCACTCCGGCGAGTTCCCCCGTGAGGTGAGCGAGCCGGCATATGAGGCTCGGATCAAAGCCGCCTATCCGCTCCACCCCGAACTGTTCGATCGGCTCTACCAGGACTGGTCGACGCTCGACCGTTTCCAGCGCACTCGGGGCGTGCTGCGCCTGATGAGCTACGTCGTCCATGCCCTCTGGATCTCTCAGGACGCGGCCCCTATGATCCTGCCCGGCACCGTGCCTCTGGACGTGTCGTCGGTGTCTCGCGAGATCACTCAGTATCTGCCCGACTCATGGAAACCGATCATCGACGCCGATATTGACGGAACGGGGTCGACGCCGGTTCGGATCGACAGCGAGCGCTCCGCCTTCGGTGGCCGGATGGTCACCCGACGCGTGGCTCGGTCGATCTTCATCGGGGCAGCACCCACGTTGCGGTCTGCTCACCGTGGGATCGAACGGCAGCGGATCTGGCTGGGCACCGCGGTGCCAGGGGACGTGGTGGGCAACTTCGGGTCGGCCTTGGACCTGCTCGGTCAACGCTCGACCTACCTGTATGCCGACACGAATCGTTGGTGGTTTGACACCCAGGCGTCGGTCACGCGCACCGCCGCCGACTACGCCGACACGTTGCGGGACCGACCGGAGGAGATCTGGACGGAGATCCGGGAGCGGTTGCGCCGCCAGACGCGGCGCGCGGGGAGCTTCAGCGCAGTCCTTCCTGGGCCAGAGTCGACGGCAGAGATCCGCGACGTCGATGAAGCCCAGCTGGTGATCCTGCATCCGTCGACGACTCACGCTCGAGGGGCCACGGATTCTGCAGCGCTCACCTTCGCCCGCGACGCCTTCGAACGCCGGGGAACCGCGCAACGGGCTCATCGAAACCTCATCGTGTTTCTCGCCGCGGACAGCAAACGCATGGACGAGCTCACGGAATCGGTCCGTCACTATCTCGCCTGGAGATGGATCGAGGGCCGGAAGGTGGAACTCGACCTCAGCCCGGCCCAGGTCACCCAGGTCACGGCGAACGTCACCCGCAACGACGAAGACGTCGACGCCCGGATCGGACAGACCTACCAGTGGGCACTTGTTCCGGTGCAGGACGACCCCGCACGTCCGCCGTCGCTGACCGTCGAACGTGCCGACGGTGCCGCACCCTGGCTCGCCGAGCGGGTCTCTGACCGGCTGGGCAGGGCAGGCCTGCTCACCACGTCCCTGGCAGCCCGAACCCTACGACTTGAGCTCGATCAGCATTTGCGATCGGTCTGGGAGCGGGGGCACGTGTCGGTCGGGGAACTGTGGGGCT